>CAVRGW010000005.1:0-97500 GCA_963720885.1 uncultured Actinomycetes bacterium | reverse complement strand
TTTGGGCTGTTCCCGTTTCGCTCGCCACTACTCAGGGAATCGAGGTTTCTTTCCTTTCCTCCGGCTACTTAGATGTTTCAGTTCGCCGGCTTACCTTCTCCCACCCTATGTGTTCAGGTGGGGATACCCGCGCATTACCACGGGTGGGTTTCCCCATTCGGAGACCCCCGGATCAACGCTTGGTCAGCAGCTCCCCGGGGCATATCGCAGCCGCCCACGTCCTTCATCGGCTCCAGATGCCAAGGCATCCACCGTGTGCTCTTCGTCTCTTGATTTGAGTAGAGAACACAAAGACCGCTATGGAGTTTTCAAGGTGCGCGCGGAGAGATGCTCCGCCGGCCAGAAAGCCGGAAGGCCGCCCACTGGGGGCGGCCGGGATTCCGGTCTCTCAAAGCTCAACAGCTAGGTCGGCTCCCGAAGGAGCCAAACGCCGGTGTCGACGTCATTCCAGGCGAGTCCCCGCTCCGGACGGCGCGTGTTGCGCCATCGACGGCGGGGACGCCCGCGGCGGTTGGTGCCGCCGCATTCCCTAGAAAGGAGGTGATCCAGCCGCAGCTTCCGCTACGGCTACCTTGTTACGACTTCACCCCAATCACCGACTCCACCTTCGGCCGCTGCCTCCTTGCGGTTGGCCCACGGACTTCGGGTGTTTCCGGCTTTCGTGGTGTGACGGGCGGTGTGTACAAGGCCCGGGAACGTATTCACCGCGGCATTGCTGATCCGCGATTACTAGCAACTCCTACTTCATGGAGGCGAGTTTCAGCCTCCAATCCGAACTGGGACCGGCTTTTTGGGATTCGCTCCACCTCACGGTCTTGCAGCCCTTTGTACCGGCCATTGTAGCACGCTTGTAGCCCTGGACATAAGGGGCATGATGACTTGACGTCATCCCCACCTTCCTCCGGTTTGTCACCGGCAGTCTCCTGTGAGTTCCCGGCCGAACCGCTGGCAACACAGGACAGGGGTTGCGCTCGTTGCGGGACTTAACCCAACATCTCACGACACGAGCTGACGACAGCCATGCACCACCTGTATACCCGCTCTTGCGAGGGGCCTGGTTTCCCAGGATTTCGGGTACATGTCAAGCCCAGGTAAGGTTCTTCGCGTCGCATCGAATTAAACAGCATGCTCCGCTGCTTGTGCGGGCCCCCGTCAATTCCTTTGAGTTTTAGCCTTGCGGCCGTACTCCCCAGGCGGGACGCTTAATGCGTTAGCTTCGGCACGGACGGAGTCGACACCGCCCACACCTAGCGTCCATCGTTTACGGCGTGGACTACCAGGGTATCTAATCCTGTTTGCTCCCCACGCTTTCGCGTCTCAGCGTCAGTTGCGTTCCAGAGAGCCGCCTTCGCCACGGGTGTTCTTCCTGATATCTGCGCATTTCACCGCTACACCAGGAATTCCACTCTCCTCTCCCGCACTCTAGCCAACCAGTTTCCCACGACCGCTCGGGGTTGAGCCCCGAGATTTCACGCAGGACTTAATTGGCCGCCTACACGCTCTTTACGCCCAATGATTCCGGACAACGCTCGGTCCCTACGTATTACCGCGGCTGCTGGCACGTAGTTAGCCGGACCTTCTTCTGTAGGTACCGTCAACGCACAGGCTATTAACCTGATTGCCTTCGTCCCTACTGAAAGCGGTTTACAACCCTAAGACCTTCTTCCCGCACGCGGCGTTGCTGCGTCAGGCTTTCGCCCATTGCGCAAGATTCCCCACTGCTGCCTCCCGTAGGAGTCTGGGCCGTGTCTCAGTCCCAGTGTGGCTGATCGTCCTCTCAGACCAGCTACCCATCGTCGCCTTGGTGGGCCGTTACCCCGCCAACAAGCTAATGGGCCGCGGGCTCATCCAAGACCGGAGGCCGAAGCTACCTTTGGTACCTCCCCCGAGGGGTTGGCACTTCATCAGGCATTAGCCAGCGTTTCCACTGGTTATTCCTGTGTCCTGGGCAGATTACCCACGTGTTACTCACCCGTTCGCCGCTCGAGTACTCCCGAAGGAGCCTTTCCGCTCGACTTGCATGTGTTAAGCACGCCGCCAGCGTTCGTCCTGAGCCAGGATCAAACTCTCCGAGAACAGTTTGCGAAATCAGCCTCCCCCACCACAAGGGCGGGATCGCCGGCTGGTCTCTAACTGGTTCACGAAAAGAGCTCGATGCTCTTCTCAAAGGTCGATCCACCCACCGTCCCGGCCGAAGCCGGGTCGCAGGGTGGTCGACGAGGTGTCCGTGCGACCCGAGGGCCGCCGGACCGAACCCGACGTCGCCATCCCGCGGGCAATCGAAATGCCCAGGGATGGCCCCTAGCTGTTGAGTTTTCAAAGACCACCGCGCCGGAGCGCGACCTCAAAGACTACCACCGGCACGCCCAGTGGGCAAACCGGTGCAGCCATCAAGGAGCCACCCGCGAGGCGGGCGGCGCAGGTGCAGTATGACCGCTGGTTACCAACCGGTCAAACGACAACCGCCGACCCGGCGAAATGCAGGCGAATCAGCGGCGGATGACCAGACCGTGGGTGCGCCGGCCGCGGCGCAGGACGAGCAGCCGGCCGCCCAGGAAGTCCTCCGCGGACGGGCTGGCGAAGATGTCCTCGATTGGACGGTCGTTGGCGCTCAGGCTCCCGGAGGCGGCCAGCCGCTGGGCATCCGAGTTGCTCTTGGCGAGCTCGGTGCCCACCAGCAGGGTGGCGTACGTGTCGCCGTCCTTCGCCTCCACGCTCATGGCTGACGACAGCGCATCCTCGAGGCGCTCAGGGTCGAACCGCGACAGCTCGCCGCCCCCGAACAGCGCCTCGGTCAGCTCGACCGCGCGCCGGTGCTCATCCTCGCCGTGCACGAGCACGGTCATCTCGCGGGCCAGTGCGCGCTGCGCCTCGCGCCGCTCTGGGTGCTCGGCCAGGGCGGCCTCCAGCTCCTCGATCCGCTCTCGCTCGAGGAACGTGAACAGCTTGAGATACGGCACGGCGTCGCGATCGTCGGTGTTGATCCAGAACTGGTAGAAGGCGTACGGCGACGTCCGCCGCGGGTCGAGCCAGACGGTACCGGCCCCGGTCTTGCCGAACTTCTGTCCGGAAGCCGTGGTGATCAGCGGCACGGTCATCCCCGCCGCCGAGTCGCCGTCGGTGCGCCGGATCAGCTCCATCCCGGCGGTGATGTTGCCGTACTGGTCGCTGCCGCCGATCTGGATCAGGCAGCCGTGCGTGCGCTTGAGGTGCAGGAAGTCGTACGCCTGCAGCACCATGTAGCTGAACTCGGTGTACGAGATGCCGTCGCCGTCCATGCGCGAGCGCACCGACTCCTTACCCAGCATCCAGCCCATCGGGAAGTGCTTGCCGACGTCCCGCAGCAGCTCGATGGCGGTCAGGTCGCGCAGCCACTCGACGTTGTTCTCGACGATCGCCCCCGCCTCGAAGTCCATCAGCCGCTCGAGCTGCGCCCGGATCGCCTGGACGTAACCGGCCACCGTCTCCTCGGAGTTCAGGATCCTCTCCTCGGAGCGCCCCGACGGGTCGCCGATCAGCCCGGTTCCACCGCCGGCCAGCGCGATCGGCCGATGCCCGTGGCGCTGGAAGCGGGCCAGGCAGAGCAGCGGCACGAGATGGCCGATGTGCAGCGAGTCGGCGGTCGGGTCGAACCCGCAGTAGACCGTCGCGCCGCCTGCCGCCAGCAGCTCGCCGAGGCGGTCCTCGGCGGCCACCTGGGCGGTCAGGCCGCGCCAGCGCAGGTCCTCGAGCAGCGGCGTGGTGGTCACGGACATGCGGCGATTCTACGCGGACACTCCGGCGCGGCGGCTCACGAACGGCGAGTCCGCGTCGAGGAACCGCCACGGCCGGTCGACGGCGCGCGTGATGCCGATCCGCGTCGTCGCCACGACCCGACGCGGAGCATCCCCGGGCAGCAGCTCGGCGGGCGCGCCGTTCAGGTGCGGCCCAGCGGCCAGCGCCTGACCGACCTTTCCCGGACCCGACGCCAGATCGTCGCGCCCCCGACGCGCACGCATCGTCTCGATGCCGTGCGTCGGCTCGAGCGCCCGGATCAGCACCGCCGCGCCCTCGCCCGGCGGGCAGCAGACGATGTTGACGCACCAGTGGATCCCGTAGGAGCGGTAGACGTAGAAGCGGCCGGCCGGCCCGAACATCACCTCGTTCCGCGCCGTCAGCCCCGAATAGCTGTGCGACGCCGGGTCGTCCTGCCGGTAGGCCTCGGTCTCGACCACCACCCCGCCGACGCCGTCGACGAGCAGCGTCCAGCCGATCATGTCCCGGGCGGCGCGGAGGACGTCGCCCGACAGGTCGAGCGTCAGAGCGGTTGCCAGCGCAGACCGCTCCCCTCCGCGACGATCCGCGCGAAGCCGGGGATGTGCGATGCGGCGACCGTCATGCCGGCGCCCGCCGCCTCGCCCAGCAACTCGAGGCGAGTGCGCAGGCCGAGCTCCGGGTCGGTGTCGAACCCCCGGTCCCAGTCGGGGTGCTCGACGTGCGACGGGTGATGGACGACGTCCGCCAGGTAGAGCAGCTCGCCGCCGATGTCGAGCACGGAATGGCCCTCCCGGTGTCCGGGCGCGGCGCGCAGGACGACGTCCTCGACCACGGTATCGCCGGCGGCCGCCTCCACCAATCGGCCGGCGTCGCCGTAGGACTCGACCAGCGGCCGGCCGGGGTTCCAGTCGCCGTGCTCGCGCTCGCGGACGGCCGCAGCGGCCTCGCGCGGGACGATCGCCATCGCCCCGGTGAACGCGGGCGACTCGACGTCCGACATCGCCGCGCCGCAGTGGTCGAAGTCGAGATGCGTGAGCAGCAGCGCATCGATCTCGGCCGTCGAGCTGCCGGCCGCGGCCAGCGCCCCGTCCAGGTCGTCCACCAGTCCCGGCCACAGCCGGGCGAGGTGACCCGCCCCCGTGTCGACGAGCACCGTCCGCCCCTCGCGGCGCAGCAGGAGCGCGTTGCTGGGCACGATCTGCGGCCCGTCGAACGCGCCATCGGGACCGAGCATCTCCGCCTTCAACGGCAGCGTGCCGACCTCCAGCAGGGCAACGTCCCAGCCGCCGGCCCGCATCAGACGGCCTCGATCACCTCGCGCAGCGCAGCGCTGACGTAGGCGACGTCGTCGTCCGCCAGGCCGACGAAGAACGGCAGCGCCAGCGTCGAGCGGCTGACCGTCTCGGTCACCGGCAGCATCCCCTCGCGCCAGCCCCGCGCCCGGTACTCCGGCTGGAGGTGGATCGCGGGCAGGTACGGCCGCGTGGCGATGCCGCGTGCGGCCATCGCGTCGATCACCGCGGCACGATCGACCGACGGGTCGAGCTTGACGTAGTAGATGAACCAGCTGCGCCGGTGCGGGCCGGGGAGCGGCAGTTCGAGGCCCGGCGCGCCGGCGAGCAGCTCGCCATAGAGAGCGGCGAGGCGGTCGCGCTCGGCCAGCATCGCCGGCAGCTTGTCGAGCTGGGCGATGCCGACCGCCGCCGACATCTCGTCCATCCGGAAGTTGAAGCCGAGGCGCTGGTGCACCAACCAGTCGCCGTCGTCCGAGCGGCCCTGGTTGACGATGCTGCGCAGCTCGCGGGCGACGTCCTCGTCGTCCGTCGTGATCGCGCCGCCCTCGCCGGTCGTCAGCTGCTTGTTCGGGTAGAACCCGTAGACCGCGGGGTTGCCGTGGGAGCCGACCATGGCGCCGTCGATGCGGGCACCCAGCGCCTCGCACGCGTCCTCCACCACCGGCACGCCGGCCGCCGCGGCGATCCCGTTGATCCTCCCGATCTCGCATGGGTAGCCGAAGATGTGCACCGGCAGGATCGCCCGCGTCCGCGGGGTGATCGCGGCCTCGACGGCCGCCGGATCGAGGTTCAGCGTCTGCGGGTCGATGTCGGCGAACACCGGGGCGGCGTGCTGGAACAGCGCAGCGTTGGCGGATGCGACGAACGAGAACCCCGACGTCACCACCTCGTCGCCGGGGCCGATGTCCAGCCGCGCCAGGCAAGCGTGCAACCCGGCGGTGCCACTGGAGCAGGCGACGGCGAACCGCCGGCCCGCGGCCGCAGCAAACGACTCCTCGAACCGGGCCAGCATCGGGCCCAGCGCCAGCGAGCCCGAGCGCAGCACCTCCAGCACCAACTCCTCCTCCCGCGCGTCGATCGACGGGCGGGCGAGCGGGATGGTGCGTGTCATGACCACAGCGACAGCCTTAGGAGCGGACGGCCGCCGGAGCCGGATATTCCAGGAACTCGCGCCACCGCTCCTCACGCCCGGCTACCACGTCGAAGAAGACGCGCTGCAGGTGCGCGGTGACCGGGCCGCGGCCGCCGCAGGACTGGTCGTCGACCGACGCCACCGGCGTCACCTCGGCGGCCGTGCCGCACAGGAACACCTCGTCCGCGAAATAGAGATCGGTGCGCACGAGGCTGACCTCGCGCACCTCGTAGCCCAACTCCGTGGCGATCCGGATCATGCTGTCGCGGGTGATCCCCGGTAGGCAGGAGTCGCTGATCGGCGGCGTGTGGATGACGCCGTCGCGCACCACGAACACGTTCTCGCCGGAGCCGTCGGCGATGTACCCCTGCTCGTTCAGCAGGATCGCCTCCTCGTAGCCGCCACGCGACGCCTCGTGCTTGGCGAGCACCGAGTTGATGTACTGGCCCGACGCCTTGGCCGACGGCGGCAGCGTGTTGGGCCCGTAGCGGCGATAGCTCGAGATCTTGCAGCGGACGCCCTGCTCGAGGGCCTCCTCGCCCAGGTACGCGCCCCACGGCCACACCGCGATTGCGATGTCGACGGGGTTGTTGCGGGCGTACAGGCCCATCTCGCCGTAGCCGCGGAAGACGATCGGCCGGATGTAGCAGGAGTCGAGGCCATTGGACGCGATCGTCTCGTGCACCGCGGCCGCCAGCTCCTCCGTCGTGAAGCCGAGCTCCATCTCGTACAGCGCCGCCGACCGGCGGAGCCGCTCGAGGTGTGCGGTCAGCCGGAAGACCGCCGTGCCGTCAGGCGTCGAGTAGGCCCGGATACCCTCGAAGACGCCGGTGCCGTAATGCAGGGCGTGGGTCAGGACGTGCACCTGCGCGTCGTCCCATGCGGTGAAGCTTCCGTTCCGCCAGATCTTCTCGGTGCTCTGCATTGCGCGCCCTCTCGACGTCGTTCGGCCTTTCCCGGGCTCAGATGGTACCCGACCGGGAGGCCGGCAGGACTTACATCGGGTGCAGCGAGACGGCTCGCACCGAGCGGATACCCGGCTCGCTGCGCAGCCGCTCGAGCGCCGCCTGGCTGGGGCGCGTGTCGATGGTCAGCACCATCACCGCAGCGTCGCCCCGCGCGTTGCGTGAGACGTTCATGTTGGCGATGTTGATCGACTGCTCTCCGAGCAGGGTGCCAACCCGCCCGATCATCCCCGGCCGGTCGTCGTTCAGCATCACCAGCATGTTGTCGCCCAGCTCGATCTCGACCTGGTGCGGGCCGACCGCGATCAGCCAGCAGCGGTTGTCACGGCCAATCGTCGTGCCGGACACGGACTCGCCCGGGACGACGCCCACCGTCAGCAGGTTGGTGTAGTCGCCGGCGCTGGGATCGGCGGACTCGAGGACGCGGATACCGCGGCCCTCGGCGACAGCGCGCGCGTTGACCAGGTTGACGGCCTCGTCCGAGCGCTGGGCCAGCGCGCCGGTCAGCACGGCGGTGGTCAGCATCCGCGTGTCCGCCTCGGCCAGTGCGCCGGACGTTGTCACCTCGATCCGCTCCGGATTGGCGTCGGCCAGCCCCGAGGCGAGGACGCCGAGCTGCATGCCCAGGGCGACGAACGGCCCGACCAGCTCGCGGTCCTCCGCCGGCATCACCGGCACGTTGACCGCGTTGGAGACGACGTCGCCGTTGAGCGCGGCCGCCACCTGCTCGGCGACGATCAGGCCGGCGCGATCCTGCGCCTCCTGCGTGGACGCCCCCAGATGCGGTGTCAGCACGACGTTGTCCAGCTCGAAGATGCGGCCGGACGTGTACGGCTCGTCCGGGAACACGTCGAGCGCCGCACCGGCGACGTGACCGCTCCGGAGGCCGTCCACCAGCGCGTCGAGGTCGACCAGCCCGCCGCGAGCGGCGTTCACGATCCGCACCCCGGGACGCATCCGGGCGATCGTCTCGGCACGGACGAGGTGCTCGGTCTCGGGCGTCAGCGGCGCGTGCAGGGTGATGAAGTCCGAGGCGGCCAGCAGCTCGTCGAGCCCGGCCTGCATCACCTGGGTCTCGCGGAAGCGCTCGGGCGACACGAACGGGTCGTGCGCGATCACGTGCATGCCCAGGCCGCGGGCGCGCGATGCGACCAGCTGGCCGATCCGACCGAATCCGAGCACGCCCAGCGTCTTGCCGCACACCTCGATGCCGCCGAACCGGCTGCGCTCCCATCGGCCCTCCTTGAGCGCCGCATGCGCCTGCGGGATGTTGCGCGCCATCGCCAGCAGCAGGCCGACGGCGTGCTCGGCGGCGGACACCATGTTCGAGCCGGGAGCGTTGGCGACGATGATGCCGCGGCGCGTTGCAGCAGGGACGTCGACGTTGTCGACGCCGGTGCCCGCGCGGCCGATCACCTTCAGCCTCGACGCGTGCGCCAGCAGCTCATCCGTAACCCGCGTTGCGCTGCGCACGATCAGAGCGTCGTAGTCGCCGATCCGGTCGGGCAGATCCTCCGCCGCCATCTCGACGTCGACGTCGACGTCGAAGCTGCCGCGCAGGAGCTGGACGCCGGCCTCGGCGATCGGCTCCTTGACCAGCACCCTAGGCACGGGTGAGCTCGCTCTGCGCGAACACCTCGGTCGCCCGGGCGACGCCCGCACCGGGCGTCTCCGGCCGGTAGCCGAACTCCGCGAGGGCAAGCTCGAGGGCGGCGAGCGCCGTCAGGATGTCGAACCGATCCATGTAGCCCATGTGGCCGATCCGGATGATGCGGCCCTTGAGCGGCCCCTGGCCGCCGGCCAGCACCACGCCGTGGCGATCGCGCAGCAGCGTGTAGACCTCCTGGCCGTCGATGTCGTCCGGCATGCGAACGGCGGTGACCATGGAGGAGGTGTCGTCGTCCGGGGAAAAGATCTCGAGCCCCAGCGCCTTGACGCCCTCCCGGGTCGCCCGCGCCAGGCCGCGGTTGCGCGTGTACGCCGCCTCGTAGCCGTCGCGCTCGAGCAGCTCGATGGCCGCGTTCAGGCCGGCCACGATCGTCACCGGCGGGGTGAACGGTGTGCCGTCCTTGGCCTGGGCGTCGGCGATCCGCCGCCAGTCGAACGCGAAGCGCGGCGCCGTACCGTCCGCCGCCAGCCCCCACGCCCTGTCCGAGACGGACGCGAACGCCAGGCCGGGCGGGCACATCAGCGCCTTCTGCGAGCCGGAGACGACCACGTCGATGCCCCACTCGTCGGTGCGCAGCTCGACGCCGCCCAGGCTGGAGACCGCATCGACGACCAGCGCGGCGCCGCTCGGGTGAACCGCGTCGGCGATCGCTCGGATGTCGTGGACGACGCCGGTCGACGTCTCGGACTGGGTGACGAAGGCGACGCGGCAGCCCGCCGCGGCCTCCCCCACACGCGCAGGATCCAGGCGTTCGCCCCACGGCTGCTCGACGAGCACCATCTCCGCGCTGTACGCGGTCACCAGCTTCTGCCATCGCTCGCCGAAGTTGCCGGCCGAGGCGACGAGCACGCGGTCGCCAGGCGACACCATGTTGGCGACGGCCGACTCCATCGCGTAGGTGCCCGATCCGGGGATCACCAGGACATCGTTGCCCGTCATGTATACCCGCTTGAGCCCGGCCAGCGTCTCGGCGAAAAGGCGCTTGAAGTCCGGGCTCCGGTGGTGGATCAGCGGCCGTGCCATGGCCGCCTGCACCTCGGGCGGCACCGGGGTCGGCCCGGGAGTGATCAGATAGGTCTTCTCGGGCACGCCGTCAGTGTAACCACGCCCCCGGAGGACGATGGTGGGTTGCCCCTCAGGCGGCCTGCCGGGCTTCGCCGGCGGGCGCCGGGACGATGCCGGCGGGAACCTCGACCGGCGCGGCCGGAGCGACGATTCTGGCGCTCACGGTCTGCACGATCCACCACGCGATCAGCGCGAACACCACGCCGCCGACGATGTCGATCACGTAGTGCTCGCCGGTGTAGACGATGGTGAACCAGATCACGCAGAGATGCGCGATCAGCCCGGTCTGCACCCAGCGAGGCATCCGGTAGCGCCGGGCGACCAGCACGCCGATCGTGGGGAACGCGGCGTGGATCGAGGGGAACGCGGCCGCCGTCAGGTACAGCGCGCTGGTGTCGCCCTTGAGCCGCGCCAGCGTGTCGAAGCCGATGATCTGCAGGCCGTCCTTGATCACGTCGACCACCGGCGGGATCGAGCCCTGATCGGCGGCCATCCACGGCGGGGCGGCGGGCAGCAGGACGTAGACCACCGCGGCCATGAAGCTGACCGTGATGTAGGTCCACATCAGCGCGTTGAAGCCGACCCCGCGGCGCCAGTACCATACGTAGAAACCGAACATCACGGGCACGAAGAAGTGCGACATGTAGGCCAGCGCGGACAGCACCGCCAACGGCTGGTTGTGGCTGGCGTCCAGCCACCCCTGCAGCGCGACGGACGGCACGTTGCCCAGTCCGATCACACGGTCGGCATCGGCCTGCGGCGAGTACCAGATGGGCATACCGACGACCTCGACCAGCTCCAGCGCGATCCCGTAGATCAGGAACATCAGCGCCACCGGCGACCAGTCCCGCAGGAACCGGCCGACCTGGTTCTGGTAGATCGCGAATCCGATGAACAGCATCAGCACGACGAACGGGCTGACGGCGCCGCTGCCGATCGCGCGCCACGCGCCGACCAGCACGGCGGCGAGCATCACGCCCATGCCGACAACGCGGCGGAAGCGCCGGGCGCTCTCCGACCGGGCGGTCTCGGACGCGTCGAAGCGCTCCTCGACGGAGTCGAGGAACCGCAGGATCGGGGCCAGCAGCGCACGCATGCGGACTCCTCATCGGCATCCGGCCGCCGAGGCTTCAGTGGGTCTGACCCGACCCGGGCGCTACGAGAGCTTCGAGCGGAAGAGCTGCTGCACCTGGCGGGCGTCGGCGCGGCCCTGCGTGCGCTTCATGACCTGGCCGACCAGCGCGTTGACCACGCCGTCCTTGCCGCCCTTGAACTGCTCGACGAACGCCGGGTTGGCGGCGATCACCTCGTCCACCATCGCCTCCAGCTCGTCGCTGTCGCCGATCGAGGCCAGGCCCTCGCGTTCCACGAGCGCCTTCGGATCGGCGCTCGGGTCGGCCTCCAGCAGCGGCAGCAGCTGCTGGCGCGCGATCGTGTTGGTGATCGTGCCGTCGGCGACCAGCCGGATGACCGCCGCGGTGCCTGCCGGGGCGACGCCGCTGTCCAGCAGCGTGGGCTGGTTGAGCACCCAGTCGGCGGCCGTCTTGGCGTCGCCGGACTCGGTCGCGACCTGCTCGAAGTAGTCGGCGATCCGCGCCTCGGCGTTCAGGTCATGCGCGTACTGCGGCGTCAGCCCGAGCTCCGATTCGAACCGGGCGATCCGTGCGGCGGGCAGCTCGGGCAGGCGGCCGCGGACGCGCTCGATCAGCTCGGGGCTGGGCGCCAGCGGCTCGAGGTCGGGCTCCGGGAAGTAGCGGTAGTCGTGCGCCTCCTCCTTCGACCGCAGCGAGCGCAGCGCCTTGGCCGACGGGTCGTAGTGCAGCGTCTCCTGCTCCACCGTCCCGCCGCCGTCCAGCAGCTGCTTCTGCCGCTCGATCTCGGCCGCCATGCCCTCGGCCAGGAACTTGAACGAGTTCATGTTCTTGAGCTCGGTCTTCGTCCCCAGCTCGGTCGACCCGGCCGGGCGCACCGAGACGTTGGCATCGCAGCGCATCGAGCCCTTCTCCATGTCGCAGTCGGACACGCCGATCGTGCGCAGTGTGTTGCGCAGCAGCGCGAGGAACGCGACGGCCTGCTCCGGCGAACGCAGGTCGGGCTCGGTGACGATCTCGACCAGCGGCGTGCCGCAGCGGTTGAAGTCCACCAGCGAGACTTCGGCGTCCGCGATCCGCCCGGCCGCGCCGCCGGCGTGCACCAGCTTCGCCGCGTCCTCCTCGAGGTGGGCGCGAACGATGCCGACCCGGCCGCCCTCGACGTCGAGGTGCCCCGGTCCGCAGATCGGCTCGTCGTACTGGCTGATCTGATACGCCTTGGGGCTGTCCGGATAGAAGTAGTTCTTGCGGTGGAACCGCGACCGCTCGGGGATCTCGCAGCTCAGGGCCAACCCGATCGCCAGGGCCTTGTCGACCGCCGCCTCGTTGATCACCGGCAGCACGCCCGGGTGGCCGAGGCAGAGCGGGCAGGTGAGCGTGTTCGGCTCGGCGCCGAACCGGTTCTCGCACGCGCAGAACATCTTCGTCCGCGTGTCCAGCTGGACGTGGATCTCGAGGCCGATGACGGGCTCCCACGCGCTCATTGCGCCACCAGCTCCGGCGGCACAGGCTCGAACGCGATCGCCCGCTCCAGCGCGTGCCCGGCCTCGAACAGCCGGTTTTCGGCGAACGCCGGGCCCATCAGCTGGAGGCCCACCGGCAGCCCCTCCGACAGCCCGCTGGGGATCGAGATCCCCGGCAGCCCGCTGAGATTGAGCGGCACCGTCAGCACGTCACAGGCGTACATCGCCCACGGGTCGTCCAGCCGGTCGCCGATCGGGAACGCGACCGTGGGCGAGGTCGGCGTCGAGATCAGGTCGACCTTGTCGAACGCCTCGTCGAAGTCCCGCCGGATCAGCGTCCGGGTGCGCAGCGCCGTGCCGTAGTAGGCGTCGTAGTACCCCGACGACAGGGCGTAGGTGCCGAGCATGATCCTCCGCTTGACCTCGGCGCCGAAGCCCTCGGCCCGCGTCCGCCCGTACGTCTCGACGATCGTGTCGCCCGGCTCCTCGAGCCGCAGGCCGTAGCGGACGCCGTCGAAGCGGGCCAGGTTGGCCGACGCCTCGGCGGGCGCGATCAGGTAGTACGCGGGCAGCCCGAACCGCGCGTGCGGCAGCTCGACGGGCAGGATCTCGGCTCCCAGCGACGCCGCGTGCTCGAGCGCCGCGTCGAACGATGCACGCACGCCCGGCTCGATGCCCTGCTCCAGCAGGTGGTACGGCACGCCGATGCGAACGCCCTCGAGGCGCTCGCCATCCGGGATCCGCACCGGCTGGGGCAGCGGCACCGACGTCGAGTCGCACGGGTCGTGACCGGCGATTGCCTGGTACGCCAACGCCGCGTCTCGCACGGTGAGCGCGAACGGCCCAACCTGGTCGAGCGACGACCCGAACGCGATCAGCCCGTGCCGCGACACCGCCCCATACGTCGGCTTCAGCCCGACGATGCCGCACAGGGCCGCCGGCTGGCGGATCGACCCGCCGGTGTCCGTGCCCAGCGAGAGCGGGGCAAACCCCGCGGCGACGGCCGCCGCCGATCCGCCGCTCGAGCCGCCGGGAACGCGCGAGGGATCCCACGGGTTGTGGGTCACGCCGAAGGCGGAATGCTCCGTCGACGAGCCCATCGCGAACTCGTCCATGTTGGTCTTGCCGATCGGCACCAGCCCCGCCGCCTTCGCACGGGTGACGCAGCCGGCGTCGTACAGCGGGCGGTGTCCCTGCAGGATCCGCGAGCCCGCGGTGGTCTCCTCGCCGCGTGTGCAGAGGATGTCCTTGAGCGCGATCGGCACACCCTGCAGCCCGGTGCGGCCCTCGGCGTCCAGCCGGTCGGCCTCGGCCAGCGCCTCCGCGGAGCGGACGCGGAGGAACGCGTGCACGCCGCCGTCCAGCCGCTCGATCCGGTCGAGGTAGGCCTCGGTCAGCTCACGGCACGAGACCTCGCGCGCGTCGAGCAGCTCGACGCAGCGCTCGGCGGTCAGGCCGAGCGTGTCGATCATTCCTGCGCCCCACCCGTCGGCGGCACCCGGAACATCCCGTCCTGCACGGCGGGCGCGTCCGCCAGCACCTCGTCACGCGGCCAGGACGGCCGCGGCTCGTCGGGACGCGTCACGTTCTCCATCTGCAGCGCATGGGCCGTCGGCGGCACGCCGGTGAGGTCGAGCTCACGGAGCGCGTCGACGTGGCCGAGGATCGCCGACAGCTGCTCCGCCGTCCGCGTGACCTCGTCGTCGGACAGCGTCAGCCGGGCGAGCCGGGCAACGTGCAGGACGTCCTCGTCGCTGATCGCCATGGGGTCGAACGATACCGCGGCCCGCCGGCCGGAACCTGCGGCTCCGGCCGGCCGCCACGGCCAAACCGGGCGTCAGACGACGCGGACGCCGGTCGCGGACAGCCCCTTGTTGCCCTGCGTGACTTCGAACTCGACCCGCTGACCCTCGGTCAGGCTGCGATAGCCGTCCGACTCGATCTGGCTGTAGTGGACGAAGACGTCCTCACCGGCTTCCTGGGCGATGAAGCCGTAGCCCTTCTCGTTGTTGAACCATTTCACGGTGCCTACTGCCAACGGGTTGTCCCTCCTGAACACGATCTGCGGGGCCTGCCGGCCCTGACGACCGCGCAACCATAGAGGACGGCCGTCGGCGCTGCAACGGTCTCCGTTCGGCGGCTAGACGACGGCGGCGGTGCGCCCGGCGTGCCGCGCCCGCGCCGCGTCGAGCGTGTTCTGGAGCAGCATGGCGATGGTCATCGGCCCGACACCCTTGGGCACCGGCGTGATCGCGCCCGCGACCTCGGAGACCGAGGCGAAGTCCACGTCACCGACGATCCCGTCGTCCGTGCGGTTGATGCCGACGTCGATCACCGTCGCGCCGGGTTTGACCATGTCGCCCGTGATCATGCGCGCCCGGCCGACCGCCGCCACGAGGATGTCGGCCCCGCGGCAGACCGCGGGCAGGTCGCGGGTGCGCGAATGGGCGATCGTCACGGTGGCGCTCTGGTGGAGCAACAGCAGCGCGACGGGCTTGCCGACGATGTCCGAGCGGCCAACGACGACCGCGTTGGCTCCGGTGACGGGGATGTCGTAGGCGGCCAGCAGCTCCATCACGCCGCTCGGGGTACACGGACGCAGCGCGGGCTGGTTCGCCACCAGCCGGCCGACGTTGAGCGGGTGGAAGCCGTCGACGTCCTTCCCCGGATCGATCCGGTCGAGCACCTGCTTGAAGTCGAGGCCCTCGGGCAGCGGCGCCTGCACCAGGATGCCGTCCACCCGGTCGTCGGCGTTCCAGCGGTCGACGGCGTCCAGCACCTCGGCCTGGCTGGCGGTCGCCGGCAGCGACTCGTGGAACGACTCCATTCCCACCTCGCGGCATCGCTCGCCCTTGCTCCGGACGTACACCTGCGAGGCCGGATCCTCCCCCACCAGGACGGTGACCAGGCCGGGCACGTGACCGGTGCCCGCGATGAACTCCGCCGCCCCGGAAGCCACCCGTTCCCGCACCTGCGCGGAGATCGCGGTGCCGTCGATGATCGTCGCCATGGCGGCGGACGATACCACCCCGGAGGGGGCGGTCGAAGTCACCCGGAAGGGTGATGGCACGGTGCCCTTAACAGTTTCATCATCAGTTGCGAGGGCTATGCGAGTCCCCAGCACGGGGGAAATCGCCCCCGGAATCTCAAGGATTCGGCCGCTTGGCCGATGCAGGTTTCACGAGCTACTCGCCTCAGAGAAGCCCGAGCAACATTCGAGAGGAGGTGAATCCCCTTGATCGAGTACCTGAATCGCCTGTTTGGTGAGCTCACGGACGAGGACGGCCAGACGATGGCCGAGTACGCCGTCGTCCTCGGCGTCATCACCGTCGCCGTGGTCGGCGCGCTGACTCTCCTTTCCGGCACCATCTCGGATGTTCTTGCGAGCGTCACGAGCGCGATGTAGTTCGTTCTGAGTTTCCAGAGGGCGGATCCGATCCTTCACGAGTGAGGATCCGCCCTCTACCTGTACCAAGTTCGTTTCGTACTTCCATTTGTCTTTCTCGAAGAAACACAACGAGGCCACGTGATCAAACGTCGCGAACAGAAGGAGAAGGGCCAGGCGCTCGTCGAGTTCGCCGTGATCCTGCCCGTGCTGCTGATGGTGCTTTGGGGCATCTTCCAGTTCGGCATCGCCTTCAACGATTACATTCAGGTGACCTCGGCAGCGCGCGAAGGTGCTCGCAAGGCCGCGGTCAGCCGTTCGCTCGGCGGCGGCGCCGCAACTTCGGCCGCCATCGCCGCTGCGCAAGCCGTGGCCCCTGATCTGCACCTCACCACTTCGCAGATCACGGTCACTCCCGCCAACAACTGGCAGGCGGGAACCGATGTGACGGTGACCGTCAAGTACCCGTACAAGATCAACATCATTGGCCGGGTGGTTGGAAGCGGGAACCTCACATCCTCCACCACGATGAGGATCGAGTAGCACCAACCAACGTGCTGCTGGATCCCGAGCACAGCGCTCGTCTTCAGTCCCCGTTCTTCATTCTCTTCGATCGGTGTCCGGCGTCCCCTCGCCGGACACCGCCCGAAGTCTCAAGGTCGCAGAACCCCCTGCCGATAGACCCCAAGCTGAATTTCCGACGTCCCAAGTGAGGCAGCCGCATGACGTATAACGTCCGCAACATCGTGATCGCGCTTGTACTGGCGGCGGTCGCGGCGCTTCTGGTGATTGTTTACACCGGAAACGTCCAGAAACAGGCCAACAATTCCCAGGACACCGTGAAGGTCCTGGTCGCCACGACAGACATCGCTGCCGGCACCCCCGCGCAGGATGCGATCTCGAGCGGGCAGCTGAAGCTTGAGGACGTGGTGACACGCGACCAGATCGCGAACGCCACGACCGACCCGTCGCAGATCGACGCGACCTGGGTCGCGGCGCAGCCGATCTTCGCCGGCCAGCAGATCACCGGCGCGATGTTCAAGGCGTCCAACGAGACTGGCGTCGGCCCGCAGATCTCGGGCAACTACCGCGCGATCGAGATCCCGCTGGACGACGACCCGGTCATGCTCGGCACGCTTGAGGCCGGCGACCACGTCGACCTGATCGGCACGTACACCGTGCACCCGACCAACGGCGGCTCCGACTTCGACGTGTCCCGCATCATCGTGCGTGACGTCGAGGTCATCAAGGCGCCGGACACCGAGGCCTCCAAGGGCGGCCTGGGTGCCCAGGGCAACCAGAACCACGTCACGCTGAAGGTGCCCGACACCGTCGTTCCCAAGATCACCTTCACCCTGCACGGCGGCGAGCTGTGGTTCGCCCTGCGCCCGGGCAAGGGTGCCCAGGAGGGCCCGACCACCCTGGCCACCGTCTCCAGCGTGATCTTCGACGGCCTGACCAGCAAGCAGATCGCCCAGGCGATCAAGGTGGGTAACTGATCATGAGCACGTCTCCGATCAAGGTCTTCATCACCGGCGCGGCAAACGGGCTGGCCGAGGTTCGCGAGGGCCTCGCCGATCACCCCGACGTCGAGCTGGTGGGGACGGCCGCCGATCCCGCCAAGGCGGGTGCCAAGCTGGCCGAGTCCTCGGCCCAGGTGATCCTGCACGGCACGACGGCCACCGATCACGTCCCCACGGGCGAGATCGAGGCGATCCGCGGCGTCACCGCCGCACCGATCGTCCTGGTCACGTCGGCGAGCGCCAACGCCATCCTCTCCGAGGCCCTGGCTGCCGGCATCTTCGACGTCGTGCTGCTGCCGCAGCTGACCGACGGCATCGTCTTCACGATCAAGAAGGCGAACTCGCTGGCGGCCGGCCGCGGCTCGTCGACCACGTCCAAGGGAGCGAGCACCATCGACGGCAAGACCGTCACGCTCTTCAGCCCCAAGGGCGGCGCCGGCAAGACCGTGCTGGCGGCGAACCTGGCATGCGTCTTCGCCCGTCATCAGGGCAAGCGCACGCTGCTGCTCGACCTCGATCTCCAGTTCGGCGACGCCGCCATCATGATGGGGATCGAGCCCGAGAAGACGATCTACGACCTGGTGATGGCGCGCCGCGAGCTCGACTCCGACGCCCTGGCCGGCTACGTCACGGCTCACCAGTCCGGCGTCCACGTCCTCCCCGCGCCGATGCGCCCGGAGGATGCGGAGCTGGTCACCGAGGAGCGCCTCGGTCACCTGTTCTCGGTGGCCAAGGAGTGCTACGACGTGATCGTCGTCGATACGCCGCCGTTCTTCCACGGCCCGGTGCTGGCCACGCTCGACCGCACTGACCAGCTGCTGCTGGTCGCGTCGCTCGACGTGCCGGCGATCAAGAACATCAAGCTGACCATGCAGACCCTCGACCTGCTGCACTACCCGGCCGAGCGGCGGCACCTGTTGCTGAACCGCTCCGGTTCCAAGGTGGGGCTGAAGCCGCAGGAGATCGAGCGAGCCCTCGACATCAAGGTTGAGTTCGAGGTGCCGCTGGATCGCGAGGTCGCCGTCGCCGTCAACCGCGGCGTCCCGATCGCGCTCTCGGCTCCCAAGTCCCCCGTGGCGAAGGCGCTGGCCGAGGTGGCCGACGTCCTGGTTCCGGCATCCGGCTCGCCCGCGGATGGCAGCAGCAAGCCCAAGGGCAAGTTCCTGAAGAGGGGTTAGCCCAGTGTCACTTCAGTCACGCATCCAAGTCGCCACAAACGACACGCCGGAGTCCGCGGAGCCCACCAAGGCGCTCGCTGGAGCGGCAGTCCGTGGTCGCCGATCCGTTCGCCGACCTCAAGACCCGCGTCCACAAGGACATCATCTCCCGGCTCGGCCCGCGCCTGTTCAACGCCGACTCGACGTCCGACTCGGACCTCGAGGCCAGCGTCAACGAGGCCGTGAACGAGGTGCTGTCGCTCGAGAAGACGCCGCTGACGCGGCAGGAGCGGCAGGACATCATCAGCCAGATCACCGACGACATCCTCGGCTACGGCCCGCTGGAGCCCTTCCTGCGGGACGACACCATCACCGAGGTGATGGTCAACGACCACCAGACCATCTACATCGAGCGCCACGGCAAGATCACGCGCACCAACGCGCAGTTCGTCGACGAGCAGCACCTGCTGCGCATCATCGACAAGATCATCAGCCGCATCGGCCGGCGCATCGACGAGTCCTCGCCGATAGTGGACGCACGCCTGCCCGATGGCTCGCGCGTCAACGCCATCATCCCGCCGCTGGCGGTGCGGGGGCGCGGCACTCACCATCCGTAAGTTCCGCAAGGACCCGTTCACGATGGCCGACCTGATCAAGTTCGGCACGCTGACGCACAAGTCCGGCGCAGTTCCTGGAGGCCTGCGTGCGCGGCAAGCTGAACATCCTCATCTCCGGCGGTACCGGCTCCGGTAAGACGACCACGCTGAACGTGCTCTCCGCGGCGATCCCCTCGGACGAGCGCATCATCACCGTGGAGGACGCGGCCGAGCTCCAGCTCAAGCAGGAGCACGTGATCACGCTGGAGTCCCGGCCGTCGAACATCGAGGGCAAGGGCCAGGTCACGATCCGCGACCTCGTCCGCAACACCCTGCGTATGCGGCCCGACCGCATCATCGTCGGCGAGTGCCGTGGCCCGGAGACGGTGGACATGCTCCAGGCCATGAACACGGGCCATGACGGCTCGCTGACCACGGTCCACGCGAACAACCCGCGCGACGCCCTGGCCAGGACGGAGACGCTGGTGCTGACGGCCGGCGTCGACCTGCCGCTGCGCGCCATCCGCGAGCAGATCTCCAGTGCGTTCGACCTGATCGTCCAGGTCTCCCGCCTGGTCGACGGCACCCGCCGCATCACCCACATCACCGAGGTGCTGCGGATGGAGTCGGACATCGTCACCCTGCAGGACGTGTTCATCGCCAAGCCGGTGGACGACGTCCAGCCAACCAGGACGCCGGTCACCGGCTGCTCGGCCCGCTCACCTGCACGGGCATCAAGCCGCACTTCCTCGACAAGATGTCGTCGAACGGCGTCAACCTGCCGCCGAACTTCTTCCTGCCGGACAGCCCCGAGCGGGCTGCAGCAGCCGGCGGTGGCGTGTTCGGGCGGGCGGTCGGCCAGTGAGCCGGCGGTTCCTCGCAATCATCGCAGCGCTGATGGCGCTCGTCGTGGCGGCTCCGGCCGCCGCGGCGGGCACCTCGCTGCAGATCGCCAAGGTGGACACCACCGACTTCCCGGTGGTGCACGTCACCGTGCGCACCGACTCGGTGGGCAAGACGCCGGACATCCAGCTCCTCGAGAACGGGGTGCCGGCGAACAATGCGGTGATGGCGGATCCCGGCGCTCCCGCCGCGATCGCGCTCCTCATCGACCAGTCCCAGAGCATGACCGGCAGCAAGCTGCCGGACGCGATCAACGCGGCCAAGGCCTTCGTCGCCGCCCAGAAGCCGACCACTCCGGTCGGTCTGTACGGCTTCGGCAACCAGGTCTACACGGGCGCGCCGATCAGCACCGACCGCACGCAGGTCGACACGGCCCTCGACCAGCTCGGGCTGGCGACGGCCCCGGGCACGGCCCTGTACGACGCCGTCAAGCAGGCGTCCGAGGCCCTGTCGGCGACGCCGGCCCAGCAGCGTGTGATCGTGCTGCTCACGGACGGCGCGTCCGATCACGACGCGGCAACGCTCGACCAGGCAGTCGCGGCCGCCCAGAAGGCGGGCGTCGACGTGTACCCGATCGGCATCGCCACGGATCCGGCGGCCACGGCCGCCCTCCAGCAGATCGCCAAGGACACCGGCGGCACGTTCAACATCGCCACCGACTCCTCGGCTCTGCCGGACGTCTACAACGCGATCAACGATCAGCTCGGCAGCACCTTCTCGGTGACGTACCGCAGCCTCCTCCAGAACGGGGAGAAGATCCAGCTCAAGGCGACCGCCGACGGCTTCTCGCCGGCGACCACCACCGTCAAGGCGCCCGGCACCTACGTGCCGCCGTCGACGGACTCGGGCAGCAATCTGCCCACAGGCGCCGGCGCGCGCCTGGCGCTCGGCCTGCTGGCCGCGGTGCTCGTCCTGCTGGCGTCGCTGGTGCTGATGAAGGCCAAGCCGGGTGTGATCATCGGCAAGCGCATCAAGCCGTTCACGGAGAACCAGAAGACGGCGGCACAGGAAGCCGTCGCCAGCGATCCCATGCGACTCGGCCTCCTCCAGCAGCTGTTCGTGGCGACCGAGAAGATCATCGGCTCGATGAACTGGTGGCAGCGCTCGTCGGCGTCGCTCGAGCAGGCAGACCTGCCGCTGCGCACGGCCGAGCTGTTCTACATCCAGATCGGGACGGGACTCGTGCTCGGCGCGCTCGTCGCCCTGGTGCTGGGCCACCCCGGCATCCCGGCGCTGATCGCGCTTGCGCTTGGATTCGTCATCCCGGTGTTCTTCGTCCGGTTCAAGGCGAAGCAGCGGCTGTCCCGGTTCGAGAACCAGCTGCCCGAGACGCTGATCACGATGGCGGCGTCGCTGAAGGCCGGCCACGCGTTCAACCAGGCGATCCAGAGCGCCGTCAACGAGGGCGCCGAGCCGTCCGCGAAGGAGTTCTCGCGGGTGCTGGCCGAAACCCAGCTGGGCATGCAGTCCGAGCTGGCGCTGGAGGCGATGGCCCACCGCATGAAGTCGTACAACTTCGGGTTCGTCGTGATGTCGGTGAACATCCAGCGGACGGTCGGCGGCAGCCTCGCGGACATCCTCGACATGGTCGCCGACACGGTGCGCCAGCGCCAGCAGTTCGAGAAGAAGGTCAAGGCGCTGACCGCACAGGGCCGCATGTCGGCCTACGTGCTGATCGCCATGCCGTTCCTGATGGCGCTCGCCATCTTCGCGATCAATCCCAAATACATGCAGATCCTGTGGACCGACCCTCTTGGCCGCATCATGATCGCTATCGGGCTCGTGTCGATGGCGTTCGGGGCCATGATCATCCGCAAGATCGTCGCCTTCAAGGGGTAGCCGGATGCTCTTCATCGGAATCGCACTCTTCTTCGCTGCCGTCTACCTCCTGCTGTCCGGCCTGACCGTGCAGCAGCGCGAGATCGCGGTGTCGGTTCGGAAGGCCAAGCGCTACGGCATCCGCAACCAGCGCGAGATCGAGACGCGGCGAAGCGTCAACGACCGGCTGCTCGGCCCGACCGCCGCCAGGTTCGCCGCCATCACGATGCGCGTCGCTCCGAAGACCAATCCGGAGCAGGTGGCCACCAAGCTGCTGCAGGCGGGCCTCGCCCGCACGCTGGCGCCGCAGGCATACCTGGCCCTGAAGGCCGGGCTGGCAGCGCTCGGACTGCTGTTCGCCCTGATCCTGACGGCCTCGGGCGCACTGCCGTTCCTGCTGGGCCTGGCGCTGGGCGCCGGGTTCGCGGCGGTCGGCTTCATCGCACCGGAGTTCGTCGTCAACGGGCGCATCCGCACCCGCAAGGACGCCATGAAGGGCGAGCTGCCCGACGTGCTCGACCTGCTGTGCGTCTGCGTCGAGGCCGGCCTCGGCTTCGATCAGGCGCTGGTCAAGCTAAACGAGCGGATGAGCGGCCCGCTGGTCGACGAGTTCTCGCTCGTGCTGCACGAGATGCGGATCGGCCAGAGCCGCAGCGCGGCGCTCAAGAATCTGGCCGAGCGCGTCGACTCGCCCGAGGTCTCGCAGTTCTCGCGGGCCATCGTGCAGGCCGATCAGCTGGGCATCTCGCTCTCGCGGATCCTCCGCGTTCAGTCGCAGGACATGCGCCTGCGGCGTCAGCTCTCCGCCGAGGAGAAGGCCATGAAGGCCCCGGTCAAGATGCTGTTCCCGACCGTGCTCTTCATCTTCCCGGCGATGTTCATCGTCGCCCTCGGCCCGGCGATGCTGAACCTCATGAAGACGTTCGCCGGGGGCTGAGCTTCCCCGAGGGTTCCGCCTGGGACGGCGACCGGTACTCGATCACGCGTACCACGAAGGTCGCCGTCCCGGCGTGTTCTCGCCGGCTCGTCTCGACCCGTCGTGTGGCCGGGCGGGGCCTGGGATGCCGTGGCGCCATGTCCCGGTTATCGGCATCCCGGCTGGTAGCCTTTGGCCCTCCGGGCGACGTGGCCGAGTGGTTAGGCAGAGGCCTGCAAAGCCTTGCACACCGGTTCGATTCCGGTCGTCGCCTTCGCAGGGATCGGTGCGCGCCTGACTCAGGTGATCTCGAGCCGCAGCAAGATCTCGTTGTCGAACACGCGGTCGCCGGTCTGCTCGAACCCGTATCGCTCGTAGAACCCAAGCGGACTGCCGACACCCTCGCCGCAGCTCGTCCACATCAGCCCCGCTCCGCGGTCTCGGAAATACTCCACGATCAGATCGAGCGCAGCGGCGCCGTATCCCCGCCCCTGGTAACGCTGGTCGATCAACAGCCGCCAGAGATATTGCGCGATGTAGCCGGGACCGTCCACCTCGTCGCTGATCATCACAAAGCCGACCGGGGTGTCGTCGGCATAGATCGCCCAGTAGATCGCGCGGCCACCCGGATCCTCGACCGCCTCGATCAGCGAATCGGCAACGCCGGCGACGAACTGCTCCTGGATCGACGAGACGCCGAGAGCCTCGACCACGCCGCGATTCGAGTCGTCGATCGGCTGGAGCGAAACCACAGCCGCGACCTTACCCGCCGTCGCAGATCAGTTCGGCAATGGGCTCGACACCTTGTAGAGATCCGCGCGGAAGACCTTGCAGGTGTACTTCGAGTAGTACACGTCGTCCGAGGTCGTCCCCGAGTAGGTGTTGGTCGACTGCACGTCGACGCCGTTCTTGAACTCGACGAGCAGCGAGTCGACCCCGCCCAACGTGTAGCTCCGCAGCCGGACGGCCGCGCCGCAGGCCGTGCCGCTGCGCGCGTAGAACACCGTGCCGTCCGAGCCGACCGACGAGGCGTAGTCCACCTTCCCGGGCTTCGGCGGCACCGTCGATGTCAGCCGAGCGGTGAGATCGCGCGACTTCACCTGGCACGAGAAGCGGCTGGTGCACCGCGTCCAGGCGGCGTACTGGCCGTTGACCTGGGCGTCGTAGATCGCCGCGGTGTGGGCATGGTTCCACGTGACCGATCCGATCTGCTCGAACGTCTGGGCCGCGCGGTCGTAGAGCATCACGCGGTCGCTGCCGTGTCCGCTGCGGACGAACAGGATCCAGTCGGGCGTCATCGAGACCTCGTACTCCCACTCGGAGGTGTTGATCCCGGCCGGCGGTAGTGAGCGCACCTGCGTGCCCAGGTCGTACATGCGGATGTCGGACTGACCCTGGTTGACCTGCTGGTAGATCAGCGTCGTGCCCTCGATGCTGCCCGGATATCCCCGCGTTCGATCCGGGTTGACCCGGACGACCGGGCCGCCGGTCAGCTGCTGTGAATACAGCGCGTAGTCCCGCGGGTGCGCGGTCGAGTTGCGCGTGAAGACGAGCCAGGTGTCGCTCGCAGCGCCGTAGATCTCGTTGACGAACGGGTTGTTCTTGACCGGCACCTGTGTCAGGTCCGCCTGTGCCGGCCCGGCCGCCGCCAGGAGCCCGGCCAGCACCGCTGCCGGCAGGAGCACGCGCCGAACGTGACTCCACCTCATGACCTTCTCCTCCCATGAGCCAAAAGACACGAGCACCGACGATCCTAGATGGTTCCGGTCACACTCGCATCGGGGGAATCCCCGGTGTGTGCGTGGTAGATCACAGCCGACTGCCGCGTGACGTGGCGGCGGTGGTGCGCCTTGCGCGACGAGCTGTTTCGCGAGCATCCGCAGTCGCCCGTCGGCGAGGCCGATCGCGAGAGCTTCCCGGGTGCCCGCTACGCGCCGTACCGGCCGGACCTTGCGACCGTCGGCGAGCTCGTGCCCTCCGATGCCCGGCCGGTGGACGTGGGCACCAGCACCGGCACGCCGATCCGCTTCCGGGCGTTCGCCGACGTCAGCTTCCAGCTGGCCGGCGAGCGCTGCTCGCTGCCGGTGTACTGGCTCGAGGGCTACGGCGGCGGACTGTTCCTCCCTTCGGCGACGCCACCAACGGCGACACGACGTACGGCGGTGGGCGCTACCTGCTGGACACCGTCAAGGGCTCCGACCTGGGCGAGTCGGACGGCGGCATCGTGCTCGACTTCAACTTCGCGTACAACCCGTCCTGCGCCTACGACCCGCACTGGACGTGCCCGCTCTCGCCCATCGACAGCCGGCTGGAGATCCCGGTCGACGCGGGCGAGCTCCTGCCTCCCGCGTGAGGCGACAAAGGGCTGGCGCCTGGCCCGCGCCATTTGGCGGATCGAGCGTCGGTCACTTGGCGGCGGCGCGCAACAACGGGGTCAGACCCCTTTGTTGCGCGAGCGCCGTGCGCCGCGAGCAAACGGTGTGCCAATTGGCGGATGGAGCGTCCGCCAATTGGCGCAGCCCTCGATGGAACGGGCAACAGTACGCTCGATCCCGCTCTAGGAGCCAAACGGTCATTTGGCCGATCGAGCGGCGGTCATTTGGCAGGCCGCACGCAACAAAGGGGTCTGACGCCGTTGTTGTGTTAGCGGATGGCAGTGTCGGTGCCGGCGAGGAGCTCGGCGTTGCGGAGCGCGAGGGTGGCCTGGCCGGCGACGGCGAGGATCGTGCGCACGGCGGTGTCGGAGGGCTCGTCGGCGAGCACCACCAGCAGTCCGGAGTGCAGCGGGGCAGCGACAGCGTGCGAGGCGACGCCGGCGGCCTCGACGCTGAGGGCGGGCAGGTCGGCCAGGCGGACGACGCCCACCTCGCCTCCGGCGGGATGGCCGGCGTGGAGCACGGACAGGGCGACGGTGCGCACGGCGTCGTCGCCACTCGAGGCGATCACTCGGCCGTGGCCGTCGTGGTGGGAGACGACGGCGACCGCCGTCGCGTCGACCAGCATCCGCACGCTGTCTGCGACGTGCTCGGCGACGCCGGCCGTTGACGGCTCGGACGCCGCGCGGGTCGCGATCTCGAGCAGCGCCTTGGAGACGGCGGCGGACTGCCGCTCGGCCTCCAGCAGCCGGGCGTTCTCGAACGCGACGGCAGCCTGCGCCGCCAGCAGCTCGAGCAGCCGCACGGAGAGCGTCGAGAACTGGTTCTTGCCCAGCTTCGACAGCACGATCACGCCGATCGTGCTGCGCTCGAAGCGCATCGGCACCGCGACGATCGACTCCTCGATGTCGTCCGTCCCCTCCACGTCCTCGGCGAACTCGCAGTCCTGCGCGTCCCCGATGTTGAGCGTCTGGCCGCGCAGCGCGGCCGTCCCGGTGATCCCCTCCCCCATCTCACAGCGCAGCGCGTCGAACGTCTGCCCCGCGTACTCCTTGAGGTTCAGCGTGCCGCCGAAGGCAACGGGCTCAAGGGTACGGTGCCCCTCGAGCAGATAGACGCGCGCGTTGTGGTAGTCGATCATCGTCCGCAGCTCGGACACGATCGTCGTCCCGATCTGGCTGACGTCGTTCAGCCGGTTGAGCTTGCCGGCCAGCGCCCCCAGCAGCTTCAGCTGGTTCAGCGACTCCAGCTCGCGGCGCCGGTTCGTCGCATAGGCCTGAGACTTCCGGGCCGCGGCAACGCGCGCCGAGAAGCCGGCCGTCCGGTCCTTGCCCCACTCCTTCGCCGCGTACAGCGCGTCGTCGGCGGCCATGTACAGCTCGCTCGGGCTCGACCCGTCCTTGGGGAACGTCGCGACGCCGCAGGAGACGGTCATCGGCCGCACCGCGTGCATCTCGCGCACCCGCTGGACGATGCGGTCGGCGACGCGCTCGGCCGCCTGCTTGCCGGTCTCCGGCAGCAGGATCGTGAACTCCTCGCCGCCGATCCGGAACGCCGCGTCGATGTCGATGCGCAGCCCCTCGGCGGCGACGTCGGCGACCATGCCGAGGACGGTGTCGCCCTCCTGGTGCCCGTGCACGTCGTTCAGCTGCTTGAAGTCGTCGAGGTCGAAGACGATCAGCGACAGCTCCCGCTTGTATCGCGCGGCCCGCTCCAGCTCGGCCCGCAGCCGCTCGTGGAACATGCGGTGGTTGTAGAGGCCGGTCAGATGGTCGGTCTGCGCCTCCTGCTGGAGCCGCTCGCGGATCTCCGTGTTGTCGAGCGCCAGCGCGGCCATCTCGGCAAACCTGCAGATCAGGTCGAACTCGAGCTCCGAGAAGGCGACGTCGTCGCCAAGCCGGGAGATGTTGAGCGTGCCGATCGGCTGGTCGCGCACCATCAGCGGCACGATCACCAGCGACTCCGGCTCCCACTCGGTGCCCGGCACAAGCTCACCGCCCTCGATCTGGTCGGCGCGGTCGAGGTTGATCGGCCGACGCTCGTCCACAGCGCGTCCCGTGAACCCGGTGCCCAGCGGGAACGGGTGATCCTCCAGGTGCGTCTCGAACCGGTCGACGACGTGCAGCGGGTCGAACTGCCCCCGCGCCTGGTCGATCCGGTAGATGGTCAGCACGTCGTACGGAACGAGGCGCTTCAGCTCGCGCGTGATGCGCGTCAGGAGCTCGTCCCGGCTCGCCGAGCCGATCAGCATCCTGGTCACATCGTGCAGGGTCTGGTACGACGCGAGCAGCCCGCCGGACGGGCCCGCATCAGAGCTGGAGCGCTCGAGCACATGTCCTCCGTAAGAGAGGTGGGACGGCGCATTGGGGTCGATGCGCCAATCTCAGTGTCCGCTCGCGGCGCCAATGAGCCCACCCCCGGACGGGGGATCTCAGTCTGCAGAATCGCGTACGAGCGCCGCAACGGTGACGACCGTGACCACGAGCGTCGCCGCGATGGCAACGTGCACGGCGATCACGCCCCACGGCAGACCGTTGCGATACTGGTACTCGCCGACCGCGAGCTGGCACAGCGTGAGCACGACGCCCGCGACGGACAGCCGCTGCGGCACCGACCCGCGCGCCTTGCGCCACAGCCAGACGGCGACGATCACGAACAGCATCGAGAAGATCACCGCGGCGCGCACGTGAACCCAGGCGGCGTCGTAGAAGTCGCCGAGCCGCTCGATCGGCTTGTCCGTGCTGCCGGCGTGCGGCCCCGCGGCGGTGACGAACGCGCCGGTGGTGACCAGCACCAGGCAGGCCGCGACCGCCGTCCACGCGGCAACGCCGACGCGCGGCACGTCCAGCGGCCGCGGCTCGCCGCCGTGCGCCAGCCGCCACGCGCGGACGGTGACCCAGGTCGAAGCCGCGACCACCGCCATGGCCAGCAGGAAGTGGCTCATCACCAGCAGCGGGTGCAGGTCGAACGCGACGGTCAGCGCGCCCAGCGGCACCTGCGCGACTGTCCCCGCGGCGGCCAGGGCCGCCGCCCGCGCGACGCCGCGGTTCAGTCCCGGCACGCGGTAGGCCATGATCGCCGTGGCCACCGAGGCGAGCATCGCGACGCCGGAGATCACCCGGTTCGTGAACTCGATGACGGCGTGGTACGACGCGGACGGCACCAGGTGGTTCGCCTCGCAGGTCGGCCAGTGCGGGCAGCCGAGCCCCGAGGCGGTCAGCCGCACCAGGCCGCCGGTGGTCACCACCAGCCAGAGCAGCGCCAGCGTGACCAGTGCGGCGGTCTGGAAACCGCGTGCGGACACCGCCGCCGAGCGGATCCGCGCCAGCGAGCTTACGGCCGTCGCCATTGGCTCCGAGTGTAGATCGGCCGGTCGGCCGCTCCGAGCACCTCGGACGGGCCGCGCAGCCGGGTCGCCAGCACGGCCGCCGCGCGCGAGCAGTCGAGCGCGCAGTTACGCGGCCGCCGCACGGGCAGGTCGGCGCTGAGAGCGGGCCGCAGCCGCTCGCGGTCGAGCCCTGCGGCGCCGGCCACCAGCTCGGCAAACCGGTACCGGCTGACGGTCTCCGCCCCGGCGACGTGCAGCGGCCCGCGCAGATCGCTATCCAGTAGCTCGAGCAGCGCGGCGACGAGATCCCCGACCGCGATCGGGCACCGCAGCTCGTCCGTGAAGAATCCGACATCGGCGGTACCGGCGATGGCGTCGGCGACCAGCTGCTCATGTGGCCCGGGCTGCGGGCCGGCGTACAGCAGCGACGTGCGCACGAGCAGGGCGGCCGGGTGCTCCGCCGCAACCGCCCGCTCGGCCGCCAGCTTCGACTCGCCGTACGACGTCACCGGCGCCGGCTCGTCGTCCTCGCGGTACGCGCCGTCCTTCTCGCCGTCGAACACGAAGTCGGTCGAGAGATGCACCAGCCGCGCGCCTGCCGCGGCGGCCGCCCGGGCGACGTTGGCCGACCCGGCGACGTTGACGTCCGCCATGTCCGGGCCGGACTGCAGGTAGGCGGTGTGCACGATGGCGGCCGGCCGGATCTCGCCGACCAGCCGCTCGACCGCGGCGGCGTCGCGCACGTCGAGCGCCGGGCCGTCGCCCGGTGACGCGAACCGTGTCCCGGTGGCGTGCCATCCGCCCGCCGACGCGCGCCGCACCAGCTCGCCGCCCAGGTACCCGCTGCCTCCGGTGATCAGCAGTCGCACGAGCGGGAGCATATGAGTAGGCTGGTCGCCCGTGGACCGCCCCGCTCCCGTCCCCGACCTCGACTGGGCGCCCGCCCGCGCACGAGAGTTCACCGGTCGGATGCTCGACCTGTGGATCGAGCTGCTCGAGCAGCTGCCCTCGCTGCCGGCCGCCCGCGGCGAGCCGGCGGACGCGGTCTCGCGCGCCATGGCGTGGCCGCTTCCCGAGCAGCCGTTGCCCGACGAGCAGATCGTCGAGCTGCTGCGCGGGCTGGTCTTCGAGCACTCCAGCTACCCAGGCCATCCCGGCTTCATGGCGTACATCTCGGGCGGCGGCACGGTGCCCGGCGCCGCGGCCGATCTGCTGGCAGCCGGCCTCAACCCCAACTGCGGCGGCTGGGTGCTCTCACCGGCGGCCAGCGAGCTGGAGCTCCATCTGATGCGGATGTTCGCCCGGCGGTTCGGGCTCCCCGAGGGCTCGGGAGGACTGATGACCACAGGCGGAGCGACGTCCAACTTCACCGCTCTGAAGGCCGCACGCGACGCGGGCGCTCCCGGGTCGGTGCGCCGCGACGGGCTGGGCGGCGCGCGGATGACGATGTACGCGTCGACGGAGGCCCACGCGACCAACGTCGAGGCGGCCGACCTGCTGGGCATCGGTGAGTCGGCGGTGCGCGCAATCGCGACCGACGAGCGGCTGCGGATGCGCGTCGATGCGCTCGAAGATGCGATCGCAGCGGATCTGGCGGACGGCGCGGTGCCGTTCGCCATCGTCGCCAGCGCGGGCACCACGGGCACCGGCGCGATCGACCCGCTTGCGGAGATCGCCGATGTGGCGGAGCGACACGGCCTGTGGCTGCACGTCGACGCGGCCTATGGCGGCGCGGCTGCGTTCGCTCCCGACCTGGCGCCGCTGCTGGCCGGCATCGAGCGCGCACACTCGATCTCGTTCGACCCGCACAAGTGGCTGTACACGCCGCAGTCCAGCGCCTGCCTGCTCGTCCGCGACGTCGCCGTGCTCGAACACAGCTTCGGCGTCGAGGCGGCATACGTCCGCGAGGACGCCGCGCTGTCGGGGATGGGCACCAACATCGGCGCGCTGGGGCCGCAGTGGTCGAGGTCGTTCATGGCGCTCAAGGTCTGGATGTCGCTGGCCGCCCACGGGCTGGACGCCTACGGCCGGCGGATCAGCCACGATGTGGAGCTGGCACGCTACCTGCAGGCCGAAGCCGCCCGCCGCCCCGATTTCGAGCCGGCCGGCGAGGTGTGTCTCGCGATCGCCTGTTTCCGCTACGTCCCGCCCGACCTGCCCGAGGGGCCGGAGCGTGAGCCCTACCTGAACGCGCTCAACGAACGGCTGATGACGGCGCTGCGGATGGACGGCCGGGCATTCCCGACGAACGCGGAGCTGAACGGGACCTACGTCCTGCGAGCGTGTATCGCCAGCTTCCGCACCGAGGCCGACGACATCGACCGCATGCTGGACGCGGCATCCGAGCTGGGCGCCGCACTGGACGCCGAGCTGCGCCCGGCATGATCCGGCCGCTCGCCGCGGACGACGCCCAGGCATGCGACGCGATCATCGCCGGGCTGCCCGAGTGGTTCGGCCTGGACGAGGGCATCGCCGAGTGCGCCGCCGCCGTGCGCAGTCAGCGCGGCTTCGTCGCCGAGGCGGATGGCGCCGTCGTCGGCTTCGTCACCCATCGCCTGCACTATCCGCAGGCCGCGGAGTTGACCTGGCTGGCGGTCGCCCGAGGTGCGCAGCGGCAGGGCCAGGGGCGGGACCTGGTCGAGGCGCTGGCCCGCGAGCTGGCCGGGGCCGGCGTCCGCCACCTGACGGTGCGGACGCTCTCCGACCGCAGCGACGACGAGCACTACGCCCGGACGCGTGCGTTCTACCAGGCGACCGGCTTCGTGCCCCTGCTCGACCTGCCCGAGCTGTGGGATGCCGAGAACCCGGCGATGGTGTTCGTCCGCGATCTAGACTCAGCCTCATGACTACGACGACCAGCACCCAGACGCAGGATCCGGCCGAGCTCTTCTCCCGCCTCGGCATCGAGCACGAGGGCGGCGACCTCGAGGTTCGCTCGCCGATCACCGGCGAGCCGATCGCCCAGATCCACAGCACCACCGACGCCGAGGCCGAGGCGGCGATCGCCCGCTCGGTCGAGTGCTTCCACGCCTGGCGCGACGTGCCGGCGCCGAGGCGCGGCGAGCTTGTGCGCCTGCTCGGCGAGGAGCTGCGCCGGGAGAAGGAGACGCTGGGAGCGCTGGTCACGCTCGAGGCCGGCAAGATCACCCAGGAGGGCCTGGGCGAGGTGCAGGAGATGATCGACATCTGCGACTTCGCGGTCGGCCTTTCCCGCCAGCTGTACGGCCTGACCATCGCGTCCGAGCGCCCGGGCCACCGGATGGCCGAGTCGTGGCACCCGCTGGGGCCGATCGGCGTGATCACCGCGTTCAACTTCCCGGTCGCTGTCTGGAGCTGGAACTCCGCGCTGGCGTTCGTCTGCGGCGACCCCGTGCTGTGGAAGCCGTCCTCGCGGACGCCCCTGACGGCGCTCGCCTGCCGCTCGCTGCTGCTGCGCGCCGCCGAGCGCTTCGGCGATGCGCCGGACGGCCTGCTCGAGGTGCTGATCGGCAGCGCCGGCCGCGTGCTGGTCGACGACCCGCGCGTGCCGCTGGTGTCGGCGACCGGTTCGACCGCGATGGGCCAGAACCTCGCCCCGCGCGTCGCGTCGCGCCTCGGCCGCTCCCTGCTGGAGCTGGGCGGCAACAACGCCATGATCGTCACGCCGACGGCCGACCTCGACCTGGCCGTGCGTGCCATCGTCTTCTCGGCGGTCGGCACCGCGGGCCAGCGCTGCACCAGCCTGCGCCGGCTGATCGTCCACGAGGACGTCGCCGACGGCCTGCTCGAGCGGCTGGAGCGGGCGTACGCCAGCGTCAAGGTCGACGATCCGCGCGAGCCGGGCACGCTGTGCGGGCCGCTGATCTCGACGTCCGCATTCGACGACATGCAGGCCGCGCTCGACCGCGCGCGCTCGGACGGCGGCACGGTGATCGGCGGCGAGCGCGTCCTCGACGACCGCTGGCCCGACGCCCGCTACGTCCGCCCGGCGATCGTGCGGATGCCCGAGCAGACCGACGTCGTGCGCGAGGAGACGTTCGCGCCGCTGCTGTACGCGCTCACCTACGGCGACATGGACGAGGCGATCGCGCTCCACAACGACGTGCCCCAGGGGCTGTCGTCGTGCATCTTCACGGGCGACCTCCGGGAGAGCGAGCGGTTCCTGTCGGCCGCCGGGTCGGACTGCGGCATCGCCAACGTCAACATCGGCCCCAGCGGCGCCGAGATCGGCGGCGCGTTCGGCGGCGAGAAGGAGACGGGCGGCGGCCGCGAATCTGGCTCGGACGCGTGGAAGGCGTACATGCGCCGGCAGACGGCGACGGTCAACTACTCGACCGACCTGCCGCTCGCCCAGGGCATCCACTTCGACGTCTAGGACGCCGGAAGCGGGCGGCGGACAGCCGTCACCGTGAACCAGGCGGCGGGCACCGCCGCGATCAGCATCGCCCCGACGCCGAGGGCGACGGCGCCCATCTGCGAATAGATGACGCCGCCGGCCAGCGCGAACCCGGCGCCGGTCAGGCCCGAGGCCAGGTCGGTGAAGCCGAGCAGCTTGCCGCGCTCGGCGGGCAGCGCGATGTCGGTCAGCTCGGCGGCCGCCGCCACGAACGCGACGTTCCAGCCGATCCCCAGACCGAACAGGCAGATGCACGACGCGGCAACGCTGTGCGCCCAGCCGATCCCGGCGGCGGACACCGCCTCGACCAGCAGGCCGCCGATCAGCGCCGGGCGCCGGCCCATGTCGTCCACGAACCGGCCGACGACCAGCACCAGCGCATACATGCCGACGATGTGGGCGCTGATCACGGTGAAGACGTCGGCCTGCGGGTGGCCGTTGCCGATCACGACGTAGCCGCTGAGGTTCATCACCGAGACCATCACCGCGAAGCTGGCCACGGCGGCCACCACCGCGACGATCGCCCCCGGACGGCGCAGGATCTCGGCCAGCGGCGCGGGCTCCGTGCGCAGTGCGTCACCGTGGTGGCGCTCGGCGAACACGCTCGGGTCGGGCTTGACCTGGAGCACGATCAGCGTACCCACCACCATGATTGCGCCGGCCGCCAGGTACGGGATGACCAGCGACTCGGAGTCGAGCGTCTTGCCCTCCAGCAGCGGCCGGAACACCAGCGGGCCGAGCGCCGCGCCGAACAGCGAGCCGAACAACACCAGCGATATGCCGCGGCCGCGCTTGGCGGGCGGGTACAGGTCGGCCGCCGCGACGCGTGCCAGCAGCACGGTGCCGCTGGAGACGCCGATCAGCATGAATCCGGGGATCACCAGCAGCCATGTGTCGGCGGCCGAGCCGGCCGCCGCCAGCACGCAGCCGGCCACGCCGCACAGGCAGCCGGCGGCCAGCACCGGCACCCGTCCGCGGCGGTCCATCGCCCTGCCGGCGGGAAGCGCGGCCAGCGCCCCGGACGCCAGGAACACCGCCGGGCCCAGCCCGAGTATCGACTCGATGCCGGTGACCAGGACGAGCGTGATCGTCGCCACCGCGACGACCAGCTGCAGCATCCCGGAGAGGCACGTCAGGGTCGCCGCCAGGAGCACGGTCGAGCGGCGGACGATGTGCGACTCGATCACCGCGCCATCATGCCAGACGGGCGGGTCCGGCCGGCCGGCCGCAGGCGGCGCGCCTCGACGGCGATGAACACCGCGAAGAACACCGCCGTCGACGTCAGCACGATGGCGCCGCCGGAGGCGACGGCCCACCAGAACGAGATGTACAGCCCCACCACTCCCTCGATCGCGCCCAGCGCGGCGGCCGTCACCTGCATCACCACCAGCCGGTTCGTGAGCAGCCGCGCCGTCGCCGCGGGCGTGACCAGCATGGCCAGCACCAGGATGTTGCCGATGGCGCGCAACGAGACGACGATCGCCAACGTGATCAGCGCCAGCAGGACGAGGTCGAGCACGAACACCGGGTAGCGCATGGCCTGCGCCATCTCGCGGTCGAACGCGATCAGCGAGAACTCCTTGTTGAACAGGAAGACGGCGCCGACCACCACCAGCGTCGCCGCCGCCGGCCATCGCCAGGTCGGACGCGCTGACACCGAGGATGTTGCCGAACAGCAGCTCGGCCACGTCCTTCTGATACGTCGCCAGGCTCGACACCAGGACGACACCCAGCGCGAACATGCCGGCGAACAGGATGCCGATGGCGGTGTCCTCCGAGACACGGCGGCCGCGGCTGATCACCGCGATCCCCAGCGCCGTGATCAGACCCACGATCAACGCACCCAGCAGGATGCTGCGGCCGGCGGCGAAGGCGATCACGATGCCCGGGAACACGGCGTGCGTCAGGGCGTCGCCGATGAAGGCGAGGCCGCGCAGCACCACGTAGCTGCCGAGCACGCCCGAGGCGACGCCGGTCAGCAGCACGGCGACCAGGGCGCGCTGCATGAACTCGAACTGGAGCGGGTCGGTCAGGTAGTGCATCAGTGCTCGTGGTGCCCCTCGGGCGCGAGGATGCGGACGCCGCCGACGTCGAGCACCGATGCCCCGTAGGCGGCGGCCAGACACTCCGGGTTGAGCGTCTCCCGCGGCGGGCCGAACGCGCAGACGCGCCCGGCCAGCAGACAGAGCAGGTCGCAGCGCTCCGCCGTCCACGACAGGTCGTGCGTGGAGATGATCGCGCTGCGCCCCTGCTCGCGCAGCCGGTCGAGGGTCTCGGCGAACAGAGCCTCGGTCGCCGCGTCGGCGCCGGACAGCGGCTCGTCCAGCAGCACCAGGCTCGCGTCCTGCATCAGCGCACGGGCGAGCAGCACCCGCTGGCGCTGTCCGCCCGAGAGCTCGCCGACCTGGCGGCGGGCGAGGCCGTCCATGCCGACCCCGGCGAGCGCGTCCATCGCCCGGCCGCGCTCCGTCCGCGACGGACGGCGCAGCCATCCGGCGCGCCGGTACGAACCCTGCAGGGCGACTTCGAGCGCATCCAGCGGGAAGTCCCATGCGCCGGGCCCGAGCTGCGGCATGTAGCTCGCGGTGCCGCCCAGCTCGATCGTGCCCGATGCGACCGGCAGCATGCCGACGATCGCCCGCAGCAGCGTTGTCTTGCCGGCGCCGTTGGGGCCGGCAAGACCGACCACGGCGCCCCGAGGCACGTCCAGAGTGACGTCGTCGAGCACGCGCCGCTCGCCGAGGTCGACGGACAGGCCGCGGGTGCGCAGCGCCAGCTCAGCGTCCATCGGCCGCGCACGTGGAGCACCGTGCGGGAAGCGAGCCAAGCGCCTCGTCGGCCAGCTCGAACCCGGCCGCCTCCACCGCGGTGCGCACCGGCTCGAGCGCGCATCCCTCGAGCGTCGCGGTGGCGCCGCAGTCGACGCAGACGACGTGGTGATGGTGGCCGGATGCGGTGCAGAACACGTAGGTTGCCTCGCCGCCGCGCGTCCCGGCCTCCTCGACGAACCCCTCCTCGCGCCACCGGTCGACGGCACGGTAGGCGGTGGTCAGACCGAGCGTCGGCTGGGCCTCGCGCGCCGTCCGGTGCAGCTCCGCCACCGTGAACGCCCGGCCCATCTCCCGGCCGGCGCGCAGCAGCACGGCGCGGTTCTTGCGGTTCCGTCCAAGCTCCTCCATCGCTGCAGCGTACTGAAGATGGGTGTGAGAGTCAAAGTACGGGAATGAAAACTCGTTTCACTCATGCTACCCTCGGTCGGTGAACCGCATCCTGCTGACCTGTCTCTGCGCGCTCGCGACGGCCGGTTGCGGCACGACGACCATCGGTTCCTCTGCGGGGCCGGGCCAGATCACGGTGGTCGCGACGACGACGCAGATGCAGGATCTCGTCCACAACGTCGGTGGCTCGCACGTGCACGTGGTCGGCGTGCTCGAGCCGAACGTCGACCCCCATGACTTCTCACCCACCCCGCAGGACGCCGTCGCGCTGGCGGGCGCCGACCTGGTGGTCGAGTCCGGCGTCGGCGTGGACGCCTGGGTCCAGGAGCTGATCTCCGACGCCGGCGTGGATGCTCCCACGTTCGTCGCGTCGGACGGCCTGCCGCTGCGGGCGGGCGACTCTGCGGAACCCGACGGCGATCCACACTGGTGGCACGACCCGACGCTGTTCGAGCGGGCGGCGACGGCGCTCGCGGCGAGGCTGGCCGCGGTCGACCCCAAGCACGGCGCCGAGTACCGGGCGAACGCCGAGCGCTACGTCGGCGAGCTGCGACGGATGGACGCCCGCAACCGGCGCCTGATCGCCTGCGTGCCGGCCGCCGAGCGGAAGCTGGTGACCAACCATGATGCGTTCGGCTACTTCGCCGCGCACTACGGCCTGACGGTGGTCGGCTCGGTGATCCCCTCCCTGTCGACGGCCGCCCAGCCGAGCGCGCAGCAGGTCGCGGCGTTGATCGAGCGGATCCAGCACCAGCACGTCCAGGCGATCTTCACCGAGTCGTCGATCAACCCGCAGCTGGAACAGCAGATCGGCCGCGAGGCCGGCGTCAAGGTCTACGCGAACCTCTACGGCGACACGCTCGGCCCGAGCGGCTCGCCGGGCGCGACCTATATCGGCATGGAGAGATCGAACGTCCAGAACGTGGTGGCCGGGCTGCTCGGCCACGCCCCGAACGCCGGGAGGTGCTGAGCCCGCCGGTCGATCCAGGGGATCTGGATGTTCGGGCGGAGCACCGGCAGCCGCGGCTCCGCGGGCACGCGGGCGACCTGCGCGACGTTGATCAGGTCGATGGCGGGAGTGATCGGCGGCGCCGGCGCGGCCAGCGTGGCGATCATCGAGCTGGCCCGGAGCAGCGAGATCTGCAGCGCCCGCTCGCGGGCGATCCTGTCAGCCTCGAGCTCCCGCCGCAGCTCCGCCTGGCTGAGGCGGTGCGCGGTGCGAATCGCGTGGCGCGCCTCCTTCAGCCCGAACACGAGCTTCGAGCCGTGCGGGCCGTCCTTCCAGAGCGTGCCGAATCCGTCCCACGGAGTGTCGGACAGCGGCGCCAGCTCGACCAGCGCACCGCGGTGCGGAGCGACGACGACCTTGCCGCGGCCGACGAACATGCCGACGTGGTACGGCTCGCCGGTCGGCGCTCCCAGGAACACCAGGTCGCCGGGGTGCAGCTGGCTGCGCTTGATCGGCTTCGCCAGGTACCAGAGCACCGCGGCCGTGGGCCGGCCGGGGAGCGTGAACCCGGCGGCGTCGTACGCGTAGTCGACCAGGCCTGAGCAGTCGAAGCCGCCCTCGGCGCGGCTCTCGCCGCCCCAGATGTAGGGCCAGCCGAGCTGCGCGGCTGCGGCCAGGATCACCGAGGCGCGGGCCTTGGTGGTGTTCGACGTCGACGGGAACAGCGGGTTATGGGTGATCTGGATCGGCGCCGGGTGATGCTTGTGCTTGTGATGGTGCTGCTGCTGCTGGTGGTGGTGGTGGTGGTGGTGCTTGCCGCCGGCGTGACCATGGTGCTTGCCACCGCCGTCATGCGTGCCGCCGTTGCCGCCGCCGCCCTGCGATCCGCCGCCGCCGGGATCGGGATGGCCGTCACCGCCGCCTGTGCCCCCGCCCGCCGCCCCACCACCGCCCGGGTCGATCTGGGGCGGGGTCTCCACGGCTGCTGCGTAGCCAACGTAGATGTCGGTGCCCGCAGGGGCACCGCCATAGTCCGCCGACAGGTGCAGATGCATCGTGTACCGGGCATGGCGGCCCGCCGAGTCCTCGAAGCTCTCGCCGAACGTCAGCACGCCCCAGTCGCCGACCTGGATCGGCCCGGCGCCGGGATCGGCCGGCGCACCGAGCACCTGCAGCCCATCGACGCCTGAGCCGCCGGCGTCGTAGCCGACGTCGCTGCCGTCGAGGCAGGCACTCATCCGCGACTCCAGCGTGGTCGCGGTCACCGCGCCGCCCAGCAGCGAGAGCGCGGTGATGTCCGACGCCCCGCGGATGCACGATGAGTCCGACGTGACCGACGCGGACGACGCACCGGAGCCCGTGGCGGCCGGCGGCAGCGTCGCCGGGTCGACATCGGCCGACCCGGACGTGCCCGCCACCCAGCCCGCGCTTGAGGTCGATCCGTCGGGCGCAACGATCACGATCACGGCCGCCGCGCCGTCCTGCGCAGGGTCAGCCGCCGCGGCGCCGCCGCTCAGCGCAACGACCGCGACGGTCGCGCAGCAGAGGGCGGTCCACCGCCGAAGCACGTGCCAGTGAGACCCCGAGTTGCCCATGACTTGCTGCAAGGGTACAGGCTGCCCGGCAGAACGGCACCCGAAACGGCAGTGTTCACCGGCTGGCCGCATTCTCTTAACGTGGACGTCGCGAGAGCTAGGGTTGTTCGCGATGGCCCGTCCCGACGGCCTCGCGCCGCCCGATCCACCCCTGGCCGACGGCGTGGTTGTGCTGCGGGCCGCGGCCGCGGGAGATCTGGAACCGCTGCTCGAGGACGGCGCCGATGCCGAGACACAGCGCTGGATCAACATCCCCGTCCCCTACACGCGAACGGACGCGGAGAAGGAGCTCGAGCGGCTGACCGGTTGCTGGGACGACGCCGACGCACCGGTCGCGCTCGTCATCGCCGACGCTACGTCCGGCGACTACGCCGGCGCGGTGCTGATGAACCACGCCCGCCCGGACGGGATCGTCGAGCTCGGCTACTCGGTGCACCCGGCCCAGCGCGGACGCGGCCTCGCCGGCCGTGCCCTGGTGCTGCTCGCGCCGTGGGCGTTCACAGAACTCGGGGCAGCACGGCTCGAGGCGCGCACCGACCCGGGCAACGTCGCTTCACAGCGGACGCTGGCCCGGGCCGGGTTCAGCCGGGAGGGGCTCGAGCGCGGATCGCGATCGGTTCACGGCGAGCGCCGCGACATGATCTGCTGGTCGCTCCTCCCCGGCGACGCGTGAGCCGCTAGCAGTTCGCCCGCAGATACTGGCGCGGGAGCGTCGGATCGCCCGCGGCGGCGCCCGCCACCAGCGCGTCCCAGGCATCGAGCGACGAGGCGTCGAAACCGCCCGTGTCCTCGCTGTCACCGGGGTGGTGCACGGGCATCACGGCGCGCAGCTCGCGCATCCCGTGAACGGCGTCACCGGCGCGCGCGGCATCGCCGCCCCGGTCGGCGTCGTCCCAGTAGCCGACCCACGCGCACTGCGCCTGGAAGAGCGCCATCATCAGCGCCGTGCGGTCGGGACTGCCGGCGTAGACGCCGTCGGGGTCGAGGTTCAGCTCCTGCCAGGTGGTCCCCGGCGGCAGCGGCACCGTGTCCCGCACCGTCGCGAACGAGCGACGCACGTCGCCGGCGGTGCCGGACTCGAACGCCACCCGGTAGGCGGTGAACCCGGCGCCCAGGAGGAGGACGGCGAGCAGCGCGGCGACCAGCAGCAGCCGCCGCGCGCGGCTCCGCGGGCGGTGCCGGACGACGCGCGGCGTCGTCGCCCCGATGACCGAGCGAAGCAGCAGTTCGGAGTCGCCGGCGTCGATCGGCCGGAGCTCGCGTGCGGGGTCGGCGGCGGCGAGCCGCGATCGGATGTCAGCAGGCATCGGGCGTCCTTTCCAGTGCGGCGACGGGCGCGCCGGCCCGGCCCTCGGCGAGCAGGATCTCCAGGCGGCGCCGGGCGCGGGTCTTGCGGACGGCGACGCTGGCTCGAGTGCAGCCCAGCGCGACGGCGATGGCGGCGTTGTCGAGGCCGTCCCAGGCGTCGAGCAACAGCACCTCGCGGTCGAGCTCGGGGAGCTCGGCCAGCGCGGCAGCCAGCTGGCGATCCGGCTCCTCGGGCGGCGGCCACGGCCCCGCGGTCAGCCGGAGCCGCTCGGCCAGCGCCGATCGCCGGCGTTCGCCGCGGTGGTGGTTGAGGCGGACGTTGCGCGCGACGGCAAGCAGCCATGGCAGTGGGTGGCCGTCCGGCACCTGCTCGATGCGTCGCCAGGCGATCAGAAACGTCTCGGCGACGACATCGTCGGCGACGGCCGGGCCGCGCCGCCAGGCATACGCCCGGACGGCGTCGACGTGTGCGCGATAGAGCTCGGTGAACCGCTCCTCTGTCGTCTCACGTGCCAGGGTGTCCTCCTTCGTCGGGGAACCGCTCACCCGAAGATGTCCGGCACGGCCGCGCAGATTACACCGGTGGGGAGCCGACGAACCCGCCGTCACGCAGCAGCGGGACGACCGTCGAGACGTCCCACTCGAGCGCCAGCTCGACGTCCTCGGCGAAGCCGCGCTCGATCAGCTCGCGCGCGGAGGCGCAGGAGCGCAGGTCGTCGAGCGCCACCGCCTCGGCCGCGGCGATCGCCGCGCGCGCCTCCGGCGACGGCTCACCGGCCAGCGCGGCCAGGATCAGCCCCGCGCCGAGCAGGTCCTCGATCGCCGGGCGCAGGCTGCCGTCCGGCCACCGCTCACCGGCGGCGATCACCCCGACCACATCGCCTGCGCGCGCCGCGGCCGCGGCAACCGCCGACGCGTTGCGCAGGCAGCCGGCAATCACAACCCCGCCGAGCTCCTCGGCGTCCGCACAGATGGTCGCCCCGTTCGGCGAGGCCAGCACGAGCCGCGTCCCGGGCGGGATGCTCGTCAGTGATGCGGGCGACAGCGAGTACCCTCGCTCCCGCGAGGTCGAGGCGTGCTCGTCGATCCAGCGGGCCGGGTACACCACAGCGCCTCGGGCCACCGCCACGTCGACGGCGGTGGAGAACGAGAGGACGTCCACCACGACCAGCACATCGACCGCCGGCCCGAGCCCTCTCGCCCCCGCCGGTCCCCAGTCGAAGCGGCGGGTGGGGCCGCCTGGAGCGCTCAGCCGATCCGCTTCCCCGTCGCCATGCGGTCGATGGTAGTGAAACGCCGCGCCGGTACGTTCGCTGCGCGCGTCCGGTTTGCATGCTGCCGCACAATCCGCCGGCTCGCCGCCCCGTACTCGGGATAAAGAGCACAACCACGAACGATACGGAGGAGCAGTCATGAAAACGCGAATGGGCACGCTGGCAGCGCTGGTGGCCGCAGTGGCGCTGGCCGCCGGCTGTGGCTCATCGTCGGGCACCGGCACGAACGGTGGCGGAACGCCCAACACAACGGTGCGGAGCTCGCCCAACTCTCAGCTGGGTACCAGCGCGCTGGTCAACCACACCGGCATGACCCTGTACACGCTGTCCGCCGAGAACGGCGGCCACTTCATCTGCACCAAGAGCTCGAAGATCCCGGGCGGCAGCGCCTCGTGCCTGTCGGTGTGGATCCCGCTGACGGTGGCCAAGGGCAGCCAGCCGACCGGCGCAGCACAGCTGGGCACCATCACCCGGCCTGACAACGGCGCCACCCAGGTCACCTGGCACGGCCGCCCGCTGTACACGTTCGCCAACGACAAGGCACCCGGTGACGCATCCGGCAACGGATTCAAGGACGTCGGCATCTGGAAGGCCGCCACGCTCGGCGCATCCACGAGCTCGTCCAGCGCCGGCGGAGGTTACGGCTACTGACCGCATCCCGGCGGAGAAAGCGGCTGAAGGGGCTCGAACCCTCGACCTTCTGCATGGCAAGCAGACGCTCTAGCCAACTGAGCTACAGCCGCACGGCTAGGAGAACGAGTATATCAGCGGGCCCTCGGGCCCTACGCCCGGTCGATCTTCTCGCGCTGCTTCACGTCGAGTCGCTGGAGCAGCGCGAGAAGCCGGGCCACGTGCTCCTTCTTCTCCTCGACGATCCGGTTCACCGCCTCCTTGGCGTCCTCGTCGGAGAGCGTGAGCAGCTGGTCCTCGTAGCGGTTGATCGCCAGCAGTTCCTCGGCGATGTCTTCTCGCAGCGCCTGGAGGTCGGCGGTCAGCTCGGTCAGTCGCATGCGCGCACTCTACTCACCCCGCACGGCCAGCACGCGGAGCAGGTCGTCGACCCGCGCGTCCACCACGTCGAGCGCGCCAGGCGCGACGGACGAGTCGTCCAGCAGACCGTGCTCGGTGACGACAGCGACCGCCTGCACTCTCGCAGGCACGTCGCCTCTGGAGGCAAGCTTCTGGATCGCAGCGATGCCGGCGGCGCCGGCCAGGTCGACCCAGATCCCTTCGGTCTCGCCGATCGCGACCCGCGCGGCCTCGAGCTCGCCCTCGGTGACGCGGACGACCAGCCCCTCCGACTCGACCACGGCGTTCAGCCCCTGTACCGTGCCGGTGACGCCGCTCAGCGACCTCGCGGCACCGTTGGCGTCGGGGCTTGGCACCACCCAGTCCTTGCCGCCCGCCAGCGCACTGGCAAGCGCGCCGCCTGTTTCGACAGCGACCATCCGCGGCAGCGAGTCGACGACGCCCCAGTCGGCCATCGCCTTGAACCCGCGCCAGATCCCCTGCAGACCGTCGCCCAGCCCGGTCGGCACCGCGACCAGGTCGGGGACCGCGAGCCCGTACTGCTCGACGATCTCGAACGCGATGGTCCGATATGCCTCCACGGCCACCGGGTCGCCACCGATCGGGGGTACCGTCCGGTTCGACACTGCCCGCCAGGACAACAGCCGCTCGGCGTCGGCGAGCAGCGCCCACCGCGCGTCCGAGCCCGAGACACCCACCGCCCGGCCGCCGACGCCCTCGATCGCATCGATCACCCGCGAGCCGTTCTCGGCGAGGCCGCCGTCCACCAGGCTGACCGACCGCAGCCCCGCCCGCGCCGCGTAGGCGGCGACGGAGACGCACAGCGCCTCGTCGCCCGCACAGGCGACGGTGACGCCGGCCTCCTCGTGCTCGATCGCCACCGACGACACGGCCAGGGAGGCGTAGCGGTCGCGCCAGCTACCCGTGGGGTTCAGGCGCTCGTCCTTGATCATCATCCGCCGCAGTCCGAACTCTCGGCCCAGCGACGGCACCGAGATCAGCGGCGTGCCGCCCTCACCGAGCGAGACGAGGCGGTCGCGGGGCACCGGCAGCTGGGCGGCGTAGCGGATCATCCCGGCGCCGGAGAGCTTGCCCGGCTTGAGGGACGGCGCCCGCGAGTACAGGGGCCGGACGTTGCTCGGCGTGCCCTCGGCCGAGCAGGTCTGACAGCCGCCGGGCATCGCCACCACCGGATAGCGGCGGCTGCATCGCAGGCACTCGAGTGCACTGGGTACGGCCACGGGTTCGAGCATACCGCTTGACGCAGACCCCCAATCGCGGTGTACTCCCCGGCGTGATCTACTGCGTCGTTCCGCGTGAGATGGAAGCCGAGCTGCTGGAGCCGCTGGCTGCTGCCTACCGAGACAACCCGGACGTGTGCGTGATCGTCGACCGCCGCGACGGACGTGTCAACGATCGCCGCCGGGGCGCCGCCGCGGTGCGCGACGAGCGGCGGCAGACGCGCAACCGCCGCCGGCAACGCGCGCTGGGCACCTTCCCGCGCACCGAGGCGTTCGCCTAGGGCTCAGGCGTCGCTGCTCGCGCCGGCGCCCGCCAGGGCGACGGTGCCGTCCGCGTCCGCCTGCGCGTTCCAGTCGCAGAAGCGGTTGTCCAGCTCGTCGACGTCGTCACCGCGGTGCTGCAGCGTCACCGTCTGGGCTCCCAGCATGTCGATCCGATACTGGTACCAGGAGAGGTCCCAGGCGACGGTGACGACCACCTCGCGGTGGCTCCGCTGCACCACGCTGACGCGCGGCTCGCCCAGCGTGCGGGCGATCCCCGAGACCGTCCGCGGGTGCGTGCTCTCGTTGAACAACTCGACGCCCGCCTCGACCGCATCCTTGGGATCGGCGGGCAGCAGCTCGGGGTCGAACGGCTCCGGCGCCGTCAGGTGGCGGGGCTTGCCCTGGAACCACCGTTTGAGCCCCTTCTCGCGGCGTTGCTCCAGCTGCACGGGTAGCGTCGGCGAACCCTCGCGCACCCAGCCGCGCGCCTCGGCGCCCTCAGTGCACAGCTCGCAGACCTGCGCGTCGTCGGCTCCGACACGGTGGTAGCGGACGAACCGCTCGCCCGTCAGGAGCGTGCGTCCGCACACATCACACTGCATCTCGCTGCTGGCCCGTCCGATTTCAATCATGTTCTCCCGGCCACCCCTCAGGCCGACTCGCAGTGTACCCCACACACAGCAGAGACGTCCGGCGTTTGCGGGAACTTTTCCCGTGGCATGACAGAGGCAAGTTGCATGACCCGGTACCCGTGGGTAAGGTGCCCGCCGGAGCCGAGGTCGGTCGCTCCCAGATGCCGGCTGGAAGGCCACGAGGGGGTTCGAAGGTGAACCAGCGGACACGCGCCGTACACATCCGACGCGGAATCCTCGCCGCTTTCGTGGCGGCGGTCGCCCTCTCCCTGTTCGCCGTTCCCCGCGGCGCGGGCGCCGATTCCGGAACGACCGAGGCGCTGCGCAGCCGGGCTGCCACCGTGATGGCCGACATCGATCGGCTGGACGCCCGGCGGGCCGCCGCCGTCGCCGCAGAGCAACGAGCGCACGACCGCCTGTCCGCCGCCAGGCACACGCTGGCCGAGACCGAACTGCGGATCTCAACGGCCGAGAACACCGTCCAGGTGGCCGAGCAGCGGCTGGCCGACACGCTGGTCGCCGCCTACAAGCACTCGGACGGCGGCAGCACCACCGGATACCTGCTGGGCGCGGCGTCGTTCAGCGACCTGATCAACCGGGTGGACGTGATCGATCGGATCTCGAACAGCGAAGCCGGCGTCATCGCCCAGGTGCAGGCGGCGCGCAAGCGGCTGGACGACGACCGCCGCCAGCAGCAGCAGGCCGTCGACGCGGCGAACCAGGCGGTTGCCGACGCCGCGGCAGCGCGCCGAAGCGCCGAGCAGCTGATCGCGGAGCGCAGGCAGGCGCTGGCGGCGGTCTCCAGCTCAATTCGCACGAGCATCGGCCACGAGGAGCAGCGCCGAACGCACCTTGCGACCACCACACACTCCGTCGACTCGAGCGGTGCCCCGCAGGGCGGCGCCGTCTTCTACGGTGACGCGACCTGGTACGGCTGGGTGCTCGCCGGCCACACGACCGCGTCGGGCGAGATCTTCGATCCCATGAAGCTGACCTGCGCGAACCCCTGGCTGCCCTTCGGCACGCTGGTGCGCGTCACGCTCGGCGGACAGTCCGTTGTCGTCAAGGTGAACGACCGCGGCCCGTTCGGCGGCGGCGTCATCGACCTGTCGCTGCGGGCAGCACAGATCGTCGGGCTCTACAGCATCGGTCGCGCCAGGGTGAGGGTCGAGGTCGTCGGCCAGGCGCCGATCACGCCTTGACCAGCTCCTGATCCTTCTTCGCCTTGTCCACAACGGCCTGGGCGACGTGCGGCGGCACTTCGTCGTAGCGGAGGAACGTCATCGAATAGTCGCCGCGGCCTCCCGTCATCGACGTCAGGTCGGGTGCGTACGAAAGCACCTCGGCCATCGGCACCTCGACGTGCACGACCGTCCCGCCGGCGCCGGGGTCCATCCCCAGCACGCGGCCGCGACGGCCGGACATGTCGCCGATCACGTCGCCCACGTTCTCCTCGGGCACGGCCACCTCGAGCCGCATGATCGGCTCGAGCAGCACCGGGTCGGCGTTTGCATAGGCCTGCTTGAAGGCCATCGAGCCGGCGATCTTGAACGCCATCTCGGATGAGTCGACGGTGTGGTACGACCCGTCGACCAGTGTCACCCGAAGTCCTGACACGGGCGCGCCGATCAGCTCGCCGTGCTGCATGGCCTCCTGGATGCCCTTGTCGACGGCCGGGCGGAAGCCCTGCGGGATCACGCCGCCGACGATCTTGTCGACGAACTCGTAGCCCTCGTGGTCGTCGATCGGCTCGATCTCCACGTGGCAGTCGCCGAACTGGCCGCGGCCGCCCGTCTGCTTCTTGTAGCGGCCCTGCGCCCGCGCCCTGCGGCGGATCGCCTCGCGGTAGGGCACGCGCGGCGGCTTGAGCGCCACCTCGACGCCGAACCGGCGGTGCAGCCGCTCGAGCACGATCTCGACGTGCATCTGCGAGAGGCCACCGACGATGGTCTCGCCGGTCTGCGGGTCACGGTGGATATCGAGCGACGGATCCTCCTCGGCCAGGCGGCGGAGCGACGAGAACACCTTCTCCTCCTCGCCCTTGTGCACCGGCTCGATGGCGAACGAGATGACGGGGGCGGGCACGGCCAGCGGCTCGACCGGCGCCGGCTGGTCGACGTCGGCCAGAACGTCACCGGTGGCGGTGTCCTTCAGCTTCGGCACGGCGCCGATCATCCCGTTGCCCAGGACGTCAACCGCATCGTGCTCCTTGCCCTGGAGCACCAGCAGCTGCGACATCCGCTCCTTGCCGTGGGTGCGGCTGTTGACCAGCGTCATGTCGGATGACACGGCGCCGCCGAACACGCGCAGCAGGTTGATCTTGCCGCTGTACGGGTCGGCGATGGTCTTGAAGACATATGCGAGGTTCTTCGCCCCGCCTGACTCCGGGACGTTCTGCGCGCGCATCGGCGACGGCAGCCCCTCGACGATCAGGTCGAGCAGCCCATGCGAGCCGATGTTGCGCGTCGCCGCTCCGCAGCCAACCGGGAACAGCTCGCCCTCGGTGACCAGCTTCTTCAGCGCCTGCGCCATCTCCTCGCGGCTGATCTCGGCGCCTTCGAGGTAGCGCTCCATCAGCTCGTCGGACGTCTCGCTGACGACGTCCATCAGCTTGTCGTGGTACTCGTCGGCGAGCTCCTGCATGTCGTCGGGGATCGGCACCGACTCGTCATGCCCGCTCGCATCCTCGCCGTGCAGGTAGGCGACCATGTGCACCAGATCGACAACACCGGTGAACTCGTGCTCGGTGCCGATCGGCAGCTCCACGGCGACGCACTTCGGCGAGAGCCGCTCCTGCAACGTCGTCAGCGCGGTGTAGAAGTCGGCGCGCTCGCGGTCGAGCAGGTTGACCAGCACCAGGCGGGCAAGCCCGAGCTCGTCGCAACGGCGCCAGATCCGCTCCGTGCCGACCTCGACGCCCATCACGCCGGACACGGTGACGATCGTGCCCTCGACGACGCGCAGGGCGGACAGCACGTCAGCCTGGAAGCTCGGCTCACCCGGCGTGTCGATCAGGTTGATCCAGCGCCCGTCCCACTCCAGGTGGACGACGGAGGCGGACGTCGACAAGCCGCGCTTGCGTTCCTCCTCCTCGAAGTCGGTGACCGAGTTCTGCTCGGCCACGCTGCCCAGCCGGTTGATCGCCCCGGCCTCGTAGAGCAGCGACTCGACGAGCGAGGTCTTCCCGGTTCCGCGGTGGCCCACCACCGCCACATTGCGGATCTTGCCTGGCTCCTTCTCGGGCATGGACCAACCTCGCTCTCGCTCGAATGCTGCCGGTGAGACCTTCACCTTACCGCATGAAAAAACGGGGTCTGACCCCGTTTTTTCAGCGGTTGCGCTCGAGCGAGGCGCGCTCCAGGCTGCCCTGGAGTTTCGCCTTGAGGCGGAGGATCGCCTTGGTGTGGAGCTGGGAAACCCGGGACTCGGTGACGCCCAGCACCTCGCCGATCTCGCGGAGGGTCAGCTCCTCGTAGTAGTAGAGCGTGATCACCGTGCGCTCGCGCTCGGGCAGCTTCGAGATCGCGGTCGCCAGCGACTCGCGCACCTCGGTGCGCGTCATCTCCAGCGACGGGTCGTCCGCGTTCGGATCCTGCAGCGTGTCGATCAGCGAGACGGTGTCGCCACCGGAGGAACCGATCGTCCACAGCTCGTCGAGCGCGGCGACCGATGACCTGGCGATCTGCGTCAGGTTGTCCTGGAACTCCTCCTCGGTGATCCCGATCGCGCCGGCGATCTCCTCGTCGGTCGGCGGCCGGTGGTTCTTGTTCTCCAGCTCGGCGATCGTCCGCTCGATCTCGCGCGCGCGGCTGCGCACCGAGCGCGGCACCCAGTCCATCGAGCGCAGCTCGTCGATGATCGCGCCCTTGATGCGGCTGATCGCGTAGGTCTCGAACTTGATGTCGCGGCCCGGGTCGTAGCGCTCGATGGCATTCATCAGGCCGAGCAGCCCGTATGACACCAGGTCCCCTTCCTCGACGTGCGCCGGCAGCCCGGTGCCCAGCCGGCCGGCCACGTACTTGACCAACGGCGCGTACGTCAGGATCAGTCGCTCGCGCAGATGCGGGTCCGCATTCTGCTTGTACTGGATCCAGATCTGAAGGGCGTCGTCGCTCATCCGCGGGGGTGTGCCTGGGCGTGGGCGGCTCTCAGGTGCCGCACGCTTACATGGGTGTATACCTGGGTCGTGCCGACCGATGCGTGGCCGAGCAACTCCTGGATGCTCCTCAGATCGGCACCTCCTTCCAGGAGATGAGTGGCAAACGTGTGCCGGAGCGCGTGCGGCGATCGCTCCGGGAGCCCCTCGCGGCGCAGCGCGGCCGCCAGGATGCGGCGCACGTCCGAGCCGTGGAGCGGCCGGCCGCGCACGCTGACGAACAACCGGTCACAGTCTCCTTCGCCTGCGAGCGCCGTCCGGCCGCGCTCCAGATAGCGCGAGAGCGCGGCTGCGGCGGGCCGGCCGACCGGGACGATCCGCTGCTTGTCGCCCTTGCCGGTGACGCGCAGTGTCCACTCGTGGCGGTCGAGGTCGCGCAGGCGCAGCGCGCAGATCTCCGCCGCGCGCAGCCCGCAGCCGTACATCGCCTCGAGCATCGCGAGATCGCGAAGCCCGCGCGGCCCGTCCGCCGGACGGCGCGGTTCCAGCAGCCGCCCCATCTCCTGCTCGTTGAACGTGGCCGGCAGCTTGCGGCCGCGCCTGGGCCCCGGGACGACGGCCGCGGGGTCGGCCGGAGCCTTGCCGCGGACGAAGAGCCAGGCGTGCAACCGGCGCACCGCCGACAGCTTACGTGCGGACGTGGCCGGCGCGTAGCGCAGCGTGCCGAGGTAGGCGGCGTAGCGGCGGACGAGCGCGACGTCCGCGTCGGCCGGCGTCCGCCCGGCGGCGTCCAGCCACCGCTCGTACTGCGAGAGGTCGGCGCCATACGCCTTCAGCGTCGCAGACGCGGCTCCCGCCCCCCGGAGGTGGTCGAGATAGGCGGCGACGCCGGCGCTGGGAGGAGCGATGTCAGGTGCCGGCTGCTGCACGGGTCTCTGGTTGGCAGGTTCGCGCCCGGCCCGGCGAGTCCTCTACCGGACGGGTTCTCAGCGTCGCAGGTCGCGGTGCGCCAGGTCGCCCATCCACAACCCGATCACCGCCGCGGCCAGCGCGATCACCCACTCGCTCGCCAGCGCCGACCAGATCGCCACGGCCAGCAGCCCGAGCGCCAGGCAGCAAAACAGGATTCCCCTCGCCATCAGCACGGAGTATGCTCGTGTGCGGGACACCAGATGACGAGCTGTCCACACTGCGAGTCACGCGTCGAGGCGCGACACAGGTTCTGCCCGTGGTGCGGTCGCGCACTACGGACGAAGCTCGTCGAGTTCTTCCCGGCGAACGCGGCGATCGAAGGTGATCGCGGGCGGGCGCTGCGCGTGTCGCGCTACCTGTCCGGCGCCGAGGGCCGGCACACCCGCTTCAGCATCTGGCAGCCTGACGGATCGGCCGCGGCGGCGGTGTCGCTCGACGACGCCGAGGCGGCCCGGTTGGCGTCATTCCTCCAGGGCACCGCGCCGCCCGCAGAGCGGCAGAGCCTGTTCGAGCGCCTCGCCCGTCGCTAGAGCTCGTTGACGGCTTTGCAAATACTTTGCAATTTGATCATTGCGCTCTTCGATTCGTGCGGCTTACTGAGCCTACGGAGCACAGAAGGGGCGACTCGGATACGAGTCCATCCTGAGGGACACTGATCGAGGGTCCCGGGCACAGAAACTCGTCCAACTCGATCGACATAGGGGTCACGCACGAGCGGCCCGTCCTCCAAGAAGGACGGGCCGCTCGCGTGTTCGGGGGTCTTCGGCGGGGGTACTAGTTGAAGAGCCGGGACTTGCCCTCGTTGATGTCGAAGGCGATCGCCTGGAAGATCGCCGACAGGTCGGTCGCCGACGGATGGTTGTAGAAGTTGCCGGGGCTCGCCATCTGCTGCAGCGCGCTGTAGGCCGTGATCGACGGAGACTCGATGGCGTTGTTCACCCCGTTCCTGCACACGTTGGTGCCGGGGGCGGTCGCATCGAGGTCGTAGCCGATCGTGTACACCACGGTCTTCTTGGCCTTGATGGTGGCGGCCGACCGGACTCCCTGGTTGCACGGCTGTGTGCGGTAGGAGGAGCCGCTCGGGTAGTACGTCGGGCCTGTGTTGGCCGCGCCGTCGGACAGCATCACGATGATGTCCGGGGCCTCGGGGCGGCCGGAACGGTCGAGCTCGGCCTGCGCCGCCTCGATGGCGTTTGCGTAGGCCGTGCTGCCGGCTCCGCGGATGCAGCTCACCGTCGACACCAGCTGGGAGCTCGGGTTGAGCGCGCCGCCGGGGCTCCGGTAGTCGTTGACCAGCGGGACGACGACGTACGGGTTGCCCGGTGCGTTGTAATTGCCGGATGCCGGCGTGGAGCAGCGAGCCCCGACGCTGGTCGCCGGCGGGAGCACCGCCAGGCCGATCTTGGTGCCCGCAGGATCCATCAGCTGGAGGAACGTGCGGATGCCGTCCTTCGCGTTGTTCAGATCGCTGCACGACGAATCCTGTGCGCCGTTCGAGAACTGGCACATCGATCCGGTGCGGTCGAGCACGACCATCACGTCCAATGGCTGGGCGCCGCAGGGCGAACATGCGGATGCCGTCGCCTGAACGTGGAACTTGTCGAACCCGAGCAGCCGCAGGAACGTCGTCTTGACGTCCGCCGACTGGGTCACGGATACGGTGTTCGCCGGGCGGCAGCCCGGGAACGTCGAGGTGCAGCTGGTCTGCACGTTGGTGCTGACAGCGCCGACGTTCGGCACCGGGTTCTTGCCGCTGCCGCCGTAGGCGTACGCCGTGGAGCTCGCCGATGCCGTGTTCGGCAGGTTGGCGGCTCCGGCCAGGGCTGCGGCGTCGGTCGACGCCCGCAGCGCCACGCGGGCGCGGTAGGCCTGGGCGACGTCGATGACGAGGCCCAGCATCACCAGCAGAACAAGCATGAACACGATGACGAAGGGCAGAACCTGCCCGCGTTCGCGCATGACAGAACCACGCCGCATACCAGCGCCTCCAAGCCAGCCCCTGCCTCCGGGGCGATCTCCACGAAATGTCTCGCGGTGAAGGAGCGTCCGTTCCCGGGTGGGTGGAGCCTCAGCCGCACCACCAAACTACGATCACATTGGGGGGTATGCAACCCCCTCCGATCAGGTAGCGCGAAATCCCCCCAAATGGGGGACGGGCCGCGGGGCGGCTACGCCTTGATGTAGCCGGTCTTGCGGTCGCGGTCGTGCAGCCGTCGGCGGCGCTTCTCCCAGTGGTAGTCGCCGAAACGGCACAGCGCAGCGTCCTTCAGCCACAGCTTTGCGGCAAACGCGGCGCGCGCGACCTCGTCGCGCAGAGGTGTCGTCTCTACGTGCATGGGTTGGAGCCTGCCTCCCTCTGATAATGGGGGGCATGCGGGTGGCCGTCAAGGGGCCAAAGGTCCTGGATTTACCGCTTGCGCCAAACCACCCACGGCGGGCGCCGCGGGTGCCGGTCAGCGACCGGCGCCGGGCGTGAACCTGGTGACCTCGATGATCGAGTCGGCGGGGACGTTTGCCCGCCTGGCAGCGTCCATCAGCTTGTCCGGCGACGGCGCCTCGTAGAGGCAGTACGACTTCCGCCGGTCGGCGCTCAGGAACGAGAACAGCCAGTGGACGCCCTCGTCGCCGTTGACCGTCTGGATCAGCCGGACGTCGTCGTCCGTCAGCTCCAGCTGATCCGCGAAGTTGCGCTCGATCACATACAGGGGCATGGCGCGATCGTATCAGCCGATACGGGTCAGACCACGTCGGTGGGCATACGACGTTGCCTCGGTGCGGTTCGCACTCCCGGTCTTGCGAAGGATGCTGCGAATGTGGTTGGCGGCCGTGTGCTCGCTGATGTGCAGGGCAGCCCCGATCTCCCGGTTGCTCATCCCCTGCGCGACCAGCCGCAGCACCTCCACCTCCCGCGGCGACAGGTCGTCCGGCAGGGCAACGGCCAACTGCTGTGCGCCCGACCGCTCCAGCCTGGCCGCCAGCGCATGGAGCCCGTGCGCCCGCGCCAGCCGTCCCGCCTCGACCGCCAGCTCGGCCGCCCGCTCGCGGTCGCCCGGCTCGTCGCGCAGGTACAGCACGCGCGCGTACTGGTGCAGGGTGTGCGCGACCCAGGTGGTGGCGCCCATCGCGCGGTTCTGGGCGAGCGCGTCCTCGAGATGCGCCGCCGCCGTGTCCCATTCGCCGACGGCCGCCGCGAGCACACCCAGGTACCGGTCGACGGCGCCCAGGAAGGAGACCAGGTGCCCGACCATCGCGTTCGTCCCACGCAGAGGCAGGAGCTGCTCGTAGACCTCGATCGCGAGGCCGTCGCCGGGCAGCACCGCATACGCGTCGGCCAGGTACGTGAGCGACGCCACCCACAGCGATTCGCGCAGCCGGCCGAGCCCGTCGCGGCGCAGCGGCTCGAGTCGCGCCTGCGCCTCCTCGTGCATGCCGAGCTCGGTCAGCAGCGCCGCCATCCCCGGTAGCCACGGACCCGATCGAGGCTCGCGGGCGAGCAGCCGCACGACCGGCGCCAGCTCCGCCAACCGCGCCTGCTCCCGCCGCAGGCCGAACATCTGCACGCCGTATGCACCCGAGGCATCACGGCCGCGCAAGAGCTCCCCCCACTCCCGCGACCGCTCGGCCATCCGCTCAGCCTCCTCGAGCCGCCCGTCGCTGAGCGCCAGCGCCGACCCGAACTGCTCGCAGATGTGGAGGTTGAACGGCTGCCGTGCCTGGGCGGACGCCTCCAGCGCGACCGCCAGCTCGCGGCGCGCCGCCTCGAGCTCGCCCAGCGCGGCCAGCGTGACGACCCGCCACGCCATCGCGTCCGCCCGCACGTCGATGTCGCCCAGCTCTTCGCCCAGATCGCGTGCCTCGCCCAGCGCATCCAGCACCTCGACCAGCGACAGCGATCCGCGCGCCCAGTACGAGCGGGTCTGCACCAGCGCCAGCCCCTCGCGCGCGCCGGTCTCGCGAGCCAGCTCGGCCGCCTCCGCGCGCACGACCGATGCCTGCTCGTCCTCGCCCACATACGCCAGCGCCCGGCACAGGCTGGCGAGCACTGCGACACGGATCTCCGACTGTTCGTCGGTCAGGTCGTCGGCTGCCTCCTCGAGCAGCTCACGGGCGGTCTCGCCGGCCAAGGCCGGGCGCCAGGATGCCTCCTCGAAGCCGATGGCCGCCCGCGCGAAGAGCTCGGTGTCGCCGAGCTCACGAGCCGTCTCCGCGGCCTGCGCGTAGGCGGACAGGGCCTCCGGCCAGCGACCCTCGTGCCGCAGCGCGCTGCCCAGGCGGAGCAGTACCTCGGTGCGTTCAGTGCCATCCCGGATGCCGAGGTCGAGCGCCGAGCGCAGGCGAGATGCTGCCTCCTCGAACGCCAGCGACGACGACGCCACATCGGCAGCGCGGATGCTGTACGCGATCGCCGGCTCGCGGGCGAGCGGGCCGGCGGCGGTGAAGTGGTAGGCCAAGTCGGCGAGTGCGCGGCCCTGTGGGCTGGGCATCGACCGCTCAAGCGCCTCGGCGACCCGCAGATGGAGCTCAGCCCGGCGCGCGGCCGGCAGCCGGTCGTAGAGCGCCCGGCGGACGAGCTCATGCGTGAACCGGTAGGCATGCAGCCGCCCCGGAACCTCCTGGATCATCCCGCTGAGGACGCCCTCGCCGGCGGCAACCAGCGCCGCCGACCCATCCACCGAGATCGTGTCCAGATCGAACTCGGGGCCGGCGACCGCAGCCACCTCCAGCAGCTCGGTCGTGGCCGGGTCGAGCCTGCGCAGGCGCTGGCTGACCACTTCCCGCACACTCTCCGGGCTCGACAGCTGGTCGATCGAGCGCACCATGTGGAGCCGGCCGCCCGCCGTCTCGACGGCGCCGGACTCGACCAGCATCCGCCACAGCTCGGAGACGAGGAACGGGTTGCCCTGGGTGAGATCGCCGACAACGGCGGCCACCGCGACCAGCTCGTCGTCGCGCTCGCAGCCCGAGGCACGCAGCACGAACTCCGTCGTGTCCCGCGGATCCAGCCCGGAGATCCGAAGACGGGTGACGGCGTCCGAGCGCCGCAGGTCGGCCAGCAGGTCGCCCAGTGCCGTGCTGTCCGCGGCATCCGACTCGCGGTACGTGGCCACCAGCAGCAGGCGGGCGTCGCCGGCGGTGCGGACGAGGTGGCGGATCAGCGCCAGCGTCGGCTCGTCCGCCCAGTGGAGATCCTCGAGCACCAGCAGCATGCGGTGGCGGCGGCTGGTGTTGGTGAGCAGGTCGGCGACCGCGACGTGCAGCCGGTGGCGCGCCGTATCCGCGTCCGCAGGCACCGGCTCGGGCAGCCCGTCGACGACGGATCCGAGGTCGGGAACGAGGCGGACGAGCTCGCCGCCGACCCGGCCGACGTCCGCCCGCAGCTCGTCGGGCGGCGTCGCCCGGACGAGCTGCTCCAGCGCCTCGACCACCGGCTGGTACGGCGACCCGACGACGCTGTCGCAGTCGCCATAGAGCACCAGCGCACCGTCGGCCCAGGCCTCGTGGGCCAGCTCGCGGACGAGCCGGCTCTTCCCCCCGCCGGGCTCGCCGCCCAGCAGGGCGACCCGCCGCCCCTCTCCGTCGGCCCGCGGCAGCAGCGAGCGGAGCGCCGCGAGCTCGCTCGACCGCCCGACGAACGGGAACGGAGGCTCCAGCCGGAGCTGGCCGGGGAGAGCGCCGACGGTCATCCCGAGCCATTGTGCCACGGGTGACTAGTCAGATCTGACTATCGGCCGGCGGGAGGCGCGGTGACGCCGATCGCAAGTAGGTCAGTCCTGGTCATGCGGTGCGGAAGATTCCTGCGTACCGTGACGTCACCCTGGGGAGGGGAAAACCCCATAGGAGGAGCTATGAGCACGATTGCAAGCACGGCCGAGGCGGCACGCCGCGAGCTGGGTTCGTCCTTGAACGGCGAGCTGATCGGCCCCGACGACGCGAGTTACAACGAGGGACGCGCGGTCTTCAACGCGATGATCGACCGCCGGCCCGCGCTGATCGTCCGGCCGACCGACACGGCGTCGGTGAGCGCGGCGGTCAGCTTCGGGCGGTCGCACGACCTGCCGATCGCCATTCGCGGCGGCGGGCACAATGGCGGCGGCCTGGGCGTCGTCGACGACGGCATCGTCATCGACCTGTCGTCGATGGATACCGTGGCCGTCGACCCCGGCTCGCGCACGGTGCGTGTCGGCGGCGGCGCGACCTGGGGCAAGGTCGACGCGGCGACGAACCAGCACGGGATGGCGACCCCCAGCGGCATCATCTCGACGACCGGCGTCGGCGGGCTCACGCTGGGCGGTGGCATCGGCCACCTCGCGCGCGGCTACGGACTGAGCATCGACAGCCTGCTGGAGGCCGAGGTCGTCCTGGCGAACGGTGAGATCGTCACCGCGAGCGGGGACGAGAACAGCGACCTGCACTGGGCACTGCGCGGCGGAGGAGGCAACTTCGGCGTGGTCACGGCGTTCACGTTCCGCACCCACCCGGTGTCCAACGTGATGGCCGGTCCGACGTTCTGGCCGATGGAGCGGTCGGGCGAGATCCTGCAGTGGTACCGCGAGTTCCAGCCGTCGCTGCCGCGGGAGATGACGGGGTTCTTCGCCTATCTGACGGTGCCGCCGGTGGCGCCGTTCCCGGAGGAGCTGCACATGAAGCAGGTGTGCGGTGTCGTCTGGTGCTACAACGGCGACGCCGCGTCGTCGGAGGAGCTGTTCGCGCCGGTGGTGGCGACCGAACCGCTGATGCATGGCGTCGGCGAGATGCCGTTCCCGATGATCCAGTCCGCGTTCGACGGGCTCTACCCGAAGGGCGAGCAGTGGTACTGGCGGGCGGACTTCGTCCGTGAGCTGTCCGACGACGCCATCGCGGCGCACGTCGCGCACGGCTCGAAGCTGCCGACCTGGAAGTCGACGATGCACCTGTACCCGATCGATGGTGCGGTGCACGACCTCGCCTCCTCGGACAGCGCGTTCGCGTACCGCGACGCGGGGTGGGCGGAGGTGATCGTCGGTGTCGATCCCGATCCGGCGAATGCCGACATGATCCGGCAGTGGACGGTCGACTACTACGACGCGACCCACCCCTACTCGGCCGGCGGCGCCTACGTCAACTTCATGATGGACGAGGGCCAGGAGCGCGTGCAGGCGACGTACGGGGCCAACTACGACCGGCTGACGAAGGTCAAGGCGGCGTACGACCCCGACAACACCTTCCACGTCAACCAGAACATCCGACCCGCGTAGGCATGTGCCAGGGGGTCAGGATCCTTGGCACATGTGCCAAGGATCCTGACCCCCTGGCACACCCGGTCAACTCCGCCGGCGGCGGCGTCGGGACGAGCGTCAGCACGAGCCCGCTATGCGCGGGCAAGGTGACCGTCCGCGACGTGACCCGCTGGCCGTTGCGGGCATAGAAGTACGTGCGTGCGTCCAGCTGCAGCTTGACCGCGGTCGCCTTCGGGTTGACCGCGGCCAGACCCGAGGCGAACCGCCGCTGGTACACGCCGCGCCGCAGGTAAGCGCGCACCGCCGCCTTCGTGCGGTCTGCGCCGGCAGCGGCATCGGCCGGATCTGTCGACGCCCCGACGTGCGCGCCGTACATCCGGAAGTGCTCCGCGCCCTCCTGCCAGAACCGCCAGGCCGCCTGCCAGGGCACGCTCTGGCGCGGCCAGCCCCAGTCGTTGATGCCGCCGAACGCCGATAGCTCCATCAGCAGGTGGCCGCGGTTGGCGATCAGGTAGGAGGCGACTGTCAGCTCGCGCCACTGGCGGACGGCCTCCTGCGACAGCCGGTTGTCGAACAGCTTGGTCATCGTCTGCACGGCGGAGCCGCGAGCCTGAGCGTCGATCGCTGCGCTGACATCGGCCTCCCAGCGGGCGACGGAGGGGAACTGCGCGCCCGACGGTGCGGGCTGGCTCAGCCAGAACTCGATGTTGGCGACGTCGCCGTGGCCGAGGGTGCGGCGCGAGCCGCTGTAGTACGTCGCGCCGTCCAGCAGGCTGTTGGTGACGACCATCGCTCCCGGGTTGGCGTCCTCCCACAGGTCGGCGATGCCGTTCGTCGCCTGCACGCTGTTCTGCGGCAGGTGCATGCCATCCAGGTAGACCCCGTCGTAGGCGCCGGCAGGGGCATGCGCCAGCATCCACACGCTGTACCTGCCGACCCAGTCCCGCCAGCCGTTGGCGGTGATTCCATATGCCGCGCTGGTGAACGGCACCGTGGTCTGCGTGTCGGCGTCGTAGGTGTCGAACTCGTTCGGCCCGCTGCTCGCATACCAGGCGGCCGGGAAGAACGGCGGGAAGAAGGCCTGCTCGATGCCCGTGCCGTTGAGGTACAGAATCAGCGCCAGGGTCGGGTTGGCGGCCAGCATGTCCGGCTCGGCCGCGGCACCGCCGGGATAGCCGAGCAGCCCCGCGGCCGGCACCGACGCGCTGCCCGACGCCCACTCGCCTGAGACCTGGTCGTGCGTCCGGGCGAACTCCGCAGCGGCGGCCTTGTCCGGCAGCGTGCGCGTCGACGGCACCGGCAGCAGCCGGTAGAGGTGCACGTGGCTGTGCAGGTGAACGCCGCCCGTGGTCCCGGGCAGCAGCAGTTCACCCTGCGCGGGCGGTGCCGAGACCGCGGCCGCCAGCAGCAGAAGGCCGATGATCCTGGAGGTCAGTCGTGCCATGTGCCTCGGTGCCCGTGTGGAGCACCCACATGGTAGAGGCTACTGCGGCGTTACGAGCGGAACGGGCCGGCGACCTCGTACGTGATGCCGGTCTTGCTCGGGCCGCCGCGCTGCGAGCTGAAGTAGAGCCGGTCGCCGGCCGGAGTGAACGCCAGCCCGGTCAGCTCCGACGTGTCCTGCCCCAGCACCTGCAGGAACGGGGACACCGAGCCGTCGTCGCCCAGCAGCACGACCTGCATGTCGCCGCCGTCCTCGGCCACGTAGATGTCGCCGGACGGCGTGCCGGTGACGTTGTCGACGCCGCGCAGCACGGGGTTGCAGGTGGTCTTGACGTCGTAGACCACGGAGATCGTCTCGGTCGCGCCGTCGTACGCCCACACCTGGTTGGTGCCCTTGGTGGTGAAGTGCACGACGCCGTCGCCGAACCACGCGCCCTCAGCGCCGTCGAACACCGTCGTCCCCGTCACCTGGTAGCGCGTCATCACCGTGGCCGCCTTGGGATCCGGGACGGCCGTCCACGTGACGTGGCCGCCGGCGCCGACGGTCGCCACCTCGAGCACCCCCTTGGTCAGCTTCGCCGGCTTCTGGTAGCGGAACCGGTAGAAGTTGCCGTCTGGCTCGTCCTCGGTCAGGTAGACGATCTTGCGCCCGGCGTCCACGGCCGCCGCCTCGTGCCGGAACCGGCCGAGCAGCGCGCGCTTCCTGGGGAGCGCCACGCCATGCGGGTCGACCTCCCAGACGAATCCGCGCCTGATCTCCTCGCACGACAGCCAGGTGCCCCACGGCGTGGGGCCGCCGGCGCAGTTGCGGTTGGTGTTGGACAGCACGCGGCTGGCGCCGGTGATCCCCCCGGACGAGTCGAAGCTGAGCGCGCTGACGCCACCCCCGTGCTTGTCGATCTCGCTGTTGGAGACGTAGATCCAGCCTCCGCCCGACGTACTGAACGCCGCGCCGCCGTCGGGGGCGCCGTGCCACGCGTAGCCGGTGCCGGCCACCGTCTGGCCGCTGACCGCGACCACGCGCGACGTGAAACCGGCGGGAAGCATGATGCCCCTGGCGTCGGCCGCCCCCAGGGTGCCGTAGGGACCGACCGCGGAGCAGGTCGCGGCCAATCCCTGCGCGAGCCGCGCGGGATCGAACGTCAGCACCGTCGCAACGGCGGCGGTCTTCCGGAGAAAGTCGGAGCGGAGCACCGTCGCAGCAACTGTCCCCGCTCAGCGACGGGCCGTCAACCCTTTCCGGCTCATGCCGCCTCCTCTGCGCCGCCCAGCGTCACCCGCCGGCCGGCCGCGATCTCGTCTGCGTAGGTCGTGATCGCCGGCTCGCCGATCGAGAAACCGCTCGCCTTGGCCCCGTCGTAGATCGCCCGCCGGACGATGGCCACCGGCTTGCCGGAGTGCTGGTCGTGCACCCGGTCGAGCATCGCCTGGGCGTGACGCCGGACGCCCTCCCGCGCCGGTGTGCCTCCGCCGTCCCCGAACCAGCGTCCCTCGAGATTTGCCATCGCCGCCTCCTTCGCTGATCGAACATATGTTCGGTGTGCTGGACGACTCTAGCAGCGATCGACGCGGCAGGCAAAGCATCCAGGGCGCGCGTAGTGGACGTGGACGAACTCCGTCGTCTGATCAGAGAACGCGACTTTCAGCGCGTCCTCGACCAGCGCCCCATGCACCACGTCGGACGTGGTCATCATCGAGCCGGAGTCGTAGCCGCGGACGGCCAGCAGCCGGCTGCGCAGCTGATCCGGCACGTCGCCTCCCGGGGTGTGAGCGTCGCAGCCGTCGGCGTGCACGAACACCGGTCCATCGCCGGTGTACGGGCTCGAGCCGGGGAACGGGTCGTACCGGAGCAGCAGCAGGCGGTCGCCCACCGCCGCGTCGGTCAGGCACCGGCGGCAGGGATACGAGCCGGGCTCGTCGGCAACGACGACGCGGGCGTCGGGATGCGCGGCGTCTGGCTCACCGGCGGGAAGTGCGCGGATCACGATCGGCATGTCGGACTCCTCTCTCGGGGTACGGGAGAGGAACGCCCGGCGGGCCGGCTACGTGAGATCAGGGAGTGAAGCCGGGCGGCGGCGGGCTGCAGAGCTGCTTCATCCGCGTGCGCATCGACTGCAGCTGCGAGGCGGAGTCCGGATCATTGACCAGGTTGTGCAGCTCGTACGGGTCGGATTGCTCGTCGTAGAGCTCCTCCTCCCCGGTCTGGTACTTGATGTACAGCCAGCCCACCGAGCGGACGCCGCAGTACGGCGGCATCCCGCCCGACGTCGGCGTCCAGTCGTGCGAGTACGCCTCGGTCAGCAGATCGTTGCGGACGCTGCCGCCGTTCAGCACCGGGAACAGGCTCTTGCCCTGGACATCGGTGGGCAGCGTGATGCCGGCCGCGTCGGCGAACGTCTCCGTCCAGTCGATGTTGACCGCCAGACCGGAGACGTGGGCGCCGGCCGCGATATGGCCGTCCCAGCGCATGATCAGCGGCACCCGCAGGCTCTCGTTGAACGGCACCCGCTTGGCCTGCCAGCGGTGCGATCCGGCCGACCAGCCATTATCGGACGCGAAGACGATCAGCGTGTTCGAGAGCCGGCCGGTGGACTGCAGCGCCGACACGATGTTGCCCACCCAGTCATCAACGGAGATCAGCGACCGGCAGCGGTTGAGCATCAGCGCGTCGGACTTCTTCTGCTGGTTCTTTGTCCACGTCAGATCCTGCAGCCAGGCCGGCTCGTCGGGCCCGATCGCGCCGACGTTGGGCGACCGCGGCGGCGAGTAGTCGGCGCAGGCGTTGGCGTAGCGCGGCGCGGGCGTGGCCGGATCGTGCGGCGCGTGCGGCGCGTACCACAGGAACAGCGGCTGGTTCGCCGGAGCCGTGTTGATGAAGTCAACGGCCTGCTGTCCGAGCACGTCCGTCGAGTAGTCCGCCGCGGTGGCGCCGTACGACTTGACCACGCCGTTGTCGCTCGCCTTGTAATCAAAGTACCCGCCGTTGTCCTTGAGAAGAAGCCCGAACCACTTGTCCCACCCAGCGGGCACGAACGCCGCGTGGCGCTCGTTGTAGCCGTTCAGGTACTTGCCGATCAAGGCCGTTCGGTACCCGGCCTTGTGCATCCAGACGGGGAGCGTGTGTGTCTTCTCGTACCCGTCGTTGTGGAACGTCTGGAAACCGCCGAACGGCGGGTGGTTGTCGTAGACCTTCGTGGTGTGGCTGTAGAAGCCGGTGAGGATCGACGAGCGGCTCGGACAACACAGGCTGTTGGCGACGAACGACTGGTCGAACGACGTGCCCTTGGCCTGGATCAGCGACTGCACGTTCGGCATGTGGCCGAGCTCGTCGATGCGCTGATCGTCGGTCAGGATGAAGACGATGTTCGGCTTCGCGGCGGCTGCGCTGGCCGCGCGTGGGGCGGCCGGACCGTGCGTGCCGGCGCTGCCGACGACGAGGGCGACGATGGCCGCGAGCAGCACCAGGACAACGGTGCGGCGCAGTCCGCGATGACTGACATGACGTGCGTAGCGGATCATTCCCCGTGTCCTTCGTAGCATCGTCTGGAGCGCTTGGCAAGTTTCCCGTGACATACCGGACGTAAACCTGGGTCGAGCGGAATGTGGATAGTCTGGGAGCGTGACACGGCAGGATGAGGATTGGGAGCGGCGGCTCGCCCGCCTCTGGTCGGCGCTCGACGACATGGCTGGCGACGAGTTTCGATCACGAATGGACGATCTGCTTGTGGAGCTCCCGGAGGATAGCCCGATCGCACCGTTCGAGCGAGCATCGGCCTTCGACTCGACCGGCCACTCCGACCGCGCGGTGCCGCTGTACCGCGATGCGCTGGACCGCGGCCTCGAGGGGCTGCGCCGGCGGCGAGCCGTGATCCAGCTGGCCAGCTCGCTGCGGAACATGGGCCAGGCCGAGGAGAGCGTTCGCCTCCTGCGCGCCGAACACGACCGGGAGTCGGACGAGCTCGACGACGCCGTCGCCGGCTTCCTGGCGCTGGCGCTGACCGACGTCGGCGGGGAGCGCGAGGCGGCCGGGCTTGCGATCGGTGCCCTGGCGCCACACCTCCCGCGCTATCAGCGTTCGCTGGCGCGGTACGCCGAGGACATCTGACAAACCGGCCGCGGCCGGGCGATCGACGTCGACGCGCGCCGGCTGCAGGCCGGCGGCGGCTTCTCGAGCAGCTACGCGCCGATCCCGCCCGGGTCGAGCACCGGCGAGTACTCGCTCGCGTACATGCGGTCGACATCCCGGCAACCACGCCGGTCGGCACCTATACGGCAATGCTCTTGGCGTCCGACGGCACGCGCACGCAGAAGGTGCCCGTCACGCTGAACGTGACGACGCGCTGCGGATACTGAGCGTAGGCTGCCTTCCGTGCGCCTGTTCCGCCGGAAGCGCGATGACGAGCCCGTCGACCCCGACGAGCGATCGCCGCAGCTGGGGCTGCGCTACAAGGACCTGGCCGTCCTCGGCCAGCTGAACGACGCCGGCGCCGACCTCTCCGCGAGCCGGCACGTCGTGTACTACAGCTACGCGCCAACCGAGGAGGCGGCTCGGTCGATGGCGGACGAGGCCGGGACGAAGGGATTCACGACGGATGTCCGCATGCCGTTGCCGGAGTACCCCCACCAATGGTCGGTGATCGCGGAGACCCACGCAGTCTGTTCGCCGGAGTTCGTCAGGCAGTCCGACGACTTCTTCCAGGAGCTCGCCGACCGTCTCGGCGGCGAGTACGACGGCTGGGAAGCAGGGCTCTAGCTCACAGCTCGCAGCTCGTCGCCGACTCGCCGGACACGTTGTCGCAGACGTCGTTCCCCCCGCCACCGTCGAACGTGTCGGTGCCATCCTGCCCGAACAGGTGGTCGATGCCGCCCTTGCCCTCCAACGAGTCGTCCCCGTCGATGCCGCTCACCGTGTTCGGCCCGGAGTTGCCCTTCAACGTGTCGTCGAACGCCGATCCACCGAGGTCCTCGATGCCGGTGAGGGCATCGCCCGCGGCATCGCCCCCGCTCTGGGTCGCGTTCATCAGGTTGACGGTGACCGCCTTCGGCGAGAACACGTAGTTGGCGAGGTCGACTCCGGCCCCGCCGTCGATGTCGTCGGCGCCCGCCATGCCGATGAAGACGTTGTCCCCGGCGTCACCGGTCAGCGTGTCCGCCTTGGGCGAACCGATCGCACCCTCGATGCCGCTGATCATGTCTCCCGCCGCGTCGCCGCCGCTGACGGTGGTCGACGGCAGGTCGACGGTCACCGCGGCCGGCGAGCTCCGGTAGTCGACGAGATCGGTGCCGCCGTCGCCGTCGAGGGTGTCGCCACCGCCCAGGCCGGCGAGCTGATCCTCGCCGTCGCCACCGCGCAGCGTGTTGGCGTTCGCGTCGCCGGTCAGCACATCGCCGAGCGCGCTGCCCTGCAGCCGCTCGATGCCGGCCAGCGCGTCGCCGGCGGCGTCGGCGTTGCTGCCGGTGCCCGCGGTCAGGTCGACCACGACGAAGTCAGGCGAAGCGCCGTAGTCCGCGAGGTCTGACGTGCCGTCGCCGCCCTCCAGCAGGTCGGCGCCGGCGCCGCCGTCCAGCGTGTCGTTGCCGCCCTCGCCAAGCAGGATGTCGTCGCCCGCCATGCCGTGGATCGTGTCCTTGCCGCCGCGGCCGCAGATCACGTCGTCGCCCGCCGTGCCGTTCAGCGTGTTCGTGCCGGCTGTGCCGACGATCGAGCACAGCACCGGCTGCTTGACGTAGAGATCCGGGAACGCGTCGGTGTCGTTGGAGTCGAGGTTCGTCGATTCCGAGCCGAAGGCGACGAACGTGCCGGTACCCGAGATCGACGGCGCGTCGCCGCTTGCGCGGTCGCCGTCCACGCCGTCCGGCGTGGCCGAGACCAGGGCGATGTCGCCGGTGGTCAGATCCTTGAGGTAGGCGTCGGTGTCGCTGTCGGTATCCGCCGGGTCGAGGTTGGTCGACCGCGACAGGAACGCGACGCGCTTGCCGTCGCCCGAGATCCGGGGATTGAAGCTGACGTCGTTGCCCTTCACCCCGCTGTCGCTGGTCGAGATCAGCGACAGCGTGCCGGTCGTCAGATCCTTGACGTAGACGTCGTCCCCGCCGTCGGTGTCAGCTGGGTCGAGGTTGGTGGCCTCTGACGAGAACGCGAGCTTGTTGCCGCCGCCGGCGATGCTCGGTTCCTTGCTGGTGTTGTTGCCCTTGACCCCGGCGGTCGAGGTCGACGCGAGCACGAGCGTGCCGCCGGCCAGGGTCTTGACGTAGATGTCCTTGAGGAAGTCGGTATCGGCCGGATCGAGGTTGGTGCCCTGGGACACGAACGCCACCGTGCCACCGTCATTCGAGATGGACGGCCCCGTGCTGTTGCGGTCTGACTTGACACCGGCGGTCGTGGTCGACACCAGCACGGTGTCGCCGGTGCCGATCTTCTTGACGTAGATGTCGCGGGTGCCGTCCGAGTCGCCCGGATCGAGGTTCGTCGCGTTCGACGGGAACGCGACGCGCATGCCGTTGCGCGAGAGCGAGATCTGGGTCGGTTGCGGCACATCGCCGACCCCGGAGAACCCGTTCCCCTTGACACCGCTGTCGTCGGTCGAGGCCAGCGTCAGGTCGCCGGTCGTCAGGTTCTTGACGTACACGTCCGTCGTTGTGTCGGTATCCGCCGGATCGAGGTTGTCCGCGTCGGAGACGAAGGCCACGGACTTGCCGTCGCCCGAGATCGCGTTGAACCGGCTCGTCGCGTTGCCCTTGACGCCGCTATCGGATCTGGACGCCACCGTCACCGAGCCGGTCTGCACGTTCTTCACGTGGATGTCGGGAGTGTGGTCGCGATCGTCCGGGCTGAGCGTCGCGTCGGTCGTGTCGAACGAGACCTCGTTGCCGCTTGCCGAGATGTTCGCGAAGCCGACGCCCCCGACCTGCTTGACGCCGGCTGCCGACGTCGACACCAGGGTCAAGGCGCCCGAGATCGTCGGCGTCGTCCCGCCGGCCCGCGGCGCCGCGCCGCCTGCCGCAGTCGTGCTCAGCACGGCGCCGATCAACGCCGCCGCGATGCCCGCCTTCGCCAGTCGTCGTGTGCCCATGGCGAATGTCCCCCTTCTGCCGCTCGGGACGATTCTACCGCGGCAGACGGGTCACTCGAAGCCGAGTTGCTCCGTCATCGTCAGCCGGTCGAAGTAGTCGCGGTAGCGGACGATCCGGCCGTCCCTGACCTGCACGATCCCGACGCCCGTGCGTACGAACGAGCGGCCGGTCGGCTCGTGGACACCGCCGTCGGGGCGGGGTAGCGCGGCCTCGTGTGTGCCCGTGCCGCGCCACTCATTCGCCACCAGGTCGCCCTGGCCGATCAGCGTCACGCTCTCAACCGTGAAGTCGGGGAACGCGGCCGTGAACACCTTGCAGAGGGCGACCAGCTCGGCGCGGCCGTGGATGGTGCCGCCGCTGGGAACGTCCGTCCACTCGCAGTCCTCTGCGACCAGATCGTCGAACGCCGCCCAGTCGCGATCGGTCAGCGCCCGGCTGAACCTGCGCACGACCTCGATGTTCTCCTCGGGAGACATGCGTCGGGGAGTCTACGGACACGACGCACCATCGGCAGAATGGATGCAGCGTGTCATCGTTACCTCCCGATGCCGTACCGACCGACGGTGTGTCCGTCGTAGAGGAAGATGGTCGCGTTCAGGATTCTGGCGCGTTCGGCCCAACCATGCTCTACACGGCCACGTAGAATCGCGGCGTGAACTGGACGCCGATCCAGAGTAGGTTCGGGATGGTCGTGCTTGGAGCTGGCCTGGTCGCTGCCGTGATCGCCGTGTCGGCCCGGCTACTGAATGGGTACTGGGAATCGCCCGCTCGCCTTACGACCCAGACGCTGCTCGTGGTCGCGCTGGCGCTGGTTGTCGCCGACAGGCGACGCAGACGCGCCGCGTAGGCCCCACGGAACCCGGCCTAGGGCTAGCCCGTAGCGGCGTTCGATCGTGTCACAGCGGCACCTGCTGGGAGATGCCGCAACCATCCGTCGCTGTGCGATATACGGCCATGAATGCTGTGGAACTGGGCCGGATCGTGACCGTCGCCTTGCAGGCGGCTTGCTTCTCGCACCGTCCGCTGCACTCCTGTTGAGCTTCCATCATGTAGGTGCCCGGAGCCAACGGGGTCGAGAACACAGGCTTTGAGGAGTGCTTGATGGCGTAGCTGTATCCCTCGTGTGCGCCGAACTGATCCACGATAGCGATGTGCCATCGGGTTCCTTCATTGTGATACCCGTTGTCGCCGCTTGGCTGGTAGACGACCATCTGGCTCGGGGTGCTGCGTATCGGCGGAGCGGTCACACCGACATAGACGCCAGCACCGACGAGCACCAGCGCAACTAGCGCGACGAGGGTTCTCTCCGTACGACGCAGCATGCGCCGATCGTAGTGCGTCGTGCACTCGCCCGCTAGCCCCCGATACTTTCGTCCTGTTCGGCTCGCCGCGCGGCCCTGATCGTCCGCGCCAGCCCACCATCGATGTCTGGGCGCGCGAAGGGCGCCGTCAAGCGACGAAGCCGCCGCCGCTAGGAGGCGCAGAAGATGTTGAACGACGGCGCGATGCCGTACCGACCCTGACTACAGACCGGTCGCAGCGGTGGGTCTCCCGATCGCGGGTCGAGTCGGAAGAGCACGCGCACACGATCAGAGTGCCGATGGGTCAGGGTCGAGTAAACGACTCCCGAGCAGACCACGAGGTCGTCCTTCATGTATCCGCACTGCACCTTGCGGAACTCGGCGTTGAACGGTGGAACGCTCAGCTTCGCGACCCTGTTGGTTAGCTCCTCGATGGGCGGTGGCTTCGGTCCGGCAGGCACGGACGAAGCACCCTCCTGAGTCGGAAACGAACAACCTGCGGCGACGACCAGGACCGCTAGGCCCAAAACGAACGCCGATCGAATCCGCACAGTCATATAGAGGGTCGCCCGGCGAGGAAGATCCTGCCGCCGAACCGTCCCAACGCGGCTATTGGAGTCTTCGACGTCATCGCTGAGCCTGCAAGAGCGCGTACTCGGTTCCGTTCTCGTTGGAGCCGGTGCCAGCGGCAAGCAGCGGGCTGCTCAGTGTCGCTGTTAGTTGTTCGATCCGCGATCCACCGAGGTTCAGCGTCGGCACGCGATACCAGCGCTGACCGTCCCAGTGCTCGATCAGCGTTTCGCTGCCGCCGGTTGATCCGGTGCCCGCACCGCCGACCCAGACATCGCTTGGTGAGCGGGCGACGACCGAGGTCAGCGTCGCGCCGGCACAGCAGTAGGGCAGTTGCATGTTCTGCCAACTGTGGCCGTTCCAGTGGATAACCAGCGGGTGCAGACGGCCGCCTCCGGAATAGACCTGCGTGCCAACGGCCCATCCGTCGCTGGGCGATGTCATCGCGGCGTCGGCGAACTCGAAGTGGCGCTTCGAGTGCCGATAGACGGGTTGGCGCACGACCGCCCAGCGCTGGCCGTCCCAGTGCTCGATCAGGATCCCTGTCTTGCTCGTCGTTTCCGCGTTGTGCTTGCTGTCCTCATACTGCGAGCCGAGCGCCCAGGCGTCCGACGCCGAGGCGACGGCGACGGCATGCAGTTCGCTGTGCTTGCCGATCGACGGCACGGCGACGCGCCGCCAACTCGCCCCGTCGCCGCGGAGGATCAACGCTCCCGAGCCGTCGCGGGTGTAGCGCGCTCCGACCAACCACAGGTCATCGGGGCGAATCGCCGCCAGATCACTGAGCGAACCGGCGTTCGGACTCTTGACCGGGTCGACCGACCTCCAGCTCTTCCCATCCCAATGCAGCAGGCGCGTCTCAGCCACGAAGCCCCAGACGCTCGACGGGGAGACCATGGTCAGCGCGCCCATCCACCGGATACGCGGAAAGACGGATCGAGACCAGGAGTGTCCGTTCCAATGCAGCAGGACGACATGCGGATCCAGCTGCGCCCAGCTGTTATCAACTCCCGGCTGAGGCTTGCTCCAACCAGGCCCGGCGGAAGCGGCGACCCACACGTCCGAACGCGACGCCGCGGCGATCCCGGTCAGCATCGTTGTCACGCCCAATCGCGGCAGGGGTACAGGCTTCCAGGGACACGGCGACGCGGAGCAGCTCAGCGGCGGCCGATGCCCGACAGGCGTGGGCTCACCCCGGCCCGACATGTTGTGCCCGCAGCCGGCCGCGATGGCGACGACGATGACCGGAAGCATGATTCCTCGCGGAACCGCCATGTCTATAAGACGCGAATGGCTGACGGAAGTTCCAACTGCTTGCGCACGTCTCCCGGTGAACCGCAGACCCTGTCCAGACCCCGCAGACCCTATTTGGACCCTGGCAGTAGGGTCACGGACGGAGCGGAGCGCGGGTTGCAGCGGGTCAGTACGGCCGGACGATGTTTCTGGCCCAACCACGCGCTCTAGCGGCCGTCTTCATGGCGGTTACGGGCGACAGGGGTGGCAGGATTCGAACCCGCGACCTACGGTTTTGGAGACCGCCGCTCTACCAACTGAGCTACACCCCTCGGCAAGGCTGCCAGGGACGGATGGTACCGCCTCGGATCAGGCGGCCGCGGCGGGTTCTGGCTCTGCCACGCTCGCGCGGTTCGGCCGCGGCACGAGCACCGCGGCGACGAACCCGAGCAGCAGCATCCCGGCCGCCAGCCAGAACGAGTCGACGAAGGCGTCCTCGGTCGGGAACCCGCCAACGGCGACTGCGGCGGTCAGGATGCTGGCCGAGATCTGGCCACCCAGCGCGCCCCCGATATTGCGGAAGATCACGTTCATACCGGTGGCGACGCCGGTCTGCTCGGCTGACACGGATTCGACGATCACGTTGACCATCGAGGCGAACGCCAGGCCGATGCCGAGGCCCATGATGAAGGTCGCGGTGTAGATCTGCCAGCTCGACGAGTGGGCGACGGCGAGCATCGCCCAGGCCACCGCGCTGACCAGGGCGCCCAGCGCCAGCGGCACCCGCGAGCCGACGGTCACCGACATCTTGCCGGCCACCGGCCCTGCCAGGAGCATGGCGACGGTCGCCGGCAGCAGGAACAGCCCGGCCTCGGTGACCGAGGCGCCGAATCCGTAGGACGTCGACGTCGGCGTTTCGACGAACTGCGGGATCAGCACGAACGACGCGAACATGCCGAAGCCGATCAGCGTCGCCGACAGGTTGGTCGTCCATACCGGTCGCAGCCGCAGCATCGTCATGTCGACCAGCGGCTCGGCCATCCGCTGCTCGACCACCACCCAGGCGACGGCGAGCACGCCGGCCAGCGCAAACAGGCCGAGCGTCGCGGCAGAGCCCCAGCCCCAGCTCGGCCCCTCGCTGACGGCCACCAGTAGCGCCACCAGCCACCCGGCCAGCAGCACCCCACCCGGCAGGTCGATGCGGCCGGGGCTGCGGATCGGCGACTCGGGCACCATCACCATCGTCACGATCGTCGCCGGCACGATCGCCAGCAGCGGCAGCCAGAACAGCCAGTGATAGTTGAGGTTCTCGGTGATCGGCCCGGCCAGCACGATGCCCAGCCCGCCGCCGATGCCGACCAGCGCCGAGATCATGGCGATCCCCTGGGCGACCCGGTCGCGGGGGAACTCATCTCGGATGATCGAGAAGGCGAGCGGGAAGACGGCGCCGCCAATGCCCTGGATCACGCGGGCAAAGATCATTACGCCGATCGAGCTGGCCAGTGCGGCCAGGAACGTGCCCAACACCAGGCCCCACATCGTCACCACCAGCATCTTCTTCTTGCCGAACATGTCGCCCAGCCGTCCCAGGATCGGCGTGGCGACGCTGGCACTCAGTAGGTAGGCGGTGAGGATCCACGTGGTAGCGGTGGTCGAGGCGTTGAGCTCGTACTCGATCGTGGGCAGCGCCGGCGCCACCAGCGACTGCAGCAGCGCGTAGCTGATCGCGGCGACCGCCAGGGTGGCGAACGTGACGCCGTAGTGCTGCCGCGACTCCTGCGCGTCGTGGCTCATCGCGCCACCGGCCGGCCGGCGACGGCGGCCAGGCCGCCCTCCAGGAACGCCAGCGCCTCGTCCAGCACCGCCTCCGCCTCCTCGCGCGACGCGGAGCGGCCGCGCACCCGGCGGGCGTGATCCTTGGCGACCGACAGCCCTGCCATCACGGCGGCGGCGGCCAGCCGAGGCCGCAGCGCGTCCGGCGCGTCGCCCAGGTCCTCGGCGATGGCGGCGGTGATCGCATCCTCGATCTCGGCGAGCCGCGCGCGGTAGTGGGTGCGCAGCTGCTCGTCGCCGGCGATCAGCCGTTCGCGGAGCAGCCGCCGTGCATCGGGCGCCGTCGCGTGCTCGCCCATGAACGAGCGCAGCACGTCGGGTGCCGAGCGGTCGGGCTCGCGGTCGCGCAGCTGCCGCAGCAGGTCATCGCAGACCGGTGCGGTGTCGGCGAAGACGATGTCCTCTTTCGAGGGGAAGTACGCGAACACGGTGCCCTTCGACACCTCCGCCACCTCGGCGATCTCGGACACGGTCGTCTGCTGGTACCCGCGCTCGGCGAACAGCTCCAGCGCGACCGTGACGATCGTCTCCCGCGTGCGCTGCTTCTTGCGCTCCCTCAGCCCCTCGACCACGAGGGCAAACGATAGCATTGGTTTCTGAACCCGGTGCAGTTTTCTGCCGGGTCCGTTCCGGCACGCTTTCTCGACCGCCCGTCACCCCGCTGTGACACTCTCCCGCCTACAGTTGCCGCATGGCCGAATCAACCCTGATCATCGACTCCCCGATCGGGCGGCTGCTGCTGACCGCCCAGCACGGCGCGCTGACGAGCCTCTGGATGGAGCCCTTCGAGGAGCCCGCCGAGACCGGCCGCCGCGATCCGGTGCTGACGGCTGCCCGCCGCCAGATGGACGCCTACTTCGCCGGCAGGCTGACCGAGTTCGACCTGCCGCTGGCCCCCGCCGGCACGCCGTTCCAGACCGGCGTCTGGGACGAGCTGCAGCGGGTGCCGTACGGCACCACCCTCAGCTACGCCGAGCTGGCCGGCCGCGTCGGCCGGCCCGGCCACTTCCGCGCCGTCGGCTCGGCGAACGGGCGTAACCCGATCTCCATCATCATCCCCTGCCATCGGGTCGTCGGCTCCAACGGCAGCCTGACCGGCTACGGCGGCGGCATCGATCGGAAGCGCTGGCTGCTCGATCACGAGGCGGCGGTCGCCGCTACGAAATCACGCCCGCGGCCGCGCAGAAGCGGCGCAGCCGCGGCGGGTTCGCGGGGTCGCTGACCAGCCCGGTCAGGCCGATCCCGACCACCGGCACCCGTCCGGCGACGCGCTCGATCAACCCGAACACGTCCTCGACTGACGGGCCATCCGGCTCGGGCATGAAGCAGGCGATCTCGCTCGGGTCGAGCACGTCGCAGTCCAGCGCGATGTACGCACCGACGACCCCGTCGAGCACGCCATCGAGCTCGCCGGGCGTCGTCGCCAGCCCCACCCGCTCGATGAACTCCTCCTCGGGCGGGTCGAGGTTGCGGGCGCCGATCAGCGCGGCGTCCTCGACGGCGATGTCGCCGCCGTCCAGCAGCATCCGGAACGGCATCCCCCACAGGTTGCCCGACGGCGACGTCTCCGGCGTGTTCAGGTCGCCGTGCGCATCGAACCAGATGACGGCGATCCGGCCGTGCCGCTGGGCTAGCCCCCGGGCGGCGCCGACGTGGGTGCAGCAGCACCCGCCCAGCACCACCGGGCGCTCGGGCAGCGCCGCGGCGATCAGCCGGTGCTGCTCGTCCAGGTCGTCAACGTCAACGACAGCCGCCGTCTCCAGGCCGATGTCCATCGACGCGGCCTCGCACATCGGGTCACCGCCGTCGCCCCAGGCGCGTGGCACACGCACGACCCGCGTTGCGATCACGGCGCGACCAGCTCGTCGAGGACGTCGGGCAGCGCGTTCAGGTCCGGCAGTTCACGGGTCGGCCGGGCCGCCGCCGTCTCGTCCAGCCGGTTGATCCAGACGCTGGGCAGGCCAAGCTCGTCCGCGACGACGATGTCGTGGAACTGGCTCTGAGCGACGTGCACGTAGCGGTCGCGTGGCGCGCCGGTCTGGGCGAAGAACGCGTCCCAGTGCCCGTGCGCCGGCTTGTACGAGCGCACATCCTCGGCGACGATCACCCGCTCGAGCGGCGCGCCCAGCCGGGGCAGCGATTGGCCCAGCAGGTCGCGGTCGCAGTTCGACAGGATGACCAGGTTCCAGCCACGGTCGACCAGCTCCTGCAGCTTGCCGGGCACCTCTGGGAACGCCGGCCAGTCGGCGAGCGACTCGGACATCATCGTCCGCTCGTCGCCTGTCAGCTCCCTCTCCTCCTCTGCCGCCAGCCGCGCCGTCACCAGGTCGAGCACCTCGCGGTAGGTGCGGTACCGCTCAGCCTGCACCTCCGGCTCGACCTCGTGGTAGCGGTCGAGCAGCCTCGCCCGCTCGGACTCGCCGAACAGCTCGCCGAGCACCGTGCCGATGCCCTCGTTCCAGTCGATCAGGGTGCCGTAGCAGTCCCAGGTCGCCCAACGCTCCGCCATGGCGCAACCCTATCGCGCCCGCGCCACGGATCCCGGCATCCACCGCCCGTGGCCGTCGCGGCAGATCTGGCCGCCCAGCTCGAGCCGGGCGAGCGCCGCCGACAGCTCGGCCGGCGACAGCCGCAGCCGGGCCGATAGCTCGTCCGGATAGCCCGGCTGGTCGCGCAGCGCAGCCAGCACCGGATCGTCGTCTGCCGACCGGGAGGCCGGGGCCTCGAGGCCGAGCCAGCCGTTGAGATCCTCGACGCTCTCGATCAGCCCAGCGCCGGCCTTGAGCAGCGCGTTGGTGCCGCCCGCACCGCTGAACGCCGGCCAGCCCGGCACCGCCAGCACGTCGCGGCCCAGGTCGAGCGCGTGGTCGGCGGTGATCAGCGCACCGCTTCGCACCTTCGCCTCGACCACCACCACGGCGTCGGCCAGCGCGGCGATCAGCCGGTTGCGGGCGGGGAAGCGCCACGGGGCCGGCTCGGTGCCGGGCGGGTACTCCGAGACGATCAGCCCGGCCGCCAGGATCCGCGCGTAGAGGCCGCGGTTGGTGCGCGGGTAGGCGACGTCGGGGCCGCAGCCGAGCACCGCCAGGGTCGGGGCGCCCGCGGCCAGCGCACCCTCGTGCGCGGCGGCGTCGACGCCCAGCGCCAGGCCGCTGACGACCAGCGCTCCGGCCGCCGCCGCTCCGCGCGCGAGCTCACGCGCCATGCCCAGGCCGGCCTCGCCGGCCCTCCGTGAGCCGACGATCGCCACCACCGGCCGCTCCCAGGCCAACAGCTCGCGGTACTCGCCGCACACGTGCACCACGGCCGGCGGGTCGTGGAGCTCGAGCAGTCGGCCCGGATACCCCGGCCCGCGCCGGCGGAGCACGGTCACCCGAGGCTCCCGGCGCGGTAGGACAGCGCTTCGGCCAGGTGGTCGGGGGCGACCTCCGCCTCGCCCGAGAGGGCGGCGATCGTCTGGGCCACCCGATGCGCGCGGTCGACGCCGCGGCCGCTCAGGAACCGCCGGTCGGCAGCCTGGCGGAGCAGCGCCTCGGCCTCGTCGCCGAGAGCAGGCCGCCGCTCGGCCAGCAGCTGGCGGGCCAGTCCGACGCGCAGCGCGACCGCCGTGGTCGGCTCGCCGCCGGCGCCGTGGGCCTCGACCCGCGGCACGTCGACCTGCAGGTCGAAGCGGTCGAGCAGCGGGCCGCTGATCCGCGCCCGGTACGCGGCCAGACGCTGCGGCGCGCATCCGCACTCGCGGTCGGGATCGCCGAACAGGCCGCACGGGCAGGGGTTCATGGCGGCGATCAGCTGGAACCGCGCCGGCAGCAGCACCGAGCCCGCCGCCCGCGAGATCCGCACCTCGCCGTCCTCGAGCGGCATTCTCAGCGCCTCCAGCGACTGGCGATTGAACTCCGGCAGCTCGTCGAGGAACAGCACGCCACGGTGGGCCATCGTCACCTCGCCGGGCCGCAGCCGCGCGTTGCCGACCAGCGCGGCGACCGAGGCGCTGTGGTGCGGCGCCCGGAAGGGTCGGTCGAGCAATCCGGCATCGGCGGCCAGCTCGCCGGCTGCGGAGGCAATCCGCGTGATCTCCAGCGCCTCGCCAGGGGTGGGCGCGGGCAGCAGCCCCGGGAGGCGGCGTGCCAGCATCGTCTTGCCGCTGCCCGGCGGCCCGACCATCAGCAGGTTGTGCCCGCCTGCCGCCGCGATCTCGACCGCCCGCCGGGCCCGCAGCTGGCCGCGCACGTCGGCCATGTCGGGATGCACGGCATCGCCGCCGGCGAGCGCCGGCTCGGGCAGCTCGGGAACCGGCGCGGTGCCCGCCAGCACCGCCACAGCCTCGTTGAGGTGGGTCGGCGCCAGCACGGCGACCGTGCCGGCGAGCGCTGCCTCGGCGGCGTTCTCGGGCGCAACCAGCATGCCGTCCAGGCCCAGCCGGCCGGCGGCCTCCATCATTGCCAGCACGCCGTGCACCGGCCGCAGCCGGCCGTCGAGCCCCAGCTCTGCGGCGGCTCCTACCCGGCGCAGCCGGTCAGGCGGCCGCAGGTGGCCGGCGGTGGTCAGCACCGCCAGGGCAATCGCCAGGTCGAAGCCCGAGCCCTCCTTTCGCTCCTTCGCCGGCGCCAGGTTGACGACCAGTCCGCCGGCCGGGAACGAGAAGCCGCTCGAGCCGAGCGCGCTGCGGACGCGCTCCCGCGCTTCCTGGACAGCGCGGTCGGGCAGGCCGACCACGGTGAACTTGGGCAGCCCCCGGCCGGCCTTGGCCTCGACGTCGATGCGGCGGGCCTCCAGGCCGGCGAGCCAGAAGCTGACGGCGCGGGCGATCATGCGCCCCACCGTACGGATCAGATGCGCGCAGGTGGGTGACGGGCGGTCGCGGTTGTGTCAATCAAAAGGCGTCGCGCACGTGACGGACGGACGTCCCGGTCACCGCGATCACGTCGAACCGCACCTCGTCCACCGACGGGTCGCGCGCCATCAACACCTCGGCGGCCTCGCGCAGCCGCCGCTGCTGATCGGGCCGCACCGCCTCCAGCGCCGTGCCGTAGAGCGTCGTCCGCCGGGCCTTCACCTCGCACACCACCAGCAGCCCGCCGCGGCGGGCGACCAGGTCGACCTCGCGGCCGGCGACCCGCACGTTGCGGCCGACAACCCGGTAGCCGGCCAGCCGCAGCCGCCAGGCGGCCACCGTCTCGGCCAGCCGCCCGTAGCGGGCTGGGCTAATCGAGTAGGCCGACATATGCCATCGCCTGGAAGGAGCGGCGGTGCAGCGGCGTCACCCCGAGCCGGCGCACCGCGTCGGAGTGGTCGGGCGTGATGTAGCCGACGTGGTGCTCGAAGCCGTAGTCCGGATAGCTCTGCGCCTGGGCATGCATGAACCGGTCGCGCGTGGTCTTGGCGATGATCGACGCCGCGGCCACGGCGGCCGAGGTGCGGTCGCCGCCGATCACCCGCTGATGCTCGAGCCCGCAGACGGGCAGCGAGAAGCCGTCGGTCAGGGCGACCTCGGGCACCGGCTCGAGGGTCTCCAGCGCCCGCGCCAGCGCGTGCAGGTTCGACCGATGCAGCCCGCGGCGGTCGATCTGGTCGGCCGGGACGATGATTACCGAGACGGCGGCCGCGGTCGCGCAGATCGCCGCCGCCAGCTCGTCGCGCAGCGGCGGCGGCACCTTCTTGGAATCGTCCAGGCCGGCCAGCCGCTTGGTGTCCACCCGCTCCATGTCCAGGCAGACAGCAGCTGCCACCAGCGGGCCGGCCAGGCAGCCGCGCCCCGCCTCGTCGGCGCCTGCCACCCGTCTGACACCCAGCTTGCGGTCGTGGCGGAGCAGGCGGCGGAGTCGGGCGTCCATCTCCCTAGAGTAGAGAGTTTGGCGGATGGGGTCTGGACCCGTTGTTGCAGGGTTAGAGCGTACGCAGCCGGTCGAGCGGCCAGTACGTGGCGAACGCCTCGCCGATGATGTTGTGGCGGGGCAGCGTGCCCCAGTCCCGGCTGTCGTCGGAGTCAGCCCGGTTGTCGCCCATCACGAAGTAGCTGCCCTTGGGGATCGTGATCGGCCCGAAGTCGCCGACCACGTGCTGCTGCGCCAGGTACGGCTCGTGCAGGAACGAGCAGCCGACGTTCGGCGCCTTGCAGATCTGCACCTGCCCGTCGCGGCCCTGGACCGTCTCGCCGGGCAGCCCGATCACGCGCTTGATGAAGTAGACCGACGCCTCTGTCCGGGAGCCGCGCACCGCGTTCTGGCCGACGCCGGGCGGATGGAACACGATCACGTCGCCGCGGTGCGGGTCGTGGAAGCGGTAGATGAAGCGCGACACCAGCACCCGGTCGCCCTGCTGCAGCGTGGGCTCCATCGAAGCGGAAGGGATCCGGTAGGGCTTGACCACCCAGCCGTCGATCACGTACCACAGTGCGAACGCCGCGGCCACGATCAGCACCAGCTCGACGACCGGATTCAGCCTCCGGCGGGTCGGATCCTCCTGGTCGTCGGCGGACGCTGCCGGGGGTGCCTCGGCGGCCGCCGGCGGATCCGGCTCGGCCTGCGCCGGCGGAGGCGCAGCCTCGTGCGTGGGCGGCTCGTCCGTTAGCGGGATTTCTCGCGGACGCGGGCGGCCTTGCCGACCTTGTCGCGGAGGTAGTAGAGCTTCGCGCGGTGGACATCGCCGATGGCGCCCACCTCGATCTTCTCGATGCGGGGTGAGTGCACCGGGAAGGTGCGCTCGACGAACACCTCGTTGAACGACTTCTTACGGACGGTGAACGTCTCGCGGACGCCGGCGCCCTGCCGCTTGATGCAGATCCCTTCGAACACCTGGACGCGCGAGCGGGTGCCCTCGATGACCTTGAAGTGCACCTTGACGGTGTCCCCCGCCTTGAACTTCGGCACCTCGCGGCGCTGGCGGTCCTCGATGTCCTGAATCACGTTCACGGCTCGTTCTCTCCCTTTCGAAGCCGCTGCATGGTAGCCGATTGTGATTCCGCCGCGCGCCACCGTTCGACCTCCGCATGATGGCCCGAGAGCAGTACGCCGGGCACGTCCCAGCCGCGGTAGGAGGCGGGCCGCGTGTAGTGCGGATACTCGAGGCCGCCGTCCAAGGCCGGCGAGAACGACTCGACCAGGTGACTCTCCTGCTTGCCCAGCGCGCCGGGCAGCTTGCGCACCACGGCGTCGACCACCACCATCGCGGCCGGCTCACCGCCCGACAGCACGTAGGGGCCGATCGACAGCTCGTCGGTTGCGACGTGGTCGTGCACCCGCTGGTCGAACCCCTCGTAGCGGCCGCAGAGCAGGGTCAGCCGGCCGCACCCGGCGAGGTCGGCGGCGACGGCGTCGGTCAGCTGGCGGCCGACCGGCGCCAGCAGCACGATCCGCCGTTCTCCGCGCAGCTCGTCGATGCCCATGCCGTAGGTCGCCTCGAGAGCGTCGCAGACCACATCCACGCGCATCACCATGCCGGCCCCGCCGCCGTAGGGCGAGTCGTCCACCTGCCGGTGCACGCCCAGCCCGAAGGGGCGCATGTCGACCGCGCGCAGCGCCAGCTCGCCGGACTCCAGGACGTTGCGAACCGGACGCGACTCGCGCAGCCAGTCCAGGTAGCCCGGAAACAGCGTGAAGACGTCGACCTCCAGGCTCACAGCACGCCCTCCCGCAGGTCGATCCGCCGTCCGCCCACGTCGACCCCCTCCACGGCGTCGTCCACGAACGGGATCATCTCGCCCGACTCCAGCTCGAGCACGTCGTTCGCCGGATACGTGTGCACCGACCGCACCGCGCCCACCCGGCGCCCGCCGCACCACACCTCGCAGCCGATCAGGTCGACGTGGAAGAACTCGTCCTCGTCGGGCTCGGGCAGCGCGGCGACCGGGACGGTGACCGGCTGGCCGCGCAGCTCCTGCGCCTGCTCGCGGCTGGCGGCGATGTCGAAGCGGACGATCGGCCGCTGGTCGGTGCCCTTGCGGCCGACGATCGTCGCCGGGCGGCCGCCCACCGCGACCTCGGTGCCCAGCGCCATCGGCACCGTGCCGCCGTGGCCGGTCAGCGTGACCGAGCCGTCCAGGCCATGTGGCTTGCCGATCCTCCCGACCTCGATCCGGTCGGGCCGCCAGCCGCGGTCAGGCTGCGATCTCGACATGCACCCGGCGGCCCGTGCGCACCGCGGATGCCTTCACCACCGTCCGCAGCGATCGGGCGATCCGCCCGCCCTTGCCGATCACCTTGCCGCGGTCGGCCTCGGCGACGTGCAGCTCCAGTAGCACCTCGCCGGTGTCCCGCTCGGAGCGCTCGACGCGCACCTCGTCCGGTGAGTCCACCAGCTGGCGCGCGAGGTATTCGAGCAGCTCCTCCATCGGCGGAGGCTAGACGCCGGCGACTTTGAGCAGCTTCTTGACGGTCGGCGTGGGCTGGGCGCCCTGCGCGATCCACGCCCGTGCGCGATCGGTGTCGATCTCGATCAGCGAGGGCTCGAGCTGCGGGTTGTAGCGGCCGATCGTCTCCAGCGTGCGGCCGTCACGTGGGTTGCGCGAATCGGCCACGACGACCCGGTAGATCGGGTTCTTGTGCGAGCCGTGCCGCGCGAGGCGGATCTTCACCACTGGGAAACAACCTCCGACGTAACCATCAGGACAACCACGCAGTCTACCCGGGGCGGCGTCAGCGGCGCGGCATGCCCGGGAACTGGGGCATCTTGCCCTTGCCGACCTGCTTCATCATCTTCTGCATCTGCTTGAACTGGCCGAGCAGCTGGTTGACGGTCTGGACGTTGGTGCCCGACCCCGCGGCGATCCGGCGGCGGCGGCTGCCGTCGATCAGCTTCGGGTTGCGCCGCTCGTACGGCGTCATCGACAAGATGATCGCCTCGACCCTGTCGACCTGCCGCTCGTCGACCTTCATGTTCTTGATCTGGCGGCCGACGCCCGGCAGCATCCCCAGCAGGCCGGCCATGCCCTGGCCGCGGGTCATCTTGCGCACCATCCGGAGCTGGTCGAGGAAGTCCTCGAGCGTGAACTCGCCGCGCCGCAGCTGCGCCTCCATGTCGGCCGCCTGCTTCTCGTCGAACTCCTCCTGGGCGCGCTCGATCAGCGACATCACGTCGCCCATGCCGAGGATCCGCGACGCCATCCGCTCCGGGTGGAACTCCTCCAGCTGGTCGAGCTTCTCGCCGACTGACGTGTAGAGGATCGGTTTGCCGGTGACCGCGCGCACCGCCAGCGCTGCGCCGCCGCGGGCGTCGCCGTCGAGCTTGGTCAGAATCACGCCGTCGTAGTCCACGGCCTCACGGAACGCCTCCGCGGTGGCGACCGCGTCCTGGCCGGTCATCGAGTCGAGCACCAGGACCACGTCGTGCGGCTTGACCTTCTGCTTGATCCGGACGAGCTCGTCCATCATCTCCTGGTCGATCGACAGCCGGCCGGCGGTGTCGACGATGACAACGTCGCGGCCCTGGGCGCGGGCCTGCTCGATCCCCCATGCCGCGGTCTCCACGGGATCGGCCGTGCCTCGCTCGAAGACCGGCACCTGGAGGGACTTGCCGAGCGTCTGCAGCTGCTGGATCGCGGCCGGCCGGTAGACGTCCGCGGCCACCAGCGCCGGCGTCTTCTTCTGCTTGGCCAGCAGCCGGGCCAGCTTGCCGGCAGCCGTTGTCTTGCCCGAGCCCTGGAGGCCGGCAAGCAGGATCACCGTCGGCGGCTTGTTGGCGAACGAGAGCTTCGCGCCGGACGTGCCCATCAGCGACGTCAGCTCTTCGTGCACGATCTTCACGACCTGCTGGCCCGGCGTCAGGCTGTCCAGCACCTCGGCGCCCATCGCCCGCTCCTTGACCCTGGCCACGAAGTCGCGGACGACCGCGAAGTTGACGTCGGCCTCGAGCAGCGCGAGGCGGATCTCGCGCATCGCCTTGTTGATGTCGTCCTCGCTCAGCTTCCCCTTGCCGCGGAGGCCGTCGAGGGTGCCGTTCAGGCGGTCGGACAGGGAATCGAACATGAGCGGGAAGCGTAGTCGCGCCGGGCGCTGGGCCAGACGTTCCTAGGCGTCGGCGTCGAACAGGGCGTGACCGAACTCGACGGGGTCGAACGGCCGCAGGTCCTCCAGCCCCTCGCCGATGCCGATCAGCTTGACCGGAAGACCGAGCTCGTGGGCGATGGCGAGCGCGATGCCGCCCTTGGCCGTGCCGTCCAGCTTGGTCAGCACGATCCCCGTCACCTCGACCGCCTCCGCGAACAGCCGCGCCTGCTGCAGGCCGTTCTGCCCGGTGGTCGCGTCAATCGTCAGCAGCACCTCGTGCGGCGCGCCGGCCAGGCGCTGGCCGATCACGCGGTGGATCTTGCGCAGCTCGTCCATCAGGTGATCCTGCGTGTGCAGCCGGCCGGCGGTGTCGACGATGACGACGTCGCGGCCGCGCGACTCCGCCGCGGCCACCGAGTCGTACGCCACGGCGGCCGGGTCGGCGCCCGACTGCGACGAGATGAAGTCCGCCCCGGAGCGGTCGGCCCACGTCTCCAGCTGCTCGCCGGCGGCGGCCCGGAACGTGTCGGCGGCGCCGATCACGACGGTCATGTCCGCCTCCCGGAGATGGTGCGCGATCTTGCCGATCGATGTCGTCTTGCCGGTGCCGTTGACGCCGGTCATCAGCACCACCGAGGGCCGGTGGCTGACATCGATCCGGGGATCGCCGGGCGGCGTCATCAGCTCCGCGACGATCTCGGCCAGCCGGGTGCGCAGCTCCTCACCGGTGGTCAGGCCGCCGGCGTCGGACTCGGCCTCCAGCCGCTCGATCACCTCGACGGTCGCCGGCACCCCGCAGTCGGCCATGATCAGCGCCTCCTCCAGCCGCTCCCAGACCTCGGGATCGGCCGGGTCGAACATCACGGCCTGCAGCTGCTGCGTCATCGCCCGCCGGCTCTTCGACAGGCTGTCGCGCATTCGCCGGAACAGGCCGCCGCGGCTCTCCTCGGGGTCGTCGGCGACCGCCACCTGCTCGGTACCCGTGTTGAACATCTGCTGCCACGACCTCGACATCCGGCACATCGTAGAGTGGGCCCGTGCAGGTCGCCGTCGACACCGTCCGCGCGGCGCTGGAGCGGCTGGCCGGTTCGCTCGGCTTCGACCAGCCCACGGCCGCGCTGCTGGCCGACCACTTCCTGGACGCCGAGCTGCGCGGCGCCGCCACCCACGGCGTCGGCCGGATGCGCTGGCTCGCCGGGTTCGCCGACCTCCGCCCCGCCGCCGCACCGGTGCTGGTCGAGCGGGCCGACGGCATCGCCCGCTATGACGCAGCCGGCGCGCTCGGCTACCTGGCGCTGGCGGGCGCGCTGGACGCGGAGCTCGAGCGGCCGCCGGAGGGCGCCCGGCTGGTCGTGGTCGGCGGCTGCTTCCCGACCGGCCGACTCGGGTGGTACGCCGAACGGGCCGCCCGGAGCGGCCTGGCGGCGCTGGTGTGGGCAAACTCGACCCCGCGCATCGTGCATCCGACGGGCGGGCCGCCGCTGCTGGGGACCAACCCCTTCTGCCTGGCACTGCCGGGCGAGCCGCCGACGGTCGTCGATGTCTCGATGGGCCGCGTCACCTACGGCGAGGTGCTGCGCGCCGCCGCGGCCGGCGAGCGGCTGGCGGAGGGTGCCGCCGTCCGGCCGGACGGGTCAGCCGAGCTGGATCCCTCCGAGGTGATCGCGAACCGCGCGGGCATCGCGCCGTTCGGCGGCGAGCTCGCGCACAAGGGGTTCGCGCTGGCGCTCGTCGTCGAGCTGCTGGCGACGGCCCTGACGCCCGTCGACGGCCACGGCGCGTGCGTGTTGCTTGCCCGGCCCCGGTCGCAGCCCGCCGAGGCGATGCGGCGCGCACTCGAGGGCCGCCGCTTCCCGGGCGACGCCGGCATGCGAGCCGCGGAGACGGCCCTGGCCCGCGGGACGATCGATCTGGACGACGAGCTCTGGGCCTGGCTGGACGGGCCTACGACCCCAGCACGTTGACCGCCCGGGCGGCCACCAGCAGGATCGCCGCCACCGAGATCGTCGAGTCCAGCGCCATCAACGCCTTCGCGCCGCGGGTCAGCGGCATCGCATCGGTCGGACTGAACGCGATGCCGTTGGTCAGCGCCACGTACACGTAGTCCTCCAGCCGCGGATACCAGCCGGTCGCCGCCAGCTCGGGATTCTCGTCCTGCGGGAACTGAAAGTCCGGCTTCTTGCGGCCCTGCATCGCACGCCGGACCGGCCCGCCGGCGTCGTACCACCAGTAGCAGAGTCCGAACACGATCACGTTCGTCAGCCAGACAACTCCGCCGCTGGCGAGCAGCTGCGCCGCCGACAGGTCGGCGCTGTCCTCGGTCAGCAGGGCACCCAGCAGCAGCACCAGGTTGGCGAGGTTGCCCACCACGACCAGCGCGATCAGCCATTCCACCCCGCGCCGCGTCTGCCGCGCCTCGGCGTCCAGCGGCGACATGTAGAAGGCGGCCAGCAACACAGCCTCGGGGATGCACAGGATCAGCCACACCCAGCCGCCCACGCCGAGCAGCTCCCAGCCCCCGCGAAGGCTCATCAGCGCGAGGACGACCAGCAGCGCCAACGCGAAGCCGACGAACACCGTCGCCTCGTCCCGCGCCTCGCGCCGGGCATCGAGCACCTCCGCCTGGGACATCGAGCGACGGGATTCGTCAGACGCCGGAGCTTCCCTGCCCGATCAGTCCAGCACGAACTCCATCAGCAGCCCGTCCTCCCAGTTCCCGTCCGCCATCCGCTGATAGCGGCGCATCACGCCGACCGGGCGGAACCCGACCGCCTCGTAACAGCGCACGGCGCGCTCGTTGGCGACCGCCGGGTCGATCACCAGCCGGTGGTGGCCGAGGTCCTCCGTCAGGTGCCGCACCAGCACCTCGATCGATTCACGGCCCAGGCCCCGGCCCTGAAACCCCTCGGCCAGGAACAGGTCGATGGCGGCGTGGCGGAAGTCCTCGTCCCCCAGCTCGGCGTACTCGATCATCCCGGCGATTTCGCCGCGGACCTCGATCACGAACGGCACCGAGTCATCGCCGGCGGGCGGCTTGGCCGCGTCGGCGACCTCCTGCTCCACCTCGGCCAGCGTGTGCGGCCCCCACCAGCGTTCGACGGACGGCTCACAGTGGATCTCCCACAGCCGCTGTGCGTCGTCGGCGTCCGGAGTTCGCAGCGTCAGGCGGTCGCCGCGCAGCTTCACGGCGGCTCAGGCGGTCTCGAGGGCGGCCTCGTGCAGAGCCGGATCGCTCGGCATCCGCCGCGAAAGCACCTTGGACTCGCCGTCGCCGGCCATGGTCACGCCATACAGCACGTCGGCGACCTCCATCGTCCGGCGCTGATGCGTGATCACCACGAACTGCGCCTTGTCCTGGTAGGCGCGAAGCAGGTCGAGGAAGCGATCGATGTTCGCATCGTCGAGGGCGGCTTCGACCTCGTCCAGCAGGTAGAACGGCGACGGCTTCGTCAGCATCAGCGCGAACAGGAAGGCGATCGCCGTCAGCGACTTCTCGCCGCCGGAGAGCAGCGAGAGCGACTCGATGCGCTTGCCGGCCGGCCGCACCTCGAGGTCGACGCCCTGCTCGGTATCAGGCTCCTCCACGACCTCCTCGGCCCCGTCGTCGGCCTCATCCGAGGGCTTCGCGGCCGAAACGACGTCCCGCTCCGTCAGGCGCAGCCGGCCGCCGCCGCCCGGGAACAGCGTGCCGATCACCTCGGCGAAGTGGTGCGCAACCGACTCGAAGGTTGCGGCGAACCGCTCGTCGATGGTCGCCGTCAGGTCGCGGATCAGGCCGCGCAGCTCGGCCAGCGAGGTCTCCAGGTCGTCGCATTGCGCGGACAGATCGTCGGCGCGCACCTTCTCCTGCTCGTACTCCTCGGCGGCCAGCGGGTTGACGGCCCCCAGGCTCTCCCGGCGCCGCTCGAGCCGCTCCAGGCGTGCCGCGAGCGCGGCGGCCTCGTCGGGCAGCAGAGGCTCGGCCGGCTCCTCCCATTTCACCTCGAAGCGGTCGGCCAGCTCGGCGCGGCGGCGGGTCAGCTCCTCGCTGCGCTCTGCACCGCGGGCCAGCGCCACCTCGACCTCGGTCACGGCGGACGACACCTCCCGCGCCCGAGCCTGGGCCTGGGCCTCCGCCGTCGCGCAGCTCTGCAGCTCCGTCGCGAGCTGCGTCGCACGGGCCTCGATCTCCTGGATGCCGCTGCGCGCCGGCTCGGCCAGCCGCTCCGCGGCCCCCAGGCAGGCCTCCAGCTCGGCCATCATCGCCCGGATGGCCGGTACCGCGGCGGCCGCGGCCACCGCCGCAGTGTGGGCGCGCTCGGCCGATGCCAGCGCCCGTGCGGCGCCCTCGCGGGCCCGTTCGGCCTCTCGGGTGAACCGCTCGATCCGTTCGTTGGCCGCGGCGATCCGCGCGCCCAGCCGGGCGGCCTCGTCGGCCAGCTGCCGTCGCGCGGCTTCGAGAGAGGAGTGACGCTCGTCGGCCGCCTGCGCCGCCTCGCGGCGCTCAGTCAGGGACGCCTCGTACCCGGCGGAGAGCGCCTGCAGCTCCGCCAGCCGGGCAGTCTCGGTCTCCAGGTCCCGCTCGGCCAGATCGCGAGCGGCGTCGCTGCGCGCCAGCTCGTCGGCCAGGCGGTCGCGCTTGTCCGCGGCCCGGCGCCGGGACTGGGCGACCTCGGCCTCCGCGGCGCGGGTTTCGTGCAGCCGCGACCGCGCCGCCAGCTCGGCCTGCACCGCCGCCTCCAGCTCGCCTGCGGCACCGGCCGCCCGCTCGGCGGCGTCTGCCGACGCCCGCTCCAGCGAGCCGTGCTCGCCGGTCAGCCGGTCGCGCTCGGCGCGGGCCGAGAGCCACGCTGCCTCGCCGGCGTCGGGGACGCGCCACAACTCGCCCCGGTCAGCGTCGATCCCTGCACCGTCGGCCGTCACGGCGACGCCCTGGTCGACTGCGGCCAGATCGTCCACCAGCCACACGCCTTCGATCGCCCAGGCCAGCGACGGATCGCGCAGTGTCGCCACCTCGGACAGCGGTCGCCCTCCCGCCGGGGCACGACCCTCGCCGCGAGCCGAGCGCCCGGTGACCACCGCCAGTTCACCGCTGGCGTCGCGGACCATGTCCAGAGCATCCTCGAGCCGTTCCGTCACCACGGCGCCGGCGCGCCAACCGAGCGCTGCGGCCACCGCGCGCTCGTAGCCCGGCGCCGCCTCGATCCCGGTGACCAGAAGCCTGGCCCCGCGGTCGCGCAGCGCGCGCGCCGCCGGCGGCAGGCCGTCTCCGCGCTCGATTGCGGCGTCCAACGTCTCCAGCCGCGCCGCGAGCGCCGCCAGCCGCTCCGCCGCCCCGGCCGATGCCTCACGCGCTCCCCGGTCGGCCTCGCGCGCCGCCGCGGCCCGCTGCTCGTGCTCCGCGGCTTCGGCCGTCGCCGCCGCCAGCTGGTCGGCGGCCTCGGCGATGCGGGTGTCGAGTGCCGCCACCTCGGCTTCCGCTGTGTCCAGCTCGCCGCGCGATCCGTCGGATGTGCCGGCCATCTCACCGAGCCTCGTCCGCAGGTCTGCCAGCCGGGCGATGCCCGTCTCGACGTCCCGCCGCAGGTTCGCCGCCTGGCCCTGGGCTTCGGCATGTGCCCGGCGCGCGTCGAGCGCCCCCGCCAGCGCCGCCTCCGCGGCGGCCGCCGCGTCGCCCAGGCCGCCCTGATCGGACGCCTCGAGTGCCGCCACCTCGGCCACGTGCTGCTGCGCCGCCACGTCCGCCGCCTCGGCCTCGGCTGCCAGCCGCTCCGCCTCGCGGCCATCGGCCTCGGCGTCGACCCGCCGCCGCGCCTCGGCGCGCTCCAGCTCGGCCACGGTGCGGTTGGCGCGGGCGCGCTGCGCGGACAGCCGTTCGCGCGACGTCTCGAATGCGTAGAAGGCACGGGCCGCACGCTCCTGTGCGCCGGCCAGACCGGCCAGCTCACGCTCAGCGGCGGCCCGCCGCTCACCGATCTTCGCGACCTCGGCGTCGATCGTGTCGCGTGACGACGTCTGCGTCCCCAGCCTCGTGCGCAGCTCGGTCGAGCGCTCGCGCTCGCCCAACAGCTCCGACGAGAGCAGCGAGATGCGTCCGGCGGCGATCTCGGCGCCCAGCTTGGCGGCACGATCGGCGGCCGTCGCCTGCATCGCCAACGGTCGCAGCCGTGCGCGCACCTCGCGCTCGAGGTCGCGGGCGCGCTCCAGCTCGCCCTCAACGCGGGACAGCTTCGACTCGGCCCGCGAGCGGCGGCGCTGGTACTTGCCGAGGCCGGCCGCCTCCTCGACGAACCGGCGGCGCTCGTGCGGCTTGGCCAGCAGGATCTCCTCGACCCGGCCCTGGCCGATGACCGAGTGCATCTCGCGGCCCAGCCCGGTGTCTGACAGCAGCTCCAGCACGTCCAGGCGGCGGACGCGCGAGCGGTTGATGAAGTACTCGCTCTCGCCTTCCCGGGTCAGGCGGCGCATGATCGAGACCTCGCCGAACTCGATGGGCAGCGTCGCGCACTCGTTGTCCAGCACCAGCTCGACCTCGCAGACGCCGGCCGGCGGCCGCGAGTCGGTGCCGCCGAACAGCACGTCGAGACCGGAGGGCGCACGCAGCTGGGCCGGCGACTGCACCGCCATCGCCCACTGCAGGGCGTCGGCGATGTTCGACTTGCCGCTGCCGTTGGGGCCGACGACCACCGCGATGCCGTGCTCGAACGTGAGCTCGACGCCGTGGGCGAAGGACTTGAACCCGCGCATCCTCAACGTCTTCAGGTGCATCGCCTGACGGTCTCCTCTCTACCCCGGCGGTTTGCCGCCGGCCATTCCGCGCAGCGCCTCCTTGGCGGCTGCCTGCTCGGACGCCTTCTTGCTCGGCCCCGATCCCCGGCCGAGCTCCTGCCCCTCGACGAGCGCCGCGGTCGTATAGCGGCGGTCGTGGTCGGGGCCGGTCGTCTCGACCAGCTCATACGTTACCGATGCCCCCCGACGAGCAAGGTCCTCCTGGAGCACCGTCTTGTGGTCGACGTGCTTGTCGGCCGCGTATGCGACCCGCTCGGCGAACGCCTCCACGATGGCCGGCACGACCTCCGCGGCGCCGAACTCGAGGTAGGACGCGCCGATCACGGCCTCGATCACCTCGGCCATCACGCTGGACGATCCGGCGATGGTCTCGGCGGCGAGCGCGGCGTCGCCGCCCAGCTCGCGCCCGCGATCGACGAGGTCGCGGTCGAGCCCCAGGTTGCGGGCGACCACCGCACAGCTCTCGCGGGACACCACGTGCGCCCGGATCCGCGCCAGCTCACCCTCGGCCCGGTCCGGGAACCGGGCGAACAGGTGCGCGGCGATCGAGACGCCGAGCACGCTGTCGCCGAGGAACTCGAGACGCTCGTAGGAGCGCGCCCGGTCCTCGACCCACGAGGAGTGGGTCAGGGCCTGCGCACGGAGGCCCGGCGGTAACGCATCGATCAGTGCGCGGAGCGCGCGGTGACGGCTAGGAGTGGGACGTGACGTAGTCGACGGCCTGGCCGACGGTCTCGATCTTCTGCGCGTCCTCGTCGGAGATCTTCATGTCGAACTGGTCCTCGAGCTCCATGATCAGCTCGACCAGGTCGAGCGAATCAGCATCGAGGTCGCCCTGGAAGGACGCAGTCTCGACCACTTGATCCTGATCGACGCCGAGCTGTTCCACCAGGATTCCCCTGACGCGATCCAACGCCTCCTCACGAGTCATTGCTGGCTCACTCCATTCTCCGGTTGAACGACGACGGGGACTGTATGTTGCGAAGCGGTGTCCTGCAAGTCGGCCGAGCCGGCCGCCTCGGCGAGCCCCTGTTCCATGCGCTCGACCACGTCTGACTGGACACCGCGCGCAGCGTACAGGATCGCGTTGCGGATCGCCCGCCGCCCCGAGCTGCCGTGTGCGATCACCGAGAGGCCGCGGACGCCCAGCAGGTATGCGCCGCCGTACGTGTCCGGGTCGTTGCGGCGTGCCACCTCGCGCAGCGCCGGCCGCAGCAGCAGCCCGCCGAGCTTGGCCCGGGTCGACGACGTGGCCGCCTCGCGCAGCTGCTCGAACAGCGTCCGTCCGGCGCCCTCCAGGCCCTTCAGCAGCACGTTGCCCGAGAAGCCGTCGGCGACGATCACCCGGAACTCGCTGCGCAGTGCGTCGCGGCCCTCGCAGTTGCCGGCGAAGTCGATCGGCGCCGCCGCCAGCAGCGCATGCGCTTCCAGCGTCAGCGAGCTGCCCTTGGTTGCCTCCTCGCCGATCGAGAGCAGTCCCACCCGGGGCGAGGAGATGCCCAGCACCTGCTCGGCGAAGATGGAGCCCATGACGGCGAACTGCAGCAGGTTCTCGGCTTTGGTCTCGGCGTTCGCGCCGGCGTCGATCAGCACGTTCGGGCCCGACTTGCCGGGCAGGACGACGGCGATGCCCGGCCGGACGACGCGTTTGATACGGCCGATCGTCAGCAGCGACGACGCCAGCATGGCACCCGTCGAGCCGGCCGACAGCGCCGCGCCGGCCCGACCCTCCTTGACCAGCCGGCAGGCGGTGACCAGGGACGAGCCCGGCTTCGAGCGGACGGCCTGCGCCGGCTCGTCGTGGAAGTCGATGACGTCGGGGGCATCGACCAGCTCGATGCTCTCCGCCCCGCCGTGCGCCGCGAGCTCCTGCTCCAGCTGCGCCAGCGACCCGCACAGCGCGACGGCGGTGCCGTCGGCGGCAGCGTCAACTGCCCCGGCAACGATCTCCGAAGGCGCGCGGTCGCCGCCCATGGCGTCCACGGCAACGGTCACAGCGGCGGCCATCGGCCCGCCCTTCCCCTCGGGCTACGGCGCGATCTCGGTCAGCGTCTCGACCTCACGGCCCCGGTACTGCCCGCAGTTCTCGCACACGTGGTGCGGCCGAACGGGGCTGTGGCAGTGAGGGCAGGTCGAGAGCACCGGCGCCGAGATGCGATGGGTCGCACGGCGCTTGTCGCGGCGGGCCTTCGAGGTCTTTCGCTTGGGGACGGCCATAACGGTGGGTTATAGCAGGTCTTTCAGCGCATCCCAGCGGCTGTCGGTCTGCGGCTCCCCGCAGTTGTGCGGCACGCCGGCCTGCAGCCGCTCGCCGCAGTGCGGGCAGAGCCCGGCGCAGTCCGGATCGCACAGCACCTGCGCGGGGAGCTCGAGCGCGATCGCGTCGCGCACCCAGCGCTCGATGTCCAGCTCCTCCGTGGACAGGTACTCGCTGGTCAGCTCGTCGTCGCCCTCCACGGCGGCACCATGCTCGTGGTACTCACGGGCGACAACGTCCACCTCCAGCCGCGCAGGCTCGAGGCAACGCATGCACGGCCCCTCGACCGCGGCGTGGAACGACAGCTTCATGTACAGGCCGCTGGTCGACGGCTGCAGCTCCACCTCCACGGGCAGGATCGGCGGGACGATCTCGTAGCGCTGCCCGCCCAGCGTGAACGGGTCGAGCGTGAGCTCGATTCGCTCCCGGCGAACGACGCCCGGCTCGAGACGCAGGCCACGAAGGTCGAGCATCGCTACGTCGTGACGTCGTAGCCGGCGGTCGCGCCGCCGGTCCGCTCCTGCGATCCCTGAGCCAGCTGCTCCCGGCCGCGCTGCACGGCGGTCAAGAACTTGCCCAGGTTGACTTCGAGGTGCTCGAGGATGCCGTCGGCATAGTCCTCGGCGGCCAGTCGCGTCTCCCGCTCCTTGCTGCGGGCCTGCTCCATGATCTCGTGGGCCTGCCGCTCGGCGAGCTTCACGATCTCCTGCTGCGACGCCTCCCGCTCTGCCTGGTCGCGGGCCTCGTTCACCAGCCGCTCGGCCTCGCGCTTCGCCTCGGCCAGCATCTCCTGGCGCTCCTTGACGATCCACCTGGCCTGCTTGATCTCCTCGGGGATCGTCGAACGCATCTGGTCGATGATCTCCCAGATCTCCTCACGGTCGATACGCACCTGGTCGGTCATGGGCACGCTCTTCGCGTTCTGCACCATCTCGTCCAGCTTGTCGATCAGCACCAGTACGTCCAACGGGGTCTCCTCACTTCCTACAGGTGATCACCGGCCGCGTGGATCTCTGCCAGCCGCCGTGCGACCTGCTCCGGCACGTACTCTGCCACGGGACCGCCGAACGAGGCGATCTCACGTACGCCCCGGGATGACAGGAAACTGTACTTGGGGGAGCTCATCAGATAGATCGTCTCGATCTCCGGGGCCAGTCCGCGGTTCAGATTGTTCATCTGGAACTCCCACTCGAAGTCCGAGACGGCGCGCAATCCCTTGACGATCGCGATCGCGCCGTGCGATCGGGCGAACTCGACCACCAGGTCGGCGAACCCCTCGACGGTCACGTTGTCGCCCTCGACCGACTCCTCGATGAACGCGATCCGCTCCTCGAGCGGGAACATCGTCTGCTTGTGCCGGGGCGCGCGAACGACGCCGACCACCACCCGGTCGAACACGTCGGCCGCCCGCTGGATGATGTCAAGGTGGCCAACGGTCACCGGGTCGTACGTCCCCGGGCACACCGCGACCCGGTCAGCCATTGCGGTAGATGGTGAGGCGCTCGTCCCCGTAGCGGCGGCTGGTGTCGACGGCGAGCCCGAGCTCGATCGGCTCCGAGGCGGCCGGCCCCTCGACGACCGCCAGGCCGTCCGGAACCAGTAATGCCGTGAGATGCAGGGAGATTGCCGGTTGCAAGGCGGCCAGCATCCTATAAGGCGGGTCGAGCAGGATCAAATCGTAGGTCGCCCCATGCGCCGCCTCGGAGGCCATCCGGCGCACGGCATCGGCCCGGCGGACGGTGCTCCGCTCGTCGTAGCCCAGTGCGGCAACGTTGATGCGGACGGCGCGCAGCGCCTCGGCCGAGGTCTCCCAGAACGTCGCGTGGGCCGCACCCCGCGACAACGCTTCGAGCCCCAGCGCCCCGCTGCCGGCGAAGGCGTCGAGCACCCGCAGGCCGGCGACGTCCCCGAGCATGGCGAACAGCGCCTCACGCGCGCGGTCGCCGGTCGGCCGCGTCTCCCGTCCCGCCGGGGCCACCAGCCGCGCCCCCCGCCTCTCGCCCGCGATGATCCGCACTCCTACCGCCTGGCTGCGCGGATATGCAGGAACAGCGGGACGCGCTGCCAGCGCCGGTCGCGCTCGCTCTGCACCGCGCGCTCGGGCACGGCGGGCTCGCGTAGCCGCTCGATCACGAAGCCGGCGTCCGCCAGCTCCTCGACGTACGTCTCCAGCGGCACGTGGCGACCGACGAACGTCATGTCGAGACCGTTGCGCGACACCGATTCGCGGTAGATGAAGCTGTCGAGATACGACCCGGTAATCACGAACGACCCGTCCTCGAACTTTCCGGCTGCGTTGATCGGGTGAACGACGGCAAGGCACAACCGGCCTCCGGGGACGAGGACGCGAGCGGTCTCCCGCACCGCGCCCGACATGTCGTCCATGTCCATCAGCGTCAGCGGCCTCGCCAAAGCATTGGCCTTGCGGAGGCAGGCAGGGCTGTGACTCTTCGCCTCGCGCATTGTAGACCTGCCCCAGCGCAAAAAGGAGCCGGGAACGAGAGTTTTGAGTGGTTTCCGGGTCACCAAGTCGTGCCAATGTTGCCGCGAGGTCGGCGTCTGGCAATTCCCCAACGAGGAGGGACGCCAGGTGGCCGCGGGCCGCGTCGTAAGTCGGCTGGAGCGCGAGGGCGGCCCGGAAGGCAGCCTCGGCCTCGTCGAACTTGCCTTGATCCTGGAAGAAAACCCCGAGTTCGAACCGGGCCTCTGCCGAGCGGGGCTCGACCGCGACCGCGGCGACATGGTGGCACTCCGCATCGACCGGCCGGTTGAGCTCGTGCAACGCGCGGCCGATGGCGAGGTGTGGGTGCGCCCGGTCGTCCGGGGTCTGGGCCAGTACGCCGCTCCCAGCATCGGATGGCCGCGGGGAACTGCTCGAGCCTCCCGTGCAATTCCGCCAGGTATTCCCAGTAGATCGCATTGTCTGGCTCCAGCTTCGTGGCCCGGGACAGCAGTGCCTGGCCTCGTCGAACCGAGACTGCTGGAGGGAGACCAACCCGAGGTTGGCGTAGGCCGCCGCCATACCGGGCACCGCCGTGGAGGTAATACTCGCCTCTTCAGATTGCAAGTCTTGATCATCCATGATTTAAGACCAGCCATTCCTGCCGACGGAGCATCCCGACCAGCCATGGCGACTTCCCGCACCAGGTCGGAGGGCGATATCATAAAGTCCCCTCGGCCGATGCGAATCCCAGGTGTCGATAATTGATGTCGATTATTGGTGTCAGCTCAGATTTGCACGAAATCAAAACTTACGCCGCCTGCACCCAGCCGGTAAAATAACGCATGGGAAAAGCGAAGGGAGGAGGATCATGCCGAACTTCATCTGCACGACCTGCGGGACGCAGCACGCGGAGGGTGACCAGCCGCCCGCCGCTTGCGCCATCTGCCAGGACGAGCGGCAATACGTCAAGGCCACGGGCCAGCAGTGGACGACCTTGGAGCGGCTGAAACTGACCAACCGCAACTCGATCCGGTTCGAGCAGCCAGGGCTGATCGCCATCGGCATCGATCCGCACGTTTGCGATCGGCCAGCGGGCCTTCTTTCTGCGGACACCGACAACCAACGTCCTCTGGGACTGTCTGCCTCTGCTGGATGAAGCGGTGGTCGTGGCAATCAAGGCCTTGGGCGGCATTTCCGCGATCGCCATTTCGCACCCGCATTACTATTCCTCGATGGTCGAATGGAGCCAGGCCTTTGACGGTATCCCCATCTACCTCCATGCCGACGACCGCCAGTGGGTCATGCGGCCCGACAAGGCCATCGTCTTCTGGGAAGGCGAAACCCGCATCCTCGGTGACGGTCTGACGCTGGTTCGCTGTGGCGGGCATTTCGATGGCGGTACGGTTCTGCACTGGGCGGGTGGAGGAGGCGACAGCGGCAGCGGGAGCGGGAGCGGGAGCGGTGTGCTGCTGGCCGGCGACATCATTCAGGTCGTTCCCGACCGCAAGCACGTCAGCTTCATGTACTCCTACCCGAACTACATCCCACTGCCGGCCTCCGCGATCGAGCGCATCATGACGGCCGTTGAGCCGTTCGAGTTCGATAGGGTTTACGGGGCATTCTGGGACATGGTGATCGAGCGAGACGGCAAGGCGGCAGTCAAGCGATCGGCCGAACGGTACTTGAGGGCCATCCAAGGATAGTGGCTCTCGGACACCAGAGTCGATGAGGCCACCCGGCTCTCCTGGGTGGTCCAGGCTCGGGATCAGGTGTCATTCGCGAATATTTGTTTTCTTTCTCGTCACCAGGTTCCACGCCTGCACGATCGTCCTCCAGATGAGCCACAAGACCAGTGGAATGATGAAGAATATGGGCAAGAAGATCGCCATCAGCCAGTGCCACCAGCGGGCGGTACTTGCACCCCGTTCCTCGGGCACTGTGCAGGCGGGAAGGTATGCCATCAGGCCGTAGACGTAGACCCACATCCCGACCTGGATGAGGTTTTGTGGACCGAAGGTGATCGTCTCGGCGAGCGTGCCGTTCAGCCCGAACAAAAGCAGGACTTCGGCGGGGCGGAAGTCGTAGCGTGACAGCAGCCAGCTCCAGCAAAGAAACAACGGGATGAAGGCGATCACGCTGTGCTGGAAGATGACCACCAGGTAGTTCTTGGAGGCGGTGATCCTGGCGGCGTCAGAGACACCGCCAAGCAGCGGTGCCATGTTCGTCAGGCTGGTCGTCACAGCCTCTTCGAGCATGGCGAATGCGATGCAGAGCAGCACGAACCGGGTTCGCCAGCCCAGAGGGATGCGGCTCGCCCAGGCCACGAAGCTGTCTCGGAACCGGTACATGACCAGCCCGCCCAGCACGCACCAGACCAGAATCAAGCTGATTCCCATCTTGAGGATGGCACGGTGGTCGGGGTTGGGATCGTTCGCGAAGATGAAAACAGCGACCGGCGTGGTCGAAAGGACGCCCCAGGCGGCGATCAGAATGAGAAGGTAACGCACCAGCGACTTTCTTGCCGGAAATCGAAACCTCAAGTGAACCCCCACTCCAGAACATCGGAGCCTTCCCGTGCCACTCGTTCCTCATCCCCAAGGTGACTACCTCTTCCTGCCCGGCATCGCGCCGTACTCATGCGGGGTCGTCTCCGCGCCGGGATTCGAGATCGTCCACGTCATCCTTCATCGTCCGGTCCCCTATCGCAAGGGGTTCGAGGTGATCGAGAAATACCTCGCAGACCAGGAACGCCCCAAGGCTTGTCTCTGCGGGATCGAGCTTCGTTCGCCTCGACCCTTCACCTTCGAGGGGTTTGCCGAGTTCAACGCGAGATACGCCAGGATTCTTGAGGATTGGGGAGTGTTCGTCGACGGCGTCAATCCGGTCGCTCGCACCAACGTTGCTCCCGAGGTGGATCCGCCCGGCGAGCCTGTGCTGTACGGATTCTCGTATTCAAAACCATGCGATTCGGGGCAGCCACCGACCTTCGTCGTTGCGGGTGCTGGGGAATTGCCGGAGGGGGTCCTGGCTCACGAGGCCATTGTCAGAGTCGGAGACACCTCACGCGAGGCGATGATCGAGAAGGCCACTTTCGTCTTGAGCCTGATGGAAAACCGGCTGCGCGGTCTGGAAGCCGATTGGTCGCGGGCCACTGCTGCGGAGCTCTACACCGTCCACTCTCTGGATCGCCTTCTCCCCGACGTGATCTTGAAGCGGATCGGCGTCGCCGCAGCGCACGGAGTCCGATGGTTCTTCAGCCGTCCACCGATCGAACACATCGAGTTCGAGATGGATGTTCGAGGGGTGAGAAGCGAGTTGCGAATCGGGTGAGTGGGCGATCGAGGGTTAATCGGTCCTCAGGTGCCACGATTCCGCCTTGGAGCCAAGAATCGCGTCGTTCCTCGCCCAGGGAGTGTTCCGAGAGAATCTTCGCAGGGTCAGCATGGATTTCACGCGGGGGAGACTGGCCTTTGGCGCGGAGTAACGACCAGCTCAAAGCTATTTGACAACCAGCCAATCACGAAGCCGAGTAACAAAGAAGGGCCAGACAAATAGGTGGCTGCAATCAGCGGCATTACGAAGAATTGAAAATGCGGGGCATCGAAGTCCTTCGGTTGATAGTCCACCGAGAGCAACCAAATCCCGAGGCCGAAGAAATAGTCCAATCCCACCGCCAGATGCTCCGGAGCCGCAAAGCAGAGGATGAGGAGGAAGGTCAGAGCAAACGCATTGAAAATCGAGAATACCAAGACACCCACCCCGTATCCATTTCGTGCTCGCCTTCTGAGTGCAAACCTGTAACGCCTGACGATCAGATAAAGACATATGATCTGAGCATTAACCAGTGGCAACAGACCGGCCAGCAGGAGCGTGAGGATGCCTGGCACGACGGCCCGAGGGTTAAGGAACCGCAGGGCCGCAAAATTTCCCGCGACGATGGCGATGAGCAGCATGGTCTTCGAGATCGACATGCGGTGCATGGCTCCTCCTCCCCCGAAAACTCCCTGCCAGCGACGAAAGCTGCCAGTTTCACACCGCCTTCGCCGCGATCAAGACCCGGCCACAGGCTTGCCGCGGCCGTCCTGGCCCAGCAGCTTGAGCAGCAGGTTGTCGTGCGGGTAGGGATGCCCCTTGTACTGGCGGAAGGCCTCGGCCTGTCGACGCCGATCTCCGCGCCCCGGCTGGCCGCCCCATTTGGCCTGGCTGTCCATGTATTCGTCGATCCCGTGCTGGCGCAGCAGCCAGTTACGCTGGCTGGCATGGCAGGCAAGCATCTGCCGCTTGGTCTCGAACACCCGCGAGACGTCGACATGGAAGTCGGGCGGCGACCGGCTTCCCCTCGCGGTCGGCTCCTTCGAGGGCGTCGACGAAGTAGAGATGCGGGATCGCGGTCATGGGAGGCGCAGGCTCCCACTGGCGGGTCGCGTAGTTGGGGCACGAGGCGGCGAAGCAGGCGTCGCGAACCAGCAGGCTGGTCATCTCGTGGTCGCACAGGTAGTCGACCGGAGGCGCGGTCAGGATGATGTCGGGCCGGGCTCGACGGAGGGCTTCGGTCACGCGTCGCCGGGAATCATCATCATTGAAGATGGCCATGTCGCGGAACTCGAGGCAGACGCAGTCCGCGCCGATCAAGGCGGCCGATGCCCGCGCTTCCCCGCGCCGGATCTCGGCGATAGCCTCGCTGTCGTGCTCGGCGCTGCCGCAGTCGCCCGGGGTCATCGTCGCGATCGTCACGGCGCAGCCGGCCTCGCGAAGCAGCGCCAAGGTCCCGGCGCACTGGAATTCGACATCATCGGGGTGTGCGTGCAAGGCCAGCACGCGAACCGTGGTCGGCATGGCAAGGTCTCTCCACGTCACTGGAAACCGTGCGGATGACTGCATTCGGTCTACTGTTTCCCGGTGGCTGACGCAAGCCCTGCTCGGCAGTCGGAAGAAGGCATCCACCTGGCCGCGTTTGAAAATTATGGGAAACGCGAAAAAAATGTTCTCGCGTGCGCTAGACAACCTGTGTACATTAGCAATCAAAGACTCATTTAGTGATCGTCCGTGCTTGCGCGGCAGTCAAGCACGCAAACAAACGTTCCAGAAGACATAGACGTCAACCAAAGACGGGAGCAAGCACATGGCCGACCTGGATTTGCTGACGCCCAGGCAGCGCGAGATTTACAACTTCATCCGCAGCAAGATTCAAGGCCGGGGCTACGGGCCGACGGTGCGGGAGATTGGCGTCCACTTCCACATCAAGAGCCCCAATGGCGTGATGTGTCATCTCAAGGCGCTTCAGAAAAAGGGCTGATCCACCGCGAGCCCAACATGTCGCGGGCCATCCAGCTTCTTGACGACTCGCCGACCGGCGCGCCCACCGGGGTGAAGCTGGTGGGGCGGATCGCCGCGGGCCAGCCTATCGAGGCCGTCGAGCAGAACGAGGAGCTGACGTTCTCCGATTGGATGGAGCAAGGCGACAAGTTCGCCCTCCGGGTCGCCGGCGATTCGATGATCGAGGAGCATATCGCCGACGGCGATTACGTGATCATCCGCAAGCAAGACCAGGCGCGCGACGGCCAGATCGTCGCCGTGCGCGACGAGGACGGCGAGGCCACCCTGAAGAAGATCTACAAGGACAAGAGCCGGTTCCGGCTCGAGCCGGCCAATCGGACCATGAAGCCGATCTTCCGCGACCATGTCAACGTCCTGGGGGTGCTGGTCGGCGTCGTCCGGAAATACTGAGGGCCGAGCCGAGCTTGACGGTCATGGCGATTGATCCGATCATGAGGCGGTAGCTGCTGCCGGTCATGCTGCGCTGCGCGGCCGGCAGTGTTCCTTGTCTTTGATCATTTGAAGGATCGATCTCCATGGAATCGGACGCCGCAGCCGTACGCGATCTCGTCAAGCTCTTCACCGACGGCGCCTGCAGCGGAAATCCCGGGCCTGGGGGTTGGGCGTTCATCCTCCAGCACCCCGCGACGGGGCATACCCGTGACGGCTCAG
>CAVRGW010000004.1:0-529721 GCA_963720885.1 uncultured Actinomycetes bacterium | reverse complement strand
ATCGACTCGACCTGGTCGTCGGTCGCATACAGCGCATCGGCCAGCCGCGTCTCGAGCTCCGCCCGCTTGGCGGCCGGCTGTGCGGCGGCGAACCGCAGGGCACGCGCGTACTGCGCCGCCGCCTCACGATGCGCTCCGACCGCGGCGGCACGGCGCGCGGCGACCGGCGCCAGGTGCAGCACGGCCGCGGCGTCATCCGCTCCCTCGGCGTGATGGGCCAGACGCGCTGGGTCGATGCCCCTCGTCGGGTCGCCCAGGGCGGCCAAGAGTTCGCGGTGTAGGCAACGCCGGCGGGATGGCCCGAGCTCCGCCTCGATCGCCATGCGGGCGAGCTCGTGCCGGAAGCGCGTTCGGCGGTCGTCGTCGACCAGCATGCCGCCGGCCAGGCACTCGTCCAGTGCCCCCGCGGCCGCGCCGCAGACCGCCTCGAGCGCCCAGGGCTCGAGCGCCGGCGGCGCCACCGACACCGACTCCAGCACCGATCGGGCGTCCTCGCTCATCCGCGCCGCGCGGGTGTAGACCACCTCACCCACCGTCGCCGGCACCTGGTCACCGCCCGCCTCCAGCACCTCGTGCACGTAGAACGGGTTACCGCCGGTCAGCCGGTGGAGCTCGGCCGCATCCAGCGAGTACCCTGCTGCCATCTCGGCGACTGCCTGGGTAGACAACGGCTCCAGCGCGACCCGCCCGAGCCCCGGCGCGGTGGCGAGATCGCCGAGCAGCATGCGCACCGGGTGCACCGGCCCGACGGCGTCGTCGCGGTAGGTGAGGATGACCAACGCGTCAACGCCCTCGATCCGCCGGCCGAGCACGCGCAGCACATCGAGCGTCGCCTCGTCGGCCCAGTGCACGTCCTCGACCACCAGCACGGACGGCGGGCCGGAGAGCTCCTCGGACAGCGCCTCGAACACCTCGTGCGGCGTGGGATCCTGCGCAACCAGCTCGCGCAGCCTGTCGCCCGAGCCACCGCCGATGTCGACGAAGGCGCCCAGCGGGCGTGGGGCGGCGAGGGCGTCGCACGCCCCCTCGAGCACGCGGGCCGAGCCGCGCACGGACGCGGTGAACGAGCGCACCAGCGCCGTCTTGCCGACGCCCGCCTCGCCGGAAACCAGCAGCATCCGGCCGACGCCTGATCGCACCTCGGACAATGAGCTGTGCAGGACCACCAGCGCGTCGTCGCGCTCCAGCAGGGGCGCGACGACGGCGCTGGTCAACCGGGTGGTGGTGCCCATCGGAGGATTGTCCGCCTGCGCACCCGGCTTCGCAAGCGACCCGCACACCAGGCGGCCCGTCGACCGTCAGCGGAGCGAGACGGCGATCTCCTCCAGCAGGTCGAGCGCGTCCTGCATGCCCGCCTCCATGCCCGAGTTGATGTGGGCGTCGCGGCCCTCGGGCGTCGGGTGCTCGACGAGGACGGTCATCGTCGTCCGGCCGTCCTCCTCGGTCAGCATGAGCGTGTTCAGCGACGCGTTGCCGTCGGGATCGGGGATGCCCTCGTACGCCTCGGTCGAGACGATCCGCTCGTCCGGGACGATCTCCCGGAACTCCCCGTGGAAGCCGACCTCGAAGCCGGTGGGAGTGACCATCACGTACCGCCAGGTGCCGCCGACCCGCAGGTCGATCTCGCAGACCGTCATCTCGCCCCGGTCGGTGGTCCACCACCGCCGGACGAGCTCGGGCGTTGTCCACGCCTTGAACACCAGGTGCTTCGGTGCGTCGAACTCCCGCGTGATCAGGATCTGCCGATCGGTGGGGAGGGTGACCTTCGCTGTGCCGCTACTCGTCATCGCCATCTCCGTCATCGTCCTTTCGCTTGAGGTCTTCCAGAACCGCATCGAGCTGCTCGAAGCGCTCGTTCCAGGACTGCTCGTACGTCTTGACCCAGTCGTGGATGGGTTTCAGCGCCTCGCCGTTGAGCCGATAGAGCCGGCGCCGGCCCTCCTCGCGCACTTCGACCGCCCCCACCTCGCGCAGCACCCGCAGATGCTTCGAGACCTGCGGCTGGGCGAGGTCGAGCGCCTGCACGAGGTCGTTCACCGGGCGCTCGCCGCCGGCCAGCAGATCCAGGATCTGCCGCCGCCGGGGCTCTGCCACCGCGTTGAACGCGTCTGCCGTAGTTGCTGCTCGTGCCATGCGAAGCATCATATACCCATATCAGCATATGTAAAGCGGACGATTGGGTCAGAGCCCTGCTGTGTCGCTACCGTGGGGTCGTGCACGACGTGGCGCTGTTCCTCCACATCACGGGTGCGCTCTTGCTGGCCGGTGGCATCGTCGCCGCCGGCGTGGCGTTCGAGGCGGCGCGCCGGGGAGAGGCGCCGGCGGAGATCGCACTGCTGCTCGGCCTGACACGGATCGGCGCCGCAGCAATCGGAGCCGGGACGGGGCTGGTGCTGATCTGCGGACTGTGGCTCGTGCACCTCGACCAGCTCAGCCTGCGCACCGGCTGGATCGAGGCGGCACTCGCCCTGCTGGTCGCCATGGTCGTGCTCGGCGCGCTCGGCGGCCGCCGGCCGAAGCGTGCCCGGCGGATTGCGACGCAGCTCGCCGAGCGGGGCGAGGCCGCCACCCCGGAGCTGCGGTCGCTGCTCGACGACCCGCCGTCGCGGATCGCCAACTACCTGGCGGCCGCGTGCATGCTGGCGATCCTCTGGCTGATGGTGTCGAAGCCCACGGTCTGAGCGCCGCCGTCGTAAGACCACCGGCCGCCCGGACGCAGTAGCCGTGTCACGACATGCCACGGAGGTGCACATGGAAACGGTGTCGCAGGGTACCGTCCTCGGGCGTGAGCGCCGAGGATGCGTTCGAGCAGATCAGCCGGGCCGGCGACCCGCCGCTTCTGATCGTCACGGTCGGCGGCGGATCGCCGGACGGCTGCCTGGTCGGGTTCGCCACCCAGGCGAGCATGAAGCCGCCGCGGCTGCTGGTGTGCCTCTCGGTCCTCAACGCCACCTACCGGCGCGCGATGGAGGCCGACGTGCTCGCGGTGCACCTCGTCCCGGCCGACCGGCTCGACCTCGCCCGGTTGTTCGGCGAGCAGACCGCCGATGAGGGCGTCGACAAGCTCGCCCGGTGCGCATGGACGCCCGGCCCGGAGGGCGTGCCGCTCCTGGACGGCTGCCCCACCCGGATGATCGGGCGGATCCTCGAGCGCACGCCGATGGGCGACCACACGGGGTTCCTGCTGGAGCCGGCCGGGGGCGATGCCGCCGGCAACACGGTCGTGCTCCGTGTGCGCGACGCAGCCGGCTTCCACCCCGGACACCCTGCGTAGCTACCGCCGCCCGGTGTTTGGGGCGTGGCCCAGACAGGCAATTACTTGGTGTGGACGAGCACCTCATGGACATCCCCGGGACGCAGGGCTGGCGCTACGGGTCCTTCCGGACGCACGACGCCGGCGACCGGCGCACCGTCACGCTCCTGCACGAGAGCGGATTCGAGACCACCGTCGAGCTGCCCGATTTCGTCAGCCAGGGCGAAGAGGTCGGAGACGTCGCGCGGATCGTGATCGCGGCGTGGGAGCGCCAGGAGGCGATGAAGGGCGTCGGCGGCTAGCCGGTGACCCGCGTCACGTCGCCGCCACGGGGCGGTGACGTCGCTCACCGCAGCGCAATCCGCAGCCCCCGCCCGCCGGTATGCGGCGGTCCAGGGGTCTCGCGTCATGCCCAGCCGCGAGACCCGCGAGCGGTGAGGAAAGGATGGGCCGATGACCGACCGAATCGATACCCCAGGGAACGCGACCAGCGTCGAGCTGCTCGGGCTGATGTCACGGCGATCGCTGCTGCGCAGCGGCGCGCTGGCCGGCGGACTGGCCGTCGCCGGCGGCATGTTCGGCGAGGCGGCGGCCAGGGCCAGCGGAGGCTCAGTGACGCCGGCGGGCAAGATCTTCCAGATCACGCAGACCGCCGAGCAGTTGGCGGTGACGCTCTACAGTCGCGGCGTCGCGAACGGCCTGGGGCTCGAGGACGACGACCTCGACTACTTCAAGGCCGCGGCGATCCACGAGCAGATCCATCAGCGCTTCTTCGCCACGCTGACCGGCGTCGCCGTGCAGCCGACCACACGCTTCAGCTTCCCGGCAGGCTCGATGACGTTCTCCGACCTGCGGACGTTCGTGATCGCCCAGCAGCACCTGGAGGGCGTGTTCGACACGGCCTTCCTGGCGGCGGTACGGGAGCTGGCGGCGCAGGGCCGCCCGCGCGAGGCGCAGATCATGGCGCAGATCGCCTGCAACGAGGCGGAGCACCGGGTGCTCGCGCGCCAGATCGCCGCCGAGGCGGGGTTCGAGCGCCTGCCCAACATCAACCCCGGCGGCAACGGCACGGTGCCCACCGGGCCGCCCGACAACTGGGCCTACACGCCGGTGTTCTTCCACACCACGCCGCAGGTCGTCGACCTGGTGAAGGCCGACGGGTTCATGAGCCCACGGCCGGGCAACTCGTTCGAGTACCAGCCGATCGAGTTCCAGGGAAACGTCTACGGCGACGTGTTCGAGCGGATCACGTTCCGGACGCCCTTCGCGAAGTGATCCAGGTGACGCCGCCCGAGACGACGGCGACCGCCGCCGCGGTGACGACGACTCGGGTGATCAGGCGCCGCCGCGCGCGGCGCCTGCGCGACTCGTCGTAGACGCTCGCCAGCGTCAGCGCCGTTTCGCCGAGGACCCGCCACAACTCGGGGTCGGTCAGCTCCGCCCTGCCCGCGTCGCGCACGGCACCGAAGCCGCGCGACGCGGCCGGGGCGGCGCGCGGGTCGCGGGCGACCTCGTTGGCCTGCCGCGCGTGGCCGACGAACCGCACGGTTCGCACAGGATGCGATGCGACCGTACCGGCCGCCTTTGCCAACGTCCGCGGATTCCGCCGCGCCCATCGGGTCGCGAACTGCCTTGCCGAGCGCTTGACCATCGCCGATTCCTGATCGTCCATGCGGACGACGGTACCCGGTTTGGTGATGCTCCACACAGCGATGATAGGGTCGTTTCGTTCGCAAGTAGTGGGTTTCGGGAAGGGGTCTGCATGCATCTCCGCCCACGCCGGCGCCAACGATTCAGGTCGGGAGCAATCCCGTCAACGTGGTCATCTCGCAGAACCGGTCGGAGGCGTACGTCCTGGAGGACGGCAGCCTGTCGGTCGTCAGCCTGCTGACCAAGCGGCAGGTCGCCGACATCGGCACGACGCCGGGGCCGTTCCCCGTTGACCAGACCGCGATCGGACTGGTGCGCAGCAACACGCGCGCCTACATCGGGCTGTTCCCGCGGGAGAAGATGAAGGTGTTCGACACCGAGACCCGCAAGGTGACGCGCGTGGTCAACATCGGTCTGGGCGCAACCGCGGTCACAGCCGCCGTCGCCGATGGCGTGCAATACGCGTTCATCTCGCTGCTCACCGACAAGAGCCTGGCCGTTGTCCGCACAAGTGACAACGTCGTCGTCAAGCACGTGCCGCTGCCGCGCGGCCCGATGACCGTGCAGAAGACGCCGAGCGGTCGCTCGGTCTGGGCCGGCAGCAGCTTCTCGGGGATGATCTGGGTGGTCAACACGTCGACCATGCAGATGACCCGCAAGTTCGCGGTCAAGGAGGCCGGCCCAGTGCAGTCGATCGCCTTCGGCAACAACGGCAAGCGGGCGTTCGTGATGGGCCTCGGCGGCCTGCAGATCGTCGAGGTGTCAACAGGCAAGGAGCTGGCCTTCGTGCCCGTCACGCGTCTCTTCCCTGGCGTCTCCGACCTGAACGCCGGGCCGATCGCACTGGACTCGACCGGCACGACGCTGCTCGTCGTCAACTCGACGTTCCCCGACTCGCCGGGAACCGGCGACGTCGCCTTTCTCAATCTCGCGACGCTCAAGGTGACCAACTCGGTGACCGTGGGCACGGAGCCGCTCGGGATCGCGATCGACAAGGTGCGAGGCACGGCGTACGTGCCGAACTATCTGGACGACACGCTGTCCAACTTCCCCTCGGGAAGCTGACGAACTAGCGGGGCGCGGCCAGGCTGCGCTCGAGGAGGCGCTCGTCGCCGAGGCGTTCCGCGACATCCGCGAACGCCTCGGCCGGGCCTTCCCAGCGCAGGTCGTCCGCCGACCGCGAACAGCTGCTCGCCGGTGCGCAGCGTCGCCAGGTCCTTGAACAGCAGCGCCAGCTCGCGGCGCTCGTCGGCCAGCGCCTCCGGCGGGAACGACTCGATCGGCCCGTACTGGTTCAGCATCCGCGCGGCGCCGACCTTGCCGATGCCCTTGATCCCCGGGTAGCCGTCGGCGGAGTCGCCGACCAGCGCAAGCAGGTCGGGGATCAGCACCGGGTCGACGCCGAACTTCTCGCGGATCGCGGCGGCGTCGCGGATGGCGTCGGCGCGGCGGTCGACCTGCACCACGCGGTCGCCGTCCACGCACTGCCCAAGGTCCTTGTCCGGCGACCAGATGCAGACCTGCTCGACCTCCGGGTCGGCCTCGGCGATCCGTGCGGCCGAGGCAAGGGCGTCGTCCGCCTCGAGCTCGATCATCGGCCAGACCACGACGCCCATCGCCTCGAGCGCCTCCTCGAGCGGTTCGAACTGCGATCGCAGGGCAGGGTCGACGCCGGCGCCGGTCTTGTAGCCCGGCCACAGGTCGTTGCGGAACGACTCGATCACGTGGTCGGTGGCGACGCCCACGTGTGTCGTGCCGCCCTCGATCATCTGCAGCAGCGAGGCACACACGCCGGCCGCGGCGCCCAGCGGGTGGTCGCCGTCCTTCTTGAACCGCTTGCGGCCGTAGAACTGGCGGAACAGCTCGTACGTGCCGTCGATCAGATGGACGATCATCGAGCTGCGATCATCGCAGCTATTGGGTCCACCAGTCGTTGATGGTTTCGCCGTCGCCCTCATGGCGGGCGCCGAAGACCAGGATCTCGATGCCCTCCGGGCCGCCCTCGAACTGCCGAGTAACACCGGGCGCGAGGCGCACGGCGTCCAGTCGCTCGAGGTCGATGATGTCGTCGTCCAGCTTCACCCTGCCGCTGCCGCCGATCACGACGTAGACCTCCTCGGCCTCGTCATGGCGGTGCGCGAACCCCTGCCGCTTGCCGGGCTTGACCCGGTGGAAGCTGACGCCGGTCTGCTGGGTCTCCAGGTCGCCGTTCGCGAAATGCGCCTCCTGCACCTCGCCGAAGCCGAATTGCGGCGCTGAGTCCTTCACATCTTCCAGGTTGGTGCGGGTGTACGCGCTCATCCGGATCTCCTTGTCTCGGGTGACGGTGCCTCCATTCCCAGCATCCGCATGGAGGGAAACGCCGCACATGTGTCGTAGCTCTCCCTCCGGGATGAAACCGGCAGGCCGCGACGTCGGGTTAACCGCACCTGCGTCCACCGGGCACCCGCATCGTGCCGTGAAACGCCGAGTGACACCCTTCGTCCCATGATCTCGACCGCACACATCCCGACCCGGCCGGCGGCCTCCGTAGTCGCCTGGATCGGCCGCCAGCTGCCCAAGGGCTGGGGCGACCTCGCCCGCAACCTGGCGATCTTCGCGGTCTTCGACGTGCTCTACGAGATGAGCCGGATCGTGGCGACGGGCGACCGCGCCGACGCGATGCGCCACGCGCACTCGATCGTCTCGACCGAACAGAGCCTCGGGCTGTTCCACGAGCTCGATCTGCAGCGGTGGGCGATGGGCGCTCCCGGCATCGTCCTCGACATCGCCAACTGGACGTACTTCAACTGCCAGTTCACGATCAGCTTCGGGTTCCTGTTCTGGGTCTACCTGAAGCGCAACGAGGTCTTCCCCTTGGTGCGCAACATCATGATCGCGGCGAACGCGATCGGCATGCTCGGCTACGTCTTCTACCCCGCGGCGCCGCCGCGGATGCTGAGCGGCCTGGGCTTCGTCGACACGCTGCACCAGACGTCGGTCAACCACGACTCCGGCGCGATCCACGCGCTGGCCAACCCGTATGCGGCGATGCCCAGCCTGCACACCGCCTACGCCCTGATCGTCGGCGTGTCCGCGGTGCTGCTGGTGCGCAACCGCGTGCTCCGCACCCTCTGGGTGTTCTACCCAGCCCTCGTCGTGTTCTCGATCGTGGTCACGGCGAACCACTTCTTCCTCGACGCGGCCGGCGGCGCCGGCGTGGCAGCGATTGCCGCGCTTGCCGTCTTCGCGGCCCGCACGCGCAGCCGGAAACTGGCGGCAGCGCTGGTGGCGGTGCCGGTCGCGTCGTTCCTGGTCTACCGGTTGGCCGGCCAGGCGGTCGAGGTCGCTGACGCCCTCAAGGCTGTCGCCCTCGGATCGCTCGCGCTGGCCATCATCGCCAACCTGGTCAGCGTCTGGCTGAAGACCGCCGTCTGGCAGCGGTCGCTGGCCGTGCTGCCGGGTACGCCGAGGCTGGGTGTCCGTGCCCTGCTGCCGGCCGTCTTCATCGGTTTCCTGTTCAACACGGTGCTGGCCGCCCGCCTCGGCGAGGTCGCCCGCGGGGTCGTGCTCCATCGCAGGGCACGTGCCGAGGGCGCCGAGCTGGGCGCGGCCGCGATCGCCGGCACGCTGCTCGCCGAGCAGCTCGTGCTCGGGCTCGCCCTGGTCATCCTGGGCACGGCCCTGGCAGTCACCATCGTCGATCTTCCAGGCTGGGCGGTCACCAGCCTGATCGCTCTCGGTGCCCTCACGATGGGCGCCGCGATCGCCGGATACCTGGCCAGGCGCGCGAACATCCCCCTCCCCTCCTCGCTCGCGCGCCTGGCTGGGCCGGCCCGATCTGTCCTGAACGGCGCCTCCGGCCTGCTCAGCCACCCCCGTCAGGCGCTGCTGGCGCTGCTCCTGGGCGTGCTGTCCTGGGTCGCGCAGATCGCCGGCATCTGGTGGACGCTGGACGCCTTCGGCCTGCCGCACGGCATCGAGGCCTCCGCGGCCGTGTTCCTGGTCTCCACCCTGGTCGGGATCTTCCCGATCATGCCCGGCAACGTCGGGGTGTTCCAGTTCGCCGTCGCCGGCGTGCTGGCCTCATCCTTCGGCGTCGCCGCGGCGCCCGGCGCGGCCTTCGCGATCGGCCTGCAGGCGACCGAGGTTGCCCTGGGCGCCGGCATCGGTGCCATGTACCTGCTGACCGAAGGGGTCTCCTTCGCGGAGATCCGGCGGCGCTCCTCGCTGCCGGCCTGCGCCGGCGCCCGCGTGTAGCGGCCGTCCGAAATCCCCCGCCCGGCGGACGCAGCACCCGGCACCTCCACTCCATACTGGAGGTGGACGGTGAGTGACCTGCAGGCATACGAGTACCCGCACTGCCCGCTGCGATGGCGTGCCCACGCGGTCGCCGACCGCATTCCCGGCATGCGCCGGCTGGCCGCCGCCCTCTGGCCGGCGGCGCGGCGCGCCGATCGAGTCGAGCTCGACCACGACCATCTGCGGGCCCGCAGCCTGGCCGGCATCGTCCGGATCGGCTGGGAGGAGATCACCACGGTGCGCCGCAGCCGCACCGGATTCGGCCGCGTGACGCTCGCGGTGGAGGCCGTCGGCCCGAGCCGGCGGATCGAGATCGCGGAGTCGCTTCCCGGCTTCGACCAGCTCGCGCAGGTGGTGCGCGAACGGGCCGGCGTGGGCGAGATCGTCGAGCTTCCCCGAGCGGTCTAGGCAACACCGCAAACCTCCGGTACGCTCGTTGCGTGGCCGCTCCCGAGCGTATCCTCGTAACCGCCGCGCCGCGCGAGCTCCGTGCGACCGACGGCGTCGTCGACGTCTTCGCCGCCCTCGAGCGACAGTTCTTCTGGGCCGACACGGTTATCGTGACGCCAGATGCGCTGGAGCTCGATAGGGACGACGAGATTCTCGACGGCGAGATCGTGTCGTAGCGCGGCGCTGCTCGCCGCACTCTGCCTGCCGCTGATCGCGGCGAGCCCGGCCGGCGCGTACGTCGAGGTCGGCTCGGGCGGCCACGCCGGATCTCCTCCGGTTGTGACGGTTGTGCTCGACCCGGGCCACGACCGGTACGCCAACACCTCCCTCGAGCCGATCGGGCCGGGATCGCACACGCTCAAGATCAAGGACGGCGGCGGCACCCATGGAGTCGTCACCGGGCAGACCGAGGCCTCCGTCAACCTGCGGATCGCGCTGCGCCTGCGCACGCTGCTGCAGTCCGCCGGAATCCGGGTGGTGATGACGCGGACGACCACCTGCTGCATCAGTATGGGGAACATCGCTCGCGCGCAGATCGCCAACCACAACCACGCGGCGCTCTTCCTGCGGATCCACGCCGACGGCTCCACCGATCACAGCCAGGCGGGAACCTCGATGCTCTACCCGGCGTGGCACCGGGGCTGGACCGACGACATCTACGCCCGCAGCCTGCTGGCGGCGCGGCTGGTGCACCCCAAGCTGGTGGGGTCGTTGGGGTGGCCCAACCGCGGACTGGTCGCCCGCGCCGACCTGACCGGCTTCAACTGGTCGAACGTCCCGGCCATCCTGACCGAGGTCGGATTCCTGACGAACCCCGGCGAGGATCGGGCCCTGGCAGGCGCCGGAACAGTGGATCGCGCCGCGCTGGGCCTGCGCAACGGGGTGCTCGCGTATCTGCGCGCCCGCGGTCTGCTCTGAGGCGGGTTCCCACCGACCGCTGGCACCGGTACGCTTGACGTGGTACACCTTCCCCACCGCGTCCGGGGGGAGGCGGTAGGAGGCATTGGAAATATGGGGGCTCGCAGACATCTGACCATCCTGCTCGCAACCGGCGCGATGCTGGCTGCGGCGTCTCCGGCACTCGCCGACACCGCGCCACCTCCCCCACCTCCCCCACCCGGCGGAAGCGGATCGACCGGCGGCACCGGGGGTGGCTCCGGCGGCGGATCGAGTGGGACGACGACCACCACGCCGCCACCCAGCACCGGCTCGGGTGGTTCGAGCAGCACGTCGAGCTCGAGCTCGAGCAGCAGCTCTTCCAGCAGCAGCTCGACGAGCACGTCCAGCACGCCGCCACCTGCGCACCACAAGAAGCCGGCGAAGCACCACGCGAAGCCGAAGCACCACGCGAAGCCCCAGCCGATGGTCGCAACGGCGCCGGGACCGCCGGCGGAGCACCACGTGCAGTCGCTGACCGACGTGCCGACGATCCCGATGGTCTCGCCCGACCTCCGGCCGCAGGCCGCTGCCGCTGCGTCGTCCACCAGCTACCGCGAGTGGGCCATCGTTGCCGCTCTGGCCATCCCCGTCGTGCTGCTGCTGGTCGGCTTCGCGGTGCTTCGCCCCGCGATCACCCGCCGCCGCCGCCACGACGCGCCGGCAACCTGACTCCAGGAGCTCCATGACCCCTCGTCGCCGTATCGCAGCACTGTTGACCGTCCTCGCATTCCTGGTGCTCGCCGTCCAGAGCGCCCAGGCCACGATCGACCCGACGGTCGACATGAACCCCGCCTCGCCGTACACGTTCACGAACACGGCGGTGGGGTCCTCGGCGACGAAGACCGTGACCGTGTCCAACCCGGGCCCGGAGGACGAGGTGTTCTCGGGTGCTCCGACGCTGGCCGGCGCGAACCCCGGGCAGTTCTCGATCGCCAACAACACGTGCACCGGCACGATCGCCGCTAGCGACGGCTGCTCGTTCGACGTCACGTTCGCGCCGACCGTGGCCGCCACGGCGTCCGCGGCGGTGCAATTCGCGGGGTCGCCCTCGATCCCCGACTACGTGGTGTCCGGCACCGGCACCCCGGGCGGGTCGATCTCGGTCGACGCCTCGTCGCTGGACTTCGGCGGAGTCAAGCTCGGCACGTCGAGCGCGAAGACGGTGACTGTTCGCAACACCGGCAGCGACAACGTCACCCTCGGCTCGATCGTCGCCAGCCAGGCGCCGTACGCCGTCAGCGGAGGCTGCGGCGGCACCGTGCTGGCGAAGAACGGCGGATCCTGCACGATCACCGTCACGTTCACGCCGACCGATGCCGGCGCGCTGACCGCCGACCTGACGATTCCCTATACCGGCGCGACCGACGTCAGCAAGGTCGTCTCGCTGACTGGCACCGGCACGCAGCCACTGCTCACGTTCACGCCGTCGACCGGCCTCACCTTCTCGATCGGCATCGGCGACACCACCGCCCCTCAGGCGCTGTCGATCAAGAACACCGGCGACGCCACCATGAACATCTCGGCCATCACGATCGCCGGTACCGGCGCGGCGCAGTTCGCGATCTCGTCCAAGACATGCGGTCCAACGCTGGCCGCCGGCGCGACCTGCACGGTCAGCGTCACGTTCACGCCGATCGCGTCCGGCGTCTCCAACGCGACCATCCACGTGGCCGACGACGGGCTGGACAACCCGCACGATGCGAACCTGACCGGCACGGCGACCGTCCCCGGCGTGCTGACGACGCCGACGTCGCTCACGTTCCCCTCGCAGCAGGATGGGACGCTGGGCACGACGATGCAGGTGACGGTCAAGAACACCAGCGCGTCGGCGTCGCTCAAGGTGGGCACGCTGACCATCGGCGGCACCAACAAGGGCAGCTTCATCTTCGCCGCCAACGGCGGAGACGCGTGCTCGGGCACGACCGTGGCCCCGGGCGCGACGTGCACCGTCAAGATCACATTCCGCCCGCAGCTGATCGGGCCCAAGAGCGCCGCGTTGCAGATCCCGAGCAACGCCGACGCGACCGCCAACGTCGCACTGCTGGGCACGTCGCTGGCGCCGCCGGCCGTCAAGGGCGTGCACGGCTCGTCGGGCTGCACCAAGGCCAACATCGGGTGGACGACGCCCACGCCGCCGCGCTACGTCAAGGTGCTGATCGTGCGCAGCCGCGACCACGTGCCGGAGACCCCGACCGACGGCACGGTGCTGACGCACGGCACCGGCGCGCTCAACGACACGGGCCTGCAGGTGACGAGCACGTACCACTACAGCCTGTTCACGGTGACCAACGCGTACGACAAGCCGGAGCGCCTGATCTACGCCAAGCCGACGTCCATCACCCTGCGCGCAGATCGCGTCTGCACGCCGATGAACGGTGCCAAGATCACCGACCTGACGCCGCTGATCGACTGGGTCGCAGCCACCGGCGGTTCCAGCACGTACAGCGTGCGGCTCGTCACCTCGGGGGGTGCGACGATTCTCGTCAGATACACCGGCGCCTCGACCACGAAGTACCAGATCCTGAGCCAGTGGCAGTACAACGGCTCGAGCCACAAGCTGGTCAAAGGCCAGACGTACACAGCGTACGTGTACGAGTACAACAACAAGTACCCGGTCGGCCGCTGGATCGGCCAGAGCAAGTGGTCTCAGGGCTGATCTACGGCACCAGGTAGCCGAGCGCGACGTAGGCGAACAACAGCACCTGCGCCACCGGCGCGAACACGACGTAGACCTGGTGCATCGTGCGGTGCCGCATGCCGAGGTCGGCGAGCGCGAAGAACAGCGGGAACGCGACGAGGCCGAAGCGGCCGCTCGACTGGAGCACGCCCGCGAGCAGCGGCATCGCGAACACGCAGCCCACGTAGAGCGTGTCCTCGATCCGGTGCCGGGCGAAGATCGGGCGTCGCAGGATCGGCACCAGCAGCCCGAGGTAGATGAAGACCGCGAGCACGCTCAGCAGGTGGATCGGCTGGTGGTCGGAGACGAAGTCGACGACTTCAGACACCAGCGCCAGCGGGGGCACGCTGGGGTGGCCGCCCCACTCGCTCTGCACGTGGATCATCGCCAGCGCATCGCCCACGTCGCGATGCAATAGGGCGGCGAACATCCCGAAGCCAACGGCCGGCATGGCGGCGGCGATCGCCCAGGGCACGCTGCGCCGCCGGTAGGCGATGTAGGCGAGCGGCAGCACCAGCGCCAGGCCGGTCACACGGCTGAGCCCGGCGAGCAGCGCCAGCGCGGCGGCGGACGCCGGCCGGTCGCGATCGACGAACACGAAGATCCACACGGCCAGCGCGAGGAACAGCCCCTCGGTGTAGGCGAGCGAGAACACGAACGCGAACGGGGAGAGCATCAGGTAGACGACGGCCCGCCACGCGATCTCCTCGGAGAGCCGCTCCTTGCCCAGCGTGTAGAGGCCGACCATCGCGGCGAGCAGCGTCAGCGCAGACACGCTGAGCGCGGCGATCGCGTCGCCGGCCTCCGGCACGACGCGGGCGATCGAGATCAGCAGCGGGTAGAGCGGGAAGAAGGCAACCGAGCTGGAGCCGGGCAGGTACCCGACGTGCGAGATGTCGATGTAGTAGACCGAGTCCCAGCCGGTCAGCGCCTGCCAGGGCTGCGTCTGCCAGCTCTCGATGTGCCGGTGCCAGGCGAGCTGCGAGGTGACGAGCAGCCCGAGGCCGACGGTGACGAGCCGGCTGAGCGACCAGAGCAGCAGCACGCGCCGCCACATCCGCCGGCGACCGCTCTCGCCGCTCGTCGGGGGAGCCTCGGGCTCCGCCAGGTCGGACCCGGCGGTCGCGGTCTCGTGTGGGGGGTTGACGTGCATGGCGGGGCGTGAGGGCGGCGCGGCCCATCGCAGGTGACCGGACGAGGCGGTATCGTACTGAGGGTGGGTCGCGCCTGTCCGCGAGGTGCGAACCGGCATGGAGAGGTGGCCGAGTGGCTGAAGGCGCCCGCCTGCTAAGTGGGTCTGGGGGGTAAACCTCCAGCGAGGGTTCGAATCCCTCCCTCTCCGCTGATCGTTCTTCACGCTGCGCAACACCTGCGCAGCCCTTCGCAAACGCCGGGAAGGGTCAGACCCTCAGCAGCGCCGTGCACGAACTTCGCGGTGCCTTCGGCACAGATCCTGACGCAACCGGGCGCCCCAGCTGTCGCGGCGCTGTGACGTTCATCGGCGGCCGGGTCTGACCCGGGTCTGACCCCGCTCTGACCCCGCTTGAGCCACAAGTTCGCGGCAAGCGTGCCGATTCGCGCGCAGCGTCGGCGCGAGCTCGCGCGCGATGCCCGGGCGCGTCACGAACTTCCCCGGATCGTGCCCTAACGCCAACGGCGCGAGCCGGAAGCGCACCGGGCGTGCGGAATGTTGACCCGCAATCGCAACTGGCCGGGGTCAGAGCGGGGTCAGACCCCGAGGGTCAGGCGCGGGGCTGCCAGGCGGGCATGTAGCTCTCCTGCTCGAGGCTGTGGCCGCCGTCGATCGTCAGGTTCGTGCCGGTGATGTACGCCGCGAAGGGCGAGCAGAGGGCGGTCGTCCACCAGCCGATCTCCTCGACCGAGGCGAGCCGGCCGGCGGGCACCGTCGCCTGGACGCGGGCGCGATCCTCCGCGGTCGGCCAGAGCGCGCCGCCGGCGCCCTCCGTGTCCGTCGGCCCCGGACAGATCGTGTTCACCCGGATGTTGTGCGGCGCCCACTCGACGGCCAGCGTCTTGGTCATCGCCAGCAGTCCGGCCTTCGCGGACGCGGAGTGCACGGTGCCCGGCCCGCCGGTCCAGGCGTAGCTCGCGATCACCGAGCAGATCGCGCCGCCCTCACCCTGGGCGATCATCTGCCGGCCGGCCGCGCTCGTGCACAGCCAGCCGCCGTCGAGCACGATCGAGACCACGGCGCGCCAACCGTTCGGCGAAAGCTCCTCGGCCTTCACCACGAAGTTGCCCGCCGCGTTGTTGATCAGCACGTCCAGCCGCCCCAGCTGCTCGACCGTGGTCGCGACCATTGCGTCGACCTGCTCGGGATTGCGCACGTCGGTCGGCACGGCGACCGCGCGGCCGCCGGCGTCGGCGATCAGTGCGACCGTCTCCTCGAGAGGCTCCGGACGGCGCCCGGCCACGGCCACCGCCGCGCCCAGCCGCGCGAACTCCTGCGCCATCGCCCGCCCCATGCCGCTGCCGCCGCCGGTGACCAGCGCGACCTTGCCCTCGTAGCAGCCGTCAACCAGCATCGCCGTCTCCTTTCGGGATGATGCGCGCGTCCAGGGCCAGCGCGCCGTCGGGCGTCGCCAGCAGGGGATTGATCTCGATCTCCGCGATGTCCGGGCGCGCCGCCGCCAGCAAAGACAACGCCGCAGCCGCACGCCCAGCAGCAGCCAGGTCCAGCGCCGGCCGGCCACGCACGGGGCCGAGCAGCGCGGCGCCGCGCAGCGAGCGGAGCAACCGCTCCGCCTCATGCGGATCGAGCGGCGCGAGGCCGATCGCCACGTCTTCGAAGGTCTCCGCATAGATGCCGCCCAGCCCGACCAGGGCGATCGGGCCGAACCGCGCGTCCTGGCGAGCGCCGACGATCAACTCGACACCGTCGCCGAGCGGCGCCATCCGCTCGATCGAGAACTCGGGCGGCGCCAGCCGTTCGTGCATGTCACGGGCGGCCGCCTCCAGCTCCCGGCCGTCGGCGATGCCGACCCGCACCCCGTCCACGTCGGTCTTGTGCAGCGTGCCCAGCGCCTTGAGCACAACCGGAAAGCCGAGCTCGACCCCGGCCGCCACCACCGCCTCCACGCCAACCGCCCGCCGCGCGTCGACGAACGGCACGCCCGCCGCCGCCAGCAGATCACGGGAGCCGAAGTATCCGTCGTCCAGATCGCCCGGCGCCTGCGCAGGCAACGACGGCGCCCCGGTCGGCGACGGGCGCTCGACGATCGCCGCCGTCGCCATCGCGGCTGCCTCGATCGTCGCATACACCGGAATGCCGCCCTCGCGCTGGGCCTCGGCGGCCGGGGCGCTGTGATACATGGTCTGCGCGACCAGCGGCCGTCCGCTGTCGACGACCGCCCTGGCGATGTCGCGGGCCACGGCCACCTCGGCCTCCTCGAACTCCTCCGAGTACTGCGCGTAGCCGCCGAAGTAGCCCGACATCAGCACGCCGTCGACCTCGCCCGACTCGAGCAGGATGCAGGCTGTGATGGCGAAGTTGTTGAAGTCCTGCTCGCCGCCGCCGGCCAGGTCGACGGGATTGCCCGTCGCCGCGGTGGGCGGCAGCGACTCCGCCAGCCGGCGCTGCAGCCCCTCGGACAGCAGCGGCAACTCGAGGCCCGCGTCGGAGGCGACGTCGGATGCGATCGCGCCGTGCCCGCCGCCGTCCGCCAGCACGGCGACGCGCCGGCCGGCCATCCGCGGCCCGGCGAGCAGCGCCTGGGAGACGTCGATCAGCTCCGCGGGGGTGCGGACGATGTGCGCGCCGGCCGCCCGGCACGCGGCGTCGACCACCCGCGTGTTGCTGACCAGCGCGCCCGTGTGGGACGCCGCGGCCCGCGTGCTGGCCGCGCTGCGGCCGACCGTCAGCACCAGCACCGGCTTGCCGGCCGCGGCGCAGGCGTCGACGAATGCCCGGCCGTCCCGGAAGTCCTCGGCGTACACGGCAATCAGCTCGGTGCCCTCGTGCTGCGAGAAGGACGTCACCAGCTCGGCCAGGTCGAGGTCGGCCTGGTTGCCCATTGAGGCAAACCGCGAGAAGCCGAGGTGGTAGGGCCGGGCCAGGATGCCCAGCTCGAGCGCCAGGTTGCCGCTCTGCGAGATCAGGCCGATCGAGCCGGACGGGAACTCGTTCGACGCGAGGCCGAGGTCGCTGGTCGCGTCGAACACGCCCAGGCAGTTGGGTCCGAGCAGCATCGCGCCGGCTTCGCGCACCCGCTCGACCAGCGCCCGTTCCCGCAGACCCGCCTCGCCGCCGGCCTCGCCCAGCCCGGCGGTGATGCCGACGATCGCCCGCGCGCCGCGAGCCAGCGACGCGTCCACCGCCTCCTCGAACCCGGCGGCGGGGACGGCGATCACCACCAGCTCCGGCGCCTCCGGCAGATCGGCGACCGACGCGAACGCCTCGCGGCCGAGCACCTCGCCGCCGTTGCGGTTGACCAGAAAGACGGGCCGCCGGTGCTCGCCGCGAAGCGCGCCGCGCGCCAGCCAGTTGCCCCACTTGGCGGGATCGTTGGACGCGCCGAGAATCGCCACGGAGCGCGGAGCGAAGAGCGGTTGGAGATCACGAGCCATCGAGCCGGGGAGTGTGCCAGAGCGCAGGCAACGCGCGTCGCGCCTACCCGTGCGGCCTACCCTTGAACATCCAATCCTGCTTCGTTACAGTCTCGGCACAAGTTGACTGTCTGATTAGTCAGTCAGGATCGAAGGGAGCACCGTCTTGCCGCATCCGAAGGATCGACCCGGCCCCTGGTCGCGCAGCAGCCGGCGCGACTTCCTGATGCGGTCCGGCGGTGCTGCGCTCGCCCTGTCCGGCGCCGCCCCGCTGCTTGCGGCGTGCAGCAACTCCACGACCACGGGCGCGCCCGCCAGCTCCGGCGGCGAGCCGGTCGGCCCCGGCGGCCTGCCCCTCGCGCGGCCCGACCGGCGGGTGACGCTGCCTCTGTGGCGCGACCCGATCGAGTCCGGCATGGAGCCCGAGACCGGCGGCGAGTTTATCGTCTACAACTATCCGGCCTACATCTACGGCAAGCTGCTCAAGGACTTCGGCAAGAAGTACGGCGTCACTGTCAAGGTCGCGCCGTTCGACGACATCAACTCCGGGATCGCGAAGCTCGCATCTGGCGCCATCTCGCCGGATGTCACCGAGATGACGCCCGACAACCTCGACCGGGTGGTCGCCGGCAAGCTGATCATGCCGCTGAACCTGGACTACATCCCGAACCTGCAGAAGAACGTGTGGCCGTCGCTGGTCGACCCCTTCTACGACGTCGGATCGAAGTACGGCGTGCCCTACACCGTCTACTCGACCGGCATCGCCTGGCGCACCGACCGCGTCAAGGAGGACATCGAGGGGATGGCCAACCCCTGGGACATCCTCTGGGAGTCGCAGGCCTACAAGGGCAAGGTCGCCGTGCTCAGCGAGCCCCGCGAGACGATCGCGATGGCCCTGCTGCGCAAGGGCCACACGGACATCAACACCGAGGATCCCAAGTTGATCGACGCGGCGGTCGCCGACCTGCAGGAGCTGTACGGCGTCTGCAATGTGCTGGTCAACGACCTGCAGTACGAGAACGTCCCCGAGGACAAGACCTGGCTGAACCAGGCGTGGTCGGGCGACATGATGTCCGGCTACTTCTACTTCCTGCCCAAGCCCAGCGTCGGACCGCTGCTGCGCTTCTGGAATCCCGGCTACGGCAAGGGCCCGATCCAGAACGACATGTGGTCGATCTGCGCCAACACCAAGAAGCCGGTGCTGGCCCATCTGTTCCTCAACTACATGCTGGAGAACGACGTCGCGTACTCGAACTTCGTGAACTTCAACGGCTACCAGCCGCCGCTGACCGAGATCGACCCGGAGGCCGAGGTCAAGAAGGGCGTGATCCCCGAGACGCTCGCCAACTGCATCCTCACGGCTGAAGACCTGGGCAAGGACTCGCTCCAGGAGATGACACTGACCAGCACCGGCCAGCAGCTCTGGCAGAACGGCTACTCCCAGTTCCTCGCGGGCGCGTAGGATCGCCTGATGTATCCTCGCTGGCTCTGGCCCACGTTCGCTGCCCCGGGCGTGATCTGGCTGATCCTGCTGTTCCTGGTGCCGTTCTACGCGGTGGTCGGAGTCGCCTTCGGCAGCGTCGACCCGATCCTCGGCTTCGCCGTCCCGGCCTGGAACCCGCTCGACTGGAACGTCGGCTGGCTATCGCAGGTGCTGAGCGAGTTCGCGCCGGGCGGGATCTATTTCGATGTCGCCGTCCGCACGATCGAGTACGTGGTGATCGCCCTGGCCGGCTGCGCGCTGATCGGCTACCCGGTCGCCTACTACATCGCCCGGCACGCCGGCCGGACGAAGACGCTGCTCTTGATCCTGCTGATCCTGCCGTTCTGGATCAGCTACCTGATGCGCATGCTGGCCTGGGTCAACCTGCTGGCGCCGGACGGGTACGTCAACCGTTTCCTGATCTGGGCGCATGTGCTGAGCACCCCCTACGGCTTCCTCGACGGCCAGTCGTCGACCGTGATCTGGGCGCTGGTCTACGGCTACATCCCCTACTTCATCCTGCCGCTGTACGCCTCGCTCGACCGGATCGACCGCAGCTACCTGGAGGCCGCGCGTGACCTCGGCGCCAGCCCGTTCCGCACCTTCCTGCACGTCACGCTGCCGCTGAGCAAGACCGGCCTGCTGGGTGGCGCCGTGCTGATCGCGCTGCCGATGTTCGGCGACTACTACACGCCGAACATCGTCTCCGGCGCGCCGACCACGTCGATGATCGGCAACCAGATCGACCTCTACTTCCACGGCGGCCCGCAGCCGACCATCGGCGCCGCGATCACGATCCTGCTGTCGCTGTTCCTGCTGATCCTGATGGGCTATTACCTGTGGACGATCCACAAGGCGACCAAGGAGCTGCGGTCGGCATGACCGAGTCCGCCGTCAGCGCCCCGCAGCCGAAGCGGTCGTTCAGCCTGTGGCAGCGGGTCTCCGGGTGGGTCGTCAACCCGTGGGGGAAGCCGCGGTTCCTGGTGCTGATCACCTGGGGCTACATGCTGTGGGCGATCGTCCCGGTGATCATCGCCGTCCAGTTCTCGTTCAACGACAGCCGCTCGCGGACGGTCTGGCAGGGATTCTCGACCCAGTGGTACTGGAGCAACCCGGACTCCGTGTGGAACGACCCGGAGCTCCGCGACGCCCTGGTGCACAGCCTCACGCTGGCGGCCTGGGACGTGATCATCGCCGTCCCGATCGGCGTCACGCTGGCGCTCGGCCTCGCCCGCTGGCGGTCGCGCGGTTCGGGCGGCGCGAACTTCCTGATGCTGTTCCCGCTGGTCACGCCGGAGATCGTGATGGGCGTGTCGCTGCTGCTGCTGTTCACCCAGCTGCCCCCGTTCACGAACATCCACACGGGCGGCCCGGCGCAGGTGCTGGGGCACGTCACCTTCTCGATCTCCTACGTGGTGGTGATCGTGCGCGGCCGCATGTTCAATATCGGGCGCCAGTACGAGGAGGCGGCAGCCGACCTCGGCGCCAGTCCCGGCGTCGCGCTGTGGAAGGTGCTGCTGCCGTTGCTGATGCCGGCCATCGTGGCCAGCGCGGCGATCGTGTTCGCGATCTCGATCGACGACTTCGTGATCAGCCAGTGGCTGTCCAACGGCCCGTCCACGACCACCGTGCCGATGGAGATCTACGCGGCGACCAGGGCGGCGCCGACGCCGGCCACGAACGCCATCGCGACGGTGATGGTGATCGTCACGCTGACGTCCGTGGTCGCGGGCTTCCTGGTGTGGCGCGCATTCACGCGCGGGCAGCACGGTGCCAAGCAATCGACGATGCGGGACTTCGCCGCATTCGACGTGTGATCCCCGTACTGGTACCTTTGTACCCCCCAAACCGACTCGAGGAGACGCTCTGTGGCCGGTGGTGAAGTCAAGCTGATCAGCCTCGTCAAGAAGTTCGGCGAGTTCACGGCGGTGGACGGCATCGACCTGGAGATGCCGGGGGGCGAGTTCTTCTCGTTGCTCGGGCCGTCGGGCTGCGGCAAGACCACGACGCTGCGCATGATCGCGGGTTTCGAGCAGCCGACCGAGGGCGAGATCCTGCTGGACGGCGAGAACATGGCGTACACGCCGCCGCATCGCCGCAACGTCAATACCGTGTTCCAGAGCTACGCGTTGTTCCCTCACATGACGGTGTGGGACAACGTCGCGTTTGGCCTGCGCCGTCAGAAGACGCCGAAGCACGAGGTCCGCTCGCGGGTCGACGAGGCGCTGGGCATGGTGCAGATGGACCGGTTCGCCAAGCGCAAGCCGTCCCAGCTGTCCGGCGGCCAGCAGCAGCGCGTCGCGCTGGCCCGTGCGCTGGTGCTGAAGCCGGCCGTGCTCTTGCTGGACGAGCCGCTGGGCGCGCTGGACGCGAAGCTGCGCAAGCAGCTGCAGCTGGAGCTGAAGTCGCTGCAGCAGCAGGTCGGCATCACGTTCATCTACGTGACGCACGACCAGGAGGAGGCGCTGACGATGAGCGACCGGATCGCCGTGATGAGCGATGGCCGGGTCGAGCAGGTGGCGGCGCCGAAGGAGGTCTACGAGGAGCCGTCGACCACGTTCGTCGCCGACTTCCTGGGCGTCTCCAACCTGATGACGGCGACCGCCGAGGGCGAGTCAGACGGCCGCTGCCTGGTCAAGGTCGGCGACTTCGAGCTGCATGCCGGCCGCGGCGACGTGGCAACCAAGGGCGAGACGCGGATCGTGATCCGGCCCGAGCGGGTCCGGCTGGAGCCGTCCGATGCCACCGGCGAGAACTACATCCCGGGCATGGTCGAGCGCGTCGTCTACCTCGGTAACGCCAACCAGGTGATCGCGCGCCTGGCCCACGGTGAGACGCTGCAGGCCCTCGTTCAGAACACCGGCGACGAGCTCCACTACAAGCAGGGCGACCCGGTCAAGGTGCACCTGCCGTCCGAGGCACTGCGCGTGCTGACCGACACCGGCGTTGCGCCGGTTGACGACAGCGCCGCCGCGCCGGTCGGCTAGCGCGATGGAGCAGCGCCTCAGCCTGGTCACCCTGGGCGTGGCCGACCTCGAGCGCTCGCATGCCTTCTACCGCGCGCTGGGCTGGACCGACGAGACGGAGCCCGACGCCGACGTCGTCTTCTACCAGGCGGGCGGGATGATCGTGGCGCTGTGGGACCGCGCCAAGCTGGCCGACGACAGCGGCGTCACCGACGACAACGGCGGCTGGGGCGGCGTCACCCTGGCGCACAACGTCCGCTCGCCCGAGGAGGTCGACGAGGTGATCGCCCAGGCGAAGGCGGCCGGCGCGGCGATTCCCCGCGAGGGAGCCGCGACGTTCTGGGGCGGCTACTCGGGCGTGTTCACCGACCCGGACGGCCACCCCTGGGAGATCGCCCACAACCCGTTCTGGACGATCAACCCGGACGGCTCGATCACGCGTTGACCGCGGATCTGATCGTCACCAACGCGCGGGTGGCCACGATGGACGGCGCCCGCAGCACGCACGAGGCCGTCGCCGTGGCCGGCGGGCGGATCGCGGCGGTCGGCGGCGCGCGCGAGATCGGCGGGCTGGGCGGGCCGGACACGCGCGTGATCGATGCCGAAGGAGGGATGGTGCTGCCCGGGTTTCAGGACGCGCACTGCCACCTGGCGGAGAGCGGCTACCAGCTGACCCTGTGCGATCTGGCCGACTGCGAGTCGCCCGAGGCCTACCCGGCGGCGATCGCGGCGTATGCGGCCGCGCATCCCGACCGGCCGGTGATCGCCGGCGGCGGCTGGGCGATGAGCGACTTCCCCGGGGGCGTCGGCGCGCGCCAAGCACTTGACGCCGTCGTCTCCGACAGGCCGGTGATCCTGTACAGCCGCGACTACCACAGCGCCTGGGTGAACACGCGGGCGCTGGAGGCGGCCGGCATCACCCGCGACACCGCCGATCCGCGGGGCGGCCGGATCGAGCGCGACGGCGACGGCAACCCGGCCGGGACGCTGCAGGAAAAGGCGATCGCGCTGGCGGCGGAGATGATCCCCGAGCCGGGCGGCGACGAGCGGGCCGCCGGCCTGCTGGCCGCGCAGGGCTACTACCACAGCCTGGGCATCACCGCGTGCCAGGACGCGCTGGTCGATGCGCAGTGGCAGGCAACGTACGAGCGGCTGGCCCGAAACGGCGAGCTGGTGCTCCGCGTACGCGGCAACCTCGGCTGGGATCAGGAGCGCGACGAGTCGCAGCTGCCCGAGCTGCTCGCCCGGCGCGCGTCCGGCCGGGCCGGGCGGCTGGACTGCGGCAACGTCAAGTTCTTCCTCGACGGCGTCGTCGAGAGCCATACGGCGAACATGCTCGAGCCGTACCTGGACGACCAGGGCCGACCGACCGCCGAGGACGGCGTCGAGCAGTACGCCACGGCCGACATCAACCGGTTCGTCGAGCTGTGCGACGCCGAGGGGTTCGACGTCCACATCCACACGATCGGCGACCGGGCGGTGCGCGAGGCGCTGGACGCGTTCACGTTCGCCGTCGCCGCCAACGGCCGCCGCGACGCCCGCCACCAACTGGCGCACGTCGAGTTCCTGCACGACGACGATCTGCCACGGCTGCGGATGCTCGGCGTGATCTCGAACGTCACCCCGCTCTGGGCGCACCGCGACCCGTACATCACCGACATGACCGTCCCGTTCGTGTCCGAGCGGGCCGCGCGGACGATCTACCGGTTCGGAGACATCGTGCGCAGCGGAGCGCCGCTGGTGTTCGGCAGCGATTGGTCGGTGTCGACCCCCGACCCGCTCCAGCAGCTTGCCGTGGCCGTCAGCCGGACACTGCCCGGCGGCCGGACCGAGCCGCTCGACCCGGTCCAGGCGCTCGACCTGACGACGGCGATTGCGTGCCAGACCATCGGAGCCGCGCACGCCGCCCGGCTGGAGCGCGAGACCGGGTCGATCGAGCCGGGCAAGCTGGCCGACCTGGTCGTCCTCGACCGCGACCTGTACACGCTTGAGCCGGCCGCCTACCCGGATGCACGCGTGCTGCTGACGCTGTCCCAGGGCGCGGTCGTGCACACCGTGCCCGGCTGGGCGTAAGCCGTCAGTCGCGCAGCAGGCCGCGGCTGATGATCAGCCGCTGGATGTCGGAGGTGCCCTCCTCGAGCTCCTCCAGGCGGGCGTCACGCACCCACTTCTCGACCGGGTACTCGCGGGAGTAGCCCCAGCCGCCAAGCGTCTGCAGCGCCGCCCACGTGACCCAGGTCGCCGTCTCGGACGCGAACAGCTTGGCCTGCGCCGCCTCCTTGGGCGCGTGCTTGCCCTCGTCCATCAGGCGGGCGGCCTGGTGGGTGAGCAGGCGGGCAGCGTCGATCCTGGTCGCCATGTCGGCGAGCCGGAACCCGACTGCCTGATGCTGCCCGATCGGCTTGCCGAACGCGTTGCGGGAGCGTGCGTACTCCACCGCGTATTCGAACGCGGCGCGGGCGATGCCGACGGCGCTTGCGGCCAGATGCACGCGCGACTCGTCGAACGTGTGCATCAGGCTGTAGAAGCCCTTGCCCTCCTCGCCCAGCCGCCGGTCCTCGGGGATCCGGCAGTCCTGGAGGAACACCTCGGTGTTGATGATCGCCCGCTGCCCCATCTTGCGCATCGGCTCGCCGAACGTCACGCCATCGTCGCCCTTCTCGACAACAAAGGCGGTGACGCCCTTGGATCCGGTGCCAGGAGCGACGGTCGCAAAGATCACGTAGTACTCGGCGATCCCGCCGTTGGAGATCCAGGTCTTCTGCCCGTTCAGCACGTAGCCGTCGCCGTCGCGCATCGCCGTCGTCGACATCGCGGCCGTATCGGAGCCGACGCCGGGCTCGGTCGAGGCGAGCGCCGTCAGTGGCGGCTGCTCACCACAGAGGGGTGTGAGCCAGCGCTGACGCTGCTCCTCGGTGCCGACCTCGATCACCGGCCGGGCGAAGAACGCGCCGGACGTGATCAGGTTGCCGATGCCGGCGCATCCCCAGTTCAGCTCCTCCTGGACGAGGCAGCCGGTGAGCACGTCCTCGATGCCGCCGCCGCCCACGTCCTCGGGGAGCATGTAGTGGGTCAGCCCGACCTCCGCCGCCTTGTAGACGACGTCGAGCGGCGTGTGCACGTCCCTCTCGTCGACTTCCGCGGCGACGGGCCGGATCTCGCGCCGCGCGAACTCGCGCGCGACCTCCTGGATCTCGCGCTGCTCGTCGGTCAGGCCGGGCGTGTAGGGGGCCAGCTCAGGCATGGACGGACGACGCTAGCAGACCCGAGAATTGCCGCGTCGCACGCTCAGCCTTCCATCCGCGAATCAGCAGGTGACGGCCGGCCGCCGGCCGGCCGTCACCTCGCGCAGTTCGGTCACGGCGCCGTGGGAATGCGGCGGGAGGCCACCGCTGCGCCGAAGGCCGCTCCGAGGAGCGTCAGCGCGATGCCGCCGACGACGACGGCGGTCGTCGAGTCGACCGAGCTCGAGCCCCCGGCGACGATCGCGCCGCGCGGCACCTGGGACGCCCGAACCGAATCCGCCGGCAGGTCACGAGCCGGCGTCTCCGTCTGCGGCCCCTGGAACGGCGCGCCACCGGAGTACGGCCCGCGCTGGCCGGAGCTCTCCGAGCTCGCTGCCGCCACCGCTGCCGCGGCCGCACTGGGGTTCGCCCGGGTCGCCGGCGCACCCTCGGTGGATGCGGCGGACGCGCTGATCGAGTCGGCGGGCATGTCGCGGACCGACGTCACCGTGGGGCCGCTGCCGGCCTGCCCACCCGAGGTGGGCATCGCCTGGGCGCCGCCCGCGACGGCGCCGGTCGTGGCGACCACGACAGCCACCACGGCCATCTTCTCGCGCAGACCGTGAGCCTCGATCTCCGGTGTGCGGATCGCGCGCTCCAACGCCTCCGCGTCGAAGCTGAGCCGGACGCTCTCGCCTGCGTCCTCCAGCATCCGCTCGAGATCGGCGGGCGTGCAGCCAACCGCGAGCGTGTGGCGCCGAGAGACGCCGTTGTCGACCTCGCGGGCGTCCACCTCGAGCAGCAGCTCGATCGGCCCCTCATCCACGGAGCCGAGCGCCGTCTCGATATCAGCCCTGCGCAGGTCGATTTCAAGCCCGGGAGCGGCCGACCCGCCCGCGAGCGCCAAGCCAAGTGTCGCCTGCTGATCCACAGGGACTCCCTTCGTTCGGACCGCCGAATGCGGACCTTCACACAAGCGACGGTTGCAACGTGGGCGATCTTCCCGGCATGGTCGGCGAGGCTCCAGACGGGTACCCGAGAGCTCGCTGGTAGACTCGAATCGCACCACCGGGAGGGGTGGCAGAGTGGTTGAATGCGGCGGTCTCGAAAACCGTTATGGGCGGTTTACGTCCATCGAGGGTTCGAATCCCTCCCCCTCCGCTGAACGGCCGAGTAGTAGTGGCTGGCCCATCGCCCGCTGCTCGGCCGGGCGGTCTTCGTCGGGCGCTACCCGCGCGTGACGGTGTAGCAGCCGCAGACGCGTGTGTACTTGAACGCGGGGATGGCCACTACGCCGGTGAACGTGGAGCCCGAGACCTGCACCGGCCCGTACACGGGCTGCCGCGGCCCGCCGCAGCGGGGGCACGGGTCGTACTTGGAGTGCTTACCCACTGCCACAGTCCGTCATCCGGGTCACTGGAACATGTATCGGCGGCGGAGGCCGCGTGGGTTAGCGCTGGACATGCTTGGTGACATCGGAGACACCCGGCGAGGAGTGGTACCGACGGCACTGGGATCGAGACCACCCCGCCGGCTACTAGCCAGCCGGAGCCACGTTCCCGTTGGGCTACGCGGCCCGCGAGCGCAGGTCGCCGAAGCGCGACTCGATGGCGGTCAGCGTGTGCAGCGCGCGGATCGGATGCCCGCCGTCGTAGAGCGGCGACGACGCGCCGCGCGTCAGCACGTGCTCGAGCTCGTCCAGCGTCGCGTCGTCCACCGAGCGCCGCTCGTCGCGCAGCGCATCGGCGATGCCGCGCATCGTCTCGGCGCAGCGGGCGAGCACGGCGCCGGGAATCGGCACCGCCGCCAGCGTGCGCCCGCGCCACGTCCGCGGAGTCAGCGCCGCGTCGATGAACTTCGCGAGCTGATTTCGATGTGCGAGAGCTTCCATACCTGGAGGGTACGTCCCGGCCACCCGATTCGCAGTACGGAAAACCCACCATCCACCGGGTGCCAGCACCCGCGTCAGCGATCGTCGCGGCGCAGCCCCCGGGCGGCCAGCAGCGACCCCGCCATACAGAGCGCAACAGCGACGCCCATCCCCGCCCGGAACGCCGTCACGGTGGCGTCGCGCTGGTCGGCCGACACGACGTGGGTCGCGAACGGATCGGCATTCGGATGGGGCGACGCGGACGCGAAGACGAGCGTGATGACCACGCCGATCAGCGGCGTCGCCATCAGCCCGCCCAGCCGAGAGACCGTCGTGTTGACGCCGGCGGCCAGGCCCGCGTAGCGCTCGGGCGCGGCCTTCAGCGCCGTGGCGGTGATCGGCGCGACCAGCATCGCCAGGCCGAGGGCGAACACCAGCACGCCGGGCAGCGGCAGCAGCGGGTTGGTGTCGGTGACGATCGTCAGCAGGAAGAGCCCGACCGACATCACCAGCGGCGCCCAGATCAGCCAGCGGCGCGGCCCGTCGCGGTCGGCGAGCTTGCCGAACCGGGGCGCGAGGAAGAACATGACCAGGCTGATCGGCAGGAAGATCAGAGATGCGCGGGCGGCCTCGTAGCCGACCGCCGCCGACTGCAGGTAGAGCGCCAGGTAGAAGGTTGACCCGCCGAGCGCCGCGTAGACCAGCCAGGTGTAGATGTTGGCAACCCGGAAGACGCGGCTTCGCAGCAGCTCGAGCGGCAGCAGCGGGTTGGCCGAGCGCCGCTCGGACACGACCAGCAGGACGAGGCCGACGGCCGACAGCCCAAAGGCCCAGAGCACCGTGCCGAACCCGGCCTGTGCGCCCTCGATCAGGCCGTAGGTGAGCGTGCCGAAGGTGATCGCGATGGTCGCTGAGCCGAACACCTGCACCGGGCGCGGGTGCTCGGGCAAGCGCTCCGGCGACCGGCCCGCGACGGCCAGCACCAGGGCGAGCACGGCGCCCGGCAGGTTGATGAAGAAGATCCACTCCCACGACGCGTACTGCACGAGCAAGCCGCCCAGCGGCGGGCCGAGCATCGTTCCGATCCCGCTCCAGGCCGTCCACAGCCCGACCGCCCGGCCGCTGTCCTCGGCGTAGGTCGCACGCAGCAGCGCCAGGCTGTTGGTGGTCAGCATCGCGCCGGCCACGCCCTGCAGGACGCGGGCGGCCACCAGCATCTCGGTGCTCTGAGCGGCGCCGGCCAGCGCCGATGCGGCGGCGAACCCGGCCACGCCGCCGACGAACAGCGGCCAGCGGCCGTAGCGGTCGCCGAGGGCGCCGGCCACGATGTACAGCGAGGCGACGGCCAGCGAGTAGGACAGCATGATCCACTGCTGGGCGGCCAGGCCGGCGTCCAGATCGCGGCCGATCGTTGGCAGCGCGATGTTGACGACGGTGCCATCGATGAAGGTCATCGACGAGCCGATGATGGTCGCGATCAGGATCCAGCGGCGGCGGCCGTCGTCGACCGCGACCGCCGGGGTTGCCACATCGGTCACGAGCGTGTCACCATATGCATATGGGCGTCACGTACGAGCTGATCGACGCACCCTATCCCTACCTCTGCGCGGTGTATCGCTGCCCCTGCGGCGCGGCGGCCACGACGTACGGCCACGACGCGGCGACGGCGCCGCCGCACTGGCTGCGCGAGGAGGATCGGGGCGACGGCGAGGAGCACGTGATCTGCCCGGTCTGCGCCGAGCGGCGCGCTTCGGCGTGACCGCGGAGGAGCGGTTCGACCGGATCGCCGCACGGCACCTCGCCGATGCCGGCGTCAGCGAGGGCACCGGGTTCGGCGCGAACGCCGGCCTCCGCGTCGGCGGCAAGATCTTCGCGATGCTCGTCCGCGGCGAGCTGGTGGTGAAGCTGCCCGCCGATCGCGTCACCGCGCTCGTCGAGGCCGGCCAGGGAACGCGCTTCGACGCGGGCAAGGGCCGGCCGATGCGCGAGTGGGCGAGCGTCCCGCCGGACGCGGGCGCCGACTGGGACGCCCTGGCGGACGAGGCCTGCGGCTTCGTCCGCGGGCTGAGCGTCAGCCGTACAGCGGCTGCCCGGTCTCCAGCAGCGTCTTCAGAGCGCTGAGGACGCCCATCCAGCCCGCGCCGCTGACCTCCTGCGCGGTGCGCGGCGCACCCTCCAGCCGGTCGTGGGTGACCGTCAGCTTGCACACGCCGTTGCCCTGCGGCTCGATCTCCCAGCTGACGCGGCTCTCCGGCTCGTCGGCCGTGGCCGGGTGGTAGAGCGCCCGCCACCCGTGCACCAGCCGGCACGGCGGGTCGAACACCTCGACCGCCGTGTCGCCCCGGACGCTGCCGTCCGGGGCGAGCGACGCACGGCGCTCGGCCGTGATCGTGATCCGCGACCCGTGGAAGTAGCCGACCGTGAACTCGGGCCGGGTGATGGCGTCCCAGATCTGCTGCGGCGTCGCCCGGATGAGGATCGGGAACACCTGGGTGGTGGTCGCGCTCATGCGGGTCAGCCGTTCAGCGGCTTCCCGGTCTCGAGCAGCGTCTTCAGCGCGCTCAGCACGCCCATCCAACCCTCGCCGCTGACGGCCTCGGCGGTGCGCGGCGCGCCCTCCAGCCGGTCGTGGGTGACGGTCAGCTTGCAGACGCCATCCTCGTCCGGCTCGATCTCCCAGGTGACGCGGCTCTCGTCTCCTCGTTCAGCGTCGGGTCGTACATCGACCGCCAGCCGTGCACGAGCTTGCGCGGCGGGTCGAACACCTCGACCGAGGCGTCGCCCCAGACGGCATCGTCGGGGCCGAGCGACTGGTAGTGGTCGGCCGTCACGGTGATCCGGGCGCCGTGGAAGTAGCGGGCCGTGAACTCGGGCTTCGTGATGGCGTCCCAGAGCTGCTCCGGGGTCGCCTTGATGAAGATCTGGTACACCTGGGTCGCCAGGTGCGTGGGCGTGGTGGTGCTCATGACGCGTTCTCCTCCAGCTCGGCCTTCAGGTCGGCGAGCGCCGAGACCTGGCGCTCCGTGTACTTGTCGATCCACCGGTCGTGGATCAGGCGGATGGGGACGGGGTTCAGGTAGTGCAGCTTCTCCCGCCCCGACCGGCGGGTGACGACGAGGCCGGCCCGCTCCAGCACGCGCAGGTGCTTCATCACGCCGAAGCGGGACATCTCCAGCTCGGATTCGAGCTCGGTCAGCGTCCGGCCGTCGCGCGCGAACAGCCGGTCGAGCAGGTGCCGCCGGGTGGGATCGGCCAGCGCCTTGAAGACCTCGTCGTCATCCACGCCCGACATCATACGTGACCTTTTGGTCACATGTCAAGCGCGGCGCTCGTGCGGGCGGGCACCGGTAGACTGCCCGGGACGCGCCCGTAGCTCAGGGGATAGAGCGCTGCCCTGCTAGCACTTAGCGTGGCGCCGGTTCTCGAGACCGCACCCCCTTTGGCTCAACGGAGCAGAAGACCCGCGATGCGCGCCAGGAGATGCGCCAGTCTTGGAGCCTAGGTCGTGCGGCGCCATGACAGGTGGATCGACGAGGCCGAGTCCGTCGGGCACTAGCCGCAGAAGTCGGCGATGACCCTGTCGAGGGCGCCCACGCAGCGGTCGAGCTGATCGAGGTCGACCCACTCCACCGCTGCGTGGGCGCCCTCGCCGCCGGGCCCGAAGATGACGGTGGGAATGCCGGCGGCGGAGAAGATGGCGCTGTCGGCCCAGCCGATACCCCCGGTCACGGGTGTCTCCTGGCCGAGCGCTCGGCGAGCAGCCGCCACGATCGGAGCATCCGCGGCAACCTCGAACGGCTCGCGCACGAGCGTGGTGTGCAGCGTGGCGTCGACGCTGCCAATCAGGGCGGTCAGCTCCGCCTCGACGATCTCGATCGTCTCGCCGGGGAGCGTGCGCCGCTCGAGTTGGAGGCGGCACGACTCGGGATAGGTCGAGAGCTCGCGGCCGCCTTCGATGATGGACGCGTGGATCGACCCCGGGCCGAGCAGCGGATGGCCCGGGCGCCCGTTCAACTGGGCGGCGAACCGGTCGAGCGCGACCAGCACCGGGCCCATGCGAGCAATGGCATCGACGCCGTCCTGCGGCTGCGACCCGTGCGCGGCGCGGCCGCGGACGACGATCTCGTGCCAGGTGAACCCCTTGTGCGCGATCGCGACGGTCATCTCAGCGCCGGTGGGCTCGGTGACGATGGCGGCGTCGGCCCGCACCGACTCGGCGACGGCCTGGGCGCCGACCGAGGCGAACTCCTCGTCGCAGACCGCGGCAACGATGACGTCGCCCGCAACGCCCCGCTCGGCGGCGTTGGCCGCAACCACCATGTTGGCGGCCAGGCCGGCCTTCATGTCGTACGCGCCGCGCCCGTAGAGGCGGTTTCCCTCGACCCGCGGCGAGAAGGGGGCGACCATTCCCTCGACGCCAACGACATCCATGTGAGCGTAGAGGAGCAGCGAGCGGCCGCCGCCCCTACCCCGCGCCCGGGCGACAACGTTGGGCCGGCCAGGCTCGACGTCGGCGATGTCGACCTCGAGGCCGCGCTCGGACAGCCAGCCGCCGACGAACCGGGCGATCTCGCCCTCCCCCACGCCGCCCGGGACGAGGCGGGGGTTGATCGAATCGATGGCGACGAGGTCGGCCAGCAGCGCCCGGGCATCCTCCACGCGGTCACCCTACCGACCGGGGTTCGCCCGCGCGTTTGTTCTGAAGCCTTTCGCCGCGATGATAGATCCGCGCGATCGTCCCCACCGCGGAGCGCACGCGCCGAGATCTGCACAGAGCGCGGTCACCCAGGGCCCCCTCGGCTTCCGACGGCGCTGCGGCTAGGGCGCTGGTGTCGGAGCGGCCAGACCGCCTTTCAGGAATCCGGCGGCGTGGGATGATCTCACCGACCACGAACCGAAGGAGGCGGAGCGATGAGCGGTACCCGGTACACTCCAACCCTCAAGCACGAGGGAGTAAAGCAGCGGAGCGCCCAAAGCGGCCGCAAAGCTGCTCCCAGTTTGAAAAACGCGCCCGTAGCTCAGGGGATAGAGCGCTGCCCTGCGGAGGCAGAGGTCGCACGTTCGAATCGTGCCGGGCGCATGGATGCTTCTATAGTGTCAAGTTGGTTCGATCAGTCGTCGGTACATGCGTCTTGAGATGTGGCGTTTCAGTGCTCGCATCGCTTCTCGGTGGGTCTTGCCTTGCCGGGTTTTCCGCTCGAGGTAGGCGCGCGACTCGGGGTGGTTTACGGCTCGGTTCATGGCGATCGTGTGGATCGCATTGTTGGCTTGGCGGTCGCCGGCGCGGGAAAGCCGATGGCGGATGGTCTGGCCGGATGACGCCGGCTGAGGCGCGGTGCCATTGCCACGCGCGAACGCGGCCTCGTTTCGGAAGCGCGCCGCGTCGAGCACCAGCAGCTTGGCGGCGCTGATCGGGCCGACGCCAGGCTCGTCCATTAGCGTCGGGTGAAGCTCGCGGACAAGCGCCGTGATCTGTGACCGGTACTGGCTGGCTTGTCCGTCGAGCTGGCGAGCGCGTCTGGCCAGGTCACGCAGCACGGCCAGCATCGTCTGCTCGTGCAGCTGCGCACCCGGCCGGTCTCGCATCCGCGAGAGTCGATCGGCGAGTCGGGCGCCATTGCCGTGCCCGATTCGCTCGCGCAGCGCCGCCGGCGCCGTGACATGCAGGCCTTGCAGCTGATTGAGCAGCCGCGTGCGCTCCTCTAGACAGGAGCGATACGCCACCAACAGGACACGAAGCGCGGCGTGGGTGCCGGCCGCGCGCGGCGTCGAGAGACCATCGCCGGCGATCACCCGCTTGGCCGCCAACAGCGCGTCGATCGTGTCGGACTTGCCCGCGCGTCGATCGCGTCGACGCGGCCGCTCCACCTCGACCACGACCACACCGGCACCGCGCAGATGCTGGCAGAGGCCGGCGCCATAGGAGCCGGCGCCTTCGATCCCGACCACCACCTCCCCATCTAACCCGGACAGCCAAGCGACCAGCTGGCCGTAGCCAGCAGCGGTCGCTGCGATCACGAGCTCACCGAGCACCCCGCCCAGCGCATCCAGCGCCACTGCGACGTGCCGGTGCTTGTGGGTGTCCACCCCGACTGCGATCATGCCCATTCCTCCTCACGGCTGATGGAGGACGCCGCCGGACAGAGCTGTGTCGAGCGATGTCAGGCTTCTATGAAGTCACGACGGCACCCAGGGACGGCGAGCGGCGGGAGACAGATCCAAACAAAGGCACGACTCGGCCAGCTAAACCACGAGTCATCCCGCCGCCCGCCGCACCCTCTCCCACGAGCCGGACACCACCGACCCGCACCGCCGACGCTACACAGCTCAACCAAGCCGTTTTCGAAAGCCCGAAATGCCGAAAAGTGCACGATTCGTCCCTCGTACTTTGCCTCCGCTGCCAGCGGAGAAGCCGAAGAGCCGCGCCCAGAGGGAGCGCGAAGCGGCCGCCTACTGGGACTCGCTGACTCCCGAGCAAGAGGTCTGGGCGCTCCGGAAGCTGGGCTACTTCAAGCTCGGGCAGACCTCGCCAGCTGCTGCTGCGCACCGGCGGTTTTGAAGATAGGGCGGATTCGGCTCCATGAGCCGGTTCGCGAGACGTCTGCGCCCCCAACGGCGCCCTCCGTGCAGACTCTTTCAGCGCGACCGCCGTCGCAACCGCACGCGGCCGTCCTTATCCGCCCTCGCTGTAGCGCATGAAGTTCCGCGACAGGGTGAGATCAGAGCGCGACACCTGGGTGTTCCATTCCGGCTCGTGGCGCGCGTCGGCGGCCCGGTCGAATACTTCATCCGTAGGCCGGTCGATATCACTCTCGACCGTGAACTGCACGGACGCGATCCCTATACCCGCGGCAGGGAGGCGGCGGGTTCAGCAGCTGGTGCGCGGTCCGCCTGCAGCGCGTCGACTACGAGGATCGAAGGGGGCCGGCGTGCGGAGGTGCGGTACTCCCCCGGGGCTGTCCAAACTCGCGTCGGAAGGCCTTCGACAGCGACGCCTCGTCGTTGTAGCCGGCCAGATGGGCGATCTCATGGATGCTCGCCCGACTGGTCGCGAGGTACCCGGCGGCCAGGCTGAGCCGTGCCTTGGTGACATAGCGCATGGGGGGCTCGCCCACGAGGGCGCGGAATCGGGTGGCGAACGCGGTGCGGGGAGCCCCGCGTGCTGGGCGAGCCTGTCGAGTGACCACGGCTCCGCCGGCCGCTCGCGGATGATCCGGAGCGCCTTGGTGATGGCCGGGTCTCGCAGGGGCGCCGACCACCAGCAATCCGGCGCGTTCTGCCCCGACCAGCCAGACCCGCAATGCCTGCGTCAGGAAAACGTCGGCGATCTTTGCGAGCACGGCGCGGAAGCCGGGCTCGTCATTGGATGCCTCGGAATGGATCACCGTCTTCGGGCGCCCCGCTCGGCCCGGCAAAGACCGTCAGCCCAGCCGGCGTGACAACGGATCGAGCCGCTGGCCCCGTCTCTGGATATACCCTGCTGCAGGCGGACAGCCTCGATGCCGCGGTCAGACTCGTCGAGAATCACGCCTTCATCGAGCGCGGTGGATCGCTGGAGCTCAGTGAGGCTCTCAACCCGTAGACGCGCCGTCGCGCCGGTGGACTTGGTGCCTAGCGGGACTCGACGAGTCGTTTGAGTCGCTCGAGGTCTTTGCGGTTCGCTCGCCGCATCGCTGTGGACATGATCGGGGCGGTGAGTTTCGAGAAGCCGGAGGGATGGCCGGTGTTTCGCAGCGTCATCCGTGTGCGGCCGGCGCCACCGTCCTCCCACGTGTACGTGGTCTGCATCGGGAACGGCCCGTCAGCGGTGCTCATCACCAGTCGTTCGCCCGGCACGAGTTCCCTGATCTCGTAGGTGTAGACGAGCTCCCGCCCCAGAAACCGGGCGACGAATGCCATCCGGGATCCGACTGCAAGCGGCTCTTCGGCGGGCCATTCGACGCTCTTGATGTTCTTGTACCACGCGGTCGCATTGGCGGGGTCGGACGCGTAGTCCGCGACGCGCTCGCGTGGGCAGTCGATCTCGATCCGCGTCAGGACGTCGACCGCCATCTCGTCAAGCGAAGACCGGTTCGGGTGTACCGGTTTCGGCGTAGTGCTTGAGCTGCACCATGATCTGGCCCCAAGTGTATGCCGCGCTGCCGGCGTCGCCGATGTCGGCGAAGCCCTCGTGCCGGAACGCCACCGTCGAGCCGCCGTCGCGGTGGTGGACGTCCCAGTGGATGGTGGTGCCGACCCAATGAGGAGGGAAGGTTTCGGTGCGCCATGCCACGCCCGGTCGTCGGAGCGCTCCAGCCGCAGGTCGAACGGCGCGGGAGCGACCGGGAAGCCGAGCCACAGCGTCTGGCCCACCTCGGCGGGGCCTCGGCGCTGGTCGTCCAGAAGCCTGGATGCCCTCGCTGGTCTTCAGCGCATCGAGCACGGTCTGCGGTGGAGCATCGACGTCGAAGCGGAACTTGATGTCCGTCATGGCTGGCTCCTCTCATTTTAGGGACAGCGAAAACGTACCATAGATTTCGCTGTCGGCTAAAATGACTTTCATGGATACGCTGCAGCTCGTCGCCGAACCGCGACGCCAAGAGATCTTGCGGCCGGTGTGGAACGACGAGCTCCCAGTCGGGGAGTTCGCTGATCGGCTCGACCTCAGCTACGGCGGCGTGTCCCAGCATCTGGCGCTGCTGCGCGGCGCAGGTTTGGTGACCGTGCGCCGCGACGGAAAGCGGCGGCTCTACCGAGCCGACCACGAGCAACTAGGGCCGCTGGTGGCCGTTCCTCGAGTCGTTCTGGGCCGGCCGACTCGACCGACTCGCGGTACTGGCCGAGGAAGCGGAGCGCGGATGAGCGACGTCGTTCTCACCCGGCTGATCGCAGCATCGCCTGCGACCATCTCCTTCCGTAACCACACCCGACCCACGAATTGCCGGTTTCAGCCCGGTCTCCTCACGGCGCGTCTGGCCACGCACCCGATCCCGATAACACCGGTTCTGAGCGAACTCTATGACGACGGCGCAGCACCAAGACGTCGGGAATGGGTCAACCCATGCAGGTTTCTGGCAGCGGAGCGGCGCAGGAGTCGAACCTACCAACGCATGGGCTAACATGCGCTTGCCGATTTTGAAGGCCGAACGGGTTTGGCTCAACGAGCGGTTTGAGCGGGGTCTGCGCCCCCCCGACGGCGCCTTCCAGGGGCGATTTCGAACGAGTTGACTTTCCGGCCTGCGGTGGGAGAATCGGTCAAGCTCCGTCACGGCCGAGCCTGCGTCGCGGTTGCTGGGCACTGGTTCGTGACACACCAGACGAAGGGGGCAAGTATGAGGTTTCGTATCCTGTTCGGCGTAGCCACGTTGCTGACGTCGTTGGGGGCGGCCGCCACTGGACTGGTCGGTACCGCCAGCGCGGCTCCCGGCCTACACATGCACAGGCGGTAATTTCGCCAAGGGGCAGTTCACCAGCATCCCCTCGGGGAAATACTCCAGCATCACGGTCAAGGGTGTGTGCAACATCGTGCCCCTGCCGTGATCAACGTCACCGGCAGCATCAACGTCGCCGCCGGGGCCGTGCTCGACGCGCAAAGCGCTCCGTCGACGATCACCGTCGGACGCAACGTCACGGCCGGAGCGGGCTCATTGCTGGGCATGGGCTGCCAGCCGAAGAACACCATCGGCATGTTCGCTGGAGTGCCGTGCGCAAACCCATCGAAAGAAGCACACGGTTATCACCGTCAACGGGAACGTCACCGCGACCGCCGCGAACACTGTGCTGCTGCGACAGTTGACGGTCGGCGGCAGCATCACGTTGACCGGTGGGGGGGCGACATCCCGTGGTCGATCAAGGGCAACACGGTCGGCAGCAACGTCACGATCAGCGGAGTAACGGCCGACTGGCTCGGCCTCCAGTTCAACACGATCGCGGCAACGCGACGCTGACCAACATCACTGTAACTGACCCGGGCGATCCGGGCCGCACGGTCGCCGTCGTGGAAAACACCGTCGGGAACAACCTCATCTGCACTGGAGCTCGCCCCAGGCGTGTCCGGAGGGTTCATCCCCGGCGAAGTCAACCACGTCGGCCACAAAGCACTCGGTCAGTGCGCAGACCTAGTCTGACCCAGCACTAGCCTCGTCCGTCTGCCACCTCCTTGGATCAAGAGGGTGGCAGACGGACGCCGCGGTGCAAGCGGCTGACGAGCCGCCGCTCGAAGACTCCCGGGTCTGGCTGATACCTGTTGGCAGCATCTGGATGTCCAGCGCCTGGTTGGCGACGATCTTTTTCAGCTGCGCGTTCTCCTGCTCCAGCAGCTTCAACCTGGCAGCCTCGGCCTCGCTCATCGCGCCGAACTTCAGCCGCCACCGATAGAAGGTCTGGTCGGTGATCCCCCAATCGCTTGCACAGTTGCGGGTTCGTGTACCCCTGCCCCCGGATTCTTGGCCTCCCGCAGCTTCGCCGCGATCGTCCTCCTCGCACTCATCCCCGTCGCGACCGCCATCCCCGCCCTCGCCGCACTCGCTCTCGTCAGCGGGATCTGCGCCACCGTCGTCGCCTACGAAGCGTCCGGCCGCCGCGACTCCCGAACGAGACTTCGCCATCCCGACCGCGCCGGCGTCGGATAACGACCCACCCACACGACCTCAACGCTCCTGAAGCACGGAACGGCGCACGCCGCCGTCGTCCCACCGGATAAGCGGTCTTCCCGCGGTCTTCCACGCACGCTGTCTGGCCACATGATCAGGACAGACAACCCATCCAGGCGAGCTGCCCGCGGGTGGCCCGCGAGCTACGCGACGGCAGCACCAACACGCCCAATCGGCTCAACCATGGGCCATGCAGGAGACGGAGTGAAGCGCCCCGGGTTTAGTGGAGGCTCGTTTGGTGGTTTCTTCGTAATCGTTGACGCTGGCCGGCGCGTCCTTGTTGCGCGCCGGCTGGACTGGTATTGCTGATCCTGTCATCTGCTGTCGTACTCGCTGGGTGGCACATCGCCGAGCTCTTCATGCAGCCGGTCGTGGTTGTAGAAGCTGATCCATTGCAGCGTCTCGTGCTCGAGGTGCTCATAGCTGAGGAGGCGGTGCTGGACGAGTTCGCTCTTGTAGGTGGCGACCCAGGCTTCGGCCATCGCGTTGTCATAGGCATCGCCCCGTGATCCCAGCGATGGTGCGATACCGTGTTCGTCGAGGCGGTCGGTAGTGCAGCGATGTGTACTGCGATCCGCGGTCGGTGTGGGCGACCAGGTCACCAGCCGCGGGTTGGCGCAGGCCGACGGCCCAAAGCCCTGCCACGTCCGCACGTAGGTCAGGTCAGCCACCCACAGCTGATTTGGCCAGCTGGCGGTGAAGTCGCGACTGACCAGATCCTCGGCGCTGTCGACCGCGGTCTCATCCCGCCTGGTGGTGCGCGGCGTGCGGCCACGCTGGACACGGGCCTGTCCGCGCAGCCCTTCCTGACGCATCAATCGGGCGACCCGCTCCCGGCCGGCGTCAGTCACGCCTTGGCGTTTCAGCTGCTTCCACGTCTTGCGCACGCCATAGCGGCTGCGGTAGCCCTCCCGAGCAGCGTGGATCTCTGTCACCAGCACGGCATCGCGGATCGCCCGTGCCGATGGCGATCGCGACAGGCGCGCATAGTGGGTGCTGGTCGCAACCCCCAATACTCGGCAGGTCGGCTCGACCCCAAAGACGCTGCGCCGCGACTCGATATAGGCGGTCATCTTTGCCGGGTCGGATCGAGCTCCGCTGCAAAATACAGGCTCGCGTCCTTCAAGATCGCGTTGGCCCGCCGCAGCTCCGCATTCCCTTTCCGCAACCGCTTCAACTCGTCGCGCTCACCGCTGGCAAGCATCGCCGGCCGCTCCCGCGATCCGCCTCAGCCTGCCGCACACGCTTGCGCAACACCTCACTGCTAATCCCCAGATCCCTGGCCACATGCGCGACCGGACGGCCCGACTCCTCCACCATCCGCACGCCACGATCCAAGAGCTCCGGCGGATACTTCCGTGGACATAACCCAGCATTCTCCCTTCTCCAGACGCCCAGCGCCTGGCCAGAGAGCCTCCACAATTCCCGGGGTGCTTCAAGACCACGAAGGAAGCCAAGCGCTGCGTCAAACGCGCGCTCGCCCGGCACTTCTACGGCCGACTCAAGGAGACCAAGCTACCCGCCTTGACAACATAGAAGCGTCGGGTTTCGGCCTAGCGGAGCGGCGCAGGAGTCGAACCTACCGACGCATGGGCTACATGCGCTCGCCGATCTTGAAGGCCGGACGGGTTTGGCTCAATGAGCGGGTTCGAGCGCCACCAGGGCGGCGATGCCACCGCTCGCCGCGAGGCCGCCAATCGTGCCTCGTCGTCCACCGCGACTGCGTCTGCTCGTCGTGGATCGCAACGAGCGCGGCGACGGGCTCGATGCGCACGGCGCGCAGGGCCGGACCGATCGTGGAGGTCACGGTGCGAGCGGCCCGAAGACGGTCCGGGGCTGAGCAAACGCGCCGCGCGACACCGGAGCGGTCCTACACTCGCTTGATCCATTAGCCCCCGGCGTGATCGCCGGATTTGCTCAGCCCAACGTCAGCCGCCAGGCCAGCACTCCGTCGACGGCATCCCGTGTCTGCCCGAGCGCGTGATTGACCTCGACCAAGAGAGTCGGGGGCATCCGATCGTCGGCCCATCGTCGCGTCTGCGGAGTGACAACGTCGTCGACCCAAGCGACGGCGCTTTCACCGACGAACGAATCGATCGCCGGAAGCTTCGCAGACGCGTCGAACGGTGCTGGCGGGAACAGGATCACCGGAAGCTCAGGCAAACCGAAACGCGGGCAGGGGTGAATGTTCGCGGCGTCCCCCCAACTGGTCGCCCAAACCAGCCTGAAGTGCTCGGCCAGTTCGCGGAGCCAATCGCCATGGACCGCGCACAGCCGCACCGGCTCCTCGTCCTCCGGAAAGATGGCGTACTCGCGGTATCCCGCGGGGGAGCCGGGGGACGGATTCAACACGCCATCGACGTCCATCAACAGGAGCGGAGGGACCCTCACGGTCGCCAGAATAGCCGCCGTCATCGGGCTTCCACACTCGAAGCCGGTCCTCGCCCGAAACGACCCGAAACGCGCCGGGTGCGGGGTGGGCACTGGCCGACGCTGCTGCTCCGCTGCGACCCTGGCAGCTCTTGCAGTGGCAATAGCTGGCGATAACCAGCGGCTCGGTGACCTCGAACCTGACGGCGCCACAGTTGCAGCCGCCGGTGAGAAGAACATCGTCCATGGAGAGCCATACGGTACCGCGTCGAATCTGATTCGGCGTCTTACTGATGTGGCTGGTGCCGCCGCCTCCGCCGGAGCCGCTCACGGCTCCGCCGCCGTAGACGCCGCCGCCACGGCCGCCGGGTTCGACGCCCAGCCGAGGCACCAGGCACCGGGCATCCCTCCGGGCGCGGCGGATCGGCTCTCGGCTTGACACCGGTCACACCGTTCGTCCTTCTGCAAGCCCGGGCCGACGCGCGGTTCCATGCCTCCGTTCTTGCTCCCGGCGTGGATCACGAGGGGTCCTGACGCCTGGGCTCGATCTACATCCCGGCCGCTGAAGTGCGTGAGAGGCGACCGTCGACTTCCCGGTGGACGCGTGACACGATCGGGTCGCTCTGCACGGTCTCTTGCGGGGCAACAGGCGCCCGTGGCTGTGTCTGGGCTGCGCTCGCGAGTCGATGGGGCTTGATTGGGGGAGTCGTGGCATGTCGTGTCGCTTGGCGTGGGTTGGGGTTGGCGCTGATTGGGATGGTGTTGTGGGCGCCGGCGGCGGCGTTGGCGGATGAGCCGGCGAACGATGACCTGGCCAATGCCCAGCCGGTGGTGGCGGGTGTGCCGATCACGTCGGACACGCGCGAGGCGTTCCGCGAGGACGACGAGCCGGGCCCGCCGCATTCCGCCGGGACGAGCGGTCCCCACCGTCTGGTACGTGTGGACGGCGCCCGTGGATGTGCGAACGCACGTCGAGCTTCTTTTCACGGCGAGCGACTACCCGGGATCGCGGCCCTGCGTTGACGTTTTCGCCGGTGGGCCCCCGCCGCAACAGTACGGCATCACGTTCCTGTCGATCGGCGACATCGGCTCCTGCGCTAACGGCCAGGTCTTCGATTCCTTCCCGGGGGTCACCTACTACTTCCAGGTCGGCAGTGTGAACGATCACTCGGGCACGTCGACGATGAGCTTCACGACGACCCGCTTCGCGGCGGACATCCGGCTGACGCAGACGGCGACAACGACCGCTCAGGTGGGGCAGACGATCGTCGTCAAGTCCACAGTCTCCAACCAAGGCCCCGACCCGGCGTCTGTGGATCTCAGCCTGGGTCGCTCGCTGATGCAGCTGCAGGAGATCACGAATGCGACGTGCGACGACCCGCTGTGCAGCAGCGCGAGCGTCGGCGAGCTGGGGCCGGGCCAGTCGGTGGTGGTGACCTCAACCTGGTTGGCGTTTCAGACGGGGCCGCAAGTCGGAGTCGACGTGACCGCCAGCATCCAGTTGATCGATGACGCGACGCCGGCGGAGGCGGTGTCCTCGACATCGGTCACGCTGCCCAAGGGTGATCTCCAACTGCTGGTGGGCGATGGCGGCTTCAGCTTCGTGTCCGCCAAGCAGACGACTCCGGCCGGTCACATGTGGTGGTGGTGGTCGGGCGGGTCACCGCACACCATTACGGATGAGTCCGGCCTTGGCTTGTTCGACCTCTCGCTCGCCGCGGATCATTTCGATGGCGTCCGGTTCTTCGCCGCCGGCAGCTACCCAGTGGTCGACCAGTCGACTGCCGAGCGGATGACGGTCGTCGTCCCGATCAGCATCGCCCCCAAGACCGGCAGCCCGACCACCGTGTTCTCGATCAGTTGGGCCAGCCGGGCTGCGCCCAGCGGCCTTACCTACGAGGTCGACCTAGCCCGGCCCGGCGGCAAAGTCTTCGTACCCTGGACCTCGACATCCCTGCGCGGAGCCACGTTCACTCCTGACGCGGGCCCTGGCAAGTACCGCTTCCGCGCACGGCTGATCCGATCCACCGATGACACGATCAGCACCGGATGGGTCACCAAGACACTAACCGTCGCCTGACCAAGAGCAGCAGTAGCGACCGACCGGCGCCCACATGGATGGCGCTCCGTGGAGTTGGAGTTGACCCGGTTTGTTGACACCTGGGTCCGCGTTGGTCTGTTCGTAGCATCGCTGTTCGTGGGCTTGGGGGCTGATGCCGCCGAGGCTTGAGTGGCGGCGGCGGGTGTTGTAGAAGCATTCGATGTACCAGAAGATGCGCGCCTTGGCCTGCTCGCGGGTCTGGAATCGTTCGCGGCGCTCGACAGCCCATCAACGGTCACGTCCAGATCCAGCTCGAGGCCGACGTCAGTCGCGGTCTCGACGATGGAGCGGGCACAAGCAAGCTGGCGTTCGCCGTCTGCGTCGCGTATGTCGACCCACAGTGTGACTGAGTCGGGCACAGTTGTGAGGCTGTTTGGGCTGACAGACAAACGGCCGACGGTCGCGACGGTTGACCGACCTCGTCGCGCGACGTCGTTCACAGCTTGGACGAGGGTTGCGGCGCCTACGAGCGCGTCTCGGCGACCGCGCATCGGCGATCCGGAGTGAGCGAGATCGCCGTGGATCGTGACTCGCAATCGGACGTTGCCAGCGATCGCGTCGACGAGCCCGATGGTAGTCCCGGTCTGCTCCAAAATCCGCCCCTGCTCGATGTGAATCTCCAGGTACGCAGCGATTCGGTTGTCGATCCAGGGCTCGACACGATTGATGTCGAGGCTCAGATCACGCGCGGCGTCTGCCAGAGTCGCGCCGTCGGCATCCTTCAGGTTCAACAGATCGGATGGTCGAAGGAGACCGGCGGCGGCGGCAGACCCAAGATTCGGGCGCCCGAAACGCGCTCCTTCCTCGGCGGCGAACGTGACCACCCGAACCCCGCATCCCGCCGCGGGGCGGAACAGCCGGGCGATCTCGAGACCGACTGCCACCCCGGCAACTCCGTCATACGACCCAGCGCACTTGACCGAGTCCACATGTGAGCCAACGAGCAAGTAACGATCTCCTTCGGCCAGAACCCCGACGGAGTTACCGGCCTGATCAGTGTGGAGCTCGCCACCATCTTCGCGAACCCATTCGCCGAACAACTGATGACCGGCTCGCTCAGCCGGGGTGTAGGCGAGGCGCGTGACGCTGCCAGCGGGATCTTGACCGACGTTGCTCATCGCGGCGATCCTGCCTCGTAGGCGTGAGACCACATCTCTTGGACGAGCCACTGAGTACTCATTGCTCAAGATCGATGTCGAAGACTCCGACTGGAACGACCTCGTAGTGCTCCAATAAGCGATCCACAGCCTGGCGGCCAAGACCGTTCGCCGAAATCAGGACGATCGGCCGCCCGAGACTCCCACCACGAGTCATGCCGAGCAACCCTTCCTCGACGCCGATAAAGCCGATCGGAAGACTCCGCTCGCGTGCGAGCTCATAACCTACCAACAGGCACGGATCATTGTTCCGCTGGACCAATACCGCGGTTGCGTCGCGCAGAGAAAACTCTGGGACGCGTTCCGCAGACTGCCGGACGCCCAGCATTGTATCAGCCGAAATCAAAGAGTCTCGCTCTCTTTCATTAGCGCGTGCACATCGACGCCGGCGGCTCTATGGCGTCGATCCCGCCGCGCTCACGGTCGAGCAAACACAAGACTCGAGCGACGACGAGACCTTGCGCTCGGAGTGTCTGCACGGGTTCAAGGGTCTTCCGTCCCGAGAACACGATGTCTTCAACCAGCACGACCTTTGCTCCGGGGAAGATCTCTGGGCGGCCTCGTCTGCTACCGGCGCCGCTTCAGGGGACGCCTCAGGCCAGGGCTGCACTACAGCCCGGCGCTGGGTCTTATCGACTTCGGTCTCCTAGGTGCTGGCGCGGCGACGACCCGCCCCGGCTGCGACCTGCCATGCGGCCGGCCGTATGGCTGCCCATGTGCCAACACGCGCTGGATCCGCGAGCCCTGAGCTACTCGCAGCAGCAGCCACTACTCGACCGCACGACCTTAGGTGTGCTTCAGCGCGGAGGGAGCGCTGCCTATTGCGTGGGTGATTCCATCGGGTTGTCGTTGCGTGGGTGCTGCGATGGGATCGTTGCGTTCGGCGTCTTGCACGCCGTCATTTGGCCCCCTCGGCTCATGGCACAGCGCACGGCCATCATCCGACATCCCAGAGATGGGTGGGCGGCCCCAATCGGTGGTCGGATCGGGTATCGTGGGCTCTGCGACTGCCAGCTGGCGTCATCTCGGCCTACCATGACACGAACACGACCAGACGAACGGCCGCAGTTGGCGGCCCCGGAAGGATCCGCGAAGTTGTGGGCGGCAGAGCAGGAGCTGTTGGGCCCTGGGCTGCAGGCGGTCGTCCAGTGGGCGCAGATCGGCGTTCGTGAGGCAGCCGGGGCGCGTATCTGGGACGTCGACGGGCGGGAGTACATCGACTTGATGGGTGGCGCCGGAGTCAACAGTGTCGGCCACTGCCATCCACATGTGCGAGCCGCGCTTCACGAGCAGCTCGACCGATGGATGATCGGCGCCTTCAGCTCCGAGGCCCGGCTGCGTATGCTGCAACTGCTAGGGGACGTCTTACCGGCTGGGCTCGATCGCGTGCAGCTTTACACGAGCGGAGCGGAGGCGGTCGAGGCCGCGTTGCGGCTGGCCAAGTCGGCAACCGGTAAGCACGAGATTCTCCGTTTCTGGGGAGGATTCCACGGAAAGACGCTCGGTGCCATGTCACTGACCAGCGCGCCGCAGCACGGCGTTGGGCCGCTCGCCAGCGGCTCCATCGCGACGCCCTATGCGAACTGCCGCCGCTGCCCGCTGCGTCTGCGCCATCCCGAATGTGGCTTCGCCTGTGTGGACCTGGCGGAGCAAGCCCTGGACGAACAATCGACTGGGGAGCTCGCCGCTATTGTGGTCGAGCCGATCCAGGGCAAGTCGGGGAACGTGGTTCCGCCCGCGGGCTACCTGGCGGCGTTGCACGCGCTGGCTCGACGTCGCGACGCGTTGCTGATCGTCGACGAGACGCTCACCGGATTCGGGCGTACCGGAACGATGTTCGCCTGCCAGGGAGATGGCGTCTCGCCCGACATCATCGTGATGGGCAAGGGTATGGGGTCGGGGTATCCGGTCAGTGCGATCGCCTCGACAGCCGCACTGATGTCGGCTGGTTCGTTCGCGCTTCCAAGCGCCAGCTCCTCAAGCTACGGCGGGTTTCCGCTCGCGTGCGCGGCAACGGCTGCAACTCTCGAGGTAATCGCTAGCGAGCGGCTGGCCGAAAACGCGACGCAGATCGGCGAGGAAATGGTTTCCGCGTTGAGTCCCTTGGTCGAGAGCAGCGACGTTGTCTCCGATGTTCGTGGTCGTGGACTGATGATCGGGATCGAGTTGACCGCTAGCAGTTCGATCAATACGTCTGCGATGATGCGGGAGACGTTTTCGCGGTTGCTCGAGCGGGGAGTGATCGTCATGGTTGGTGGCGAAGCGCTCAGGTTGTACCCGCCCCTTTCCATCGATCGGGCCACGGCCATGGAAGCGGTCGAGCGGATCAGCGCCGTTCTAACCTCCACCGCTCCGTGAGCGACGACGAACGGCCTATGCGGGTCGCCGTCATCGGCTATGGCACGATGGGGCAGGCGCGATCGGGCTTCTACAGCGAGCAGGACGGGTATGAGTTGGTCGCGATCGCAGACCCGACGCAATCGCGACAGCAGGCCGCGTCACGAGCTCATCCCACCGCTCGCGTATTCAGCCGCGTCGAAACGTTGCTCGCCGGGACAGAGCCGTATGTCGTGGATGTGTGCTCTCCGCCAAACGTGCACGCCGAACAGATCCGCTTGGCGGTCGACCAGGGTTGCCACGTCATCTGCGAGAAGCCGCTCGTTCACTCGAGCGTGGAGGCGCGGCGGTTACCGATCCTGGCGGCGCGCGCCGGGCGGGTGATCTACCCGGCGCATAACTACCGGTTCTCCCCGGCGGTCGAGTATTTGCTCAGGCTCCGGCGCGTCGGCGCTCTTGGAGCGCTGACGGCCGGCGCGATGACCATCACCCGGATGGCGCCGGCTCGCGGTGTGGTCGATTGGAGTCCCGATTGGCGCACCGACGCGCGGATCGCGGGTGGGGGAATCCTCACGGATCACGGCGTTCACTGCCTATATGCCGCGAGCGAACTGACCGGGTGTTGGCCAACCTGCGTCGCCTGCCGCGTGGACATGGACTTGCGTGGAGGGTTGGAACGCGGTGCAGAGGTACAGATGCAGATGGGATGCGTCACCTGGGTTATCTCGCTTACCTGGGACGGAACTGAGCGGTCGAACCGCTACACCCTGAAGGGCACAGAGGGATCGGCCAGCGTGCAGGGAAACCGCGGCTGGTGGGTCGGGCGCAAAGGCACGACAGCGGAACACAACGTTGGGTGCGGAAGCGAGCAGGCGCACGCTGCCTGGCTTCCGGCGATGATGACCGACTTCCGAAAGGCCTTGCACCAGCCAGACCATGCGGCGCGACGCCTAGCCGAGGGCGTGGCGACCGTTGAAACTCTACGGGCCGCCTACCGGTCAGCAGCATGCGGCGGCGAGTGGATTCAGCTTCCGCTCGAGACAAACGGCCAGCGCTCCGCCCGCGGTACCTGGCCATTCGCCGACACCCGTCGGTTTCTCGGAGGTGTAGGTGCCGGTGGTTAGGCGCAACGAGCTTCAACGGAGGGTACGCCTCACGGCCGAGCGCTTCACGCCTCGCGGCCGACGAGACCTCGCCCTCCAGATCGCCATCATCGCGAGTTTCGAGCTGATCTACGCCGTCTCCGGGGTCTACGGTCGATGGCAAGCCGAGGTTGCGTTTGCAAACGCACAGACAGTTCAGGGGCTGGAAGCAGCTGTCGGAGTCGGTTGGGAGCACCAGGTTCAGGTATGGGCGGCGTCTGCTCACCTTCTCAGGATGGCAGACGTGGTCTATCTGGCTTCCCAGTTCGCCGTCACCACCGCGGTGTTGTTGTGGATTTACGGTTGGCACGTGGCGTCGTTTCATCGCGTGCGAAACGCCCTGATCGTGGTCAACGGTGTCCAAATCATCGGCCTGCTCGTGTTTCCGCTTCCACCGCCCCGACTCGTCCCCACCAGCGGTGTGTACGACGCCCTTTCATCAGCACACTTGAACGTGAACACCGGCTTGATCGACGCACTGAACAACCCCTACTCGGCGATGCCGAGTCTCCATACCTCGTATGCGGTCGTGTTGGGTTTCGCGGCGGCCGCGTGTTGCAGACGGCGTTGGTCTCAAGCGCTTTGGTTCGCTTATCCGTCGATCGTCATCATTTCTGTACTTGCGAGCGGAAATCACTACCTGCTGGATGTCCTCGTCGGCGTCGTCGCGGTGGCAGCGGTTCCAGCCGTTGAACGGACGCTGTCGCGCCGTGACATGCCAGCGAATGCGTCGCGACTCCGACCACTCACCGAGGATGTTCGGAGATGAACGCGACGTATACGTTGGGCTTCGCGGTGGCGGTATGCTCGTCTGCCGCGTATAGCACCGCGGTCACCCTTCAAGCATGGGAGGCACGGCGGAGCGACGGCAGCCAGTCGATGCGGCTTTCCCTGATTCCGCAGCTCGCTCGTCGTCCGCGATGGGCCGCGGGCGTAGCGATCGGCGTCGTTGCCTGGGGCCTGCACGCCGCCGCGTTTCGGATCGCACCGCTAACGCTCGTGGAACCCGCTCTCGCATTCACGCTCGTGCTGTTGCTGCTGAGTGCATCGGTCTTCCTGGGAGAGAGGCTGCGACCGACTGACTGGCTCGGTATCCCGATCATCTCGATCGGCGTCGTGGTTCTCACTGTTGTCGTACCCCAGCGGCACGGTCCGGGCGGAAGCGAATGGCTGAAAGCGGCTACGCTGACCGTTATAGCGGCCGCCGCGGTCGCGCCATATCTCGCGCATGGTCGGCGTCGGGCTGTCCTACCCGTCTCGGCAGGCGTCGCCTATGCAGGGACGGCGCTTGCCACCAAGTTCGCGATCGACGCTCTGAGCACCTCGCTGATCGGTTCAGTCCTCTGGCTCGGCGCGGCCGCTGCTCTTGGCGTCGTCGGCATCCTCGCCGAAAGTTCGAGCTTTCAGACGGTGGCGGCGCATAGGGCGGTGGCCGTGATCTTCGGCCTCAGCATCGGCATTCCGGTTGTGCTCGCTTCGCTGCTGGTTGGCGAACCACTCGCCGGCTGGCCGACAGGTCTGCTGACGGAGGCAGCCGCTCTCAGCGCAGTCCTCACTGGGATCTGGCTCGTCTCTCGGTCAGCCGCCCTGCCGGTCGCGGCGGCAGCACGACGCTAGATCCCGCCCTTCAACCCCAGTGACCGTGCCCGCGCCCGCAGCCTCGCAGGCGCGGAATCCCACCAGAGGAATGCGGCCAGGCCGGCGGCCAGCAAGGCCTGAACAAGGAACACGACCAGGACAGTGTAGTGTCCGCCCTTGCCGTCAGCCTCGTACAGCAGCCACGCCTTGACGGAGCAGCCGATCGCCCATCCGACCAGCGAGAAGCAGACACCCCAGCGCGCCCCGTGAAGCTGGGCATCAACCTCATTCTCCAGGGAGGGAACGAAGCGTCGACGGCCACGACCCGTACCGGAACTGGAGCTCCCACTGGAGAGAGGGCCGTGTTTCATGTCAGGCGGGTCGTGGGTTTCGCTGCTAGTTCTTGTGCATGTCCGGGATCTCGATGCGGTCGTTGAAAACGTCGGTCAGTAGAGGAAGACGTGGCCGGTGGTGTCGGCGTCCACGTCGAGATGAGCCGGGTGGTTGAACTGCATGTTCCCGCTTCCAGCGTAGCCGACGGCTTGGATGAAGCCGCCAGTGGAGCGGAACTCAACGAGCCGGTTGTAGCTGGTGTCTGACACCCAGAGGCCCCACGCGCGCAGTAGCGTACCAGTCGGATCGAACTCAACGACGCGTTCGTGCGCGGGGAGCTGTGAGGACACCCTGGGCAGACGCTCCAATGCGGAGCCCTCGTCCGCTTTCCCCGCTGGCCTTGGCGGGCGCACAAGGTGATGAACAAGAGCGGAGCGCCGGCACGGACGCTTGCGTGGTCGAGCACGCGCGTGTCCGCCGTCTCGGTCTATCCCCCGCCGTCTCCGTCTATCCCGACAGCAACAAGGTCGGCGTCCGGGCAGGCGAAGATCTGCTTCAGGGTGGAGTTGACCCGCTTCGGTTGACACCCAGGTCTTAGGCCGCGTTGGCCTGTTCGTAGTATCGCTGTTCGTAGGTTTGGGGGCTGATGCCGTCGAGGCTGGACTGGCGGCGGCGGGTGTTGTAGAAGCACTCGATGTACCATAAGATGCGTTGGCGAAGATGGCTTCGGCCATCGCGTTGTTGCTCCTATGTCAAGTTGAGCGTTCTGGCGTCGATAAGGTCGACGATCGGAGTGGGTGGATGCGGCGGGCGAGGTCGCGCATGATCGAACGACTGGGCCGCGGGCATGGAACAGGTGACGCAGCAGCGGCGAGACGTCGATCTTCACGCGACGAGGGAGGGTCAGCAGACCGCCCCAGCCGCGTTGTCCGATGCCGTGCTCGTCGATGTACGGCGCCGGCGCGAGGTGGAGGTCTCCTTCGACCTCGAAAGCGCGGTCGTCGCTGACCAACTCAGGGCGAGCTATGACACCGCGCACTGCCACACGGGCATGTAGTCCACCCCCCCCACAGACGCCCACGGCCGTGCCCGAAACATGCACAGGTGCTGGTTGAGGCCCCATGCGCCAGCGGCGTTCCGCGTATGCGAGGGTCACGAGGTGCTCGCCGCGTGCGATCGCCGACAGCTCGTCCTCGATCAACTGGCTCGATCCACGCCCACCGACCAAGTTTCCACCCGGAAACGGGTGATGCGGGCCACCCCTCCGTGCCGGTGCCGCTCACTTCACCGTTCACGGCCTCGGACCGTCGCGTCGAGTGCGAGTGATGCGAGTAGTGGGGCGAGTATGGTGGCCGCGGAGCGCCAGACGACAGTGGTCGGCTCCTGATTGGCTGCGGCAATGCACGCGGTGAGTAGCGGTACGGCGACGACCCAGGGGATCATCACGTGCGGCCTTGCAGTTCGCCGGCCCAGAACGAAGGGGCGCTCAGCGGCCCAGACCCAGGTGAGGAGCATTGCGATGATGATCAGCGGCGGAAGTTCCCAGAGCCAGTAGCGGCCCCATTCAACAGCGTGGCACCCGCGGCCGCACGAAGCCAGGAGAGCGAGTGTGACCTGGGTGCCTTTCCTGTCCGGGGCTGCGTCCGCGCCGTAGGATCGTTCGGAACTGCCGTGCGAGCCTGGCCGCACGCGCTGGGTACGCGCGCTGACAGGGAGTCGTCGGGGTCGTCGACTCCCTGTCGTGAGCGAAGGCTCGGTTGAACCCCTATCCGTTCACAACATCTGGCGCTTCGCTAGCACGCAAGCGCGAGCGCGGACTGGATGCGCTCGCGGTCGTGAGCTGTGCGGGCATCTTCGAGCGCCGGCACAGCGACCCGCTGCGCGACTTGGCGCACGAGCATTATCCGGTCTCGGCGCCCGGCGGCGCGGGCCGCATCCCCCACCCGCGCGAGGGCTCTGAGAACGGTTACGATGACGTTCGGGTCGGGTGCTGCGTAGCGCCCCACTTGTTCGAATGCGCCGTCGAGGTAGTCGTCGAAGGTATGCATGGAGGCACGCACGCTCCCGCGAAGTACCTCGGCGGGCAGCTGGCGCCGCGCAAGCTGTTCGAGGATCGCGCGCAGGTATCCGATCGCCGTCTCGGCAGTCGACGGGTCGTTGATGCCGGGCGACAGACCCTTCATCGCGATTTCAGCGAGCTGACGGACGCCGTAGAGTACGTCCTCGTGCAGGTCGCGCTCAGATCCGATCGCGATGTTCTGCCGGATGCACCCGGCTGAGCTCCCAGCGGCGGAGGCAGGCCACACCTCTGCCAGGGTGTCTTCCTTGGTGACGAAGTCTCCCACCCGAGCAGGCACACGCACAAGGTACTGCTCCTCGACGCCTCCTGCGATCTCGCCGAGCGCGACGCTTCGTACGTACCCGGCTGCGGTCGGCCGCACCAGGCCTGGCCGATCCGGCGGCAACGCCAGGCGGAACGGCGGGTCATCCGCGAGGTTCTCGATCCGCCTGAGCGTGTCGAGGCCGATCCGCCTCACGATGCTTGACGCCTGGATCGAATCACCGAGGTGGTGGATAAAGAACAGAAGCAGCGCTATTGCGAGCAAGGCGAGAGCAATGGCAACAGTGACGGACAGCTTCGGCACGAAGCCGCCGACCCCGGCCGCGTCCCCGTCTCGTACCGTCCTCAACACGAGCAGGCAGTACAGGAAGACGCCGAGGAAGGTCCCGGCCGTGATCTGATTGATCCGATCGGCGAGGAACGCGGGCACCGACCGCGGCGTGAACTGGCCTGACACGAGTACGAAAACAACGACCGTGAGCGAGAATGTGAGACCGGCGACAGTGATCAGGGAACCTGCCACGGTCTCGAGCGCGCCGCGGGCGGCGCCCGCGTCACCGTCGAATGTGAAGCCGAGCTGATCGGTTTCCAGCCCGCGATCGATGCGAACCAGCACCAACGCGAGTAGAGCGAATCCGAAAGCGATTAGGCCGGGCAACAGCCAGAATCCGTCCGCGACGGACCGAACCCGGTTGCCAACCGCCTCGAACATCCTGCGAGTCTAGCCCGACCGTGTTCCGGGAGGGTCACCGATCATGAACATGGTGCGCTGATGTGGGTGGCGCGTCAAAGGGCAATTCCGTCCAACCCAGCGTTGAGCAATGAAGGTCTTTCGGCGGCGTGAGCACGCCGCCCTCCCTTGCCTGGCCGCATCCTTGGCGTACTGCGGTTCTGGTTGGAAGAGGCCGAGCCACGCCGTTTGCGAAAAAAATCGCAGCGGCCCATCAGCAGTCGCCGGCGGCTGATGCCGGCCGCAGGGAGCCGATCTGCAGTCCCCTCCGGCGTATCGCATGAGCGTATCTTCATGGATCCTTCATCCGGTGCTCGGTGCCCGGCGCCACAGTAGACGTGTGCTCACGATGATGCTCTCCATGACCAGTGGCGCCGGTCCGCGGCGGCGGGAACCGGTGGCGGCGCCGCCCTCGCGGATCGGCGAGACCCGGTCCCTGTTCAGGACCCTCGCGGCGGTGCGGTCGGCGGAGTTCGCCTCCTGTGGTGGGTATACGGTGATGCGCGACGGAGCTAGGCTCGGCACGCTGGTCGAGCCCGGCGCCGGGAGCGTCGAGGACGGGCCGAGGGATCTGTTCGTTCGAGCCCCTGGCCGGCTGTTCCCATCGCGCATGCGAATCGCCACCCGCGACGTCGTCGGCATCGATCGTCCACAACGGCGGGTCACGTTGAGGCCGACGGCGTAACCGAAGCGGATCCCGAGACGGCGGCGATTGGAGGTTTGGGCGATACTGGCGCGGATGCGCCCGCGCGGCTTCAGTATGCGCTGGTGGCTTGCGCTCACGTTTGCGCTGATCGCAGGCATGACCACGGCCGTCGCTGCCCAGGTGCTGCGATCGCAGTCTGCCGACGCCTTCCGTGGGCGTGCCGAGGACGTCAGCGTCGGCCGGAGCGTGGCCGCGGCTGCGACGATCGCGGACTCCAGCCGGCCGATCGTCGCGACGCGAAGCGCGGCAGCGGCGCAGGGGCTGTCGCTGTTTCTGTTCGATGCCGGCGGAGAGCTAGTGAGCCAACCGGCGTCGGGAGACGTCGTGCTCGACTCGGTGCCGAATCACGGCGGGGCGGTCGGCAGTGCACTCCGGGGTCAGCGGTACATCAGCTCGGCGCCGGGTGGGCACGCCACCGTCGTCGCGCTCCCGGTCAACAATCCGGCTGGTGGCGTGTTGCTCGCATACAACCGGCGCACGGATGTTTCGGCGGAGATCGGGATCGTTGGGAGGAGCGTTGTCGAGGCCGGGGTTCTGGCGTTCGTGGTCGGTGCCACCGCTGGCCTGCTCGTGTCGGTCTTGATCACCCGTCGAACCCGGCGTATCGCGGACGCCGCTGCGGAGATCGAGCGCGGCCGGTTCGATCAGCCGCTCACGTCCGGGTTTCACGACGAGTTGGGCGAGCTCGCGGAGACGGTCGACGCCATGCGCGAGAGGCTCGACGACTCCTTCTCGAGGCTGCAATCGGAGCGCGACCGGCTGCGCCGGCTGCTGGAGCGTCTGCACGAGGGCGTGGTGACCGTCGGCGCGGACGGTCGGGTCGGGCTCTCGAACCCCGCCGCAGCGCGGATGCTCGGGCTGGGGCAGCTCAGCCCAGGCTCGCCGCTGCCCGAGCCCTGGCAGGACATCGACATGTCCGCGCTGGTGCGCGCACTCTGCGCCCCGGCGGCGCGGCCGACAGAGGCGCGTGTCAGTGCCGGGGATCGGCGAACCTACTCGATCGTCGGCATCCCGGCGTCGGAGCCGAATGGGAGCTGCGTACTCGTGCTGAGCGACGTCACCGAGCGGGAGCGGCGGGAGGCGGCTGAGCGCGAGTTCGTGGCGAACGCGGCGCACGAACTTCGTACCCCGACCGCAGCGATCGCCGGTGCCGTCGAGATCCTCCGGTCTGGTGGTGCCGAGGATCCGGAGATCCGCGACCGGTTCCTGATGAACATCGAGAGGGAGTCGCTGCGGCTCGGGCGGTTGACGCGGTCGATGCTAGTGCTGGCGCGCGCGCAGACCGGCGAGGAACCACTTGAGTTGTCGGCGATTGATCTCTCGGCGCTGCTCGACGAGGTGATCGCCAGCCTTGGGCCAGACGAGGCGAGACTCGTGGCCCGCCACCGCACGGATGTGAAGTTTCTCGGCCAGAGCGACCTCGCCTACCAGCTTCTCTCGAACGTGATCGCGAACGCTGTCCGGCACGGGGCGGGGAGGCCGGTGACGGTCAGCGCCGCTCGAGCAGCGGAGGGCTCGGTGTCGATCGAGGTGCGTGACCAGGGCGCGGGCATACCCTACGAGCACCGTGAACGCGTGTTCGATCGTTTCTATCGTGGCGATGCCCGCGACGATTCCGGGTTCGGCCTCGGTCTCGCGATCGTCCGCGAGGTCGTTCGCGAACTCGGCGGTGACGTCGAGATCGAATCGCCGCAAGGAGGTGGCACGACGGTGCGCATGAAGCTGATCGACGCACGATGAGCCGCCGGTTGCTCGCAGTCGACGACGAGCCTGGGATCTTGGACGCCATCGCCTACACGATGGAGCAGGCCGGTTTCGACGTCGACCGTGCCACGAGGGCAACGGAAGCGCTCGAGCTTGCGTTGTCGCAGGAGTACGACCTGATCCTGCTTGACGTCATCCTGCCAGACGGCTCGGGCGTCGACCTGTGCCGTGACCTGCGTCAACGCAGTGATGTCCCAATCATCATGCTGACCGCTCGCGACTCGGAGGTCGACCGCGTGCTCGGCCTCGAGATGGGAGCCGACGACTATCTCGGCAAGCCCTTCTCAATGGCCGAGCTGACCAGCCGCGTGCGGGCATTACTGCGTCGCCGCGACCTCGACCGGTCGGCGACGGGGCACGAGGTGCTTCGCGTCGGCGGCATCACGATCGATCTGGTGCAGCACGCCGTCGCTGTCGACGGCGAGTCGATTCACCTGACGCCGTCCGAGTTTCGTGTGTTGGCGTACTTGGCTCTCGAGCCTCAGCGCGTGTTCACGCGCCGGCAGATCATGGAGCATCTCTGGCAGAGCACCTACATCGGCGACGAGCGTGCGTGCGATGTGCATGTCGCGGCGCTCCGCCGCAAGATCGAGCCCGATCAGGGCGAGCCCCGGCGCCTGCTCACGGTGCGCGGAGTCGGGTACAAGCTGGTTCCTGCATGAGCATTTGCTCACACACCAACATGCAACGCACGGATAACGGATACCCAACCCTCTCGGACCTGGCCTAGTCTGAGTTCATGCGATACCGTCAGATGGGTCACTGCCACCGATATGAAGTCATGGTCGACGAGTTCGTCGTCGGCCACGTCGACACTCCGGTGTACGCGGCCGGATCAGACACCCCGACTTCGGTCGCGATCGATATCGGCGACCGGCAGGGGCTCTTGCCCGCGACGCTGGTGGAGTCAGTCGACCCGGCCAGACGGCGTCTCCGTATCACGCCGGCAGGGTACGTGCTGCTTCGCGCGAGGAGATCATGAGCGTCACCAGGCCCTTGAGTTGCGCATCGGACAAGGCGCTGGTCGAGCCCACGCTGACCCTCGTGGGATCGTCGTCCCACGGTGTCCGCGCGCTGACCCGCGCGATGGCACGTCGTGGCATCCACCTCTCGGTCGCGGATCCGTGGGCGGTGGATGTTCCTCCTCGCGGGCCGACACTCCTATGCATGCGGGCACTCACCGATGACGAGGGTTGGCCCATTGACGAGTTCAACCGGCTCCGCCCTCTGGAGGCGAGTCGCGACCTCATGTTCAACTCACCGTCCGCGGTCTGGATCGCGTGCCACCCCGAGCTGACCGCACGTGCGCTGGAAGCGGACGGCGTACCGCAGCCGGCGACCCGGCTGCTGTCCAGCACCGATGCCGCTCGCCGGTTCGCAGGGGAGCACCACTTCGAGGTGGTCGTTCGGGCTCCCGCCCACGATCCGCAGTTCCCAGCCGCGTTCGTCTCGACATCGGCGGAGCTCGACCACGTCCTGCGCCGCGCCCGCGAGCGTCCCTGGTTCGCCACGAGTGGTTTCGTCGTCTCGCGGTGGCCTGCAGCGGACGGTATCGCCGACGTGCTGGTGGTCGAGGGCGACGCCACGGCGGTGCGCCTGCTGTCGATCGACGGCAAGGCGCCTTCCCGGGAACCACAAGCAGCCGTCGACGCTCCGATCCATCCACCAGTAGCCTCGATGGCACTCCGTTGCGCGGCCGCGGTCGGCGCGCAGGTGGCGTCGGTCCGCCTGCTATTCGGGCCTGAGACGCAGCTCGCCGTCTATGACGTGGACACCTCTCCCGACCTGCGGTGGGCGGCTGACTCCGAATCGACGGTCGAGCGACTCGCCACGGCGGTTCTCGCGCGCAACTACGCGCACAGTCGCGCCGGCTGAGGCTCGAAACGCGCCGCTGAGGCTCGAAACGCGCATTCAGCACATGGATACGCGATTCTCCGCCCAGGATGCGGCGGCGTCCTCGGGGGATGGACAGGATGCGCTCGCTGGCGGCAATCTCGAGCCCGAGTCCGAGTCCGTTCGTTTTGGCCAACGCGACCGCCTGGGCGCGATCGCTCAGGGGGAACCGACCCATTTCATTGACCGCCGGGCCGGAGCCCCCTGGCGATACTTACGCGTCGTTGAGTAGGGGGGAGTTCTCGACGACTCTCTTGAGTATTGCGGTGTAGTGTGAGGATCGTTTGAGGACGGGCGGAGCATCCGCTCAAGTCCTCAAAAAAAGGCTGCGATTGGCGAGCCAGTCACGTGGTCGGAACGCCCGACTCGTCTCGTGCGGTGGGCGGTGGTATGGGGTGTTCTGTCAGTGTTCGATGTTGGGCGCTGGCGTTTCCTGTGATCGGGTCCGCGCTGATCAGGTCGACCGCCGCTGGCCAGCCGTCATCGTCGAGATACACCTGGGCGAACCCAGCTTGCTGGGTGCCGACTCCGAACACCCCGCCGGCTCCCAGAGTGCCGCCATCGACAACCACCGTGTTGCCTGTGCGATCGATGTGTTGCTGGTGGTCGTGCCCGGTGAGAATGAGCAGCGGCGCTTTGCTCTCAGCAGCGACATGGAGTCTTAAGGTCCCCGCGACACGGGCATCGTGCACCAGGACGATCTGCGGTCGGGGGGTCAGCGAATCGAACCACCGCTCGACAGCTGCCCGGTAGGCGTCGAGCTCGGCCGGGGAGAAGTCGAGTCGATGTCCATAGCTGCCGGCCTGTCGCTCGAGAGGATCCTCGTATCCGGCGACGAGCACGCCGGCGACTGTGAACACCGGTGGGCCGTGGACTCGGCCAGACGGATCCAGCCGCCCGTTGTGTGTAACGACTACGGCTCCCGCACGTGCGAAGGTGCGCATGACGATTGGCGTGTCATGGTTGCCGGAAACCACCACGACCGGACGGCCGAGATCCGCGGCCTGGTCGGCGATCGCCGCCTCGATCGGAGTGCCTTGCTGAGAGTAGTCGCCGACGAGGAACACTGGGCGGTCGTCGGCGAATTGGGAGAACGTCGGGAGCGTCAGCCAGTTCGCGTGGATGTCCGAGCCGACCAGAAACGACCGGGCAGCGGCGGGTTTCCCTCCCGCCGCCGCGCCGATCAGAGCGTCGAGCCCAGCCACAGCTTGTTGGTAGCTGGACTCGTAGGAAGCGCTGGCCACTGAGAACGAATCGGACGCTGCGAGCAGCCTCGGAAGCTCCGCGCCGTGAGCGTAGAATGTGGGTGTGCGGAACGCTCCGTAGTCTGGAGAGCGAAGGAGCAAGCCACAGCCTACGATCAATATGCCGGCGATGCCGGCGCCCGCGATGGTGCCCACCGGGATCAGCAGGCGGCGCCTGCCCACAGCAGCCAGCGACAATCCACCAACCGTCCCTCCCGCTGCGCCACCGAGTAGTGCGGCCAGAGCTGCGCGACGCAGCGCAGAGCGTGCGACGCCGGGCACATCGCTCTGAATCGAACGCAGCCGAGCATTTGCGCCACCAGGCGCCCGGAGGGCGCCCCTCGCGGCTTCGCGGTCGACCGCGACCAGCCTTGCGTTTAGGCTGATCGGCGCTGAGAAGGGATGGGTGCGCACGCCCCAGTCCGCCAGCGGGATATACGCATCCACAGTCCCGCTCGTCGAGATCTCGGTGCGCACCTCGATGCGAGCCGGTCCCAGCGGATATGCAGCCTCGCCGAACGCACGGAGGGCGAGCAGGATTCCGGCCGTCGCCGCGCACAGAAGCCACAGCGCAGTCGCCATGTGGATCAACCAACCACGTGCCGCTGGTCTTGAAGACCCGCGTACCACTGCACTGCCGCTGCCGGGCCGCGCATTGCTGGGAAGCGGGGGAGCGTGTCCGATCGGCGGCTGTGAGTGGCTGCTCACCTTTGGGTCGACACTGGAGCGTCCGGGCGGATCTGGCGTACTGTCATCGGATAAACCGTACTGCGCTATCGGAGGGGCGTGGCGAAGGGTCGGTGCGGGGGTGGATGGTCGGCGGCACTCACCGTAGCGGTCGGGACGATGATGCTCGCCGCGTCGGCGTACGGATCAACGTCGGCCGCGAACGTCGTCACGCATCGTCCGTCGCCGTGTGGTCGGCGTAGGCTCGATGCTCCGAACGGATCGCGACCCATACGGCCCCGTGCTCGACGACGCCGTCGTGTCGGTCTCCATCCCGAGTCGATGGCAGTAACAGAAACTCCTCGTATCTGCGTGCCGATTCGAGGGACACGAACTCGACGACCGCCTCGACTCGTCGCGGATCGTCGAGCGACACTGAGATGGAATGGCCGGCGGCTCCGGCCAGCGCGCGCTGCGGATTCTGCGATGAGAAGCGCTCCAACCAGTTCCCGTACTCGGCGACGCGGTAGCGGGCCACGACGATGGCGGTGCCTGACGAGCGGTCGTTCAGCGGATCCCCGATGCTGGGCACTGCGATACATCGTACTACGGTGTATCTAGCGGCAGGCCGCCAAGCAGCGACCCGTATGGGAGATCCCACCTTGGTCTCAGCCGTTACGCCACAGCCAAACGCCGGCTGTCACGGCCACGCAGACGATGATCAGCGTCACCAGCCAGTCAGCCAGCCGCCCTTCGGCGAGCGTGGGCGGAGCGGTGAAATCGATCGGAAAGATCTCGGCCATCAGATCAGCTGGGACAGGCCGACGAGTGTCGCCCGCAGCACACCGCGCTCGGCCCGCAACGCGTCAACCGCGGTATAGAGGCGATGGTGGCCTTCGGCTGTCAGGGACAGATGGGAAACGCGTGCGTCGCCGTCAGATCGGCGACGGACCAGGAGTCCGGCGCCGTGCGCGCGGGCAACGAGGTCGGAAACCGTACTCTGCGGCATCTCGAGATCGTCCGCGAGGCTCGACACTGTCGCCTCGCCCTCGATCGACTGAGCCTCGATCGTGAGAAGCAGCAGGTACCGCTGAGGAGTCAGACCGCAGTCGGCCAGCACAGTGTCTGTCCGCCGTTCGAAATGGCGGAGCGCGATCCGGAATCGCGCGACATGGCGAAGATCTTCATTCGATCTGTTCGACTCGACTTGGGTCATCGCACGCATGCCAGGCAAAGTATACCGTGACACGGTCTATCTGTGGAGAAGGACTTCGAATACCTCCTGGCTCTCGCGCCATGGATCGCGTTTATCGGCGGGGTCGCCGTGTACGCGGTGCTCGGTCTGTTGGACGACTGGCGGATCCGAGACCGCCGCGGCTTGCGCACCGAAGGTCGCACCCGCGGGAGCACCGCGCGCTCCCGGTCGCGCAGCTTCCCAGCGAGTTGAGGCGCCAGACTGGTTCGAGCCTCCTGCCGGTACGCCGGCATCAGCGAACGCGCCGGCTACGCGTGGAAGCAGCGCGGAACCGAGGCGCTCGCTCTCAGCCTGGAGACCCGGGAACCCGTCCCGAAAGAGGACAGCACATCTCTACGGCCGGGGCTGACACGACGTCCTGCCGGACCAACCATAGACGAGGAGGCGAATCGTGTTGACGCTGATCCCGGATCTTCCCGATGGTGTGGTCGGGGTTGAGGCGCATGGGCCGGTGACCGCCCGCGACTATGAGAGCGTGCTGGTGCCTGCGGTCGACGCCGCACGCGAGGCAGCGGGCGACGGCAACGTGCGGATGCTGTACGTGCTCGGAGCCGACTTCTCTGACTACTCGGCCGGTGCGGCGTGGGAGGATGCGAAACTCGGGCTCGGTAGCATCCGCTCGTGGGAGCGGATCGCCATCGTTTGCGACGCGGAATGGCTGCGCCGGGCGATCCATGGGTTCGGCTGGCTAATGCCAGGTGAGGTTAAGGTGTACGGCACCGACGAGACGGACGATGCCCGCGCCTGGGTAACGTCGTCCTAGAGTCGCGGGCCGGGTGGGCGCGCCCTAGTATCCGGATCACAGTGGCGCTCCGGATCCACGCAGTGAGCGTCCGACGTTGCCGACGTCGGTCAGTTCATGAGCCCGGTTCAGTCCCGTCCGGCGATCTTTCCGCTGGAACTGCGCGGCCCAGCCAAGGCGCTCTGCACCGTCGCCAACTGCTCCTTCAACTTTGTCGTGTCGTATACCTTCCTCACCCTGGCCGGCGATCTCGGCGAGGCGGGCACATTCTGGCTGTACGCCGTGGTCGGCGTGATCGCGGTGGTCTTCTTTGCGCGGCTGGTACCTGGGATGAAGGGTCGCAGTCTGGAAGAGATCCAGATGACTCGGAGCCAAGACGCGAAAGCGGAGGCTGATCGATCGTCAGTCAACGGCCTAGCAGCGGATCGCCCACAGCATCGCTCAGCGGACCAAGCTAGATCGAATCCTTGAGTTCGGCCACGAGAGCCGCGAACTGTCGCCGCTCGACTCCGAGGTCGCTGATCGTTGCTTGAAGCCGCCGCTCGCCTTCCTCGGTCAGGCGTATCTCGGTCTGGCGACCGTCCACGGGCGAGTCAGACCGGGCGACTATTCCGGCGGCCTCGGCGCGAGCGATCAATCCGGTAACGCTGCTTTGAGCAAGCCGCAGCTGTTTGGTGACGTGGTTAACCGTTACCACCCCCTGACCGTCCGTCGCTGCGCTGATCACGAGCAGCAGCAGATATCGTTGCGGAGTGAGCCGGTTCTTGCGGGCTGCTCGTTCGGTCGCGCGTGTGAACCCGCGAAGGTGAACCCAAAGCTCAGCGATGTGTTGAACGAGATCGATGTTGGTTTCGGGCGTCGGCGGTTTCACCGTCGCGTTAGATCGTTTGGCTTGACCTGACGATTGTTTGGTCACGCAGCTCCTACGAACCTAGCGACGCGGAGATCGAAGTCTCATGCACGCCGTCGTGGATTGTTCGGTCGAGTCGTAGGTGCACCTGGTTTGCTGCGAGTGGGCCTCGCCGCGTGAACATGTCCGCGTTCGCAAACTCGTGGCGTGCCGAGAGCGCGGGCGACGACTGCGCTGTTGGGCAGTGTGGGGTGCGTCGGTGAGGGTCGGGTGATAGCGGGACGCGATCCGCGTGTCGGAGCTGAAGTATCCCTGTTGGTGTTGTGGGCGCGATGGTCGCGTACGGGGCGCCGACCGAGAACTGCTCGTCGGCGTGGATGGTGAGGGTTGGTGGGCCGACTCGTATCTCCATCAACCGTCAATGCGGATCGACGTGGTGATCCCCCAGCACGCTGTGTGTGATTCGTCGGGCTGGAGCGTGTGGAGGCCGTGGCCCGTCTGGAATGCGTTTGGGGCGCAGGTCATCGGCTCGACGCCGAGACTGCGCCGGCGGCGGTTTGGGTCGGGGAGCGAATCCCCGGTGAACAGCATCACGTATGGGTAGGTCTGGTCGAGCCAGAGCGTTGTGGTGCGTGTGTCGGCTTGCAGCTCGACGTGGGCGATGCCGTTGCTGTCGCGGACGAGGTCGGTGTACCCAGTGTCGAGCTTGATTGTCCTGATCAGGCGCGGCGCTTGGAAGTCATAGTCGGTGTCGGTGACGGGCTCTGCTCCGGTCGGGATACCGCGGTCGTCGGTGGGAAGCCAGATCCGTCCGGGGGCGCGCAGTCGAGCGGTGTCGAGGGTTGGCGTGCCGGGGGCGATGTAGGGGTGTGCGCCAGTGCCGTAGGGAGCGGGTGTCGTGCCGATGTTGGTCGCGGTGGTGTGGACGTGAAGGCCGTCGTCGGCGAGCGAGTAGGTGATTTCTAGATCAAGTGCGAAGGGGTAGCCGGGTTGGGGGTGCAGTCGGTGTCGCATCGTCACCTGGTTGACTGCGTGATCGGCTGGAGTCCAGTTCGCCCACCGGGTCAGTCCGTGGATGGCGTTGTGCTTGTCGGGTTCGGTGAGCGGGAGTTGATGGTCGCGGTCGGCGAAGCGGTAGCGACCGTCGCGTAGCCGATTTGGCCACGGGATGAGTGAGTGGCCGCGGGCGGCGGTACACCGCTCGTCCGCGCTGTAGCCATCGAGGACATCGTGCTCCTCGACTTGGTAGGCGCGCAGCGCGCCGCCCACTTCGACAACCCAGGCGCGCTGGGCGGCGTGCGTGATCTCGATCTGTCGACCCGACGGGCGGGTTGGCTGTGGGTGAGTGGTCGTCATGGTGTCGTGGTCGATCGTGTGCCGCTCCGGACCCAGAGGCGGTGTTGGGAGCGCCACGATCCGCGGATTTCGGCGGCGGCGATGAGCAGGGCGAACGTGGCGCTGGTCGTGGCAGGTGCTCGCCGGTTGGGTCGGGCCACTGCGAGAGCGAGCATGGTGGCGGCATGGGTCGCGTCGATGCAGGCACCGGCGAGCATCCATCGGCGGTTGGGGTGCCGCATGAGCGCGGTTGCTTGAATGAGGTGCCGCGCTCCAAGGGCGCGAGTTGCAAGCAGCGCACGGCGGTCGGCGTCGATGTGTCGCCCAGGGAAGGTGCGGAGTATCGGACCTGGCGCGAGCATCAATGCCAATCCATACGCGGCACATGCGAGCTGGGCTCGGTCGATGGAGGGTCGATCGGCGTCGCCAGGGCGGCGGTGCGATCGTCCGGGCAGTGAGAGCGTTGGTCTCACTGTTCGGCGAATCCCTCGTCGCTCGATTGGGTGTGCTGCGCGGCGGCGCATTCCAGGAGCAGCGCGTGCACGAACGCTTGGGGGAGGTTGCCGCGCAGTTGACGCTGGGTGACGTCGAACTCTTCGGCGAGCAGGCCGGGTGGTCCGCATGCGGCGCGGTTTCGTTCGAACCAGCGTGCGGCTGCGGTGTGTTCGCCCTGCTGCGCCCAGGCCAGGGCCATCCAGAAGCCGCAGACCAGGAAGGCGCCTTCCGCGTTGCCGAGTGGCCGTTCGTCTGGGCGGTAGCGGTAGACGTAGCCGTCCTGGGTCAGCTGGTCGATCGATCGCGTGGAGTGTGGCGACCGAGCGCGGGTCGTCGGCGGGGATCGCGCCGCGGAGGGCGGGCAGGAGCAGTGCCGCGTCAAGGCTGGGGTCGTCGGCGGCGCGTTGCCAGTGTCCGGATCGGTGGAGTGCGTGCGTGGCGGTGTCCGCGACGATCTTGTCGGCGAGTGAGGCCCATCGTGCCGCCTGTTCATCTCCCGGGCTGTGGTGGCTGATGGCGCGAAGGCCGGCGGCACAGATCAGGCGGCTGTGTGTCCATGCCGCGGGGGTGATCTCCCAGATGCCGGCATCGGGCTCGTGCCATCGCGCGGCGATCGCCTCGGCCGCGGCTTCGGCGGCCCGCCAGGCGTCGGCGTCGAGATGGTCGTGCCGCGCGGCGGCAGCGAACAGGAGCAGCGACTCGCCGAAGCCGTCGAGCTGGAATTGGTGGTTGACCCAGTTTCCGACGATGTTGGTGCCGCCCGGGTAGCCGGGCAGCGCGAGTGGTCGCTCGTCGGGGACGTCTCCGCCGGTGACGGTGTAGGCGGGCTTGAGGTGCTTCCCGTCAGCGAGTAGTCGGTCGCGCGACGAAGGCGACGGCGGTGTCCAGCAGGGGTGTGGCCCGGCGGCGGCGACGGCCTGGCCGGTGTAGCACTGGTCGCGGATCCAGGCGTAGCGGTAGTCGTAGTTTCGTCCCTGACTTGCTCGTTCGGGAAGCGAGGTGGTGGCCGCCGCGACCATGCCTCCGCTGTTGCTGGTGAGGCCGTGCATGACCGCGTAGGCGTGGCGCGCGTCGCGCTGCGCGACCGTGTCTTGCAGCCGGGGTACGCGGTCAGCCCAGGCTGCGGAGGTGCCCTGCCAGGCCCACTCAGGGTCGGGTGGATCGAGGTCCTCTTGGCCGTTGCCGAGCACGAGCACGAAGTCGTGTGAGCGGCCCGGCGGGAGGGTGAGCGACAGCGTGAGGGCCTTGCCGTTGTGGCCGTCGGGGTGGGGGCTGGCATCGGCGCCGCCGAGCCACGCGATTCGCGTCGTTCCGACCAGTCCACGCCATACGCCGGCGTCATCGCGTTTCAGCCGGCGAGCCGGCTCCTCGCCGAAGCTGCCGCGCAGGTTCAGCGACACACGCATGGATGCAGGGCCGCGTATCGCCGTGATGCGTCGAAGCACGACGGCGCGGTCGGGGCGGCTCGGTAGTGCCAACGCCTCGCGGCACTCGATGATCGAGTCGTTGGTGATCCAGCGGCTGTGCCAGATCAGGCTGCCCTCTTCGTAGTAGCCGCCCCAGACGCAGCGCTCGGCAGGGGTGATGGCGTAGCTACCGTTCCCGCCGATCAGCGAGGAGAACATGGCGTCATCGTCCCAGCGCGGGAAGCACATCCACGCGAAGTCGCCACGTGGGCCGACGAGGATGCCGCGCTCGCCGTCCGCCAGAAGCGCGTATTCGCGCAGTACGTGTGGAGCTGCTGCGGCGAGGTCCGCATTCGCGCGTCATCGCTTGCGCCGAGCGAGTCCGGCTGCGAGTACGCTGGCGCCGACGGCGCCGACGATCAGGCCGCGGTGCGTCGTCGCCCACAGCTGATAGCTCCGCGGCTTCGCCTGGTCGTCGAACATCCCGTGTGTCGCGGCCAGTGCGGGGACCGGGTCGAAGAGGTTGTTCGGCCGGTTGGGGTCGATCGGCATGTCGGCGATCTGTTGGGAGGCGTACCCGGTGCGCGCTAGGTACCAGTCGGCGAAGCGGGGAGCGAGTTTGTTGCCGAGGATCGCCTTGACTGCGCTTCCGCCCACTGTGATTTCGCGTCGGCGGTGGTGCGCCGCCCAGTACACCGCCTCAGCGGGCACCTCCGGCTGGTGGATGGGTGGCACCGGTTGCGGATGGTTGGGCAGCTTGCTGCGACACCAGTTGAACTGGGGCGTGTTGAGCGCCGGAAGCTGCACCATCGATATCCACACGCGGCTCTTGTCGTGGAGCAGTTCGGTGCGTACCGAGTCGGTGAAGCCCCGGATCGCGAACTTCCCGCCGCAATAGGCCGACTGAAGGGGGATGGCGCGATAGGAAAGTGCGGAGCCGACCTGGACGACCGCGCCATGATTTCGTCGGGACCATCCGCTTGAGTGCGGCCATTGTGCCGTACACCGTGCCCAGGTAGGTGACCTGGGTTGCCCGGGTGAACTCCTCGGCGGTGATCTCGGCAAAGGGTGCAAAGATGGTCGCCATCGCGTCGTTCACCCACACGTCGATCGGGCCGAAGTGTTCCTCGACGGCCTTGGCAGCAGCCTCGACCTGGTCGGGGTCAGCAACGTCGGTGGGGACGGCGAATCCCGAACCGCCGAACGACTGGACCTCAGCAGCGGCCGCATCGAGTCCCTCGGCACCGCGAGCGAGCAGGCCGACGCTGGCGCCTCGTTTGGCGAAGGCATGGGCGGTCGCTCGGCCCACTCCACCGGATGCGCCGGTGACCACGACGACCTGTTTCGCTGTTCCGTTTTTCATGGTGCTCGCTTCGTGTTGGGGTCAGATTCCTGCAGCGTTGGCGTAGTACTGCTGGTCTTCACGCCAGCCGCCCTGGCCTTGGCCGATGTGGCGGTAGTCGGCGACGAACTCGATCGTGCGCACCCACTTGATCATCTTGAAGCCAAGCCGGGCAGCGCGATCTTGGATGACCACGACTCCTCCTCGTCCAGCGATGACCAGAGCTTGGGCGAACCGGGAAAGAAGACGCGGTTGCTGAAGCGAACCGCTTCGCGTCCTGGAGGACAGTGGTCACTCAGATACAGCTTCGGGAAGGCGCTCAAGATCTCGATCCCGCTGCGCCCAAGCAGCGTCATGAACAGAATGTTGAGGAAGTGGCCCACCACGATCCACCACGGGAACGTGTCCATCAGCGGGCCGCTCCACGGCGTGCGAGAGCACGATGGGTGGGCGGCCCGGTGACGCGCTTGGCGACGAGCCGCTGGGCGAGCCGTGAAGCCAGCGCCATGATCGTGAGTGCCGGGTTGGCGCTGCCCTGGGTCGGCATCGCGCTTCCATCACAGATGAACAGGTTTGGAACGTCCCAGACTCGGTGATCCTGATCGATCACGCTTGACTCGGAACGCGTGCCCATCCGACAGCCGCCCACGAGGTGCGCGTAGCGGTCGATCGAAAGAACGTCTTGGGCTCCCGCGGCTTCCCAGACGTCGTGCATCGTCTGCTTGGCGTAGGCGATGTTGGTCCGGTCGTTGTCGCACTGGGTGTAGTCGAACTGGGCGATCGGCATGTCGAACTGATCCGTCTCGTCTGCCAAGGTCACCCGGTTTTCGGGCTGTGGCAGGAGTTCGCACAGGGCGCCGAGCACCGCCCAGTGGTTGTAGTCGCGCATGTACTCGCGGAGTGCCGCGCCGCGATGACCGTCGGCCAGTACGTGCTCGGCCCAGCCGATCGGAAGCGGACTGACGGTCTGGATCGAGAAGCCGCGTATGAAGCCACGGGCCGGGTCGGTCTCGTAGAACTGTTCTGAGGAAACCTCGGGTGGAGGCGCCTTGTACATCCGCAGTAGCTCCGGGAAACGGCCGGCGACCTGGGGCGCGCCCTGCACCATCAGGTAGCGCCCAACCTGGTCGGCGTTGTTCCCGATCCCGGCGGGGAAGCCGGGACTGGTCGAGTTCAGCAGCAGTCGCGGACTCTCGATCGAGTAGCCGCACACCGCCACGGCTCCGGCCCGCTGAAACCGTTCATGGCCGGCGTGGAGGTAGGTGACGCCCGTGCAGCGTCCCGCCCCATCGACCTCGACGCGCGCCGCCATCGAGTCGGAACGGATCTCTACACCGTGCTCGATCGCGTCGGGGACGTGGGTTACCAGCGGGCTGGCTTTGGCGTTTACCTTGCAGCCTTGCAGGCAGAACCCACGGTAGATGCAGTGCGGCCGGTTGCCGAAGACGCCGTTGGTGATCGCCACCGGTCCGACCCGCATCTCGATGCCACGCGCACGTGCCCCGGCCCATGCCCGCTCGGCGGCGGCGCCGATCGGATGCGGCGAGTGCGGGTAGCGGTGCGGATCACCCCACGGCCAATCCTGACCTGCCACCGGCAGTTCCCGCTCGACCCGCTCGAAGTGTGGCTTCAGGTCCCAGTAGCTGATCGGCCAGTCGGCGGCGACGCCGTCGCGCGTCCAGACGTCGAAGTCGGATGGGTGGAATCGGGGCGTGTAGCCGGCGTAATGCACCATTGACCCCCCCACCCCGTGCCCGGAGTTGTTCTTTCCCATCTCGACGGGGTCGCTTCCACCGATGATGCGTTTGTCGTTCCAGTACAGGTGCGCCGAGCCTTCCTCGTCGGATACCCAGTCGCTATCGGGATCCCAGAACGGGCCGCGCTCCAGGACGACGACGCGCCAGCCGGCCCGGGCCAACCGCTGGGCAAGCACACTGCCGCCGGCGCCACACCCAACGATCAGCATGTCAACCTCATCGGAATCCGGGTAGTGGTGCATCCGCTCCCGGCCGGGGACGCCGCGGCTGTGCACATCCAGCAGGTAGGCCGAGTCATTCTCGCGCGGCCGCAGCGCGCCCTTGAGAGCTGCTCTCATTCCAAGCCCCGCTGCTTCACATCTGAGACCGGATCGACATCAAACGCCTCCACGCCCTCCCACGACTCGCTCATGCCGATTCCGAGGCGGGCGTAGCCGCGCGGGTACGCCGGGCCACCGAAGCCGATTTCGTTCCATGCCCACGGATGCGAATAGAACGCCGCCAGCGCCGATCGCATCACGACAGCGAAGGCGCGAGCGACATTCACTTGATCCCAGGCCCCGCCCGTCAGCTTGGCCTCGCTGAACTCGCCCGCGATCTCCTGACGAACCTCGGACGACGCCAGAGCGTACGACGCCGCACCCTTGGCTTGGGCGACGTGATCGAGCCCTCGGGCCACCAGACGCCAGGTGTCCCGATCATCGGGCATGTCGGCGTACTGGTAGCCATCCAGCCTGCCCGCGTGAAGCTTCTCGTCGATATAGGCGACAACGGGGATGCGGGGATCGGAATCCTGGGCGAGCACGACATCGCAGAACGCGGTGAGAGCATCCCATTCCGCCTCGGTGAAGAAGCGCCGCGAGGGCACATCGTTGAGGCGCTTGAGCACGACCCCTCTGGTCAGATCATCCCAGTCTGCGATCTCGTCGAGAACGTCGTAGTCGGGGTAGCGGCCGTGCATCTGCGGCGTCTGACCGCGGCGCTGACGCGGTAACCGGTAGGGATCCGCCGGCCCGGCTGCGCCGCGCAGATTCGGCAGGTGCCCCGCATCTCGAGCCCCCTCACTCACAGCCGCTACCGCTCCCGTGCCATCAGCGGCGAGAGCAGGCCGAACGCGCCCACCAACACCAGCGATCCGGGCGCCAGGAGCGGCGGCCCCATGACCAGGTTGTAGGTCGGGTTCTCGAGCCCGCCCGGCTTCTTGCGGACGCCCTGCACGTGCGTCCACACCCCGATCAACCCGTCAGCGAGATACAGCGCGGAGAGCGCCGGTAGCGCGGTTCGCGCAACTCGCTCGGAGAAAATCGCGGCAACACCCGCAGCCGCCAACGGCGGGGTCAGGACGATCGGCGTCCACATCCACTTGTCGCCGAACGAGCCCTTGTAGTGCTCCAGGTAGATCTCAAACGCCAGAGGCGGCGCGCTCAGGGCGACTGCAGTACCCAGCGTCTTCTGCATCCGTCCCGCCCGCAGGTTCCCGAGCAACCACCGGCCTCCGCGCAAGGGCCCGCGACGCTGGGGCGCCAGCACGCGCGCACGCAGGCCCGCTCTGGACCGGTGCGTGGTGAGTTTCATCATGGTCATCGGGTTCCTCCTAGGCGGCGTAGGGCTCGGCGTTGGCGTGTTTGAGTTCTAAACCGTTCCCCGGCCGGGTGAAGTCGGGCCGAAGCAGTCCGTCGGTCGGCTCGAGCGTCCCGTCGAACAACAACGCCTCGACGCGAGCGTGGTCGTGGAAGTACTCGAGATGACGCAGCGGCCCGATCGCACAACAAGGATGGGCGTGAATCGACGGGCCACAGTGCGCGGAGAGCTCGAGCGAGCGCGCTTGGCAAAGCGCTGCCACCCGAAGAAAGCCGGAGATGCCCTCACAGCGAGTGGCGTCGGCCTGCAGGCAGTCGACGGCGCCGGCGGCCAGCATGTGTTCGAAGTAGGGCAGCGTGTAGCCGTACTCGCCGGCCGCGATCTCCATCCCGGCCGGCACCCTGTCCCTGAGCAGTCGCAGCCCTTCCAGATCGTCGGAGGAGACGGGCTCCTCAAACCAGTGGACGTCATGCTCGGCGAACCGCTCCGCATAGAACAGGGCCTGTTTCCGCGACAGGGCGCCGTTGGCATCGACAAACAGTTCCGTGTCTGGTCCGATCGCCTCGCGAGCAGCCCTGACCCGCTCAACGTCGCGATCCGGCGAGCGGCCAACCTTCATCTTCACCCGGGGGATGCCCCGCTCCACCCAGCCGCCCAGCTGCGATGCCAGTTGCTCGTTCGAATAGGAGGTGAACCCGCCACTCCCATAGATCGGCACCTCCGCCCGCGAGGCGTCAAGCAGCGTCGCGAGCGGCAGGCCGAGCAGTCGCGCCTTCAAGTCCCAAAGCGCCGTGTCGACCGCGGCGATCGCCATCGACGCCACCCCGGGACGGCCCAGGTTGCGACAGGTCCGCGCCATCGCTTCCCAGGTCGATGTTACCGACATCGCATCACGGCCCTCGACCACGTCCGCGAGAACCGACCGGACGACGGCGCCGCTGGCCACGTCGCCATAGGTGTACCCCAGCCCGGTCTCATCACCGCCATGTGCCTGAACCAGAACCAGCGTCGTCGCATCCCACTTGGCGGTTCCGTCCGACTCGGGACGATCCGTCGGCACCGTGTACGTGGAGACCTCCAGGCGCTCGATCCCGACGTCCTGCTTGACGAGGGTCGCCACTAGCGCGCCCCTCGGTCGGCGCCGGCGCCGTGGCGGAATGCCGTGACAGGCTCAGGCACGTCGTTCAGCGCGAGGCGCAGCGCCCTCACCTGATGGTGCACGAGTCTAGGCATCAGCGGCCCGGCACGAACTCTTCGATCTTCTGCTTGAAGGACTCGACGATGATGCCGCGACGCCCCGAGTCGCCTCGCGCGATGGCCTGTGCGAAATGGCTCGCCTGCTCGAAGGTGATGTGCGGCGGAAGCGGCGGCACAGCCGGGTCGGTGACGGCCTCAAGCACCACCGGCCGATCGGCCGCAAGCGCCTCGTCCCACGCCGCGCCCGACCGCGTCGGGGGTGTCCACCCGGATGCCGCGAAGGCCAATCAACTCAGCGTACTGGGCGTACGGGAAGTCCGGGATGCTCTGGGAAGCGTCAAAGCGAGGATCGCTCTCCATCGCTCGCTGCTCCCAGGTCACCTGGTTGAGATCGCGGTTGTTCAACACCAGGACGATCAGCCGGGGATCGATCCACCGCTCCCAGTACTTGCCAATCGTGATCAGCTCGGCCAGGCCGTTCATCTGCATCGCTCCATCGCCGACCAGCGCGATCACAACGCGGTCGGGATGGGCGAACTTCGCGCCAATCGCATACGGCACGCCCGGGCCCATCGTCGCCAGGTTTCCCGACAGGGACGCCATCATCCCCCGGCGAAGCCGCACGTCTCGCGCGTACCAGTCAGCCGACGAACCCGAGTCGGAGGTCAGGATCGCTCCGTCCGGCAGACGCTTCGACAACTCGAAGAACAGACGCTGTGGATTGATCGGATCGGCATCCAACAGCGCGCGCTCCTCCATCAACTTCCACCATCTCCCAACCCCTGCCTCAATGCCCTCCCGCCACGATCGATCCGGCTTGCGCTCGAGCAACGGGACGAGCTCCCGCAACGTCTGTCGGGAGTCGCCGACAAGTTGCATCTCCATCGGATAGCGGATCCCGATCATCCGACCATCGATGTCGATCTGCACTCCCCGCGCCTTCCCCTCCTCCGGCAAGAACTCCGAGTAGGGAAAGCTCGACCCGACCATCAGCAGCGTGTCGCAGTCCGCCATCATGTCGGAGCTCGGCTTCGTGCCCAGCAGTCCGATCGACCCGGTCACCCAAGGCAGGTCATCGGGCAACGCAGCCTTGCCCAACAACGCCTTGGCCACGCCGGCACCGAGCAGATCCGCAACCTCGATCACCTCATCGGTGGCACCGAGCGCGCCAGCTCCGACCAGCATCGCCACCTTCTCGCCCGCGTTCAGGATCTCGGCAGCGCGACGAAGATCCAGATCCGAGGGAACCACCACCGGAGACGAATACCCCAACGAGGAATGAATCGTGCCGTGCGCATGCGCAGGGACGGGAACCGCGTCCATCGACGCGACATCGTTCGGGATGATCACGCAGGTAACCGTGCGCTGGTCCGTCGCGATCCGAATGGCCCGGTCGACCAAGTGACGTACCTGGGAAGGCTCCGACGCCATCTCGACATATTCGTGGGCGACGTCCTTGAACAAGGTTGTCAGATCGACCTCCTGCTGGAAGCTACCGCCAAGCGAGCTCAGCGCCTGCTGGCCGACAATCGCAACCACCGGCTGGTGATCCAGCTTCGCGTCATACAGACCGTTCAAGAGGTGAATCGCGCCCGGCCCCGAGGTGGCGATGCACACCCCCACCTCGCCCGTGAACTTGGCGTGGGCGCATGCCATGAACGCGGCCATCTCCTCATGCCGAACCTGGATCAGCTCGGGATCGTTCCCAGCACGACCAAACGCACCCAAGATCGCGTTAATGCCATCACCAGGAAAACCGTAAATACGACCGACACCCCACTCACGCAGGCGACCCAACAGAAAATCAGCGACGTTCTCAGACATTGCCCTCCCACCTCCACGAATTTGCGACCACAGATCTCGCTCGAGCGCCCGCAAGCCGAACCGGCCAGCGCACTACGCCTTGATCTTGGGAACGCGCCGCTCCGAAGCACGACCGCGACCCTGGCCACAGCGAATCCCGAGACCGAGTCGCTCAATAGACGCGCTGCGCTCGCGCTCACGTGGACATCCGGCCCAATCACCACGGTGTCCACACGTCGTGCGGCTTTGCACGTCGCTATCCGGATTAGATCGTACTACGATCATTACTCGGTTGGTTCCCTGGCATCGAGGCGTCCAAACCCGTCGGTTCACTTCGACCCAGCGCACGGGAGCGGAAACCGGCAGCGATGATGGCGAGAACAGAGCACTCTGGCAACTGCGCGGCCGGCGACCACCCGTTTCGGTGAAACGAGGATCGGGCGCTCCGGCGTAGGAACCGCCGACGCGCACCGTGAAGGTGTCACGGGCAACACGGAGGCAGAGGCCGCACGTTCGAATCGTGCCGGGCGCATCGCTGAACCACGTCGTTTTCGAAGGCCGGAAACGCCGAAGAGAGCACGATTCGTCCCTCGTACTCTGCCTCCGCTTCCAGCGGACAAGCCGACGAGCCGTGCCCAGAGGGAGCGCGAAGCGGCGGTCGTCAATCTTTCCACCCGCCAGGCGTCGGATCGGCGTTGTGGGCGAGAAGCAGCCGCTATGGCGACGGGAGAACAAGCATCGGGCCGGCATCGACGCCGGGATCAGCTTCGCGCTCCCGACCTCGTGGCCGTTCCTGTAGTGCGTTTGTGGTGCACCCTGCGATTTGCAGATCTTTCTGCCTTGCGCACGGTTAGCAGCACCACGTGCCAGCGCCGTCCTCGCCGGGGAGGCGGCTATCCGAGCGCATCGCCGAGTAAGCGCCTCGTCAGAGTTCCGATCCGGCATCTGATTGTTGACGACGAGGCGCAATCGGCTCGAACGGCCATGTGCAGGAGAGAGGCGGCGGCAACCGTGCCTACGCCGCCCCTCTCCTTGCGTCTTCCTTGACATCGCCTCCCGTGAGGTCTGAGGCACCCAACGCACCATCGGGTGAGCCGAGCTGTTATTGCGTGATGCGCACCACGGAACCGACGTGCTGCGTGGACGGCGCGACGCTCCAGTTGGAGACGTAGATCGAGCCGTCCGGTCCGGCGGCGAAGCCACCGGGGAAGCTGAGCCCGCCGATCACGGTGATCGGATGGCTGCTGTGCGCGGGCACCCGAACGACCGCGCCGGTGCCCGGCGTGGCGTTGTCGAGCCCCTTCGTCGAGAACTCGGTCGCGTAGAACGCGCCGTGGCGGCCGAACCCGCAGCCGGTGATCGTCGTCAAGCCGGTCGCCCACTTGGTGAGCTGGCCGGTCGACGGCACGAACCGCCACACGGATGCCGAGCCCGGCGGGTTGCCACCGCCGGTGAGCTCGCCGATGTAGAGCGCCCCGTCGGGCCCGCGGTCGACGCACGTCGGCACCGCGTCGGACGCAGTCGGATTCGGGATGAACTTCACGACCTGGACACGGCCGCCCGTGACCTTGTTGATCGTGTTCGCGCCGGCGTCGACGACCCAGTCGGTCGAGCTGCCGGCGAGGATCCCGTACGGGTTCGCGTCCGGGAACTGCCCGGGCACGAGGTTCTGGTGGTTGCTCGTCCAGATGAAGCTGCGGCTGCCGACGTTGCCGCCGAAGCTGCGCGAGCCGTTGGTCGAGGCGATCACGACGCGGCCGAGCTGGTTCTTTGCCATTGCGGCGAAGTCGGCGGGAACGCCGCTCGGCGGGATGAACTGCGGAGCGCCGGTCATGATCCCGTGAATCGAGTTCGCCCCGACGGCCGAGATGCCGTCAACGCCGGTCGCACCGCTGCCGTCCTTGCCGGCGATCGAGAACAGCCCGGTGACGACGCGCTGCACCTTGTGCTGGCTGATCCACACCCGGCTGATCTTGCTGGTGAAGCCGGCGCAATCGCTCGGGTCGAGGCACAGCGTTCCGCCGTGCCCGGCCTCGGCGACGTACAGCTTGCCGTCGCTCGTGAACGTCAGGTCACGCGGATTGTCGAGACCCGAGACGATCGTGGTCATGTGCGCCGGCGGTGGCCCACCGGCGGACGCCACGCCTCCACCCGCGGCCACGCAGGATACCGCGGCCGCGGCACATGCTACTGCTGCTCGAAGTCGCACTGAAACCCCCTTCGGTTGGAGCTCACCCCCGGGCCTCGTTCGACTCAGGGTCACGCCAAGCGTACTGCGCCATGGGGACTCGTGCAGTAAGTAACGGGCGTGACAAAGACGTCTGACCGAGGCACGCAGACAGAGGGCTCGCTTCGGCGAGTAGATCGGCCGGGCAAGTGGCCCACTGGCACTGCTCACAACGTGCTCACGAACGGTCGAACACGGCACCGCACGACGCGCATCTACCCGGTGCGCGTTCGGGTGGACTACCCGTCATCCCGAGCAAAGGGCGGTACGGGCCGACACTGGTGCACATGGCCGTCCCCAGGCTCTTACTCCCAAGGTCGCAGGTTCGACCTCGGTGCGCTCCTCCGCGAGGAGTGAACCGCGTCAGCGGAGGATACCGGTGTGGCCCAGCGAGTAGCGTCCGGGCTGGGGCCACACACAGACACCATGGGGACCGACGCCGACGGGGATGCGTGCGAGCAATCGGCCGTTCCGCGTGCTGATCTCGTACACCTCGGCGTTGTACCGACCGGAGACCCAGAGCGTCCTGCCGTCCGCCGACACGCCCCCCATGTCGGGGCTGCCCCCGCCGGGGAGATGCCACGTCGACACGACCCGGCGCGTGCGGAAGCTGATCACCGACACCGAGCCGGCGCCGCGGTTGATTGCGTACAGGTAGTGCGCGTCGCGGCTCGGGTAGAGACCGTGCACGCCGGTACCCGTCGGAATAAATCCGGTGACCTTCATGCGGTCGCCGTCGATCGTCCACAGGCCGTTGGCCATCATGTCCGCGACGTAGAACAGCCTTCCGTCGGGTGAGAGCTTGATGTCCTGCGGCATGCCTCCCTGCCCGTCGGGAAGGGTGATCGTCGCCAGCATGCGGGGTGGGTCGAGCCCGACCTTGATCACCTGCCCGGAGAACTCGCACGTCGCCAGCAGGTACCGCCCGCTCGCCGAGAAGTCGATGTGATCGACGCCGGAGCACGGCACGGCAACGGAGCGCTGCAAACGGAACGTCCGTGGATTGCGGAAGTCGAGGCGGTGGAGCCGCTCGGCGACGACGATCGCCGACCGGCCGTCCGGGGTGAAATAGAGGTTGTACGGGTCGGGCACCGCGATCGGCGCCCGAGGCCGTCCCGTGCGTGGGTCGATGGGCGTCACCGCGTTCCCCAGGTCGCTGGTCACGTACAGCGTCCGCAGATCCCAGGAGGGCACGACGTGCTGCGGCTCGGCCGGCACCGCGAACTGGCGCACGATCCGCCGGGTGCGCGGGTCGATCTCCTCGACGGTGTTGCTTCCCGAGTTGGGGACGTAGATCAGCGGCCGTGCGCTTCGGGCCGGGCCTGTCAGCATTCCCGCGCCGTCGGCGGCGTAGACGTTCGTGCGGTTCGGAGCGCGCGCGGTGACCTTGCGCAGCTCGAGCACGCCGTTGCCGAGTGCCCCGTGGGCTGCGTCCGCCGATGAGCAGGATCCGGTCGTTGGCCGAAACCGCGGCGGCGTCGGAGAGCGGTCGGCCGAGCCGGCCGACGGTGTGGATCCGCCCGGTGCTGCTGTCGATCCCGACGATCCGGCTGGACAGGCTGCCCAGTGCGGCGCCCCTTCCGCCGACGATCAGCGCGAGCCCGCCGTACGCCACGGCCGCTGCGTGGGTCGTCGGTGCGGGTAGGCGGCCCAGGCGAACGACACGGTTTGAACCCGGCGTGTACTCGAAGACCGCATCGCTCGCCGTTCCGTCGGGCTTCGAGCCGCCGGCGATGAAGACGCTGGCGCCGACGCTCGTGACCGCCGCGTATCGAACCGGCGTCGGAAGGTGCGCGACGACCCGGCCGCCGCTTCCCGGGCTCCACGTGACGATCGTGTCCAGCCAGTGTGACCCGGTGAACCCGCCGACGACGTACGCCGTGTCGCCGATCACGGCGGCCGCGTGATCAGAGCTCGGCGCCGGCAGGCGGCCCGCCGGCGAGGTGCGCCCGGTCGCGGGGTCGACGCGCAGGATCTCGTCGAGCTGGTGGCTTCCGTCGCCGCCACCGAGGATGTAGGGAGTGCCGTTCAGAGTCACGGCGGCCGCGTCGTGACGTCCCGGAGTGAGTGCACCGATCAGGTGGTCGCGCCGGCCGGCCAGTCGCCTGATGTCGCCCGTCGAGGTGTCCGTCGCGGTCAGCCCGCCGATCAACATCGTGCCGCGGCCGCCGACGTAGGTGGCAGCCGTGTCCTGGACCGGCTGGGCAAGAGTCCCGGCCGGTCGGGTCACGAGCTTCCAGGCAGTCGCCGGCTGCGGAGTCGGCGGTGGGAGCTGTGGCGCCACGACCTGAGGATGCTGCTGGGGCCGCGGTGCGTCGCGACCGATGCCCGCCCAGGCCAGCAATCCGACGCCCGCCGCAATTGTGAGCAGCAGCCACCAGCTGAAACCTCGCCGGCCCATTGCCGTCAGCATGGTCTGCGCGCCCTGAACGCCGCCTGACCAACCGGAGGTAACCGGGCGGGAGGCGAACGGCTACGTGTCGCGGCGGACGAGCAGAATCGCGGCGACCACGAGCGTTGCAAGCGTGCACCCGAGGAACAGGGCGAACCCCGTCCACGGAGCAAGCCCGGCCGGATCGGGATGCCACGCCATGATCTGCCCGCCGGCGCTGGACGGCAGATACGGGTCGATCGTGTCACCCCAGTGGGGCAGGATCGCCGCGACGCCGGGCAGCACGAACATGATCCCGGCAAGCGCGCCGATGCCGCCGGCCGTGTTGCGGACGAGCGTGCCCAGCGACACGCCGAGCAGGCCGACCACGGTCAGATACAGGCCCGCGCCGAACACCGCGCGTGCCACACCTGGCGCACCGAAGCTCGTGTCGACATGCCAGGCCGTCAGGGCACGCGGGGTGACGACGCCCGTCGTGTTCCTGACCGCGCGCGATGCCCTGCCGGATCGGCTGTCGGGATTCGCAGCCGGCGGCGACGACTACCTGACGAAGCCATTCGACTTCGCCGAGCTTGTGGCTCGTCTGCGTACCCTGGCTGGGCGCTACCCGCGGGAGCCGCTCGGTACCCGCAGTCCGAGCAGTGGGTAGAGGTTCGGGGTGATGGTCACGCGGCGCTCAGGGTCCTCGGGCACATCGCTCAACCAAGCGGTCTTGGGAGCCCGCCCGCTCCCGGGCGCTATGGTCGCAGGATGACGTCCGACAAGTCCGGCCGTGTTAGTGCGGGCATCTTGCTCTGGCGCCGCGACCACGGCGAGCTCGAGGTGCTGTTGGCGCACATGGGGGGACCGTTCTGGGTAAAGAAGGATCTTGGCCACTGGACGATCCCGAAGGGAGAGATCGAGCCCGGGGAGGAGGCCCAGGCAGTGGCGCTGCGGGAGTTCGCGGAGGAAACGGGTCACGCGCCGCCGGACGGCCCGTTCTTCGAGGTCGGTGAGATCCGTCAGAAGTCGGGGAAGCGCGTGCTCGGCTGGGCGGCCGAGGGAGCCCTCGACCCGGCGGCCGCGTACAGCAACACCTATGAGATGGAGTGGCCGCCGAGATCGGGCCGGATCCAGTCGTTCCCAGAGATCGACCGGGTCGAGTGGTTCGGGATGGACGAGGCCCGGCGACGGTTGAAGGCGGCACAGGTGCCGTTCCTCGACCGTCTCGAGGAGCGGCTCACGAGAGCCTGAGCCGCCCGCCCGTGGGCCGGCTCCGGATGCACGGCGCGCCGACGCGGTACACGAGCACGAGCGCGGCCGCTACTCGCACACGGGTCGACGGTACCATCGTGATTCGCATGATTCCGGGTGCTCGACCTCAGGGTTCGGCGCTCGTGCGCACCGGTCGGGACCGCACCCCGGCCAGATAGGCGCGGATCCCGCGCTAGCTGCCTGCTTCGGCCGGAAGCCAACTGAAGCGGCGAAGCGCGACGCGCCCCGAGCGCGTCTCATCCAGACGCACCACTCGACCGAGCGCGGAACGCCTCGGGATCGGTCTCGTAGTTCTCCGAAGTGCGGATTCGCGCTCACCCGGATGCGAAGGCGTGCAACCTCGTCCTGCCGGTGTGACGACGATGACCGCGTTCGATTCCGAGCAGGTCAAAGATGATCCGATGAGCTCCGCACTCAAGAAGACGGAGTCGGGCGCTCCCTCGCGACCGCGCACGTGATCGAGCTGGTCGGTGTAGAGACGTATCGCATGGGCCGCGTATCCGAGCGATTCAGAGGCAGAGACCGCACGTTCGAATCGTACCGGGCGCATGGATCACCAAGCCCGCTCTCGAACGCGGGGGCTGGCTGACAATGCGCATACCCGCGCGGCCTCCTGGGCCACGCTCCTGCTCGCTCGAAAGCCGGTGGCAGTGGAGCGCGATCGCAATGAACGCACCCGCTCCCCCCGCACATATCTCGATCACGCAAGAGGACCAGACTCTGGCCGGTCCTGGTCTTACGTCCCCCTCGGAGGTCACCTCCAGAATCCTCCCCTCTTCCGAGGATGTACGGGAGGTGAGCCGTCCCGAGTCAATCTGTTCCCCAACTGATCCGGACGTCTGCCTCACCCAGCAACTGCTCCAACCGGTCGAGAGTCTCGGACCATCCAATCTTGTGGAGCCCGTACCGTTCGGGCGTCGCGAACACGCTCTGTCTAAGGCGAAGCTGCGTCTCCTCGCCGGAGTTCTCGAGAGTAAGGGTGACAATTGTCTCTCGGTCGTCGGGGTGCGGCGGATCCCACCGAAAGGTGTAGACAAGACTCGCGGGCGGCTCGACCAATCGGAACTCGCCAGACAGGTAGAAGGCATCACCATCTGGGGGCTGCATCGCGATCCGATACCTACCGCCAACATGCGGATCGAACTCGACGCTTTGAGCGGCGAAGCCTTGTGGCCCCCACCACTTGCCGAGCTTCGTCGGGTCGATGAGTGCCCTGTAGACGACGTGGCGCGGTACGCGCAGGGACCGCTCCAGACGGAGTATGAGTCCCTCGCTCACCGTCACGCGATCGCGATCCATCGCGCTCACGCTGCCCGGTCCAGAGCGACTGCGAAACCGGGTTTCGCGGCGGCGTCATCACCATATCCGGGTGAGTGGCCGAGCACCAGTGCGGCCGAGAGGAAGAGGGCTCCGATTGTCGCGCCGAATGCCGAGTAGCCCCCCAGGGCAAGCGCAGCGCCGGCCGCCAGTGAGCCCGTGAAGTAGCCGAACTGCATCGACGCGGCTCGCAGCGCCGTCGCGCCCGAGCGGAACTGCAGAGGTGCGGCCAGACTAAACGCGCTCGAGAGGAAGGTACGCCCTCCGGCTGCGAACCCCGCGGCGGCGAAGAAGGCCGTGCTTGCAATGAGTGCCGGCCGGAACGCGCCGAACAGCGTGGTTGCCACCGCGAGCGCCAAGGCGAGCGCAACGAGCGGTCGCCGCGGTTCGCGATCGGCGAGGCGACGCAGCGCCAGGTTGCCGGCGACGTACGCCCCAGCGCCGAAAGCGAGCACCACACCGGTCACTGCGGGGGTCACGTCATACGACTGCACGAAGAGAGCCCCTGAATAGACAAGCGTGCCCGCCCAGGCGGTGTTCGCCAGAATCTCTGCCACGAGCCAGCGACCCAGGCCAGGAGCGGCCAAGGCCGTGCGTATGCCCGACGGCGCGCTCTGTGCTGTGGGCGCGCCACTGCGGCTGGCGACGGCGGCGGCAGCGAGGAGCGCCGCGGTCAGCGGGAAGGCGAGCCAGGCGAGGCGCCAGCTCTGGTCGGCAACGGCGCCGACCAGCGGCATGCCGACGATCCACCCTGCCGGCTGGCCGATCAGCGCCCAGGAGAGCGTGGCCGCCCGCCGCTCAGCCGGTACCCATTCTGCCGCCGCGAGGGTTCCCGTGGTCGTGAGGATCCCGATTCCAGCACCGACCGGAATCTGTGCCGCGGCGAGCAGGCCGACCCCAGGTGCCGCTGCGCTCGCGAGCGAGCCGAGCGCGAGGAGGATGGAGCCGGAGAGGAGTTGTCGCCGCAGCCCGAGTCGCCGGCCGAAGCCGCTGAGCGCGAGCGCCGTCACCCCCGCGACCAGACCCGCGATCGTCCGCAGCTGCCCAGCAAGCGCCGTCGAGACGTCGAGATCACGCGCAACCTGAGCGAGGACGGGCGAGAGCGTTATCGCGCCGGCCTGTGCTGCGAAGAAGCACAGAAACAGGGTCACGGCGACGACTCGGTGGCCGCGGTTCTCAGCTGGTGTCTTGGCCGTCGTCATCTGCAGCACGTCTCCGTTTCCTGGCGTCGAAGGTCTGAGCTTTGGTCGGAGCCTGTCGACCGGGATTGCGCGCTCGCGGCTGCTGCTCGTCTCCGCGCGGCCCACGAGGGAGCCGCCGCCGTAGCGATCCGAGTCTCGTCCGAGCGGCGACCCCGACCGCGGTGACGACCACCGCGCCGGCTGGTGCGAGCTGCAGGACGCTCTCTTCGATCGGCAGGCCCATGACGTGCTCGACGATCACGAGAACACCTCGGAGGTCGAGTCGCCGCCCTGTAGACGCATCTCGTGCGCGCGGGCTGGGCCGTCCGGCCGGTCGTGGAAGTCGACGTAGAAGTCGCGGTCGACCGCCATCGAGCCGTCCTCGGCGATGTCGATCTTGAGCAGGTAGGAACGCAGCTCGGGGTAGAACTGGTTGTCCCAGGTCGAGAACAGGGAGTTGGTGACGTAGAGCCTGCGCCCGTCATAGGACAGCTGCAGCATCTGTGGCCCCCCGGTGAGTGGGCGGCCCGCGTCGCTGTCCTCGCCGAGGACGCCACCGAGCCATAGACGTCCGGTCAAGCGCGGGTTATGTGGATCGGATACGTCGTAGCGCCGCAGGTCTCCGTGCAGCCAGTTCGAGAAGTACAGCGCCGTGTCGTCCATCGAAAGAACGAGGTCGGTGATCAGTCCGGGGACAGGGATCGGCCAGCTGTCGAGGTCGACCGGCTCGACGGCGATCATCGGCTCGGCTGCGTACGCGCCGTTCTGCCGATGGAAACGCCAGATGGTCGAGGACAGCGCCGCGCCGACGAAGCCCTCGTCGGCCTCCGGGTCGTGCTTCCAACGGATCTCCAGCGGGACGAGCCCGTCCGCGCCGAGGTCGATCGTCTGCTCGAGCTCGTGCCGCTCGAGATTCCAGAAGTGCAGGCGCTGTCCGTAGCGTCCGGCCTCCACGTCCGCCAGGTCGAAGCCCGGCTCGTAGGTGTTGGGAGCGCCGAACTCACTCGACACCAGCGTGTTCCTGCGGGGTTGGTACCAGAAGTCGTAGTTCATGGGGGGCCGCCGGCCGCCGTTCTCCCAGCGCCCCTTGACCTCGAACGTGGTCGCGTCGATGACCGCGAAGCCGCCGGCGGCGTTGCCGTCGGCATCGCCGAGCATTGAGATGACAACGTTCTCGCCAGGCATGCAGTGGGTCGTATGCGGGCGGGTGTAGCCGGTCGCGCGCAGAAGCTCGTCCGGCTCGATCACCCGTTCGATCTGCGGACGCAACGGGTCGTCGGCGACGTTGACGACGTACACCCGCGAGGAGCGGAAGCCGGGGATGATCAGGTGCGATCGATCCGGCCCGTGGCAGGCGGACGAGCACCGGTTCCAGCCGAAGTGGTGGAGCTCGTCGCCGACGTAGGGCATCGGCGTCTCGTGCACGATCCGCCCGTAGCTGTCGGACTCCGGGTTGGTGTCGACGACCGCGAGGAAGTCGGGCGCTTCGACGCCCGTGCCGAACCGCATCGCCGCGACGTACAGGTAGTCCTCCGGGGCCGCCGCCGTGGCGTCGACCGGAGAACGGTGGAACGACGCGGGCATGTGGTTGCACGTCTCGTGTGAATCGGACATCGTCATCCTGATCTCCTTTCGATGGGTGAGATACGCATGCAGGAAACCCGAACGCGGCTGCCCGCCGGCAGCTCGCCGGTAGGTGGCCGGTAAATGCCTTCGCCCACCGTGTTAGCGTCACCGCGAGGCAACGAAATGGACTTCCGGATTCTTGGCCCGCTCGAGGTGCGCGACGGCGATCGCGAGGTTCCGCTGCGCGGCGGAAAAGAACGGGCGCTCTTGGCGCTGCTCCTGCTCAACGTGAACCGGACGCTCGCCCTCGATCGAATCGTCGACAGCCTCTGGGGCGAGGACGTACCCGAGACGGCGCAGAAGATGGTGCAGGTGTATGTCTCGCGTCTCCGCAAGGTGCTGCACCCGGAGAGCATCCGCACCCGCCCCCCGGGTTACGCGCTCGTCCTCGCGCAGGAGCAACTGGATCTTCATCGCTTCGAGACCGCCGTGCTCGAAGCGCGCGCGGCGCTCGACGCAGGCCAGGCCGGCAAGGCCGCGGACACGCTTCGCGAGGCACTATCGCTCTGGCGTGGACCCGCGCTTGCCGAGTTCGCGTCCGAGCCCTTCGCACAATCGGAGCAAGCTCGCCTCGAAGACCTTCGCATGTATGCCGTCGAAGGACTGTTCGAAGCCGAGCTCGAACTCGGCCATCACCGCGCCGCGGTCGGCGAACTCGAAGCGCTTATTGCCCAGCACCCGCTGCGCGAGCGCCTTCGCGCGCAACACATGCTCGCGCTCTACCGATCGGGACGCCACGCCGAGGCGCTCACCAGCTACCAGACGTTCCGGCGGACTTTGGCCAAGGAACTCGGACTCGAGCCATCGGCTTCACTGCGGGAGCTCGAGCGGCAGATGCTGCAGCAGGATCCAACCCTCGAACGGCACGCGGGCGAGGAGACGCGCGCCTCCGACGCCACGCCGGCGATAGCGAGCGGCGGACCAGCGTCGCTCGGCGACGTCGCCTACGCGCGGAGCGGCGACGTCAGGATCGCTTACCAGGTCGTGGGCGACGGGGAGGTCGACCTCGTCCTCGTCCACGGCTGGGTCTGCACCTTCCAGCCCGGATGGGAGTACCCCAAGCTCGCCGCGTTCTACCGGCGGCTCGCGTCGATGGGGCGACTGATCCTCTTTGACAAGCGCGGCACGGGCCTCTCCGATCGCGTGTCCCCCGAGCGCCTGCCCGACCTCGAGACGCGCATGGACGACGTACGGGCGGTGCTCGACGCGGTCGGCTCGGAGCGGGCAATCTTGCTGGGTCTCTCCGAGGGAGGAGCCATGTCGGTGCTCTTCGCGGCCACGCATCCCGAGCGATCGGCTGCCCTCATTCTGATGGGCACCTTCCCGCGTGAAATGCAGGCGCCGGACTATCCGTGGGGCGTGAGCGAGGAGAGCCTCCAACGGCGTCTCGGTCTCCTTGAAGAAGACGACTGGGCGTCGGCGGCAACGAGAGACTGGCTCGGACGGGTCGCCCCCGACATCCCGCGCGACGCCGAGGCGCTAGCGTGGTACACGTCGTACGTGCGACGCGGCGCGAGCCCGGCCGCCGCCCGGGCGCTGCGGCTCATGAACGCGGAGATCGATATCCGCGACGTGCTCCTCACGATCAGCGTCCCCACCCTCGTGCTCCACCGCGCCCACGAGACCTGGCGCGACGGATCTCGATACATGGGAAAGCACATTCCGGGCGCGCGGATGGTCGAGCTTGCCGGTCACGACCACCTGCCGTGGGAAGGCGACGCCCCCTCGCTGCTCGACGAGATCGAGCGCTTCCTGTCGGATGCTCAAGAGGAGGTGGAGCCCGACCGAGTCCTCGCGACACTCCTCTTCGCTGACGTTGTCGCGTCCACGTCAAAGCCGGCCGAGCTCGGCGACCGCGTCGGGCAAGACCTTCTCACCGGGTACCGTCGCCTCGTGCACGCGACGCTCGTCCGCTTTCGCGGCCGGGAGGTCGACACAACGGGCGACAGCATCTTCGCCACATTCGACGGGCCGGCGCGCGCCATCAGGTGCGCGTCGGCGATCGCCGACGAGCTCAGGGCGCGAGGACTGGACGTCCGAGCGGGCGTGCACACGGGCGAGGTCGAGCGGATCCATGGCCACCTGCGCGGCATCGCGGTCGACATTGCCAAGCAGGTCGCCGCCGTGGCGCAACCAGGCGAGGTGGCTGTCTCCAGCACGGTCAAAGATATCGCCGCCGGCTCGGGAATCGTGTTCGATGAGCGTGGCGAGCACCAGCTGAGCGGTGTGCCCGACACCTGGCGCCTCTTCACCGCGCATCCGTGATCCGCGCTGCGTGCCCTCGAAGCACGTTCGAATCGTGCCGGGCGCACGGCTCAACCACGCCGTTTTCGAGGGCCCGAAACGCCGAAAAGTGCACGATTCGTACCTCGTACTTTGTGCCTCCCGTCCCAGCGGAGGAGCCGACGGGCCGTGCTCAGAGAAAACGCGAAGCGCGGGCGTACTAAGACTCGCCGACGCCCGAGCAGGAAGTCTGGGCGCCCCTGAAGATGGGTGACTTCAAGCTCGGACAGCCCTCGCCGGCTGACGCCGCGCGCTGAGTTCAAGTCTGGGTGTTGGAGTTCGAATCGCTCGGGCCATGCCACCGCAACGAGCGGATGAGAGCCCTTGCCGTCGGTTTCGCTGGGCTGAAGTGGTGTGCACGCGGTCCGGACGGACAACACCGAAGTCGGCTGACTTTGCGGCCATACACTCGTCAGACCTCGGGTGGAGTGCGTGAGCCGGGTACTTGTCCAGACGCCGCACGCGGCCCTGGGAGAGTTCTGCTGTCCGCCCGGGAGCGAGCGGTGGGCGGTTGAGAACTGCATCGGCACTCGACGGCATCTCGTGTTTCCCCAGCGTGCGGTGCGCATTGCTCATGCGGGTTCGTCGCCGGTCTTGGCTGACCCAAGTGTCGCTGTGCTCTACCCGCCGAACGGCCGTTATCGCCGGGCGCTCGTCGACCCGGCCGGGGACCACTGCATCTTCGTGACGGTCAGCGCCGCGGTTGGGCAGTTCGGCGCCGGATTTGTACGCTCGCACCCAAGCGCCTACGCCACGCTCAACCTGTTGGCGACGTATGCCCGCGGCGAGGCTGTGGATCCGCTGCTCGCGGAGGAGAAAATTCTGGCGGCTGTCGAGATGGCGTCGCCCGGACGGTCGGCCCCCGGCATGGTCGCCGTGCGAGATGCAGTCGAGGACGCCCGTGTGGTGCTGGCGACCCGGTATGGAGAGGCACTGTCTGTCTCAGACGTTGCACGCCTGGTCAGCCTGTCCCCGTTCCATCTTGCCCGACTGTTTCGCCGGCAGACTGGGACGACGATGCATGCGTACCGCGATCAGGTGCGGCTGCGGATCGGCCTCTCTCGGCTCGGCGACCACCGGTGCGACCTGGCGCAGCTCGCCCTCGAGTTGGGCTACTCGAGCCATAGCCACTTCACGACGAGCTTCCGTCGTGCGTTCGGTGTCACGCCCTCTGAGATGATGCCGGCGCGAACCGGCCTGCGCGAGGCGCTACGGAGACTCACCGAAGGCAGCGCAAGATCTTGAAAGCGGCTGAGTTCCCGCTGGCTTAGCGTGAACGGGTGGCCGGGATTCGCCTCGTAGCTTCGCTCGCGATCACGTGTGCGTGTTTGACCGCCTGTGGGTCGGGGTCGGGCGACGGAGCAACGTCCGCGAGGTCACATCCGACGGCGTCCGAGCCGGCTGAACAACGTCCCCCGGTTGTCGCAACCGTCCATGGGGCCCACCCCTGCGCGGTCACGTCCGCAGCAGATGCCGCCTGGGTCACCAACTACTCGGACGGCACCCTTTCTCGAATCAACACGTCCAGCAACACCATCGAGCACCGCTACCACGTGGGAGACACCCCCTGCGGCGTGACCTATGCGGACGGCTCCCTGTGGGTGGCGCTGGTCAACGACTCCGCCATCGCCCAAGTCGATCCGTCCACCGGCCGGGTTCTGCGGCGGATCGATATCGGCGATCAGCCATGGGACGTGCAGCACGGCTTTGGCGCAGTCTGGACGAGCGGCCACCTGAACGGCGATGTCATCCGGATCGACCCAGCCGCAGGCAAGGTCACCAAACGTATCCCGATCGGCGGCCAGCTCTCCGGTCTCGCGGTGGGCCCCGGCAGCGCCGTCTGGGTGGCGGACTCATCGGACAACGACGTGCGCCGGATCGACCCGGCGTCCGGCAAAGTCACCGCACGAGTGCCCACGGCGTCCCAGCCAGTCTGGTTCGCCGTCGCCGGCCACCAGCTCTGGCTCGCAAGCTCCTCCGGTGTCGTACAGCGGATCGATCCCGCCATTGGGAAGGTGATCGCGACAGTCAAGGTCGGCGCCGCGCCGAACGACCCCGGCATCGCTGCAGGCAGCCTGTGGATCCCGGTCAAAGACGGCACCCTGTGGCGCGTCGACATGGCCAGCGCGCGGGTCTCTTCCACCAGCAAGTGGCCCGCGGGCATCTTCGTCGCCGAGCCTGCGACCGGTGGCGATCTGTGGCTGCTGGACTACGCCGGAACCGAGATCTGGCGGCTCAAGCCCGGCACCTAAGATGGCAATGCTCAAGCTCGACGCCGACGATCCCGTGTGACGGATCAGCACCTCCGACTGCTTCGCCTACACGGCAAACGCCGGCAGCGGCACGCTATCGGGCTACCGCGTCCAGCCGAGCGGCTCGATCTCACTGCTCGACACCGATGGGCGATAGTCCTGGTCGTTGTCGAGGAGACGATGGCAGTCGACTGCTTGACATCAGGATCGTGCGGTGCGCCGATAGGCGATTCGCCATAACTCGCGCCAGGCGCCGTTCTCCGCCGCCTGCCACGACCAGGTGAACGAGCCGGCGGCGATGTCGGTGAACACCATCCGCTTTCCACCGTCGGTGGTGACCAGCTCGAACGAGCCTTCGCGGGCACCGCCCTCCAGGTGGAACCAGTTGCCCTGGGAATCGGCCCACGCTTGGCGCCAGCGGGCGGCCTCGGTGTCCCACACCGAGATGCTGGTCCCCTCGAACCCGTCGGCAGGCGCGCTGAACCGCTCGACGACTACCCGATCGTCACAGTCAAGCGTGACGTGGTTCGTGCCGGCGCCTCCCTGCCAGGCGGCGTCCCAGTCGCCCAGCCAGAAGTCGAGGTCGTGCTCGCCGCTCATAGGATCCTCCAAACATGTCTCAACTGACAGGTCGAAGATGCTACCAGCCAGTAGACTGCCCGGCACGATGTCGCTCCGCCACGCCGTCCTGGGGATTCTCGCCCGCGAGCCGATGAGCGGCTACGACATCACCAAGGTCTTCAACCAGGCGATGGTTGACGTCTGGCCGGCGCGGCACACGCAGATCTACCCGGAGCTGTCGAAGCTGCTTCAGGAGGGCCTGATCGAGCTCGACGGCACCGGGCCGCGTGGCCGCAAGACCTACCGGCTGACGGATGCAGGGCTGGAGGAGGTCCGGATCTGGCTGCTGCGGCCCGACCCGGCCCACGGCCAGCGCCACGAGGCGCTGCTGCGGGTGTACTTCCTGTGGCTGCTCGACCCCGGTGAGGCACGCGAGTACATGCGCCGCGAGGCGGAGTACCACCGTGCCGTCCTGGGCCTGTACGAGCACGTCTACGAGACGATCCCACCCGACCATCCGGCGGAGAAGCTGCGGGCGATGGTGCTCGAGTGGGGGATCGAGTACGAGCGCGGCATCTCGGAGTGGGCCGAACGGTCGACGCCGACCGCCGAGAAGATCGTCGGCGCCGGCCGCAAGCGCCGAGCCTGAGTCGCAGTGGCGGCGGCCGGCGACGGGGCCGGCCGCCGCCCTGTGCGATTGGACGTCGCCGTGAGCCGGTGTGGCGACAGGCGGAGCATGCCAGCCTTGCTTCCACATGTAAAGTTTGACATGTCAGAATTGTGATCTCGATCACACCCGCGCCCTGGCAGGCTAACGCTCCGTCAGACATGTCGTCTTAGACATGTCAACTCGACCAGGAGAGATGCCATGTCCCGATCACTGTTCGCGACCGCCGCCGTGCTGGCAGCGGGTGTCCTGCTCCTCTCCGCGGCGTGCGGCTCTACCGGATCGTCGTCCGGGTCGACTGTCGGCGGGACGACGGCCGGGCTGCCGGTCCACCAGCAGGGCGGGACGGTGACCGTCGCGCTCTCGGGCAACATCGACTACCTCGATCCCGCGCTGGCCTACTACCAGTCCAGCTGGCAGATCGAGTACTCGACGTGCGTCAAGCTGACGAACTACCGGGACGCCGAGGGCGACGAAGGGCGGGTCATCTATCCCGAGGCGGCCTCGTCGCTGCCGGAGATCTCCGGCGACGGGCTGACCTACACCTACACGGTGCCGCCCGGCAAGTTCACGTTCAACACCGGCGAGCCGGTCACCGCACAGTCGTTCCAACACGCGCTGGAGCGTGACCTCGATCCCAGGCAGCAGAGCTACTTCGGTGCCGTGTTCCTGACGCCGTTCATCAAGGGCGCGAAGGACTTCACCGGGAAGCCCGGCGAGCACGTCTCGGGTATCCAGGTCGACGGCGACAAGCTGGTGATCCAGCTGGTGCAGAAGGACGGCGGGCTGATCTCCAAGCTGACGACGCCGTTCGCGTGCGCCGTCACCAAGGACACGCCGATCGACCCCAAGGGCGTCCACGCCCCGGCCGGCGCCGGCCCCTACTATATCGCCAGCTACACGCCCAACCGGTCGATCGTGCTCAAGCGCAACCCGCACTACTCCGGCGACCGCCCGGCGTACCCGGACGAGATCGACTACACGCAGCTGACCATCGACCAGAACCAGGCCACGCTGGAGACGAAGCAGGGACAGCTCGACTACATCTACGACGCGGTCGTCCCCGCCCAGAACTTCCAGCTGAACAAGGAGTTCGGGCCCGACGGCACCGACGGCGGGCCGCAGCGGTTCTTCATCACGCCGGGCGCGATCATCACCTACATGGGGCTGAACACGACGCGGCCTGCGTTCAGCAATGAGAAGGTGCGGCAGGCGGTCAACTGGGCGATCGATCGCAAGGCGATCACGGTGCCCGCCGGCTACGGCGCGGAGCTGCCGACCGACAAGTACCTGCCGCCACAGTTCCCGGCCGCAGGTTTCGAGAAGAGTGTGTACCCGCTCGATTCCAGCAACGTCGAGAAGGCCAAGCAGCTGATCGCCGAGTCCGGCGTGAAGACCCCGATCACGGCCGTTCTCTACACCTGCAACACACAGCCCTGCCCCGATCGCGCTGCCGTCATCCAGCAGCAGCTGAAGGCGATCGGCATCGACGTCCAGATCAAGGAGTTCGACCGCGGCGTCCAGTTCACCAAGGAGGGCACCAAGGGCGAGCCGTACGACATCGCCGACGAGGGCTGGATCGCCGACTACTACGACGCCTACGACTTCCTGAACATCCTGCTGGACGGCTCGACGATCCCAGAGACCGGCGGCAGCAACTTCGCCTACTTCAACGACCCCGCCTTCAACACGCGGATGGAGGACGCCAACCAGCTGACCGGCGAGGAGCGCGACAAGACCTACGGTCAGATCGCCACGGATCTGGCGACCGGACCGGCACCGTGGGCGTCCCGCGCGGTGGCGACCACACCGGCGTTCTTCTCGGCCCGGATCGGCTGCCAGGTGAACCAGTCGTCGTACGGATTCGCGCTCAACACGTTCTGCATTCGCGGCTGACCTGCCGGCTGGCGTGGGCGGAGACCAGTCCGCCCACGCCATGCTGCGATCAAACGCCCTCTCCCGGCGGCAGCGGATAGCCGTAGTCGGGAGGGAGACCGGTTTCTACCTCGCAGCCGGTCGCGTACGTAGACCTGCGTGCCCGCAGTCAAGATCACCTACTACGCAATCCGGCCGCACGACGACTTACGACGCTTTATGCGCGCTCCAGTTGCCTCCGCCGCTCGGCGTGTCGTAGCTGCCGGACATGGAGTTGCCCGTAATGGTGCCGGTGTACGTGACCGCTGTCGAGCCGACGGTTCCGAACCTGATCGAATCACCGTCCACCGTGCCGTTCACCGGGACCGTGCCGGACGTCGACAGCGCGATCGTGCCGTGCAGCTTCGATCCGGTCTGCTGCCAGTTGAGCTGGAAGGTTCCCTTGAAGGTCCCACCGTAGCGGCCGGTCCACTTCCCGGACAGGTCGCCGGACGTCTGCGTGGTGGAGCCACCGGAACTCGAGTCGGGCGGAACCGTCGACGTCGGACTGGTCGGAACAGAGGACACGCCGGGTGCGGAGGACGCCCCCGACGCGGCGCCGCCGCCGCCGCAGCCTGAAACGGTCAGTGCCAGGGCGACCCCCACACCAAGGATTCGGACAGTGGCCAACGACCACAGACGATGGACGTGCCGTTCGCTCATCATTTCCTCCACCCGCTCGTGGCGGTTCGTCAGGTCCTCACGACGTCCGGGCGCCGATCCTAGAGCATCTCGACGGCGCCAAGCGGGCCGGGAATGTGATGGCGATTCCATGGCGGCAACGAATTGAACGGGCCATGGACGACCTGCGACGGAGGCAGAGGTTGCGCGTTCGAATCCTGCCGGGGCGCATGGCTCAACCACCACGCCGTATCGGTCGGCAGATAGGGTTGTCGGCATGCGATCGATCCTGTGTTACGGCGACTCGAACACCTGGGGACACGACCCCGAGACCGGCGAGCGGTTCGGCCGAGACGAACGGTGGCCAGGCGTGCTGCGAGCGCGTCTCGGCGATGCGGTCGATGTGATCGAGGCCGGACTATCCGGACGAACGTCGGCCTTCGACGACCCACTCGACCCGACCTTGAACGGGTTGACGTTTCTCCCCGTCTGCCTGGCCACGCACCAGCCGATCGACGTCGTCGTGGTCTTCCTGGGCACGAACGACGTGTTCCTTCCCGCCGGCGTCACCGCGCACTATGCCGCCCAGGGCGTGGGGGCACTCGTCGATGTGATCGCCCGCAGCACGGCGGGACCCGGAGGCGGACCGCCGAAGTCCCTCGTGGTCGTCCCGCCGCCATTCGCATCACTCGGCAGATGGGAGCCGTGGAGCCCACATGGAGAGGCCGAGTCCGGGCGATTCTCGGAAGCGTTTCAGCGGATGGCCGAGGAGCATCCGTGCACGGTCCTCGACCTGCGCGGGCTCGTGGAGTCGAGTCCCACTGACGGCATCCACTTCGATGTTCCCGGCCATGCAGCGATCGGAGCCGCCGTGGCCGGGGCACTGTCCGACCTGGACTACACGGCTCTACAGACCTAACCCTCCCCCGGTGGTGCGGTCGGCACGCGGCGATCCTGTGAACGGTGACCCGCGATGCGGTTCACCATGTCGTCGCCGGCCGCGAGACCCGCCCCGATCTGGTCGGTGCCGGGTTGACCCAGTACGACCCCGGTGATCGCGGTCTGTTTGCCGCCGATCCAGCGGATCGCCCGGAACGCGAAGCAGCCGCCGGCCGCGTCGTCCGAGCCGGTCTTGACACCGACGAACCCGTCATGCCCGAGCAACGCGTTGGTGTTGTGCACGGTGCCGGCGACCGGCAGCGTCGCGCTCGGTGTGGCGGCGATGCTCGCGAACGCCCGCAGGCGCATGGCCCGATCGACGATCCGCACCTGGTCGACCGCCGTCGAGACGGTCGCAGCGTCGTAGCCGCTGGGGTCGGTGTAGCGGGTGTGGGTCATGCCGAGCGACCGTGCGGCGGCGTTCATCCGGTCGACGAACCGCTCAGTCGAGCCTGCGTCCCACTGCGCCAGAACCGCGGCGATGTTGTTGGCCGACGGAATCAGCAGCGCCTGCAGCGCCTGACGTTCGGTCAGCTGCTCCCCGGCCGCGATCGGCACGACCGATTCCCCCCGCGCCCGCCGCCGGTCGGTGTCGGCCACATCGGCCTGGGTGAGCGTGATCGTCGGGCCGTCCTCACCCGGCCGCAGCGGGTGATCACGGAGCACGACGTAGGCCGTCATCACCTTTGTGACGCTGGCGATCGGTGCCGGGTGCTGGTTTGGGCCGGCGTGGATCTGTGGCTGCCCCGTTTGAACGAACGCGGCCTGGCCATCGGCCGGCCACACGTCGCGGAGCACGGCGTGGCGACGTGCCGGCAACGCTGTCTTCAGCCGCGTTTCGCCCTGTGCGAGACGGTGCGCGGTGTGGAGTACGTCGGCGGGTGGTGATGCGGCCCCCGAGCTCGAGGACAACGGTGACCGGTGGCCGAGGACGGCGGCTGCCGCGATGACGGCGAGCAGGCCGGCGGCACCGATCCGGGAGATCCTACGGGTGGTTGTTCGTGCTGGTCTGTCATGGGTCATGCCGCGAGTCTGGGCGGCGTGGTGTTGCCAGCACGTTTCGGCTTTTGGATACGCCGACGAAATGCGGTGGCTCCTATCATCGGAAGCGTGCGCGTGTTGGTGGTCGAGGACGAGCCCTATCTGGCGGAAGCCATCCGCGATGGCCTCCGCCTGGAGGCGATCGCGGCCGACATCGCAGGGGATGGCGACACCGCGCTCGAGCTGCTGGAGCGCAACGCCTACGAGATCGCCGTCCTCGACCGGGACATTCCCGGGCCTTCCGGCGACGAGATCGCCAGACGCATCGTCGCCTCCGGCAGCGGCATGCCGATCCTCATGCTCACCGCTGCCGACCGGCTCGACGACAAGGCCAGCGGGTTCGAGCTCGGCGCCGACGACTACCTCACCAAGCCGTTCGAACTCCAGGAACTCGCGCTCCGTCTGCGAGCGCTCGACCGCAGGCGTGGCCACAACAGGCCGCCCGTGCGAGAGATCGCAGGTCTGCGGCTGGATCCGTTCCGCCGAGAGGTCTACCGCGACGGCCGCTACGTCGCGCTCACCCGGAAGCAGTTCGCAGCGCTCGAAGTCCTGGTCGCCGCCGAAGGCGGCGTCGTCAGCGCCGAGCAGCTCCTGGCCCGGGCGTGGGACGAGAACGCAGACCCGTTCACCAACGCCGTGCGCATCACGATCTCGGCACTGCGCAAACGGCTCGGCGAGCCCTGGATCATCGCCACCGTGCCTGGCGTCGGCTACCGCATCGACACGGCACCCGGCATCGGGTGTCAGGGAGGAGAACGTGGATAGAGCCCCTGGTTTGAGCGTTCGCCTCAAGCTCACCCTGAGCTACGCGGGGTTCCTCATGCTCGCCGGCGTCTTGATGCTCGCGGTCGTTTGGGTGGTCGTTCTGCGCTACATCCCTGATGGTGTGCTCTACCACATGCATCCCTCGTGGCAGTTCATCCTCGACCGCTCCGACCCCCTGCACGGGTTCACCTCCGTCGCCGCCATCGTGCTCGTGTTCCTGCTGGTGTTCGGCCTCGTCGGAGGGTGGCTGCTCGCCGGCCGCATGCTCGCCCCCCTGAGTCGCATCACGGACGCCACACGCATGGCCGCGACCGGATCGCTCTCCCACCGGATCGAGTTGGACGGCCGTCAGGACGAGTTCCGCGAACTCGCCGACGCCTTCGACACGGCGCTCGCCCGGCTCGAGGCACACGTGGCCGAACAGCAGAGGTTCGCAGCCAACGCCTCCCACGAACTGCGCACCCCGCTGGCGATCACGCAGTCCCTGCTCGACGTGGCTCGCAAGGATCCCAACCGCGACGCCGGCGAACTCGTCGAGCGCCTGTACGCAGTCAACGCCCGGGCGATCGACCTGAGCGAGGCATTGCTCGTGCTCAGCCGCGCCGACCAGCGGTCGTTCACCCGAGACCAGGTCGATCTGTCCCTGGTGGCGGAGGAAGCCGCCGAAACGCTCCTGCCGTTCGCCGAACAACGCGACGTGACCATCGAGACGTCCGGCGATGTGGCCCCCACCGAGGGATCGCGTGCGCTCCTGCTGCAGCTGACGACGAATCTCGTGCACAACGCGATCGTCCACAACCTGCCGGAACGGGGCACCGTGTGGGTCACGACCGGCGGTGGCGCAAAGCGTGTCGAGCTCACCGTCGAGAACACCGGTGAGAGGCTCACCCCCCAATCGGTCTCCACGCTTGCCGCGCCGTTTCAGCGGGGCACCGAACGGATACGCACCGATCACGCGGGAGTCGGCCTTGGCCTGGCGATCGTCAAGAGCATCGCCCAGGCACACGACGGGACGCTCGCCCTCAACCCCCGAGCCTCCGGCGGGCTCTGCGTCACGGTGCTGCTACCCGCCGCACGAGGCGAATGACCGTCACTGCTCAGCACGGAGTTGATTAGCCACCGGGATTCGTGATGATTGTCTCAATTGCGCGCTTATCGGTGGAGCGCGCTCGGCGGGGTCTCGGAGGGTCGAATGACGCACCGCACGCTCACCATCGTCCTGGTCACTGCGTTGGCCTTGATCGCCGCCCAGGTGGCCTGGTCGGCGATCCCCGGAGGCAACGGCACCATCGTCGGGTGCTACAAGAAGACCGGCGGCGCACTGCGGGTCGTCAACGCAAAGGCCGACTGCGACGCGGGTACCGAGAAACCGCTGACGTGGAAGCAGGGACCGTCGCGGATCAACGTCGACATGGCGATGAGCCGCACGGATCACGGAACCACGACTGCCTTCTCCGGCAACGGACTGACGATCACGACGACGTGCTTCCTCGAGTTCGTGTCGGGCGGCTCAGAGGGCGGCCAGATGCACGTCGACGCCGGATCGGCTGGGGACGTCAACGCCACCTACACCTTCTCCGATTTCAGCACCCCGACCATCGTCAAACAGGACGGCTTCACGCCTGGCAACCCGGCGAGCCAACTCGACATCGGCTACATCACGGGTACACCGTCCGGGACGACGCCATACCGGCTCGAAGGGACGCTGGTAGCTCACACGACGACGAACGTCGTGTCAGTGGTCTTCCACATCCTGATCAACTTCACGACGGAGCGGTGTCAGTACTTCGGCACGGTCACGCCGGCATGAGCACACGACGGTGTCAGCCGATGCGGCAGAAGCAGGAGGAGGTGATCGGGACGCTGGCCTCGGCCAGCGCCGCGTCCAGCTGTGGCCGAAGCACATCCGCCTCGTCGCACCGGCCGAGACGGTGCAGGCACTCGTGGTAGCCGTGGAGGCTCCAGACGTTTCCCGGGTGCCGGCACGGCCGCCGCAGCGTGTTGTCCAGGCCGAGATCGGCGCGGTAGATCGCCGCGGCGTCCTCGACCTGGCCCTGCTCGAGCAGTAGGGCGCCGAGGGCATGGCGGGTTGGCTGCATCCAGTTCCACGGCTCGTCGTAGAGCAGGTCGTCGTCGCGCTGGACGGCACGCCGCAGGTGCTCGAACGCGAGGTCGAGGTTGCCCGCGCGGTACTCGATCTCCCCGTCCAGCATCGACTCGGCGACCGCCATGATCTCCCGGCTCGTGTTGTTGAACAGGTACCGGCTCTCGGGCAGCTGCTCGTAGGCGCGCGCAAAGCGCTCCCGTTCCCGCTTTGCGGACTCGACGTCGCCGGTTGCCGCGTAGGCCACGCCCTTGGCGTAGTGCAGGAGCGTCGTGGTGGTGGCGTAGAGCGTGGCGTCGTCCGGCAGCGGCTCCTCGATCAGCCGCCGCCAGAGCCCGAATCGCACCAGCACGTGCAGCCGGGTCGGTACGAACGCCTCGGCCCAGTCCGCCATCGGCGGCACTTCGACCCGGAGGACGTCGCCGCTGAGCGTCGCCGCCAGCTCGTCGGCAGCCTCCAGGGCGGGTTCGAGGCGCCCCTGGAACATCGCCCCGTAGACCTTGAAGTGGTAGTTGTGGCAGCGGTACAGCGTGTAGAAGTTGAGCGGGCCCTCACGCTCCAGGAACTTGCGGTCGGCCTCGATCGCCGCCTCGTTGAAGGTGACCACGTCGCCGTAGCGCCCGCAGAGCACGTCGATATGGGTCGGCATGTGGCGCAGGTGACCGCAGTCCGGCACCAGGTCGCGGAGCAGATCCGCCGCCGGCAGCGCCCGCTCAGGCTGGGGTGACATCTCGATCGCGTGCACGTACAGGTGCAGCAGGCCGGGATGCGGCCGCTCGGTGGCCGCCATCGCCCGCTCGAGCACGTCGACGGCCTCCGCCGTGTCCGCGCCCTCGGCCGGCTCGCCGGTGTCCAGGTTCCAGAGCAGCCACGGCGTGCGGTTCATCAGCGCCTCGGCGAAGAGCACTGCCACGTCGGGCTCGCTGCCGTGCCGCCGGTAGGCGTCACGCATCACCGCCGCGTAGGCGTCGCTCCACGAAGTGCAGTCCTCCGGCGGCACCGGTTCGGGGTACTTCGCGGCGAGCGCGTCGATCAGCGACTGCTCGACCGGCGAGGCCGCGCCCGCCAGTTGCCTGGCGCGGCCGACGGCGGCATGCGCGACGCCGACCGCGTCGACCAGCTCCTGCTCATGGAATGCGTCCCAATCCTTGTTGTAGTTCGGCCCGATCGCGTACGCCTGCCCCCAGTACGCCATCGCGCATGCGGGGTCGGCGTCGGCGGCCCGCCGGAAGCACGCCAGTCCCTCCTCGTGGTTGAACCCGTAGCACCAGACGAGCCCGCGGTCGAACCAGGCCTGGGCCTCGCGGGATCCGGTCGTCACCGGCCAGGAATGGAAGCCCAGGTCGTAGTCGTACTCCACCACGACACCGATCCTCCCACACTCATGCGGCCTGCTCCTGCAATCGAGCCGATTGCCACAATCTCTGGTAGCATCGGTCACGAGATCGGCAGGATGAGAAGGGCGGTTCGCAGACTCGCGCTTGGAGCTCCGCCACTGTTGGCAGCGTTGATGCTGGGATCCATCGCCGCCGCGGATGGGCAGACACCGACCGACGTCCGCGTGCACCGGACGCTGGCGCCGGGCGTCACGCTGACACGACACACGCTCGACGTGCCGGGCTATGCCGAGCCGCAGAAGCTGCTGACGATCACGTGGCCGCTGGGCGACACGCACTACCGGATCCGGACGATCTTCCCGGGCCGCCTGACGGAAGGCGGGACGATCGGCGCCGGGCCGGACGGCTGGATCACGATGGGGCGGATTTCCCGCTGGGCGCGCGCCTGGCACGACCCGCGCCTGGTCGGCGTGATCTCGGATGAGCCGGGGAGCGTGTCGGGTGATCTCGGGTTCCCCAGCGGCCTGCTGATCAAGAGCCGGCGGATCCAGCACGTGTTCGCGAACCCGACGCTCACCGCGCCCAGCATCGGCTACACCGACCATGGAATCGGCATGGTTCTGGGATACGTGCGCCCTGTGCCGCTGACGTTCCTGTGGCCCGGCGGGCGGGCGACCGTCGCCTCGGGCGGCGCCACGCCGGCGAACGACCAGCAGGTCAGCATCACCACCCACCCTGGGTACCGCGTGCCCGCGGGAACCCGGGCGTACGCGCTCGACGTCACCCCGCTCGACGGCATCTACACCGGCTCACAGCCGGTGACGCTGCCGAGCGGCGCTGAGGCGACGGCCGTGCGCTTCGTGCTGCGGGACATGCAGGCGACCTCGACGCCGCTGACCTCCGGGATCAGCCTGGCGGGCGATGCCGGGGATCGCATCTCGCCACCGGCCGGCGGCGCTCTGCTGATCGCCCGCGCGGGCGGGTACGCCGACCTCGGGTTGACCACCGCGGTCGCTGCCGGGTCGATCAGCTTCAACCACACCGCCGCGACATGGGCCTCTGCGAACGATGTGATGGGCGGCAAACCCCTGCTGGTCGTCAACGGCGTGCCGATCGACAAGCGCTACTGGGCGCTGGACGACGAGCAGTGGGAGGGACAGGTGACGCGGCTCGCGATCGGGCGGACCGAGGATGGCCGCGGCGTCATGGCGATCATGGGAACCTCGTCCGGGTCTGGCCAGGGCGTCACGGCGGCCGAGTTCGCTCAGTCGCTGGTGCAGATCGGTGTCAGCGACGCGCTCGGCCTGAACGTCGCGCACCCGCCGGAGCTGTTCACGCCGCGAATCACGTCGACCAGCTGCAGCCCCTATCCGGGTTGGTGCTGGCGGGCCCAGCCGGCGGAATACCCCGTCCCCACGGCCAGCGCACTCACCTACACACCCTGACGCCGCATCTGACGGCCGGCCGCAAGCGTCATTCCGTTAGGGTCGCGTGCATGGAGTGGCAGGTTCCGACCCTGGCGGACGTGTACGAGGCACGGCTGCGGATCGCCCCGCACCTGCGCCCGACGCCCCTGTACGGGTACCCGGCGCTGGACGAGCTGCTCGGGACGGAGGTGCTGGTCAAGCACGAGAACCACCAGCCGATCGGCGCCTTCAAGGTGCGCGGCGGCGTCAACCTGGTCGCGCAGCTCACCGGGGGTGAGCGCGAGCGCGGCGTGGTCACCGCCTCGACGGGCAACCACGGCCAGTCGATCGCGTATGCCGCACGGCTGTTCGGCGTCCGGGCGACCATCTGCGTGCCCGAGGCGGCGAACCCGGTCAAGGTGGCGTCGATCCGCGGCCTGGGCGCCGAGCTGGTGTTCCACGGCCGCGACTTCGACGACGCGCGCGAGCATGCCGAGCACCTCGCGCTCGAGCACGGCTATCGCTACGTCCACTCCGGCAACGAGCCGGCGCTGATCGCCGGCGTGGGCACCGAGATGCTCGAGATCGTCGAGCAGGAACCGCGCATCGAGGTCGTGATCGTCCCGATCGGCGGTGGCAGCGGGGCCGCCGGCACGTGCGTCGTCGCCAAGGCGCTCGATCCGTCAATCCGCGTGATCGGTGTGCAGTCCGAGGCCGCTCCGGCCGCGCTTCGCTCGTGGCGCGAGCGCAGGCTTGTCGAGGATCGCATGCAGACCTTCGCCGAGGGCCTCGCGACTCGCACGGCGTTCGAGCTGCCACAACGGATCATGTGGGAAATGCTCGACGACTTCGAGGCCGTGAGCGACGAGGAGATCCGCAGCGCGCAGGCGCAGATGATCCAGGCGACGCGGAACCTGGTCGAGGCAGCCGGCGCGGCGCCGCTGGCCATGGCCCTGCGGCTGCGCGACCAGCTGGCAGGTCGCCGCGTCGTCCTTGTGGCCAGCGGCGGAAACGCCAGCATCGAGCAACTGCGCGACGTGCTTCGATAGCTGTCCCCTCCCGTGGGGCCCGTTCGTCGTACTGGCGAACCGCGCGAAACGCGCGACCATTCAACCCACGGAGGACGATCATGCACTCACGGATCGACAGCCCCGCGCTCACCGTTCCCGGCGCCCTGGAGAATCTGCAAGGGCTGGCCGAGGCGATCAAGCAGGCCGGCATCCCGGAGACCACGCTCTATCTCGTCCAGCTGCGCGCAAGCCAGATCAACGGCTGCAGCATCTGCGTCGACATCCACTCTCGCGAGCTGAAGATGGCCGGCGAGCGCGATGAGCGGATCTTCCTGGTGGGCGCATGGCGCGAGGCGCCCTACTACAGCGACGCGGAGCGCGCAGCGCTTGCGCTGACCGAGGCCGCCACCCGTCTGGCCGATCGCCCGGACGCGGTCTCGGACGAGCTCTGGGAGGAGGTCGCCGAGCACTACGACGAACACCAGCTCGGCGCGCTCGTCCTTGCAATCGCCTCGATCAACACCTGGAACCGGATCAACGCACTCACCCGGCAGATCTCGGGCGAGTGGATCGGGAAGTGGCTCGCGAGCACCTCGGCGGCGGACACGGCTGCCTGAAGATAGATGTCCCCCTGCGCCGGGTACGTTCGTCGTAGGGGCAGAACAGGCTACGAAGGAGGACGACATGAAGTACCTGCTCCAGAACTATCCGGGCAGCTCGCCCGAGGCGTTCGAGCGCCTCTCGGCGGACGAGCAGCAGGCGATCGTGGACGAGTACCTCGCGGTCCGGGAGATGCCCGGCGTGGTCGGCGGGGAGCGGCTGCAGCCGATCGAAACCGCGACGACGGTGCGGGTCAAGAACGGCGAGGCGCTGCTCACGGACGGCCCCTTCGTCGACGCCAAGGAGCACGTCGGCGGCTTCATCCTGGTCGAGGTGGACGATCTCGACGCCGCGCTCGAGATCGCCGCACGGATCCCGGCCGCCCGGATGGGCGGCGCGGTCGAAGTGCGGCCGTTGGTGGAGCGGTAGGCCCTGCTCGAACAGGTCTTCCGCGACGAGTGGAGCCGCGTACTGGCCAACCTGGTCGGCTTCCTCGGCGACTTCGACCTCGCCGAGGAGGCCGCCCAGGAGTCGTTCGCGATCGCCGCCGAGCGCTGGCCCCGGGACGGCACGCCGCCCAATCCGGGCGCCTGGCTGACGATCACGGCTCGTAACCGGGCGATGGACCGCCTGCGCCGCGACCGAACGCTCGCCAGGAAGACGCGCCTGCTCGATACGCCCGCCGCGGTGGAGGATGAGATGGACGAGACCCCGATTCCCGACGAGCGGCTGGAGCTGATCTTCACCTGCTGCCACCCCTCCCTCGCGCTCGAGGCGCAGGTCGCACTGACCCTGCGCGCGCTCGGCGGTCTGCGCACCGAGGAGATCGCACGCGCGTTCCTCGTGCCCGAGGAGACGATGAAGCGGCGCCTGTCACGTGCAAAGAGGAAGATCACGGACGCAGGCATCCCGTTCCGCGTGCCGGACGACGATCTGCTGCCCGAGCGGCTGGGAGCCGTGCTCGCGGTCGTCTATCTGATCTTCAACGAGGGCTACGGCGGACGCGTCGACCTGGCAGCGGAGGCGCTCCGGCTGGGCGCTGCGCTCGCCCAGCTGATGCCGGACGAGCCCGAGGTGCACGGTCTCCAGGCACTGATGCTGCTCAACGACGCGCGCCGCGCGGCCCGGTTCGACGGCGGCGAACTGGTGCTGCTCGCGGACCAGGACCGGTCGCGCTGGAACGCCGACGAGATCGACCGCGGCCGGAAGGCGCTCGGGCGCGCCGTCGCGCTGCGCGGCCGAGGCCCGTACGTCCTCCAGGCGGCCATCGCGTCGCTCCACATGGAGGAGCCCCTCGACTGGCCACAGATCGCCGCGCTCTACGGCGAGCTCGTCGTGCTGACCGGCTCAGCGGTCGCCGAGCTGAACCGCGCGATCGCCGTGGCCGAGGCGGCAGGCACGGGTGCGGGGCTTGCCCTTGTCGACCGGCTCGACCTCGACGGCTACCAGTACTTCCACTCGACGCGCGCTGATCTGCTTCGCCGCCTCGGCCGAGCGGGCGAGGCCCGGGTCGAGTACGAACGCGCCCTCGAGCTCGCGCACACCGAGCCCGAGCGCCGCTTCCTGCGGCGGCGCGTCGCGGAAGTCAGCGCGTAGCCCTCACCCCGTTCTCCGGCTGTCCCCACGAGCGCGGCTCGTTCGTCGTGCTCGCGAATGCATAGCTCACAAAGGAGGACATGATGAGAACGCGCGGGGAAAGCGCAAACCTGGGATCACGCCTGTTCACCGACGACAACCGGAAGTGGTGGACGCTGGCCGCGGTGTCGTTCGGGCTGTTCATGATCATGCTCGACAACACCGTCGTCAACGTCGCCCTGCCGTCGATCCGGAACGACCTCGGCATCTCGATCTCGGAGCTGGAATGGGTCGTGAACGCGTACGCATTGACGTTCGGGGTACTGCTCCTGACCGGCGGGAAGCTGGCCGACATGCTCGGCCGCCGCGCGGTGTTCATCGCCGGACTGGTGGTCTTCACCGGCGCCTCGCTGTGGTGCGGGCTCGCCGATGGGGCCGCGTCGCTGATCGCCGCCCGCACCGTGCAGGGCGTCGGCGCAGCGATGATGAATCCGGCCACGCTGTCGATCATCACCGCGACCTTTCCGGCCCGCCAGCGGGGTACGGCGATCGGGATCTGGGCGGGCGTGTCCGCGCTCGCGCTGGCGATCGGTCCGCTGGTCGGCGGGCTACTCACCGAGCACGCCGGCTGGAACTGGATCTTCTTCATCAACCTGCCGGTCGGCGTGATCGGCGTGCTGGCGGCGCGCGCGTTCATCGACGAGACGAGGGACACCTCGCAGGAGCAACGCCTCGATCTGCCAGGCCTCGTCGCCTCCGGTGTCGGCCTGTTCGCACTCACCTACGCCCTGATCGAAACGAACTCGCACGCCTGGGGCTCGGCGCGGATCGTCACGCTGCTGGCGATCGCGGCGGTCGCACTGGTGAGCTTCGTCGTGATCGAGCTGCGGCAGCGGCTGCCGATCCTCGACCTCTCGCTGTTCCGCAATCCGAGCTTCAGCGGAGCCAACGCGACCATGGCGCTCGTCGGGTTCGCCATGTTCGGGGTGTTCTTCTACAACTCGCTCTTCCTGCAGAACATCCTCGGCTACAGCGCCGTCGAGACCGGCGCGGCGTTCCTGCCGATGACGGTGCTGGTCATCGTGGTCGCTCCGATCGCGGGCAAGGCAGCCGACCGCCTCGGGCCGCGCTGGCTGATGGGAGGCGGGATGACGTTGCTCGCCGCGTCGCTCCTGATCTTCGCGACGCTCGACGTCCGGTCGTCGATCGGGAACATCCTGCCCGGGCTGCTCGTCGCGGGTCTCGGGATGGCGATCACGATGGCGCCCACCACGGCCGCGGCGATGAGCTCGGTGCCGGTCGACCAGGCCGGAGTCGGCTCGGCGGTGATCAACAGCATGCGCCAGGTCGGCGGCTCGCTCGGCGTCGCGATCATGGGCACCGTGATGGCGACCCAGCTACGCGTCGGCCCGGGCGACCCGCGCTATGCGGCCGAGTTCGTGGACGGCTACCACCGCGCGCTCCTCGTCGGAGCGGCGGTGCTGGCCGCGGGCGCCCTTGTCGCCGTGGTCACGGTCGGTAGGGAGCGAGCCGGGCAGCCGACGGCCGAGCGCGAGCTCGCTCGCTCGGAGATGCTCGAGGAGGCGGCATAACGACCACGACGTACGACGGTCTGAGGCGGCTGGCGCATCAGTCGCCTCAGACCGGCCGGGTCAGATCTGCTGCACCGCCCAGGCGTTGCCGTCCGGGTCGGAGAAGAACACGAAGGCGCCCCAAGGGAAGCGCTCGATCTCCGACACCTCGACGCCGCGGCCTGCGAGCTCGGCGCGGGCCGCTTCGATGTCGCTGACCACGAGCTGCAGGCCCCTCACCGAACCGGGCTGGGCGTCCGTGACGCCGGTGCCGATCGCGATCGAGCACGCGGAGCCGGGCGGTGTCAGCTGGACGAACCGTAGGTTCTCGTTGATCACATGGTCGTGATCGGCGTTGAAACCGGCCCGGTCGACGTAGAACGCCTTGGCTCGGTCGACGTCGGAGACCGGCACCGCGACCAGCTCGAGCCTGAAGTCCATGGCAGAAGATCAGCCGCCGCCGGGGCAGGGCTGGAAGATCGATCCATCCAGCTCCACGCTGAGTCTGATGGCGGCGAAACCATCGGCGGGCGCGTACACGGAGTTGCAGTAGGTGGAATACAGCCGCTGCGGCGCACAGCTCTGCCCGGGAGCGCAGACGAAGTGGTCCTGCGCGTACTCCGACTCGCCGACCCACTTGCCGGTCGGCTGTCGCGCGGTCACCTGGCTGGTGAAGTCGTCCCACCCGCAGGGTGTCGGCCCGGAGAGCACCGTGCACGTGAAACCGTACTGATGGCTCCCGACCAGCGACGACGAGAAGCACCCGCCGTAGGTGTGACACTCCTCGACAACGGCGCCCTCGGTGTAGCCTCGCCCCCACCAGCTGAGCAGGCCCGAGTTCTTCCAGAGCGCCGTCATGCCGTGGCGATGGACGTCGTTGTATGCCCAGGCGAGGTAGTTCTGAACGTCGCCTGCGGTGAGATGAAAGCCGGTCGTGGACGGCGGATCGAAACTGTCGATGTCGTCCAGCTCGACCGCGTCGAACCCTTTCGCCGCGCACATCGAGATGCGCCGGTCGAGCATCGGCTCGAGCGCATGCAGCTGACGGAAGTCGACCCACCGCTCATCCGGGTAGCCGTAGTAGATCCTGCCCAGCGTGCGGCCGGGGAACGCCCCTCCGCGGTCGGTCGTGCTTCCGTCCGGCCGGTAGTTCTCCCACGCCAGGTCGAGATAACAGGCAGCCCTGGGGTGACCGAGCGTGCTCGCCTGCCAGCTCGTGTGCATCCTGCGCAGTTCAGCTGCGGTGGTCAGGAAGCCGTCGATGTCGTAAAGGTCGACGGCGTGGACGCCCGTACGCTCCAGCGGGGTGACTCGGCCGATCTGCCAGTCCCAGCGCATCGGATGGCCTGTGCGATCTGTGTGCGGCGGATACCAGCATGGCCGGGATGGGCGCGCGACACAGGCCACCGGCCCGGGCAGCGGAACGATCCGCCACCCGAACTCCCGAGTAGTCGCGCCGGCGCGATTCTTGACCCGCACGGCGACGTGATGCCACCCAAGTCCCAGCTCCCCCGTTGAGAAGACGCGGCTTTGGGGGAGCGCGCGCCAGCCCCGGCCGTCAACGCGGTAGCGCGCCACGGGCGTGCCGTCTGCGGCGTTGAAGTGTGCTGCTGCAACCTCGAAGTTCTCCTCGGTTGAGCCCGTGCTCCGCTCCGGCGTTCCGTTCAGGAACTCGAGGGTCGGCGCCCGCCCCTGCGGATAGCCGCGCACCGTATCCGGTGAGGTCACGCGACGCGATGCGTGCACGACTCGAAACGTGAACGTGGCTGGGTCGGTCTCCACCACCTCGGTCGCGGTTTCGATCAGCTGCAGACGCGCTCCCACGTCGCTGTGCCCGACCACGTACCGGGCCGCCGCGAACGGCGTCACGGTGGTGTCCGCAGCCGGCCGGCACGGGCCACCTGCAGGCGGGCACGCACGCCATCGGTACGCCACCTCGAAGCTCAGCAGGCGTTGTCCGGGCAGGAGGCGACCAGGGTGCCACGAGAGGCCCGCGGCGACGACCGTGGCACCATCCCGCAGCGGGCCCGTGATGCCCAACGAACCGTGGGCGACCGGAGGCGGCACAACCGGCGCAGACCGCGAAGCGGCACCCTCCGCGGGTGTCGCCATGAGGGGAGCCAGCATCAGCGCCAGCGCAACTCCCACCGCCCAGCGGACGGCCGGACGCCGCGCCAACTGTCCCTCGGACGTGTGCCTCAAACGCACGGACGACCCCCTTGGATCTCCCGATCCCTGCTGGACCCGCCACAAGTATGCCTGGAACACCACTCGAAGGGAAGGAGTTGATCAGGCCGCCGGTCTTGGGCGGCCGAAACCGCGACCGTTGCGGCGATAGGAGGCCTGACATGGCGCTCGGCGATGACGACCTGCTCGACTTCGACCACATGCGGCCGTGGTGGCCTGCTTCCCGGAGGGACGTTGTACGAGGACCTGCAGTCCTGATGCGCTCGGAGCGCCTGCGGCCGACGGGCCATAGCTTCTACGTGTTCGTGATGTCTTCGGCGGCATCGATGATGACCTCCTCGAGCTCGAAGCTGTCGTGCGCCTCGGCGACGTGGCGGTTCACCGCTGCGACGAGCTGCTCGTCGTCTTCGGCTGTGATGACCGCGTCACATCCGGCCTCCAGGCACTGCCAGGTCCTGGCCACCGCCATGGTCAGCCGGCCTCCACGCCGACGACGAAGTCGATCTCCGGGTCGAGGATCTGCTCGACCAGCGTCTCGTCGGCGGTGATTCCCATCTCCCGGCAGCGGTTGCGGTAGTGGCGGACCTTCATCGTCTGATATTTCTGCAGGTCGAGGCCGGGCACGGCCTTCTGATACTCGACCAATCCGACCAGGTTGCCGCGGTACTCGTCGAACACCTCGTGCACCAACCGCCCGTAGCCGGGGTTCTTCTCGATCAGCATCCGGCAAGCGGCCGTGCCGAAGGTGATGTGGCGGCCCTCGTCGGCCAGGATCCGACGGAACCCCTCGCGCAGCGTCGGGAACGCGTCCCACCTTACGGTGGTATCGATCACGATCTCGTACGAGGGCATCGTCAGCACGCCCTCGGCAAACCCGTTGTACGCCGCTGAGAACCGCACGAACGCCGCCTCGATCTCCGCCTCGTTGCCACCCCGCACCGCGTCCATCAGCAGACCGCCGTAGCGCGGCAGGCCCTCGTGCAGGAGGTCCTTCACCTCGAAGCGGCCGGTCGGATCGACCGTCTTCGAGCGCACCAGGAAGTGGGCTGCGACCTCGTCCGGCTCGAGCACCCCGACGACCCTGTCGTGCCAGAGCATGAAGAACTCAGAGTGCTTCGCCTCCTCCATCAGGAACGTCGACAGGAACATTGTCCAGTCATAGCGGCGCAGCGCGTGCGCGGCCGCCAGCATCGGCACCAGCTCGTCGGTGACCGCCTGCTCCCCCGCCAGGAACCGCACCGTGACGCCGAGCAGCCCTCGCCGCTGCGCCTCGTCGATCCGCTGCCAGTCCGCGGCGTCCTGGGAGTAGTCGAGATCCTTCGCGTTCCACACGCCGCGGATCGCCTTCTCGTACTTGCGGTAGATCGATCCCTCGATCATCTCCCGCGTGAAGTGGAACCTCGACTCGACCGCGCCGCCGGCGCCACGATCGACGACCTCGTTGCTCACAAAACCGACCCCCGACTCGAGGATGGAGACCCGAAACGATAGTCCTACGAAGCGAGGCCCGTGTGCCGGTAGATCAGGAGCAGCTCGTCGCGGCGGTGTTGATCGCGATCTCGAGGAGGTCAGGCTCCGATGGTCACCTCCGTGCGGGGGGTTTGGTCGGAGGCGATCGGCGCGGCCTCGAGCACGACTTTGAGTGCGTGGGTTTCGGCGGCAGCGGCGAAGACGTCGTAGGCATCCTCCGTATCGGAGAGGGCAAACCGATGGGTCGCGAACGGCGTCGGGTCGAGCCGCCCACCCTCGATCAGCCTGAGGAGCTTCGGCGTGGTGCTCGTATCCACCAGGCCGGTCGTGATCATGACATCGCGGATCCAGAGCTTCTCCAGGTGCAGAGTGGCGCACTTCCCATGGACACCGACGTTGGCGACGCGGCCGCCGGGTCGGATCAGCTCCGTGCAGAGCTCGAAGGTGTCCGGCACGCCAACCGCCTCGATGGCGGCGTCTGCGCCCTCGCCGCCGGTCAGTTCCATCACCCGCTCGACCGCGTCCGTGTTCGCATTGTTGATCGCGAAATCGGCGCCGAACTCGAGTGCTTTCTCGAGGCGCGCATCGGCAAGATCGATCGCGATGATGCGTCCGGGCGTGTGCAGTTTCGCCGTCATGATCACAGCGAGCCCGATCGGCCCCGCCCCGACGACGGCGACGGTATCACCAGGCTCGACCCGCCCGTTCAGCACCCCGACCTCGTAGGCAGTCGGCAGGATGTCGGCGAGGAACAGCACCTGCTCGTCGGTCAACTCGTCGGGCACCTTGTGGACCGACGTGTCGACGAACGGCACCCTGGCGTACTCAGCCTGGAGCCCGTCGATCAGATGACCGAAGATCCAGCCACCGCCACCGGTGCACAGGCCGTAATGTCCTTCCTTGCAGAACCGGCAGCGGCCGCACGAGGTGATGCACGACACCAGCACCCTGTCACCCACGGCGACAGTCGTGACGGCGGAGCCGATCTCAACGACGGTGCCAACCGCTTCGTGGCCGAGGATGGTCCCGGGCGTCGTCTCGGGCACGTCCCCCTTGAGGATGTGCAGGTCGGTGCCGCAGATGGTCGACGAGTCGATCCGCACGATCGCGTCCGTCGGGTCGCAGATCGCACAGTCGGGGACGGATTCCCATGCCCGCTGTCCTGGTCCGTGATAGACGAGTGCCTTCATTGCTCCACCTTTCCTTCGGTTGGCGCCAGGGGCGTCGACCGGGTCACGAAATGGGTGCCCCCCGGGCCGGGGAGTGAGAATCCCTCCGGCGCGCCCGAGGCAAGATCAAGCGTGAACGTGGGCTGGTTCCAGCGTTCGAAGAGTTCCGCGTCGATGTAGAAGCTCGCCCCCGCCGGGCGTCCGAGCAGCAGGTCGCCTGGCCCAACCGGGAACTCTCCGTCGGCGAGGCAGATCGGGGAGCTGCCGTCACAGCAGCCCCCCGACTGGAAGAACATCACCGCGCCGTGCGCCTGCTCGAGGTGTTTGATCGCAGCCAGGGCGGCATCGGTAACGATGAGGTGGTCGGTCATGCCGGCGGCTCTCAGAAGAGCCCCATCGGCTTTGGGTCGTAGCTGACCAGAAGACACTTGGTCTGGCTGTAGTGATCGAGCATCATCTTGTGATTCTCACGACCAACGCCCGACACCTTGTACCCGCCGAAGGCGGCATGTGCCGGATAGAGGTGATAGCAGTTCGTCCACACCCGCCCGGCCTGGATCGCCCGCCCCATCCTGTAGGCGGTACTGGTGTCACGCGTCCATACACCGGCCCCGAGGCCGTACATCGTGTCGTTCGCGATCGCGAGTGCCTCAGCCTCGTCGGCGAACGTGGTGACGGCCAGGACGGGCCCGAAGATCTCCTCCTGGAAGATCCTCATCTTGTTGTGGCCCTTGAATACGGTCGGTTCGAAGTAGTAGCCGCCGGCCAGTTCGCCGTCGAGCACGTTCCGGTGGCCGCCGATCAGCAGTTCGGCGCCTTCCTCGTTTCCGATGTCGACGTAGCTCTGGATCTTCTCGAGCTGTGCAGTCGACACCTGGGCGCCGACCTGTGTCGAGAGGTCAAGCGGATTCCCCTGCCGGATCGCCGCGATGCGCTCGAGGCAGCGCTCCATGAACTCCTCGTAGATCGACTCGTGGATCAGGGCTCGCGAGGGGCACGTGCACACCTCACCCTTGTTGAAGGCGTAGAGCACGAGGCCCTCGATGGCCTTGTCCAGGAACTCGTCGTCGGCCTCCATCACATCCTCGAAGAAGATGTTCGGCGACTTGCCGCCGAGCTCCGTGGTCGACGGGATGATGTTCTGGGCCGCGTAGGACATGATCAGCCGTCCAGTGACGGTCTCGCCGGTGAACGCGATCTTCGCGATCCGCTTGTTCGTGGCAAGCGCCTTGCCGACTTCGGCTCCGGGACCGTTGACGACGTTCAGCACACCGGGCGGAAGTACGTCCTCGAGCAGCTCGCACAGCTTCAGGATCGACCACGGCGTCGGACTGGCCGGCTTGATCACCGTACAGTTGCCCGCCGCGAGCGCCGGTGCGATCTTCCACGCCGCCATCAGCAGGGGGAAGTTGAACGGGATGATCTGTCCCACGACGCCCAGCGGCTCGCGGAAGTGGTAGGCGATCGTGTCGTGATCGATCTCCGAGATCCCGCCCTCTTCGCCGCGGATCACGGATGCGAAGTAGCGGAAATGGTCGGCGGCGAGCGGGACGTCCGCGGCGAGCGTCTCGCGCACCGGCTTGCCGTTCTCCCAGCTCTCGGCCACCGCCAGCATCTCGACGTTCTCCTCGATCACGTCCGCGACCCGGTTGAGCACCCGCGAGCGCTCGGTCGTCGACGCCGTGCCCCAAGCATCCTTGGCCCGATGCGCCGCGTCCAGCGCAAGCTCGACGTCCGCAGGCGTCGAACGTGGCACCTTCGTGAACGGCGCGCCGGTGGCCGGGCTCGGATCGTCGCTGTAATCGCCGCCGGCGGGTGCGACCCAAGTGCCGCCGATGAAGTTGTCGTATCGCTCCTTGACCTCGACTGGGCTCCCAGAAGTTCCGGGAGCCTCGTAGATCTGTGATCTCGCGACCGTTGCCATCTCGCCTCCAACCGTTGCACTGACCGCGATCGCGCGGCCGCGTCGACATTCGCTCATCCACCAGCTTCGCCGCCGCCGGCGTGTGGTGCATCGGGGCCTCGGCGGATCGCGGTTGCGGAAAGACCGCGGGTTGGCAGTCGGGAGGTTGCTGATGCCCGAAGCGCCGCCGGCCGCGACGATCCTTCAGATGCGGATGCACCCATGACGACATCGTTCCTGTTCGAGCTAACCGTGCTGATCTTGGCCGGATTCCTCGGCTTCGAGGTCGTGTCCAAGGTGCCGGCCCTGCTCCACACGCCGCTCATGTCCGGCACGAACGCGATCCACGGGATCGTGATCGTCGGGGCGATTCTGGTGGCCGGCTACCCCGGCCAGGACACCTGGGTGCTGGCGGTGGCGCTGGTGGCGGTGGCGCTTGCCACAGCGAACGTGGTGGGCGGGTTCGTGGTCACCGACCGGATGCTCGAGATGTTCAAGCGCCGCCCCGAGCAGGAGCGGTGAGCCGACTCGACGCCATCACCCTCGCCTACATCGTGGCGATGGTCAGCTTCATCGTGTCGCTGCGGTTTCTCTCGTCCCCGGCGCGAGCCCGATACGGGACCTGGGTCGGAGCCGCCGGGATGGCGATCGCGATCGCCGCCACCCTATTCCAGCCCGGGTTGCGGCACGTCGGGCTGATCGTGGCGGTGATGGCGGTGTCGGCGCCTGCAGGAGCGTACGCGGCTCGCAAGGTGAGGCTGACCGCGATGCCGCAGATGGTGGCGCTCTTCAACGGTCTGGGCGGTGGAGCCGCTGCGTTGATCGCGGTGGCCGACGTGCACCACTCCGCCCAGCTTCCGGGGCGGCTGCCCGCCAGTGTCAGCGTCTCGATCGCGCTCTCAGCGGTGATCGGGGCGACCTCGTTCGCCGGCAGCATGGTCGCGTTCGCCAAGCTGGCCGAGGTGATCGGCGGCCGTCCCATCATCTACCGCGGCCAGAAAGCCGGGAACCTGGCGCTGCTGGCCGCCCTTGTCGCGGGCGGTGCGGTCTTTGTCCTCGGCCCGCAAACCGAGTCGATCGTGCTGGTGCTGGCCGTCGGCGCCCTGGCATTCGGGGTTCTGTTCGTCCTGCCCATCGGCGGCGCGGACATGCCGGTGGTGATCTCGCTCCTGAACGCACTCACCGGTGTCGCCGCTTCGGCCACGGGCTTTGTCTTGCACCAAAACGTGCTGATCGTCAGCGGGATGCTGGTCGGCGCATCCGGCACGCTGCTGACGATGATGATGGCGCGGGCCATGGGTCGCTCGATCACCAACGTGCTATTCGGCGCGTTCGGCACGCTACAGCCCGGAGCAGGTGCGGCGTCGCCCAGCGACGGTGCGGTGCGATCGGCCACCGCCGACGACGTCGCGATCATGCTCGCCTACGCTCGCACGGTGGTGATCGCCCCCGGCTACGGGATGGCGGTCGCCCAGGCACAGAGCGCAGTTCACGAGCTTGAGCTTCAGCTCGAGGCCCGAGGCATCGACGTGAAGTTCGCCATCCACCCCGTGGCCGGGAGGATGCCGGGACACATGAACGTCCTGTTGGCCGAGGCCGACGTCCCGTACGACCGCCTGCGCGAAATGGACGACATCAACCCCCAGTTCGACGACACGGATGTCGTGCTCGTGGTCGGTGCCAACGACGTCACCAATCCGCGCCGCGCATACGCAGCCGGAGAGCCCGATCTACGGCATGCCGATCCTCGACGTGGACCACGCCCACAACGTTGTGGTGCTGAAGCGCAGCATGAGCCCGGGATTTGCCGGTATCGACAACCCGCTGTTCACCGAGCCGAACACGCAGATGCTGTTCGGCGATGCGAAGACTTCGGTTGAGAAGCTGGTCGCCGCCATCAAGCGTCTGTGACCGGGATCGACAACGCTCCATCGAATGATCTGTGGCCCCACCGGTACCGCCCGCCTCGCGCGGCTCTCATCAGATTCGTCCCTTGAGCCTGAGGATCCGCTTGTACGAAACCTGGAGGTCGGTGAGCGGGATCGTCCCGGCCCGTGCCGCGCGAAGCACCGCCAGGTACGCCTGGCCGGAGTCTGCCTCGCTGCCGGTCAGGAGCAGCAGGTCATCGCCCGCCAGGGCAGCGCGCAACGCGGTGGCGCTCGACGTGACGCCGCGGACATTGGCGGCCGCGTTCAGGGAATCCGTGATCGTCACGCCGCCGAACCCGAGATCTTGACGCAGCAGCGTCTGCCCAATGGCCACCGAGAACGCCGCGGCGTTGCTCGAGTACGCGGGATAGACGGCAGTCGACAGCATGATCAGCGGACGAACCGCACGGCCGAGCGCGATCCGGTACGGGAACAGATCCCAGTCGATCGCGGCCCTGGTGGCGAGGATGCGCACCACCGCGTCGTCGGTGGACACGGCACCCGCGCGGCCGAGGCCGGGGAAGTGCTTCATCGCAGGGAGCACACCATCCGCCTCGAGGCCGGTCGAGAACGCCGTCGCGTCGTTGGCCACCTGGTAGCGGTTCGTGGAGAAGGCGCGGTGCTGGGCGGCGATGAAGTTCGTCGCCGTACGGGGAACGTCGGCAACCGGTGCGAGATCGAGATTGATTCCGACGGCATGCAGCGCGGCGCCGGTTCGCCTGCCGGCGCCATGAATCTGGGACGGCGAGAGCCCGCCGAGCTGTTGTGCCGAGAGGACGGGCGGCGCCCACGAAAGCCGCCGCACGAGGCCACCCTCCTGGTCGGTTGCGATCAGGAGCGGCGGACGGCCGCCTGCTCGCGCCGCGGCCTGGAGCCTGGCCGTCAGTGCCGTCACCTGGCTCGCGCCGACGATGTTCGACCCGAACAGGATCACGCCGCCAACGCGGCCGAGCCTGATTCGAGTGAGCAGCCCCGCGTCTGGGACCGTCCCCCGCATTGCGACCACCATCCGCTGGCCGACGAGGGCCTCGAGTCCCGGTGCCGCGGCTGCGGTGGTTGGGGTCGAATCCCGCGATGCCGCGGTCGCCGCATTGGCGGACAGGGCGAAGGCGAGCGCGGCGCTCAGGACCAACGACACGGCACGACGGGCCGAGATCACACGCAGTACGCCCCACGAGGGGTCATGTCTCGTCGATCGTCGGTGCGTGCGCGAGGTAGTGGCCGAGGTGGTCAGCGGCGATCTTTCCGCCCGGCCACCAAAGGGGCTCGGTACTGGCGGTTGCGGTACTGCCGTGTCCGCCGGTGAGATCGGCGAACAGGTACTGCGGTGTGTCGCCTGTGAGCAGGAGTCCTCGCAGCACCGGGTGAAACGGAGGTGGGTCGTCGAGCGGTGCGCCGGAACGCTTGGCAAGGACCTGGGCGACGAGGTCGGCTTGTTGCGCGGCGATGCCGCCTTGCTTGATGGGGAAGTTGGTGATGTCGCCGATCGCGTAGACATCTTCGAGGCCGCGGACTCGGCCGTGCTCGTCGGTCGGCAGGAACCCTTCCCGGTCGTGGGGCAGCCCGGCGATTGGGACCCCGCGCGCCTCCGGCACAGAGACGACCTGGTCGGCGGACAGCTTCCCCAGCGGTACCAGTACCAGGCCGCCTTCATAGACCCCGACCGGGTACGTGCTGGTGTGCAGGGCGATGTGACGATCGACCAGGAGCTGTTCGACCGCGGCGCTCACGTCGCCGCCAAACCGGCTCAGCGGTCGCCTCTCCGGCGTCACCAGGTCGAGTGAGACGCCGTCGATTCGATGCTCGTCGATGTGCGTTGCCGTGAGCAAGGCGAGCTCGTAGAGAGGGAGTTGCCACGAGGCTGCTCGGGGGATGGCGAAGACGACGCGCTTGACGGCGCCGGAGGCGACTTGCCGCAGCAACTCTTCAATCGCCTCGACATCCTCCTCGCCTCGGAAGACCAACGCCCCCTGGAGCGCCGCTACACGACGAGCTCCACTCGCGATCACTATCGCGTCGTAGCCGAGCGATTCGCCAGCATCAGTGTCAGCACGATGCGCAACCGCGTCGACGCGCTCCAGTGACGCCGAGACGAGGCGTGCGCCAACCGCTTCGGCGATGGTCGACAGCGCGTAGCGAAAGACCTCACCCCGGCCGAACGGCACCGCCACCGATGCCGGCCGGTAGCGAAACTCCGATCCAGGACACAACAACGTCAACGCGACACGCTCCTCTGCAAGGTCACGGAGAGCCAGCAGTGCCTCCAGTGCCCCGACGCCGCCACCGACGATCAACACATCGAGTTGTGCAGCCTGTCCGGACGCGCCGCGATGTTCGGGCATGTCAGCCGCCTCGTCCACCCGATCGCCGATTGTTCAGCCGCCGCGACGCCTCCGCGACCAATCCGCAAAGCCCGAAAGCAGTCAGCGTTTCTCTCCGATCCACGATCTGACCATCCTACGTCGCCGGGAGGACACGGGCAGCCGCGAGCACAAGCGGCTCGACCGACAGCGCCCAGCCGCCCGAAGCGGCGGCCGCGGTCACGGTAGTTGACCGAAGGACGAGTCAGTGCTGCCCCCGATGTGCACCGACCCGAAGCGGCCTACGGTGCCTGCATCCTCTCGAAAGGGGCGCAGATCATGGTGCTGTACTACATCCTCATCGCCGTTCTGATCATCGCCGTGGTGGCGCTGCTGGCGGCCTCGATCCACGTTCTCAAGCAGTACGAGCGAGCCGTCCAGTTTCGGCTGGGCAAGCTCAGGGGTGGCGCCCGCGGCCCCGGGCTGATCCTGATCATCCCGGTGGTCGACCGTATCAAGAAGGTGTCGCTTCGGATCGTGACCATGCCGATCCAGTCGCAGGGGATCATCACCCGCGACAACGTCAGCGTCGACATCGCCGCGGTTGCCTACTACCGCATCAAGGACCCGGTGCGCTCGGTGGTCGCGATCGAGGACGTCGAGGCGGCCATCAACCAGATCGCCCAGACCACGCTCCGCTCGGTGGTCGGCCAGCACACACTGGACGAGACCCTCGCCGAGACCGAGAAGATCAATGGCCACATCCGCGAGATCCTGGACGTGCAGACCGAGGAATGGGGCACCGAAGTGACGCTGGTGGAGCTGAAGGACATCCAGCTTCCTGATTCGATGAAGCGGGCGATGGCGAAGCAGGCCGAGGCCGAGCGCGAGAAGCGGGCCAAGATCATCGCTGCCGAGGGTGAGGCGCTGGCCGCCGGCGAGCTGGCCCACGCGTCCGACATCATGATGGCCCACCCGCTGGCGCTGCAGCTGCGAAACCTGCAGACGCTGATCGACATCTCAGTCGACAAGAACTCGACCGTGATCTTCCCAGCGCCGCTGATGAGCACCATCCAGGAGCTGGGCTCGTTCCTCGCCAGCGAGACAGCGCAAGCGCAGAAGATGGCCGAGGGCCTGCCAACCGGCAACGGCCGACCCACACTCGTCTGAGCGGCCTATGGATCGGGTTGGCCTCAGTCGTCCGAAACGGCGTACGCCACCATGTGCTCGATCGCGGAGACGCCGTCACGGAACAAGGTTGCCTCGATGGAGTGCCAGAAGTGCTCGGCCAGCTGCGGGGTCGGCGACTGGTCAGAGCGGGCGGACACCAGCAGCAGATCCTTGTCCTCAAGCTGGGTTCCCTCTGACTCGACGTACGCCACGGCGGTCGTCGCCGTCACGTCGTCGTACCCAGTCTCAGCGCTCGCAAGCGACCTGACCGCCGCTTCCCGAGCCTCGGCCGGCACCGTCAAGAACACCATCACGATTGCCATCGCACGAGAATGTATCAGCGACCGGCCGGCAGCCATCCGAAGTGCCGGTGAATCTCCGGATGCCGGATCCGTGAGACCACGGATGGCGAGCGGCGTCTCAGCCGCGAAGCTACGGGTCTATGTCGGATTGCCCGCGAGAAGCCGAACGGCCGCCGCTTGTTCGAGAGTTGATGTTGATGATCGGCGCGTTCATCGGCTATTTCGGCGTTCGCGCGCTCACTCAGGGAAGCGTCGCGACGGCGACGGCGAACGCCCACAGCTTGATCCACGCCGAACGCTGGCTGGGCATCGACGTGGAGGCCGGCGTCCAGCAGGCGATCGTGGACGATCGGGTCGCCGTGACGATCGGGAACTGGGTCTACATCTGGGGCCACTGGCCGGTGATCATCGCGGTCGGGGTCTGGCTGTACCTCCGCGTCCCCGACGAATACCGGCTGATCCGCGATGCGTTCTTCATCTCTGGCGGTATCGGCATGCTGTTCTTCGTCCTCTTCCCGGTGACTCCGCCGCGCCTCACCGACACGGGTCTGACCGACACCGTGGCGACGTATTCCCACGCCTACCGGGCATTGCAACCGCCCTCGCTCGTCAACCGGTACGCCGCGTTTCCCAGCCTTCACTTCGGCTGGGATCTGCTGATCGGCATCGCCCTCGTTCGCTGCGCCGGCAACTGGTGGCTGCGCGGGTTCGGCGTGCTGATGCCGCTCGCCATGGCCACCGCGGTGGTCGTGACAGCGAACCACTGGGTGATCGACGTCGTCGCCGGAGGGTTGGTCGCGCTGATCGGGCTGGCCGGCGCCATTCTGATCAGATATGCCGCCCCGGATGAACGACGTCTCATCGTCGGCCGATAGCATGAGGTGATGATCGAACTCGATTCACCCCTCGATGCGAACGCGTTCATTTCGCCGGCACAGCCGATTCTGGTGGCGCACCGGGCGGGGAACGACCTCGCGACGCTGCTCGCGACTGACGTCCCGCGCGTGGACGCCGTCGAAGCAGACGTCCACTACTGGGGTGGTCGCCTCGAGCTGCGGCACATGAAGCGTCTCGGCCCCTTGCCCGTATGGTGGGATCGCTGGGGCGTCCGCCGAGCGGCGACGGCACCTTGCCTCGAGCAGCTGCTGGACGAGGCTCACCCCGACGTCAGACTCCTGCTCGATCTGAAGGGCCTCGATCCTCGCCTGCCGGTCGCTCTCCGGCGAGTTCTCGACAGCCGTCGCGCCGTCCGCCCGCTGAGCGTTTGTTCGCGAAACTGGCAGCATCTCGGCCGCTTCCGGGACATGGATCACATCGAGGTCGTGCACTCGGTCGGAAGTGCATGGCAGCTCAGGCGGATCCGGCGTCTCGCCGCCCGGGGCGAGGTCCGCTCCATCTCGATCAACCAGCGACTCCTGACCGTCGACGTCGCGCAGGAGCTCGTCTCGCGCGTGTCACGTGTGTGGGTCTGGCCCGTCAATGCGATCTCCGACATGCGGCGGCTTCAGGCATGGGGGATCGGCGCCCTGATCTCGGACGAGCCGGCGCTCCTCGGACAGGCGGGCGTGCTGTGACCCTGCCGGCGGTGATCTCGGGCGTATCCACGCAGCTGGCGAACGTCAGCCTGCCCCTGCTGTTCGCCGGACTCCTGTTGCAGGGCGTGGGCCTCGGTCTGCGCGGACTCGCTTGGCGCAACATCCTCCGCGCCGCCTATCCAGACCGTGGCGTTCCGGTGCGAGGAATCGTGGGCGCGTACGTCAGCGGCGTCGCCGCGAACGGCATCCTCCCGGCCAAGGGCGGAGAGGTGGTGAAGGTGGCGCTGGCGCGGGCGGTGATCGACCGCTCGGCGACACCGACGATCATTGCGTCGCTCGGTGTTCTCAGCCTGTTCGACCTGGTCATGGGTGGGGCGATCACCGTCGCGTTGCTGGCGACGGGCACGGTGCCCGGCCTTCATCCAAGCCACCTGATTGCGCTCGATCCGCGGATCATCGGAGCCGTGGCGGCGGGAATCGTCGTGTTCGCGGTGGCCGCGGCGCTGCTTTCGGGTCTGCACCGCCGCGCCGCCGTGGCCGCCCGTCAGGCGCTTTCCAGCCTCGCCATCCTGCGCATGCCGGGGAGATACCTGCGGACGGTGGCCGCCCTGCAGGCTGCAGCGTGGGGGTGCCGACTGGGCGTTGCGGCGACGCTGCTGGCCGCCTTCGGATTGCGCCCAAGCGTACCCACGGCGGCCACCGTCGTCGTGCTCGGCGGACTTGCTGGACTCCTTCCCGGCAGCCCCGGGGGCCTCGGCGCACAGCAGCTCGTGCTCGCCTACGCGCTCGGCGCCACCGCAGCAACGGCCAACATCGTGACGTTTTCGGTGGGAATGCAGGTCGCGGTCGCCTGCTTCCAGGTGCTGCTCGGCGTGGCTGCGCTCATGCTCACGTTGAGGATCGCGCATCCGGGTCGCGCGGTGCGAGCGCTTCGGCTGCTCACCGTCAGCGATCCAGCATCCTAGAGTCTCCTCAGGGTGCTCACCAGCGCGGAGTAGGCTGACGCGCTTGGCGGACGATCACGATCCGGTTGGAATGGGCCTGTTCTTCTACCCGCGAGGCGGCTCGGCGCGGGTGGCTCGGTACCTGTCGCACGCCCTCCAGGCGCTGGGCAGGCACGTCACGCTGGCGTGCGGATCGCTCGGTTCCGCTGAGATGCTGGGCAATGCGGAGTCGGCGTTCGCCGGAATCGACATCGTTCCGGCACGGTACGACGACGCGGTGGCGCGCTGGTCGCAAGGCGAGGATCCGATGGATGCGCCCTTTCCGATGCAGCCGTCCTTTGAAGCACGGCCGGGCGTGCCCGATCGTGCGTTCCCGTGGGTGTCTCCGGAGCAGGGCGAGCGAATGGCAGCCGCATGGGCGAGCCTGCTCACGGCGTCCGATGGCATCGCTCGGGCCCGCCTCCTGCATCTGCACCATCTGACACCGGTGCATGACGCTGCCGCGCGCGCCCTCCCCCGCGTGCCGGTCGTAACCCACCTGCACGGCACGGAGCTGAAGATGCTGGACGCGATCGCGCGCGGCGATCCGGCGATCAGCGGACCGCACGCCGAGTGGTGGGTATCGCGGATGCGCGAGTCAGCGCAGCGGGCGGCCGCAACGATCACGATCTCGCCCCATGATCGGAGCGAGGCGGTGCGGCTGCTCGAGATCGACCCGCAAACGGTTCATCCGATTCCAAACGGCGTGGACGTCGACCTCTTCGCCCCGCATGAGCTCGGCCCTGACCAGCGGCGGTCGAACTGGCTGCGGTGGCTCGTGCATGAGCCTCAGGGTTGGGACGAGGCAACGTCGGAGCCCGGAAGCATCCGGTACACCGAAGCAGAGGTGATCGACGCATTCTTCGACGCCGATTCTGGTCAGAACCGTCCGGTGCTGATGTACGTGGGCCGCTTCCTCGGCTTCAAGCGCGTGCCGTTACTGGTTCGCGCCTATGCGCGGGCGCGCGAGCGGATGACGGTGCCGGCGCCCCTCGTCATCTGGGGCGGTTGGCCCGGTGAGTGGGAGGGTGAGCATCCGCATACGGTGGTCACCCGTGAGCGGATCAAGGGTGTGTTCTTCGATGGGTGGCGGGATCACGACCAACTTCCGGTCGGACTGAGCTGTGCCGACTGCTTCGTGGCGCCATCGACCAACGAGCCGTTCGGCCTGGTCTATCTCGAGGCGATGGCCTGCAAGCTGCCTGTGATCGGTACGCTCAGCGGCGGCCCGCCCAGCTTCATCAACACCACCCCGGGCGAGCCCGACGGCTGGCTCGTCCCGCCCGACGACGAAACGGCCCTCGCCGACGCGATGGTCACCGCCCTGAACGACGCGGAAGAACGCACCAGGCGCGGCCACAACGCCCTTCGGCACGCTCGCGAGAACTACTCGTGGCGCCATGTCGCCCGCCGTGTAACCGAAATCTACGAACAGCACCGGGACGATATGGCGATCTGATTCTCGGTCTGGTATGTTTGGTTGGTGAACCAAACAGCTACCACCACTCGCACCGCGGGGCGGCATTGGGGGAACCGTCGGCCGGTACCCGGTCGGGACGCGGACGGCGTGACGGCGACGATCCTGGCCGCCTCCACCCGCGTGATGTGCGAGCGAGGGCTTGACCGTACGCGGATCTCCGACGTGGCCGTGGAGGCGGGTGTGTCCCCTGCGCTGGTCTCCTACTACTTCCCCTCCCGGTCCGACCTTGTGCGCGAGACGTTCGTGTTCGCCGACGCACGCACCGCTGCATGGATCGCCGATCGCATCGCCGGCTTGACCGGCCGCGACCGGGCCGCCGGGCTGCTGACCTCGCTGCTCGAGGTCGATGACGAGCCCCGTGCGAGCTGGATCCTGTGGTGCCAGGCCTGGCCGGCCGCGCTGTACGACGCCGACCTCGCGCGCGAGGTCCGTGACCGGTACACCCGGTGGATCGACGAGCTTCGCGGCGCTCTCGGCCCCGAGCACGAGGAGACGGCGGACGAGTTGACCGCGTTGGTCGACGGCCTTGGGCCGCCGCTCCTGCATGGGCTGCTCGACCGCCGTCATGCCATGGACATGGTGCAATCCGCCGTCGCGCGGGCGATGGGCGATCCGCTGACCGAGGAGAGGTGACGATGTACGACCCGCGGTTCGACGTGCTGCTGGAGCCGGTGCCGATCGGGCCCGGTGGTGGCGCGTAATCGCTTCTTCCAGGTGCCGCACTGCAACGGCATGGGGTATCGGGATGTGAGCGCGCACGCGGCGATGCGCGGCATCAAGGCCGAGGGCGGCTGGGCGGTGATCTGCACCGAGCAGGCGGAGATCCACCACACGTCGGAGATCACGCCCTTCATCGAGCTGCGGCTGTGGGATGACGCCGACCTGCCCGCCGCGGCGCGGATCGCCGAGAGCATCCACGAGGGCGGCGCGCTGGCCGGCATCGAGCTCTGCTACAACGGCATGAACGGCCCCAACCTGTACAGCAGGGTGCCGCCGATGGGACCGGCGCACCTGCCGGTGGCGACGTTCACCGTCGACCCCGTCCAGGCCCGCCGGATGGACCTCCAGGACATCGCCGACCTGCGCAGGTGGCACCGGGCCGCCGTGCGGCGCTCGCTGCGCGCCGGATACGACATCGTCTACGTGTACGCCGGCCATGCGCTCGGCGGGATCCACCACTTCCTGTCCCGCCGCTACAACGATCGCACCGACGGTTACGGCGGGTCGGCCGCGAATCGCATGCGACTGCTGCGGGAGATCCTCGAGGACACCCGCGAGGAGGCGGACGGACGCGCCGCAGTGGCGTGCCGCATCACGGTGCACGAGTTGCTCGGCGACGACGGCATCACCCGCGAGGACATCGAGGACGTCGTCGGCACCCTGGGCGAGCTGCCCGACCTGTGGGACTTCGTGCTGGGGTCGTGGGAGGACGACTCGGTCACCTCACGGTTCTCCGGCGAGGGCGACCAGGAGGAGTACGTCCGCGGGCTCAAGCAGCTGACGACCAAGCCGGTGGTCGGCGTCGGCCGGTTCACCTCGCCGGACACGATGGTGCGGATGATCCGAACCGGCGTGCTCGACATGATCGGGGCGGCCCGGCCGTCGATCGCCGATCCCTTCCTCCCCAGGAAGATCGCCGAGGGCCGGCTGGAGGAGATCCGCGAGTGCATCGGCTGCAACATCTGCGTCGCCGGCGACTTCACCATGTCGCCGATCCGCTGCACACAGAACCCGAGCATGGGCGAGGAGTGGCGACGCGGCTGGCATCCGGAGCGGATGCAGCCGCGGGGCAGCGAGGCCAGCGTGCTGGTGGTCGGCGGCGGCCCGGCCGGGCTCGAGGCCGCACAGTCGCTGGGCAAGCGCGGCTACGAGGTGGTGCTGGCCGAGGCGGCCGATGACTTCGGCGGTCGGGTCGCCCTGGAGGCGCGGCTTCCCGGCCTGGCGGCCTGGATCCGGGTCGTCGACTACCGAATGGGCCAGCTGCAGCGGCTGGTGAGCGTCGAGCAGGCGCCAGGCAGCGTTGTCACCGCCGACGAGGTTCTGCGCTACGAGTTCGCGCACGTCGCGGTCGCCACGGGTGCGCGCTGGCGGGCCGACGGCGTGGGCCGGTTCCACACGCACCCGATACCTGTCGACCCGGCTCTGCCGGTACTGACGCCGGACGACCTGATGCGGGGCACGCTTCCCGAGGGGGAGCGGATCGTCGTGTTCGACGACGACCATTACTACATGGGCGGCGTGCTCTGCGAACTGCTTCGCCGCGAGGGGCGGCAGGTGACCCTGGTCACTCCGGCGATCGGCGTATCGATCTGGACGAACGCGACCATGGAGCAGCACCGCATCCAGCGGCGCTTGCTCGAGCTCGACGTGACCCTCGAGACGTCGCGCGCGGTGACGGCGACCATCCCCGGAGGCGTGGCCACCGCCTGCACGTTCACCGGTGCCGAGCGTGATATCGCCTGCGACGCCGCGGTGTTCGCCACCGCCCGGCTGCCCGAGCAGCACCTCTACCTCGAGCTCCTGGAGCGGCGAGCCGAGTGGGATGCGACCGGCATCCGCACCGTCACCGCGGTGGGCGACTGCTGGTGTCCCGGCACGATCGCCGCCGCCGTGTGGGACGGACATCGCTACGCGGAGGAGCTCGACGGCCCGGTGCCGCCCGACGACTCGACGCCGTTCCGCCGCGAGGTCACGGCGCTGGCCGCGGACTGGACGCGCGAGGTGTCGACCATCGTCGCCCCGAGCGAGGTGGGACCATGACGGCGTCGGCCGAGCGCGTCGAGGCGCTGGTGGTCGGCGGCGGCCAGGCCGGCCTGGCCATGAGCGAGCACCTGAGCGGCGCCGGCGTCCCGCACCTCGTGCTCGAGCGGCACCGGATCGCCGAACGCTGGCGCATCCGAGCGGTGGGACTCCCTGGTCGCCAACGGCCCGGCCTGGCACGACCGGTTCCCCGGACTCGAGTTCTCCGACGTCGGCCCGGACGACTTCCCCTCGAAGGACCGGGTCGCCGAGTACTTCGCCGAGTACGCCGAGAAGATCGCGGCGCCGATCCGCTGCGGCGTCGAAGTGCTGTCCGTCCGCAGGGCAGCCGGCCGGCCCGGCTTCCGCGCCGAGACGTCGGCGGGCACGATCGACGCCACGTTCGTGGTCGCCGCGACCGGCCCGTTCCAGCGCCCGGTGATCCCGGCCGATCGTTCCCGAGGAGGCCGAGCTGGTGCAGCTCCACTCGACCGGGTACCGCAACCCCGGGCAGCTGCCGGACGGCGCGGTGCTGGTGGTCGGAGCCGGGTCATCGGGAACGCAGATCGCCGACGAGCTGCTGCGTGCGGGCCGCAAGCGTGTTCCTCTCGATCGGCCCCCACGACCGGCCGCCGCGGCGCTATCGCGGCCGCGACTTCGTGTGGTGGCTGGGAGTGCTCGGCAAGTGGGATGCCGAAACGCCGCCGTCGGGCGCCGACCACGTCACCATCGCTGTCAGCGGAGCAAACGGCGGCAACACCGTCGACTTCCGGGAGCTCGCCGGCCGCGGCATGATGCTTCTCGGACGCACCGCCTCCTACGCCGACGGGGTCATGCGGTTCGCGCCAGACCTGGCCGACAACATCGCCAGCGGGGACGCCAACTACCTGTCCCTGCTGGACGAGGCCGACGCCTTCGTCGCGCGGAACGGGCTCGACCTCCCGGCCGAGCCGGAGGCGCGACAGATCGGCCCGATCTCCGGCCTGCCTCACCGATCCGCTGCTCGAGCTCGACCTGGCCGGGGCCGGTGTGACGTCCATCATCTGGGCGACCGGCTTCGCGGTCGACTACGGCTGGCTGCAGGTGGACACCTTCGACGAGCGGGGCCGGCCACGGCACCGGCGCGGCGTGTCGTCCGAGCCCGGCGTCTACTTCCTGGGCCTGCCGTGGCTGTCGCGGCGGGGGTCGAGCTTCATCTGGGGCGTCTGGCACGACGCCAGATACCTGGCCGACCACATCGCGACGCAGCGCCACTACCTGGCGTACGGTTGAGCGAGGAGTCCGCATGCCGATCGAGTTGATGCTGGCCACGCTGACCGACCGCCGCGACTTCGGCGATGATTGGCTGCTGGAGCGCAAGTTCGACGGAGAGCGCTGCGTTGCCCGGAGGGACGGCGACGCGGTGCGGCTCGAATCGCGGACGGGCAAGGATCTGACGAGCACCTATCCCGACGTCCGCGCGGCGCTGGATGCACAGCGGCTCGACCGGTTCCTGCTGGACGGCGAGGTCGTCGTTTTCGATGGCGACCAGACCTCGTTCAGCCGCCTCCAACAGCGGCTTGGGGCCACCCGCCCTTCCCGCGCACTGGTCGAGGCGTTCCCCGCCGTCTATTGCGTCTTCGACCTCCTGGAGGCAGGCGGGGACGATCTCACCGCACAGCCGCTGGTCGAGCGGCGTGCCCGACTCGAACAGGACATCGCCCCGGCGGTGAATCTCCAGATCAGCGAGGCGTGGCGCGCCGATTCCGAGCGCCGGTTCGCCAAGGCCTGCGGTTGCGGGTGGGAGGGGCTGATCGCCAAGCGCGCGGACGCGCGCTACGCGCCCGGGCGCTCCCGCGACTGGCTCAAGCTCAAGTGCGTCCTCGAGCAGGAGTTCGTGATCGGCGGCTACACGGAACCGGCGGGCAGCCGGACCGACTTCGGAGCCCTGCTCGTCGGCTACTACGACGATGGCCGGCTGAGGTACGCGGGGAAGGTCGGCACCGGCTACAGCGCCGCGCGCCTGGTCGAGATCGGCGGCATGTTGCGCAAGCTCGAAACGGATGACTCGCCGTTCGCCGACGCCCGGTCGATCCCGTCCGGCGCCCACTGGGTGCGCCCCAAGCTGGTGGCGCAAATCGGGTTCGCCGAGTGGACGACGGAGGGGCGGCTGCGGCAGGCCCGCTTCCTCGGCTTGCGCGATGACAAGGCCCCGGCGGAGGTCGTGCGCGAGCAGGCCACGTCGAGCTGACGCGGCTGGATCTCGGGCAGTCGCCGGGCCAGCCGCCCGCACCGACGAACGGGGTGGCGACCAGCACGATCGCCCCGAGCTCCATCTCCGGCGGCTGCTCTGCGAGCGCGTGGATCACGATCGTGCCGCCCACCGAATGGCACCCGCGGATAGCGCACCTCGTACCGCTCGCCCAATGCCCGCTGCAGATCGTCGACCAGCCTGACATCCCACTGATCATGCGCGCCCGCGCCGCCGCCCTGGATGAATAGCACCTGGCGAGCTCGGCTCATGAGGGGATCTGGACGACCATCACGGCCTCGTTCTCGTAGCCCTCCAGGTCGTCGGCGATCCAGCTCTCGCCGGACCGCAGCTTGTGGCACCGCACCGTGCACGAGTCCCCCAGCCCGATGATGAGCACGAACGTCTCGCCGGGGAACGCGCGCTCCAGCCGGTCGGCGAGCTCCGTCGCGTAGCGTCCGGCCTGCGCCAGGACCGTTGGATCGGCGGCGAGCAGCTCGAGCTCGTCCTCGAGGTGCATGTGGTTGATGAACGCCTCGAACCCGGTCGCATCGGGATAGGAGTCGATGGGCGCGGCCGCCACCGACCCGGCCTCGTGTGCCAGCACCACACAGTCGCCGAGCTCGAGGAAGCCGTCGGCCAGGATCGCCGCCAGTCGGGGATCCAGCTCGATGCCGTCAGCCGGTGCGCCGATCGAGGGTGGGCCGAGCGCCGCCATCCGCGCGTTCATCCGCACCGCATCAGCCACCGGTCCGCCTCATCCATGCAGCGTATCTCCGGCTGGCGCTGGCTCAGTCGACCGGCCGATACGCCATCCACTCGCGGTCGATCTCGAGGCCGAGCCGCTGGTAGAGCCGAAGGGCGTGCGGGTTCGCGGCGGAGACGCCGAGCCCGATCTGGGTGGCCCCGGCACCCAGCCGCCGTCGGAACGCCTCCGTCAGAAGCGCGCTGCCGATTCCTCGCCCCTGCTGGTCGCGCGCCACCGCGACCTGCGAGACCCATCCCGTGCCGTCGGAGAACGTCTTCCCGAGCGCCACGCCCACGAGCCGTTCCGCCCGCCAGGCCAGCACCTGTTGCTCCGACTCCGTCCCGACCACGAACAGCCGGTGCCACTCATCGAACTCGCGCCGGCCCTGTCCGGGGACGTCGGTCCAGCCCGACTCGTCGTAGATCACGCGATACGCGGCGCGCGCGTGATCGCCCATCGGCGTGGTGGTGACGCCGTCTGGCCAGCGCGCGGGAGGGAGCGGGGACGCTCGCCGGATGAGTTCGAACTGCGAGCGGACGTACCCCCACCCGTGGCGTCCGAGCGCGTCCCGCAGCAGTTCATCGCGTTCCAGCGCCTCCAGGTGCATCGCCCCGCGGCGGGCGAGCCAGGTCAGCAGCTGGTCGTACGCCGGCGCCGCGTCGGCGTCGGGGTGAACGAGCAGGGTCGTGTCATCTGACCGCCACCATGCTGCGGCGACCATCCGGTCGGCATCCAGCAGCACGTGACCCCGCCGCGCCGATCGAAGCACGCCGGCCAGCGACTCACGCACCTCCGCCTCGTCGTGCTCGACCGCCCCGAACCAGCGCCGGTCCCAGGCCTGCTGCAACGCGACGATGTCGGGCACGTCCGCCTCAGTTATCGACCGCGCCCGAAACGCCATGCGGCGAGGTTGTCGTCTCGGTCACGGCCACCTCGAGCTGGCGGTCGTACCCGCCTTCGAGGTTGATCGACACCCGGTCGCGTCCGCGATCGAAGTTGAGCACCGGCCCCGCCTGATGGTCGGGCAGACCAGGAAGGCGGTCGCTGAGCCGCCACCCACGTGCCACGAGCCGGTCGCGGTAGAAGCGTTCGACATCGGCGACCGACGCGCCGCGCGGCAGCCGAAAGACGTAGAGCGTCGTGCCGCTGGTCACCGGACCGCTCTCATCCTCGGTGCCCGTGCTGGTGTCGTGCCGCTGCTGCTCGGCACCCGGATACGTCGGCAACGCCCGGTACACCCGATCCGCGCCGTCGACGAGATCGCTGCCTTCCTGGCTCCCGAACGGCCCACAGGCAGCGCAGACGAGCAGCGACGCCACGGCCGACATCAGCACCACTCCACCACGAGCGCCTCTCATAGCACCCATGGTATAGCGAGGAGGCGCGGGATACAACCGGTCCCTCAGCCGGCCGCCTCGAAGCGCTCCGGACAAGCGGAGCGATCCCCCGCCCGGCTGGACGGAGGATCGCTCGGAAAACGCCTATCAGCTACATCGACGAGGAGACGCTCGCAAGGACGTCTGAGATCGTGCCGGACAGCAATGTCAGAGCGGCGACGACGGCGACGACGATCACGCCGAGCACGACGGCGTACTCAGCCATCGTCTGGCCACTTTCGTCGTGGCTCTCGGCGAACGTATCGGTCGGGGACTCGATCAAGGGGATTCACCTCCTCTGGAGGCGTAAGGAGCCTCGGTACTCAGCATCGGCCACACCTGCCGAGTTCGCCATACCCCGGCGGGGGGCTCCGACCCTGATCGCGGGAGCCCGGGAGTCGACCCGCACTGTCCTAAGATCGGGTGATGAGCGCGGCTCAGAATCCGATCGGATCCGCGGCGTCGCTCCCACGCCTGAGGGCGGCTGTGGTGGTGGCCGCCCCGCTCGTGCTGCTCGCCCTGCTGCTGCTGGCGCCGTCCGCGGACGCGGGCTGGGAGAACCACCCGGCCCACTTCTGGCTCGTCCTGCTGACCGCGGCGGTGTGTGTTGGGCTCGGCGCAATGGTCGGCGCCGCCGCCCGGCGGCGTCGCGACTCGCGCACCGTGCTCGTCGCGATCGCCTGCACCACCGCCGCAGGCTTCCTGGGACTCCATGCGCTCGCAACGCCCGGCGTGCTCCTGGGACCCAACGCCGGGTTCGAGCTCGCCACGCCCGTCGGCCTCGCGTCGGCCGGTCTGATCGCCGCGACCTCAGTCGTCGAGTTCGGGCCACCGGCCGCTCACCGGATCGCCGCCCGCGCCGGGTGGCTGCTGACGGCCGTCCTGGCGGCGATGGCGGGCTGGGCACTGATCTCGCTCGCCGAGCTTCCACCGCTCGACGGCCCCCTGGGACCGGATCAGCTCGACGGCTGGCAAGTCTCGCTGGCCGTGATCGGCGTGATCGGCTACTCGGCCGCCGCGGTCGGGTACGCCCGGCTGTACCGCCGTCGCCGTGTGGCCTTCCCGCTGTTCGTGGCGCTGGCCTTCGCGTTGCTCGCGGAGGCGATGGTCGTGATCGCGTTCGCCCGCAGCTGGAAGGTCTCATGGTGGGAGTGGCACATCCTGATGGGGCTCGCGTTCGCGGTGATCGCCGTCGCCGCGCGGCGCGAATGGCATCAGGAGCGATTCAGCTCGCTGTATCTCGACGACACGGTCGGCGGATCGCAGGACGTCAGCGTCCTGCTCGGTGATCTCGCCGGCTTCACGAGCTACTCGGAGCGGCACGATCCCACCGATGTGGCGCTGATGCTGAACACCTACTTCGGACGGCTGATCCCGCTGATCCGCGAATCGGGTGGCGAGATCGACAAGCTGATCGGCGACGCGATCATGTCCGTGTACAACCTGCACGGCGACCAGCCGGACCACGCGGCGCTCGCCTCCCGGGCGGGGCTCCGGCTCCAGTCCGCCGCGGCGGAGCTGCTGGACGAGCATCCCGACTGGCCACAGCTGCGGGTCGGCGTGAACAGCGGACAGGTCTACGTCGGTCTGCTCGGCGCCGACCGTGGCCACCGGACGCACGGCGTGATCGGCGACGCGGTCAACCTGGCTGCTCGTCTCGAGTCGGTCGCTCGCCCGGGCCAGGTGGTGATCGGCGAGGAGACCGCCCGGCGATTGCCGTCGGGGACCGTGCTCGACCGGCTGCCCGATCAGGCGCTCAAGGGCAAGACCGGACCGATCGAGGCGCACCGGCTCATGGAGCTGCCGGGATCTCCGGACTGAGGCGTCGCGCGTCCGGTGGGATACTGCGTTCGTGGACACGCTCAACCTCCTCAGCGCCGAGAACCTCGAGGGCCGAATCGACGTGGGCCATGCGGTCGGATCGACGGCGAGCCTGATGTTCATCTACGACCTGGCGCCCGGCGAGAGCTCCTGCCCCTACCACTACGAGTACGACGAGGAATGGCTGCTCGTCCTGGACGGCACGATCGTGGTGCGCGCTCCCGATGGCGAGCACACCCTGGAGCGGGGAACCCTCGTCCGCTTCCCGCCCGGGCCGGACGGGGCGCACAAGGTGATGAACCGGAGCGAGACGCCGGCACGGACGTTGATGTTCTCCAACGCACGAGGGCTCGGGGTCTCGGTCTATCCGGACAGCGACAAAATCGGCGTGTACGTCGACGAGACGGACGGCCTGGTCTTCAAGCGCAGCACCGCGGTGCCGTGGTTGGAGGGGGAGGACGGCTGGGACAAGGCCGATTGACGTGGGTGGTCAGCAGGTCGGCGGCCTGAAGCTCCCGGTGTGCGGCCGCCAGGCGGGCGCGGAATAGCTCCGTCTGCCCGCCGTCAGCAGCACGGCGGTCTGGCAGGTGCCGTCGCTTCGCATCACGAAGACGCTGTTGGTGAAATCCTCGGGGCCGGTGCGCGCGTAGGTGATCCACGCGCCGTCGGGTGACCACGACGGCGACGCCTCCCCGACCGTCCCGGTACGTGTGAGCCGGGTCTTCGCCGATCCGTCCGGATGCATCAGGTAGAGCTCGGCAGCGTAGGCGCTCTCGTCCTCGCCGGTTCGCAGCTCTCCGTTGGTGTCGATGTCCGTGGAGTAGGCGATCCACGAGCCGTCGGGCGACCAGGCCGAGCCGAACGCGTGATCCGCACGGCGCGCGGCGCCGCTGCCGTTCGGAGCGACCGTCCACACCGCGCAAGGGACGAGCTGGAGCCGCAGGTCGTCGGACAGGTTGCAGCGGGTGAACGTGATGCGTGTGCCGTCGGGCGACCAGCCCGGAAGGCCGTCGGTGCGACCGTCGGCGTCAGCGAAGATCCGGTGCTGGTCGCCGCCGTCGGCTCGCATCAGCCAGAGCGTCGACGTGAACGGCCGTTGGCCCAGGTGGGGATGGCGGACGAACGCGATCCAGCGGCCGTCCGGCGACACGGCCGCGGACATCGCGTTCCCGCCGCTGGTCAGGCGCGTCACGTCATGGCCGTCGGTCGACACCGCGAACAGATCGGTGGCCGAATACACGAAGCGGTCGCCGTGCCGCTGTGCGATTACACCGGTGAACACCAGCCGCCGGCCATCCGGAGACCACGCCGGCTCGCCAACCTGCCGAAACGGCCCTCGCAGCGCAACCGGCGAGAGGCGCCCGTCCAGCCCGGCCAGGCCCAGGGAGGTGCGGCCCGGGACCTGCGCGATGACCGCCAGAGCCGCCTCGTCCGCCGGCACCGGCAGCGTCGCTGAACCACTGGTGACTGGGGAATCGCCGCATCCGGCAAGCCCTGCGATCACCGCCATCAGAGACCGGAAACCGAGCCGTCCGCCACGTCGTTCGGGGCATCCACTGCACGATCCGAATATAGCCCATACGCTATGGTCTGTCGAGCCGCCCGTCTTGGCGGCACGTTGGAGCACCCACGGGGAACTGGACAGGTTGCGCGGCGACCTCGCCTAGGGTTCCCGACCAGGACGAAAGCGCCGGGCTTCGCAGCGCACCTGAGCTGACATATACCGCCCGGCCCGCTCCAGCCGTCCTGACCTCGCCGTCGCCACCCACGCAGATCCTGCGTGGCGGCGATGCGCGGTCGTTCAGCCCTCGCACCGTGCGGGGGGACGCTCCTCGAGGAGAGATAGCAGTTCGACGCACCATCGCGATTACCGCAATCCTGACGCTCTCGCTCTGGGCCGGTACCACCGCCAGCGCGAGCGCCGATGACCAGCAGACAACCACTCCATCAACGACCACCTACCACGGCCCGATCGTGGACAAGGTGCACGTCCTGTTCCGACGGACGAACAACTACCTGGCACTGATGCTGCGGCCCAAGCTGCGCTACGGCTACGCCGCGGAGCACGCGTCGAAGTACTCGACCCGGCTCGCCATCCTGCACGGTTGGCAGCACCGCCTCCGTGTCACCTACCGGACATACCATCGCCTCTACGGCTATGGCGTGTGGGACCGGCTCGCGCAGTGCGAGACCCAGGGCAACTGGAGCTGGGGGGCGCAGTACGGCAACCCCACCTTCGAGGGCGGCATCGGCTTCTACCACGGCACCTGGGCGACCTACCGGCCCAGCGGCTACCCCGAGCACGCCTACCAGGCCAGCCGGGTTCAGCAGATCAATGTCGGCCGCCGGGTACTGGCTGACGTCGGCCCGGGCGCATGGGGATGCGCCGACGTGGCCGGACTGACCGCGGGAGCCTAGGCCCCAACGCAGTCTCGGGGGGAATGAGCGACGCCGAGCGGCGCGCGGGCGATGATCCCGCGCGCCGCTCAGGCGACGTTGAGCCGACTACGCGACGGCGACGACGTTGGTCGCCTCGGGGCCCTTCTGTCCCTCGCGGGACTCGAACTCCACCTTCGAGCCCTCGACGAGCGACTTGAAGCCGTCGCCGGAGATCGAGGAGTGGTGAACGAACAGATCCTTCGATCCGTCGTCGGGGGCGATGAAGCCGTAGCCCTTCGCGTCGTTGAACCACTTAACGGTTCCAGTTGCCATGTTGCACCTCCTTACAGACTTTCACGAACGGGTAGGGAAGTGCGTGATGCGCAACCGAACGAGCGTTCTAATGACCCGTCGAGTGTAGCGGAGATCGGCCGACCGGGCGATTTGCACTCCGGAAGGTTCTGGAGGACGCTTGCTCGGTGACCACCGAGATCCGGGTGCTGGAGCCAGATGAGGTCGACCGCGTCGTCGCCGTGCTGGGCTTGTCGCGGCTGCACCAGGGGGATGGCTTCTACCTGGTGGCATGGCGCAGCGAGGAGCCGCTTGGCCACGCCCACCTCGCGCTGACGGATCCGCCCGAGCTCCAGGACGTGTCGGTCCGGCCCGAGCATCGCCGCCGCGGAGTCGCCTCGGCGCTCACGGCCGCGGCCGAGCGGGCCGCCGCCGAGCGCGGCTTCCGCTTGCTCAGGCTCGAGGTCAGCGCCGGGGACGAGGCCGCTCAGGCGCTGTACCGCGGGCTCGGCTACGCCGACGCCGGCGTCACCCCGAGGCGGGTGCTGGGCACCGTCATGCTTCGCACCGGCCCGCTCGAGGTGGACGACACGCTGCTGACGTGGGAGAAGCGGCTCGGGCCGGCGCCGCCGGTCAGGACACGGAGATGACGCGGGCCGTCCAGGTCGCCGCGGGGGCGTTGACCTTCACCTGATCCCCCCGGGAGGCGCCGTACAGCGCACGCCCCAGCGGCGACTCCGGCGAGACAGCTCCCTCGCCGCCGGCGTTCGAGATGGTGACCTCGGAGCGATCGCCGGTGTCGCTCTCGACGACCACCCGGGAGCCGATGCCGATCTTGTCTCCGCCCTCGGCCGCGTCGACGACGGTCGCGCTCTCGATCTTGTCGCGCAGGATCGTGATCTGCCGCTCCAGCAGCCCCTGCTCGTTCTTGGCGGCGTGGTACTCGAAGTTCTCCGACAGGTCCCCGTGGCCGCGCGCGACCGCGATCGCCTCGACGATCTCCCGGCGCTTCGGACCTTCGAGCTCGGCGAGCTCCGCCTGGAGGCGTTCCATCTCAGTGCTGGTCAGCTCGATGTGTTCCATGTGGTCAGCGAGGGTAGCGGTTGCCGGCCGCCGACGGCTCCGGGTGCGCCGGGGCCGGCGTCACGAACCGACGCGGCGGTGAGGCTCGGCCATCCGCTTGAGCCGCGTCCGGTCGACCTTGCCGCTGGCCGTGCGCGGCATCTCGTCGAGCACCACGATCTCCTCCGGCGCCTTGTACCCGACTCGTTCGCGCGCGAACTGGATCAGCTCCTGATCCGCCGGTCGCGCGGCGCCCTCGCGCAGCGTGACGTACGCGCGCACGTTCTCGCCGTGCACCAGGTCGTGGATCCCGACCACCCCCGCGCTCCCGATGCACGGGTGCTCGAGCAGCGCGCCCTCGACCACCTGCGGCGTGATGTTGGAGCCGTCGTGGACGATGATCTGCTTGGACCGACCGCAGAAGTACAGGTACTCGTCCTCGTCGGCGCGCATCACATCCCCTGAGTCGAGCCAGCCATCGCGGAACACCTCCGCGGTTGCGTGTTCGTTGTCCCAATAGCCAACAGTCGCGGACGGCGTGCGGATCCAGAGCCGGCCCTGCTCGCCCGGGGCGACCGCGTGGCCGTGATCGCCACGGATCTCCACCGTCACCCCGGGCACCGGTTTGCCCAGCGAGCCCGCGCGAATCTCCGCGGACGGCGGGCTGACCGACGCCAGCCCGACCTCGGTGAGCCCGTACGCCTCGTCGATCACCAGGCCGGTCAGCTCCGTGAACTCGCGCTCCAGCTCGGCCGACACGCAGTCGCCGGCGGCCCGGCAGAGCCGCAGCGAGGCGAAGTCCTGGCTCCGGGCGCCGTGGTCCCGCGTGAGTGCGAAGAGTGCTGATGGCAGCATCGACAACACGGTCGGCCGGCCCTCGCGCAGCAGCGGCAGCAGCTCATCGCCGTCGAAGCTGCGGGCGACCACGGTGCAGGCGCCGACACTGAGCGCCCCGAAGGAAACGTAGAACGCGCCGACGTGCGACAGCGAGGAGCCGGCAAGCAGCCGGTCGCTGGCGTCCAGCTCGAGGCCGGCGGCCGCGATCGCCAGCATCCAGCCGACCGTCTGGTGGGTATGCGTCACGCCCTTGGGCGGCCCGGTGCTACCGGAGGTGAAGAAGATCACGGCCGGGTGTGACGCGTCCGGCCGGGGCAGCTCGGCGGCGGTCGGCTCGCCCTCCATCAGCTCGTCGAGCGAGACCCCGTCGCGACTCGGGCCGGGATATCCGATCAGCCCGATCGGCAGCCGCCCGGCGGCGTCGCTCGCGGCCAGATCAGGCTCCCGCTCTGCGTGCACGAGCATCGCCCGGGCGCCGCTCACCTCGAGCGCATGGTCGATCTCGGCGATCGTGTAGCGGTAGTTGCAGCGGCGTTGCCACCAGCCCGGCTCGGAAGCAGGCGATGTAGTGGGCGATCAGCCGCGGCCGGTTCGGCATCAGCGACGCGAAGCGGTCGCCGGGACGCAGGCCGAGCTCGAGATAGCTCTGCGCGAGCCGCCGGGTCACCCGGTCGAGCGTTCGCCACGACCACGTGAACTCCGCGCAGATCAGCGCATCGGCGTCGGGGTCGGCCGACAGCCCCGCCTCGAGCAGATCGCACAGGACGGCCGGTCGATCGAGCGCCGGTCCGGAGTAACGCGCCACTGCACCTCCCACGTTCGAGCGCCATCCTGTCATCTCCGGAAACCGCGGACAAGCCTCGCACGATGCCTGGCTTGACAGCGGCGTCGCCCGGTGGTGATGTAGTCCCAACTCACCACGGAGGGAAGCAATGAGCGGATTGCGATGGGTGGTGCTGCTGTCTGTGCTCGTGCTGGCGGCTGCGGCTGGCGCCGTGGCGATGACGTCGCGAGGCGAGGAGCACGAGGGTGCCGGCGATCCCGACAGGGACGCCGAGGCGCATGTGGCGTCGCGCCCCGGGTACGAACAGCGGAACGCCGTGAAGGTGTTCGCGACGGCTGCCGCGGCCGGCTGGGCCGGCGAGGCGAAGCTGGCCGTCGAGGACACGTGGGAGCCGCATGTCGCGGCGGATCCGACCGCGCCGTACGTCTATGCGGTCTACAACCGCTACGGCGTGTCCTGTCCGAAGAGCTCGTGTCCGAACCCGCAGATGATGATCCGCGTCTCGGGCGACGGCGGGGCGAACTGGGGCGGTGAGCACCCGCTGTGCGCATGCACCAAGGTCAGCGGCCAGTGGGATCCGGTGGTCGCGGTGACGTCGGCGGGGACGGTGCTGGCGACCTGGATGAACTACAACCAGATCGTGTTCGCCAGGAGCACCGACCACGGCGCGACGTTCACGACGCCGGTGACGCTGTCGACGAACAGCTGGTCGGACAAGCCCTGGATGGGCGCGAGCGCGAACGGCAACGACATCTACGTCGCCTGGGAGAGCCGGAGCGTGTTGCTGATGTCGTCGTCGCACAACGGTGGCCAGACGTGGTCTCGGCCGGCCACGCTGAACTCCGACTCGAGCGTGTACCGGTACCCGAACGGGCTCGCCGTGCTGCCCAACGGCACCGCAATCCTGGCCGACTCGAAGTACCCGGGCGGCTCGGCGCAGAGCTCCGGGCCGGTCGACATCGAGGTCTGGCGGAGCACCAACAACGGCGGCAGCTGGACGCGGAACGTCGTCGATCACGTGTTCACCGGGAGCGACTTCCGCACGTCGTCGACGACGACGATCGCGGCCGACAGAGGCGGCACCGCAGTGCTCGAGTACTCCGGCGCCACCGCGGTCGGCGGCAACGGCCACGTGTGGGTGCGGCGGTCGACCGACGGCGGGGCCACCTGGGGAGCGACCACGCAGCTGGCCAACGGTTCGGTCAACGCGAGCTTCCCGGCGGTGGTCGGCGGCGCGGCCGGTGACTTCCGCCTGACCTGGATGGACGCGCGGGGAGGCGCGTGGAACGTGTACTACCGCGCCAGCACCGACGGTGGCCAGACTTGGGGCGCCGAGACGGACATCTCGGACGCGACGACCGGTGCCACCTACAAGTCGGCCGCAGGCTTCACGTCGGGCTACGGCGACTACGACGGCATCGCGATCACCAACACCGGCAAGGCCGTGACCGTGGCCGGCGAGGGCGTCAACTTCAGCAGCGGGCCGGGCGCGATCTGGATGAACCGGCAGACATGACTCGATCGGCCTGAATCTCGAGTGGGAGGTCTACATGCGTTACCTGGCGTTGGTCGCCCTGCTGGTGCTGTGCGCGTCATCGGTTCCCGCCGCTGCAAGCGGGGTGCCGGATCTTCGCCAGACACCGCACGTCTACCTGATCGTCGGTGAGAACACCGAGATCACGCAGGTCAACAAGAGCAATGCGCCGTACCTGTCGGGCAGCCTGAAGCCGCAGGGCGCCTGGCTGACCAACTACTTCGCGCTGACGCACTTCTCGGAGGCCAACTACGTCGGGATGATGGCCGGTCAGTTCACCGGCTGCCACCAGGACGACGGGTCGCCCGAGGAGTGTCACGAGGACTGGGACAATCTGTTCCACCAACTCGACGGCGCGGGTGTGACCTGGCGGAGCTGGATGGAGTCGATGCCATCGCCGTGCGCGCTGGCCAACTCGGGCGGCCGAAAGACCCTCGACCACTACGCCGCCAAGCACAATCCGGCGCTGTTCTTCGACAACGTCGAAGGGATCGCCGGCGAGTGGTCGGCGACGCCCGGCCCAGAGTGCAACCAGCGCGTCATCTCCACCGGGCCGACGAACCCCGTCCGCCCCAACGACATGAGCACGTTCAACCGCACGGTGCTGGACGGGACGACCGCTCAGTTCAATCTCGTCGTGCCGAACGAGTGCGAGGATGGCCACGACAACTGCCAGCCGCAGCGGAACCGGATCGCGCAGTTCGATGCGTTCCTGCGTCAGGAGGTGCCGCTGATCCAGAACGCCGATCCGGACGCCCTGATCCTGATCACGTTCGACGAGGGAACGTCGAACAAGGGACCGAGTTACTCGAAGCAGTTCGCGGGCGGCGGCAACGTCGTGTTCCTGGCCCTGGACCTACCGTCGACGCCGGCATCTACGACGCTCCGTCGAACCACTACGGGCTGCTGCGAACGCTGGAAACAGGCTACGGAGTGCCGCTGCTCGCAGGAGCCCAGACGGCATCGACGATCGACGAGATCTGGAGCCCGTAGGGAGAACGTGGACACAGCTCCGCGAGCGCCCGTCGCCGCGCGCCCGGATGCGCGGCGACGGGCGGGTCGCGGGGGGAGCTGGAAGCGTCAGCCGGTGCCCAGGCGGAAGGCCGTGAACCGGATCCCGGACAGATTCCAGGTCGAGCCGTTGTTGTCGCACGCGAACTGGACGGTCTGGCCGGACCGGGACCGTGGATGACGGTGACCGACAGGCCCGTCTCGGTATGCCCGGCCGCTGCCTGGACGCCGGCGGCGCCCGCGGTCAGGCCGTTGACGCGGTAGCCGCAGTTCAAGTACGCGTCGTTGGGGCCGGTGTTGGTGGCGCGGAACTGGGTGAAGACGACGAAGAACCCGCCGTAGGTCAGCGTTTTCGACACGATCGGGTCGAGCGACTCGTAGCCGGTGATCGGCGCGTGCGACGTCCGTGCGGTGACCAGTCGGCGGGCGTCAGCGCTCAGATCGGCCGCTGCCAGGCTGCCGTTCCTGACGTCGCGCGACTGCACAGTGTTGTCGACGATCTGGCGGCCGGTGATCATGCCGGGAACGCCGGCGGCGACCGCCGAACCCGTCAGCGCGAGGCAGAGTGCGAGCGTCGACATGACGTTCGCGTAGGTGAGGCGGGCGGTGATTCGATGCATGAGGACCCGAGTCGCTATCGGACGATGCCTGATCATCGACTGATCGCCTCTGAATCTTGAATCGACATTCAGTAGACTGCTCGGCGGAACAGCAGTGAGGGCGCCCCCCGCTCGGGGCGCCCTCATGCTCTCCTCGCCGGTCAGCAGTTGCCCGCCCGGTTGTTGCACATGATGGCCAGGATCGAGCTGAAGTCGCCGTTGAACTGCGACGCGCCCTGCACCCTGACGTTCGGGTCCGTGTAGCCGTACGACGTCACGCCGACGATCGCGTTGCGCGTGGCGAAGCCGCCGGTCGGCGCCGCGCTCGCCGGGTTGCCGAAGTTCTCGACCCACGGGCCGCCGGACGAGCCGCCGGTCATATCCGACCCGTACTCGTACGCGGTGTCGCCGTTCGTGCCCGATGCGACCCCGGACGCTCGGTGATCGCTCGAGTCGACACGCTGCATGATGTTGCACGAGTCGAAGTTGCACGGATAGCCGAGCATCGTCACCGCTGTGTCGTAGAGGTGCCCGGTCACCGTCTGGAAGTTGAAGCCGACCTTCCCCCGCACCGTCTTCAGCTTGCCGCTAAAGCTCTGATCGGCGAGCTCGATGATCCCGAAGTCGTAGTCGTTGACGACGGTGCCCGACGTGGTCTGGTAGTTGGTCGGGACGACGGCCGCCTGCCAGTTCCAGGTGCCGTACGGCCGCTGCTTGGCCAGCGTGCCCAGCGATCCGTCGTACCCGGGGATGAACTGCCAGTTCGTGAAGTAGTGGCCGCTGCCGTACATGCAGTGGCCGGCGGTGACGATCAGCCGCTGCGCGATGATCGACGCCGAGCACTGGAAGTCGCCGACGCCCGGCTCGGTGAAGAACAGCTTGCCCACGCCCTTGTACGGCGCCTGCTTGTTGGCCGTCTGCGGCGTGATCCGCGACCGCGTGAAGTCGAGCACCGACGTGCCGAACGACTCCGGCACCGGTCCCGTGCGCACCCGGTCGATCGGCTTCGCCGCCGCCAGGCGAGCCGTCGTCCAGTAGCCGCCCGCCGTCTTCGCGCCATGGTTGACGATCGCCGTCGCAGGCGGCCCGGCCGGCGCAGACACCGCCGCCGTCTTCGTCCTCCCACCCGACGCGAACGCCGCATGCCCGACGACGGCCGCCAGCAGCACCGCAGTCCCTCCAATTGCCACGATCCGTTTCCACATGAGTCAACCCTCCACCTCGTGTGATCCGTTGTTTCCCCGTCCACCAGACGGCGGGCGTGCGCGGCGCCTTCCAAGGACACGCACTCAGTTGCGGACGTGCGACACCCAGGGCCGGTACCACCCGGCGGGGGCGGTCACCTTGGGGAAGTCGGCCGGCGGGAACCGCCGCGGCTCGGCCGCCAGCGCGGAGGCCATGAACAGACGCCAGATGGTCGCCGGGTAGCCGCCGCCGAAGGATTCGGCGCTGCCGACAGCGGGGATCATCGACTCCTCGCCCTGGGGGAACCCCATCCAGACGCAGGCCGCCAGCGACGGCGTGTAGCCGCAGAACCAGGCGTCGAGGTGTGACTCGACCGTGCCGGTCTTGCCGGCCTCGGGCCGGGGAGGCGACAGCTGCGCGCCGCCGCCCGTGCAGAGGCCGAGCCGGCAGGTGATGTTGTCCTGCAGGATCGACGTCAGCTCCGACGCCGCCCACGCCGGGATGGCCCGCCGACCGGGGTTGGCAGATGGCGGCGAGACGTCGTGCACCTTTCCGGTGGCGTTGCGGATCTGCGTGACGGCGAGCGGCCGGTGGTAGACGCCGCCGTCGGCGATCGTCGCGTACGCCGAGGTCATGTCCAGCGGCGTGACCAGCCCGGTGCCGAGCACGATCGACGGCACCCGGGGCAGGCGGTCGGAGCGCGGGATGCCCAGCCGGTAGGCCATGTCGACGGTCGGGTCGGCGCCGATGTCCATGCTCAGCCGCGCGTAGACGGCGTTGACCGATCCGTCGAGCGCCTGGTGGAGGTTGAGCATGCCCGACCCGCCAGGCTCGGCGTTGTTCACGGTCCACGTGCACGACGGGAAGATCGGGTCGCAGTTCGGCAGCACCGTCGTGAACGGCGCCGCGGCGGAGTACTCGGTGGTCTCCGGGTCGATGTGGTCGTCGAGCATCGCCGCGAGTAACGCGAACGGCTTGAACGCCGAGCCCGCCTGCCGGTGAGCCTGGGAAGGCAGATCGAAGTGCACGTCGCGGGGGTTGGTCGAGGCGTCGAAGGCAAGCAGCGCGCCGGTCCGCGGATCCATCGCCACCAGCGCGGCTGCCGGGTCGTCGGGCGACGTCAGCACGCTGTCGAAGGCGCCCTCCGCTGCCGCCTGTAGGCGCTGGTCGAGCGTCGTCGAGACGACCAGGCCGCCCCGCTGCAGGCGGCGCTCGCCGAACCGCTTGCGGAGCTGCTGCTCGGCGTACTGCACGAAATACGCCTGGTGCACGACCTGCTGCCCGGGCTGGTGGAGCCCGAGCGGCCTGCGGCTGAGCCGCGTCGCGAACCGCGGCGTCAAGTCTCCGTTCGATGCCATGACCGACAACACCTCGTTACGGCGATCGATCGCCGCGCGCGGGTGTACCAGCGGGTTGTAGTCCGTCGGCGATCGCGGCAGGCCGGCCAGGGTGGCGGCCTGGAGCGGTGTCAGGTCGGCGCAGTGCCGACCGAAGTACAGCCGCGCGGCTGCCTCGCAGCCGTAGGTGACGCCGCCGTACGGCACGACGTTCAGGTAGGTGGTGAGGATCCTCGAGCGAGACCAGCGGTCGGCGATCTGGTTCGCGATCACCGCCTCCTGCACCTTGCGCGTCACCGTCTGCGAGTCGTTCAGGTACAGCAGCTTGGCCAGCTGCTGCTCGATCGTCGATCCGCCCTGCACGATCTGGCCGGCGGTCAGGTCGGCCCACAGCGCGCGCAGCGTCGCCTGGTAGTCGACGCCCCCGTGCTGGTAGAAGCGGCGATCCTCGATCGCGATCGTTGCGCGAACCAGCCACGGCGAGATCCGCGACGCCGGCTCGGGGATCCGGTTCTCCGTGGAGGCGACACGCGCGAGCTGGTTGCCGTTGGCATCGAGGATGGTGCTGTTCACCCCCGGCAGGTGCTGGGGCATGGTCGAGATGTCGATCCCTGCGCTCACCTCGTCAACCCACAGGACCATCGCGACGCACCCGATCCCGGTCAGTGTGAGCCCGCCGATCAGGACGGAGGCGACCACCGTGCGCAGCCCATGTCGCCTGCGCTGCGCTTGCCGGTGGCGCCCGCGGCGGGCGATGTCAGGGGCCGGATCCTGATCGAGGCGTCGATCCACGGCTTCACCTCCAGCATGCGTCGATTACCCGAGTCGACGAAGACAACCGGAGGTGCGACCTCGCACTCACACCGTACTCCACGTGTGCCAAGACGCGCGCGGATCACCAGCACCGTGGCGTCTGGGGTCTGACCCCGCTCTGACCCGGGACCCGGGGCGTCACGATTGCGTGCCGGATTCGCGCGGGGCGGTGCGCGATCGGCCCGCCGGGCGATGAGAGCCACGACGAACCGGCGTGATTCGCCGGGAAGCGCGGCGGACACGCCGAGGAGCGGACAGAGACGGGGAGAATCGGCGCAGGTCGTTGCGAACTTGTGGCCCAAGCGGGGTCAGAGCGGGGTCAGACCCCGGCGGCCTCGCGGCTGCGGTCGCCCGGCCGCGATGGCCGCGGCCGCGATGGCCGCGGCGCCTGGCCCTCGGCCCACATCACCGCCAGCGCGCAGCGGGGCAGCGCCGTCGGATGCTGGAAGATCAGGTAGCGGGGACGCCACGACGGCCCGAACTTCTCGCTGAACCGGCGCAGCCGCTCGATCTGGAACCAGCGGTCGGCGATCCGCAGCACCCAGCCCAGCGAACGGTCGAGGACGCCCGCCGGGTCGCGCAGCTGACGCCCGAACGCGACGAAGTTCAGCGACAGCTCGTCGACCCCATCGCCGCCCAGCATCTCGATCGACCGGACTATGGTGAACTCCATCAGGCCGTTGGGGGTGTCCGGCAGCCGGCGCATCGCCGCCAGCGACATCGCCGATCCCTGCCGGTGCGGGACGAACTGGATGAACGCCGCGACGCGGTCGTCCGGCCCTCGCGTCACGACCACCACCGTGTCGTCCTGATTCGGGCCGCCGACGCCGTCGAGGGCCATCGAGAAGCCCCGCTCCTCGGCCCCGCCCCGCCACACCAGCGACACGTGCTCAAGCTCGCCCAGCAGCTCGTCGGACGCCTCGCACATCGCGACCAGCTCGGTCCGGTACCCCGCCCGCTCGAGGCGCGCGACCGACTGCCGCACCTTGCGCATCGCCCGCCCCTCGAGCGAGAAGCCGCTCGTCGGGACGACCGCCTCGTCGCCGATGTACAGCGAGCGCAGTCCCTCGGCCACGGCCCAGTCGCGCAGCCCCTGGCTGGCGCCGACGACGGCGAACCGCAGGTCGTGCCGGTCGGCGAGCCGCACGGCGTCCCGCATCAGGCCGCGCACGGCGTCCGGCGGGCCGACCGGGTCGCCTGACACCAGCAGCACCCGGTTCTCGACCCTGTAGCCGATCAGCGCCTCGCCCTCCTCGCCCCACAGGTAGCGCTTGTCCGACCGCAGCTTGAAGTAGCTGAGAGCATCGTCGCCATACGCGGCAACAAGGCGTCTGGCCTGCTCGCGCTCGTCCGGGTCTGGGAGTGGCCGGGCCGAGGCCAGCGGCCGGAACACGGCCCATGCAACGACCATCAGCGCGAACAGCGAGAGCACGCCGACGGCGTGCGGGACGAACCGGAACTCGTCCTGGAACGGCACGGGCGGGTCGCGCCAGACCAGCATGTCCCAGCTCGTCCACAGAACCTCGCCCGCCGGAAGCCGGCCGGGCGCCGCCGACCACGCGGCCAGCGTACTGAACAGCAGCGTCGCCATCGCCGCGGCGCCGGCAGCCCAAAGCGAGAGCCGCAGGCGGATCGTGCCCGGCTCGGCAACGAAGCTCTCACGCCCGTACCAGAGCATCCCCGCAGCGGCCCAGGACAGTGCCGCCTCCTCAAGCTCCGGGCCGTCCAGCAGGTTGAACACGCCGAGCACCACCAGCAGCACTACGGCGACGTCGCATGCGCGCCGGCGGCGGCGCCACAGCGAGTAGGCCGCGATCAGTAGCGCCCAGGAGACTGGGATCACGGCGGCGTGGAACACGGCCGCCGTCCGCACCGGGGTCAGGCTCGCGAGCACGTGCCCCCGCCAGCCGAGGCCCGGCGAGAGCGTCGTCGCCAGCGAGCAGAGCGCGGTCGACGCCGCCGCTGCGGCCGCCGCCGGCGGGATCCAGTCGGCGCGCCGGGCGGCCCGCAGGCGCCCGGGCGGACGGTGCAGCCCCACCCGCCACGCCGCCGTGTCGCGCAGGTGCGGCGTCAGGTCGCGCCAGTCCTTGACGATCGCCCAGATCCCGGCGAAGGCGAGCAGGTACGCGACCGGGCCGCCGTTCAGCAGATCGAGCAGATCGAGCACCCCCACGGCGCACAGCAGCGCCGCCCCGAGATGCCACTCGTGGACCCGGACGCCCAGCACGCAGACCCGCGGCCCGAGCGGGTGGCGCTCCACCTGGACGAGCGGGCGGACGGTCACGGCCGGTCCTCGCTCTCGACGGCGGCGTGGGCGGCGCGGTCGGCACGCAGGGCGATCCAGGCGCAGATCACGGCCAGCGGCAGCTCCGACGTGAACGTCAGCAGCAGCGCCTCCAGCCGGTCGCTGCCCGGCGACGCGGTGAGCACGTCGAACCAGGCGTCGGTCAGGAGCAGCGCGGCCGTCGCACTGGCGGCGCCCTGCACCCAGCTGCGGTATCGCATCGTGCCGTAGGCGACCAGGAACATCATCGCCACCAGCAGCGTGTCGAACCCGGCCCACGCCACGTCCCAGTTGCGCGCGAGATGCTTGGGCGGCAGGTCATAGGCGAGGTACGCCGTCCAGACGGCCAGGCAGACGCCGACCGCGGCGAACAGGGGAGCCACCAGCCGAGCCGCGACCGGGCGGGTCGCAGGAGGGGCGGACGCGCCGCGTTGGGTCAGGCCGGGACTCGCATCGGGAACGGCCCCCCAGTATGCAGCGCGAGACCTGAACGCCACCTGACCGCCTAGCGCAGGATCCCCGTGTGCCCCAGCGAGTAGCGGCCGGGCTGCGGCCAGACGCACACGCCGTGCGGCCCGCTGTCCACCCCCACCTCCGCGAGCAGGCGGCCGGTGCGAGTGCTGATCGCGTAGACGACGGCGTCGTAGCGGCCCGACAGCCACAGCGTTCTCCCATCGGACGACACCCCGCCCATGTCGGGGCTGCCACCACCGGGGATCCTCCAGGTCGCCACGACTCGCCGCGTACGGAAGCTGATCACCGAGATCGATCCCGCGCCGCGGTTGGTCGCGTACAGGAACCGGCCGTCCCGGCTCGGATACAGGCCGTGCACCCCGACGCCGGTGCGCACGAACCCGGTCACCTTCATCCGCGCGCCGTCCATCGTCCACAGGCCGTTGGCCATCATGTCGGCGACGTAGAAGATCCGGCCGTCCGGCGACAACTTGATGTCCTGCGGCATCCCGCCGGACCCGTCGGGCAGTGTCAGCACGTCCAGTAACCGCCGGCGGCGGACGTCGACCTTGAGCACCTGCCCCGAGAACTCACAGGTCGCGAGCAGATATCCGCCGCCGGCGGAGAAATCGATGTGGTCGACGCCGACACACGGCACATGCACGGACCGCTGCAGCCGGAACGTCACCGGGTTGCGGAAGTCGAGGCGGTGCAACCGCTCGGCGACCACGATCGCGGAGCGCCCGTCAGGCGTGAAGTACAGGTTGTAGGGATCGGGCACCGGGATCGGCGTCCGCGGCCTGCCGGTGCGCGGGTCGATCGGGGTGAGCACGTTGCCCTGATCGCTGGTCACGTACAGTGTCCGCAGGTCGTACGACGGGACGACATGCTGCGGCTCGGCGCCGACTGCGAACTGCCGCAGGACGCGGCGCGTACGCGGATCGATCTCCTCGACCGTGTTGCTCAGCGAGTTGGGGACGTAGATCAGGGGCCGGGCATGCACCGCCGCGCCGGTCAGCATGTTGGCGCCGTCGGCGGCGTAGACGTCGAGCGACGGCGGGTGCCGCGAAACCGGCGGCGGGCCGATACGCGGCATCGGCGCGGTCGAGAGCGGGCGCGTCGCCGAGGCGTCGCTGGAGGGGCGGATCCCGCGGTCGGGGAAGCTCAGCGCCAGGATGCCGCACCCCAGGACGATGGCAACCGCCAGCAGCCATCCGCTGGATCGTGCGTGCACGCCGACAGCATCGCCGCCGGCCGCTGAATAACGCCTGAACGCCGCCCCGCGAACCACCTTCCGGCGGCTCGCGTCTGCTACCGTCGCCCCGTGCCGGGGGCCGGTCACATCGGGCTGGTCGTGTCGACGTTCCTGGCGTCCGCCGTCGAGTTCGTCGAGGCGCTGACCATCGTCCTGGCGATGGGCCTGACCCGCGGCTGGCGCTCGGCGCTGTGGGGCGTCGGGCTGGCCGTGGCGGCCCTGGCGGCGATCACGGCGGTCGCCGGCTACGCGCTCGTGCAGTGGTTCCCCAAGACGTCGCTGCAGCTCGTGGTCGGCGTGCTGCTGCTGATCTTCGGCCTGCAGTGGCTGCAGAAGGCGATCCTCCGCTCGGCCGGGCTGAAGTCGCTGCACGACGAGGAGCAGGTGTTCGCCGCAGAGCGGTCGGCCGCCCGCACGGCCGCGCCCGGCGAGCGGTACGGGCTCGACTGGTATGCGTTCGTCGTGTCTTTCAAGGGCGTATTCCTGGAGGGCCTCGAGGTGATCTTCATCGCCATCACGTTCGGGCTGAGCGCCGGGTCGATCCCGCTGGCGGCGGCGGCCGCCGCCGGGGCCGCGGTGGTCGTGCTCGCCGCCGGCGTGGCCGCACACCGCCCGCTGGCGAAGGTCCCGGAGAACACGCTGAAGTTCTCGGTCGGCCTCCTGCTCGCGACCTACGGGACGTTCTGGGTCGTCGAGGGCCTGGGCGTCTTCGCGCCGGACGGCAAGTCGCTGGAGTGGCCGGGCGGAGGCTGGGCGCTGCCGGTGCTGCTTCTGCTCTGGATTGCCACCTCCTGGGCGACGGTGCGCGTCCTGCGCCGGGTGGCGGCGCGAACGGTGGCGGTCTCCTGATGCGCTACGTCAGCGCATTCGGCCGCTTCTGGTACGACTTCGTCGTCGGCGACGACTGGCGGATCGCCGCGGGAGTGGCGTTGCTGGTGGTCGTCGCCGCCGTCGCCGTCGCGGCCGGGGCGTCCGCGACGCCCGTCGCCGTCGCCGTCGCCGTGGGCACGGCTCTGCTCGCCGCGGCCGGGACGATCCGCTCCGGCATGCGGCTCACCAGATCCGCTGCGGCCCCCGCCAGCCGGGATCCTCGTTGAGACCGAACAGCACCCGGCTGCGGGCCTCCATGCTGGCCGTCATCGCCTCCCCCAGGTCGAGCGCCCGGATCGCCTCGCCGTGGCTGAAGCGGGTGAGCATGCCGGCGGCCAGCTCGGGACGGCCCGCCTCGAGCAGGATCCGCGCTGCGTCCGCGACGCCCGGCACGGCGGCCGCCGTCTCGCGCTCCAGCGCCTCCCAGACCGGCGTCACCTCGGGCATGAACAGCTCGTGGTGCTCGGCCAGCAGGTAGAGCAGGCGCCTGAACACGGCGACCGCCGACCGGGTCGCCTCGATCCGCGGCGCCACCGAGGAGCGCGCGTCGTCGCCGTCGAGCGGGTCGGCGAAGGCGGCGTCCTCGCCGGCCGTCAGGTAGCGATGCCGGCGCAGCTCGGGCGGCACCGACTCCACGCCCAGGAAGAAGGGGGTCAACGGCGCGGCCACCGCGCCGACGGGCGCATGCCACAGCACGCGGAGCTCGGGCAGTGCTCCGGCGGGCAGCGGGACGACCTGGCCGTAGCCCGCCGAGTCGCCGGTCAGCCGCTCGGTGCGCACCGCCCAGATCACGTCGGCGAGAGAGATCCCGCCGGCCCCCGCGGCGCGCGCCGCCAGCTCCTGCTCGATCCAGCGGACGCCTTGCCACCGCCCCAGTCCGTCGCCGTAGACGACGTTGGCGTCGAACGCCCCGCCCGCCGGGTCGTACCACCCGTGCTCGACGGCGAAGGAGATCAGGTGCGGCGGGCCGAGGAAGTCCGGGTGGTCGGCGAAGTCCGCCGGCACCTCGCCGATCACCCCGGGTCGGCTGACCCGGATGCCGTCCGGCCCCACCCGCTCGGCCACCCACAGTCCCTGGCCGCCGGCGAACTCGACCACCACCCAGCCCTCGCCGGCGTCGGCGATCAGGTGCGAGTTACCCCCGTAGGTCGCCTCGCCATGGCGCTCGATCAGCTCGCCGATCAGCTGGACTCCCTCGCGTGCCGTGCGCGCCCGCTCCAGCACGACGAGCGCCAGGTCGCTGTAGTTCAGCCCACGCTGGTCGGCCGGCGTCATCGCCCGCAGCCGCTCGGCGCTGGGCGACCAGACGTCGCGCACCGCGACTCCGTGTTCGTTGAGCCCGCCGTTGGTCAGCGGTGCGGGGACGCCGCGGTAGTACGAGTAGTCGACACGCAGGTGGCGGGCGGTGACCGCCGCCTGCGGGATCTCGGTGCGCACGCCGGGCATCAGCGACGCCCCGGTGACGCCGACCTCGATGGTCGCGCCGGGCGGGTGCTCCGCCCGCGGCGCCAACTCCAGCCAGTGGCTGGACGGCTCGTCGCCGTACCCCGCCAGGTATGCGCACCCGTCGTCCGTCAGGTTCGCGCCAACGTAGATCGCATAGCTCACGCGGACACCCTACGGCAGCGGTTTTCCGTCCGCAGGTGTGGGGTACCTCTCCAGCATGGCCTCATCCACGCTGACCAAGTATCTGAACGATCACCTCGCCGGTTCGGCCGGGGCGCTCGACCTGCTGCACTCGCTCCGCGGGCACGCGAACACGGACGAGCTGGCCGCCACGCTCCAGTCGGTCTCCGCCGAGATCGAGAGCGACCGCGAAACGCTGCTGGGCGTGATGGAGCGGCTGGGCGTCGGCACCAGCACGGTCAAGCAGGCCGTTGCGCGGGTCGGCGAAAAGGCGCTGCGGGCGAAGACCAGCAACGTCGTCACCGGAGACGACGATCTCAGCCGGCTGCTCGGACTGGAGGCGCTGCACCTTGGTATCGCGGGCAAGGAGGCGGGCTGGACGGCGCTGCGCGCCGGCGAGCACGAGGCGCTGGCGGACGTCGACTTCGATGCTCTGATCGCGCGAGCGCAGGAACAGCGCATGCAGCTCGAGCCGTTCCGCCTGATGGCGGCTGCGGCCGCGTTTCGCGAGCCTCAGCGGACGTCCTAGCCGGCGCTCGCTACGCGCTCGCCCGCTCGACGACCTCCCTTAGCAGAGCCGCCGCCTCGTCCGGCTCGAGCCGCAGGGTCGGCTCGCCGACCATCACCTCGACCAGCTGCACCGACGGCGAGGTCGTCGTGCTGGGATCGCCGAACAGGAACACCCCGCGCTCTTCGGCCAGCGCCAGCGCTGCGTCGGCCAGCCGTTCGCGATCGCCGTGCAGCAGCAGGTGGAACATCGGCGTCTGCGGTGGGTCGGGCACCACTTCGACTCCGTCGACCGGGCCGAGCGCCGTCGCCAGCGCCCGGGCGTGGTCGACGTAGGCCGGGATTCGGTCCAGCCGCTGGTCGAGCGCCAGCTCGGCCGAGACCACGAACGGGTGCAGCGTGACCAGGCTGCCGCCGTGCCTGCGCTGCCAGACGCGCGCCTCGCGGACGAGCTCCGCATCCCCGGCCAGCGCCGCTCCGGCCAGGGCGTTGAGATCCTTGTAGAACGAGACGTAGACGCTGTCGAACAGCCCGGCGATTTCGGCGTGATCGCGGCCGTAGAACGGGCCGACCTCCCACAGCCGGGCGCCGTCGAGGTGCAGCGCGATCTCCCGCCCCCGCGCCCAGCCGGTCTGGGCAACCAGGTCGTCCCACTCCGGCAGCCGACCGCCGATCTCCCGCTGCGGAAGCTCGAGCAGCACCGCCGCCACCGGTTCGGCGATCCCCTCGAGGTCGGCCAGCGTGATCACCGCGTTCGGGTCGCCGATCAGCCGCCCGTGCAGACCGTGGAGCAGCTGGTAGCCCTTCTGCTCGTGGATCTCGAGATGGCAGGTGGGATGGAACGCGACCGTGCCGCAGCCGCGCCGTTCGCTCCAGATCCGCATGGCGATTTGCTGAGCCATCGTGCCGCTGGGCATGAAGACGGCCGCCTCGGCGCCCACGATCCCGGCGATCCGCGCTTCCAGCCGCTCGATCCGCTCGCCGGCGCCGTACCCGTCCGGCTGCTCGTCCTCGGCCGTCGCCTCGGCGATCTCGAGCAGTCGCTCGCGCATCGTCGGGCGGCCGTGCCAGCCGTTCAGGTAGCGGTCGGCGCCACGGATCGCGGCCAGGATGCGCTCGGCGTCGGCCATTCGCCGGGTTCTATCACCTCCGCGTGCGCCGCCCGGTGCGCGACACTCCGGGGATGAGCTCGTCCCGTGCCAGCGACCGACTCAACCGGGAGGTGCTGGTCGGCGACGGCGGCATGGGTTCCCTGCTGGCGTCCCGGCTGCCGCGGCTGCGGTTTCCCGAGGAGGCGAACATCGAGGCGCGCGAGGTGGTACTGGCGGCGCACGTCGAGTTCATCCGCGCCGGCGCCGATGTGATCCAGACGAACACCTACGGTGCGAACGCCGTCAAGCTCGGTTCCCACCGGTTCGAGGATCGCGTCGAGGAGCTCAACGCGGCCGGCGCGAAGATCGCCCGCGAGGCCCGCGAGATCGCCGGCCGCGACGTGCTGATCGCCGGATCGATCGGCCCGCTGGGCACCTCGGTCGAGGTGATCGGCGGCGAGACGCCGCGCGGCGCGGCGCTGTACGCCGAACAGGCGGCGGTGCTTGAAGGCCGCGGCGCCGACCTGATCGTGCTGGAGACGTTCACCTCGCTTGAGGAGCTGACCGCGGCCGTCGCCGCCGTGCGGGGCCAGTGCCACCTGCCGGTCGTCGCGCAGATCACGGTGCAGGAGGACGGTGAGACGGTGACCGGGGCGCGCGGAGACGAGGTCGCGGCGGCCCTCGCCGACCTGGGCGTCGCCGCCGTGGGCATCAACTGCAGCCTCGGCCCGCAGTCGGCGCTGGCCGGCCTGCGAGCGATGCAGCGCTCGGCGACCACGCCGCTGACCGTGCAGCCGAACATCGGCCTGCCGATGTACCGGGACGGCCGGGTGCTGTACCCCGACGCGTCCGACGCCTACGTCGGCGAGTTCGCGGCCCAGGCGCTGGAGCTCGGCGCCCACCTGATCGGCGGCTGCTGCGGCAGCCAGCCGCACCACGTCGCCGCGATTCGCCGGGCGGTCGACGAGCACCGGCCGGCCCGCTACGCCTTCCGCTCCCGGGAGCCGGCACGGCCGCGGCCGACGCCCGCCCACGCGGCGTCGAGCCTCCTGGCGCGACGCCTCGCCGCGGAGGAGTGGGTGATCTCGGTCGAGCTCGACCCGCCCAAGGGCTCGAACCTGCAGCGGCTGTACGAGCTGGTCGACGAGATCAGCGGCACCCGCGGCGTCGGCTTCTTCGACATCAACGACAACCCGATGGCGCGCGCCCGGATGAGCTCGCTGATGACCGCCGCCCTCGTCCAGGGCCGGGCCGGCGTCGAGACCATCCCCCACCTGACGCCGCGCGACACGACCGCCCGCGGGCTCGAGTCGCAGCTGCTGGGCGCGCACGCCGCGGGCATCCGCAACGTCCTCGCGGTGACCGGCGACTATCCGCCGCCCGGCGACCACGGCGGCTCGGACGCCGCCTACCAGCTGGACGCGATCGGGCTGGTCGAGATGATCGCAGCGATGAACGCCGGCACCGACCGGGCGGGCAAGGTGCTCGACGCGCCGACGGACTTCCTGGTCGGCGTCGCGGTCAACCCGACCGCCGACGATCCGGACGTCGAGCTGGAGCGGTTCCACCGCAAGGTCGCTGCCGGCGCCGGGTTCGCGATGACGCAGGTGCTGTTCGACCTGGCGCCGCTGGAGCGGCTGCTCGCCGAGCTCGGCGGCGCACCGCCGATCCCCGTGCTGGTCGGCCTGTGGCCGGTGACCAGCCACGCGCTGGCCCTGCGGCTGCACCACGAGGTGCCGGGCATCTCGGTGCCCGAGCCGGTGCTCGCGCGGCTGGCGGGCGCCGACGCGCGAGCCGCCGCCGAGGGCGTCGCAATCGCCCGCGAGCTGCTGGCCGGATCACGCGGGCTGGCCGCCGGCGCCTACCTGGTGGCGCCATTCGGACAGCCCGAGCGCGTGCTCGACGTGCTGGCCCCGTAGGGTGGAGCCGTGGAGGACATCTTCTTCGCCGCGTACCTGATCGGCGCGACCGGCCTGCCCGGCGCGGTCGTCGGATATCTGGTCGCGCGCAGGTCGCCCGATGGGCCCGGTCGGCTCGGCATCGGCGCGCTCTGCGGAGCGGTCGCATGCGTGGTGTACGGGGCGATCGCGGTGGCCGAGTCGCCCTACCTGCTGGTGGTCGCGGCGTTCGCCGGGTTGACGAACCTCCTGGCCGGCACCACGGCGGCCGGGGTCGCGCTCGCCCGGACGCGGGAGTAGCCCACGCGGGCTAGCAGCCCCGAAGCACCCGCGCGATCGCCGACCTCTCGGCAGGAGTCACCCACAGCCGGTACGTCGACTTGATCATCACCTGGTCGGCGACGTACCGGCAGCGGAACCGACGGTTGGACGGGAGCCACTGCGAGGCGTCGTCGTCGGACTTCTGCTCGTTCGCCGTTCCGTCGACCGCGATCAGCACCCGTGGGTCGTTGGCGTAGGCCAGGCGGCGGCCGGCCCGCCACCGGGCGGCGCCCGTACGCCAGGCGTCTGCCAGCGCGACCATGTGGTCGATCTGGACGGCCAGCGAGGTCTCGACGCCGCGCCGGAAGTGGATCAGCCTGCCCGTGTAGGGATCTCGGAGCACACCGCGCCGCACCTCGCAGTGCGCGGCGTCGTCCCACGTCCTGGCGGTCAGATCGCGATTGAGGATGTCGTTGCGCGTGTCGCAGCCGTCGCCGTCGACGTCCTCCCACGCCGGCCCGAACCGATCGCGGTCGTAGCCCCGCATCGACCCGGCCGCATGGACGCGCAGGTGGGGAAGCACGGAACGCGCCCGGTGCACCGTCCAGCCGGGCCCGGCGTGAAAGGCGGGTTCGCGATGGTGCCTGTGGTGCTTCGGCGGCGCCGTGCGGCGGCGACGAGCCGACGGGGCGGCCGGCGGCTTGTGACGAGCCGGCGCCCGTCGCGTCGGTCGTACAGCCGGCGACGGCGAGCGCGATCGCAGCCGCGAGCGCGAGCCGCGTGACCATGTGGAGCATGCCGCCATTATCCGGCCGCGAACGGCCGGCGACACCTCACACGACCCAGATCCCGTTCTCCTGGACGACCCGTCCGTCCAGCTCGATCCGGCCGCCGGGCCGCAGGTCCTTGACGATGTCCCAGTGGACGGACGACTCGTTCGTCCCACCGATGTCCGCGAACCCGAACCCGAGGGCGATGTGCACGGTGCCGTCGATCTTCTCGTCGAAGTACACGTTGCGCATGTACCGGGTGATGCCGGGGTTGCAGCCGACGCCGAGCTCGCCGATCCGGCGGCTCCCCTCGTCGGTGTCGAGCGTTGCGAGCAGGAACCCCTCCTCGGTGTCTGCGGAGGCATCGACCACCTTGCCCTCCTCGAACCGCAACCTGATTCCGCGTACGTCACGGCCCTGCCAGACAGCCGGGAACTCGATGAACGCGATCGTCCCCTCGGCCGAGGTCTCGACCGGGCAGCCGAAGAACTCGCCGCCGGGCATGTTGCCGGTGCCGGCATCGACCTCCATCCGCCGTCCGGCCAGCGAGAGCGTGAGATCGGTGCCATCGCCGACGATCCGCACCTGCTCGGCCTGGTCGAACAGCGCCGCGTAGCGCCCCAGCCGCCGGTGCTCCGACGGCCAGTCGAGCAGGCACGCGCCGTACAGGAAGTCCTCGAACTGGCGGACCGTCATCCCGGCGTCCTGGGCCAGCGCCGGTGTCGGGAACCAGCACATCACCCACGGGATGACGTTGGTGTTCACACGATGCGTGGCATCGCGGTAGGCGGCCTGCACCGCGGCGGTGCGCTCGGGCGCGAGATCGGCGCCGTCCATCGTGTTCTCGGGCGCGGACACGGCGAGCAGCGCGTCACATGTCTCGAGGGCGTGGACGTCGATCGGCGCAGGCACGGCGATCCGGTCATCCGGCGCGTGGCGCAGCCAGTCGCGGTGGTAGACGAGGCCGCCGCCGAAGGTCAGGCGCAGCAGCGGGTAGGCGCCGCGGCTGCCGATCTCCCGGGTCACCGCCTCCAGCAACGGCCTGGCCCACGGCATGCCCCAGACGATCACCTGCCAGCCCGGCTGCACGCCGAGGCACGTGTCGAGCAGGAGCGCGGCGTAACGCTCGACGCGGTCGTCTTCCACGACGCGGATGCTATCGAGCGGACCTACGCCAGCGCGTGCAGCACCTCGCGAGCCGCCCGGTCGCCGCTCTCGACGCCGCCGTTGAGGTAGCCCTGGCTGTGCGTCGAGGTGTGCTCGCCGGCGAAGTGCACGCCGTTTTCCTGCTTCTTGAGATATCCCCAGTACTTGGTGTACTGGCCGGGAAGGAAGCCGGCGTACGAGCCCTTGACCCAGGGATCGTCGACCCACGAGTCGAGCCAGGAGCGTCCGTTGTACGCATCGGTGATGCCGGTGACGCCGCGCTCGAACGCCGCCAGGTTGGCGTCGACGATGGCCGGCGGCGCCCACTGGTGCGGCACATCGGTCGGGTAGCTCGCGCCGGATCGGCCGCCGCGCCAGATCGTGATCACGCTTGTCCGACCCTCCTGGCCCTCGGTCGACTCCCAGCTCGACTGGCGGAACGGCTGATCCATCGTCATGCCGCCGCCCCAGCGGTCGAGCTTCCAGGGCCGCACGGCGAGCTGCACGTGGTTCTTGGCATTGGTGCCCATTCCCAGCTCGTCGATCGACTGGCGGCGCTTCGCGCTCAGCCCTGAGCGGTCGAGATCGACGTCGCGCAGCGTGGTGAACGGCAGGCAGAGCACGACCTGGTCGGCGATCACCGGCGTGCCCGAGCCGCCGATCGACAGTCCGTAGCTGCCGTCCCCGCGGCGCCACATCGCCTGCAGCGGCGCGTTGAAGTGCACCTGACCCTCGTCCAGCGTCTGCGCCATCCCATGCGGGATCTGGTCGTTGCCGCCGTTGGTGTGGTACCGCTCGTTCGCCCCCGGGTACGGCGCGACGTATGCCTCGAACAGGTTGATCGCGCTCATCCGCGAGGCATCGATCCCGAAGAACCCGCTCTGGCCGATGTCGATCAGCTCGCGCAGCAGCGGATCGTCGACGTTCGCGTTCAGCCAGTCGAGCGCCGTCATCTGGTCGAACTCGCGGGCCGCGTCGGACGCCACGTTGTAGTGGTAGTCGCCGACCCGCTTGTAGTCCTTCTTGAGCTTCGCGAACATCGCATCGAATCCGGCGCTGATCGCCGCGCGATCCTGGAGCTTGCCGTTCAGCCACAGTGGGCGCTCGAGATTCGGATGCTGGCGCTCCGCCTTCAGCCGGTCCTCGAGGTCGAGGCCGAGCTCGGCGACGATCCGCAGGATGTGGACGTGTCGCGTGTCGATGAACTCCCCGCCGTGCTCGGCCACCTGGCCGTGCTCGAACCCGCGCACGGTCCAGCAGCGGCCGCCCAGCCGGCCGTCCCGCGCCTCGTATACCTGCGCCTTGATCCCGCGCTGGTTGAGCCGGTACGCGCACGTGACCCCGGCGAGCCCGGCGCCGATCACGACCACGCGCGCACCGACGCGCGCCTGCTGCCTGGCCTGCGCGCGGCGCTCCCGCCGCGACGCCGCCAGCGCGCCGGTCGCCGGCCCCGCCAGCAGCACTCCGGCGCCGACCGCCGCCGCTCTGCCGAGGAACCCCCTCCGGGTCGTGCCCGTGCCCGCCGACAGGCTCGGTGCGTCGAGCTCCTGGAGCTCGGCCGCCCGCTGGCGAAGCATGCGCTGGATCGGGTCGCCGGTACCTGGCATGGTGATCCCCCTCTGGTTCGCTGTCGGCCGTGGCCGCGAATCGCGCCGAGTCTACCGTCCGCCGGGAGCGATTGCAAAAGCGCTTTACCGCGCACCATCACGTCGATTTCCGGCCGGCCAGCGGTAGGCTTTGCCTGGAAAGGAACGCTCCAGATGACGACCGACAAGCCTGTCCGCCTGATCGACGTGGCGAAAGCCGCCGGGGTCTCCGTGACGACCGTGTCCCACGCACTGAGCGGCAAGGGGCGGATCCCCGAGGCCACGCGACAGCGGGTGCTGGAGCACGCCACCGCGATGCGCTACCGCCCCAATCCGGCGGCACAGCGCCTGGCCGGCGGCCGGTCGCGGCTGCTCGCGATCGCCGTCTCGCTGCCCGGCGAGCTGCCGATCCCGCTGACCGAGGTCAACTACTTCAACCAGGCGATCCACGCCGCCACCGCCCGCGCGCTCGAGCACAACTACGCGCTCGTCGTCTGTCCGCCCTCACAGCGCGGCGAGATCTGGGCGCGGATCTCGCTCGACGGGCTGATCGTGCTCGACCCGGTGGCCGGCGATCCGATGCTGCTCGAGCTGCGCGCGCGGGCGGTGCCGCTGGTGCTGATCGGCCGTGACCCGACCGACGGTCATTTTGATTACTGCGTGGACAACGATCACGTGGCCGGCACGCGGGCGGCACTCGACCATCTGGCCGACCGCGGCGCGCGCCGCGTGGCGCTACTCGCCGGCGACATGGGCGACGCCTTCACGGACGACTGCATCGGCGCCCACCGCGCCTGGTGCGAGGAGCGCGGCATCGAGCCGGTCGTCGCGCTCGTGCCGTTCGGTGAGCTCGCCGACCCCGCGCACGTCGAGCGACTGCTCGCCGGCCCCGACCGGCCGGACGGCGTCTACGCGAACGAGGAGGCGATCGGCGTCGGCATCGTCGCCGCGGCGGACCGGCTTGGCCTGCGGATTCCCGATGACCTGATGGTGGTGGTCGCCGCCGACGGCCAGCCGGCCGGCGCGGACGTGCCGCTGACCGCCCTCGAGCTGAATCCCGCTCAGACGGCGGCCGAGGCCATCGACCTGCTGATCGAGCTGGTCGAGGGCCGACCGCCGGACGCACGCCTGCGGTTGATCCCGACCCGCCTGGTCGAGCGCGCATCGACCAGGCGGGTCGGATGATCGCCTACCAGCCCTCGGCCTGGCCGTCCTTGCGGAAGTCGGACGCGGCGCGGTAGACGCCGTTCACCGGCGGATCGCCGGCCGAGCTCCACTCGGGCGGCGGTGCCAGCCCGGGCATCCGCTGGAAGAAGACGGCCTGGTAGCCGCCGAACTCGTCGTCGTCACCGGCGACGCGGACGACGTGGTGGCCCATCGCCTTCAGCTGCTTGCCGACCAGGTCGTACAGCTTCGACTCCAGATGGACGGTATTCGTGAACTGCCCGTGGTGGAACCGCGCGGCATCTCCCGCAGCCTGCACGTTCATCCCCAGGTCGACCATGTTCACGATCTCCGTCGCCTGGGCCTGGGCCTGCTCATCGCCGCCCATGTTGCCGAACGCCATCAGCGGCTGGCCGTTCTTCATCACGAACGCCGGGATGATCGTCATGAACGGCCGCTTGTGCGGCGCGACGACGTTCGGCGACGACGGATCGAGCGAGAAGAACGACCCACGGTCGTTCATCGGGAACCCGTACCCCGGGATCGAGATCTGCGATCCGAAGTAGTCGTAGATGCTGTAGATGAACGACACCATGTTGCCCCAGCGGTCAGCGGTCGCCAGGTAGACGGTGTCGCCACGCTCCTTGACGACGGTGGAGACCGGGTGCGCGCCGGTCGTCGACGCCACCGGGGCGGCGTGCTGCAGGTCGATCTTGCTGCACAGCGACGCGGCGTACGACTTGGAGATCAGCCGGTTCACCGGGATGTGCGAGAACCGCGGATCGCCGTTGTACTTCCACAGATCCGTGTAGGCGAGCTTCTTCGCCTCGATCAGGATGTGCCAGAACTCCGGCGAGCGAGGGCCCAGGTCGGCGAGGTTGTACCCGAGCTTCGCACCGCACTGCTCGAGGATGTTCAGCATCTCGAGCGTCGCGAAGCCCTGCGTCTGCGGCGGCATCTGGTAGACGTCGTAGCCCTTGTAGTTCGAGTGGATCGGGTTGACCCACTCGGAGTGGAACGAGCTCAGATCGGACATCTTCCAGTCGGCGCCGCCCGCGTTCATACGCTTGACGATCGCCTGGCCGATCGGCCCGCGATAGAACGCGTCCGGCCCGTCCTTGGCGATCAGCGAGTACGCCTTCGCCAGCCCGGGATTGCGGAAGATGCTGTACAGCGCCGGGACGTGCCCGTTGCGGAGGAACACCTTGCGCGACTCCGGGTCCTTCTTCAGCATGTCGACGTAGAACTGGTCGTAGCTGTTCCAGTCGCCGCGAATCCGCTCGGTCAGGCCGAACCCCTGCTTCGCCGTCTCGATCGACGGCTGCAGCACATCCGCAAGGCTCATCGTCCCGAAGCGGTTGAGCAGGGTGGCCCAGCCGTCGACGGCTCCCGGCACCGTGACGCTGTCGACGCCGTAGTCGGGCACCGCGTCGAGCCCCTTGTCCGCGAAGTACTTGGGCGTCCAGGACTGCGGCGACCACCCGGCCCCGTTCAGCCCGTACAGCTTGTGATCCTTCGCCGAGTAGTAGATGGCGAACATGTCCCCGCCGATGCCCGCGCTGTGCGGCTCGGTGACGCCGAGCATCGCGGCGGTTGCGACGGCCGCATCGACGGCGTTGCCGCCGTGCTTCAGCATGTCCAGCCCGGCCTGCGCGGCGAGTGGCTGGCTGGTCGCGACAACGCCGTGCCGGGCCAGCACCTCCGAGCGGGTCTGCTCGGTCCACTCCCACAGCCGGTCGCCGCGCACGGCGGTGATGTTCTGGCCTGGGTCGGTGATGTTGCCGGTCGGCGTGCCGAACGGCGTCGGCGAGACGCCGGTGCCTCCGGCGGCGGCCGTGGCGGCAACCGCCAGCGCCGCGATGACGGCGGCCAGCGGCAACGTGACCCGCCAGCGCCTCAGCCCGTTCCTCAGATGCATCGCTCCCCCAATGTCGAGGTTTGCCGACGGTTCCAGCGGATCGAGATGCTACACGGATTCCGCATGGATAGCCAGGTTAAACGCTCATCCACTTCACCCAGTCGGCGACGGCGCTACGGTGCAGCCAGCGAATGAGCGCCCACCCGGATCACCAGCCGCCCGAGCTGCCCGAAGGGACCGTGACGCTGCTGTTCTCGGACATCGAGGGCTCGACCGCGCTGCTCAAGCGCCTGGGTGATGGCTGGCCGGACGTGCTCGACCGCCAGCGCCGCCTGCTGCGCGAGGCGATCGCCGGGGGCAACGGCGTCGTCGTCGACTGCCAGGGCGACGCGATGTTCGCCGCCTTCCGCTCGGCGCCGGCCGGAGTCGCCGCCGCCATCGCGGCGCAGCTCGGCCACGCGCTCGAGCAGTGGCCGGACGGCACCAAGGTTCGGGTGCGGATGGCGCTGCACACCGGCGAGCCGCACCGCACCTCGGATGGCGGCTACACCGGCATCGACGTCGTGCGGGCGGCGCGGCTGTGCGCAGCGGGACACGGCGGGCAGGTGCTGATGACTGAGACGACCCGAGGGATCTCTCGGGCCGAGGCGATCGAGCTCGGCTCGACCAGCCTGCCGGACATGGACGGCCCGGAGCCCGTCTACCAGCTGGTGGCCCCCGGCCTGGCGAAGGAGTTTCCGCCACTGCGGCGGACGGCGGCGTCGCCTCTGGAGACGCTCGAGTATGGCGACGACCAGCCCCCCGACAAGCGGATCGACCGCGCGGCCAAGGACTTCGAGCGGCGGGTCGAGGACTGGGTGGCCGACCAGCTCGAGCGCGCGTTCCGGCAGGCGCCGCCGTCGGGGAAGCGGAAGGGCAACGAGGGTTGAGCGGCGGCCGTGCGGGGTACGGCCGGCGCATGACCGAGAACGACGAGCAACGGGTCAAGCCGAGCGAGCAGCGTGGCGGCACGACGCCGGACGACGCCGAGGTGCGTGAGAAGGGCCCGTGGGCGGAGACCGCGGCCGAGGGGATCGTCCCCGCGGAGCTGGGCGGTTCCGACGCGTCGCCCGAGCAGCTCGCGAACGATCCGCAGCTGGGCAGCGACGTCCTGGGTGAGACGACCGGCTCCGCCGAGCCGGCCACCGAGGGCGGTATCGACCCGGCGGGCGGCGACGCCGCGGACGCGACCACCGATGGCGGCCCCGAGCCGCCCGAGGGCGCGGAGCCAGATCTCAAGGATGCGCCGGCCGCCAGCCGGCGGCCCGACTAGCTGCCAAGCGGCTTCGCCATCAGCATGAAGGCCTCCCCGCGCGGGTAGCCGGCGACCTCGCCCGCCCGGACGAACCCGCGGCGCTCGTAGAACGCGGGTGCCTGGAAGCTGTGCGTTTCGAGCACCATCTGGGTGCAGCCGAGCCGGCGCGCATCGGCCTCCATGGCATCCATCAACGCCGTGCCGAGCCCCGACCCGCGGCGATCGTCGCGCACCCACAGCGAGTTCACAAAGCAGGTACCGCCCCACTCCCAGCCGTCGACGCCGCCCGCCAGCTCGCCGTCCCCGTCGCGGACGATGAACGTCAGCGGGTGCCAATCCCGGATCCCGGTGGTCTCCAGGTTGTGGGCATCGATCCGCTCGCTGAGCAGTCGCCGGACGCCGGGATTGGTGCTGCGCTCGATGGGTTCGGGTGACAAGGGAACCCCCTCCCGGGGGCTGGACGAGTCTACGCCGGGCACCGATGCAGTGGTGACCTTCGGTGTCCACAAGGGAGAATCGTGACCAGATTCCGCGTTCCGCGACCGTCCGCGGCGATGATCGTCGCCCTCATCGCACTGTTCGTTGCCCTCGGGGGAACCGCGTACGCCGCGGCCACCATCGGGAGCGGACAGATCATCGACGAGTCGATCAAGTCGCAGGACATCAAGAACGGTGAGGTCAAGAACGCGGATCTCGGGACGGACGCCGTCGGCAGTGGGAAGATCTCCGACGGCCAGGTGAAGGCGGCGGACATCGCCAACGGCGCCGTCACGTCCGACAAGCTGGCGACCGCGGCGGCTGCCTCCGTGATGAACTCGTCGACCGAGTCGGTGCCGACGGCCACCGGCACGGTTCTGCACGCGAATACCGAGTTCTTCGACACCGCCAACCTGCACGACTCCGGCACGAACACCGAGAGCTTCGTCGCTCCCGTCTCCGGCACGTACGTCGTGACCGCCGAGGTCGAGTGGGACGCCAGCGCCACCGGGTATCGGCGGACGTCGATCGTCGGGCCGAACGGCGCGTTCGCATCGGCCGCGGGGCCCGCGCTGCCCTCGCCGGCGTTCACCGGGCAGAACGTCAGCGGGATCGAGGAGCTAGCAGCCGGTCAGACCGTGCACGTCGAGGTGCTGCAGGGCAGCGGCGCCAGCCTGGGCGCCCGGATCATCCGGTTCGAGATCGCCTTCGTCGGCCGCTAGCCCGGCGCGCAGAGCTCAGACGGCCGCGAGGACGGTCGTGCCGAGCAGCGTCAGCCCGATGCCCACCAGTTGCACCGGCGCCGGGCGCTCGCGGAGCACGACGATGGCGACGATCACGGCGACCGTCGAGAACTGCGCGGCGCAGACCGAGGCGACACTGACGGGCCCGCGTGTCGCCGCGGCTGCAAACGCACCGAACGAGATCGCGTCGACCAGCCCGCACTCGGCGATCCGCCGGAGCACCGGCCGCGGGGTCGGCCGCCAACCGCGGACCGCGAGCACGGGCAGCAGCACGGCGAGCGCGGTCAGACGGGCGACGGTCACGGCGTTGAACGCCCCGAGCTCGTCGGTCGCCCCGAACAGCGTGAGCATGACGCCGAACTGCAGGCCGGCGAGCAGCGCCCACCCGGCGCCCGCCGCGGTGCGCTCGCCGGGTGCAGCGCACGCCAGCGAGGTCCCGACGGCGGCCATCACGATCCCGATCGCCAGCGTCGCGCTGACGGCCTCGCCGCCGATCACCGCGATCACCGCGGCGACGCCCCCCTCCAGCCCGATCAGCGGTGCGATCACCGCCATCGAGCCGCGCTGCACCGCCTTCAGGTAGCAGAGGAAGCCGGTCATCTCGAGCAGTCCGGCGACGGCCGCGGCGCCGAGCCCCCGGCCATCCGCCGGCGGCAGGCCGTCCAGCGCGAGTCCCAGCGGGGCCGTCAGCACCAGGCTGGAGGCGAGCAGCACGAGCATCCCCACCGCCGGGTCGAGGCCGCGGCTGACGCTCGCCAGCCGGAGCGTCACGAACGCCCACCCGACGGCGGCGAACAGTCCTAGCGCGACCGTCATCGGAAACGAGTCTACGCACCGGTAAGCTGCCGCCATGACCGAACCGTCCTTCGTCCCCGACGATTTCGTGCCGCCGGTCGCACTCGACGGCCCCGGGTTCCGGCTGGAGCCGCTGACGGGTGAGCACAACGCCCGCGACCACGCCGCGTGGTCCGGGTCGATGGAGCACATCCATCGCACGCCGGGGTTCCAGCAGGGCAACTGGCCCCACGAGATGACGCTCGACCAGAACCTGGCCGACCTGATCCGGCACGACAAGGACTTCCAGACGCGTCGCGGGTTCACCTACACCGTGCTCGATCCGGACGACGACGTCGTCGGCTGCGTCTACATCTACCCGCTCGCCGCCGACCCAAGCGCGGCCAACGTCAGCTCCTGGGTAACCGAGGCCAGGGCCGACCTCGATGCCCCGCTGTATCACGCGGTGTCCGAGTGGCTCGAGCGCGACTGGCCCTTCCCCCGCGTCGAGTACGGAGCACGGGACTAGGGATCAGTCGGCGGGGTTGCGCGCGCGGCTGGGCGCAACACGGGGCGGCTCGTTCGGCATCTTCGGGTAGACCGGCGGCCACGGCGCGTCCATCAGCCCGGCGGCCATATCCCGCTCGTGCAGCTCGAGCAGTGGTTCCAGACGCTGCGGCGCCGCGCTCAGCGGCTCCCACGGATCGCCGCCGGCCGCCACCCGCTCGGGCACCGTTGCGATGGTCAGCTCGTCGGGCACGATCGCCTCGAGCTCGTCCCACCTGAACGGCGTCGAGACCTGCGCTCCGGGCCGGGGCCGCACAGTCCACGCCCCGAGCACGGTCTTGTGGGGCGCGTTCTGGTTGAAGTCGATGAAGACCCGGGTGCCGCGCTCCTCCTTCCACCACGCCGCCGTGATCAGATCCGGCCGGCGCCGCTCGAGCTCCCGGGCGACGGCGACGGCGGCGGCCCGGACGGCATACGAATCGTGATCCGGCACCAGCCGCACGTAGACGTGGATGCCGTTTCGCCCCGTGGTCTTGGGGCCGCCCTCGATGCCGAACTCGTCGAGCAGCCGCCGCACCTCCGACGCCGCCTCCTGCACCATCGCGAACGTCACGCCGGGCGACGGGTCGATGTCCAGCCGCAGCTCGTCCGCGTGATCGGGGTCGTCGGCGTGGTAGGGCCACACGTGCATCCCGATCGTCCCGAAGTTGATCGCCCAGACCAGGTGGGCGACGTCCGCCGCAACCAGGGCCTGCGACGGCGTGCCGTTGGGCGTCTGCACCGTGGTCGTCTCCAGCCAGTCGGGCGCGTTCTTGGGCACACGTTTCTGGAAGAACGACGATCCCCCGGCGCCGTCCGGGTAGCGCTCCAGCAGGACGGGCCGCCCGCCGAGCGCACGCATGGCCGGCTCCTCGACCGCCAGGAAGTAGCGGATCAGGTCGATCTTGGTCTCGCCCCGCTCCGGGAAGAACACCTTCTGCGGGTTGGAGACCGAGATCGTCCGGCCCGCCGCCTCGACATCGACTCTCGCGGTTTCGGCCATCGGAGGAAATGATACGGCCATGCACCGGCAGGCCGTGATCCTCGTCGAGGGCGTCAGCGACCAGCGCGCCCTGGAGGCCGTGGCCGAGCGCCGCGGCCGCGATCTGGCGGCCGAGGGCGTAGCCGTTGTGCCGATCGGCGGCGCCCAGGCGATCGGTCGCTACCTGAGCCGGTACGGGCCCGACGGCCTGGGGATCAGACTCGCCGGGGTGTGCGACGCCGGCGCGGAGCGCGACTACCGGCTCGGCCTCGAGCGTGCCGGACTCGGCGCAGGCCTGACCCGCAAGGGGATGGAGCGGCTGGGGTTCGGCGTCTGCGAAGCCGACCTCGAGGACGAGCTGATCCGCGCGCTCGGGCCCGGGCGGGTCGAGCAGGTGCTAGCCGTCCAGGGCGATCTGGGGCCGTTCCGCACGATGCAGAAACAGCCTGCGTGGAGGGGCCGGCCGCTGCACGAGCAGCTCCGCAGGTTTATGGGCAGCGGCGGGGGCCGCAAGGTGCGATACGCGCGGCTGCTGGTGCAGGCGCTCGAGCTGGATTGCGTCCCACGTCCCCTGGACGTCGCGCTGTCCCACGTCTGACCCGCCGAATACCCCCGGACGGGGCATCCGACCAGCGCCTGTCAGATCAGGTTCGTCAGCTCGACCAGCGTCTGGCGGAGCTGCGAGCGCTCCGCCCGGAGCGCATCGACGGCGTCCAGCAGCCGCCGCCGGCCCTCCGCCGTCAACCCGATGTGGCTGACCCTGCCGTCGGCGCCCGCGGTGCGGTCGAGCAGCCCGATGTCGACAGCGCGCGCCACCAGATCGGTGACCGTGGTCTGCGGCATCTCCAGGTCGCGGGCGATGCTGGACACCGTGGCATCGCCTCGCTCACGGGTGGTCTCGACAACCAGCAGCAGCAGGTAGCGCTGCGGCGTCAGCCCGCATCGCTTGACCGCCTGGGCGGTGCGGTGCTCGAAGTGGCGCAGCGCCAGCCGGAACCGCGCGACGTCCGCAAGCTGCTCGCGCCCGATGCGTGGCGTGTCCGGCACCGCGCCGTCTTCGTCACTTTCCGGCCCACCCCTGCCGTTTCTGGCGAAATACACCGTAGTACGGTATACTTTGAAGCATGATGACGGAGTTGGCGCATATCGAGGTCCACGACCTGGCCGCCACATCGGATGGTGCCGCCGAACTGATCGAGCGGGCGTGGAACTCCCATCCCGACCGTGCGGAGCACGAAGCGCTGCGCACCGAGGTGACCTCCCGTGGGACACCCCTCTGGCACGAGTGGCTGGAGCCCGACCCCGACGACCCGGAGTACATCCTGCTCGTGTTCGGCCCCGTGGATCCGCTGGGCGGGAAGGCGCGCCGCATCGGGCGGTGGCCGCGCTCAATGATCGATCCCGGCGCCTAGCCGCGTTCGTCAGGTAGACCGCCGACCGGTCGATGCCCGCCTCGCGCATCGCGTCATCCAGCACGCGGCCCGCCGGCCCGACGAAGGGCCTGCCCTCGACATCCTCCCGATCGCCCGGCTGCTCGCCGACCATCACCACTTCGGCGCCCTTCGGACCTTCGCCGAAGACGGTCTGCGTGGCGCTCTGCCACAGATCGCAGCGCCGGCACCCGGCCGCCTCCCGCCGCAGCGATTGGAGACTGCGGCCGTCCGGCGCGGTCATGCCTGTCCGGTGCCCTCGCCGCGCCGGCCGAACCCCGACGATGGGTTCGCCCGGGCATGCCGCGGGTACGCACAGTCAATGAGCACAGTGATCTGGATCGTGATCGCGATCGTCGTCGTCGCCGGCGTGGTGACCGCGTGGCGGCTGGTCGGCCCCAACTTCCGCGAGTTCCGGCCGTGGCGGCAGACGCGCCGCGGGCGCGACGAGCCGGAGGTCGGCGACCCGCCCCCACCTCGTCCCTAGGCCGTCGCGGGATCCGCCCGGATGATCCGCTCGATCGCCTCGATCGGCTCCCAGGCGCCCTCCTGGCGGTTGCTCAGCAGGGCGAAGGTGACGTCGGTGCGGGGCCAGTGCGAGAGCACGCCGCTGACGCCGACGTTGATGCCCTCCTTCCACCAGGTGACGACGGCGCCGCCCGGATCGAGCTCGAACTCGAAGCCGAAGCCGGTGCGATGCATGCCTCCGGGCATGGCTTTGTAGTCCTCCTTGGGCTCGAGGATCGCCGCCGTCGACACCGGCCCCAGCAGCCGCCCCTCCCGCAGCGCGCGGTGGAACGCGGTCAGGTCAGCCGCCGTCACGTGCGCGCCGCCGTCCGGCGACCCGACCGGCGGATAGCTGTAGATCCCGCGCCGCCAGCCGACCACGGCCCCGGCGTCGTCGGTCACCGGGTCCGCGCCCTCGGCGACGTTCGGCTCGATCCGGTCCATCCGGAAGAAGCCGGAGCGCTCCATGCCGGCCGGCTCGAAGACGTGACGCATCACGTACTCGCGGTAGGGCATGCCCGACGCACGCTCCACCATCAGGCCGAGCAGCACGTAGGAGCAGTTGCAGTAGCGAGTTCCCTCGCCGGGCGCGAACTTCGGCTCGTTGTACGCACACTGGGGCAGGAAGTCGGCGGTCTCGGCGAGCGAGTAGTTCGGCCTCTCGACGAACAGCGTCTCGTACTCCACGCCGTCCTCCTCGTCGGCGTCGTCGCCGATGCCGGAGGTGTGGGTGAGCAGGTGGTAGGGCGTCACCTCGGGAGCCACACGGGTGTCCTCGAGGCCCAGGTAGCCGACGACGGAGCAGTCCAGGGCGAACGCGCCGGCCTCGACCTGCTGGAGCACCGCGACCGCCGTGAACACCTTCGTGATCGACGCGGTGTCGAACCGGTGCTCGGGCCGGCACGGCACGCCCCACGTCCGGCTGGCCAGCCCGTAACCGCGCTCGAGCAGCACCTTCCCGGACTGCTCGACGCGGATCACGCCGGAGAACGCGTCCTCGTCCGCACGCTGCTGCAGGTGGCGGTCGATGGCCTCGGCGTCCATCGCACCACCCTACCGGCGTAGGGTCGGGTCCATGGGGCATCTGATTGACCCGAACGACTGCGTGCTGGCTGTGATCGACGTCCAGCCGGGGTTCCTGGCCCGTGTGGACGACGGCGACGACATCGTCCAGCGCATCGCGTTTCTCGCCATGGCCGCGCAGTTCTGCGCGATCCCGGTGATCGCCACCGTCGAGTCGCCCGAGACCTGGGGGCCGCTCGATCCCCGGCTCGCAGGGCACACTGCCGTCCGCAAGGAGGTGTTCGGCCTGGCGGACGATCCGCTGGCCGGCGCTGCCGTCCGCGACACGGGTCGCGGGACGGTCGTGCTGACGGGCCTTGAGACCGACGTCTGCGTCGCCCAATCGGCGCTCGGGCTGCTCGACTCGGGCCACCGCGTGGTGGTCGTCGAGGACGCGGTCGGCTCACCGGGCGCCGCGCACGTCGCCGGACTCGAGCGGATGCGGCGCGCGGGAGTCGTGCCCGTGGTCACGAAGCAGCTGCACTACGAGTGGATGCGCACCGTGGCCCGATCGCGCGCGTTCATTGACGCGCATCCCGGGCTGGCCGAGCCGCCGGGCGTGCAGCTGTAGCACCGGTTTGCGCGCCGACGGCACGATCGCCTAACGTGGCGTCGGCCGTGAACACCCCATGCAACAAAGGGGTCTGACCCCGTTGTTGCGCCGACCGAAGGACATGCCGGTGGACGACGAACGAGCAGCCGAGCTACTCAGGGCGGAACGCCAGCGGATCACGGACGAGCTCGCGGGGCTCGGCATCGAGCCCGCGGACGAGCTGTCCACCACCGACCTGGCGGACGACGCCTCCGACCTGTACCAGGAGGAGCTCGACGCAGGCCGGATGGAGGAGCTGCGGAACCAGCTGGCCGCCGTCGAGCGAGCCGAGCAGCGGCTCAGCGAGGGCAGCTACGGCGTGTCGATCGAGAGCGGCCAGCCGATTCCCGACGCGCGGCTCGAAGCCGTTCCCACCGCGGAGCGCACCGTCGAGGAGGAGGAGCGCCGCGAACGCGGCCTCTAGACCGACAGCGGTTGGTCGCGGCGCCGCCACAGGGTCATCGCACCGAACGTGATCCCGGAGCCGAGCAGTGCCGCCGCGGCCACCGTCGCCACGTCGTTCCACGACGATCCATTCGATGACTGCTGGACGCTCGGGCCCGGAAGCTGGGCGGACGTCTGACCGTGGTGCGCCGACGGGAGCACCGGCTGCTCCGTCGCGGGCTGGGCCGGCGCCTGGCTGTGGTGGCCCGATGGGAGCACCGCGTGATCCGTCCTGGGCTGGTCGGCCATCGCCGGTGCGGCGAGCACGAGCGCCATCGTAGCGACCACCGCCGCTAGCGCGATACGAGCTGATGTGAGCGAACACGACATGGTTGCCTCCCTGGAAGATGGGGAATCCTGCTGCAAGGGTGACGGCGGTGGGAGGCGGGATCTTCCGGTCGGGCCGATCGTGGTGGCGATTGCGGTGATGACGTTCTGGGGCGCGACGCCGGTGCTCACGCGGATTGCCGTGCGCGATTTCGATCCGCTGACGGTCGCCGTCCTGCGCACCTCGATGGCCGGCCTGGTGGGGGGCGCGGTGCTCGCCGCCACCCGCCAGGCGCTCCCGGTGTCGGCGGGCGGGCGGAGGCTGCTGCTGGTTTCCGCGCTCTCGGGCTTCGTCCTGTTCCCGCTGCTCTTCACGTTCGGCCAGCAGCGGACGTCCGCCATGCATGGCGGCATGATCCTCGCCTCGCTGCCGATCTTCACCGGCGCCTACGCAGCGCTGTTGGCGCGGCGCCGCCCGGTGCGGGGATGGGTGATCGGGTCGGCCGTCGCCCTCGCCGGCGAGGTCGCGCTGGTCGCGTTCCGGGCGGGCGGGGGCGGCGCGCACACCAGCCTGTCCGGCGACCTGCTGATCGCCGTGTCGGTGCTGGTCGTCGCCCTCGGCTACGTGGCCGGCGCGCGGCTCGGACAGACCGGGTACCACAGCCTGGCCACCACCTTCTGGGGCGTCGCCATCGGCCTGATCGTGATCGCACCCGTTGTGGTCGGCGACCTCGTCGCCGACGGGATCCCGCACGCCGACCCCGGGCCGTGGGCGGCGGTCATCTTCCTGGCCACGATGACGTCGATCGTCGGCTACGTCGGGTGGTACTGGGCGCTGGCGCACGGCGGCATCGCCAGGATCGCCACCATCCAGTTCCTGCAGCCGTTCTCGGGGCTCGTGCTGGCAGCCCTGCTGCTGGGTGAGGCCTTCACCGCGCCGCTGATCGCTGCATCGGCCGCCATCCTGGCCGGCGTCACCATCGCCCAGCGGGCTCGCTGACGATCAGCCGTCCAGCTCGGCCAGCTGGGCCTGGGCGTCGTCGCGCGCGCCGCGCGCCTTGCCGGCCGCCTGCTCGGCCTTCTCCAGCGCGGCCCGGGCCCGGTCGGCGTTGCGCTCCGCCTCCGCCAGCTGCTTCTGTGCTGCGGTCAGCCGGTCGCGGGCCTTCGCGGTCGCCTTCTCGTGGCGTTCGCGTTCACGCGCCGCCGCGCGTTCGGCAGCGGCGGCGTTGCGCGCGTCGGCCGCGGACGTCTTCGCGGCCGGCTTCTTCGCACCCGGGGCCTTGCGGCTGGGAGCGGGCGACGGGGCGAACACCGCGAGGTCGGTGAACCCGGTCGCGCGACCCTCCTTGACCAGCACGCCGCGCTCGGCCTGGGCGCCGACCTCCGGGTCGAGGGCGGCCAGGTGGAGCGTGTCGCGCACCCGGTCGAGCGTCGCCCGTGAGGCCAGCTTCGCGTGGGTGGCGATCTCTTCGGCGTTGCGCATCGCACGGTCGAGCGCACGGCGCTCGGCATCCATCGCCTCGCGCAGCTCGCCGCCGCCACCGCCGCCCAGCTGGATGTCGCGCAGCCGCCGGCCGGCGGCCAGCAGCTCGCCGACCACCCCCGGCTCGGCGCGGGCCAGGCGGTTGAGGATCCACGCCGGATTGGACGGCTTGCGGAGCGCCTTCACCTGGTCGGCCTGCTCCCGCCGCCCGTCGCTGCGCAGCCGGCGCGCGGTCGCGTCGCGGGCGGGGATGAACTCTTCCAGATCGAGGCCGTACAGCCGCTCGACATCCTCCTGGGGAGGCTCCGCCATCCCGGGAGACTAGAGCAGCCGGAGGGCGACGATGGCGATGTCGTCGGCCCGCGTGCGCAGGTCGGCGGCCGTGCGCGCGAGGCGGTCGATCGCCCCGTTCAGGTCGGCCCCGGCGTTCGACACGGCGGCGGCCACAGCCTGCTCGTAGCCCCCCTCGGTCGGCCACGCCTCGGTCACCCCGTCGGTGACCAGGACGATGGTGTCGCCGGGCTGGAGCGACGTCCGCCCGACGTCGATCGGCTTCGGCCGGTCGAGCCCGAGCAGCGTGCCCGCCGGCTCGTGCCGCTCGAACAGTCCGGAGGCGCGCACGACCAGCGCCGGAGGGTGGCCGGCGCGCGCCAGCTCGACATCGTGCCCAACGCCGTTCGGAGTGATCGCCGCGAGGATCAGGGTGGCGAAGTGGCGCTCGCCCGGGCCGGCCGTCTCCCGCAGCGCCTCGGACGCCAGCAGCACGGTCTCCGCCAGCGTGTCACCACGGAGCGCCGAGGAGCGGATCGTGTAGCGCAGGGCGGCCGTCAGCGCCGCGGCCGGCGGGCCCTTGCCGGCGACGTCTCCGACGGCGATCACCCAGTGGTCGTCGCCCACGGCAACGACGTCGTAGAAATCGCCGCCGACCATCGTCCCCTCCACCGCCGGCCGGTAGGTGGCGGCCACCTCGGCGCCGGCGATCTCGGGCAGCCGTGTGGGCAGCAGCGATCGCTGCAGCTCGACGGCGGTCGACCGCTCAGTCTCGCCCAGCCGCGAGTCGCGGATCGCCTGGGCTGTGCGCTCGGCCACGAACTCGAGCAGCCGCAGGTCGGCGCCGGTGAACCGGTGCATGCTGTTGCTGGAAACGTGGAGTACGCCGATCACCTCGCCCGCGGCGATCAGGGGCACGCCAGCGATCGACCCGCCGGCCCGGGACAGGTAGCTGCTGATCACGTTGATCTGGGAAAGGTCGCCGACCACCCACGGCCGGCGGGTGGCGGCCACCCGGCCCGCAAACCCGGCGCCCAGCGGGACGTGCACCTCGGCGACATCGGCGGGGTCGACGTTATGCGACGCCCGCACCCGCAGCACACCGTCTTCGAGCAGGAGCAGCACCGCGCGGTCCGCCTCGAAGGTCGCGGCCACACGCTCCACCAGTCCGGCGAGCAGGGCGTCGAGGTCGCGTTGCGGAAGGGCGGCCTCGACGATCTGGCGGAGCGTTCGCTCGCGCTGGTGCGCCTCGGCGGTGCGGCGCTCGAGCTCCGCCCGTTCGGTCACATCCACGGCGAACCCGAACACCTCGTGCACCTCGCCTCCCCGATCCTCAAGCGGCCCCAGCGTGACCAGCAGGTCGAGCACGCTGCCGTCGCGCCGGCGATGGCGCATCGGCGCGTTGTACAGCGCCGCGTCGCGCAGCGCCACGATTGCGTCGTCGGACATGATCCGGGTGCCCTGCTCGTCGAACAGCGGCACCGGACGTCCCAGGGTCTCGTCGGCGGACCAGCCGTACAGCCGTTCGGCGGCCGGGTTCCAGAGCGTCGTCACGCCCCGCACGTCGAACGCGAAGACCGGCAGCGGCGAGGTCTCGACCAGCGTCTCCATCCGCTCGCGGCTCTCCTCGCTGGCCTCGAACAGGCGAGCGCGCTCGAGCGCCTCTGCGGCCTCGCGCGCGACCTCCAGGAAGAACACGAGCCGTTCGTCGCCCGCCGCGGCTCGGTGCTCGAACGAGAACGTGATCACGCCCAGGAGCTCACCGAACTCGAGCGGCAGGGCGACGATCGCCTCGATCGGCTCAGCGCCCCAGAACGCGTCGGAGGCGGGGAACCGGCGGCGGATCTCGTCGCGGCCGCGGACGACGACCAGCCGCCGCTCGAGCAGCGCCTGCGTGGCGACGATCGGCCGGTCGGCCGTGTAGATCTCGGGAGCCGGTCGCATCAGCTCCGCGGGAAGCCTGCTGACGGCCACACGCCGGAGCGAGCCCGCCTCGCCGACCGGCGCCAGCACCGTGGCGGCCCGTGCCCCGCAGGCCGCAGCGCCCTCGTCCGCCACCGCCCGTGCGACATCCGACGTCGTCCGCGCCCCGGCCAGCGCACGGGAGAACGCGCCCAGCCGCAGCGAGGCCTGCTCCGAGCGCTCGGCGGCATCGCGGGCGTGCTCCAACTCGTCGAACGTCGAGGACAGGCTGCGGCGCAGGATGTCGAACGCCACACCGACGCCGAAGGGCACGAGCGTCCACAGCAGTACGATCAGTGCGCCGCCCAGCACTGGCTCGCGTGCGGCCTGCTGCGCGACGATGACGACGAACAGCACGCCGCCGACCATCCCCACCAGCGCCCCCGGCCAGCGGCCGGCGATGATCGCCGCGACGATCGGCACCATCACGCCGGCGACGCCCGTGATCCCGCTCCAGCCGAAGTCGTAGGCGACCCGCCAGAACACGGCAAACCCGAGCTGGAGGGTTGAGCCGAGAACGCACGCCAGCACGACGGTCGTCGTGGTGCGCTGCGACGCCCGGATCAGCGCCTCCGCCCGGGCTCGAGCTCGAGCCGAGACGCGCTGGTCGTGTCCAGCAGCCATACCCCGAGGCAGCATAGTCACCTCCGGCAACTGGCCTCAGCCGGCGGCCGTCATCGCCTCGTCAGGGGCGGACTCCGCGGCGATCCGCTTCGCTCGCTCCTCCAGCAGATCCCTGGCCACGATCTGCAACGTGCCGGCGATCGGGATGGCCACCAGCGCCCCGACGATGCCCAGCACGGACGCACCAGCGAGCACCGCGATCAGGACGATGAGCGACGGGATCTGCACCGTGTGGCGGTAGACGATCGGCTGGATGACGTGGTTTTCGATCTGCTGGTACACCGTGACGACGACGAACACGATGACGCCGGCGGTGGTGCCCTGGGTGAAGTACGCGGCGGCCACCACGATGATCGACGCGATGGTCGCGCCCACCAGCGGCACCAGGTCGCCGATTGCGACCACCACGCCCAGCGTGAGCGCATAGGGCACGCCGAGGATCCACACCGTGGCCGTTGCGACGACTCCGGCGATCACCGAGATGAACAGATTGCCGACGGCCCAGCCACCGACGCTGCGGTTGATGTGGCCACCGATCTCCCTCGCCCGGTGCGCGCCCGCCGGCCGCAGCTGGGAGAGCAGGATCTCGGTCATCCGCGGCAGCTCGAACAGGATGAAGGCGCTCAGGAACAGCACCGTCACCGTCTCGGTGACCCCCGAGATCACCGACCCGGCCGCGCCGAACGCCACCGTCGGCAGCTCCGAGGCGTGTTCCTTCGCCTTGTCGACGATGTCGTATTCCCGGTCCAGCCGGTGGATCAGCGGGTTCTTGGCAATGCGATCAGCCGCGTGCGGGGCGTCGGCGACGATGTTGTCTACCTGGGTGACGAACGGGCCGACCAGCAGCGCAAGTACGATCAGCAGCCCGACCACGAAGGTGATGAACACGACCACCACCGCGGCGGGACGGCGCATCCACCGCTCCGTGAACGCGACCAGCGGGTTGAGGACGATCGCCAGGAACAGGGCGATGCCGAACCAGACGATCACCGTGCGCACGGTGTCCAGCAGCGAGACCACGATCGAGAACGCGAGGACGAGCGCCAGCACCTTGGCGACCGTGCGCGCCTGCACCTCCAGCAGAATCCGCTGCGGCTGCGTCTCCATCGCCACCCGGCGGCTGGAGATCGGCACGGTGACCGAGACGGAGCTCGGCGTGCCGGACTCGTCGCTGGGCGTGTCGCTCACGTCGTCCCCTCCGTGGAGGCGCGCGATCCCATGCGGATCCTGCGTCCGGGCCAGCCGGCCGTGTAGCCGAACAGGGCAACGAGGGCCGGGACGAGCAGCGACCGGACGACGAACGTCTCGACCAGCACGCCGACGGCCATGATCAGCGCGAACTCGCGAAACGCCAGGACGGGCACGATCGCGAGCAGTGCGAAGCTCGCGGCCAGGGTCAGGCCGGCGGCGCGGATCGCCCGGGATGCCCTGGGGGCGGCAAGGGCGATCGCGTCGGGCAACGGCCGCCGCTCCGCCTCCCGCCACACGCTGCCGGTCACGAACACGTTGTAGTCCGACCCCAGCGACACCAGCAGCACGCCGGTCGCGAACGGCACGAAGTAGGTCAGGCAGTCCTCGCCCAGCTGCACCTGCAGGATCCAGACGGCGATACCGAGCGTCGCGGCGACGGCCAGCAGGCTGGCCCCGACCAGCAGGAGGGGCGCCACCACCGACCGCAGGAAGATCATCAGCAGCACGAGATTGGCCAGGATCACGACGGCGGCGATCCGTCCACTGTCGCCCTTCAGCCGGTCAACCGTCTCGGCTGCCAGCGGCGTGTCGCCCGCGTAGCTGACACGCGCGCCGGAAAGGCCGCTGCCGCCGAGCATCGCCGGCATGTCGGCCTTGAGCCGGTTGAAGTGGTCGATGGCCGTGGCCGCGTGCGGGTCGGAGTCGAATGCGACGATCACGCGCACGGCATCTCCACTGCGGGAGACGAACGGGTCGGTGCCTGCGATCCGCGCCAGCGCGCTCGGCCCGAACACTGCGGCGACACCCGGCTCGCGGAGCAGCTCTCGTTCGAGCGCCTCGACCTGGTCGAGGCCACCATCCAGTCCCTGCCGCTCGACGAGGATCTGGGTCGGTGCGACCATGCCGGGCGCAAAGCCCTTCGCGGCGGCGTCGGCGGCGCGCCGCTCGACCGCGGACGACGGCAGGCCGTGGATCGGCGTGAAGCCCAACCGCAGGCCGGTGAGCTGGAACGCCGCGACAGCCAGTCCGGCGGCGCAGACGCCGACGATCAGAAAGGCGACCGGCTTGCGCGTGGCGAGCCGTGCGACCCTGCCCGAACGCTCCTCCTCCGCGTCGGGGCCGGGCTCGAGCTGCCGCGGCCAGAACAGCGCCCGCCCGGCGATCGCGATCACGGCCGGCATCACCAGCAGCGACGCCGCCACCGCCACGACCACGGTCACCGCCAGGCCCGGACCCAGGTCGCGGAAGAAGCCGACGCTCGAGATCCGCAGCCCGGCAAGGCCGGCTGCCAGGATCAACCCGCTGGCCAGCACGATCGGCGTGATGTCGGCCGTCGCCCCGCGCGCGGCGTCGAGCCGCTCCTCGCCGGCGCGCAGCCGTGAGCGCGCCGCGCTCAGGTAGAAGATGCAGTAGTCCGTGACGATGCCCAGCACGAGCGCGATCATCAGCGGCCGCAGGCTCTCCGGCTGCGACACACGCTCGTGATCCCCCAGCCAGCGGAGCAGGGCGAGCGCCGAGATGTATGCCAGACCGGCAACGCCGATCACTGCCACGGGTGCGACGGCCGACCGGAACAGGATGCCGACGATCAGGAGGATCAGCAGCACCGTGGCGATCTCGATCCACTCGAGCGACGCGTCGACCAACCGACCCTCATGCAACTGGGCCGGCTGCGCGCCGGTCACGCCGATGACCGACGAGCCCGGGCTCGTCGACGCACTGTCGGCATAGCGTTCGGCCTCGGCAACCCTGTCGACCAACGAGACGTCCGCCGGAAACCCGAGGTAGGTGAGCGCCGTCGTCGACGACTCGCGCGACCCCGGCACCAGGCCGAGCGAGTTCGTGATCGGCACGGCGACCATCCGCGGGCCGGAGCCGTCGCGGGCTGCCCGGTCGGCATCAACGGCCCGGTCGTACGCCGCGCGCTGCACCGCCGGTGACAGCCCCTCAGGATCGCGCTGGACGACCACGGCGTCGGCGGCGAACGGCAGCTCGAACATCTCTGCTGCGCGGCGCTGTGCGGCGATCGCGGCCGAATCGTGCGGCACCATCGAGATCAGCCCGGAGTCGCCCTCGGCGGCGGGATCGGTGTGCGCGGCGATCCACGCAGCGCCGGCGACGGCGGCGAGCAACGCCGGCCATCGAAGCCATGTGACGACGCTCGCATAGACCCGCATCCTCGGTGACGTACCCGTTGCCCAGATCGCCAAACTCGTGGGAGTTTGAGGCTCGGCTCAGGTTGGGTATGGGTGGGAATCCCTGTGAGCATCTCCGCCGAGCCCGAGCAGACAGCCCGCCTGGCGGGGCTGCGCTACGTCACCGACACGACCGCCGGAATCACGCGCCGGCGGGCGGGGCGTGGATTTTCGTATCGCGATCCGAAGGGCGTGCGGATCGACGACGAGCGGGTGATCGCTCGGATCAAGGCGCTCGCCGTCCCCCCGGCGTGGGAAGACGTCTGGATCTGCACCTTCGAGGATGGCCACCTGCAAGCGACCGGCCGCGACGCACGCCGCCGCAAGCAATACCGCTATCACCCCGAGTGGAATCGCGCGCGCGGGGAGGACAAGTTCAGCCGCGTGGTGGACTTCGGCACGGTGCTGCCAAAGGTGCGCAAGCGCGTCGACGCCGACCTTCGGCTGTCCGGTGTCCCGCGCGACAAGGTGCTCGCAGCGGTGCTGCGGCTGCTCGACATGAGCCTGATGCGCGTCGGCAACACCGAGTACGCGCGCCTCAACGAGTCGTTCGGCGCGACGACGATCAAGAACGAGCACGCCGACGTGAAGGGCCAGACGACCTCGTTCAGCTTCACCGGCAAGTCGGGGAAGGTGCACGACGTCCGCGTGGTCGACCGGCGGATCTCCCGCGTCGTCCAGCGCTGCCAGGAGCTTCCCGGCCAGGAGCTGTTCGCCTATGTCGACGACGACGGTGACGTCCGCGACGTGGGGTCCGCCGACGTCAACGACTACCTCCGCGAGTCGGCCGGCGAAGGGTTCACGGCCAAGGACTTCAGGACGTTCGGGGGTACGGTGCTTGCGGCGGAGTCCCTTGCCCTCACCGAGGACCCCGACGAGGCGATCCCGCGAGCGATCGCTGAAGTCGCGTCCGAGCTGGGCAACACGCCGGCGGTCGCCCGAGCGTCGTACATCCACCCGGCGGTCCTGAGCGGCTATCAGGGCGGGGAGCTGCCAGTCGACGACCTGCGCGAGGCGCTGGACGAGGGCGGCGGGCGGCTCACCGAGGAGCTGGTGATCGGGTTCCTTCAAGACCGCGGATGACGGTTTGCGCGGCCCCGCTACGGGTAGAAAACGGGCATGGCATCCTCAAAGCAGACCAGCGCAGCGAAGCGCAACATCAAGAAGGCCCAGGCGGCTGCCCGCTCGAAGCGCACGATCGCCCACCTGCCCGAGGCCACGCGCCGCGACATGGGCCGCCAGGCGGCGGCCGCGAGGTCGCGCGGCGGAGAGGCCGGGCACGCGTACGAGGACCGCACGCGGAGCCAGCTCTACGAGGTGGCCCGCAAGCGCGGGATCCCCGGCCGTTCGACGATGGGTAAGTGGGATCTGATCGAGGCGCTACGCCGGAACGACGGCTGACGCCGGCGTGGAGCCATCCCCGCCCGTGTCCCGGGTGAGGGCCGGGACACGGCCGACCGCGCCGACCAGCTCGAACGTCGTTGCCTGCAGCGCGGGCTCGCACGCCTCGTGCTCCCCCTGCCGCCGCAGTTCCCGCAGGTCGCCCGACGCGATCGTGCCCAGGTCGAGGATGTCGTCGCCGAGCGCGTCCGCCAGCATCAGCGGCAGCCGCAGGTACGGGTGACCGGGCGGCAGGGCGACCCGCGCGCGGCGCTCCACGACATCCGTCAGTCCCGCCGCCGCAAGCCGCGAGGAGAGCCGGCGGCCGGCGTGCATGTCGACGCCCTCGGCGTGGTAGGCGGCCGTGGCAAGGCCGAGCAGCTTCTCCAGCGCGCCGCTGGGCGCACCCGCGTAGTGGAACGCACCGAACGGCTCCTGCATAAGCACCGCACCGCCCGGCAGGCACAGCGACCGCAGCGCCTCCAGCATCCGCCGTCCCGGCCGGCCCAGGCTGACCGGCGCGAAGCGCATGTACACGACGTCGAAGAGCTGGGGCGGCCGGAACTCGAGCAGGTCGCCAGTCACGACCGTGACGTTGCCGAGGCCGCGGCGCGCCACCTCGCGGCGCGCATCGTCGGCCAGCGCGGTATCTGCCTCGACGCCGACCACCTCGCCGTCCGGCGCGGCCTCGGCCAGCGCCGCGAGGGCGCCCAGCGGCCCGCAGCAGGCATCCAGACAGCGGGCCGAAGGGGACGGCCCGGCGAGCATGATCAGCGCCTCGGCCTCGCGCCTCCAGACCTCCGCTTCGAGCGTCAGCCGATCGATCTCGGGTTCGCGTGAGCTCACTCGTCGGTCCTGCCCCGCGTGTGCAACCTGATCGCCAGCGGGCCGGCGTACCACATCGCGACCAGCACGCCGGAGGCGAGCCCTGCCGCGACCGCGGCCGGGCTGGCGCCGAACACCAGACTGGTGACGAGCCCCACCGAGCCGACGATCGCCGCCGCCAGGAACACCGTACCGACGATGGTCAGGCCGCTGGCAATATGCACCAGCTCCCGCTTGGCGCCGCGCCGCCAGACGATCCGGTGAAAGCTGGTCGGCGCGATCAGACAGACGGACGCGCAGGCCGTCGCCACGAACGTGGCGTAGTAGAGCCACCTCTGCCCGTCGCTGATCGCCGTGAAGCGCTGGCTGAATGGGACGGCCAGCAGGAACCCGAATAGCATCTGCACACCGGGCAACGCCACCCGCAGCTCGTTCAGCAGCTCCACCAGCTGGCGATCGTGGCGCTCGTTCGGCGACTCGTCAGATGCGTTGGCCGACGGCCATGCCTGCCGGATCATCTCCGCACCTCACTGCTCCGCGGTGATCGGCTGGGCGATGTCCTCGAGCGTCTCCTGCTCGGCGTCAACGCCCAGCCAGACCTCGGTCAGGCCGCCCAGCACCATCAACCCGGCGCCCAGCAGGTAGCCGAAGAACACCGTCGTGCGGTTGCCGGTGGCGATGTTGTGGCCGTACAGCGCCGGCCCGATGATGCCGCCGATCCCGGTCGCCACGGCGTAGAAGAACGCGATCGCCATCGCCCGGGTCTCCATCGGGAAGATCTCGCTAACCGTCAGGTACGCGGAGCTGGCGCCCGCCGATGCGAAGAAGAAGATCACCGACCAGCCGATCGTCAGCTGAGTCGCGGTGAGGGCGTCCTGCTGGAACAGGTAGCCGACGAACGCCAGGCCCACCCCGGAGATGATGTACGTCCCGGAGATCATGATCCGCCGGCCGACGGTGTCGAAGAACCGGCCGAGCAGCAGCGGGCCGAGGAAGTTGCCGACGGCGAACGGCAGCAGGTACCAGCCGATGCGGTCCGCCGACACGCTGTAGAAGTCGGTCAGGATCAGGGCGTAGGTGAAGAAGATGGCGTTGTAGAGGAACGCCTGCGACATCATCAGCATGAAGCCGAGCACCGAGCGCCGCCGGTGGTCGCCGAACACCGACCGGATCACCTCACCGAACCCGACGTTCGAGCGCTGGCGCACCTCGATCGAGTCCTCCGGCTCCTCCAGTGGCTCGTCGGTCTCGCGGTCGACGCGTTCCTCGATGCCGGAGACGATGTCCTCGGCCTCGTCGGCCTGCCCGTGCGTCATCAGCCACCGCGGGCTCTCCGGGAGGAACCTGCGGACGAGCAGGATCCCCAGCGCGAGCGTGGCGCCGATCCCGAACCCGATCCGCCAGCCGACGTCGATCGCGAAGTTCGACGTGTTCAGCAGGTAGATCGACGCGATCGCGCCGACCGCCGTGCCGAGCCAGTAGCTGCCGTTGATCGCCAGGTCGACCGTGCCGCGCACCCGGGCGGGGATCATCTCGTCGATCGCGGAGTTGATCGCGGAATACTCGCCGCCGATGCCGGCGCCCGTGAAGAAGCGGCAGATGGCGAACGTGTAGAAGTCCCACGTGAAGGCCGTCAGCGTGGTCGCGACCAGGTACAGGCCGAGCGTGACCAGGAACAGCTTCTTGCGGCCGAAGCGGTCGGTGAGGTATCCGAACCCGATGGCGCCCGTGACCGCGCCGGCCACGTAGATCGAGCCGATCAGGCCGAGCTGCGACGGCGTGAGCCCGAGCGTCTGGGGATCCTGCAGCTGCCCGGCGACGGCGCCGACGATGGTGACCTCGAGGCCGTCGAGGATCCAGACGGAGCCCAGCGCGAACACCACCAGCCAGTGCCACCGCGCCCACGGCAACCGGTCCATCCTGGCCGGGATCTTCGTCTCGACGACGTTGCCTCGCCCATATCCTCGGTAGCCGGCCACCGCGGTGCGAGATACCCCTCGGGACCAACCGGAAAACGCGCGGTGCGAATGTTTACTGCGGGGACTCTGCGGGCATCCGCACCGCGGTTGCCGTGCCGATCTGCCCGCTCATCCTCGGCGCCGCCGCACACGACACCGCGGCATCGTTCGACGACCTGTTCACCATCTATCTGGTGGCGACGACGGTGGTCGGCGGCCTGCTTGCTCTGGCGATCGTGGCCGCGTGCCTGCGCCGCCGCGGTGCGTCCGGAGTAGCCGCCGGCAAGGACGACGCCCCGCGGATCGAACTGGCCTACGTCGTCGTGCTCGCCGCCGTCGCCGCCGTCCTGCTGGCGCTGACGTTCCGCACCGAGAACGGCGAGGACGCGCTCGCCCGCTCCCCCGACCTGCGGATCACCGTCACCGCGTCGCAGTGGCGCTGGCGGTTCGCCTATCCCTCCGGCCGCGTCGTGCAGGGCCCGTCTCCCGTGCTCACCGTTCCCGCGGGTCAGGTCGTCGAGTTCGTGCTCCGCTCGCGCGATGTGGTGCACTCGATGTGGATCCCCGATCAGCGGTTCAAGCGCTACGCCTACCCCGACCGCACGAACCGCTTCGACCTGACCTTCGGCAAGCTGGGGACGGAGACCGGGCTATGCGCGCAGTTCTGTGGGATCGACCATGATCAGATGCGGTTCACCGTGCACGTCGTCTCACCCGACGACTTCGCACGGTGGATGGCGCGCGGGAACGCGGCATGACGGGCGGCGCCGTCCCGGCAGCCGCCGTCCGCGCCGTCCCGACGGTCGATCACAAGCGCATCGCAGCCCGGCTGATGCTGGTCTGCCTGTGCTTCTTCGTCGTCTCCGGGGCTATGGCGCTGGCCATGCGCACCGAGCTCGCGCGACCCGGGCTGCAGCTGCTGTCGACGTCCGAGTACGACCAGGCGTTCACGCTGCACGGCTCCGGGATGGTCTACCTGGTGATGACGCCGCTGGCGCTCGCGCTGGGGATCTACCTCGTGCCGCTGCAGATCGGCGCCAACAGCCTGGCCTTTCCCGCGCTGGCCGTGTTCGGCCTGTGGTCGCTGGTGGCCGGCGGGCTGACGATGGACGCCGGCCTGCTGACAGCGCACGGAGCGGCTGCCGCCGGATGGACCGCGTTCCTGCCGCTGTCCGACCGCAGCTACTCGCCGGGAGTCGGGCTCGACCTGTGGGCGATCGGCGTGACGCTGGCCACACTGTCGGCGATCGCTCTCTCCGTGTCGATTCTGGCAACGATCTTCCGCCGGCGGGCGCCTGGGATGGCCATGCTGCGGATGCCGGTGTTCTGCTGGACGATGCTGGTCACCTGCCTGATGGTGGTGACCTCGTTCCCGGCACTGGTCGCCGCGATGGCAATGATCGCCGCCAGCCGGCACCTGAGCATGCACGGCGACCCGGTCGTCTACCAGTACCTGTTCTGGTTCTACGGGCACCCGGCGGTGTACGTGATGTTCTTTCCTTTCGTGGGCGCGGTGGCCGAGGTCGTCCCTACCTTCTCCGGCCGCCGGTTCTTCGGCTACCGGCCGATGGTGCTCTCCCTGCTCGCGTTCGCCGCGCTCTCGATGAGCGTCTGGGCCCACCACATGTTCACGACGGGCGCCGTCGCCAACGAGTACTTCGCGCTGACCTCGACTGCGCTCGCGATAACCGCCGGGGTCGAGTACTTCGACCTGATCGCGACGATGTGGCAGGGCGTCGTCCGGTTCGCCACACCGATGCTGTTCGCGCTCGGCTTCCTGCTGCAGTTCCTGATCGGCGGCCTGACCGGGATCATCGTCGCCTCGCCCCCGCTGAACTACGACCTGAACGACAGCTACTTCGTTGTTGGGCACTTCCACTACACGCTGTTCGCCGGCAGCATGTTCGGGCTGCTGGCCGGGATCTACTACTGGTTCCCCAAGTTCACCGGCACCCTGCTGTCCGAGCGTCTGGGGCGGATTCAGTTCGTGCTCACCGTGGTCGGCACAAACCTGGCGTTCTTCCCGATGCTCGTGCTCGGCTACGACGGCATGGCGCGCCGGGTCGCGGACTATCCCGCGTCCAGCGGCTTCGAGACGTGGAACGCGATCTCCACCGCGGGGGCATGGGTGATCGCTCTGTCGTTCGCCGTGTTCCTGCTCAACATCGTGCTGTCGCTCGCGCGTGGTGTCCCGGCGGGCGACGACCCGTGGCAGGCGCAAACGCTCGAGTGGGCCACCTCCTCGCCGCCGCCTCCCGAGAACTTTCGCAGCCTGCCCGAGATCCGCTCCTATGCGCCGCTGCTCGATCTGCGCCAGGAGGCGCGGCGATGACGGCGCGGTGGCATGCGCCGGCGCTGTGGGGCGCCATGCTGCTGTTCTGGGGCGTCGTCCTCGCCGTGTGGTCGGCCAGCGCGCTGCAGGCGGCGCCGCTGCTGCTGGCCGGGGCCGGCGGTCTGGTGATCGCGGGGCTCGCGGCGCGCGGGCGGTGGATGGCGGTGCGGCGCCCGGCGGCCGCGGCCACGGCGGCTGTCGGGCTGACGCTCGCGCTGCTGGGGATCGCGGCCGGGCTGTGGCTCACGCTGATCGGCGCGGCGGTGGTGCTGGCCGCGATCGGGTTGGGCCTGCGGCCGTGATCGCCGCCGGCCGCACTCGCGCGGCGATCGCCGTGTCGATCGGGGCGGCGGCCCTGCTCACCGTGGCGCTGCCCGGGTTCCACGAGCACCTCACCGGTCAGATGGCAGGACAGGCGGTGGCGACATCGCTGGCCGCGCCGCTGTTCGCGGCGTTCGCGCCCGCGCGCCACCGGCTCCCGGCGTGGGCGTGCCTGGCGGCGTTCGCCGCGGCCACGGTGCTGTTCCACCTGCCCGGCTTCCTGCGGTTCGCCGTCGTCCGCCCATGGGCACACGGCATCGCCATGGCCGTCATGCTGGCCATCGCCGTCGCGTTCTACCGCCCGCTGATCGGCCATGACCACGCCGCCCGTCTGCCCGGACCGGCGCGGCTGCCCTACGCGATGCTGGGGATGATCCCCGCCGAGGCGATGGGCCTCGCGATGATGGCGTCGAACACCTCGTGGCAGACGGCGGCCGCGGTGATGATGGCGGGGTCGGTGACGATCGGGCTGATCGGGCTGGCGTCCACCTGGAGCTGGCTGACGGCCGAGGTCGGGGAGGGCCGCGCCGGTGGGTAACCGGGCCGCACTCCCGCTGGCCGCGGCGGCCGTGATCGGCGTCGGCCTGGCGCTGGTCGCCCCCGGGCTGGCCGGCGGAGCATCCGCTCCGCCAACGCGGGGCGCCGCAGTCGCCGCCGGCCGTGCGCTCTACGTCGAGAGCTGCAGCTCCTGCCACGGGATGGATGCGCGAGGAATTCGCGGCGTCGCACCGTCGCTCGCAGGCGTCGGCGCACTGGCCGCCGACTTCGAGCTGTCGACGGGCCGGATGCCGATGTCCGACCCGGCCGCCGAGCCGGTGCGAGCCCCGCCGGCGTTCGGCGCCGCCGACCGCCACGACCTGGTGGCGTACATCGCATCCCTGGGCGGTCCGGGCCTGCCCTCGCCTGACGTCGCCAACGGCTCGGAGGCGGATGGCCGCCGGCTGTTCACCCAGAGCTGCGCCGGGTGCCACTCCGTCGTCGGTGCGGGCGGGGTGATCACGGGCGCATCGGTGCCGGCGCTCCAGCAGGCGTCGGCACGGCAGATCGCGGAGGCGGTCCGGCTCGGCCCCTACCTGATGCCGCGCTTCGGCGAGGGGGAGCTGAGCGACCGCGACGTTGCCTCGGTGGCACGGTATGTGCTGGCGACGCGCAGTCCCGACGACCGCGGCGGCTGGGGGATCGGCCACGTCGGCCCGGTTCCGGAGGGTCTGGTGGCGTGGCTGGTCGGCATGACGGCGATGCTCGGCATCGCCCGGCTGCTCGGGGAGCGCAACCGGTGAGCCGGCCCCTCGACCGGCGGGTGCCGGCCGACCGGCGGGCGGAGCTCGCCGTCGCCCTGCTGCTGGTGGCGGCCGCGGTGCTGGCGGCCGCATTCGCCGTCGTCCAGCTCGCCGATCCCGACACGCAGCTGCTGGGGCTGACCCTCGGGCTGGCCGCCGCGGCGGCGGCCGGCGCGCTCGGTGTTGCCGGGCGCCTGGTGGTCGTCCAGGAGACGCGGATCGAGCCGCGGCCCGAGCCGGAGGCCGCCCCTCCCGGTGAGGACGTGGCCGAGCTGGCGGCGGCCGGCGGCGAGGGCATCTCCCGTGGCCGCCTGCTCGCTGCGGCCGGCGGCGTCGCCGGCGCTTCGGTGGTCGCCGCAGCGCTCGCGCCGCTGGGGTCGCTGGGCCCCTCGGACGACGGCATTGGATCGTCGCCCTGGAAGGACGGCACCCGGCTGGTGGATGAGTCCGGCGAGCCGATCGCCGCCGCGGCCGTCGAGCTGGGCACGTTCACGACGGCCTTCCCCGAGGGCGCCGATCCGCGGGAGCTGGGATCGCCCGTGGTGCTGCTGCGGCTCCCGCCCGGCGACATCCACGACCGCCCGGGGTGGTCCGTCGACGGGCTCGTCGCGTACTCGAAGATCTGCACGCACGCGGGCTGCGCGGTGGCGATGCTTCGCTACGGCCGCTTCGGCGCGCACGCGCCGCGCCCGGCGCTGGTCTGCCCGTGCCACTACTCGACGTTCGACCCGGCGGACGCGGGACGAGTGCTGTTCGGGCCGGCCGGGCGCGCCCTGCCTCAGCTGCCGCTGCGGATGACGGCTGACGGCGGCGTGGAGGCGGCTGGCGCAATGTCCGGGCCGATCGGCCCGTCCTGGTGGAGCGTCCGCCGGTCGTGATCGTGCGCGGGCTGAAGGCGGTCGATCGGCGGGCCGGGAGCACGCATCCGGTGCGGTTCGCGATGCGCTACGTGTTCCCCGACCACTGGTCGTTTCTGTGGGGCGAGATCGCCCTGTACTGCTTCGTCGTGCTGGTCGCGACGGGCGTCTACCTGACGTTCTGGTTCGACCCCAGCCGCCATCAGGTGGTGTACGAGGGAACGTACGGACCGCTGCGCGGGGCCGAGATGTCCCAGGCGTACCGCTCGACCGTCGATCTCTCGCTGGACAACCCGTTCGGGCTGCTGATGCGACAGACCCACCACTGGGCGGCCCTGGTGTTCCTGGCGGCGATCGTCATGCACCTGATGCGGATCTTCTTCACCGGGGCGTTCCGCCGCCCCCGCGAGCTGAACTGGCTGATCGGCCTGGTCATGCTCATGACCGCATCGCTGGAGGGGTTCGCCGGATACTCGCTGCCCGACGACCTGCCATCGGGCATGGGGCTGGCCATCGCGTACGCCGTCGTCCTGTCGATCCCGCTGCTCGGTGGGCCGCTCGGCTACCTGTTGTGGGACGGTGCATTCCCGGGCGGGAACGCCTTCGAGAGCCGGTTGTACATCGCGCACGTGCTGGCGGTCCCGGCGCTGATCGGCGCCCTGATCGCGATCCACCTCGCGTTCGTCGTGATGCTCCGGCACACCCAGTTTCGGGGACCGCACCGCACCGAGCGCAACGTCGTCGGCACGCCGCTGTGGCCGGCGTACGCCATGCGTTCGGTCGCGCTGTTCCTCGGCGTCGCAGCCGTGCTTCTGCTGCTGGGCGGACTCGTGCAGATCAACCCGATCTGGCAGTACGGCCCGTATGAGCCGGCGATCGGGACCAACGGCGCGCAACCGGACTGGTACCTCGGCTGGCTGATCGGCGCGCTGCGGATGATGCCCAACTGGGAGCCCAACGCCTTCGGCTACACGATCCCCAACCCGTTCTTCGGCGGCGCCGCGTTCCCCGCGCTGGCGTTCGGCGTGCTCTTCGCCTGGCCGTGGATCGAGCGGTTCGCCACCGGGGATCGCGCCGAGCACCACCTGCTCGACCGCCCGCACGACGCGCCGTGGCGCACGGCCTTCGGAGCGGCGTTCTTCACCTGGGTGGTGGTGCCGTTCGTCGCCGGCTCGGCCGACCGCGTGTTCGTCGGGCTGGACATCCCGTACGAGGGGCAGATCCTGGTGCTCCGGCTGCTCTGGCTGCTGCTGCCGGCGGTGGTGTTCGGCATCACCCTGCACTGGATGCGGGGCGCCCGTCGCCGCGGCCTGGCGCGTGCCCAGGAAGCCTCCTCCTAGGACTCGCCGGTGCCCTCGTTGCGGCGCACGAATTCCGCCCAGGCGGCCCGCGCCACACCGGCGGCGTCGGCTCCCTGGTCGAACAACTGCTCGTTGCCCTGGGTAACCACGCGCGCCTGCCACCCCTCGCCCGCGGGGTCCACGCGTAGCTCGGCTCCGAGCTGGCGGAAGGCCGCCTGCACGTCCTCCACGGAGCTCGCCCGGTCGATCCCACTTGCCTCTGCCATCCCCTCGGCGTGCCCCACACGGGCCGTGCCGAAACCCCATAGACTGCTGCGGTTGAGTGCGACGGCTGACCCATCCGGGGTGGGCATCGAGTGGCTGCGGGAGCGCCTGCAGCACCTGCAGACGCTGTCGGCCGCGCTGGCGGCCGCGCGCACCGAGCAGCAGGCGATCGAGGCCACGCTGAACCCTGGCCTGGACGTGTTCCAGGCCGACCAGGCGGTGATCGCGACGCTGGACGAGCGCGCGGCCGTCTTCCGGATCGTCGCCGCGCTCGGCTACCCGTCAAGGATCGAGAACGACTGGGCGGTCTTCCCGAACACCGACGAGTATCCGCTGTCGGAAGCCGTGCGCAGGCAAGAGCCGGTGATCGTCCACGGGCCGGACGAGCTCGTGCGTCGCTACCCCAGTCTGGCCGGCACCGCACGCTCGGCCGTGCTTGTCTGCCTGCCGCTGGGCGAGATCGGGGGCATCGCGCTGGGCTTCGACCAGGACGTCACGTTCAGCCAGTCGGAGGTCGAGTTCATGACCGCCGTCGCCCGTCAGTGCGCGGAGGCCGTCCGGCGCACGGCGCTCGACGCCGAGCGCGGCCGGCGCGCGCAGCGGCTGGCCCTGCTCGCCGAGGCCGGCGCGGTCTTCGCCCGCACGCTGGACTACCGCGCGACGCTCGCCGAGGTGGCGAACCTGGCCGTCCCCCGGCTGGCCGACTGCTGCATCGTCGACGTGCTCGAGCCGACCGGCCTGCACCAGCTGGCCGCCGTCCACGTCGAGCCCGAGCGGGTGCCGCAGATCGCCCGGCTGGAGCAGGCATACCCGGCCGATGCCGGCGACGAGCACAGCGCCGTCGGCGAGGTGCTGCGCACCGGCACTCCCACGCTGGTGCCGATCATGAGCGACGAGATCCTCGACCGACTGACGCGGGACGACGATCACCGTGCGGCGGTCGAGCGGCTGGGTATGCGCTCGCTGATCATCGTCCCGCTGATCGCTCGCGGCCGGACACTGGGGGCGATCACGCTGATCCTGGACATCTCCGAGCGGCGGTACGACGAGCAGGACCTGGCGACCGCACAGGGGCTGGCTGACCGCGCAGCGCTGGCGATCGACAACGCCCGGCTGTACCGCGCCCAGATCGAGATCGCGACGACGCTGCAGCGCAGCCTGCTGCCCGAGCGGCTGCCCGAGATCCCGTCCGTCGAGATCGGCGCGCGATACATGCCCGCCAGTCAGGCCGTCGAGGTGGGCGGCGACTTCTACGACGTATGGCTGATGGACGACGGGTCCTTCGGCGCGGCCATCGGCGACGTGTCGGGCAAGGGCGCGCCAGCCGCGTCGATGACTGCGCTCGCCCGCCACACGCTGCGGGTGGCGTCGCTGCACGAGCCCACGCCGAGTCGGGTGCTGAGCGTTCTGAACTCGGAGATGCTGCGCCACGGGGACCAGGACATGTTCTGCACGACCGCCTACGCCCACGCCCGGCCGGCCGCCGACGGCGGGCTCGACCTGCGGCTTTCGCGCGGCGGGCACCCGCCCGGCATCGTGCGCCGCACCGGCGGCGCGATCGAGGAGGTGGGCAGCATCGGCACGCTGCTCGGCGTCCGCGACGAGGTCACCCTGACCGACGATGCGATCCACCTGGCGCCCGGCGACGCCCTGGTGCTCTACACCGACGGCGTGACGGAGCGCCGCGATGGCTCCGGGATGCTGGGCGAGGACGGGCTCGCCGCCGCCCTGAGGGCCGCCCCGCCGGCCGCGTCGGCGGAGGAGCTGTGCGCGGTGATCGAGCAGACCATCCACGCGTTCTCGGCCGATCCGCCGCAGGACGACGTCGCGATCGTCGTCATCCGCCCGATCGCGAGCTAGCCGCGCTGCTGCCGAACGACGTGCCGCGGGTCGGCCGCCGAGCGCCGGCCCGCCTCGAGCACCGCGAACCGCGCACACGCCGCACCGGCAAGGGCCGCAACGCCGCCGATCCGGGCGAGCCGCGGACGTCGCCGGCCGCCGATCGCCATGGTTGCGGCCCCTGCGGCCGTGAGCACGGTGCTGCTCCGCGCCAGCCTTCCGGCAAGACCCTCGCGATACGGCTCTGCGAGCGGGCCGAGGCGGCGCTCCATCGTCCGCTGGGCCGCCAGCTCGGCGACCGCCCCGAGGACGGCGAGCCGGCGGGCCGGACCGGTCGCGCCGGCCGGGCCGGCCACGACGGCTGCGGCACCCGCGCTGGTCGCGGCGCCGGCGGCGAACAGCGCAGGCAGCTGATGCCGCGCCTCGACCCATGCCGGCACCGCGGTGTCGGACACCAGCACTCCCGTGTACGTCGCCATCACCGGGCCGAGTGCGGCGGCGGCCAGCTGGGCCGCGCGGCCGACCCGTGGGAACGACCGGGTGATCTCGCAGCCGGCGGCGGTGACCTGCGCCGCCGAGGCGGCGGCCAGCGTCCACGTCCCCACGCTCATCGGTGACGTCGGCTTCAGCACCCGCAGCATGTTCACGAAGCGCTCCGGCCGGCCAAGGTCGTAGATCAGCAGCGGCGGGCACGCCGCGAAGGCGGCGGCCGAGGTGAGGGTCGACGTGCGCGCCAGCCGCCGGTTCCCCGCGAGATCGGCCGCCGCGGCCAGCACGGACGACGCGCCGGCCAGGCCACCCACCGCGAAGTAGGCCGCGATGACCGGCTTCCAGACGTGCGGCTTGAGGATCGGACGGCCGTAATAGCCCTGCTCGAGCCGGTCCACGCTCATCGGCGGCCGCCCAGGAAGGCCAGCGCGACCGTGCCCACCAGTCCGGCCCCGGCCGCCGCCGCGGCGCGCCACATCGAGGGCAGGTGGCGCGTCGCAGCGACCGGCGCCGCCGGCAGTCCGTACACCTCAGGCTCGTCGAGCAGCAGGAAGAACGCCCCGAAGCCGCCGACGCCGTCGTCCGGATCCTCGCCGTAGAGCCGGGCGCCGGGCGTTCCCGCCTCGACGACCTGCGACAGCCGCTCGCCGGCCCGCCGGCGCAGGTCCTCCAGCGGCCCGAACTGGATCGACTCGGTGGGGCAGGCCTGTGCGCAGGCCGGCGTCATCCCGTCCCGTGTGCGGTCGTAGCAGAGCGTGCACTTGTGCACCCCGCCGTCGGCACCGCCGCCGCGCTGCTCGGCCGGCAGCTCGCGGCGCTCCAGCACGCCGAACGGACAGGCCGGGACGCAGTAGCCGCAGCCGTTGCAGACGTCGTCCTGAACGACAACGGTACCCAGCTCCGTGCGGATCAGCGCACCGGTGGGGCAGACGTCGAGGCAGGCAGCGTGCGTGCAGTGCTTGCAGACGTCCGAGCTCATCAGCCAGCGCAGCGGATCGCCGTCGCCTCCGCCCTGTTCGACGAAGGCGACATGCCGCCAGCTGTTGGCGCCCAGCGCTCCGGTGTTGTCGTACGAGTCGGCGGTGAAGACGAGCCCGTCATCGGGGACGAGGTTCCACTCCTTGCAGGCGACCTCGCACGCCTTGCAGCCGATGCAGACGCTGGTGTCCGTGAAGAATCCGATGCGCTCCTGCGCCTCGGCGCCGTAGCTCTGCGGCCAGGCCTCCGTGACTGGGGGTTCGGTCACCGTCCGTCCCTCCGCCCAGGCCGGATGTCGCAGGTGGCGGCCTTCGACTCCTGGATGTGCACGTTGGGGTCGAGCACGATCTCGAACAGGTCGTTGGCCGCGTCTCCGCGCGACAGGCCGTTCGTGCCCCAGTGGTACGGCAGCCCGACCTGGTGCGCGACACCCGCGCCCAGGGGAATCGGCTTGAGCCGCCGGGTGACCAGCACCCGTGCCTCGATCGCAGCCCTCCGGCTGGTGATCGTCGCCCAGCCGCCGTGCACGAGCCGTCGCTCGGCCGCCAGCTCCGGGCTGACCTCGCAGAACATCTCCGGCTGCAGCTCCGAGAGATACGGGAGGAAGCGGCTCATGCCGCCGGCCGTGTGATGCTCGGTCAGCCGGTAGGTGGTCAGCACGAACGGGAACGCCTCGCGCTCGCCGGGTCCGTTGCTGCGGTTTCCGGGCCGCTCGAACCGCTGGCGCGCCGGATTCCATTCCTGCGCGTAGAGCGGGTTCTCGACCGGCGACTCGTGCGGCTCGTAGTGGGTGGGAAGCGGGCCGTCGACGACGCCGGAGGGTGCGAACAGCCAGCCCCGGCCGTCCGCCTGCATGATGAACGGCGTGGCGCCGGCGATCGCATCCTGGGCGCGCGCTCCGTCGGGCGGAACGTAGTCCGGGCGCTTGTCGGGAACGAAATCGGGCACATCCTCGCCCGTCCACGACGCCCCTTCCTCGTCCCACCAGACGTAGCGCTTGCGCTCCGACCACGGCCTGCCGGCCGGGTCGGCCGACGCGCGGTTGTACAGGATGCGCCGGTTCGCCGGCCACGCCCAGCCCCACTCCGGCGCAACCCACGACTGCTCGGAGCCGGGCGTGCGGCGGGCGGGCTGGTTGATCTCATCCGCATAGCAGCCGCAGTAGATCCAGCAGCCGCACGCGGTCGAGCCGTCGTCCTTCAGCTCCGTGTACGCCGACAGCGCGCCGCCGTCCGGGCCCCAGCCGTTGATCTCGCGCAGCACCGCGTCGGCGCTCGGATCCTCCGTGACGCCGGATGTCGGGTAGTGCCACTGCAGACGTTGCACCGGTTCGTCCATGGGATCGGTCGACGCCGCCAGCTTCTCCCGGATGATCCGCCCGAGGTGGTACATGAACCACAGCTCGGAGCGGCAGTCGCCGGGCGGCTCGACCGCCTTGTGGCGCCACTGCAGGAGCCGCTGCGTGTTGGTGAAGCTGCCGTCCTTCTCGGTGTGCGCGGCCGCGGGCATGAAGAACACCTCGGTTCCGATGTCCTGCGTGCGGAGCTCGCCGGACGCCACCTCGGGCGACGTGCTCCAGAACGTCGCCGTCTCGGTCTCCACCAGATCGCGGACGACCATCCAGTCGAGCGCGGCCATCGCCCGGCGATGCAGGCCCGAGTTGGCCGACCCCACGGCCGGGTTCTCGCCCAGCACGAGCATGCCGTGCACGTCGCCGTCCAGCATCCCGAGGACGGCCGGGTAGATCGAGTGGTCTCCGGTCAGCCGCGGTAGGTAGTCGAAGCAGTACTCGTTGCCGGCGTGGGCGTGCTCGCCCCACCACGCCTTGAGCAGGCTCGTCGTGTACGCCTGCATGTTGCCCCAAAAGCCGCTGGGCGCGGTATTCAGCTCGAGGAACCGCTCGAGGCTGTCGTGCGCGTGGGCGTGCGGCATCGGGATGTAGCCGGGGAGGATGTTGTACAGCGTCGGGATGTCGGTCGACCCCTGGATCGACGCGTGGCCGCGCAGCGCGAGGATGCCGCCGCCGGGGCGGCCGATGTTGCCAAGCAGCAGCTGGACGATGGCCGCGGCGCGGATGATCTGCACGCCGACGGTGTGTTGCGTCCAGCCGACCGCGTAGCAGATCGCCGACGTCCGCTCCCGCCCCGAGTTGCTGCACAGCGCCTCGGCGACGGACACGAACTCGTCGGCGGTGCAGCCGCACAGGTCGGCGACGAGCTCGGGCGTGTACCGCCGGTAGTGGCGCTTGAGCAGCTGGAAGACGCAGCGAGGATGCTGCAGCGACGGATCCTGCTCGGGCGGTGCGCCATGACGCATGTGCGCGCCGTGGCCGCCGTGCGCCTGCTCGCCGGTGACCGCGCCCGATTCGCGCTGACCGGCCGAGGCGTGCACCTCCATCCCGGCGTACTGCCACGTCGTCGTGTCGTAGGTGCGGCCGTCCTGCCGCCATCCCGAGAAGAAGCCGTCGAGGTCCTCGGTGTCCTGGAACCCCTCGTCGATGATCACCGCCGCGTTGGTGTACGCCTCGACGTACTCCCGGAACTCACGGCCGTGCTCGAGGATGTAGTTGATCAGGCCGCCGAGGAAGGCGATGTCGGAACCGGCGCGGATGCCGACGTACGAGGTGGCGACGGCGCTCGTCCGGGTGTACCGGGGATCGACGTGGACCACCTCGGCGCCGCGAGCCTCGGCCTCCATCACCCACTGGAACCCGACCGGATGGCACTCGGCCATGTTCGAGCCCATGATCAGGATGCAATCGGCGTGCTGCAGATCCTGCTGGAAGGTCGTCGCCCCTCCCCGGCCGAACGAGGTGCCCAGACCGGGCACCGTGGACGAGTGTCATATGCGGGCCTGGTTCTCGACGGTGACGAACCCGAGGCTCGTCATCAGCTTCTTGATGCAGTAGTTCTCCTCGTTGTCCAGGGTGGCGCCGCCGAGGCTGACGACCCCGAGCGAACGGCGCAGCGTCCGTCCCTCGGCGTCCCGCCACTCCCACGTCCGCCGGCGGGTCTCGATGATCCGGTCGGCGATCATGTCCATCGCGTCGTCCAGGTCGAGCTCCTGCCACTCCGTCGCGTGCGGGGGGCGGTACTTGACGCGATGCTCGCGCTGCGGACCGGTGACCAGCGACCTCGACGCCGAGCCCTTCGGGCAGAGCCGGCCGCGCGAGATCGGGGAGTCGGGATCGCCTTCGATCTGGGTGACGGCGCCGTCCTTGACGTAGACCCGCTGGCCGCACCCCACGGCGCAGTACGGGCACACCGACTGCACAACCCGGTCGGCGTCGCCGGTGCGCGCATGCAGCGCCGCCGTGTGGCCCGAGCGCGCGGCCGAGCCGCGGGCGGTCGGATCGCCGCTGCGCTGCCGAAGCACCGGCCAGCTGGTCACGAAGCTGCGGAGCTCGCTCATCCGGAATCAACTGTGCCCATGCGAATCGCCGGCGAAACGCACGCGGGTGCCGGCGGCCGGGCGTGGTACCCTCGCCGAGGAGCGGGAGGTCGATGACCACAACGCACAGGCTCCGACACCAGGCGTTCTACTACTCCTCGGACGGCCAGCTCCTCGACACTGTCACGCGCTTCGTCGAGGAGGGACTCGAGGAGGGCGAGCCTGCGATGGTAGCCCTCCCCGAGCCGAGCCTGGCCCGGTTGCGTTCCCGGCTCCGCGAGTGCGAGGCGACCGCCTGGCTGGTCGACATGCGCGAGGTGGGCCGCAACCCGGCCCGCATCATCTCGGCCATCCAGGATTTCGTCGACGCGCACCCGGGACGGCGCACGCGGATGGTCGGTGAGCCGATCTGGCGGGGACGGACGCCGCGCGAGACGGCGGAGGCGACGCGGCACGAGGCGCTGATCAACCTGGCGTTCGCAGACGCCGGGGTGAGCATCCTCTGCCCCTACGATGCCGACCTCGACGGCCGTGCGATCGCGTGCTCCCACCGCACCCACCCGGAGCTGATCCGCGACGGTGCCTGTGCGGACAATCCCGAGTACGCCGCCGGCGAGGTGGCGGCGCTCGACGCCGATCCGCTTCCACATGCGCCCGATGCCGCCGCGACGCTCTCGCCGGCCGGCGATCTGGGCGAGCTGCGGCGGTGGCTGCATCCGCAGTTCGAGGCCGCCGGTTTGATCGGGGACCGCGCGGACGATCTGACGGTCGCCGTCAACGAGGCGGCCGGGAACGCGATCCTGCACGGCGGCGGCCCGGCGGACGTGCGGGTATGGCGCGAGCCCGGCCGGATCGTCTGCGAGGTCGCCGACGCAGGGCGGATCGACGACCCGCTCGCCGGGCGGCAGCGACCGCCGGCGGAGTCGGCCAACGGCCGCGGGCTGTGGCTCGCCAACCAGCTGTGCGACCTCACCGAACTGCGCTCCGGCATGAGCGGCACCGTGCTGCGGCTGCACATGACAGTGCCCGGTTGATCGCGGTCGGTCGAGACTAGCCGGCGATGCCGGCGGCCTCGAGCGCGGCGCCGAACGATCCGTACGTCTCGATCAGCTCGTCGGCCGACATCCACTCCGGATGCTGCTCGCAGAACTCGCGGTACTCCGCCTCCGTCAGGTGGCCCTGGGTGCCGGCGGCCGCGGCGAGCAGGCCGGCCGTCGGCGCGGCCGGGTCGCTCCCCTTGGTGATCCGCAGGTCCTGGCGGGTCGCAGGGAAGACGGCGTCGGCGGACGTGTCCCGGAACTCCGCGGTGTTGGAGACGTCGCGGTCCTGGCGGGGCCCGTCCGGCGGCGGCATGTCCGGCTGGTGCTCCGTCGCCTGGTTCCGCCGCTCATGCACCTCGTCGGGCGCCGTTTCCGGCGCGTCCGGCCCGGTCGTCGGATGGTGCGCGTCAGCCGGGCCCGTGGGATGGTCGGGGACGTGCTCGGACATGTTCAGCCGGGAAGCTCGGTCACGAGGGACTCACCAGCGCCGGTAGACGACGATCCCCACGACGGCCGCGGCTGCGGCGGCTGCCGCGGCGCCGACGATCGCCGCAGTGCGGATCCCGCGCCGCGGGTCGAGCCGTCCCGAGAGTTGCCCGATCGACCGGGCGAGCTGCTCGCGCGTCACTTCGATGTCCCGTTCGATGTCGGCTTGCTCTCGTGTGCCAGCCACCGTGCGTCCTCCTTGATCGGTTCCAGCAGCTCGTCCGGCGCCGTCGCCGTCGCTGATCGCACCCGGGCCGACCCGAGCAGAATCAGCAGCGCCGCCAGCACCACGGCGACAGCCGCGACGATCAGCGCTGCGGCCCAGGCCGGCATCGCCGTGGCCAGGCCGAGCACGGCCGCGGCCGCGCCCGTTCCCACGGCGATCAGAGCAAAGACGGCGCCGGCGGCGAGCAGGCCGGCGCCCGTTGCGGCGCGGGCGGCCGCCCGCTGGAATGCGGCGCGCGCCCGCTCGATCTCGAGCTTCACCAGACGCTCCGTGAGCGTCCGGGTATCGGTCATCAGGTCGACGATCCGCCGTGTTTCCTGAGTCTGTGCCATACCGGTCGGGTACCCGCGGCGCCGGTGCGGGAAACGCGCCGCCGGTTGGGGCACAGCCAGGCCGCGCCGCCGCGCAGATCTCGTGCGCCGTCCGCAACACCTGCGTCGGTTCCGTGACCGGAGCTCTGACCCCGCTCTGACCCCGCTCTGGCACCGCTCTGACCCCGGTGAAGATCCGGTCGCGAAGCGTGCCGTGCGTGTGCCGAGTCTCGCACCGGGGGGGGCGGATTGGGTCTGACCCAATGTTTGGCGTCGGTGTCACATCGGGCAATTTCGGAGTGCACCATGGGCATGCCGAACGAGGAAGAGCCACTCGAACAGCTGTCGCTGGCGCGGCACCGCGACCTCCAGGGCCGGCACTGGGGAGTGCTCATGTGGCTGCGCTGGATCATCACGGGCCTGCTGGTGATCTTCGTCGCGCTCGCCGCGACCAACCAGTTCGGGCAATCGCCGAGCACCCGGGAGTCATCCTCGTCCGCCGCCGACCTCAGCGTCAGCACGCCCGACCGCCTCCGCGGCGGCCTGATCTTCCAGTCGCGGGTCGACGTCACTGCACACAGCGCGATCGCCCACCCGACGATCGTGCTCTCCGGCGGCTGGTTCGACGGCATGACGCTCAACTCCGTACAGCCCGCGCCGGCCGACCAGGCGCCCGCGGCCGGGGGGTCGACGTTCGTCTATCCACAGCTGGCGGCCGGCCAGACGCTGACCGTCTGGTTCGAGTGGTCGGTCAATCCGACGAACCTCGCCTGGCGCCGGCCGGAGACGCTGCGCCTCGACGACGGCTCACAGACGCTGCTCACCCAGCACTCGACCGTGACGGTACTCCCCTAATGGATCTCGTCATCCGCTGCCTGATCCTGTTCCCGCTGGTCGTCGTCCTGGTACGGATCGTCAACCGCCGCCAGCTGTCCTCGCTCGAGCCGTTCGACGTCGTGCTGCTGGTGGTGATCGGCGACCTGCTGCAGCAGGGGATCACGCAGAGCGACTACTCGGTGACCGGTGCGGCGATCGTGATCACCACGATCACGCTGCTCTCGCTCGTCACGGCCTATCTGAACTGGAGGATTCCCGCCTTCCGGATGACGCTGGAGGGCGAGCCGATCATCCTGCTGGAGCACGGCAAGCCCATCGAGCAGAACCTGCGCAAGCAGCGGATCACGCTGGCCGAACTGGCCGCGCAGGCACGGCAGAGCAACATCCCCACGCTCGACGGCGTCCGCTATGCGGTGCTGGAGACGTCCGGCCGGATCAGCTTCATCACCGATTGACGCGATCGGTCGGCGCGGGCTGCGGCGGATCGCCGGGATCGTCGTCGCCCGGCGGATGCGCGGGCGGCGGCACCGGCACCTCGACCGGCGGCGGCGTGGTCGGCACCTCGGACGGCTGGGTGGGCTGCTCGGGGGTCTCGTCCATGCTCCGGCAGATACCCCTGGCGCCGCGCCGCCGAAACTCGCGTTTGCCGCAGCGCCGCCCTGGGCATAGGTCCCTGATTACCCCCTTTTGCCTGGAGGCATGCGCTTGATGAAGCCCGAACTCTCCTCGAATATCGCCCTGGTCGACCACTCTGATGCTGGACCGGTGCGCGATCGAGACGAGTTGATCATGCGCTACAGCGGGCTCGTCCGCTCGATCGCGAGCCGGTACGTCAAGCGCGGGTTCACGTATGACGATCTCGTGCAGTGCGGCTACCTCGGGCTGATTCAGGCGGTCGACCGGTACGACCCCGCCCGCGGCATCCCGCTCCGGGCGTACGCGACCAGGATGATCGAGGGTGAGATCATGCACCTGTTCCGCGACCACGGCTGGGCCGTGCGCGTACCGCGACCGCTCCAGGAGCTGTCGCGCAGGGTGACCGTGCTCGAGCGCGACCTCGTCCAGGAGCTTGGACGGCCGGTGACCACCGAAGAGCTCGCCGCTGCATGCGGGGAGACCGTCGAGGCGGTCGACGACGCGCAGCACGCCGCGCGCGCCTACGCGGCCGACTCGCTCGACGCGCACGCCGGCGGCACCGACGACGACGCCCCGCTGATCCGGACGCTGGGAGGCGACGACGCCGGGTTCGACGAGGTCGAGGATCACGACGCAGTGCGCGAGGCGATGGCCCGGCTGCCGGTCAGGCAGCGAGAGATCCTGCGGCTCCGCTTCGACGAGGAGCTGACGCAGTCGCAGATCGGTGCGGAGCTCGGGATCAGCCAGATGCACGTCTCGCGGCTGATGCGCGATGCGCTGGCGAAGCTCCGCGAGCCGCTCGCCGAGACGTACGCCGCCGTCTAGCGCCGTGGCAGCGCACGCCGCGTTTCGACCAGAAGCCACCCGGGCAACCGTCGGAACATGAGCGAAATCGGTGAGACCGACGTCAAGAACCAGACCAGGCGGGCGGCCGGGTGGCTGCTGGGGGTCCTCGTGGCGCTGGTGATTGTCGCCGCGGTGATCGGGCTCCTGCTGCTTGGCCCGTTTGGCTTGGCGATTGCCATCCCCGTGGGGATCCTCGCCTTCATCGTGTTCGGCTCGTCCTCGTCGGGCGCAGCCACAGGCGCCTGAAGGCCGAACGGATCAGGCTGCGGTTGCGGCGTCCGCGTCGATCACGTCGCGGAGCTTCGCCAACGCACCACGCAACAAGCGGCTGACATGCATCTGACTGATCCCCAACTCAGACGCGATCTCCGACTGCGTCAACTCACCCCGAAACCGCAACTCCAACAACCGCCGCTCACGCGCCGGCAACCGCCGCAACCCCCGCTCCACCACATCCCGATCCTCAACCCCCACAAACCCCGGATCAACCTCACTCAACACCCGACCCGCAGGCCCAACCTCAACCCCCCACTCACCATCCTCACCCCGACCAAACAACGACTCCGCCACATACACCCGCCGCACCACCAACGCCTCCACCACCAACTCCTCAGAACACTCCAACGCCTCCGCCAACTCCCCGGTCGACGGCTCACGCCCCAACACCTGCGCCAACCCCACACCCACCGGACCAACCCGCCGCGACAACTCCTGCAACGACCGAGGCACCCGCACACTCCAACCCCGATCCCGAAACAAATGCATGATCTCACCCTCAACCATCCGCGCCGCATACCGCTCCAACGGCACACCCCGCCCAGCATCAAACCGATCCACCGCCTGAATCAACCCCAAATACCCCGACTGACACACATCCTCAAACCCAAACCCCCGCCCCACATACCGCCGCGCAATCCCCCGCACAAGCGAGCTGTAACGCAGGATCAGGGCGTCCCGGGCGGCGGTGTCGCCGGACGAGCGGGCCGCCGTGGCGAGCTCGACATCGGACATGCTCTGCAGATCCATGGGTGGAAACCCTCCCAGATCGGGTGCTCCTGCACCGTAGCGCCGATCGAGAGCCAGTGTACGACCGGAAACGGATTCCTAACAGCCCTATTTGGGGCTGTTTCTGCGACACTGCGCCGCATGGCGCTGCCCCTGAAGCCGCCAATCCAGCCCCAGCTGGCGAAGACAGCCGCGAAGCTGCCGGACGGCGACGGCTGGTCGTACGAGCCAAAACTGGACGGTTTCCGGGCGATCGTGTTCGTCGACGGTGACGAGCGTCATCTCCAGTCGCGCAACGGCCGGTCGCTCGACCGCTACTTCCCCGAGGTGGCGTTCCCGCCTGGTCGGTACGTGCTCGACGGCGAGCTGATCGTCCTCGATGAGCACGGGCACGAGGACTTCGAGGGCCTCCAGCAGCGCATCCACCCGGCCGCGTCTCGGGTCAACATGCTGGCCGAGGCGACGCCCGCTCGCTTCGTCGCGTTCGATGTCCTGGCGGAGGACGACCGATCGCTGCTCGACCTCCCGCAGACGGAGCGCCGCAAGCGCCTCGAGGCGATCGTGGGCGACCCGGTCGAGCTGATCGAGCAGACGAACGACGCGGAGCACGCCGCGACCTGGCTGCAGACCCGGGAGGGTGTCATCGCCAAGCGCGAGGACGAGCCCTACCGGCCGGGCGAGCGGATCGGGATGGTCAAGATCAGGCGCACGCGGACGCTGGACTGCGTCGTCATCGGCTGGCGCGAGCGCGAGTCGGGCGACGGTGTCGCGTCGCTGATCCTCGGGCTCTATACGCCCGACGGCGAGATCCGCCACGTCGGCCACACGTCGGGCTTCACGGCGAAGTTCGCGCGCGAGCTGGTGCCGGTGGTCGAGGCCGTCAGCACCGGCGAGTTCGCAGAGCCCGGGCCGAGCCGCTGGAGCCGCGGCCGCGACTCGACGTGGCACGCGGTCCGCCGCGAGCTGGTGTGCGAGGTGGAGATCGAACACGTCAGCGGCGGCCGCATCCGCCACGGCGCACGATTCCAGCGCTGGCGCGATGACAAGCCGCCGGCTGAGTGCACGGTCGACCAGATCGACCAATGAGCGACCGCACGGTCACCGTCCGCGGCAAGCAGCTGAAGCTGACGAACGGCGACAAGGTGCTGTACCCGGAGGCCGGGGTCACCAAGGGCGACGTGATCGGCTACTACGAGCGCGTCTCGGATGTGCTGCTCCCCCACCTCAAGGGCCGTGCGCTGACCATGAAGCGCTACCCGAACGGCGTGGACGAGCAGTTCTTCTTCCAGAAAGACGCCCCCAAGCACCGGCCGGACTGGGTGCGCACCGAGCCGATCTGGACGCGCAGCAACGGCCGCGACGTCAACTTCCTGACGATCAACAGCCTGCCGGCGCTGATCTGGATCGCCAACCTGGCGAGCCTCGAGCTCCACACCACGCTGTCGCGGGCGAAGACCAGCAAGCGGCCGACCATGATGGTGTTCGACCTCGATCCCGGCCCGCCGGCGACTGTGGTCGAGTGCTGCCAGGTAGCCCTGATGCTGCGATCGTTGGCCGCCGACCTCGGGCTGGAGCTGTACCCGAAGACGTCAGGGTCGAAGGGGCTCCAGGTCTACGTGCCGCTGAACACTCCGTCAGCGAGCTTCGAGCGCACCAAGCCGTTCGCCCTGGCCGTCGCGAAGCTCCTCGAGCAGCAGCATCCCGACCTCGTCGTCTCGAACATGCGCCGCGAGCTGCGCGAGGGCCGCGTCCTCGTCGACTGGAGCCAGAACGACGACATGAAGACGACGATCTGCGTGTATTCACTGCGGGCCCGGCCGCGCCCGACCGTCTCCACGCCCGTCACCTGGCAGGAGGTCGAGGCGACCGCCGGCGGCGGCGACCCCTCGACGCTGGTGTTCGAGTGGCTGCAGGTGCTGGAACGGATCGAGTCCCACGGAGACCTTTTCGAGCCGGTTCTCAAGCGCCGCCAGCAGCTGCCCGACCCGCCGGCCTGACATTTGATGTTTGGCCCAGGCGCGCATCGGGAAGCGCGTCATGTATGGGGGTTGAAACAGGCCTGATACTGGTCGCGTCGTTCGTTGTCATCGCAGCGTTCGCGGCGCCGTGGCTGTGGCCGGCGATCGACCGGTCGCGAGGCCCGGCCCAGCAGGGGCCGGCGCCGGAGCCCGAGGAGCACGAGCCCGTGCCGTTCGAGGTCAGCCGCGACGACGTCGTGCTGCGGCTTCGCGACAGCGGGCTCACGTATCGGCGGATCGCCGAGCGGCTGAGCGGAGACTTCGGCCAGCGGATGTCGCCGTCCACGGCTCGGAGGATCTGGCTGAGGGCGCACGGCACCAACCGCCGAGGTGCGCACCGGCACAATCTGGTGAGCGGCCGCTAGAGCTCCGTAGCGCGTGGTGTAGAGTCGGCCCAGGGTGAGCGCCAAGCTCCACAAGCTCGGCCCTGTCGGTTTCGACGTGGCTGGCGCCATCACGCCCCGGAAGGAGAGCCATGAGACGTCTGTGCTTACTCGCACTGATCTGCGCCGTCTGCGCCGCCGCTGCCGGGGCGGCGCAGGGGCCACGGGCCGCGGCCGCCACGCCCAGTCCCAACATCGTCTTCATCCTCACCGACGACCAGCGGTGGGATGAGCTTGGCTTCATGCCCCGGGTGCAGTCGCTGCTGCAGGCGCAAGGAGCGACGTTCACGAACTCGTTCGTCTCCAACAGCCTGTGCTGCCCCAGTCGCACGACGATCCTGACCGGTCTGTATTCCCACTCGACCGACGTCTACTTCAACAAGCCGCCGCACGGCGGCTGGGCGACGTTCCATGCCGGCCCATACGAATCGACCCACACGCTGCCGATCTGGCTGAGCGCCGCCGGCTATCGCACAGGGCTGATCGGCAAGTACATGAACGGCTACGGCAAGCGATACGACAGGGTGATCCCCGAGGGCTGGAGCTACTGGTACGGCGAGAACATCCAGACCCAGGCCTCCGGCTCCGGCGGGTACATCAACTGGTACGCATCCAACAACGGCAAGCGTGTCTTCCACGGCGACTCCGAGGCCGACTACTCGACCGACGTGCTGGCGCGGAAATCGGTGAGGTCCATCGACTCGACGCCAGCGTCGCAGCCGCTGTTCCTGCTGGTACGCGCCACACGCCCCGCACTCACCGGCGACACCGCCGGAGCGCTACGCGAACGCGTGCAAGCGCTACTCACCGCCCCGCTCGCCGAACGTCGGCGTCATCGGCCCCGACGAGCCGTCCTGGGTGCAGAGCCTGACGTGGACAGCCGACCAGCAGGCGCAGTCCGACGCGCTCATGCGCAACCGCTGCCGCTCCCTGATGGCCGTCGACGACGCGGTCGGGTCGATCGTCAAGGCGCTCAGCGACATCGGCCGTCCTCGAAAACACGCTGATCGTCTTTGCGTCGGACAACGGCTGGTCGGCTGGGTCACACCGTTGGATGGCGAAATCGGGTTCCGTGGAACGAGAGCCTGCGTGTACCGCTGATCATGCGATGGGACGGCCACATCGCCCAGGGGATCACCGACGCCGATCTGGCGGTCAACGCCGACTGGACGGCGACTTTCGCCGATGCGGCACGGATCACGCTGCCGTCCGACGTCGAGGGCAAGAGCCTGCTGCCCGGGCTCGCCGGCGGCGGCGCGGCGCGCACGGACTTCCCGATCGAGTCGTACGACAGCCGCTGGCCGGCCGGCGGCAAACTGCCGCCGTTCTGCGGCGTGCGCACCGCGGACTGGCTCTACGTCCGCTACACGACCGGGGAGCAGGAGCTGTACGACGAGCGCGCCGACCCGTTCGAGCTGCACAATCTGGCCGGCGACCCGGGCTCGGCGTCCGCGCTCGCCGACATGGTCGCGCGGATGCAGGCCGACCACTGCGCCATCCCGTCATCCTGACGGCAACGCGCGGTCAGACCCCTTCGCCGCAACGAAGGGGTCTGACCGCGTTACCTGAGTCAGCGCGGCTGCGGGACGATCCGGATGTACGGCTTGGGTGAGTCCCAGCCGTCCGGGTACCTCTCGCGGGCCTCGTCGTCCGAGACCGAACCGGCGATCACCACGTCGTCGCCGTCCTTCCAGTTGACCGGCGTCGCCACCTTGTGGTTCGCGGTCAGCTGCAGCGAGTCGACGACCCGCAGCACCTCGTCGAAGTTGCGGCCGGTGGTCATCGGGTAGACGAGCACCAGCTTGACCTTCTTGTCCGGGCCGATCACGAAGACGTTGCGCACCGTCTGGTTGTCGGCGGGCGTCCGGTCGGCCGGATCGCCGGACACGCTGGCCGGCAGCATGCCGTACAGCTTCGAGACGTTGAAGTCGGCGTCGCCGATCATCGGATAGTTCGGGGCGACGCCCTGCGTCTCCTCGATGTCCTTCGCCCAGTTGGCGTGCTTGTCCACCGGGTCGACCGACAGGCCGATGATCTTGACGCCGCGACGATCGAACTCCGGCTTGATCCGGGCCATGTAGCCGAGCTCGGTCGTGCAGATCGGCGTGAAGTCCTTGGGGTGGGAGAACATCACGACCCAGTCGTCGCCGGCCCAGTCGTAGAACCGGATCCGGCCCTCGGTGGTGTCCGCCTCGAAGTCCGGGGCGGTGTCGTTGATCTGGAGCGTCATTGGCTCACCTCATGCTCGCGAGTTTGGATCCAAATCATACTCTGCCGCGCAAGCACGGCTGTGCGCTGACCGTCCGGCGAGGACGTCCCGCTCGCGGTCGCTGCGGGCGAGCTGCGCGGCACGATCGAACGCCTGCGCGGCCTGGGCATGCCGGTGCAGCCGCGAGAGCAGATCGCCGCGCACGCTCCACAGCAGATGGTAGGTCTGCAGCGATCGCTCGTCGCTCAGCCCGTTGACGATCTCGAGGCCCGATTCGGGCCCGAACGCCATGGCGACCGCCATCGCCCGGTTCAGCTCCACGACCGGTGATCCGGTGACCTGGGCCAGCGCGTCGTAGAGCGCCGCGATCCGCACCCACTCCGTCTCGTCGCCGGTCCGCGCGCGGGCGTGGCACGCCGCGATCTCGGCCTGCAGCGTGTACGGGCCGAGCGCGCCGGACAGCCGCTCCGCCTGCTCGAGGGCGGCCAGGCCGCGCCCGATCAGCAGCCGGTTCCAGCGCGAGCGGTCCTGGTCGAGCAGCAGCACCTGCTCCCCGCCTGCGTCCACCCGCGCGCCCAGCCGGGACGCCTGCAGCTCCATCAGTGCCACGAGCCCGTGCGCCTCGGGCTCGCGCGGCACGAGGCCGGCGAGCACGCGGCCCATGCGCAGCGCGTCCTCGCACAGCGCCGGCCGCACCCATTCGTCGCCGGCCGTCGCCGAGTAGCCCTCGTTGAACACCAGGTAGATCGCCTCGAGCACCGCCGGCAGCCGGGCCGAGAGCTCGTCGCCGCGGGGGATCTCGAACGGCACCCGCGCCTCGGCCAGCGTCCGCTTGGCGCGCACCACCCGCTGCTGCACGGTGGCCTCGGGCACGAGGAACGCGCGGGCGATCTCCTCCGTGGTCAGGCCGCCGAACAACCGCAGAGTGAGCGCCACCCGGGCGTCCGTGGACAGCACGGGGTGGCATGTCATCAGCACCAGGCCGAGCAGGTCGTCGCCGACGTCGTCCATGCCTGCGGCCAGGTCGGGAGCCTCGGCTCGCCGGTCGAGCTCACGGCCGATCTGCTCGCGCTTGCGCTCGAACGTCGCGTCGCGTCGCATCGCATCGATCGCGCGGAACTTCGCGGCGGCCATCAGCCAGGCGCCCGGGTTGTCGGGGACGCCGGTCCGCGGCCACCGCTCGAGGGCCGCGACCAGCGCGTCCTGGGCGAGGTCCTCCGCCAGCCCGACGTCGCGGACGATCCTGGTCAGGCCGGCGATCAACCGGGCGGACTCGATCCGCCAGACGGCCTCGATCGCCCGGTTGGTCGCCGGCTCTGCCACCTATCGGTGCGCCTCGGTCTGCTCGCGCAGCCGCTGCTCCTGCTCGCGCAGCTCGGGCGTCAGCTGATCGCCGAAGTCCTCCGCCTCGAAGACCCGGCGGATCTCGATCTCGGAGTCACCCTCCATCGGGTTGGGGCAGCGCTTGACCCACTCGACGGCCTCGTCCATGTCCTTGACCTGCGAGATCCAGAAGCCCGCGATCAGCTCCTTCGTCTCCGCGAACGGCCCGTCGACCACCGACCGGTCGGTGCCCGAGAAGCGCACCCGCTTGCCCTTCGAGCTGGGGTGCAGCCCCTCGCCGGCCAGCATCACGCCGGCCTTGACGAGCTCCTCGTTGTACTCGCCCATCGCAGTCAGCAGCTCGGTGCTCGGCATCACGCCCGCCTCGCTGTCCTCGTTCGCCTTGACCATCACCATCACACGCATCTCGACTCCTTCGTCGGGGGGCCTTCGCCCCGGGGTTCTTCTACCACGTCGAACGAGCGCTTCCCGGATCGACATGGCGATTCACATTTCCCGCACTCGGGTACATGGCCGGAGCCAGAACCCGACCGAGAGGAGGACCTCCATGCCCCGCCAGTGGACGGACAAGCAGGAGCGCAAGTACGAGCACATCGTCGAGTCAGAGAAGGATCAGGGCGAGCCGACCAAGCGGGCGAAGGAGATCGCCGCCCGGACGGTCAACAAGGAGCGCGCCCAGAAGGGCCAGACCAAGACCGCCTCACGCAGCTCGACCAGCGACATGTCGTCGTCGCGGCGCGGCGGCCTGCGGTCGGGCACGAACCGCGAGAAGGGCCGCACCCGCGACCAGCTCTACAACGAGGCGAAGCAGCGCGGCATCAAGGGCCGCTCCTCGATGAACAAGGAGCAGCTCCGGCGCGCCGTCGACGCGAAGAAGTAGCGCCTAGCGGATGAACTGGTCGACGTAGTCCGCGCCCAGGCCGCACGACTCGTACGTCTCGCGGCACAGCTCGATCAGCCCGACGTTGTCCTCGACGTGAACGACCTTGTCCTGATCGTCGATGTACAGCACCGGTCCGCAGATCACGAATACCGTCTGCATCTCGGGGCAGTCGTCGTCCACCGTCAGCGTGTGGATCTCGCCCGGCGGCTCGAACACGTACGAGCCCTCCGACGCCGATCCACGAATGCTCGCGGTAGCGCCAGCTGCCCTTGAGCACGAAGCCGTGGACCGGCGACGGGTGGCGGTGCCGGCAGAGCACCCCGCCGCGGCGGACGCGCAGCACCTCGCCGTGCGACCCGTTGTTCATGTCGAAGAACAGCGGCCGGAACCAGACGTTGGGTTCGATCTCGACCCAGACGCGCTCGTCCGTCGGTTCGGCGGACGACCAGCTCCGGCTGCATCCCCAGGTGGCCGAGCACCGGCGGGTCGTAGGTGACGTGCGTCCGATCGGGGCGGCAGGCTCGTCTCCATCGATCCTCCTGGGTCAGGCGCCGGCCTCGGCGAGCTCGCCCGAGAGCTCGTCCACCATCCGCCGCTTCTCCTCGTCGTTCGAGCTTGCCGAGCTCGTTGCGCAGCGCCCGCTCGTCGACCTTCTGGTTCCACCAGTCGACCGCGTCCGCGCCGAGCAGCGCCCAGCGGCCGACGATCTGCTGCGACACCTCGTTGGACGGCGCCATCACCCACCCGGCCTTGGCGTCGCGAACCAGCCGCTCGATCTCGGCCGCCCGGGTGTAGCCGCGGCCGCCGCACAGCTGCAGCATCGCATCGGACACCCGGCTCGCGAGGCCGGCCGCCAGCACCTTGGCCTCCAGGCCCCACGACGTGAACGCCGCGCGCGGCGCCGCGTCGGGGTTGCTGCGGTACATCGTCCAGTCGCCGCCATCCGTGGCGTCGTCCAGCGCCTTGGCCAGGCCGTAGGCGAACAGCCGCGATGCCTGCGCCTCGCACAGCGCGCGGCCGTACGCGTCCTGCGACGTCGCGTAGTCGGCGATCCGGCGGCCGTACTGGGCATGCGCGCGGCGCAGCGCGTGGCGGCGGGCGACGTCCAGGCAGGCCATCGCCAGGCCGTTGTAGGCGCCGGCGTACTGGAGGAACGCCAGCGGGTCGATCGCCTCGTCGTTCGACCGTGCGCCGTCGCCCGGCCAGCCGACGATGCGGTCCTCGGGGATCACGGCGTCGATCTCGACCGGTGCCGACTGGTTGGCGTGCATCCCCATCGCATCCCAGGTGCCCGGGTTGCCCTGCACCTCGTCGGGATACAGCAGGAACACCGCTGAGGTCGGCGTAGTCGCCCGCGAAGTCGGGGCTCGTGGTCTGTGTCAGAGTACCAGTCGGCGAAGCCGCTCGACGTCGTGAAGGCGGCCGTCTTGCGCACGTGCCAGCCGTCGGCGACGCGCTCGGCGCCCGACGTCTTCGGGTACCAGAAGTGACCTCCGGTCTCGGGGTCGGTGTACGACGCCGTGCCGATCAGCGCCTCGGGGTCCATCCGCCGCAGCAGCGACTCGATCTCCGGGTTGCCGTGCGCACGGAACACCAGGCCGGCCACCGCCACCAGATGCATCATGAAGATCATCGCCGTCGACGGGCAGCCGTAGCGGGCGATCGCCTCCGTCGCCATCAGCACCTGGGTGTGGCTGGACGCGCGGCAGCCGTAGTCCTGCGGAGCGATCATCGCCAGCAGCCGCAGCCGGCCGAGCTCGTCGACGCTGGCCCGCGGGTACTCGCCCGTCCTGTCGGCCTCGATCGCCAGCGGCCGGACCACCCGCTGGCACGCGTCGATGATCTGCTTCTCCAGCGCCCGGTCCTCGTCGGTCAGGAACCAGACCGGGTCGAACTCGTATCCCAGGCCGTCGAACTCGACGTCGCCCCACATCTTCGGCTCGAAGTCCATGACCGGATGCTCGCGCGCCGAGGCGGCCCGCGATGGCACGCCGGTGCCGCGCCTGGCATCTGCGTGCTGCGGCTCAGCCGCGCACGTGGCGGCGGTACTCGGCCGGCGTCAATCCGGTGGCGTTCTTGAACACACGGCCGAGGTGGCTCTGCGACCGGAAGCCGGTCAGCCCGGCGATCTCGACCACGGGCCGGGCCGAGCCGGCCAGCAGGTCGCGCGCCCGGGCGACGCGCCGCTCGCGGAGATACGCGTAGGGGGTCTGGCCGGTGGCCATGCGGAACGAGCGCGCGAAGTGGGCGCGGGAGAGTCCGGCCGCCGCCGCAAGGTCCTCCAGCGACAGGTCGCGATCGAGCCGCTCCTCGACCACGTCGCGCACCCGCCGCAGCTGCGACGGCGCCAGGCCGGCGCGCACCGGGGGCGCGGCCAGCACGGTGCAGTGCTCGCGCAGCAGCCGCAGCGCGATCGTCTCGGCCAGGGCCTGCCGGAACAGGCGGCCGCCGACGCCACCCCCGCGCCGCTCGTCGAGCAGCGCGTGCGCGAGGGAGCGCAGCAGCGGATCCTCGAACGCGAATCGCTCGACCGGCGCCGGCGCGGCAACCCCGATCGTGGCGCCGACCTCGCCCAGCCAGGACGGCGAGACGTAGAGATGCAGCTCGTCGGTTGCGCCGTTCCAGCGCCAAGCATTCTCCCGGCCGGCGGGCAGGATCAGCGACATCCCGGGCCGGAAGCGGGCGCGCTCGACGTCCCGCCCGAGGTCGCGCTCGATGTCCAGGGCGCCGGCCAGCGTGAACGAGATGTAGTGCGCGTTCAGTGGCGGCAGCGCCAGCCGCTCGGGCAGCCCGGGAAAGCGGAACATGGCGACGTCCACGGGGCACGGATCGGCGGAGGGCAGGGGCGCCAGGTCGCGCCCGTCGAGCAGGTCGCACCAGGTTCGCGGGGTGATCGTGCGATGCATCGTCGACATGGCGAGAGCCTACCGCTCCGCCCCGGCGGCGGCCGGTAGGGTGAGGCGCGATGGGTGATCTCACCTACCTGACGCGAGCCGAGGTGCGCGGTCTGCTGCCGGGCTGGACGGAGATGGTCGACCTGGTCGACGAGACCTACGCCGCGATGGCCGACGGCCGCGTCGAACTGCCGCCCAAGCCCGGCGTGCACCCCCGCCCCGATTCGTTCATCCACGCGATGCCGGCGTACCTGCGCGACCGAGACGTGGCCGCCGTCAAGTGGGTGTCCGGCTACCCCGCCAACAAGGGCCTCGGCCTGCCCTACATCACCGGGCTGCTGGTACTCAACGACGCGGCGACCGGCCTGCCGCTGTGCGTGATGGACGCCGCCGAGATCACGGCCGTGCGTACGGCGGCGGCGAGCGGGGCCTGCGTGCGGCGCTGGGCGCCGGCAGGCTGGTCGCGCGCCGCGATCCTGGGGTTCGGCGAACAGGGCCGGTTCCACCTGGACGTGCTGCGGGCGCTCAACCCGGACGCCGAGGTGGCGGCCTACGACATCGACCCGGCGCGGCTCGACGGCGCCGCGGTCACCGCGTGCGCCACTCCGCGCGACGCGGTCGAGGGCGCCGGCGTGGTGATCACCGCGGGCCCGATCGTCGACGATCCCCGTCCCGTGGTCGAGCGCGGATGGCTGGGTGAGCGGGCGCTTGTGCTGCCGATCGACTTCGACGCCCTCGTACGCCGCGAGCTGGTCGCAGCCGCGGGGCTGTTCGCGGTGGACGACGTGCCGCAGTACCGCTCGTACCAGGAGCAGGGCCACTTCACCGGCTGGGCGGATCCGCACGGCTCGGTCGGCGAGGCCGCCCGCGATGGGCTGAAGAGCGACCTGGTCGTCTGCTGCAATCTGGGCGTCGGCTCGCTTGACGCGGCGTTCGCCGATGCGGTGTACCGCGCCGCTCAGGCGGCCGGGACGGGCGCCCGGCTTCCGGTCTAGCATCTCTTGCGCATGGGGGACGCGGACCGCGCATCGGTGGTGATCGTCGGCGGCGGCGTCGTCGGCACCAGCGCCGCGTTCCACCTGGCCGAGGCGGGTGTGTCCGACGTCCTGCTCCTGGAGCAGGCCGAGCTGGGCAGCGGCTCGACGGTGCGGGCCGCCGGCGGCTTCCGGGCCCAGTTCTCCGACGAGCTGAACATCGCCATCGCGCTCCGCTCGATCGCCGCCTTCGAGGCGTTCGCCGACCGGCCGGGCTGGGACATCGGCCTGCACCAGGACGGCTACCTGTTCCTGCTCACGGACGAGGGTGACGTTGAGCTGTTCCAGCGCAACGCCGAGCTGCAGCGCGCAAACGGCGTGCCGACCGAGTGGCTGTCACCCGAGCACGCCCGAGAGCGCTCGCCGATCGTCTCGGTGGACGACGTGCTGGGCGCGACCTACTGCGCGCTGGACGGCCATGCCAGCCCGGAGTCGGTCGTCCAGGGCTACGCATCCGGCGCACGGGCACACGGCGCCATCATCCGTACCGGCGTCGGGGTGACCGGGATCCGCACCGCCGCCGGCCGGGTCACCGGGGTGATCACTGACGACGGCGTTGTCGACACCGACACCGTGGTCTGTACGGCCGGCGCGTGGTCGCGCGAGGTCGCCGCGATGGCAGGCGTCGAGCTGCCCGTCACCCCCGTGTTGCGGCCGGTCTGGTACACGGAGCCGGTGCCCGACCTGCCCCGCGGCCTGCCGATGACGGTGGACTTCTCGACCGGCTTCTACTTCCACCCGGAGGGGCCCGGCCTGCTGTTCGGCATGGCCGACCCCGACCAGCCGCCGGGGTTCGACCAGCGGATGCGCGACGGCTGGCTGGAGCGGGTGGGCGAGGTGATGGAGCGGCGCGCTCCGGCCATGCTGGAGATGGGCGTCGCCGGCGGCTGGACCGGCTTCTACGAGGTCACCCCCGACCACAACGCGCTGATCGGCCGCGCCGAGGAGGTCGACGGGTTCGTCTACGGCACCGGTTTCTCGGGCCACGGCTTCCTGCAGAGCCCGGCGGTCGGCGAGATCTTGCGCGACCTCGTGCTGGGCCATGCGCCGTTCGTCGACGTGACGCCGCTGTCGGCCTCTCGGTTCGGCCGCGCCGAGACCCGGCGCGAACGCGCGATCGTCTAGCGCTTGCGCGCCTGGATCGTGTAGGTGTGCGGCAGGCGCTCGGGCCTGTCGGCCACGCGCCACTCGCCGCCACCGGTGTCGACCATCTGTCCGGGCAGCGCCTCCCATGGCACGGTGTCGTGCTCCTCGAGCAACGTCAGCTCCATGCCGGCGTCCAACAGCGCGGTGACGATCTGGCCGAGCCCGTGGTTCCACTCGTGGGTGACGTTTTTCGAGAAGACGACATCCGTCTCGACGTAGGTCGTCCCCTCGTCGCCCTCGTCCCAGACGATGGCGTCCGCGGTCTCGAAGTACGGGTGCTCGATCGCAAGCAGCTTGTCCTCGCGCCCGTCGGCCAGCGACCAGAGCACGGGATGGCCCTCCCGGATGTGCAGCCGGCCACCCGGTCGCAGCAGCTCGGCGACAACTCCCGCCCAGCGGCGGATGTCGGGCAGCCAGCAGAGGGCGCCGACGCCGGTGTAGACGAGGTCGAACCGCCCGGCGCCCAGCACGCCGACCGCCGAGTAGACCTCGGACTCGACGAAGGTCGCGTCCGCACCCGCGGCCTCGGCCAGCGCGCGTGCCTCGGCCAGCGCCGGCGGCGAGATGTCCAGGCCGGTCATCCGGGCGCCCAGCCGGGCCAGGGACACGGTGTCAGTGCCGATGTGGCACTGGAGGTGGACGCCCTCGAGTCCGGTCAGGTCGCCCAGCCGCGGCCTGTCGAACCGGACGACCTCGCTCAGGAAGGCGGGATCCTCGGCAAAGCGGGAGACGCCGTAGTCCGGTGAGGCGACGTGGGCCGGGACGCGCTCGTCCCAGAACTCGCGGTTGACCTTCGCGTACTCGTCCATGCCGCGCATGATCGCACGGCTACGCCACCGCGAACAGCGGCTCGCCGAGCATCGAGGCGTCGACCTCGATCCCCAGGCCGGGGCCGTCCGGCGCGGCGCCCTGTCCGTCCTGCGAGCGCGGCAGATACCCGGCGACGTGCTCGGCCGTCCAGTCGTTGAAGAACGACACGGTGAACAGCGAGCGCGGCGGCACCGACGCCGCCAGGTGCGCGACCGCCGCCGTCGTCACGTCGCCGCCCCAGGTGTCCTCGACGGTCAGCGCGACGCCCAGCGACACGGCCAGGTCGCGCATCACACGGGCGCGCGACAGGCCTCCGACCTTGCCGATCTTGAGGTTGATCGCGCCGGCGCCCGCGTCGGCCGCCTCGATCAGCGACGCCGGATCGGAGACGCACTCGTCCAGCACCATCGGCAGATCGGTCAGCGCACGGATCCGCCGGCACTCGGCCAGCGTGGCGCATGGCTGCTCGAGATGGACGCCGCCCAGCTCGCCCAGCAGCCGCGCGGCGACTACCGCGTCCTGGAACCGCCAGCCGCCGTTGGCGTCGGCGACCAGCAGGTCATCGCTCGTTGCCACACGGAGCACCGCCTCGACGCGTTCGGCGTCGGCGCGCGGCTGGTTGCCGACCTTGAGCTGGAAGTGGCGGATGCCGGCCGCCCTGCGCTCGGTGACGTAGGCGGCCATCTCCTGCGGCGCAGCCAGCGGCACCGCCTCGTAGAGCTGGAACGACTCGTTCAGGCGTCCGCCCAGCAGATTGCACACCGGCTGGCCGGAGATCTTGCCCAGAATGTCCCAGCAGGCGACGTCGATCGGACTCTTCGCGTACGCGTGCCCCATCAGCGCGCCGTCCATCGCCGCGCCCACGGCGGCCAGGTTGGTGGCGTCGACGCCGAGCAGCGACAGCGCCATCTCGCGGATCGCGGCCCGCCCACCTTCGGCGAACGCCGGCAGGTAGGTGGTTCCCAGTGGACACGACTCGCCCCAGCCCTCGACGCCGGCTGCGGTGGTCACCCGCACCAGCGTGGACGATTGCGACTCGGCGGCCCGGCCGCCGGACATCACGTACGTGCCGTGCGCGTAGTGCAGCTCGTGGCCGAAGACGTCGATGCGGCGAATCGGGTCTGGCGGCATGTCAGGCGGGACTGTACCGAGGACTGGGAAAACTCCCGGGGCGAACGCCCTCCTGGTCGCCGTAGTCTCAAGCCAGGTTCGAGGCGGGCACAAAGATCGGCCCCGGGTTGGGAGGCAGCCCGGGGTCGTCCCTCGCCCTCAGTCGCTGCGCTGGACGTCCTCCAGGAGCAGGTCGAAGTCGGGTCCGTCGAACTCGAGCAGGGCGCGGTCGTACTTCTCCATACCCCACCCCCAGAAGTCGAAGTCGATGTCGGACACGCCGTCCTGGATCGACGCCCACAGCGTCCATCCGTACTTCGACATCAGGCCCCACAGCCGCGCCCGCGCAACCTTGTTGCGCAGCGGCGCGCCGTAGTAGTGGCCAATCAGCTCCTCCAGCTGGTCGAGCGAGAGGTTCGACTCGCTCCACACGTTGCCCAGCTCGAAACAGGCGTCGTTGTTGCCCGAGTACTCGTAGTCGATCAGCGTGAACGAGCCGCCGGTGTCGATGAAGTTCTCGGCCAGCAGGTCGTTGTTGCACGGCACCGTCCCCTCGTCGCGGACGGCCATCACCCGCTCCATCTCGCGAACCTTCGGCTCGAACTCCAGGTAGCGGTCGGGCAGGCGGAAGTCCCGCTCCTGGACGAGCGTCAGGTACCGCCGCTGGATGTCGAACATGTTGAAGTCGTCGCGGAAGCGGCGTGCGCCGTGCAGCCTGCGGCAGGCGTCCGCGGCCATCGCCAGCTTGTCGCCCCGGCGCAGGTCCTCGGCGCTCTGGGTCTCGCCCTCGATGAACCCCAGCACCAGCAGCGAGCGCTCCGGCAGATAGCCGATCACGGGTGCTCCGACGCCGGCGTCCGCCGCGGCGACGGAGTTGAGGTACTCGTTCTCGCGGTCGATGGCGAGCATGCCGGCGTCCTTCGACGAAACGCGCACGACGAACGCGCCGGCTGCGGTGACAACCTTGTAGTTGGTGTTGGTGAGACCGCCGACCAGCTCGGTCACGGTGCGGTCTCCGCGCAGCTCGGGGACGAGGTCGAGCAGCTCGTCGATCGCGGCTTCGGCTGACATCCGTCCTCCTTGCGGGGGGTCGTGGGGCGACCACTATAGTCACGAACTCGAAGGTGGTACAGACCAGTTCTCCGGATCGGGCGCAGGTGGTCGTGATCGGCGGCGGGATCACCGGCTGCAGCGTCGCCTACCACCTCGCGAGGGCCGGGCTGGCGCGACGTCCTGCTGGTCGAGAAGGGCGAGCTGACCAGCGGCTCGACCTGCCACGCGGCCGGGCCTCGTCACCCAGTTCAACCCGTCGCCGACGATGATGCGGCTTCCGCCGCTACAGCGTCGAGCTGTACCGCGAGCTGGGCGTGTTCGAGACCTTCGGCAGCGCTGCGCATCGCGTCCAGCGCCGGAGAGCCTGGCGGAGCTGCGGCGGGGCGCCAGCCGCGCGCGCGGCATCGGCCTCGACGTCGAGCTGCTCGGCCCCGAGCGAGGCGCTCGAGGCTGCTGCCGGCCGCCTGCGCCGGAGTCGCCTCTACGGCGCCGTCTGGATCGCCGGGCGACGGCTACGTCGACCCGCACACCGCGACCTACGCGCTGGCCGACGCCGCCCGCGACCTCGGCGCTCGGATCCGCGACGCACGACGCGCGTCACCGGCATCGAGCTCGGCCCGGGCGCGCGTGTGCGCGCCGTCCTCACCGACGGCGGCCGGATCGAGACCGAGATCGTCGTCAACGCGTGCCGGCATCTGGGCGCCGCAGGTGTCGGCGATGGTCGGCGCGTTCACGCCGTCGATCCCCGTCGACCACCAGCACATCGCGCTGAAGGCCGTGCCCGGCCACGAGCTGCCGCGCGACATGCCGTGCTTCCGCGACACCGACAACCTCGTCTACGGCAAGGTCCGAGGCCGGCGGCGTGCTGTTCGGCGGCTACGAGCCCGAACCCGCTCGTCGCGCTGGGTCGACGGCGTGCCGTGGGAGCACGGCGGCCGCGCACCTGCCCGCCGACGAGGAGCGCTTCGCCGCGGCTGATGGCCGGCGCGGCGCGGCGCTTCCCGTTCCTCGCCGACGCCGGCGTCGTCACGCTCGTCTGCCATCCCGACGCGATGACGCCCGACGCCAACCCGCTGCTCGGCCCGATGCCCGGCGTGCCCGGCTTCTGGATGGCCGCCGGCCTGTCGCTGAACGGCTTCGGCGGCGCCGGCGGCATCGGCAAGACCATCGCCGAGTGGATCACGTCGGGCGAGACCGAGCTCGACGTCTCCGGCTACCGCGCCTGGCGCTTCGGCGCCGCCTACCGCGACCCCGGCTTCGCCGAGGCGGCCGGCCCGCGAGATCGTACCGCTACTACTACCGCCTGCGCTACCCGCTCGACGCCGACGAGTGGGGCCGGCCGCAGCGCGCCTGCGCCCGCTGCACGGGCGGCTGCAGGAGCAGGGCGCGGTGTTCGCGTCGAAGAACGGCTGGGAGCGCGCCGACTACCTGCGGCCCGGGCAGCCCTGGCGCCGGGCCGGCGCCGACCAGCGCGCGTTCGGCTGGACGGCGCCGCCGTACCTCGACCGGCTGCGCCGACCGAGCACCGCGGCGTTCCGCGAGCGCGGCGGGCATCATCGACATGACCTCGTTCGGCAAGATCGACGTCGAGCGGGCCGGGCGCGCTGGCGCTGCTCGAGCGCGTCTGCGGCAACCGCATCGACCGGCCGGCCGGGCAGCGTCGTCTACACGCAGATGCTCGAACGCCCGCGGCGGCATCCTGGCCGACGTCACCGTCACGCGGCTGGCCGACGACCGCTTCCGCGTCGTCACCGGCGCGGGCGCGGTCGACGCCGACCGCGGCTGGCTGCGGAGCACGCCCGCCGCGACGGCGACGCGCGCGGTCACGATCCGCGACGTGCAGCGAAGAGCTGGCGGTGATCGGCCTCTGGGGCCCGCGCGCGCGCGACGATCCTGCAGGCCGCCAGCCGACGACGACGTCTCCGCCGCGGCGCTCCGCGTTCCGCACCGCGCGGACGATCGCGCATCGGCGCCGGCGCCCGTGCTCGCCCAGCGCATCACCTACGTCGGCGAGCTCGGGTTCGAGCTGTACGTCGCAGCCCGCGCTGGGCCGTGCAGGTCTGGGACCGGCTGGTCGCGGCCGGCGCGCAGCACGGGCTCGAGCCGGCGGCTACCGCGTCGCTCGAGTCGCTGCGGATGGAGAAGGGCTACCGCTACATGGGCACCGACCTGACGCCGGGCGACACGCCCGTACGAGGCGGGCCTCGGGTTCTGCGTCGCGCTGGACAAGGGGGACTTCACCGGCCGCGAGGCGCTGGCCGCGCGCGAGCGGAGCCGGCGCGGCGGCTGCGCACGCTGCTGGTCGGCGGCGAGCGAGTACCGCAGCCGTCTACGGCGGCGAGGCCGTGCACGCCGACGGCGAGGTGGTGAGCCGGTTGCGCAGCTGCGCCTACGGCTTCACCGTCGGGCGCAACCTCGCCTACGCCTACCTGCCGGCGGCCGCTGCGGCCGGCGATGACTACGAGGTCGAGGTGCTGGGCGAGCTGGTGCCCACGCGGCTCGTGGAGGACGTGCTCTACGACCCCTCGCACGAGCGCGTCCGCGGTTAGCCATCTTCGCCCCCTGCTAGGATTCGGCGTACGGGCGAGTGTTTCGCCCCGTGAGGTTTTCGCTTTTCGCCGGTTCGTCTATCGGGTTACGGGTCAGGCTGAGCCTCTCTCGTACCGATAAGGAGACCACGTGTCCGAACCGTCGTTCCATGAGCTCGGCCTGTCCGAGCCCGTTTCCCAGGCGCTCGCCAGGCGCGACATCCACGCGCCGTTCGAGATCCAGTCGCTCGTCCTGAGGGACGCCATCGCCGGCCTCGACGTCCTGGCCAAGTCCCCCACCGGCTCCGGCAAGACGCTGGCGTTCGCGCTGCCGATCGTCGACCGGCTGTCCGCGGACGACCCACGGCCATCGGCCCTGGTGCTGGTGCCGACCCGCGAGCTGGCCGTCCAGGTGACCGCCGAGTTCGCCAGCATTGCCCCGGCCCGCGGACTGAGCGTCGCCTCCGTCTATGGCGGCGTCAGCACGCGCACGCAGTCGAAGGCCGCCAAGGCCGCCCACATCGTCATTGCCACGCCGGGCCGCCTGACCGACATCGTCCAGCAGCGCATGATCAGCCTGGACAAGGTCAAGATCCTCGTCCTCGACGAGGCCGACCGGATGCTCGACATGGGCTTCAAGCCGCAAGTCGACAAGATCGTCCGCTGGCTGCCGACCAGCCGCCAGACCATGTTCTTCTCGGCCACCCTGGACGGTGAGGTGGGCATCCTGGCCCGCGCCTACACCGACCACGCATGCCGCCACGAGACGGAGTCGCCGACCGAGACGGTCGAGCAGGTCGACCACCGGTTCGTCCCGGTCACGGACGACGGCAAGCTGGACACCCTGGTCGACCTCCTGAAGATCGCCGACGGGCCGACGCTGGTGTTCGTTCGAACCAAGCGCGGCGCCGCGCGGCTGGCGCAGAAGCTCGAGCGCCGCGGCCTGCCGGCCGCCGCCATCCACGGCGACCTGACGCAGGCCCAGCGCGAGCAGGCGCTGAAGCGCTTCCAGAACGGGAAGGTCGGCACGCTGGTCGCGACCGATGTCGCCGCCCGGGGCCTCGACCTGGACGGCATCACGCACGTCATCAACTACGACCCGCCCGAGGACAACAAGGGCTACGTCCACCGCGTCGGCCGCACCGGCCGCGCGGGCCGCACCGGCACCGGCATCACGCTGGTCACCCAGGAGCAGCAGGCGGACGTCAGCCGCATCGCCGCCCGCCTCGAGCTGAAGGACGAGTTCGAGCAGGAGGGGATGAAGACCGCCCCGCCGCGGCTCGTGTACTCGTCGAAACGCCGCGGCGGCGGCCGCCGCCGCTTCTAGCTGGTCAACAGCGTCCGAGCGAGCGCCGAGCGCCAGCCTTCGAGCAGCGCTTCGCGCTCGCTCGGCGCTATCCGAGGCTCGTATCGTGCGCTCGGGCGCCACGCGGCCGCGACCTCGGCGGTGTCCCGCCAGACGCCGGTGCCGAGACCTGCCAGCGCCGCCGCGCCGAGCGCCGTCATCTCGACGCCGGAAGCGACCTCGACCGGCTGTCCCAGCACGTCCGCCTGGAACTGCATGAGGAACCCGTTCGCGGCCGCGCCGCCGTCGGCCCGCAGCCGCCCGACCCCGCCCGGCACCGCGGCGACCACATCGCAGACCTGGTAGGCGATCGCCTCCAGCGCCGCCCGCACCAGGTGCGCGCGGCCGGTACCACGGTCGAGCCCGCACAACAGTCCGCGGGCCCCCGGATCCCAGTGCGGCGCGCCGAGGCCGGTCAGCGCCGGCACGAAGTAGACGCCGTGGTTGCCGGCCAGAGACCGCGCGAGGTCCTCCGCGTCCGCGGCCGACGCGAGCAGCCCGAGCCCGTCGCGCAGCCACTGGACGGCGGCCCCGGCGACGAACACCGAGCCCTCCAGCGCATAGCCGGCGGGCGCCGCGGCGCTGCGCAGCAGGCCGTCGGGCGGCGCCCCCGGGCGATCGCCGTCATGCACCAGCAGAAAGCTGCCCGTGCCGTACGTGACCTTGGCGTCGCCCGGTGCGAAGCAGGCCTGCCCGGCAAGCGCCGCCTGCTGGTCGCCGGCGATCCCGGACACCGGGACGGTCGCGCCCAGCAGCGTCGCCTCGGCGACCGCGCCGGTCGAGGGCACGATCCGCGGCAGCACCTCGCGGGGCACGCCGAACAGCTCGAGCAGCTCGTCGTCCCACTCCAGCGAGGCAAGGCCGCAGAGCAACGTGCGCGAGGCGTTCGTGCGGTCGGTCAGATGCTCGGCGCCGTCGGTCAGCCGCCAGACGAGCCAGCTGTCGACCGTCCCGAACATGAGCTCGGCCGGGTCGCGGCCGGCGTGGTCGAGCAGCCAGCGCACCTTCGTGGCCGAAAAGTACGGGCTGGGCATCAGGCCGGTGCGCTCGCGCAGCAGCTCCGCGGGCAGCGACCGGCAGGCCTCGGCCGTGCGGCCGTCCTGCCAGACGATCGCGCGATGCACGGGGCGGCCCGTGCGGCGGTCCCACAGCACGGCCGTCTCCCGCTGGTTGGTGACCCCGATCGCCCGTAGGTCGCCGGCGCCGATCCGCGCCTTGTCCAGCGCGACGACGGCCGCCTGGAGCACGCTCTGCCAGATCTCCTCAGGGTCGTGCTCGACCCAGCCCGGCTGGGGGAAGTGCTGCGCCAGCTCGGCGTAGCCGCGGCCGAGCACCTTGAGGGAGCCATCGACGACCAGACAGGTCGTCCCGCTCGTGCCTTGATCGATCGCCAGGATCACAAGCGGTCAAGTATCCCAGGGGGCCGGGGCCGGCGCCCCGGCCCCCTGGGACGTTCGGTCAGTGCACGCGCACCTTGTACGTGGTGCGGTCGGCCGAGACGCTGAGGATGTCGATCCGTACGCCCGAGCCCGGCGTCAGCGTGCTCGAGGTCGGGATCTGCGCATTCCAGTACGCCTTCGCACCGGAGTCGTAGAACACAGGCTGCGGGGCCGAGTAGTAGGTGCGGCCGCGCAGGACGCCCGTGCGGTTGTTCAGCTCGTGAAGCGTGACCTGATGCGGGTCAAGACCGAAGGTCGAGTCCCAGACCTGCCACCGCGTGCGGTTCAGGTCCTTTCCGAACGGGCTGATCGACGGCTCTGGATGCGCGTCGATCGGCAGGATCTGCCCGTGGCCCGGGTGCAGCGAGACATTGTTGTCCGCGTATCCCGAGTCGCGCAGCCAGATCAGGACGCCGTCGGCGTACGGCTGCTTCTCCAGCCAGTTGCCGTACAGGAAGTTGTACGCCCCGCGCAGGCTGGCATCGTTGCGGACGTACGACCGCGACTCCACCAGGAAATAGCGGAACGCCGGCTGCTTGATGATGCCGTCCGTCACCTGCTGGAAGCCGTCGAACGTCCACGCCGACGTGTCGGACGCGTCGTCGATCGGCTCGCCGCCGAGCGAGATCGAGTCGACGGCAAAGCCGGGCAGCGTGAAGGCCCCGTCCGTCCAGTAGCGGAAGCGGATGCCCGTTGCCCCAGCCGGCACCGTGTACGTGCCGTTGACCCAGCCGGCCGACTCGCCGGTGATCCCGTGGCCCTGGTTCTGGGCGTTGGGATCATCCTCGGTCGACAGGTTGCCGTTGATCGGCGTCCAGGTCGTGCCGTTCGTCGTGTACTCGACGTAGGCGTAGTCCCAGCCTTCCTCGATGTTGTACTGCGTGCGGAAGGTCAGGACCTTCGCCGACGACAGTGGCGCCGAGAGCGTCCGAGTCATCGTGTTGTCGAGGTCGTCGCCCTGGTTCGAGTAGTAGTAGTACGGATCCGAGCCCTCGGGCTCGAAGACCGTCTGCTTGTGGATGTAGTTCGGGAGGTTGATCCGCAGCACCTGTGTCCCGACCGACGCGTGGCCCTCCGCGGGGCCGAGCGTGACCGTGTTCAGGTCGCCCGCGTTCACCGTCGTCAAGTCGTTGCCCAGGAAGCCAAGGACCAGCTTCTCCCAGGGGCCCATGTGCACGGGGCGGTCGCCGATCGCGTTCGGCGAGTCCGAGCCCCAGGAGCCCTGGCTCATGATCGACCAGAAGGACGTGCTGTTCTCGGCAGCGCCCGTCGTGTCGTACAGGTCGGGCAGGCCGAGGTCGTGGCCGAACTCGTGCGCGAAGACGCCCACGCCGCCGTTCTCCGCCTCGATCGTGTAGTCGCCGACCCACAGGTTCGTGCCGGGCACGCGATAGCCGCCCAGCTTGCACTTGGCGGGCCCGGACGTGCCGGCGCCGGCCTCGTTGGCGTACGAGCTGTGGCTCCAGATGGCGTCGCCGCCCTGTGCGCCGCCGCCGGCATCTTCACCCTCGCCGGCATGCACCATCTGGAAGTGGTCGACGTAGCCGTCAGGCTCGTCGAAATTGCCGTCGCCGTCGCAGTCGTAGCGATCCCAGACATCGACCTTGGACGGCGACCAGTTGATGCCGGACACGCCGCCGGCCGTGGCATCCAGCCCGGCCTTGATCACGCGATAGACCGCGCCGTTCGCGTTGTCCGAACCGTCACCGTCCGGGCCGTTGGCGCCGAACTCCGACTCGGGCTGATTGATGTGCACCCAGTTCGAGACCTGGCCGACCACCGTGTAGCGGCCGGAGGACTGCTGGAGGTAGTAGTCGTGCATCGACGGCGAGCCCGTGCTGCCGCCGCCCGTGCTGAAGAGCTCGTCCTGGTAGTGCGCCCGGTTGAAGTTGGGCACCCAGTAGGTGCTGTTGTCCTGCGTGCGATCGGGCTTTGGAATCTGCCCGTGCTGCGGGTCGGTGAAGTCGGCCAGCAGCGTCACGATGTGATCCTCGCCCTCGAGGGCGTAGTCCACGAACTGCCCGTTGGGCAGCCGCACGTTGCCGTTGGGCATGACGGTCGCCTTCCCCTGGGCGACCAGATCGGCTGCGGCGAACTTCTGCTGCTGCCACTTGCGCGCGAAGATCGGCTTCGGCTTCGCGTCTGCGACCCGCTGCGGCGCGTCTGTCAAGCGCCCTCCGGACCCGGGCACTGCGCCCGCTGTGCCGGCACCGGTGACTGCGAGGCCGGCGGCAAGCACCAGCACCGCCCCGAGTGTACGTCTCACGATCCCTCCCCATTCGAGATCCGACTGCATCAAGAAGCGGCTGATACTGCCCGGGCCGCAACGGGGGCGACCCTACCAAAAGCATCCCAAATCCGCCAGATTTTGACGCCCTCGAACCAGGTACGTCTTCCCCCCTTTCGAGCTATGGCGAGGGATCCGCGTCCGGCCGATGCTGAGTCAGCAGGTTCACCTGCGTCAAGCCCCGGAGGAGGTGAATCCCCTTGATCGAGTACCTGAACCGCCTGTTCACCAGCATGAGCGACGACGAGGGCCAGACCATGGCCGAGTACGCCGTCGTGCTGGGTGTCATCACCGTCGCTGTTGTCGGCGCCCTGACGCTCCTGTCTGGCACGATTTCCGACGTGATCGCCAGCGTCACCAGCGCGATGTAATCATCGGCTTCTCCGCGTGACCCCCCTGTCCGGAGCGATCCGGCCGGGGGGTCGCGTGCTTTAAGGCGCCGTGATCGCCGCGGCCGCCCAGCCCGGGCCGAGCCGCTCCAGCCGGTGCGTGCGGCCGAGCACCGGCAGGTACTCGCCGGTCGCAGGATCGAGCGGCAGGTTCCGCTCGATCGGAAACCACCGGTTGTGCTCGTCGATCAGCCCGTTGACGTCGTCGAAGCACCACGACCGCGCCACCCGCCGCAGCGCCGCGGCAAGCAGGTCGCCCTCGCCGTAGGCGGTCTCGAGCTCGCGGCGCGCCGCCGCGAGGCGGCGACGGTGCGACGCCGTCCGCTGCTCGATCTCCAGCGCCCGCTCCGCGAAGCGCGGCACGCCGACGAGGCCGATCAGCAGACCCTGTGAGGTCGGTACGCTCACTCGAACACTGTACCCCCGCGCACCGGTAGGCTCCGCGCGGCGTGCGGGCTCTGATCGTCAACCAGAGCGGGGCGCAGCGTACGGTCGGGGCGGCCGAACTCGACGAGCTCACCGACCGTGCCGCAGCGGGCCTCGCCGGCAGCGGTGTCTCTGTGGGCGACGTCGTCCTGGTGCGGCTCGGAAAGGGGCTCGAGTGGCTGGTCGCGATGCGCGCCCTCTGGCGGATCGGCGCGGTGTCCCTGCCCTGCCCCGAGCTGCTGACCGCGAGCGACCTGGCGGACCGCATCGCGCGCTCGGACGCCGTGCGGACGCTGCTCGAGCCGGGAGACCTGCCGTTCGCCGATGCGGCACCGCCGGCACCGGAGCTCGCGGCGGACACGCCGGCGTTCCTGCTGTTTACCTCCGGTACCGAGGGCGGGCCGAAGGGCGCGCTGCACCGGCGGGGGTACGTCGACGCCAACCGGCTGCAGACGGAGCGCTGGATGGGCGTGCGGCCGGGCGACCGGGTGTGGTGCACCGCCGCCACCGGGTGGTCGAAGTCGCTGCGCAACGCCTGGCTGGCGTCCGAGCTGGCCGGCGCGGAGACGGTGTTGCACGCGGGCCGGTTCGACGCCGCCGAGCGGCTCGAGCTGATCGGTGTGGTCGCACCGGACGTGCTCTGCATGTCGCCGACCGAGTACCGCCGCTGCGCGGCTGCCGGCGAGTTCCAATCGGCCGACCTGTCCAGCGTGCGCGAGGCGGTGGCGGCCGGCGAGGCGCTGGACGCAGCAACCGTCGAGCGCTGGCGCGAGGTGCACGGGATCGCCGTCCGCGACGGCTACGGCCAGACCGAGACCGGTGCGGTGGCGGGCGTTCTGGCCGGCGAGCAGCCGGTGCCGGGATCGCTGGGCCGGCCGCTGCCCGGAGTCGCCGTCCAGGTCGCCGACGGGGAGCTGTGCGTCGTCGCATCGACGCTGCCGACGCTGTTCATGGGCTACCTGGACGATCGGGAGGCGACCGGCCGCTCGCTCCAGGCCGGGATCTGGCACACAGGCGACCTCGTCCGCCAGGACGCCGATGGACGGCTCTGGTACGAGGGCCGGCGGGATGACGTGATCTCGTCGTCCGGCTACCGGATCGGGCCGGGCGAGGTCGAGGCGGCCCTCCGCTCGCATCCGGCAGTGGCCGAGGCGGCCGCCGTCGGCCTGCCCGATCACGATCGCGGGCAGATCGTCCACGCCGACGTGGTGCTGGCGCCCGGCGCCGTGCCGTCGGACGAGCTCGCCGACCGGCTGCGCACGCACGTCCGCGAATCCACGGCGCCGTACAAGTACCCGCGGTCGCTGCGGTTCGTGGAGGAGCTGCCGCGCACCGCCACCGGCAAGGTGCGGCGCGCCGCGATCCGCGCCGATCTGGCCCGCGGCTGACCGATATCGGACCGGCCGTTCACCCGATCGAGCGATCCAGCATGCCGCCTTCGATGGCGACACGTTGTTGAGACGTGGAACCGCGCTCCGAGGGGGTAAGCATGGACGAGAACGGATGGTCGCTCGCGCGACGGCTGCAGTCATGGCCGCCGCCGTCGTTGTCACGTGCAATAGCAGATGCGGGGTCGAGCGACGCCTCGCCGACCTTTGTCGCGCGACAGCCGATCTACGACCGCCGGCTCGACGTGTTCGGGTACGAGATGTTGTTCCGCGCCGCCGACGTGGAGACGGCCGAATTCACCGACGACAACGCGGCCACGGCCAGCACGATCGTCACGACGATCGCCGACATCGGCCTCGAGGCGCTGGTCGGCAACCGGATCTGTTTCGTCAACGTCACGCGCGAGTTCATCCTCAACGAGTTCGCGACGCTCCTACCCGCCGACCGCGTGGCGCTTGAGCTGGGCCGAACGGACGCGTTCGATCTGGACGTGCGCGCGAAGCTGGCCGAGCTGCGCGAGAAGGGCTACCAGATCGTGCTCGACGACTTCGTGCTGCGCGAGGAGTCCGAGCCGCTGCTGGCCGTGGCCGACATGGTCAAGCTGGACGCGCTGTCCTTCAGCGACCAGCAGCTGAGCGACCAGGCGCACGAGCTCTCGAGCCGCGGCATCCGGCTGGTGGCCGAGCGGATCGAAAACCACGAGGCGTTCGACCGCTGCAAGGAGGCCGGGTTCGAGCTGTTCCAGGGCTACTTCTTCTGCCAGCCGAAGACCGTGACCGGCAAGGGCGTGCCCGCAGGCCGGCTGGCGCAGGTCGAGCTGGTCGCCGCGCTGCAGAACCCGGACGTGGAGCTCGAGGAGCTCGACGCCGTGATCAGCCGCGACCTCGGCGTTTCGTACCGGCTGCTGCGGTTCATCAACTCGGCGTACTTCTCCCTCCCCCGCCGGGTCGACTCGGTGCACGACGCGATCGTGCTGCTCGGCTCGCGCAACGTGCGCAGCTGGGCGATGCTGCTGACGCTGGCCGAGATCGACGACCAGCCGAGCGAGCTCGTGCGGGTGGCGATGGTGCGCGCGAAGATGGCCGAGCGGATCGCCGGGGCGCTCGGCACCGTGGATCCCGAGGCGGCGTTCACTGTCGGCCTGTTCTCGGTGCTCGATGCGCTGATGAGCATGCGGATGGAGGACGTGCTGTCCGAGCTGCCGCTCTCGAACGAGGTCAGCCAGGCGCTGCTGACCGGCGACGGGCTGCTCGGCGAGCTGCTGACGTGGGTGCTGACCTACGAGCGTGGCCGCTTCGAGTCGCTGGCCGGCGGGTCGCCGGCGGCGGACGTGATCCTGCGCGACGCCTATCTCGAGGCGGTGCGCTGGGCCGACGAGGCCTGCTCCGCCACCACCGGCGAGAGCTGAGCTCCGGCAGACACCGGCACGGTGCCGGGGTCGGTACCGGAGTAAACGTGCCGCCGTTGGTGATCCACGCGCGTTCCGTGACCGCGTCGACGGGTTCGTGACGCGCCGGAAGCCCGGCCGCCGCGTGCCGGGCACAGTGCCCGGCACGGTGCCGGGCGCCGTGCCGGGGTCGGTGCCGGGCACAGTGCCAGGGCCGACGGCGGGCGCGCGCGAATCGGCACGGATCTGTGACGCCGTTGACAGAGTCGGCACGGCCGGCGCGGCGGGAGAGACCGCGAGCGGCCCGGGTCAGCCCTGGCCGGCCGGCGCGGCGGCGGGGAGCGTGAAGCCGCCGATCTTCTCGAGCGTCGCGATCCGATCCTCGAGCGGCGGGTGCGTGTCGAACATGCCGCCCAGGCTCGAGCGCAGGCCCTTGTGGTCGCGCAGCGGCGACTCGATGTAGAGATGCGCAGTCGCCCGCGTCACGTGCTTGAGCGGCTGGTGGTCGTCGCGCAGCGCGGCGAGGGCCAGCGCCATCCCCTCGGCGTCGCCGGTGAACTCCACGGCGGCCGCATCGGCCAGGTACTCGCGACGGCGGGAGAGCGACATCTGCAGGAGCGACGCGCCGATCGGCGCCAGCACGGCGGCGATCAGGCCGGCCGCCACGCCGAGTGCCCCGAGGCCGCCCTCGCGGCTGTCCGAGCCGCCGAAGATCGTGATCCGCATCAGCATGTCGGCAGCCAGCGCGATCGCGCCGACCAGCACCGCGGCGATGCTCATCAGCTTGACGTCGCGGTTGCGGATGTGCCCGACCTCGTGCGCGAGCACGCCCTCCAGCTCCCGGTCGTCCATCAGCGTAAGCAGCCCCGACGTGACGGCGACGTACGCGTGCTTCGGGTCGCGCCCGGCCGCGAACGCGTTCGGCGAGCTGTCGTCGATCAGGTAGAGATCCGGCGTCTGCGGCAGCCCGGCGGCGATCGCGACGTTCTCGAGCAGCCGGTACACCCGCGGCTGATCCTGCTTCGTCACCGGCTTCGCATGGGAGACGGCGGCGATGATCCGGCCCGACGCGAAGTACGAGATCACCCCGTAGCCGATCATGAAGATGCCGAGCACCCCGGCCAGCCCCGGGCTGTAGGCACCGCCGATGATCGCGACGAACGCAAGGATCAGCACCGCGAACCCGAGGAACACCACCGCGGTGCGCCGCCGGTTCGCCCGGATCTGCTCCTGGAGCGTCACGGCTTCGAGAGGTCGACGGCGACCGGTGCTCGGTCGCCCTCGTCGTCGAGCTCGAAGAACTCACGCGGCCTGAACCCGAGCGCTCCTGCCATCAGGTTCGTCGGGAACGTCTGCTGGGAGGTGTTGTACCGCTGGACGACGTTGTTGTAATACCGACGCGCCGCGGCGATCTTGTCCTCGGTGTCCGAGAGCTCCTCCTGGAGCGCGCGGAAGTTCTCGCTGGCTCGCAGCTCCGGATACGCCTCGGCCACGGCGAACAGCCGGCCCAGCGCACCGCGCATCTGTCGCTCAGCGCCGGCAGCCTCGCCGACCGACCCCGCGGACAGCATCTTCGACCGGGCCGCGGCCACGTCCTCGAACACACCGCGCTCGTGCGTCGCGTAGGCCTTGACCGTCTCCACCAGATTCGGGATCAGGTCGGCGCGCCGCTTCAGCTGGATGTCGATCGACGAGTAGCCCTGCTCCGCCTCGTTGCGCAGCCGCACCAGCCGGTTGTAGGCGACCACCAGCCACACCAGCACGATGAGGACGACTGCGAGCGCGATCCAGACGATGAGCACGCTTCAAGCGTAGCGGAGCTACTCCTGGTCGTCTGCGAACAGGTCGACCGCTCCCATCCGGCCCACACGTTCGATCCGCTCGAGCTCCCCGGGATAGCTGTAGAACTGCTTCTGGACGAGGCCGCTGGCGACGTATTCGTGATCCATGTCCAGCACCACCCGGCCCGGGACCATGCGCACCACGGTGCCCAGCGCGCCGTCCAGCGCGTCGTGCCCGGGCATCGTTCCCGGATTGCGCTTGAGCCGCACCCGATCGCCCACCCGGAGCTCGGGATCGACGTCGTGGGCAACGTCGTTGCGCGTTGCGATCGGCGGGTTGTCGTACATCGCCATTGCGCGAGAAGCCTACCCGTTCGGGGGGACAAAGCCCCTCCGCCGGCGCCGATGAAACCCCATGCGAATCGCCCGGGTCGCCGCATGCGCAGCCGCCGTGACCGTCGCCGGCCTGATCGCCGGCGTCTCCCGCCCGGCCGCCGCCCCGCTTGCCAACGCGCCCGCCTGCCCGGTCTTCCCGGCGACGAACGTGTGGAACAAGCCCGTCGACGGGCTGCCCGTCGCCGCCGACTCGGACACGATGGTGAACGCGATCGGGCGCAGCACCGGGATGCATCCCGACTTCGGCTCGTTCGCCGGCTACGGCATCCCGATCACCATCGTCCCCGGCGCCCAGAAGAAGGTGAAGGTCACCTTCACGTGGCCGCGTGAATCCAACGCCGGGCCGTATCCGATTCCGGCGAACCCCAAGATCGAGGCCGGCTCCGACCGCCACATGATCCTGGTCGACAAGGATCACTGCCGGCTCTACGAACTGTTTTCTGCGAAGCACACGTCGAAGGGCTGGCACGCTGGCTCGGGCGCGATCTGGGACATGCGCTCGGACGCCCTGCGGCCCGACGGCTGGACGAGCGCCGACGCGGCCGGCCTGCCGATCCTGCCGGGGCTCGTCCGTGGCTCCGAAGTGAACGCGGGGGTGATCGACCACGCCCTGCGCTTCACCGTGCCGCACACGTGCGCCGGCCACATCTACCCGGCCCGTCACGACGCCGGATCGGGTAGCTGCGCGTCGCTGCCTCCGATGGGCATGCGCGTACGCCTGAAGGCGTCGTTCGACCTCTCGCAGCTGTCGCCGCAGGCTCGCGTGATCGGCCAGGCGCTCAAGACCTACGGCATGATCCTGGCTGACAACGGCTCCGCCTGGTACGTCAGCGGTTACTCGAGCAGCATCTTCGACGACGACGACCTGCGCACGCTGAATCGGATCACCGGCGACGACCTCGAGGTCGTCGACACGTCGGGCCTGGTGAACGGCTGAACCGAACCCCCCGAACGGTGGAGGCAGCGGGCCGCCGCCGGCTGCACCCTGAGACCGGGTCGACCCGCGCTGACAACACGCGGGCTGCGCAGAAACGGAGGTCTCGCCGATGACCCTGCAGTACCCCAAGGTACCCAGCGTCCAGACGCGGCCGCACTTCAAGCGGCTGCTGTGGCGCGCCGGATTCTTCGGCAACCGCGCGCACCTCGATCACTACGTCCACAAGGGCCTCGGCCACGCGGTGCAGGAGCTGCTGACGCCGTTTCGGACGAACGTGCTGGTCGGCCCGACTCCGAAGGTCAACAATCAGCCGATCGCGCCGCTCGACGAGTGGGGCCACGACTGTCTGTGGTGGCTCGACCGGATGGTGCGGTCGCGCAACCAGCTGGTCGAGCGGATGACGCTCAACCTGCACGACCTGTTCGCGACGAGCAACTCCGGCGTGGGCAACACGCGCCACATGCTCCGCCAGAACCGCCTGCTCCGCAGCTACGCGCTGGGCAACTTCGCGACGCTGCTCCAGGAGATGACGCATGACCCGGCGATGCTGCTGTGGCTGAACGGCGCCGACTCGACCAGCGGCGAGCCCAACGAGAACTACGCGCGCGAGGTCATGGAGCTCTTCTGTCTGGGCAACGACCCAGGGCTGGAGGACGCGACGTACGGCCTCTGGACGAACGCGAACATGTACACGCAGACCGACATCCACGAGGCCGCCCGCGCGCTCACAGGCTGGCGGTACGACTGGAACAAGGCGGCGAACGGCACGCTCGCCGAGCGCGAGAACCCGACGTACTACTCGACGGTGAGCTGGGCGCACGACGCCGGCCAGAAGACGATCTTCGGCCACACCGGCAACTACAACTGGCAGGACGTCTGCTCGCTGGTCATCCACCACCCGAACCACGCGCCGTACCTCTGTTACTCGCTGTGGAACTACTTCCACGCGGTGCCGCCGCCCGAGGACGCCATGCAGATGATGGTGAACAACTACAAGGCGTCGGGTCACCTGCTCGGCCCGGTGCTCGGCGTCATCCTGCGCCATCCCAAGATGTGGGAGAACCTCGATGCGCCCGACCTCGTCAAGCCACCGATCGTGTTCGTCGCCTCCGGCCTGCGGGCGCAGGACAAGTTCATCACCCAGAACAGCTGGTCATGGATCCTCGAGGGGATGGGCCAGGTGCCGTTCTACCCGCCGAACGTGTCCGGGTGGAAGCAGGGTCCCGGCTTCCTCAACACGAACACGGTGCGCGCCTACTGGACGGCGGCCGACTACCTGCTCGGCTACCAGCCGCCGGATCCCGGCACGCAGACGCCCACCGAGGCCGTGACCGGTGCGATCGCCGCGCTCGGCGGCCCGTGGGTGTCCCTCGACTCGCGCACCAAGCTGCTCACCTACGCCACCACCTACGAGACCCGGCACGCGCCGCTCGACCTGCACGACCGCACCGAGCGGCAGAAGGCGCTGCAAGGGCTGCTGATGGCCGGCCCCGACGGGCTGCTGCACTGACCAGGGAGATCACATGAGCGACTGCGGCTGCAACGACTGGATGACCTCCCACCGGCGCACGATGCTGCGCCGCCAGGGCGAGCGCGTGCCTCTGCCCCGGGCGGTGCTCGAGGGCGCGACGGCGGGGCTGTCGCGGCGCGACTTCCTGCGCAACGGCGCGATCGGGTTCGTCACGGTATACGGCGCGCAGGCGCTGTCGTGGAGCAGCATCTGGGAGGCGGCCGCGGCCAGCGCCGCCACGCCCTCCACCGATCCGATCATCGTCTCGATCTTCCTGGACGGCGGCAACGACGGCCTCAACACGCTGGTGCCGATCACGGGCGCCAACTACGCGGCGTACCAGACCAAGCGCCCGCACATCAAGCTCGATCCGGCCGCCTGCCTGCCGCTGGGCGGCCCGGCCGCCAGCCCGGACTTCGCCTGGAACCCGGCGGCGACCGGTTTCAAGCAGCTGTACGACGCGGGCAAGATGGCCGTGATGCCGGCGGTCGACTACCAGCCACCCGACCTGTCCCACTTCCACTCCCGCGCCTTCTGGCAGGCGGGTGAGCTCGATCCCGATCCTGCCACCGGCTGGCTGGGCCGGTGGATCGACCAGAACGGCGTCGCCGACAACCCGCTGCAGGCGTTGTCGGTGGACTGGTCGCTGGACGGCTCGCTGAAGAGCGACGACAACCCGGTGGCCGTGCTGACCAGCGTCGACGACGCGCAGTTCTCCCTGGGCAACGTCTGGGCCGACCCGTCGCTGATGGTCGGCACGCTCGACTCGCTGTCGCAGCGCACCGCCGCGAGCCCCGGCATGGAGGCCGCCGACCACGCCGTTGGCGGCGCCGTCTCGATCGCCAACACGCTCTCCGGGCTGCCGGACGTCACCCTGCCGCCGTCCGGCCGCGGGTACGACACGACGGACCCGAGCTGGTTCGAGCGGCGGCTCTCGATGCTGGCCTGGCTGATCTCGTCGGGCGTCGGCATCCGCGTAGCCTGCATGTCGTTCGACGACGGCTGGGACTTCCACGACTCGCAGAAAACGCGGCAGGGCGACAACCTGACCAAGCTGTCACGCGGCCTGGCCGCGTTCCAGGCCGACCTCGAGGCTCGCGGAATCGCCGACCGGGTGATCACGCTGGTCTGGAGCGAGTTCGGCCGCCGGGTCGAGGACAACGACTCCGGCGGCGGCGGCACCGATCACGGCGCAGGCGGGCTGGCGATGGCGATCGGCACCGGTGTCAACCCCGGCATCGCCTCCGAGTTCCCCGGCATCCGCGACCAGGACCTCGACCAGTGGGGCAACCTGAAGGTGCCGGCCGACTACCGCCAGATCTACACGTCGATGCTCGAGGACTGGATGGGCACCGACCCGGCCGACGTGATCCCGAACGCGTCGAGCTTCGCCAAGCTGCCTCTCGTGGCCTGACCGCCGGCCGGCCGCGGCGGTTCGCACCTCCGCCGGTCGGTGGCATACTCGAAGCGTGCAGAAACCGTCACTGTTCCGCCTGATCGGGCTTGCCGGCCTGGGCACGCTCGTGGCGGCGGTGTCCCACGGGGGAACGGGCGCGGCCTCTCAGCCGGCCTGGCTGGCCGCTGCGCTCACCGGTGCGATCCTCGCCGCGGCGGCGGTCGCCGGTGGCTGGCGCGCGCTGACGCGCTCCGCCGAGCCGCTCGCCCAGGCGCCGGTCGCTCTGCTCGCGTCGGGACTGATCGCGGCCGAGCTGGCGAGCCACTGGCTGCTGTTGGCCGCCGGGGCACCGGCGCACACCGGCGAGACGGGCAGCCTCGCCCTGCACACCCTGCTCGCGCTCGCGGCCGCCGTGCTGGTGCGCGGGCTGGAGCACAACGCGGCCGCTCGTCTTGCTGGCTGCGGCGACGCGCCCTCCGAGGATCGCGGCGACCGCACGTCGCCTCGGCCGCGGCGGCCCCACGTCCGCCTCGTGCCCACGCAGGTGCGCGGCAGGGCGCCGCCGCCCGAACCGTGCTGACGACCTGTTCGTAGTCATCATGGTGGACCGTGGAGGTGCACGTGAAGAAGTCCATTGCGGCCGCGATCGCGGCCCTGTTGCTGGCGTTCCCCGCCAGCGCGTTCGCTCATGTCGAGATCACCCCTGACGAGATCGCGCCGGGAGGCGCAGGGCTGTTCACGATCATGGCGCCGGTCGAGGGCGAGCAGCCCATGACCGGGCTCCGGATCACGATCCCGGAACAGCTCGCCATCGAGGGGATCTCTCCCGCGCCCGGCTTCACGGGCGAGGTCGTGCGCGACCAGAGCGGCCGCGCGACCGCGCTCTCGTGGCAGGGCGGCAACATCCCGTCGGAGCAGGTGGGCCTGTTCCAGTTCTCCGGGTCGGTGCCCGACTCGGTCGGCGACCTGCGGATGGTCGCCGTCCAGACGTTCGCCGACGGTTCGACGAAGACGTGGGAGGACACGGCGGTGATCCATGTCGGCGCCGCGGCCGCGAGCGGCTCGTCGTCGGATGACGTCAGCCGGGGACTGGCGGCGATCGCGCTGGTCGTGGCCGTCGCCGGCCTGGCCGTGGCGCTCCTCGCGTGGAGGAAGCCACGCGCCTGATCCGGGTCACGGTGGTCGGGCTCACGCTCGCCGCGGGGGCGGCTTTCCCCGCGGCGGCGTGGGCCCACGCCACCCTGCTGTCGACGTCGCCGGCCGTCGGTGCCGTCGTCATCAAGGCGCCGGCGTCGGTGCTGATCACGTTCGACCAGGAGGTGCGGCCGGTCGCCGGCGGCTCGCAGGTGATCGACTCGAACGGCGACCCGGTCACCGACGGCCCGGCGCACACCTCGCAGACCGACGTCAAGACGCTCGTCATCCCGCTGCAGGCGGACCTCCCGAAGGGCGACTACACGGTGCGCTGGGAGATCGTGGCGACCGACGGCCATCTGGAGAGCGGCGTGTTCGCCTTCGGCGTCGGCACCGGGCGGCCGCCGCCGCAGGCCGCGTCGTTCTCGGGCAGCGACCAGGACTGGAAGTACCTGCTCGCCCGCACCGCCTACTTCGCTGGACTGCTGATACTGATCGGCGGCGTCGTCTACCGCGTGCTCGTGTTCGCGCCGGTGCTGGAGTCCGAGCCCGCCGAGGCCCGGCCGATGATGTCCCTCCGCGAGCGACACCGTGCCAACCAGGTGCTCGCCGCCTCGGCCGTGTTGACGCTGGCCGGCGGATGGGTCGCCCTGACGATCCAGGGCGCGGACGTCGCCGGCGTCTCGTTCTGGGAGGCGTTCGACCACCGCGGACCGGTCGCCTCGGCGCTCGACGCCACCCGGTTCGGCCGCGAGTTCGGCCGCGGCATCGACGTCACCGCCGGGTTCACCGTGATCGTCGCCGTCGCCTACGCGGCCGCCCCGTATGGCCGGCGGATCGCGCTCGGGCTGCTGGGCATTCCCGCCGCGGTGCTCGGCATCTGGGCGCTGGCCGTGCCGGGTCTGTCGGGCCACGCCGGCGACCCCGGCAGCGGGCTGCTGGCGCTCACGCTGGATGCGGCGCACGTGGCGGCTGCGGCGGTCTGGGCAGGCGGCCTGCTGCAGCTCGCATGGGTCACGCCCCACGCCACCCGCGGCCTGCCCGACGCCCAGCGCTCGGCCGCTCGCACGGCGATCGCCAGGCGCTTCTCGACGATCGCGCTGATCAGCGTCGTCGTCGTCGCGCTCACCGGCCTGGGGCGAGCCCTGAACGAGTTCTCCAGCGTGTCCGAGGTGTGGTCGACCAGCTATGGCCAGACGCTGATCGTCAAGTCGCTGCTGCTGGCCGCGCTGGTGGCGCTCGGCTACCGCAACCGGCACATGCTGACGCAGTTCTCGAGCCTCCGCCGGTCGGTGACCGTCGAGCTCGGGCTGATGACGGCGCTGGTCGCCGCCGTCGCAGTGTTGACGAACCTCCCGCCGGGCAAGCTCACGGTGGGCAGCGCCGCCGCCGCAGGCGGGCAACCCGCCGCGCCCAGCGGCGGCCCCGCGCGGATTGCGCTCGAGGGAGGCAACGCGCTGCTCATCTGGCCGGGCACGGCCGGGTCGAACGCGCTCGCCCTGCAGCTGAAGGGTGGCGCGAAGAACGCGCAGGCGCTGCTCGAGCTGCCCGACGGCAGCACCCGCACCGTGACGCTCGACCGGACCGCGCCCGGCGCATACTCGGGCTTCGCCGACGATCTCCCGGCCGGCACGATCAGCGCGACCATCGGTTCCGGATCGGAGACGCTCGGCGCCAACCTGCAGATCGGCAAGGCCTCCGTCGTCCCCGGCGCCGCCCCCGCTCCGGAGCAGGCCGGCGCGCTGGGCGCCGCCGAGGCCGTCGATCTGGCCGTCGGGGCACAGCGCACCGGCGGCGGCCAGGCACGCATCACCGTGCTGGCGCCGGACGGCAGCGCGCCCCGCAACGTGCTCGTCCTGGTCGGCGGCCGGCCCGCATTGCCCTGCCTGAGGTCGGCCGCCGTGTGCTTCACCACCCGCGTCCCGGCAGGCGCTGCGCAGCTGCCCCTGTCGATCGAGCGGCCGGACGGCAAGGTGGTCACGGCGCGCCTGCCGCTGCCCGCCGCAGACGCGCCATCCGCCGCCGCGATCGTCGCCCGGACGCGGACGGCGATGCTGCGGAAGACCTCGATGGTGATCGACAACGTGCTGTCGTCGGATCCGTCGCACAGCGTCACCACGCGGTTCGTCGTCCAGGCGCCCGACCGGCTCTCGATCGACGTCACCAACGGCGCGCAGGCGCGGATCATCGGCAACCAGCGGTGGGACCGCACACAGGAGACGGACTGGAAGAAGCAGAAGACCGATCCGCTCAAGGTGCCCGATCCCTACTGGGTCGCCGGCCAGAAGGGAGCGCATGTGGTCGCGTCGACGCCGACACAGGTCGTCGTCACCCTCGCCCAGTACACCGACGTGCCGGTTTTCTACCGGCTGGTGATCGACCGCCGGAGCGGGCTGGTCACCGACCTACGGATGACGACCGCGGCGCACTTCATGCACGAGCGCTACGGCGACTTCGACGCGGCGCCGCCTGTCAACCCGCCGCCGGCCTGACGGCCCGCCACGGCACGCGCGGGCCCATCGCGGCGGCGATCACGACGGCCACCCCGACGGCCAGCAGAACGTCGCCCACCGAGAAGACGGTGCCCCAGGGGAGCCAGTCCGGCGCCGCCCACCGGTCGACCAGCCAGGGCAGGTTCGGCTGGGCATCGCGTACGCTGTTGTTGCGCACGCCGTCGTAGGTCAGGCCCGCGCCGGCCAGCGCCGAGGGCAGGCCTGGCATGTGGCCGCCGTTGGCCAGGATGGCGGCGAGGTTGCACAGCATCCCGGCGCCGGCGATCGCCATACCGGTGAGCCGGACGTTGACCAGGGTGACGGCTACCAGGCACCCGTAGGAGACGACCTGGAGGGCGGTCGCGACGCCGTCGCCGGGCTGGACGCCGATGAACGGCGGGTAGGCGATCAGCTGCAGGCCGATCGCCGCGAAGAAGAGCCACTGCGCACGGAGGCGCAGCTCGGCGAGCCGCGAGGGGCGGCCTCCCAGCAGCAGGCCGGCGACGAGGCCGATCAGGACAGCTGGCGCCAGGAACATCCGGTCAGCTCGCCTTCGCCGTCGTCTCGAGCTCGCCGGTCGAGGCGAGATGCCGCTCCAGCGCGGCCACCACGCGCGCGTCGAACTGCGTCCAGCAGCGGCGGCGCAGCTCGGCAACGGCCTCGGCCGTGCTCCCGGCGGCGCGGTACACGCGGTCCGAGGTCATCGCGTCGAACGCGTCGGCGACCAGGATGATCCGCGACCCCAGCGGGATGTCCTCGCCCGCCAGGCCAAGCGGGTAGCCCGAGCCGTCCCACCACTCGTGGTGATGGCGAATCCAGCGGTCGACCGGCGACACGCCGAGGCCCTCGAGCAGCCGGTACCCGAGCTCGGCGTGCTCGCGCATGGTCTTCATCTCGTCGGCGTCGAGCTTGCCCGGCTTCTGCAGGATCCGGTCGGGGACGGCGATCTTGCCCAGATCGTGCAGCAGCCCCGCGAGCCGCACCTGCTCGACCGTCTCGTCGTCAAGATCCATCGCCCTGGCGATCCCGACCACCAGCCGGGACACCGACTGCGAGTGCGCGCCGGCGTACACGTCCTTGGCGTCCACCACCTTGATCAGGCTCTCCGCGGCGCGCAGCCGGGCGTGCCGCTCGGCCGCGGCGGCCAGCTCGTCTGGCGTGTACACACGCACGACGTTCGGGCTGTAGACGCACGATCGGTTCTTACCGTGATCCTTGGCCCAGTAGAGCGCGCTGTCCGCGACCCGCAGCAGCTCCTCACGGTCGGTGGCGCTGACCGGGTACGCGGCGATCCCGGCGCTGACGGTGACCGGCTCGCCGTGGGCGAACGAGGTCTGCCAGAGCCGCTCGTGCAGACGCTCGAGCGCGTCGTACGCCGCGTGCTCGTCGACCTCCGGCAGGAGCAGCGCGAACTCCTCGCCGCCGATCCGGTAGGTGCCGTCCGTCCCGTACTCGTCGCGCAGCAGGTCGGCCAGCGTCTGCAGCACCTGGTCGCCCACCGGATGGCCGTAGCGGTCGTTGATCGACTTGAAGTCGTCGATATCGACAAGCGCCAGGGCCAGCGGCGCCTGGGCCTCGGCGGCCCCGGCCAGCGCCTCCCGCAGATCCGTGTGGAACGAGCGGTGGTTGCCGAGCAGCGTCAGCCCGTCCGTCTCCGCCTGGCGCGTCGCGATCACCGTGCGATAGGCGTAGCGCTGGTACAGCGCGAGCGCGAACATCGGCCCCGCCAGCAGCAGCTCGAGGATCGGGCTGATATTCCAGAGTGCCGCGGCCAGGGCGGAGATCAGCGCCATGATCGCGGACGCCGGGCCGGAGTGGCGGATGTAGTCCTCCAGCAGCACGCGCACGTCCGAGCCCTGGTACAGCGCCACTGCCGTGGCGACCAGCAGCACGTTCGCGCTGACGTAGATCGCGCCGCCGGCCAGCACGAGCGCCGTCAGCCGCAGGTACTGGGCGTCGCTGCCGGTCAGCGCGTGCCAGCCCAGCAGCCAGGCCGGGATGCCCGAGAGGAAGACGGAGATGGCGTACGCGGACGAGTTGAACGCCATCCGCAGCTTCGGCGCTCGGGCGACCAGCTGGGCGGCGCCCATCGCGACGAACGCCGACAGCGTCGCGTACTGCCAGCCGAACAGCACCTGGGACGCCAGTAGGAAGACGAACGCCAGGGAGGCGCTGCGCTCCCCCGACTCGTCCAGCGGCACTGGTTTGAACTCGGCCGCAAGCGCGGCCACCGCAAACACGACGACGCCCACCACGGTGTCGGCCGTGGGGGGCGTCGCGATGATCGTCGCCACCGATCCGGCGATCACCGGAACCGACGCGACGATGACGAGCGTCAGATACCGGAGCAGCCGGGGAGGGTACATCTGGGACGTGGTGGGTGGTGACTCGGGCGCCACAGGGAATCCCTGGTCTTATCGGTCAGGAATCACCGGTGGCTGAAGTGCTATCTCGGGCTGTTCAGCCCCACTTGAAACCGGCGCCGCCGGCAACCGCGTACGCCGCGATCGCACCCATCACGAGAGCGACACGCGTGAGCTTCCACTTGATCATCGGAGCACCTCCCTTCGAGCCTCGGAGCGTTGTCTAATGCGAGATCGGAGTCGCCTGCGAGGTCCACCGCGCCGGTCTGCCGCCGGCATCTGCGGCGGGTCAGCGGGAGGCGTCGGGGGAAACCTCAGAAGCGTTGGTCACGTGATAGCGACCACCGGGGAGGAGCGATTCCCCCATCCGGGGGATCAGCCCGAAGCTCAGGGTTCCGAGATGACGCCGCTCGTCGAGATGTGCGGCGCGCGGGCTCCGATGTCCTCGCGCGAGAGCTCCGAGATCACCGAGATCCCGGCGCCTGAGGAGTCGATCACGGGCTGCCCGGCGCCCACCAGGCGCACCGGGACGATCCGCCCGGCCAGGAACTTGCCGGTGGCGTCCAGCTTGACCCGGAGGATGGCCGAGATGCCGAGCACCCCGTCGATGCCGAAGTTGTGGTACCCGGCGAAGTCGCCGAGGCTGTAGGCGATCAGCCGCTTCTTGTAGAACTCCATCGCCCGCAGCACGTGCGGGCCGCTGCCCAGCACGAGGTCGGCGCCGGCATCGATTGCCGTCCGTGCAAACGCCTCAGGGTTCCCGCGGTTCTCGCCGTAGTAGATCTCATCGGCGCCGGTCAGATGCTGCGCACCGGACCCCTCCGCACCCGCGTGCATCGAGACAACGACCACGTCGGCGTTGGCGTCGGCCTTGTGGATCAGCTGCCGTGCCTTGGTGAAGTCGTTGAGCGGCGCGTTGTTGGGGTACGGGCCGAACCCGATCCACGCGGTGCGGATGCCCCGCACATCGACGTAGGTGATCTCGGTCGTCCGCCCCGTGTGGTCGAGGCCGACGCGGTCGAGCGCGGCGACGGTGTCGTCCAGCCCCGCCTGCCAGAAGTCGAAGGCATGGTTGTTGCCGTTGCTCATCATCGTGAACCCGGCCTGCTTGTAGTACTTCGCGTAGGACGGCGGCAGCTCGAACTCGTAACAGGTGCCGGCCGGGAGGGTCGCGCACTTGCCCGACGTCTGGTCGGTGAGCGTGCCCTCCAGGTTCGAGAACGCGACGTCCGCAGGGATCGACGACTTGACGCTGTTGAAGTAGGTGCCCGGGCTGGGAGCGGGCTCGGCCGTCGTACCGAGCATGGTGTCCCCGACCGCCGAGATCGTCACCGTCCCGGTGGGCGGAGGCGGCGCCGACGACGCGGGCGGCTGCGACGCCGGGCCGGACGTGGCGGCGTGCGACGTCCCCTGCTGGGTGGAGCCCCCGCGGCCCGAGGCGCCCGATTCGCCCGTCGTCCCGCCGGACGCGATCCGCGCGAGCAGCAGCCCGAAGGCGAGCACCACGACGGCCAGCACGACGATTGCCGTGATCCTCCGCCGGCGGACCGTCTTCCGCCGCTCCGACCGGTGGAGCCTCATCTGCTGCCGCCGGGCGAGGTGTGGGTCCTGGTCCGACATGCTTGACCTATCATCGCGGACGGTGACGCTGGAGCGCCGCATCGAGGACGCCGTCGAGGCGGCCAGGGGGGAACTGACCGATCTGACCTCGCGGCTGATCGGCTTCGACACCACCGCCCGCGAGCTCGAGGATCCCGCCCGCGACGAGGCCGATCTGCAGGAGTACCTGGGCGATCGGCTGCGCACCGCCGGGGCGACTGTCGACATCTGGGAGCCCGATCCCGGCGACGTCTCCGGCACGCGTCAGATCCCGGATGGCCTGGGTTTCGCGGGCAGGCCGCAGATGGCCGCCAGGTTCGCAGGCGCGGGGGGCGGCCGTAGCCTGCTCTTCAACGGCCACATCGACGTCGTGCCGTCCGATCCGCGCGAGCGCTGGACGAGCGACCCCAACCAGGCCGAGGTGCGCGACGGCAAGCTCTACGGCCGCGGCGCCTGCGACATGAAGGGCGGCGTTGCCGCGATGGTGTTCGCCGCCGAGATCCTGTCCCGGCTGGGCGTCAGGCTGCAGGGTGACCTGATCGTCAACACGGTGACCGACGAGGAGTCGTCGGGCGCCGGCGGCCTGGCCGCTGTGCGCCACGGCGTCGCCGCCGACGCCGGGATCGTCACCGAGCCGACCGCCTTCGACGTGTGGGTCGGGTGCCGCGGCTCGCTCTCGCCCACCTTCGTCGTCCCCGGTCGCCCCGGCCACGCCGAGATGGCTCAACCCCACTGGCGCGATGGCGGCGCCGTGAACGCAATCGAGAAGGCCGGCCTGGTGCTCGAGGCCGTCGCCCAGCTGCGCGAGGAGTGGCGTGGGCGCGCCGACAAGACGCACCCGTACCTGTCCGCGGGCGACATCGTGCCGACCGTGATCTCCGGCGGCGAGTGGATCGTCACCTACCCGTCGTCGTGCACCGTGCAGTGCGAGCTGATGTACCTCCCCGCGAACGCCGACGCGGACGGCTGGGGCACGCTGGTCGAGACCGAGGTCGAGGAGTTCATCCTCCGCCGCACGGCCGCCGACCCGTGGCTGGCCGAGAACCCGCCCGCGGTCCGGTGGAGCCTCGACATCCCGCCGTACGAGGTCGACCCGGCACACCCGATCGTGACGACGATGCTGGACGCCAGCGCCGCGGCCGGCGAACCGTCGCGACTGTCCGGGCTGGACTCGTGGTTCGACGCCGCGAGCTTCACGCGGTTCGGTGGCACACCGTCGATCGGCTGGGGCCCGCGCGACATCGCTTGGGCGCACACGATCGACGAGTACGTGCCGGTCGACGACCTGGTGCGCTGTTCCACCGGCCTGGCCATCGCCGCCGTCCGCTACTGCGGGGTTGCGGAGTGAACGTGACCACGACGCGGCTTGCGACAGGATCCGACGCGGCACTGGTCGCGAAGCTGCTGCGCGCGTTCTTCAGTCACGAGGGCCGCGAGGTCGAGCACCTGCGCCAGAACGTCGAGGCGATCCTCGACGATCCGGGCCGCGGGTTCTTCACGCTGGCCGGCGACCGGGCCGTCGCCACCACGACAATCCGCATCTCCGCCGGCGGCGGGTGCAGCGCCGAGATCGAGGAGATCTGGGTGCAGCCGTCCGCACGCGGCCAGGGACTGGGCGCCGACCTGCTGCGCTCCGCAGTCTCCGAGTGCCGCCGCCGCGGCATCGACTCGATCGAGCTCCGCGTCACGCCGGACGACCAGGAGATCGGAATCCCCACCTTCTACACGAAGCAGGGCTTCCGCGACCGCGGCCGCGTGATCTTCGAGTACCTCGACGAGGACTGACCCGCGTCCCGGTCAGGGGTCGCCGGCGGCCTGCTTGACGCGCAGGCTGAGGTCGGACGCCTGCTCCAGCGCGTCCATCGCCGCCTCGGGGCGCCCTGTGCGGCGCAGGAACTTCCCGTACCAGCGGTAGGCCTTGGCCAGCTCGCGCAGCCAGCCGTTCTGGCGCAGCAGCAGCTCGATCGAGGTGGTGTAGGCGCGGTCGGCGCGGTCGTCCTCCCGCTCCTCGTCGTACGTCCGGGCGAGCACCAGGTAGGCGAGTCCGAGCTGGCCCGGGACGGACAGGTCGCCGAGCAGCTCGACGGCCTCGCGGGCCTTGGCCTGCGCCGTCTCCCAGCGCCCGCACTGGAGCTCGTAGCGCGCCTCCTCGACCAGCTGAAAACCGAGGTCGACGGCGCTCGGCCGCGGGCCGAACAGCCGGCGCGACTCCTCGAGCGCCCGCGCGGCCTCCTCGGCCTGGCCGTCGTCGAGCAGGCAGTAGGCATGCACCAGCAGGGCGTTCGCGGTCGAGTACTCATCGCCCGACTGGCGGAACGACTCCACCGCGCGTCGCGTGTACTCGATGGCGTGGGCGCCGCGGCCGGTCATCGCGGCCAGTCGGGCGAGGGCGTAGTTGATGCGGGCGCGGGTGTGCGCGTCGACGTCCTCCGCGCCGCGGCGGACGAGGTCGGCCAGGATCACCCCCGTGCGGGCGTAGTCGCCGGCGTCCGAGCAGGCGTACGAGAGGGCGACGCCAAGGTTGGCGCGGGCCGCGAGGTCGCCGTCGTCGTCCAGCCGGTCGAGGGCCGCCTGCAGCAGGTCGATGGCCGCGTCGGCCTCCCCCAGCCCGGAGTGGATCCGCGCCAGGTCCCAGTAGAGCTGCGTCCGCTCGGCCGGATCGGGCATGCCGCCGCGGGCGATCGCCTCGACCAGCAGGTCGCGGGCGACGGCCTCCCGTCCCCGCCGCGTCGCGATCGTCCCCAGCGCCTCCAGCGCCAGGCTGGCGGTTCGATCGTCCCCCGTCGCGTCGGCGTCACGCAGAACGCCGCGCAGGAGCTCGTCTGCCCGGTCGTACTCGAGCAGGCCGATCATCAGCTGCGCCTCCTGGAGGCGGTCGTCCACCGGCCGAGCCTACGCCATCGCGGCGGCGAACGGCAGAGCCTTCACAACTCCGGCAACACCGCCGGCATCGACCTCGGCCTCGTCCGGCACCTCGCGGCGCAGCACGGCCAGCGCGATCGACCCGTGCGTGGGCGACATGACCGGGGAGGTGACCCGCCCCACGCGCTTCTCGCCGAGCACGACGTCGGCCGCGGCCTGGGGCCGCGCGTCGCCGGGGAACCAGAGCCCGCGCACCCCGCGGTTCGGATGGCCGCGGTAGTGCAGCCGCGCGACCGGCTCCTGCCCCGGGTAGCAGCCCTTGCTGAAGCTGACCGCGCGCTCGTCCAGCCCCGCCTCCGCCGGCATCGTGTCGCCATCGAACTCGCGGCCGTACCGCGGGATACCGGCCTCGACGCGCGCCGTCTCCCAGGCCTCCGGGTCGCCACGGTCGGCGGGCGGCTGGGCGACCAGCCGGTAGGGGCCGATCGGCGTGTCCAGCGTCGCCAGCGCACCGTCGGCCTCGCCCCAGACGACGGAGTGGCCGCTCGGCTCGAGCTCGACCTTGCGGCGGAACCGCGAGCGCACGAGCGTGGCCAGCACGTCGTCACGGCGCGATGGATCGCAGGCCAGCACCAGCTCATCGCCGGTGTTGAACAGCTCGAGATCGGCGATCACGCGCGCCTTGGGCGTCAGCAGCAGCGCGTAGACCGCCCCGCCCGGCGCCGCCTCCGAGACGTCGTTCGAGAGCATGCTCTGGAGGTACTCCACCGCGTCCGCGCCGCGCGCGGTGAGGGTTGCCCGATCCAGCACGACTGCCATGTCCGAAGGGTAGACGCGGTGTAACGGATCTGGCCTACGATGAGACCGTACGGCATGGCACTTTTCCGAACGTCACAGGACCGGAAGGCCCGCGAGGCCGGCATCGACCCCGCCCGCATCCCTCCCGGGCAGTACTACACCGACAAGTGGCCGGTGCTCCACGCCGGCAGCATCCCCAGCATCGACATCGCGACGTGGGACCTGAACGTGTTCGGCCTCGTCAGGAACCCCGTTCGGCTCTCGTTCGACGAGCTGCGCGAGCTGGGCGAGCGCGATCAGACCTCCGACATCCACTGCGTCACCCGCTGGACGCGCCTCGACATGCCGTGGAAGGGCGTGCCCCTGCGCACCATCCTCGACCTGGTCGAGCCGCTCGACAGCGCTCGCTACGTGATCGCGCATGCCGAGCAGGGGTACACCGCCAACCTGCCGATCGAGGCGCTGCAGGATCCCGACGTGATGATCGGGCTCGAGGCCGACGGCGCGCCGCTGACGCCCGAGCACGGCTACCCGGCTCGCCTGGTCGTCCCCAAGCGCTACTTCTGGAAGAGCGCGAAGTGGCTGCGTGGGCTCGAGTTCTCGGACGTGGACAAGCCCGGTTTCTGGGAGGGCTACGGCTACCACAACGAGGGCGATCCCTGGCGTGAGGAGCGGTACGGCTTCTAGCGGGGCAGTCGACCTCTTCTGCGACCGCCTCGAGACGCTTGTCAACATCGACACGCCGTCCGACGGCGTCGAGCAGGAGCGCGTGGGCGAGCTGCTGGCCGAGTGGCTCGCCCCGCTGGGCACGTCGGCGGAGTGGATCGCCGAGCCGGACTACCCGGCGCGCAGCGTCTGCATCTCACTGCCCGGCGAAGGCGACGGGGTGGTCGCACTGCTCGGACACGGCGACACCGTCTTCCCGCTGGGCACCGTCGCCGAGCGGCCGTTCCGGCGCGACGGGCTGCGCTGCTACGGCCCCGGCGTCGCCGACATGAAGGGCGGCCTGGTGCTGGCGGCGATGGCGATGGAGGCGTTCGGCGACCGCCGTCCCTTTCGCGAGCTGCGGCTGATCGTGTGCGCCGACGAGGAGGTGCGGCTGCGCGATCCGGCATGCGCGGCCCGCGCCGCGGACGCCACGGCGGCCCTCGTCTTCGAGTGCGCCCGCGAGAACGGCGACCTGGTCTCGGCACGCAAGGGCGCGCTGTGGCGGACGATGGAGCTGACGGGCGTGCCCGCGCACGCGGGGGCGGACACCGCGCGTGGACGCAGCGCCGTCAGCGCGCTCGCCCGCGAGACCCTGCGCATCGAGGGACTCGCCGACGGCCGGCCGGAGATGACGTCCGTGGTGACGACGGTGGCCGCCGGCGACGCGATGAACACGGTGCCGGGGTGGGCGCGAGCCACGCTGGACATCCGCTCGAGCGTCCCCGGCGACCTCGAGCACGCGCTGCCGCTGCTCGGCGCCGGCGGCCCGTACGACGGCGTCACCATCGAGATCACCGACCGCGGGACGTGGCCGCCGATGCCCCGCCACGACGGTCTCGTGGAGCTGTCGCTGGGACTCGCACGCGAGTGCGGACTGCGGATCGGCGAGGAGCTCTCGGGCGGCGTGTCGGACGGCTGCTGGACCGGCGCCTGGGGCGTGCCGACGATCGACGGGCTGGGGCCGGTGGGCGGGCATGATCACACCGCGGCCGAGTGGATCGAGATCGAGACGCTCGAGCGGCGCGTCGAGTGGGTGGCCCGCCTGGCCGAGGCAGCCGCTCAGTTGCGCTCGTAGATCACGATCCCGTCCACCTTGCCGACCCGGTGGAAGTTGTCGCGCAGCAGTTTGTAGGTCTTGCCGCTCTTGTCCAGTTTGTGCGGCTTGTGCAGACCGACGATGTAGCGGGGCCCGTCCGGCGAGGCCATCGACGCCCGCACCTGGTCGAGCGCGCCGGGGATCGCCTGGATGTTGCGGTACCAGAGGTAGGGCACGGCCGGCGGCCGGTCCGCCAGGTAGTTGATGTCGGCTCCGGCCCAGAGCACGAAGACCTTGTCGCCTGGATCCGTGTTGTCCTGGAGCCAGCCGACAACGTGCTCGGAGTGCAGCAGGTGCGGATCCTCGGGGAACAGCGAGCGGATCCGCTCGTACCGGGACTCGACCCATAGGCCCGCCACCGACGCCACGGCGAGGGCTGCCAGCACGCCGGTCAGGGCCAGCGACCAGCGGTGACGCTCCGCCGTCAGCAGGCGGGCGGCGCCGACCCCGCCCAGCGCCGCCAGCGGCGCGCACAGCTGCTGGTAGTAGTGCGGGTGGAAGTTCCCGCCGCCCAGCACGGCCAGGGCCGCCGCGGCGACCCACAGCCGGAGCAGCAGCGGGCCGCGGCGCCAGCCGATGGCGGCCAGCGCGACCAGCACGCCGATGGACATCACGACCGCCGGCAGCGAGTCCTTGAACAGATCCGCCCGGGTGACGGGCGAGCCCGAGAACAACGAGTCGCCCTGGCTGCGGTACGTCACCATCGCGTACCACCAGTCGTCGAAGCTCGCAGCCGACAACGCGCCGGCGACCACCGGCAGGAAGGCGCAGCCGACGATCGTGGCGGCCGGCAGCAGCCCCGCGCGCCTCCGCGTCCACAACAGGTACGCCACCGCCGCCAGGCCGCCGTCGAACCCCGACTGCTTGATCATCACGGCGGCCCCCGTCAGCAGCCCGCAGACGACGAGCCACCGCGCGCCGCCGCGCCGCAGATAGGCCACGAAGGCCAGCAGCGCCAGCGCCGAGGGCAGCGACGCCAGCACCTCGCCGGACAGCGTGAACGCCTCGATCCTGGGCGCCGAGCCGAAGATCGCCAGGAGCAGTGCGGCGAGCACCGCGGGTATCCTGCCCGCGGTTCGCTCGGTTATCAGGAACGTCACACAGACGACGGCCGCGGCGACCAGCGCGGCGGCAACGCGGAGCGCCGCCGTCGACCCGCCATCCACATGTTCCAGCGCCCGGAAGATCCACAAGAGCCCCTGCGGACGGTCGACCCAGATGCCGTCGACCCGGTCGTACAGGACGGCGCCGCGGGTCCACATCCGGGCGACCTCGGCGTAGCCCCCCTCGTCAGCGGTGAGCGGGACCGTGAGGTAGGGCAGGCGGAGGACGACCGCGAGCACCGCGGCCAGCGCCGCCCACGCGAATGGGGGCCACCGGTCGATCACGTCGACCGCCCAACCGTGCTGCTGGCGATCGTCGTGTTCGCGCTGGCGCTCGGCACCCAGATCCTGACGTTCGGCCTCAGCCTGACGCCGGACCGCTACTTCCTGGTGCTGCTCGCCCCCGCCCTCGTCTTGGGCGTCGGCCGCCGTTTCGCGCTCGATTTCGTTCCCTTCGTGCTGCTGATCGTGTGGTACGAGGAATGCCGCGGGCTCGCGCATATCGTCAGCCCGAGCCCGTACTACCTGCCTCAGCTCGACGCGGAGAAGTTCCTCTTCTTCGGCAATGTACCCTCCAACGTCCTCCAGGACTGGCTGTGGACGGGCGGTCTGCAGTGGTACGACCAGGCGCTGTCCGCGCTGACGCGCATCCACTTCATCGTGCCGCCGACGTTGGCGTTCGCGCTCTGGCTCAAGCGGCGGGCGTTGTTCTACCGCTTCGCGGCGACCCTGCTGACGCTGTCGTACGCGGGCGCGCTGACGTTCGCGCTGTTCCCCGCCGCCCCGCCGTGGAAGGCGGCCGAATGGGACATCCACCTGATCCCGCCGCTGGCGAATCCGGCGGGCGTGCAGTCGGCGCAGTCGCCGCTGCCCACCGACTCGGGTCCGCTCTACCACCTGGTCGACGGCAACCCCTACGCGGCCGTCCCGTCGCTGCATGCCGGTTACTCGGTGCTGCTGTTCCTGTTCCTGCTGACGCTGGCCTGGAACACGCGCTGGCGGTGGCTGGCGATGCTCGGCGTCCTCTATCCGCTGGCACAGTCGCTGGCCGTGGTCTACACGGGCAACCACTACGTCGTCGACCTGCTGATCGGCGCGGTCTATGCGGCGGCCGCGCTGTTCGGCGTCCGGTGGCTATGGCGTAGGCTCGAGCTGCCCGAGTGACCGACACGCTCCGCCGCTACCGGTATCCGATCGCCGTCTGGGCGAGCAGCCGCGTGTGCGTCTACCTGCTGCTGTTCATGGAGGGATGGACGTCACGGCGGCCGCGCAACAGCGGGTTCCAGTGGGACACGGTGTTCCGTGCCCTCGGCGACTGGGACGCGACGTGGTACCGCTGGATCGCGCAGAACGGGTACGACCCGTCGATCGGGCATGGCAACACCGCGGCGTTCTTCCCGCTGTTCCCGCTGCTCTGGCGGCCGCTGACCTGGCTCCCGGGGCCGGTGACGATGTGGGGCAGCCTGCTGTCGTCCGCGCTGCTGCTGGCGGCGCTGTGCCTGCTCTACCGGATGACGCAGGGCCGGTTCGACGAGGGGATGGCGCGGCGCACCGTGCTCTACCTGGCGATCTTCCCGTTGACGTTCGTCTTCTCGCTGCCTTACGCCGAGAGCCTGTTCCTGCTGCTCGTGCTGGGCGCGTTCGCGCTGACGTGGCACGGGCGCTGGTGGTGGGGCTGCGTTGCCGCCGCGGGCGCGGCGATCGCGCGGCCGACAGGGATCGCGCTGCTCCCGGCGCTCGCGTGGCGGCTCTGGCGCACGGGCGAGCGGCGGCCGGCGCGCTACCTGCCGCTGCTCCTGATCCCGGCGGCCGAGGTGGCGTTCTTCGGGTTCCTGTGGTGGCGCACGGGCGACGTGCTGGCGTCGGCCCATGCGCAGGAGCGTGGCTGGGGCCGCGGCGTGTCCGTGCTGCCGATCGTGTTCGGGCAGGCGACCTGGGACGCAGTGTCCGGCGGGCACCTGCGGTTCCTGGTGCACGCGGCCTTCACCCTGCTCTGGTGCTTCCTGATCTACTGGGGTTGGCGCATGAAGCTGCCCGGCGAGTACCTGATCTACTCGGCGCTGCTGATCCTGCTTCCGACCACCGGCGGCCTGCTGGTGTCGATGGGGCGGTTCGGGATGGTCGGGTTCCCGATGTTCTGGGCGCTCGCCGACCTGGGCCGCGACGAGCGGGTCGACACCGTCGTCAAGGTGGTGTTTCCGATGCTGCTCGCTGCACTGATCTTCATCACGTTCGGGCCGCGGACGTTCACACCTTGACGGCGCCTCCGGCGCTCGTACGCTGGAGTCCTGAGAGGGTAGGCGGTTCAGACGGGGAGCCCGATCTGGGGACGGGCTCCCCGCCCCATTCAGGGGAGCAGCAGCGGCCCGTCGCTGCCGATGACATGGGGGATGGCTCCGGTACGCGAACGACTGGGCTGGCGCACCGCCGGCCAGGCGCTTGAGCGCCCGCCGGACGACCGGGAGGCGATGGCCCGCTCGCTGCTCTACACGTTCGCGGGCGGCGCACTGCTGGTCAGCATCGCGCTCGCGATGACGGCGCCGGGGACGGACGTCCGCGGCCTCGGTGCCTGTGCGGGCATCGCCTGGCTGCTGGCGGGACTGCTCCTGTGGCGGTTCGACGAGCTGCCCGACTGGGGCTATCCCGCTCTGGTCGCAGCCGGCACGCTGCTGGTCACAGGTGCGATCGCCTTCGCCGGCGCCGACAGCGTCGTCTACCCGATGTTCTACCTGTGGATCTCGCTCAGCGCGTTCTACTTCTTCCCAGCACGTATCGCCCACGCGCAGCTCGCGCTGGTCGGCGTCGGCTACGCCCTGACCGGCGTCTCGGCCGACCGCTGGCTGATCGTTGTCGGGACGGTGTGGCTCGCCGGGACGCTGATCGGGCTGCTCCGGCGGCACACCGAGCTGCTGGTCACGCAGCTCAGCGAAGCCGCCATCACCGATCCGCTGACCGGGTTGCTCAACCACCGCGGATTCGAGGAGCGGCTGGAAACGATGCTCGCGCAGTCCAACCGCAGCGGCCGGGAATTCACTCTGGCGATCGGCGACCTCGACGGTTTCAAGACCGTCAACGACCGGCTCGGGCACCTAGCCGGCGACGACGTGCTGCGGCGCCTGGCACCGCTGCTGCGCGACGCGCTTCGCGCCGGGGACGCGGTCGGCCGGCTGGGCGGGGACGAGTTCGCGCTGCTGTTCGACGGCAGCGACGACGCCGAGGCGTACCTGGTCGTCGAGCGGCTGCGAAGCGCCGTCACCTCTGCCTTGGCAGACGACGCGGCGCGGATCACGATCAGCTTCGGCCTCGCCGCGTGGCCCGACCACGGCGGTTCAGCGCGCGCCCTGCTCTACGCGGCGGATCACGCGCTGTACGCCGCGAAGGGCCTGGGCCGCGACCGCTCCGTCATCTATAGCGATCAGCTGCGCCGACCCGACATCGCGGCGTGATGGAACAAAAGAGGGCGGGCACCGCGTCTGCGGTGCCCGCCCTGTCTGCGTTGGGAGCCTTTCGGCGACCCTACATCATGTCCGGCATGCCGCCGCCCATGGGGGCAGCAGGCGACTTCTCCGGCGCCTCGGCCACGACGGCCTCGGTGGTCAGGATGTTCTTCGCGATCGACGCGGCGTTCTGCAGCGCCGAGCGGGTCACCATGGCGGGATCGATGATCCCGGCCTTGACCATGTCGACGATCTCACCCGTGTCGACGTTCAGGCCCTGGCCCGCCTTGGCGCCACGAACCTCGTTGACGACGACCGAGCCCTCGAGGCCCGCGTTCTCCGCCAGCTGGCGAAGGGGCTCCTCGAGCGCACGCTCCACGATCTTGGCGCCGGTCTTCTCGTCGGCGTCCAGCTTCTCGGCCTGCACGGCCTTGATCGCGTGGAGCAGGGCGACTCCGCCACCCGGGACGATGCCCTCCTCGAGGGCGGCCCGAGTTGCCTGCAGCGCGTCTTCGACGCGGTGCTTCTTCTCCTTCATCTCGGTCTCGGTGGCAGCGCCAACCTTGACCACCGCGACGCCGCCGGCCAGCTTGGCCAGCCGCTCCTGCAGCTTCTCGCGGTCGAAATCGGAGTCGGTGGACTCGATCTCGGACTTGATCTGCTTGATCCGGCCCTTGATCGCATCGCCCTCGCCGGCACCGTCGATGATCGTGGTCGAATCCTTATCGACGACGACCTTGCGGGCGCGGCCCAGCTGGGAGAGGGTCGTGTTCTCGAGCTTGAGGCCCATCTCCTCGGTGATCACCTCGCCACCGCTGAGGATGGCGATGTCTTCGAGCATCCGCTTGCGGCGGTCACCGAAGCCCGGCGCCTTGACGGCGACGGCGGTGAAGGTGCCACGCAGCTTGTTGACGACGACGGTCGCGAGCGACTCGCCCTCGACGTCCTCCGCCACGATCAGCAGCGGGCGACCCGCCTGGATGACCTGCTCCAGCACGGGCAGGATGTCCTTGACCGCACCGATCTTCTGGTTGGCGATGAGGATGAAGGGATCGTCCAGGACGGCCTCCATGCGCTCCGAGTCCGTGATCATGTAGGGCGACAGGTAACCCTTGTCGAACTGCATGCCCTCGGTGAACTCGAGCTCGAGGCCGAACGTCTGGCCCTCCTCGACGTTGACCACGCCGTCCTTGCCGACCTTCTCGATCGCGTCGGCGATCACGTCGCCGATCTCGCGGTCGCGGGCGGAGATGGTTGCGACCCGGGCGATGTCCTCCTTGCCCGAGATCTCCTTGCTCTGCGACTTGATGTCGTCGACCACCGCGGCAACGGCGCTCTCGATGCCGCGCTTGAGCGCCATCGGATTCGCACCGGCGGACACGTTCTTCAGACCCTCGCGAACGATGGCCTGGGCCAGAACGGTCGCCGTCGTCGTGCCGTCGCCGGCCACGTCGTTGGTCGCCGTGGCGACCTCGCGGACGAGCTGCGCGCCCTGGTTCTCGAAGACGTCCTCGACCTCGATCTCACGAGCGATCGTGACGCCGTCGTTGGTGATGGTGGGCGCGCCGAACTTCTTGTCGAGCACGACGTACCGACCCTTGGGGCCGAGGGTGACCTTCACCGCATCGGCCAGGATGTCGACGCCGCGCTGAAGCGAGCGGCGGGCATCCTCATTGAACTTCAGTTCCTTGTGTGCCATACGCTCCTACGCCTTCGCCTTGACCTTGGTGGTGACGACCTTGGCCAGGATGTCGGACTCGCGGAGGATAAGAACCTCGTCGCCGCCGACCTTGACCTCGGTGCCCCCGTACTTGGAGAAGATGATCTCGTCGCCCTTCTTCACATCGAGCGGGACGAGCTTGCCGTCCTCATACCGACCCGGGCCAACCTCGAGCACGCTGCCGCGCTGAGGCTTCTCCTTGGCCGTGTCGGGAAGGACGATGCCACTGACCGTGACTTCCTCCTCCTCGAGGACCTCGACGATCACGCGATCGCCTAGAGGCTTCAGATCCATGTGACCTCCATAGTGCCTGTCATGGACTTCGGAAAACTGTTGGCACTCAGGTAATCGGAGTGCCAACGCGCCGTCATCATAGCAGCACGGAAGCCGTCGTCAAGCACTATCCTGGCACTCAGCGGGTGAGAGTGCCAGCGAACGCAGCCATGCGGCGCCGGCCAGGCTGATGGCGGCCGCCGCGAGGTAGCTGACGCGGTCGGAGGTCGCCTGCGCGATGGCCGCTCCGGCAGCCGGGCCGATCAGGAAGCCGAGCCCCCAGACGACGTTGGTCGCGCCCATGACGACGCCGTGGGTGAGGCCAGAGCGGTCGGCGCCCTCCGTCGCCAGCGGGAAGCAGACGGCGTACTGCGCGGTGATCGCCGGCGAGAAGATCACGTAGATCACGGCGACGGCCGCCGCGCCGGCCGGGAGCGACATCAGCACGCAGCCGACGGCCGCGGTGGCCGCCGCCACCATGCCGATGGGGACGCCGCCGAAGCGGCCGTACACGCCCCCCACCGCCGTGTTGGTGATCACCGCCAGCAGGCCGGTCGCGGCCAGCACGGCGCTGATCGCCACGGCGGAGTAGCCGTCCGCTCCCATCGCCAGCGGGATCAGCGTCTCGATCACGCCCGAGACGACGGCCACGATCAGGATCACGATCAGCGCGGCGGACAGCAGGCCGCCGCCGCGCACGATGTCGGCCACCTCGCGCAGCGACGCCGGCTCGTCGACGTGCCCGTGCGCGTCCGGCAGCGTCAGCGCGGCCAGCGACAGGATCGCCGTGAACACCGCGAACACGACGTAGGGCGCATGCAGGCCCCAGTGCTCGGCGATCGGGCCGGAGATCACGGGGCCGAGCAGGGCGCCCAGCGTGGCGGCGGTCATGGCGCTGGTCAGCACCCGCGGCCGCCGCTCCTGCGGCACCGACCCGGTCAGCCAGGCAAGCCCCGCCGTCCACGAGATCGCCGACGACACGCCCTGCCCGAGGCGCACCGCCATCAGCGACCAGAAGTCGGTCGCCACGGCGTTCAGCATGATCGCCGCGGTCAGCAGGACGACGCCGAAGATCGTCACCTTGCGCGGCCCCACCCGGTCGGCCAGGCGGCCGACGGGGAACGAGAACAGCAGCACCGCGCCGGAGTACGCCGCCACGATGAAGCCCGCCTGCGTCTTCGACAGGCCGGCCAGTTCGGAGAACTCCGGCAGGAGCGGTACGATCGCGAACTGGAGGAAGACGTCCACGAACACGATCGCGAGGATCACGGCGACGAAGCGGCGGCTCACGGCTGCCACACTACCTCCAGGATGGAGCGCGAGTTCTCGGCAGGCGGCGTCGCGGTGCGGCGCATGCGCGGCCGCTGGTGGATGGCGACGATCGTCCCCCGCGGCAAGCCGAAGGTGCTGGCGCTGCCCAAGGGCCTGGTCGAGCCCGGCGAGGCGACGGTGGACACCGCCCTGCGCGAGACGCTGGAGGAGACGGGACTGCGCGCCGACCATGTCGTCAAACTTGGCGACATCCGGTACGTCTACACCCGGCAGGGTGTCCGCATCCTCAAGGTGGTGAGCTTCCACCTGCTGCAGGTGCGGGGCGGGCGGCTGGGCGAGATCGACCACAGCATGCGGCTCGAGGTCGAGGACGCCCGCTGGCTGCCGCTCGCCGAGTACCGCCGGCTGTCGTACGGAGGCGAGCGCGAGGTCGCGGGCCGCGCCCTTGACCGGCTGACCCTCTCGGTATGATGGCGCCGGAATGTACGCCCTCAACTTCTACTCGCCGGTCGTGGTGGACCAGCTCAGGCACCGCCGCAAGACGGCGACGATCAGGCTGGGCGACAAGTCCACGAAGTACCGCAAGGGCATGGTCGTGTGTGTGCTTGCTGGGCAACGATTCGGCATCCGCGAGAAGATCTTCGACGCGGTGATCGACAAGATCGAGGTCAAGCAGCTGCGCGAGGTGTCGCCTCGCGAGATCCAGCACGACAACCCGGAGATCCGCCACATCGAGGAGTTCTGCATCTTCCTCGGGCAGCTCTACAACCGGCCGGTGACCGAGGCGGACACGGTGACCGTCATCCACTTCTCGGAGATCCGCGGATCGGCGTGAGCGGCGATCTCGAGGCACTCGCCGGCAGGCTCAGCCGGCGGCTGGCCGAGGCACAGGCGAAGGAGCGGATGCCGGGGCCAAGCGCCGCCGTCGCCCGCGATGGCGAGATCGTGTGGAGCGAGGCGATCGGACTCGCCGACGTCGAGGCGGGGCGGGCGGCGACGGTCGACGACCAGTACCGAATCGGCTCGATCACCAAGGTGATCACCGCGATCTGCGTCATGCAGCTGCGCGACGAGGGCCGGCTCGACCTCGACGACCCGTTGTCGGCGCACATCGCCGAGTCCGCACACCGCGGACCCACGATCCGGCGGATGCTCTCGCACCTGTCCGGCCTGCAGCGCGAGCCGGTGGGCGACGTGTGGGTGACCATGGTGATGCCGTCGATGGCGGACGTTGTCGCCAGCCTTGGCGACGCAGAGCTGGTGCTCAAGCCGGGCCAGGAGTGGCACTATTCGAACCTCGCTTTCGCGCTGCTCGGCGAGATCGTGCAGCGGCTGCGCGGCAGGCCGTACCCGGATGTGATCCGGGAGCACGTGTTCGACCCGCTGGGCATGACCCGCACGACCTGGGCGCCCGAGGCACCTCAGGCGGTCGGCTACATGGTTGCCCCGTACGACGACACCGTGACGATCGAGTCCGAGGTCGAGTCCGAGGGGTTCGGCCCCGCCGGCCAGCTGTGGAGCACGCCCTCCGACCTGGTGCGCCTCGGATCGTTCCTGGCCAAGCCGAGCGGCGACGTGCTGGATGCCCGGACGGTCGACGAGATGCACACGGTGCAGGCGATGTGCGACCCGGACTGGACGCTGGCCTGGGGGCTGGGCGTCGAGCTGCGGCGTACCAAGACCGGGTTCTCGGCGGGGCACGGCGGCGCGATGCCGGGATTCCTCGCGCAGGTGCTCTACGACCGGTCACGGAGTCTGGCGGTTGCGGCGACCAGCAACTCGGGCTCGCGCAACGATCCGACGGAGATCACAGCGGGGATGCTCGACGACGCCCGCGACGAGCTGCCGGCAGCCATCGAGGCGTGGAAGCCGGGCGCGCCGGTGCCGCCCGAGCTGGCGGGGATCCCCGGCCGCTGGTGGACCGAGGGCGAGGAGTTCGTGTTCTCGTATCGGGAGGGGCACCTGGAGGCTCGGCACGCCGATGCGCCGCCCACCCGGCGGCCGGCCGTGTTCGCCGCCGACGGGGAGGACAGCTACCGGGTCGAGTCCGGCCGCGAGCGCGGTGAGCGGCTGGTGGTCGTGCGCGACGGCCAGGGGAAGGTGTCCGAGCTGCGGTGGGCCGGCTACCCGGTCACCCGCACGCCCGAGACCTTCAACTAGCGGCTGCGCGGACGCGACCAGGCGTCGTCGTCCAGCGCGCGGGCCAGGGCCGCCCGGCCGCCGCGCAGCACCGGCTCGCCGTGCGTGGCGAGCACGCGCCCGGCGTTCAGGTCGAGCAGCGGCCGCAGCGACGGCACCAGGCGTTCCCGGTACCAGCGCCGGCGCGCGGGCGAGTCCGCGGGCGGCTCGACCCACACCCGGAGCCGGCCGCCGGCCTCCACCACCGAGTCGCCGAATGCCAGGGCATCGTGCGACGGGAGGTGGTAGGGCGTCTCCTGCCGCCGCGGGTTGCCGATCGCGTGCACCGTGGCGCCGCCCAGCAGCCGGGCGCCGGGCTCGACGGGCGTGAACCGGGCCGCCGACCCCAGCCGGGCGGCCACCGCCGCGTGGCCGTGGATGCGACCGCGGTAGCGGGCCGCGAACTGCTCGGCGCTGCGGGCGTGGTAGGGGATCGTGATCAGGATCGACACCCTGCCGGCGACCACGCCGTCCAGCCGCTGGGCGTCGTCGTCGCCGAGCACCAGCGGGTCGATCAGCAGCGTGCCGCCGTCGACGGCCGCCGCGTAGCACGAGACCTGGGCGCCGAACTCACCGGGGTGCCACTCGGGGTGGCGCGCAGTCCATCGGTGCAGGCCGTCGGCGAGCCGCCGCACCGGCTACTCGGCGTCGTCTGCGTCGTCCCAGACGGCCATCGAGACCGTCACGGTGCCCGCCTTGGGCGGGTCGCGGCGCACGGCGCGGCGGGCGCTGCGCAGCGCCGACCCCGCTCGCTCGACCAGGCCGTCGAACGTCTCCGCATGGGCCGGGCAGGCGGCGATGCCGACCGCTGCCAGCGGCTGGCGTCCTGCGGGCGAGCGGACGCGGGCGATCGCCCGCAGCACGCGCTCCGCGGCGACGGACGCGTTTCGGCTGTCGGTCTCGCACATGATCACGCCGAACTCGGTGCTGCCCACGCGGCAAGCGATGTCCAGCGCGCGAACGCTCGACCCGATCGCGTTGCCGATCTCGGCCATCGCGACCTCGGTGTCCTCACCCTCCTCGAGCAGCCCGTCGACCGACGCCAGCGCCAGCGCGACCGGGCGGGCGTATGTGCGCGAGCGCTCGACCTCGCGGGTCAGCGCCTCGACGAAGTGGCGGCTGTTCCAGAGGCCGGTGTCGTGGTCGCGCCGCTCGGCCATCTCCAGCTCGGCCCGGACCACGTCGAGCTCGTCCTCGAGTCGCGCGGCCCTGCGATGGGCGCGGTAGGCGAGCGCGGCGGCGGCGGCGAGCGCGCCCAGCGTGAATGCGAGCAGGAATGCGACGATCACAGGGACTGTCTCTCGTTATGGCCGCTCGACGCGCGACCGTCAACCGCGGCCGCCACTCGCTCCGGCTTCCGCCGGATCTCGACGCCGAACAGCTCGGCCTCGCGGAGCGGCTCGCCGCAGGCCCGGCAGGTCACGCCCATCAGCGACTCGATGGGGGCGCCGCAGGCGCCGCACGAGGTGATGACGACTCCGCCGCAGCTCGGGCAGGTGTCGGGCACGGCCGCGGCGTCGGCGAGCATGAACCGCCGGCCCCAGCCGCAGCGCAGGCAGAACCCGCAGCTGTCGCCCAGCTCCTCGCGGTTGCGTCGCGATGCCATTGCTCGATTCTGCCACACGGAGGGCGCCTCTCGACACGGCCGCATGTGACGCTAGACTTGATGCAAGGATGGCAGTCGCCCGAGAAGCCGTACCGGTCGAGTCCGCGGAGGACATCAGGCAGGCCGATCTCGACCGGGAGGATCTGCTCCAGATCTACCGGAACATGCTGGTAACCCGCGGGATCGAGGAGCGGGGCCACATCCTCTACCGGCAGGGCAAGATCCCCGGTTCGTTCTACACCGGGCGCGGCAACGAGGGCGCCGCGGTGGGCGTCGCCACGGCGATGCGGACGGATGACGTCGGCGCGCCGATTCAGCGCGACATGGGCGTCCACATCACCCGCGGCACCGAGCCGTGGCGGATCTTCGCCCAGTACATGGGCCGCGCCGACGGCCTGGCCCGCGGGCGCGACGGCAACGTCCACATGGCGGACATCCGGCTCGGCCTGATCGCCATGGTCAGCCACCTGCCGGCGATGATGCCGGTGGCGGTCGGGGCCGCACTGGCCTTCAAGATCCGCAAGCAGCCGCGCGTCGCGCTGGGATGGTCCGGCGACGGCGCGATGCAGCGAGGCGACGCCCACGAGGCGATGAACCTGGCGGCCGTCCACCAGCTGCCGGTCGTCTTCATCATCGACAACAACCAGTACGCGTACTCGACGCCGAGCCGGCTCGAGTACGCCTGCGAGCATCTGGCCGACCGCGCCGCGGCCTACGGCTTCGAGGGCGTGGTGGTCGACGGCTGCGACGTGCTGACCGTCTACCGTGAGGCCCACGCCGCGATCGAGAAGGCGCGCGCCGGCGGCGGCCCGACGCTGCTGGAGCTGGTGACGCTGCGGATGGAGGGCCACGCCGTCCACGACGACGCGTTCTACGTCCCGCGGGAGATGCTCGAGCAGTGGACGCGGCGCGACCCGATCGAGCGCTACCGGCGCTGGCTGAAGGAGCAGGGCCTGCTCGACGAGCCCGCCGACGACGAGATCTCGGTCGAGGTCAAGAAGCTCCTGAACGACGCGATGAAGCGGGCCGAGGACAGCCCGCTGCCCGATCCCTCCGAGCTGCTGGACGGCGTCTACGCCGATCCCGAGGAGCTCGACACCCCCCACCACAGATAGAGGAGACGTTGGCGGTCAAGACCTACCTGCAGGCGATCTCGGACGGCCTGCGAGACGAGATGCGGCGCGACGGCCGCGTGTTCCTGATCGGCGAGGACGTCGGCGTCTACGGCGGCGCCTTCAAGGTCACCCAGGGCTTCCAGGCCGAGTTCGGCGAGGACCGGGTGATCGACTCGCCGCTGTCCGAGACCGCCATCGTCGGCGCCTGCACCGGCGCGGCGCTGATGGGCATGCGCCCCGTCTGCGAGATGCAGTTCTCGGACTTCGTCTCCTGCGCCTTCGACCAGCTGGTGACGGTCGCCGCCAAGCAGCACTACCGGGTCGGCACGCCGGTGCCGATCGTCGTCCGCCTGCCCTCCGGCGGCGGCTTCTCCGGCGGCCCGTTCCACTCGCAGAACCCCGAGGGCTTCTTCGCCCACTGCCCCGGCCTGAAGATCGCGGTGCCGGCCACGCCAGCCGACGCCAAGGGCCTGATGGTGCAGTCGATCCGCGACCCCAACCCCGTGCTGTTCTTCGAGCACAAGCACCTGTACCGGCGGATCAAGGGCGACGTGCCCGACGGCGAGCACGCCGTCGAGTTCGGCAAGGCCCGCGTCCACCGCGAGGGCAGTGACCTGTCCGTGATCACGTACGGCGCGATGGTGTACACGGCCGAGGAGGCCGCCGACCGGGCCGCCGAGAACGACGGCACGTCCGTCGAGATCATCGACCTGCGCACGCTCACGCCGTGGGACAAGGAGGCGGTGCTCGGGTCGGTCGCCAAGACCGGCAAGGTGCTGGTGCTGCACGAGGACACCCACACCTCGGGCTTCGGCGCCGAGATCGCCGCGACCATCGCCCAGGAGGCGTTCGAGAACCTGGACGCCCCCGTCGTCCGCATCACCTCCCCCGATTCCCCCGTTCCCTTCGCACCGTCGCTCGAGAAGGCGTTCCTCCCCCAGGTGGACGACGTGGCGGCAGCGATCGAGGAACTGTCCGCCTACTGAGGAGCCGCCCCCATGGCCACCGGAACAGTCGTCGATGTCGTGATGCCCCAGATGGGCGTGAGCGTGTCCGAGGGCACCATCACGCGCTGGGCGAAGCAGGTCGGGGAGCGGATCGAGGCCGACGAGACGATCGTCGAGATCTCGACCGACAAGGTCGACACCGAGGTGCCGTCCCCGGCGTCCGGCGTCGTCCGCGAGATCCTGGCCGACGAGGGCGACACGGTGCCGGTGAACACCCGGATCGCGGTGATCGACACCGCCGGCGACGCTGCGGGCGCTCCCGCCGAGCCGGCGGACGCACCTGAGCCCGAGGCCCTGGCCGAGCAGACGCCCGACGCTGCCCCGGCACCGCAGGCGCCTCCGCCCGCGGCCGCGCCGGCCGCGACCAACGGCGAGGGCGACGCCTCCGGGCGCGCGTTCGTCAGCCCCGTGGTCGCCCGCATGCTGGCCGAGCACTCGCTGAGCGTCGACCAGATCCCGGGCACCGGCCGCGGCGGCCGCGTGACCAAGAAGGACGTGCAGGGCTTCATCGAGTCCGGCGGCACAGCCGCGCCTGCCGCGCCGCAGCCGGTCGAGGTGCACGACGTGCCGCACTTCGCGCCGCCCGCCCCCGAGCCGGCCGCTCCCGCAGCGCCGCCCGCACCGCCCGCCGCCGCACCGCAGCCCGCGGCCGCCCCGGCACCTCAGCCCGCGGTCGCCGCCCAGGCCGGCGCCGGCGAGGAGCTCTACCAGTTCAACACGATCCGCAAGGTGATCGCCCGGCACATGCGCCACTCCCTGGACACGGCCGCCCACGTCACCACGGTCGTCGAGGTGGACATGACCGGCGTGGTCAACCTGCGCAAGAAGTGGAAGCCGCTCTACCAGGAGCGCTACGGCGTCAACCTGACCTACGTCCCGTTCGTGGCCCGCGCGGCGATCGACGGGATCGGTCGCTGGCCGTGGGTCAACGCCGAGGTGCAGGGCGAGAGCGCGATCATCAAGCGCTACGTCAACCTGGGCATGGCCGTCGCCATCGACGACGCCAAGGGCCTGATGGTGCCGGTCGTCCACGGCGCCGAGGAGAAGAACCTGGTCGGGCTGGCACGCGCGGTGCTCGACCTCGCCGACAAGGCCCGCAACAAGACGCTGACGCCCGACGAGATGGCCGGCGGCACGTTCACGATCACCAACCCCGGCGTGTTCGGCGCGCTGCTGGGGACGCCGATCATCCCCGAGGGGCAGGTCGCGATCCTCGACGTCGAGGCGATCGTCAAGCGGCCGATGGTCGTCACCGACGAGCACGGCAACGACGCCATCGCGATCCGGCACATGATGTTCCTCTGCCTGTCGTACGACCACCGGCTGGTGGATGGCGCATACGCCGCCCAGTTCATGGCCCAGGTCAAGGCCAATCTCGAGAGCTGGGACGAGCAGGCCTTCGGCCTGTAAGTTTCGGCCATGCCGCACGGGGCCTATCTGTACGAGATCCCGGGGCTGACGCCCTACCAGGACGCGATGGCCATCCAGCAGGACCTGGCCGGCGCGCGCAGCCAGGGCGCCGTGCCGGACGTGGTGATGGTGCTCGAGCACGAGCCGGTGATCTCGCTTGGCTCACGCGCCGTGGCCGCCGAGGAGCTGCTGCTGGCGGCCGTCGACTACACGCGCCGGGGCATCGACGTGGTCGAGGTCAACCGCGGCGGCCGCTCGACGTACCACGGCCCCGGGCAGCTCGTCTGCTACCCGGTGCTCGACCTCCAGGACCACGGCAAGGATCTGCACCGCTACGTGCACAACCTGGAGGAGGTGCTGATCGCGACGCTGCGCGCGCTGGGCATCGACGGCCGGCGGATGGACGCCAGAGATCTGTCCGGCGTCTGGGTGGGCGAGCGCAAGATCGCGTCGATCGGCGTCCGCTGCGCGCGCTGGATCACGACCCACGGCTTCTCGTTGAACGCCGACCTCGACCTGGCCGTCTACGAGACGTTCGACGCCTGCGGCCTGGGAGGCGCGGCGTTCACGTCGGTGACGGAGGAGCTGGGGACGCCGGTCAGCGTCGAGGATCTGCGGCCGACGGTCGTCGAGGCGTTCGCCGCCGTGTTCGACGTCGAGTTCGAGCCGCTGCCGGTGGCGGTCTGACGTGGCCTTCTCCGAGGCGGCACGCGTTCGGCCTGACTGGATGAAGGTGCGCGCGCCGTCGCGGCGCGGGCGGTTTCCGGAGCTCCAGCAGATCATGCGCGACGGCGGCCTGCACACGGTGTGCGAGGAGGCCCGGTGCCCCAACATCGGCGAATGCTGGGGGCGGGGCACCGCGACGTTCCAGATCATGGGCGACGTCTGCACGCGCGCCTGCCGCTACTGCGCCGTCACCAGCGGCCGGCCGGAGGCCGCTCCGGAGCCGCTCGAACCGCTGCGCGTCGCCCGGGCCGCCGAGAAGATGGGGCTGCGCCACGTCGTCGTCACCTCGGTCGACCGCGACGACCTGGAGGACCGCGGCGCGGGCCACTTCGCAGCCACCATCCGTGCGATCCGCCGCCGCACCCCCGCCTGCGGCGTCGAGGTGCTGGTGCCCGACTTCCTCGGCTTCCAGGACGGCGCGCTGCGGATCGTGCTGGAGGCGGCGCCCGACGTCTTCAACCACAACATCGAGACGATCGAGCGGTTCTACCGGCGGATCCGGCCGAAAGGCGACTACCGCAGGGCGCTGAAGCTGCTGGACGACGCCAAGGACGTGTGGGCCGAGCTGCACCCCGACCGGCCGCCGCTGGTCACCAAGAGCGGGATTATCGTCGGCATGGGCGAGACCGACGACGAGATCGTCGAGGTGATGCGCGACCTGCGCGCACACCGCGTCGACATCGTGACGATCGGCCAGTACCTGCAGCCGACGGCGCGCCACCTGCCGCTCGACCGCTGGGTGACGCCCGAGGAGTTCGACGGGCTGCGCCGCGCCGGCGAGGAGCTGGGCTTCGCATCCGTCTTCGCCGGGCCGCTGGTGCGCTCGAGCTACCACGCGGACGAGCAGGCAGCCGTGGCGGCGCGGCGATGAGCAACGTCCCCGAGGCGCCGATGGAGGAGGGGCCCGGCGGGAAGGCGCCGGCAGGCGAGGGCTGGTTCGTCGTCAACGCCCGCGACTCGCGGTGGGTGCATCACGACGCGCTGGGGTCGGCCGTGGTCTTCGAGAGCCACGACCACCGCTTCCCGCACTACGGCGTCAACATCCAGGTGCTGCAGCCCGGCCAGCCGAATTGCATGTACCACGGCGAGGAGGCGCAGGAGGACTTCCTGGTGCTGTGGGGCGAGTGCCTGGTGCTGATCGAGGGCGAGGAGCGCCGTCTGCGCCAGTGGGATTTCGTCCACTGCCCGTCGTGGACCGAGCACGTCTTCGTCGGCGCCGGGGACGGGCCGTGCGGGATCCTGATGATCGGCGCGCGCAATACCGGGGACGGATTGCTCTACCCGGTCAACGAGCTCGCCCGGAGCCACGACGCCGGCGTGGAGGTCGAGACCCCGGACGGCGACGTCGCGTACGCGCGGTTCTCGCCGGTGGTCGAGGGACCGTACCGGGGCGACCTCCCCGAGATGTGACCCCCGCCGAGTTCGAGCGGGTCGTCGATCGCGCGCTGGCCGGAATGCCGGCGCAGCTGCGTGAGGCGATGGACAACGTCGCGGTGCTGGTCGACGACGCGGACGACGAGGACGCCGAGCTGTATGGCCTGTACCGCGGGACGCCGCTGACCGAGCGCACGGGCGAGGGGTACGCCGGGTCGCTGCCGGACACCATCACGATCTACCGCTTGCCGCTGGTCGCCGACTTCGGGGACGACCCGGCGAGGCTCGAGGACGAGATCCGGGTGACCGTCGTGCACGAGCTCGGGCACCACTTCGGGCTCGACGAGGACGAGCTCGAGCGCCTCGGCTGGGGGTAGTTCCAACCGGCACCATCACTACACTCGTCGATCGTGACGGCCTTTCGCATCCTCCGCTTCGGTGACGAGGAGCTGCCGCCCGTCGCCTGCCTGCACGATGTGCGCGGGCACGCTCGCCGGTTCGAGCGGATGGCGCGGATGCTCGAGCCGGGGCGGCATGTGATCGCATACGACCTGCGTGGCCACGGCCGCTCGCCCTGGTCGGGGCCGCACACGATGCAGCAGCACCTCGACGACCTGGACGAGGTGCTGGACGCCTGTGATGTCGACCAGGCGGGGCTGATCGGCGACGGGTTCGGCGCACGGATCGCGATCGCGTACGCCTCCCGCAAGCAGGAGCGGATCAACTCGCTGACGCTGCTCGACCCGCCGCTGTGGCCGGCCCAGGATCTGCTGGACGCCGCCATCCGGTCGGAGCGGCGGGGCGGGGGATCGAAGAGCGTGGACGAGGCGATCGAGGCCCGGCGCGAGCAGGAGGCGCTCGAGCACACGCCGCGGGGCCTGCTCGAGGAGGAGATGGCCGAGCACCTGGTCGCCGACGAGGACGGCCAGTTCCGCTATCGCTACAGCCGGGCGGCGGCGCAGGCGGCGTTCGAGCTGATGGGCACGCCGGAGGGCGGCCTCAAGGACGTGCTCTGCCCGACGATGCTGATCCACGCCGACCACTCGCGGCTGCTCACCGACGCCGATGTCGAACGCGCCACCGACGAGCTGCGGCGGGTGCGGGTGGAGACCGTCCCCGGCGGCCACGCCGTGCTGTGGGACTCGCTGGCCGAGTCGAGCGCGCACGTCCGCTCGTTCCTGGTCGCGAAGAAGACCGCCTGACCGCGGTTCAGCGCAGCAGGCCGTAGACGATCACGCCGACCAGCACGGCGATCAGCACGAGGATCGGCACCGTGCTCGAGCCGGAGCGGGCGTCGACCACCCGCTGCTCGGGAGTCGGCACCGGGTACATCCGCTCCTGCCCGGTGGCGATCCGGTGGGCGACGGTGTAGGACTCGTCGGCCGAGACCAGCGCTTCGGCGATCTCGGGCTCGACGTCGAGGTCGGCGGCGATCACCCCTGCGTCGGCTCCGGAGTCGCGGAGCTCGATGAAGCGCTCGACCGCGGAGTCGGGCAGCTCGAACTCGGCGGCGTCCTGCCCCGCTGCGCGCAGCGCCAGGAAGCGGTTATCGCGCGGCGGCTGCGACATGGGCGTCGACGAACTGCTCGAAGATCCGCCGGCCGGTGGCCCGCATCCGCACCTCGTTGGCGTCGAACTCGGCGAACAGGCCGTCGGCGGAGCCGGGCCCGAGCGTGCGCTCGAGGTACTCGGTGTACGCCGGGACGGCCGCCCACTCGCGGCCATCTCCCGCGAGACCTCGAGGTGGAACTGCACGCCGTAGCGCGTTGCCCAGGCGGAATGCCTGGTTGGGGTACGCCGGCGAGCCGGCCAGCCGCACCGCGCCGTCCGGCAGGTCGAAGGTGTCGCCGTGCCACTGCAGCGTCGGGAACTCGCGGGGCAGCCCCCGAAGCACGGGATCGGCGCGCGCCCTCGTCGGTCAGCGTCACCGGCAGCACGCCGACCTCGGGCTGTGGCCCGGCGTAGACGCGGGCACCGAGGCTGGCGGCGAGCAGCTGGACGCCCAGGCACGAGCCCCAGTACGGCACGCCGTCGCGCACCGCCCCGCGGATCAGCGCCTTCTCCCCGATCAGCCAGGGATGCTCGGCCTCGTCGTTGACGCTCATCGGGCCGCCCATGGCCACGATCGCGTCGAACTCGTCGCGGGCCGGCAGGCGCCCGCCCTCGTCCAGCTCGACGCGGAGGATCTCGGCGCCGCGCTCGTGCAGCACGTCCTCGAACTCGCCGGGCGGCTCGCAGGCGATGTGCTGGAGCACGAGCACCCTCATCGGACGCCGGCCATCCCCTGCAGGTCGAGGGCCTTGTCCAGGATCTCATCCTCGACGCCGTGCTCGCGGGCGACCTCGCGCAGCGTGCGGCCGGAGCTCGCCGCCTCCTTGACGATCTCGGTGGCCCGGTCGTAGCCGATGTACGGGTTCAGCGCCGTGGCCATCGCCAGCGTGGCCTCGCCATGGCGGTTGAGCTGCTCGCGGTTGGGCTCGATGCCGTCGACGCACTTCTCGGCCAGCAGGGTGCAGGCCGAGGTGAGCAGCACGATCGACCGCAGCAGGTTGTGCGCCATCAGCGGGATCTGCACGTTCAGCTCGAAGTTGCCCTGCATGCCGCCGACCGTGATCGCGGTGTCGTTGCCGATCACCTGCGCGCAGACCTGGCAGACGACCTCGGGGATCACCGGGTTGACCTTGCCGGGCATGATCGACGAGCCCTTCTGCAGCTCCGGCAGGAAGATCTCGCCCAGGCCGGCGCGCGGGCCGGAGCCCATCCAGCGCAGGTCGTTGGAGATCTTGGTCAGCGAGACGGCGACGGTCTTCAGCGCTCCGGACGCCTCGACCAGGCCGTCGCGATTGGCCTGCGCCTCGAACGGGTCGGCCGGCGGCAGGATCTCGAGACCGGTGTCGGCGACCAGCCGCGCACGGACCCGCGCGGCGAACTCGGGGTGCGTGTTGAGGCCCGTGCCCGTGGCGGTGCCGCCGAGCGGGATCTGGCCCAGGCCGACAACCGTCGACCGGACGCGGCGGCGCCCCTCGCGGACCTGGGCCGCGTAGCCGCCGAACTCCTGGCCGAGCGTGACCGGGACGGCGTCCATCAGGTGCGTGCGGCCGGCCTTGGCGATGTCGGCGAACTCCTCGGCTTTGCGCTGCAGCGCGTCCTCAAGCGTCTGCATCGCGGGCAGCAGCTCGTTGACCGTGCGGTCGAGCGCAGCCAGGTGCACGGCGGACGGGAACACGTCGTTGGAGGACTGTCCCAGGTTGACGTGATCGTTCGGATGCGCGGCTTCGCCGGCGAGCGCCGCGATCACCTCGTTCGCGTTCATGTTCGACGAGGTGCCTGAGCCGGTCTGGAAGACGTCGATCGGAAACTGGTCGTCATGCTCTCCGGCGGCCACGGCGTCGGCGGCGGTCGCGATCTTCTCGGCGATGTTCGCGTCGAGCAGCCCGAGCTCGGCGTTGGTGCGGGCGGCGGCGCCCTTGATCCGGCCGAGCCAGTGGATCACGGCCACCGGGATCGTCTCGCCGGACACCGGGAAGTTGGCGACCGCCTTCCTCGTCTCGGCACCCCACAGCTCGGCCATCTTGGCTCCTTCGTCTCCGCTCATCGGTTCGTCAGTGGAGCCTAGCCAGCGCCGTCGAGCCGCCGCGCAAGCCGCCGGAACCAGGTCAGCCGGTCGCGGTAGGCGATCGCTGCGTTGGCCGGCGAGGTGGACGGCAGGACGTAGAGCCAGGCGCCGCCGAGCTTGCGGCGCTGCAGCCCGTGATCGGGCGAGCGCTCGGAGAACGCGCCGGCGTACGCCTGCTTGCCGACGAACGCGAAGCCGGCGGGGCCGAGCGTCTGCTCGATGCCCGACAGGCGGTCGACGGCCCCCGCGAAGTCGGTGCGCCGCAGCTCACCGCTGCCGCGGGTGACCCGCATCGCGGCGTTGGTGATGCCCAGCCCGGCGGCGAGCAGCTGGGCGTCCTCGCTGGGGTCGAGCAGCTCTGGCGTCAGACCCGAGTCGTGCAGCAGCCGCCAGAAGTCGTTTCGGGGGTTGGCGAAGTGATGCCCGGCCTGCGCCGAGCGAAGCCCGGGATTGATGCCGACGAACACCAGCCGCACGCCCGGGCCGAGGACGTCGGGTACCGCGGAATCCACGGCGCAAGCCTACCTGCCGCACTTGGGGTCAGACCCAGAACACCCGCCGGTGCTCGGTTTGACGCCGGCGTGACTGTTCGCGGAGAACCGCCACACGGGGTCAGAGCGGGGTCAGAGCGGGGTCAGAGCGATTAACGGAGTTTCCGCAACGATCCGCGCGGAAGCGTGACGGTTGGGCGACGGAATGCAGCCGACCGGCGCGGCGGCGGGGCTACTCGGTGGAGTACTTCGGCTGCGCCTTCTCGCCGCGGATGCGGGCGACCGCGTGGTTCGCCGCGATGGCGGCCTCCGAGAAGCCGATGGTGATCAGCGTGATCTTGCCGTCGTAGCCGGCGATGTCGCCGGCGGCGTAGATGCCGGGCAGGTTCGTCTCCATCGCCTGGGTGACCTTGATCTGCCGCTTGTTCTCGAATTCCAGGCCCCAGTTGGCGATCGGGCCGAGGTGCGACACGAAGCCGAGCAGCATGACGCAGGCGTCGAGCTCGATCCGCTCGCTCTCGCCGGTCGACGTGTTCTCGACGGTGATCGCCTCGAGCATGCCGTTGCCCTCCGCGCCGCGCACCTCGTGCGGCGTCAGGATCCGCACGCCGCCCTCGCCCGCCAGCCGCCGCACCTCGTTGACGGACGACTCCAGGCCGCGGAAGCGGTCGCGGCGGTGGATCAGCGTGATCGGCAGCTCCGCCGTGTCCTGCAGGTTGAGCACCCAGTCCAGCGCCGAGTCGCCGCCGCCGACCAGCGCGACGCGCTTGCCCGTGAACGCCGCCTTCTCGCGCACGTAGTAGTGCAGGCCGTTGCCGGCGAAGGCCTCGAGCGTGTCGACGCCCAGCTTCCGCGGCTCGAACGCGCCGTGCCCGGCCGTGACGATCATCGTCCGCGTGAGCAGCGTCTCGCCGTCGGAGGTGTGCAGCGCGATCGTCTCGTCGTCGCGATGGTCGATCGTGTCGATCACGGTTCCCAGCCGGACGTCCGGCGAGTACTGCATCGCCTGGTCGGTGAGCTGGTCGATCAGCGCCTGGCCGTTGATCTTGGGGAAGCCGGCGACGTCGAAGATGTGCTTCTCGGGGTAGACCGCGCTGACCTGGCCGCCGAGCTGCTCGAGCGACTCGACGATCCGCACAGTCGCGTCGCGATGCCCTCCGTAATACGCGGCGGCGAGCCCTGTCGGGCCACCCCCGATCACCGTGATGTCAACGATCTGGTCGGCGTCAGCCACCGCTTGCTCCTCGTCCGCGGCCGTCGAGTTTGGATCCAAACTCTACCGATCCGGCCGTGCGCGCGCGCCGGCAGGCAGAATACCCGGATGCCCGCCGACCGGCGCCTGGCCGTCACCGAGACGCTCGCCGCCGGATGGGAGGTGGAGGGCGCGGACGTCCCGATCCGCCGCGCCTTCCCGACCCGCGAGCGCCGCCGGTTCGACCCGTTCCTGCTGCTCGACGACGCCGGCCCGGTCGCCTTCGCGCCGGGCGAGGCGGTGGGCGTGCCGGAGCACCGCCACCGCGGGATCGAGACGGTCGGCTACCTGCTGGCCGGCGAGATCGTGCACCGCGACTCGCAGGGCGCCGAGGAGGCGCTCGCTCCCGGCGACGTGCAGCTGATGACGGCCGGCGCGGGCATCCGCCACTCGGAGCTGGTCTCCGAGGCGTTCCGCACGGCCGGCGGCGTGCTGCACGCGGTGCAGCTGTGGGTCGACCTGCCACACGGCGAGCGCGACGCGGAGCCTGGACACCGGGTGCTGCGTGCCCGCGACGTGCCCGTCGCCGACGCGCAGGGCGCGACGGTCAGGGTGCTGACCGGCCGGCTCGGGGACGTGCGCAGCCCACTGGCCACGCGCGCGGCGGCGGCCGTGCTGCACGTCATCGTCCCCGACGGCGCGACCGCCGAGATCGGCGTGCCCGCGGGCCACACCGCGCTGACCTACGTGCTCGCCGGCCCGCGCCACGGCGTGCTGCGCGTGCATGAGCGGGGCGCCGGCGTGCTGACGCTGGCCGACGACCCTGAACTGATCGTGCTGACCGGCGAACCGGTCGGCGACTAGGCGCAGCCGCAGCCCGGGCCGCAGTCGGCGTCGGGCACATCGGCCGCCTCGACCTCGTCCTTCGCCTGGAAGGAGCTGCCGCAGCCGCAGGCCGACACCACGTTCGGATTGTTGATCTGGAAGCCGGCGCCGGTCAGGCCGTCGATGTAGTCGACGCCGGCGCCCGTCAGGTACGGCAGGCTGGCGCGGTCGACGACCACCCGCACCCCGTGCATCTCATAGGTCTCGTCGTCGCCGTCCGGCCCGCTATCGAACCCCAGCGCGTACTGGAATCCGGAGCAGCCGCCGCCCTCGACGGCGACCCGCAGCGACGTCAGCGAGGGGTCGCCCTCAGCCTCCAGCAGCTCGCGCACCTTCTCGGCCGCGCGCTCGCTCAGCGTCACCATCAGAACCGGTCCACCTGCATCATCTGGTGATTATCGTACCCAAGGTTTCAGACCTGAAGGCCGGGCCGCGCCGAGACCCGACTTTGTGACACCGGACACCGCATAGCCACGCGGGTTTGCACGGGACTTCGAGCGTCCCTGTCACAGACCGGTCGACCCCGCCTAAGCCGGTGCTATAGTCGCCCCGCGGTGCTTGGCCAGTGGGCAGCATTCCTCGTGTTCCTCGCCTTTGCGGCGCTGATCCCCACATCGCTCGTGATGGCGTCGTTCACCCTCGCGACGCGGTCGAGCCGGCGGGCCGGCGACAAGCTGATCCCGTTCGAGTCGGGCGTGTCGTCGCAGACAACCTTCCGCGCTCACCGCTTCACGATCTCGTACTACGTGACGGCCATGCTGTTCATCGTGTTCGACATCGAGACGGTGTTTCTCTATCCGCTCGCGGTCAGGCTCGACGACCTGGGCACGTTCGGGCTTGCGGAGCTCGCCGTGTTCGTCGCCCTGCTGGCCGTCGCCTATGTGTATGTCTGGCGGAGGGGGGCGCTGGAATGGCGGTGACCCCGGTGCACATCCAGGACGCGGTGCGCGCCGGCGACCTCGAGCAGTACGTGATGCTGACGACGCTCGAGAAGGCGATCGCGTGGTCGTCGTCCAACTCGATCTGGCCGGCCGGCTTTGGCCTGGCCTGCTGCGCGATCGAGATGATGTCGCTGCCCTCGCCGCGCTACGACATCGCCCGCTTCGGCGCCGAGGTGTTCCGCAGCTCGCCGCGCCAGGCCGACCTGATGATCGTGTCGGGCCGCGTGTCCCACAAGATGGCGGCGCCGCTGCGCCAGGTGTACGACCAGATGCTGCAGCCCAAGTGGGTGATGGCGATGGGTGCGTGCTCGAGCTCCGGCGGCATGTTCGCGAACTACGCGATCCTGCAGGGTGTGGACAAGATCGTCCCGGTTGACGTCCACGTGCCGGGATGCCCGCCGCGCCCCGAGGCGGTTGTCGACGGGCTGCTGCTGATCCAGAAGAAGATCCGGGCGGGCATCAAGCCGGCCTACGAGCTGGAGAAGTCGAAGGCGTGACCGCCGCCGAGCTCGCCGAGGCGCTCGAGCGAGCCGTTCCCGGCGCGGTCGTCGCGCACGCGGACGGCATCGACATGCCGACGCTGACCGTCACCGGGGGCCACCTGCTGGCCGTCTGCCGCGAGCTGCGCGACGTCCACGGGCGCAACTTCCTGTCGGCCGTCAGCGCCGTGGACAACCTCGGCTACGGCGAGGCCGTCGCCGGCTACTACGGGACGGAGCGCGGCCGCGACATCAACCTGACCGGCAGCTGGGGCGCACCGGTGACCGCCGAGTTGCCGTCCACCCGGTTCAAGGTCGTCTACCACCTCGCCCGCGTCGGCGACGGGCCGCCCGACCGCGTCCGCGTCCAGGTGCTGCTCGAGGACGGCGAGAGCGTGCCCAGCGTGGTGGGGGTGTGGCCGACGGCCGACTGGCACGAGCGGGAGCAGTACGACCTGATGGGCATCGAGTTCACCGGCCACCCCAACCTGCGGCGGCTGATCATGCCGTCGGACTGGGCCGGCCACCCGCTGCGCAAGGACTACCCGATCGGCGGCGAGCCGGTCCAGTTCACGGACGACGTATGAGCACGGCCGAGCGCGCACCTGCACCCGTCGTCCCGCTGTACACGCCGGCGCAGATCCCGGCGGGCGCGCCGAGCAAGATCGACCCGCCCTCGGGCGAGGATCTGATCACGATCAACTTCGGCCCGAACCACCCGTCGACGCACGGCGTGCTGCGGCTGATCGTGACGCTGGACGGCGAGGTGGTCGTCGGGCTGGACGCCGACATCGGCTACGTCCACACCGGCTTCGAGAAGAACTTCGAGCAGAAGACGTACTGGAAGGGCATCCCCTTCGCCCCGCGCATGGACTACGTTGCCTTCTTCGCCAACGAGCTGGCATACGTGGGCGCCGTCGAGCGGCTGATCGGCATCGAGGTGCCGCCCCGCGCGCAGTGGATCCGCACCCTGTTCGCGGAGCTGAACCGGATCCACAGCCACCTGATCTACCTCGGCACCTCGGGCGTCGAGCTGGGCGCCATCTCGCTGTTCTTCTACTGCCTGCGCGAGCGCGACACTGTGCTCGATCTGTTCGAGATGGTGACCGGCGTGCGCATGCACGACCGCTACCCGCAGTTCGGCGGCGTCTTCGAGGACCTGCCCAAGGGCTTCTACGCCGAGGCCCGCAAGTTCTGCAAGGAGATGCCCAAGCGGATCGACGAGTACCTCGACCTGGTCGAGGGCAACGCGATCTGGCGCGACCGCTACCGCGGCATCGGCACGATCGACGCCGACACGGCGATCGCGATGGGCCTGTCCGGCCCGAACCTGCGCGCCAGCGGCGTACCCTACGACCTGCGCCGGGTCGACCCGTACCTGGTCTACGACCAGCTGGAGTTCGACGTCATCACCGGCGAGAACGGCGACGCATTCGACCGGCTGATGTGCCGCACCAAGGAGATGTACGAGTCGGTGAAGCTGATCGAGCAGTGCCTGGACTCGATCCCCGACGGCCCGGTGATGGCGGACGACCGGCGCTACGTGCTGCCGCCGCGCAACGAGCTGCACACGTCGATGGAGTCGCTGATCCACCACTTCAAGCTGGTGACGGAGGGCTTCCGGCCGCCGGCCGGCGAGCTCTACCACGCGGTCGAGTCGCCGCGCGGGGAGTTCGGCTGCTACCTGGTGTCGGACGGCAGCCCCAAGCCGTGGCGGATCCACTTCCGCGCGCCCAGCTTCGTCAGCCTGCAGGTGACCGCGATGATGTCGCACCGCCGGTACATCGCAGACCTGATCGCGATCGTGGGCTCGCTGGACGGCGTGATGGGAGAGGCGGACCGGTGAGCGACCCGTCCACCGAGCAGACGCTGGCCGGCGCGCGCGAGACGCGTCCGTCGATGCCCGCACCGGCGCCCGAGCCGCCCCGCGACCGGCCGCTGCGCGACCGCATCCTCGACGTCGCCGCGCTGTATCCCGAGTCGCGGTCGGCGATCATCCCGGCGCTGCGGCTGGCCCAGGAGGAGCACGGGTGGCTGCCCGAGGAGGCGTTCGACGAGGTCGCCGACGCGCTCGACCTGACGCCGGGCTACTGCAAGGCCGTCGCGTCCTTCTACGACATGTTCCGGCTGCAGCCGGTCGGCCGCCACGAGGTCTGCGTCTGCACCAGCCTGGCCTGCACGCTGGTCGGCGCCGCCGACACCCTGCGCGCGTTCGAGCAGGAGCTGGGCGTCGAGGCGGGCGGGTCGACCGACGACGGCCTGTTCACGCTGCGCACCGTCGAGTGCTACGGCGGCTGCGGCTGGGGTCCGGTGGTCGCGGTCGACGAGCGCTACCACGAGCCGTTGCCCGCGGGCGAGGTCGTACCGCTGATCGACCGGCTGCGCTCGGAGGCCGGGGGATGAGCGACCGGATCCTGCTCGACTTCGAGGGCGACCGTCGCGAGATCACGGACTACGAGGCTGCCGGCGGCTACGGGTCGCTGAAGCGCGCGCTGAAGATGGAAGCGCCGGACATCGTCGGCATGGTCGACACGTCGGGTCTGCGCGGCCGCGGCGGCGCCGGCTTCCCGACCGGCCGCAAGGCGTCGTTCCTGCCGTCCGACCGCAAGCCGGCGTACCTGTGCGTGAACGCCGACGAGTCCGAGCCGTGCACCTTCAAGGACCGCGAGATCATGCTGCGCAACCCGCACGCGCTGATCGAGGGCATCGTCATCATGAGCTTCGCGATCGGCGCGACGTCGGCGTTCATCTACATCCGCGGCGAGTACCGCACGGAATTCGAGGTGCTGATGCGGGCGGCGGAGCAGGCCCGCGCCCGCGGGTACGTCGGCCGCAACGTGCTCGGCTCCGGCTACGACGCGACGATCGTCATCCACCGCGGCGCCGGCGCGTACATCTGCGGTGAGGAGACGGCCCTGCTCTCCTCACTCGAGGGCGAGCGCGGCCAGCCCCGCTCGAAGCCGCCGTTCCCGGCAGTCGCAGGCCTCTACGCCTCGCCGACGCTGGTCAACAACGTCGAGACGATCTCCACCGTGCCGGTCATCATCGAGAAGGGCGGCGAGTGGTACGCCGAGATCGGCACCGAGCGGTCGAAGGGCACGCGCGTCTTCTCGCTGGCCGGCAACGTCAAGCGCCCCGGCAACTACGAGCTGCCGCTGACCAGGACGCTGCGCGACCTGATCGAGGGCGAGGGCGGCGGCGTACCGGACGGCCGGACGCTGAAGGCGATCATCCCCGGCGGCTCCTCCACTCCGGTGCTGCTGCCCGACCAGATCGACACCGGCCTCGACTACGAGTCGATCGCCGCGGCCGGGTCGATGGCCGGCTCCGGCTCGGTGACGATCGTCGACGACCGCACGTGCATCGTCCAGCTGGCGCTCCGCACCGCCGAGTTCTACGTCCACGAGAGCTGCGGCAAGTGCACTCCGTGCCGCGAGGGCACGCGCTGGGGCGAGGAGATCCTGCGCCGGATCGAGATGGGCGAGGCGCGCCAGGACGAGCTCGACCTGCTGCTCAACGTGTGCGACCGCATCCTGGGCAACTGCCTGTGCCCGCTGGGCGACGCCATGGCGATGCCGGTGGCCGCGTTCGTCACCCGCTTCCGCGACGAGTTCCAGCGGCACATCGACGACGGCGGCTGCCCCTTCGTCGAGACCAGCCCGTTCTCGTCGTACTACCACCACGACCACGCCGGGGTGCCGGGATGACCGAGTTCCGCGAGGCCTTCATGCGCGCGCGCCGCCGGCTGGACACCGGCGAGGATCCGGAGGCGGTGGTGCCCGAGCTGCTCGAGCTGGCCGAGGCCGACGAGGAGATCTCGCTGGCCGAGTCGCTGTGGGACGACGAGACGGATCGCGCCGGCGAGGGGGACGAGGGCTGATGGCCACCGTCGAGACGTCCACCGTCACGCTCTCCATCAACGGCCGCGAGATCACGGTGCCCAAGGGCCTGTCGCTGGTCGAGGCGGCGGCCGAGGCCGGCATCGAGGTGCCGGTGTTCTGCTACGAGCCGCGGGTCGGCCCGGCGGTCGGCGCCTGCCGAATGTGCCTGGTCGAGATCGAGGGCATGCCCAAGCTGCAGACGGCCTGCACGACGCCGGCGGGCGACGGGATGGTCGTCCACTCCGCGTCCGACCGCGCCCGCGAGGGCCAGGACGCCGTGCTCGAGTTCCTGCTGATCAACCACCCGCTGGACTGCCCGGTGTGCGACAAGGGCGGCGAGTGCCCGCTGCAGGACCTGACGTTCCGCTACGGCCCCAGCGTCACCCGGATGACGGTGCCCAAGCGCACGCACGACAAGCCGGTGCCGATCTCGCCGCTGATCAAGCTCGACCGCGAGCGCTGCATCCTCTGCTACCGCTGCACCCGCTTCTCGGAGAACGTCTCGGAGGACCTGCAGCTGGTGACCGAGAACCGCGGCGCCCACTCCGTGATCACGACGTTCGAGGAGCGCCCCTACGACGGCGAGTTCTCCGGCAACGTCACCGAGCTCTGCCCGGTCGGCGCGCTGACGTCCACCACGTACCGCTTCCGCGGCCGGCCGTGGGAGACGCAGCAGGTGCCCACGGTCTGCGGCCACTGCGCCGTCGGCTGCAACACGGCGGCGACCATCCGCGAGGGCAAGGTCGTACGCGTGCTGTCCCGCAACCACCCGGAGGTGGATGAGGGCTGGCTGTGCGACAAGGGTCGCTACGTGCACACGGCGCTGACGTCCGAGGAGCGGATCACCGGTGCGCTGATCCGCGGCGGGCGCGGGCTCGAGCCGGTCGAGGGGTCGGTCGCCCTCGAGCACGTCGCCGACCGGCTGCGGGCGACCGTCGAGAAGTTCGGCCCGGGATCGGTCGCGATCCTGGCCTCCGGCGAGCAGACGAATGAGGAGGCGCACGTCTGGGCACGCCTCCAGCGCGAGGTGCTGGGCGGCGGCCCGTCGGTCTCGGGCCCCGAGGGCGGCGCCGGCTGGGAGTCACTGGAGCCCTACATGGCCCGGATCGCCGACATCGACCAGGCCGCCGCGGTTGTCGTCGTGGGCGACGTCGAGCCGGTGCACCGGGTGCCGGTGATCGAGCTGCGGATCCGCCGGGCGCTGCAGCGCGGCGCGAAGCTGATCACGGTCGGCGCCGGCGGCACCCGGCTTGAACTGGCCAACCGCTCGGAGCACATCTCGACCGCCCCAGGCACGGCCCACACCGCGCTGCTCGACGCCGCCGCGGGCCGTGGCGAGCTGGCGACAGCGCTGGGCGACCGCCGCGCGGTGATCGTCTGGACCGGCCGGATGTCCGAGCCGGTGGCGGCCGTGCTCGCGCACGCGGCCCACGAGCTGGGCGCCGGCATCCTGCGCACGCCGGCCGCGGCCAACGAGGTCGGCTGCCTGGCCGCCGGCCTGGGCGGCACGACGCCCGAGGAGGCGCTGCGCCTTGCCGAGGAGGGCACCGTCAAGGCGATCGTCCTGCTGGGCGCCGACCCGGTCGGCACGTGGCCCGGAGGCGAGCGCTGGCGGGCGGCCCTGGGACGCTGCTTCTTTGCGCTGCAGGTCACGATGTTCCAGGACAGCTCGACCGGCTGGGTGACCACCACCGTGCCCGCCTCGGCCGCGCTCGAGAAGGAGGGCACGATCACGAACCTCGAGGGCCGCGTCCAGCGCCTGCGGGCGGCGGCGACACCGCCGGAGGGCGTCGTCGACGGGCACCTCTGGGTGGCGGAGCTGGCGCACCGGCTGGGGCTCGACGAGCCCGAGTCGCTGCCCGGCGTCGAGACCCAGGAGCACGCCGAGCTCCCGGCAGAGCGGCCCGCCCGGCCGGCCCAGGCGCCACCGGCGCCCCAGGCCGCGTCCGCAGGGCCGGTCGACGGCATCGTCGTCGTCGGCTACCGCCAGCTGATGTCGGGCGTCGAGGTCGACCACGCCGAGCATCTGGAGTTCCAGCGCCGCCGCTCGATCGAGCTGGCGCACGACGATGCCCAGTCGCTGGGGGTCGCCACCGGCGACCGCGTCACTGCGAGCTGGAAGGGCGGCTCGGCGACCGGCCCGGCCCTGGTCAACCGGCGGCTGCGCACCGGCGTCGTTCGCCTGGCGACCGCAGTGCCGCACGTCGGCCCCGGCAGCGTCGCCGCTGCGGAGTCGGAGGCGGCGGCCGATGCCTGACGGCTTCATCGTCACCGCCGTCAAGTCGCTGGTGCTGGTGAACCTGGTGATGCTGACGTTCGCCGTGCTGACCTGGGTCGAGCGGCGGCTGATCGGCAGGTTCCAGGTGCGCCTCGGCCCGAACCGCGTCGGCCCGATCGGGCTCCTGCAGCCGATTGCCGACCTGGGCAAGCTGCTGCACAAGGAGAGCATCATCCCGATCGGCGGCAGCCCGTTCCTCTACCTCGCCGCGCCGGCCATCTCGCTCTTCGCGGCGCTGTCCGTGTTCGGGGCGATCCCGTTCGGCGAGGAGGCGACGATCCCGTTCACGGACTGGCAGATCTACCTGTACATCGCGGACATCAACGTCGCGCTGCTGCTGGTGTTCGCGCTCGGGTCGTTCTCGTTCTACGGCTTCCTGGTCGGCGGCTGGTCGTCCAGCTCGAAGTACTCGCTGTACGGGTCGATGCGCGCCGTCGCCCAGCTGGTGTCGTACGAGGTCGCGCTGACGATGGCCGTGATCGGCGTCGTGATCATGGCCCAGTCGATCTCGCTGACCGGCATCGTGCAGGCCCAGGACAAGGACGGCATCTGGTACGTGATCCCGCAGTTCGTCGGGTTCGTGATCTACCTGCTGGCGTCGACCGCCGAGGTCAGCCGGATCCCGTTCGACCTGCCCGAGGCCGAGGGCGAGCTGGTCGCCGGCTACCACACGGAGTACGGCGGCATGCGCTGGGCGATGTTCCAGAACGCGGAGTACGTCTCGACGATCGCGTTCTCGGCGCTGGCATCAATCCTGTTCCTGGGCGGCTACGACGGGCCGGTGCTGCCCGGGCCGGTGTGGATGCTGCTGAAGATGGCGTTCTTCATCTTCATCATGATCTGGATCCGCTCGACGCTGCCGCGCGTGCGCTACGACCGGCTGATGGCGATCGGCTGGAAGGTGCTGATCCCGATCGCGACGCTGAACCTGATCGTCACGGCGGCGCTGGTGGTGTGGATATGAGCGCTGTCGACCAGGTCAAGGGCTTCGCCGTCACCTTCCGGCACCTGTTCCGCAAGCCGGTGACGCAGCAGTTCCCCGAGTACAAGCGGCCGGTGTACCCGCGCTTCCGCGGCCGGCACCGCCTGCACCGCCACGAGAACGGATTGGAGAAGTGCGTCGGCTGCTCGCTGTGCGCGGCGGCCTGTCCTGCGGACTGCATCCGCGTCGTCGCCGCCGAGAACGACCCGGCCGCGCCGATCTCGCCCGGCGAGCGCCACGCCCGCATCTACGAGATCAACCTGTCGCGCTGCATCTACTGCGGCTACTGCGAGATCGCCTGTCCGTTCGACGCGATCACGCTGGGCCACGACTACGAGCTGGCCGAGATGTCGCGCGAGGCGATGGTCTACACCAAGGAGATGCTGCTGGCGCCGTCGCCGGAGCCGCGCCGCACGCCCGTGGCCCCGGTCGATCCGTTCGACGTGGTGGGCGGGGAGACGGATCAGTGAGCGATCTGATCGGCGCCGGCACCGCCGAAACCATCGTCTTCATCGCCGCGACCGCCCTCGCCATCGCCTCGGCCCTGGGCGTCGTCCTGTCCGGCAACCCGTTTCGCTCGGCGCTCTGGCTGATCCTCAACCTGGTGTCGCTGGCGACCTTCTACCTGCTGCTGAACGCCGACTTCCTGGCGGCGGCGCAGGTGATCGTCTACGCCGGGGCCGTGATGATCATGTTCCTGTTCGTGATCGCGTACCTGGGCGGTGCCGCGGACGAGCCGTCGCGTGACACACCCGTCTGGCAGCTGGCCGCCGCGTTGATCGCCGGCGGAGCGCTGGTCACCGAGGTCGTGCTGGCGATCACGTCCCACGAGTTCGGCGGCGCGCCGGACGTCGCCGGCAGCTTCGGCAGCGCCGAGGCCGTCTCCGTGCCGCTGTTCAGTACGTACCTGCTGGGGTTCGAGGTCGCATCCGTCGTCCTGCTGGTCGCCGCTGTCGGCGGCGTCGTGCTGGGCGCGCGCCGCCCGGCGCCGCGCGGGCCGGACGAGGCGGAGCCGTTCACCGAGCAGATCAAGCATCCGGAGCCGGAGCTGCAGACGCTGGTGATGGGCGCCGAAACCACGTTCCCGGTGCATCACGTGCCGCCCAAGGAGGGCGGAGGCTGATGCCGGTCGGCGTCGAGTACTACATCGGCGTGTCGGCGATCCTGTTCGGGATCGGCCTGTACGGCGTGTTCATCCGCCGCAGCCCGCTGATCGTGCTGCTGTCCGTGGAGCTGATGCTCAACTCGTGCAACCTGGCGCTGATCGCGTTCTCCCGCCAGTGGGGCACGCAGGACGGGCAGGTCTTCGCCCTGGTCGTGATGGCCATCGCGGCCTCCGAGGTCGTGATCGGCCTCGGCCTGGTCGTCGCCATGGCCCGCCGGCGGATGGAGCTCGACACCGACTCGCTGACGGCGCTCAGGGACTAGCCGATGGAAACCCTGTCCTGGCTCTGTCTGTTCCTCCCGCTGGCCGGCGTGGCGCTGCTCGCGCTGCTGCATACGCGGGTGACGCGCGAGGTCGCGGCCTGGCTGGGCACCGGCTTCGCCTTCGCCGCATTCCTGTGCGCGGCGATCGTGTTCTTCCAGATCCTGGGCGAGGACGAGAGCTCCCGCGGCCACGTCTTCACGCTGTACACCTGGGCGGGCTCGCCGAGCTTCCACGTGCCGCTGATGATCCAGGTCGACCAGCTGGCGGTGGTCGAGATGCTGATCGTCTCCGGCATCGGGTCGCTGATCGTCATGTACTCGATCGGCTACATGCACGGCGACCCCAAGGAACGCCGGTTCTTCGCCTACCTCGACATGTTCCTGTTCTCGATGCTGCTGCTGGTGATGGCCGGCAACTTCGTGCTGCTGCTGGCCGGCTGGGGCCTGGTCGGCCTCTCGTCGTACCTGCTGATCGGGTTCTGGCACGAGCAGCGCGCGCCGGTCGTCGCCGCCAAGAAGGCGTTCGTGATGAACGCGATCGGCGACGTGGGCATCGCGATCGCCATCTTCTTCATGGTCCGCGACCTGGGGACGACCGACTACCACGCGGTCTTCACCAAGGGCCCCGAGGTGTGGGCGAAGGGCGGTGACACCGCCAACTGGGTGGCCTTCCTGCTGCTGGTCGGCGCCGTCGCCAAGTCCGCCCAGATCCCGCTCCACACCTGGCTTCCGGACGCGATGGAGGGCCCGACGCCGGTCTCCGCGCTGATCCACGCGGCCACCATGGTGACGGCCGGCGTCTACCTGGTCGCGCGCTGTCACGTGCTGTTCGCCAACGCGCCGGACATCGCATCGCTGACGGCGCTGCTGGGCGTGGCGACCCTGCTCATGGCGGGGGTCATCGCCGTCGTCCAGACGGACATCAAACGCATCATCGCCTACTCGACGATGAGCCAGATCGGGTACATGTTCGCCGCCGTCGGCGTCGGCGAGTACGCGGCCGGCATGTTCCACCTGCTCACCCACGCGTTCTTCAAGGCCCTGCTGTTCCTGGGCGCCGGCATCGTCATCCACGCCCTGGCCAACGAGCAGGACGTCCGGCGGATGGGCGGCCTGTCGAAGGTCATGCCCCACACCACCAAGCTGATGTGGGTGGGCACGATCGCGCTGATCGGCTTCTTCCCGCTGTCCAAGGACGAGATCCTGGCGGGAGCGATGGAGTCCGGGTCGACCACCGCCTGGATCGTCTGGGCGGGCGGCCTGATCGGCGCCTTCTTCACCGGCATCTACGCGACCCGGCTGATGCGGCTCGTGTTCTACGGCGACATGTCCGACTTCGCCAAGGAGCATCTCCACACCGGCCACGGCGAGGCGCCCTGGACGATGTTCTGGCCGGTCTGCGTGCTGGCCGCCGGCGCCATCCTGTCCGGTTTCCTGGCGCTGGGCTTCGGCTTCACCAACTTCTTCGCCGACTTCCTGGCGAACACCGCGCCGGACATCGAGCCGAGCGTGGCCGACGACACGATCACGACGCTCATCTCGTGGTCGGTCTCGATCATCGGCGCCTGGTTCGTGTGGAACCTGTATGCCGCCCCCGGCCGCTCGGCGGCCCTGCGGAAGCGGTTCGGCGTGATGACCACCGCCGCCGACCACAAGTTCTACTGGGACGAGCTGTACGACGCCGTCGCCTACCGGCCTGCGGCGTTCCTCGCCACCTGGACGAACCGGGTGGTCGAGGACTGGATCATCGGCGGCTCCGTCAAGGCGACAGCGTTCGTGGTCGCCACCACCGGCCGGCTGGTCGCCGAGGCGCAGACCGGGGTCGTCCGCGAGTACGCCGTCGCCGTCGTCCTGGGCGCGCTGATCGTCGGCGCCTACCTCCTGAACCAGGCGGCGCTGTGACCACCGCCCTGATCCTGCTCCCGCTGATCGCAGGCCTGGTCGTCGGCCTGGCGCCGCTCGAGCGGCGCATGACGGAGGGCCTTGCCCTGCTCGCCGCGCTCGTGGAGTGCGCGCTGGGTGTGATCGCGCTGATCCAGTTCGACTCCGACAAGGGCACGCAGTTCGTCACGGACAAGGTCTGGATCACCGACTTCCTGGGCATCGCCGACGTCCGCTTCCACGTCGGCATGGGCGGGCTGTCGCTCTTCATGGTGCTGCTCACCGCCGTCGGGGTCGCCGCCGCGGCCGCGGCCGCCTCGTGGGCCGGCCGCGAGCGCCCGCGCGTCTACTTCGCCCTGCTGCTTGGGCTGGAGTGCGCGCTCGTGCTGCTGTTCACCGCGCGCGACATCGTGCTCTTCTACGTCGGCTGGGAGGCGATGATGATCCCGCTGTACGTGCTGATCGCCGTCTGGGGCGGCGAGCAGCGGCGACGGGCGACGCTGACGTTCTTCATCTACACGCTGATCGGCTCGCTGCTGATGCTGGTCGCCGTCGCCTGGGTGGGTATCCACGGCAACTCGTTCCAGCTCGACGTGCTGACCGGCCGCGGGTTCGACTCGACCTGGCCGTTCCTGGCCTTCTGCGCGGCGTTCTGCATCAAGGCGCCGCTGTTTCCGCTGCACGGCTGGCTGCCGATCACCTACCGGCAGGCGTCGCCCGAGGTGACGGCGCTGCTCTCCGGTGTGATCTCCAAGGCCGGCGCCTACGGGCTGATCGCAATCGCACTGCCGCTGTTTGCGCGCAACGCCGAGGACCTGCAGTGGTGGTTCGTCGGGCTGGCGCTGGCCGGACTGCTGTACGGCTCGCTGATCGCCTTCCGCCAGCCGGATGCCCGGGGCGTCGTCGCTTACTCCAGCCTCGGCCAGATGAATCTGATCGTGATCGGAATCTTCGTCTTCACCGACAACGGCATCACCGGCGCCAAGTTCCAGATGGTCAACCACGGAGTGGTCTCGCTGGCCGCGTTCCTGCTGATCGGCCTGATCGAGCTGCGCTGCGGTACGGACGCATTCCGCTACCTGGGCGGCCTGGCCAACGGCCGGCCGGTCATCTCCACGATCCTCCTGATCACCGCGTTGTTCGCGCTGGCCGTTCCCGGCTCCGCGGTGTTCGTCTCGGAGATCTACATCCTGATCGGCGCGTTCCAGTTCCAGGCGCTGGTCGGCGCCGCGGCCGCCTGCGCGATCGTGCTGGCCGCCATGTACATGCTCCGCTGGTACTCGGCGCTCGCCCACGAGGGCGACGGGCCGAACGTGTCGCCGGAGACGCCCGACCTGCGCCTGGGCGAGCTGGGCATCGCCGTCCCGCTGGTGCTGATCCTGCTGGTGCTGTCGGCGTACCCGTTCGGCGTGATGGAGCGGCTGGGAGGGTTCGGCTGATGAGCACTGTCCCGGTCTCCTTCTCAGGGATCGCACCCGAGATCGTCCTGATCGTCGCGGCCGCAGCGCTGCTGCTGTTCGGCGTGTTCCTCTCGCCGCTGGTCGCGCGGGCTTTCGCCACCGTCGTCACCCTGGGGGCGTTCGTCGGCGCGATCGTCGCCGTGGCCGTGCAGTGGGACGACGCGGCGCACTACAGCTTCGAGCACACGCTGCGGGTCGACGCGTTCGGGCGCGGGGCGGGGTTGATCGTGTTCAGCGCCGGGCTGCTCGCCACCCTGGTGGCGTGGGGCACGCCGTGGATGCGCGAGCGAGCGATCGAGTACCACTCGCTGCTCCTGATCGGCGCCGGCGGGATGTCGCTGCTTGCGATCTCGAACAGCTTCGTCACCGTGTTCGTCGCGCTCGAGCTGCTCTCGATCTGCCTCTACATCCTGGTGGCGATGGACTCCAACGAGCTGCTCTCGCTGGAGGGCGGCCTCAAGTACCTGATCGTCGGCGCCGTCGGCGCGGCGCTGCTGCTGTACGGCGCGGCGCTGGTCTACGGATCGACCGGCCACCTCGAGTTCGACGGGATCGCCCGCGTCGCTCGCGGCCAGGGCGACGATGCGCTGCTGCTGGGCGGCATAGCGCTGGTGATCGTCGGGCTCGGCTTCAAGGCCAACGCCGCGCCGCTGCACATGTGGACGCCCGATGCCTACGAGGGCGCGCCGACGCCGGTCACCGCGTTCATGTCGGCCGCGACCAAGGTCGCCGCGCTGATCGTGATCACCCGCGTGCTGGTCACCGCCTTCCCCGACCAGTCCGACCTGTGGAAGAACGTGCTGGCCGGCCTGGCCATCGCCTCGTTCGCCATCGGCAACCTCGCTGCCCTCCGCCAGACCAACGTCAAGCGGATGCTGGCCTACTCGACGGTCGGGCACACCGGGTTCCTGCTGACGGCGGTGGCCGCCGACAGCCCGAAGGGCGCCGAGGCGCTGCTCTTCTACCTGGTCGTGTACGCCGCGATGAATATCGGCGCGTTCGCGGTCGTGGCGGTGCGCGAGCGGGAGATCGGGCGGCCCGTCGAGATCCGCGACTTCAATGGGTACGCCTACTCGCGGCCGGTGCTCTCGATCGCGATGATCATCTTCATGCTGTCGCTGGCCGGCATCCCGCCGACGGCAGGCTTTCTGGCCAAGCTGGCGGTGTTCAGCGCCGCCGTCGACAGCGACCTCGCCTACCTCGCCGTGTGTGGCGTGATCGCCACCATGGTCGCGCTCGTCTACTACCTGCGGATCCCGCTCGCCGTCATCGACCGCGATGCGCGCAAGCCGGTCGCGGAGCCGCGCCCGGGGTACGGTGTGGCCTCGCTGACAGCAGGGGTTTCCGCTCTGGCCGTGCTGGCGTTATTCTTCGTTCCCGGTCCGATATTCGACATGGCCAGGACCGCAAGTACGTCACTGTTCGGAGGGTAGGATGAAGCGCATCGGTCTGGTCGTTGTCGCCGTGCTGATGGTGGCGCTGGCGGCGCCGTCGGTCGCCTCGGCGAAGCCACGCAGCGTGCTGTCGTCGGGCATGTGCGGCGGGGACGTGTTCGCACTTCAGGTGCGGCTGTACAACCGCTCCTACCTGCCGATGGGGTACCACCCGGGCTGTTACGACTACCGCACGAGCCAGGCCGTGATGGCATTCCAGGGCTGGGTCGGGTTCACCCGCACGGGCGTCGCCGACTCGCTGACGCAGCGCCGGTTGGTGCTCTCGGTGACTCCCAAGCCGTGGTCGATCGCGTACCGGCACATCGAGGTGCACAAGGGCAAGCAGATCATGATCCTGGTGACGAAGAAGCGAACGGTCTACCGCACGATCCATGTCTCCACCGCGGCGCCCGGGCACGTCACCACCAGCGGCCACTTCCATATCTACGCGAAGTCGAAGATGTCGTGGTCGTACCTGTTCCACGTCTGGCTGCCGTACGCGAACTACGTGGTCGGCGGGATCGCGATCCACGGCTTCGCCAGCGTGCCGCCCTACCCGGCGTCGCACGGCTGCATCCGCGTGCCGATGCCGGAGGCGCCGGGCGTGTACGCCTGGGCGACGCTGGGCACGCCGGTCTCGATCTACACGTAGATCCTGCTCCCCTAGCGGGAGATGAGCTCGCGCAGCTGCCGCGCGTGCACGCCCTCGAGGCGTCCGAGCAGCCGCGGCACGGACTCGCCGACCAACGCCAGGACGGTCAGGACGAGCGCCAGGATGGAGAGGACGCCGGGGCCGCCGGACGACCCCGCGGAGAGCGCTCCCGGGAACGAGACCGCGGCGTCCAGCATGACCAGCGCAGCGGCCAGCGAGGTCAGAGCCAGCACCGCGCCGGTGACCACGTTCAGGTGGTCGACGGTGTCGACGTACGCGAACATGGCCGCGGCGATCAGCGCTGCTGCGGCTACCGCCGTCAGGTAGAAGGCGACCAGTGTGCTGGACGCGACGGCCTGGCCGAGAACGGCCAGCAGGGCGGCCGGCACGGCCGCCCGGGCTGCTGTCAGATATCGCACACCACGGTGTTCGCGGCCGCACGCGTCGCTCCTCCCCGGCCGCGGTAGTCTGCGGGCTCGATACACCTGCGAGGAGGGAAAATGCCACTCGGAAACGGCCTCGAGCTGACCTGGTACGGCCACGCGTCAATGCTGCTGACGACGCCCGCCGGCAAGCGAATCCTGATCGATCCGTGGAAGACCGGGAATCCGAAGTGGCCGGACGGCGTGGAGCCGGGCGACATCGATGTGCTGCTGCTGACGCATGCCCACTCCGACCACCTCGCGGACGCGATCCCGATGGCGGCGGCGGGCAAGCCGGACGCCGTGATCTGCATCGTCGAGCTGGGTGACTACCTGGAGGGCAAGGGCGTCGAGAACGTCGCCGGCATGAACAAGGGCGGCACCATCGAGGTCGCCGGATGCTGGGTGACGCTGGTGCAGGCCAGCCACTCATCGAGCTTCGTCGAGGACGACGGCACGTACCTGTATCTGGGCGATCCGGTCGGCTTCATCGTCCGCACCGGCGAGGTCACGGTCTACATCGCCGGAGACACCTGCGTGTTCGGCGACATGGCGTTGATCGGCCGGCTGTACAAGCCGGACGTCGCGGTGCTGCCGATCGGCGGCTACTTCACGATGGATCCCTACGAGGCGGCCGAGGCCGTCCGACTGCTGGGTGTCAAGAAGGTCGTGCCGTGCCACTACGGCACGTTCCCGCTGCTGGCCGGCACGCCCGACCAGCTGCGCAAGGAGGCCGAGGACGTCAGCGGACTCGAGGTGCTGGACATCGAGCCAGGCGGCACGATCCGATGACCTTCTCGCTCGTTGCGTGCGATCTGGAGGCTGGCGACTGGGGCGTCGCGGTGGCGTCCAAGTTCCCGTCGGTGGGCGCCGTCGTCCCGTGGGCCAGGGGCAACGTCGGTGCGGTGGCGACACAGAGCCTGGCCAACGTGCTGTATGGCCCCGAGGGCATCGAGCGGCTGGCCGCCGGCGGCAGCGCCGAGCAGGTGGTCGCCGACCTGACCGGCCCCGACGACATGCGCGAGGAGCGACAGCTGGGCGTGGTCGACGGCCACGGCGGCTCCGCGACCTTCACCGGCGGCGACTGCGTCGACTGGGCGGGCGGCCGCACAGGGCCCTGCTACGCGGCGCAGGGCAACATCCTCACCGGGCCGGAGGTGGTGGACGCCCTGGTCGAGGTGTTCCTGGCGACGAAGGGGACGCTGGCCCAGCGGATGCTGGCCGCGCTGCTGGCCGCCGACCGCGCCGGCGGCGACCGGCGGGGCAGGCAGTCGGCGGCGCTCGTCGTCCGCCGCAACGGCGGCGGCTACGGCGGCAACAACGACATCCTGCTCGACCTGCGGGTCGACGACCACGCCGACCCCGTGCCCGAGCTGGGACGCATCCATGGCATCCACGATCTCCTGTTCGGCAAGACGCCGGCGGACGAGTTCCTGCCGATCGAGGGCGAGCTGGCGACCGAGATGACCGAGCGGCTCTCGCGGATCGGGCACGCGTCGCTGCAGGAGTGGGCCGACATCGAGAACCTCGAGGAGCGGCTCGACCCGTCCGGCAACACGATCGACCCGGTGGTGCTGCGCCTCCTGCGGGAGATGACGGCTACGAGCTGACGGCGAGCGGCTTGCGGATGCGCACGGCGGCCGGCAGCGGCCGGAGCACGCCCGGGAGCCGCTCGGCCAGCTCGGCGACGGCCCGCGACGACGCGGCGTCGGGGTGCGAGATGACGAGCGGCGTCCCCTCGTCGGCGGCGATCCGCAGCGGCTCGTCCAGCGGCACCTGGCCGAGCAGCGGCACGCCCAGCTCGTCAGCAAGCGCCTGTCCGCCGCCCTCGCCGAACGGACGGGTGATCTCGCCGCAGCAGGGGCAGACCAGGTGGCTCATGTTCTCGACGACCGCGGCCACCCGCATGCCGGTCTTGCCCGCCACCTCCGCGGCGCGCATCGCCACCTTCTGAGCGGCCGGCTGCGGGGTGGTCACCAGCACCAGGTCGGGCTGGGGCAGCAGCTGGCCGAGCGAGATCGAGACGTCGCCGGTGCCGGGCGGCATGTCGACCACCAGGTAGTCGAGCTCGCCCCAGTGGACGTCGGAGAGGAACTGCTCGAGCGCCCGGTGGAGCATCGGTCCGCGCCAGACCACGGCGGCGTCGGGATCGGTGAAGAACCCGATCGACATCACCTTCAGCTCGTGGTTGACCGGCGGCACGATCATCTTGTCGACCACCACCGGCTTGCGCGACACGCCCAGCATGCGGGGGATCGAGTAGCCGTAGATGTCGGCGTCGATCACGCCCACCTCGGCGCCACCGGCGGCGAGTGAGGCCGCCAGGTTCGCCGTCAACGTCGACTTGCCGACGCCGCCCTTGCCGGACGCGACGGCGACCACGCGGGTGCGCGGGTGCAGCGCGATCCGCCGCCCGCCGCCCTCGCCCTGCGGCGCGTCGCCGTGGAGGTGCTTGCGCAGCGCCTCGCGCTGTTCGGGCGTCATCACGTCGAAGCGCACGGCGACCGACTCGACGCCGTCGACGGCGCCGACGTGGCGGCGCACCTGATCCTCGAGGTTCGACTTCATCGGGCAGCCGGCGACGGTCAGCGCGAGGCCGACCGTGACGTCCCCGCCCGCGATCTCGACGGCGCGCACCATGTCCAGCTCGACCACGCTGCGCCTGATCTCGGGGTCGATGACGGCGACCAGCGCCGTGCGGATGTCGGCCTCGGAGGGCACGGGGGGAATCGTACCGCCCGTCAGCCGTAGACCAGCCCGGCCAGGCGCCTCGCCATCGCGTCGTCGCGGGCCGCTGCGATCCGCGACCGGGAAACCAGATCGAGCGGGAGATCGTCATGGTCGGGGAGCAGCACGGCCGCACCCGCCTCGCGCACGACCAGCGCGGCGGCGGCGACGTCGACCGACCGCGACGGCTTGAGGGAGCAGACGCCGTCCAGGCGCCCGTCGGCCAGCTCGCACAGCGCGAGCGCCAGGGCGCCGAGCAGGCGGATGCGGCCGACACTGCCGTCCAGCCGGCGTGCGGCCTCGGCCACCAGGCCGGCGTCGGTGGCCTCGAGGTCGACCACCCCCAGCCGGTCCTTCGGGCGGACGCCGCCCAGCGGGCGGCCGTTCACCGTCGCGCCCTCGCCGCGCGTCGCCACCCACTCCTCGCCGCTGCCGAAGTCGCGGACGTAGCCGAACGCGACGTCCGACAGCGCGGGGCCGTCGGCGAAGGCGATGGATATGCAGTAGAAGGGCAGGCCGCGCTTGGCGTTCAGCGAGCCGTCGATCGGGTCGACCACCACGCGCCACCGCGAATCGCCGTCGCCGTAGACCCGCTCGCCCAGCTCCTCGGACACCAGCCGGAACGAGATGCCGCGGCCCGCCAGCGCCTCCAGCCTGCGGACGACGGCGGACTCGGCCTCCTGGTCGACGACGGTCGTGTCGTCCCCGCCGACGCCGCGCCCGACCACCGGCTCGCGGTCGTCACGGGTGGGCAGTCGCCGCAGCACGCCGTCCACGTCCTCGGCGACGCCCTGGCAGAACTCGAGCCAGTCGGCTCTCAATCGGCCGACAGCGGGTTGAGCAGGAAGCCCGACCACAGCTTCGGGAAGAAGTACGTCGACTTCTGCGGCATCACGCGTCCGGACGCCGTCACACCCTGCACCTGCTCGACGGTGGGGGCGCGCAGCAGGAACGCCGTGCCGGCCTCGCCGGAATCGACCAGCGCCGTCGCGTGGTCGAGCCCGCGCAGGTAGCGGACGCCGTCCGTCGTCAGAAACTGCTCTCCCTCGAGGCCGAGCAGCGGCGAGAGGACGAGCGCCTCCAGCACGGCTGCGTCGATCCCACGCACGGCCGCCGGGACGCCGGGCATGCCCAGCATCGCCGCCGACGGATCGCTGAGCTCGGCGATCAGCGCCGGCTGGTCGGCGCCGCGCCAGACGGCGAACGCGATGGTGTCGATCGGCACCTCGTTCAGCTCGGCCTCGACCACGGCGGCCGGCGTCCCCGCCGGCAGGTCGCGGACGCTGAACGCGTGCAGGAAGCGGCGGTCGACCTCGCGCTGGCTCATCACCACGCGATGGGTCGGGTAGATCGCCAGCCCCTCGTCGCGCAGGTTGCACAGGCACATCAGGATGAAGTCGTACGGCCGGTCGCCCTCCGGATCGCCCTCGGCCGCCCGCCGCTCGTTGCGGTAGGCGAGCGCCGTCTCGTAGCGGTGGTGGCCGTCGGCGATCAGGATCTCGCGCTCGGCCATCGAGTCCCGGACGGCGCCGATCACCGCCGGGTCGGTGACCTCCCAGAAGCGGTGGACGGTGCCGTCGAAGTCGGTCGCCTGCATGTCCGGGTCGACCGCTGCTTCCGAGCCGAGCCGGCCGGCGGTGCCGTCCGGATCGTCGTAGACGCCAAGGATCGGCGACAGGTTCGCCCGCGTGGCGCGCATCAGCTCCAGCCGCTCGGCGCGCACCGAGGCGTGGGTGTGCTCGTGCGGGCGGACGCGGCCCTCGTCGTACGGCGACAGGCGCACCGCGGCGAAGAACCCGCGGCGGGCGCGGTCGACGCCGTCCGGGGCGGTGAACGTCTGCTCGTGCCACCACAGCGCCGGCCGGTCGTCCCGCGCGAGAACGCCGTCGCGCGTCCACTGGTGCATCAGCGTGGCGGCGGCCTGCGCGTCGCCGTCGTCGGGCAGCTCGAGGCGGACGATGGAGTACTCGCAGCGGCGGATCAGCGCCGCGCGCTGCGGCGGGGTGACCACGTCGTAGGGCGGTGCCACGACGTCCGCGAGGTCAACCTTCGACTGGTCGTAGCGAAGCGCCCTGAGCGGCTCCAGCGCGGTGCGCGTGGCGGTGGAGGACATCGCCAGCAGTCTAATAGACTGACCATCGGATGGCCGGTGACACGTGGGTCGAGGAGCTGGAGGACGGACAGGTCGTTGACGCGACCTTCGCCGTGCAGCGCAAGACCCGACGCCGGACGCGGGCCGGCGACCCGTTCCTGAGCGTCGAGCTGGCGGATCGCACCGGCCGCGTTCCCGCCGTTGTCTGGAATGACGTGAACGTCATCGACGGCCGCTTCACCGAAGGCGACACCGTGCGCGTGCTGGGCCGGGTCGGTACGTACGACGGTCGGCTGCAGATCGAGCTCCGCGACCTCGAGAAGCTGGCGCCAGGGGACGCGCTGGAGCTGCTCCCGGGTGCCCGCCGCGACGCCGAGACGCTGGACGGCATGGTCGAGTTCCTGGCCGGCGAGATCCACCATCCCGGGCTGGCGGCGCTGGTCGGCCGCTTCCTGGCCGACGCGCCCTTTCGCGCCCGGTTCCGCGCCGCGCCGGCGTCGGAAACGCACCATGCCTACGCCGGCGGTCTGCTCGAGCACACGGTGGCGGTCGCCGCGATCTGCCGGGAGACGGCGCAGCTGCACCCGCGGCTGAACGGCGACCAGCTGCTGGCGGCAGCCCTGTTGCACGACGTCGGCCGCACCGAGACCTTCCGCCCCGGCGTCACGATCAGCGTGTCCGACGAGGGCCGGCTGATCGGGCACGTGCTGGCTGGGGTGCGGATGATCGACGGCGCCGCGCGCGAGCTCGCGCTCGACGAGGACGCGCTGCTGCCGCTGCTGAATGCGGTGGCCGGACACCACGGGCCGCTCGAGGGACGGCGGCTGGAGACGCCCGAGGCCGTCGCCCTGCACTGGGCCAACACGCTCGACGCCCGGGTAGCCGAGGCTCTCTAGGCGTCAGCCGAGCGGCGTCCGCGGTGCGTAGCGGTGGTGCAGCATGAGCGCGTTCCCGGCGGGGTCGCGGAAGAACGCCATCAGGCAGACGCCAGTGTCCAGTGTGTCGGCGGCGAACTCGACGCCGCGGCTCTCGAGCTCGGCCCGCGCGGCCTCCATGTCCTCGACATGGAAGGCGATCGGGTGCGTGTTCACGGCGAACGTCATCCCCATCGCCTCGGAGCCGATGACGCTCAGGGTGAGGCCGCCGGTCTCGAACTCGGCGCCGTCGCGGCTGCCGTAGCGCGCCGTGCAGGGCAGCCCGAGCACCTCGCCGTAGAAGTGCACGGACGCCGGGAAGTCGGTCGCGGAGACCGTAACGAAGTCGACGCCCGTGATGGGAGGCGCGGATGTGGCCATGGCTGGCTCCTCGATCGGGGTTGACGGACAGCGTACTGGGGCGCAGAGCGTTGCCCACTCAAGCGACACACTCACGGGCTCGAGCGGGTCGGGGTCAGGCCGAATCCGGCCTCCCTCGCGCATCCCGCGCGGGTTTCGTGACGCCTCGTTGCGGAGCCTCGATTAACGCTCTGGCACCGCTCTGACCCCGCTCTGACCCCGCTCTGACCCGGGTCAGACCCCGAACGGTCAGCTGCAACGAACGTCGCGGGAGGGTCACACAGGTGTCCGCATGGCTGAGCCAGGCCCAGCTGGGCGAGGCGATGGGCGTCTCACGGCAGACGATCATCGCGATCGAGACGGAGCGGCACACGCCGTCGCTGCCGCTGGCCATCGCCCTGGCCCGCTACGCCGAGCTGTCGGTCGAGGAGGTGTTCCATGCTGATGGAACCGCGTAGCCTGTACCGCAGCCGGTGGTTCATGCCGGCGTTCAGCACATTTCTTGGCCTGCTCATCCTGGGGGCGTTCGTCGCCGCCCACGACCTGGGAGCGGGGTGGCGCTGCTGCGCTGGCGCGGGTAGCCGCCCGTCACACGTTGAACCGGACGTTCAGCGTGTCGCCGTCCTGGACGACGTAGTCGCGTCCCTCGACGCGGATCCAGCCCCGGCGCTTCGCCTCGGCCTCGGAGCCGGCCTCGACCAGCCTGTCCCACTCGATCACCTCGGCGCGGATGAAGCCGCGCGCCAGATCGGTGTGGATCCGCCCGGCTGCCTCCTGGGCGTTCTGGCCGCGGCGGATCGTCCACGCCCGCGTCTCCTTCGGTCCGGTGGTGAAGAACGGGATCAGATCGAGCGCCGTGTAGGCGGCCAGGCCGACCCGCTCGATCGCGGGCTGCTCGATGCCCAGCTCGTCGAGGAACGCCGCGCGATCTCCGGCCTCGAGCTCCGCGATCTCGGCTTCCAGCTTCGCGTCCAGCGCCGTCGTCTCGATCCCCCGCTCGGCGCCGAACGCCCGGAGCCGCTCGACGGCCTCCTCGTTGCCCGATTCGTCGACGTTGGCGATGTACAGCGCCGGCTTGGCCGTCAGCAGGTCGAGCGCCTCGGGCACCTCGACGTCCAGAGACCGGGCCGGGCGGCCCTCCTCCAGCTCCGCCGCCAGCGTCTCCAGCACGTCCCGCTCGGCCGCCAGCTCCTTGTCGCCGGACTTCGCGAGCTTGCTCGTCCGCTCCAGCCGCCGCTCGACCGCCGCTTGGTCGGCGAACACCAGCTCCAGCTCCACCGTCTCGGCATCGTCCAGCGGGTCGACCTTGCCGGACGGATGGGCCACGCCCTCGTCCTGGAAGCAGCGGACGACCAGCAGCACGGCGTCCGTCGTGCGCATGTGCGCCAACAGCTCCGGCCCCAGCCCCTCGCCGCGCTTGGCGCCGCGGACGAGCCGCGTCAGATCGACCACCTCGAGCGTCGCCGGCACCACCTTGGCCGACTCGGACACCTCCGCCAGCGCACCCAGACGCGGGTCGCGGACGTCGGCCACACCCTGGCTCGCATCCTGGGCGACGGATTGCCCGCAGAGGCACCGCATCACTGTCGTCACGCCCGACCACGGCAGCCCGAGCAGCCCGAGGGTCGCCATCAGGCGCTCACCGCGATCATGCCGGTGACCGCGCCCAGCGCCACGCCGGCCGCGACATCGCTCGTGTGGTGTGCGCCGACGTAGACCCTGCTGGCCGCCATCGCCGCGGCCATCGCCACCCACACGGGCGCCAGCGACGGCCGCGCCTCGATCAGCACGATCGCCGCGGCCGTGGACATCGCCGCGTGGCTGGACGGGAACGAGCTGGACGACGGCAGCGGCACCAGGGGCTCGGCGTCCGCCGGTGCCGGGCGCTCACGACCGACCAGCAGCTTGACGGCATAGTTCGCGCCGAGGGTGCCCCACACCGTCGCCGCGGTCTTCAGCGGACGGCCCGCCGCGACGCCGACGACCACCCACAGCACACCGTAGTTGCCGGCCGTCGTGTACGGCACGACCAGCCGGTCGAGCCAGGGACGGCGGAGCGATCTCAGAAGCCGATCCGCCCGACGTGCGACTCATGCTTCACGTAGCAGACGCGGTTGAGCATCACGTGCGTGGTCGTGTCCTCCCCCGCGAGGGCGACCCTGTCCTCACCGGTGTCGAGCGCCGTCTCCAACTTCGCCCACTCCACCTGGGCCAGCTTCATGGAGAGGATCAGCCCGCCCTCGAACCCGATCTCGACCCTGACATCCGTCTCAGCCATGCTCTGCTCCGTTTCTCGAAGGCTCAACCAGCTCGACCAGCACGCCGTCGGCGCTATCGGGGTGGATGAACGCCACCCGCAGCCCGAACAGCCCGATCCGCGGCGTCTCGTCGATCAGCTCGTAGCCCGCGGCTGCCGCGTCCGCCAGGGCCTGCTCGATGCCGTCCACCCGGTAGGCGATGTGGTGCATCCCCTGGCCGCGCTTCGCAAGGAACCGCCCGACCGGCGTGTCCTCGCCGAGCGCCGCGAGCAGCTCGATGCGGTCGCTCCCGACCAGCATCGACGCCGCCTCCACCCCCTGCTCGGGTACGACCTCGCGGTGCTCGCACCTGGCGCCGAGCAGCGTCTCGTACCGCGCCACCGCAGCATCCAGGTTCAGCACGGCGTGCCCGATATGATGCACCTCCAGCGCTCGCATGCCGCCGCCATCCTAGTCGGCGGGGAAAGCCCACGAACGAGCAACAGGAGGAGCGCATGAGTTTCCTCGACAAGATCAAGCAGCAGGCGACCGACGTCGCCACCACCGTCGTCGACAAGACCCAGGAGACGGCCAAGACGGGCCAGATCCAGATCCAGATCCGCAACCTGAAGAGCGAGGAGAAGGACGCGCTGGTGGCCCTCGGCCGCGAGACGCACCGGCTCTACCAGGAAGGTCAGCTGGAGGGGGCGAAGGCCGCCGACACGCTCGACTCCCTCGTGGCATCGGTCAGCGACGTCCGCTCGCGGATCTCCTCCAAGGAGGACGAGATGGCCGCCAAGAGCGGCGACGAGCCGGCGGGCGAGACCGTCGATTCCGAGGCCGAGGAAGTGCCCACGGACGCCGAGGCGCCCGACTCGACCACGACCACGCCCTAGGAGGGCTGCTCCGGCTTCCCGGCGCGGAACACCGGCTCCGGCAGCCCCAGGGCACCGTTGCCGTTCCCGTTGGCGTGCGTGACGTCGTCATCGTCCGGAAGTGCGACGCCGATCAGGCCCGACGCGTCCGACTCTGGCTCGAGGCCCTCGAGCAGCCGGTCGATGTCGGGCCGGTCGAGCGTCTCCCGCTCGAGCAGCGCCTGAGCCAGCCGGTCGAGGTGCGAGCGATGGCGGCTGATCAGCTGCACGGCCTCGGCGTAGGCCTCGTCGGTGATCTCCCGCTGCTCTCCGTCGCGCATCCGCTTCGTCTCTTCGGACAACGCGTAGTTGTCGGCGCGCACCTGCTGTGACTGTGTGGTGCGGCCCATGCCCCAGTCGAACACCATCGAACGGGCGATCGCCGTCGCCCGGTCGAGGTCATTCGCGGCGCCGTTGGTGATCCGGCCGAACACCACCTGCTCGGCGGCGCGGCCCGCCAGCGTGACCTTCAGCCAGTCCTCGAGCTCGTCCTTGGAGAGCACGTAGCGATCCTCCTCGGGCAGGCTCATCATGAAGCCGAGCGCGCGCCCACGGGGCACGATGGTCACCTTGTGGATGTCCTCGCTCATCAGCCGGGCGACCAGCGCGTGGCCGGCCTCGTGATAGGCGATGACGCGCTTCTCCTTGTCCGTGATCAGCTTGCGCTGCTGCAGGCCGGCGACGACCCGCTCGACCGCGAAGTTGAAGTCCTGCTGCTCGAGCTCCTGGGCGCCGCGGCGGCCGGCGGCGATCGCCGCCTCGTTGCAGATGTTGGCCAGGTCGGCGCCGGTCAGCCCCGACGTCTGGCGTGCGATCGCCGACAGCTGCACGTCGGCCGCCATCGGCTTGCCTCGGGTGTGGACGCCGAAGATCTCCTCGCGGCCGGACAGGTCGGGCGGCGAGACGTGGATCTGGCGATCGAACCGGCCGGGCCGGAGCAGCGCCGTATCGAGATCCTCGAGTCGGTTGGACGCCGCCATCACGATCAGCTGCTGGCTCTCCTCGAACCCGTCCAGCTCGACCAGCAACTGGTTCAGCGTCTGGTCGTGCTCGCGGTTCTGCCCGCCGCCGGTGCGCGACGTGCCGACGGCATCGAGCTCGTCGATGAACACGATCGCCGGCTGGTTCTTGCGCGCCGTCTCGAACAGCTTGCGGATGCGGGCGGCGCCCAGCCCGACGTACATCTCGACGAACGACGACGCGCTCTGGAAGTAGAAGTTCGCGCCCGACTCGTGGGCTACGGCCTTCGCCAGCAGCGTCTTGCCGGTGCCCGGCGGGCCGTACAGCAGCACGCCCTTGGGCACGCGCGCACCGAGCTTCTGGAAGCGCCGCGGGTCGCGCAGGAACTCCACGATCTCCTCGAGCTCCGCCCGCGCCTCCTCGACGCCGGCGACGTCCTCCCAGCGCACGCTGGAGTTGGACTTGGGATCGATCGTCTTCGGCTTCGTGCTGGGTATCGCGCGGACGAGCTTCCACGTCAGGAACACCAGCAGCGCGAAGCACAACGGAATGAACCAGGTCAACAGAAACGCATGCAACGCGTTGAGAATGTCGCTCAGCATCTGACCCAGAACGTCGAGCATTCTCTACAACCGTACCCCCGCATCGTGGCGCCGCCTAGGGCCGGCCGCCCGAATCCTCGAGCCGTAGCACCTCGTCGAGCGCAGTGCGGGCGACCTCAAGCTCCTCTGCGGTCGGCTCGCGCGTGGCCGCCGAGCGCTGCAGCGCGAACCCCGGCCGCAGCATCATCTGCGCGACACGGCTCTGGCGATTGCGCTGGATCCACCCGAAGGTCTCGGTGGCGATCCCGACCGCGGCGAAGCTGACGGCCAGCCGGGCCGGGCCGCGGCGGGCGGCAGGCAGCCGGGACACCAGCGCGTTGCCGGCCACGGTCGCGGCGAGCATCGGCGCCACCAGGTGCGAGCCGCAGCGCTCATGCTCCGTGCTCTGCTCCTCGGCGTCCGCGCCGCGCTCGTAGCCGCCGATCGCTTTGTGCTCGGCGCCGTGGTAGCGCGCCAGCTGCGAGCTGCGCAGCGACGCCAGCGCCGGCAGCAGCGAGATCCCCGCGCCGGCGACCTCGGCGGTCAGCGGCCGCACGCGGCCGGCGCGCAGCACGCGGGTGAGGACGAGCGACGCCGCCAGCGCTCCGGCGGTGGTGGCGCCCTCCATCGGCAGCCGGGCCTCCGGCAGCCGGCGGCGTACCAACGGCAGCAGGTAGATGGCCTCGGCGACGCGAAGCACGCCGCGCAGTCCGGGCACGCCCAACGCCGGCGCCGGCAGCTCGGGCTTGCGGCCGGACGCCATCCGGATCTCGCCGTCGGGGGTCCGCACAGCGGCGGCCCAATGGTCCGGCCCCTGCACGAGCACGCCGTTGCGCAGGGCCATCCCTCCGAGACGCACCTGCGCCTGCTCCGAGCTGCTCATGCTCCCAGTATAGATTTCGCTCATTAGCAGCGACCTTTTCGCAGATTCGGCCGAGCAGCGGCTGGGCTCCGTGGCGCCCCTGCCGCAGCGCATGCGGCCGGCGACCCTGGACGAGTTCGTCGGCCAGCAGCAGGTCGTGGGGCCGGACAGCGCCCTGCGACGGGCGATCGCGGCCGATCGCGTCGGCTCGATGATCTTCTACGGCCCGCCCGGCACCGGCAAGACCACGCTGGCGCGGATCGTCGCCCACACCACCCAGGCCCACTTCGAGGAGCTGTCCGCCGTCCAGGTGGGGATCGGCGACGTCCGCCGGGTGATCGCGGAGGCCACCGACCGGCTGGGTGCCGGCGGCCAGCAGACGATTCTTTTCCTCGACGAGATCCACCGGTTCAACAAGGCGCAGCAGGACGCGCTGCTGCCGGCTGTCGAGTCGGGGCTGATCACGCTGATCGGCGCGACCACAGAGAACCCGTACTTCGAGGTCAACTCGGCCCTGCTGTCGCGGTGCGCGCTGTTCGAGCTGGTGCCGCTCGGCGTCGAGGGCGTCACCGAGATCCTGCGCCGCGGCGAAGGCGTGCTTGGGGTCGAGCTGGCCGATGACCTGCGCGCGCAGATCGCGAAGGCGGCCGGGGGCGACGCCCGAAACGCGCTGAACATCCTGGACGCGGCGGTGGCTGCGGCCGCCGGGGGCACCGTCACGGAGCAGCACGTGATCGACGCCGCCCGCAAGCGGCCGCTGCTCTATGACAAGGGCGGCGACCACCACTACGACGTCACGTCGGCCTTCATCAAGAGCATGCGCGGCTCCGACGCCGACGCCGCGATCTACTACCTGGCCGTCATGATCTCCGGCGGCGAGGATCCCAAGTTCATCGCCCGGCGGATGATCGTGTTCGCCTCCGAAGACATCGGCAACGCCGACCCGCAGGCGATCCAGGTGGCGGTCGCCGTCGCCCGGGCCGTCGAGTTCGTCGGCCTGCCGGAGGCGCGCATCAACCTCTCGCAGGGCGCGGCGTACCTGGCCCGCGCGCCGAAGTCGAACGCCTCGTACCGCGCCATCGGGAAGGCGATGGAGGACGTCCGCGACCGCGGGACGATGCGGCCGCCAAAGCCGATTCGCGACGCCAGCTACTCCGGTGCGAAGAAGCTGGGACACGGCGCCGGCTACAAGTATCCGCACGACTACCCGGGCGGACAGGTCGACCAGCAGTACCTGCCCGACGAGCTGGCAGGTACCGTGTACTACGAGGACGAGCCTACGGAGTGAACGCGTCCACCTCGTCGCTGTACGGCCAGTCCTCACCGCTGGTCGGCTCACCGCCGAACGTGTAGATCTTGCCGTTCCGGGCGAGCGCCGCCGACAGGCCATACACGCCCGAGCCGAACTGGCTCGGCATCGGCGCCTTCGCCGCCCAGCTGCGGGTGGCCGGGTTGTACGCCTCGACCGTCGGCACCCCGAGGAAGTGCTCCTCGTAGGTCTCGTCGCAACACCCGCCGATCGCGTACAGCTTGCCGTCCGCGCCACGGACGAGCTCGAGCAGGCTGCGGCCGGTCGGCATCGGGCGTCCCCTCGACCAGGTGCCGGCAGCCGGGTTGAAGACGTCGACACGCTGCAGGCCGTGGAAGAAGTCCCCGGTCACGTATCCGCCGACAACGTAGATCCGGCCGTCACTGCCTGCCGCGGCGGCGAACCCGAGCCGGACGCTGGGCATCGTCGCCAGCCTGGACCAGCTGTTCGGGGCCGGGTCGTAGCGCCAGACGGTGCTCGTCACCCGGCTGCCGTCCCATCCGCCGAACGCGTAGATCCGGCCGCCGGAGACCACTGCATGCAGCTCTGTCCGGGGCGCCGGGAGCGGCGCGATCGCGTGCCACCGGTTCGTCGCCAGGTCGTACGACCAGGCCTCGGCACGCGGGTTGTACGAGGCGCCCTCTCCGCCCATCGCGTACAGGAGCCCGCCGAGCGACACGACGGCGAGGTTCTCCCGCGGCGCCGGCAGATCGGCGAGCCGCTGCCAGTCCGCCGTCGCCGGTGTGAACGCATACATCTCGGCGTGCACCGCCGCGTTCGATGCGTCGTAGCTCTGGCCGCCGACGACGTACAGCCTGCCGTCGGCGCCGCGGGCGGCGTCGGCGTAGGCCAGGTACCCCACAGGCATCGTCGTCACCCGCTTCCACGTCCCGGGCGCCGCCGACGCCGTGCCTGGCACCAGCATGGCCGCGGCGATCGCGAGCGTCGCCAGAATCCACCGCATACGTCTCATCGCAAGCCTCCTTTGACGCCGCCGAGCTTCCGCCACCGCGGGCCGGACGGCATCGGGGAATCCCCTGATCAGAGGATCCGGGCGCCGAGGGCCGAGAGCGCGAGCTCGACCGCCAGGCTGCCGGTGGCATTGCGCTCGTCCAGGATCGGGTTCACCTCGACCAGCTCGAGCGAGCTCATCAGCCCGCTCTCGGCCAGCATCTCCATCGCCAGGTGGCCCTCGCGGTAGGTGATGCCGCCGCGCACCGGCGTGCCGACGCCGGGTGCCTGGTCGGGGTCGAGCACGTCCATGTCGAAGGATGCGTGGAGGAACGCGCCACCCGCCGCGAGCTCGATCGCCCGCTCCATCACGGCGCGCATGCCCAGCCGGTCGATGTCGGCGATCGTGAACACGTGGACGCCGACACGCCGCAGCTGGCTGCGCTCGCCGCGATCGACGCTGCGGATGCCGACCAGCACGGTGCGGGCGTCGTCGGCCATCGGCACCGGCCACGGGAGGTCCTCGAACCGCTGGTCGCCGGTCAGGCCGAGCGCCACCGACAGCGGCATGCCGTGGACGTTGCCGCTGGGCGAGGTGGACGGCGAGTTGATGTCGGTGTGCGCGTCCAGCCAGACGACGCCGCCGGGGCCGCCGAACGCCCGGGCCAGCCCGCCCAGCGTCCCGATCGCGATCGAGTGGTCGCCGCCCAGCACCAGCGGCATCTCGCCGTCCGCGACCGACCCGGCGACGCGGTCGGCGAGCTCCTCGCAGGTGCGGCGGATCGCCGACCAGTAGCGGGCGGTGGGATCGCCCTCGTCCAGCGCCTCCACCATGCCCGTGCTGACGTTGCCGTGATCGTGGACGACGTGGCCCAGCGCCGCCACCCGCTCGCCCAGCTGGGCGTAGCGGATCGCGGACGGACCCATGTCCACGCCGCGCCTGCCCGACCCGAGGTCGAGCGCCGCACCGATCACGCCGACGGGCCGCGGATCGCTCGAGGCTTGCAGGCGAGGATTCACGCCGCGAGATCGTACGCGATCGTGCCGCACGGCGGGGATCCCCAGAGATGCTCAAGGGATCTGCGAGAACGCCGATAAGGCAACTGACGTCCCTGCTGGGACGGACGGAAGACCCCCTTTCACCTTTCCCGTCCGCTGTAGTCCGCTGCACTCGAGGAGGAATCTCCACATGGTCGATCCGGCGAGCATTCGCAACGCTTCGTTCTCGCTCACGCCGACCGGGTACAACCCTGAGGAGGTCGACCGCTTCCTGGGTGACCTGGCCGACGATCTGTCCGCCGCCGATCCCGGCGACATTCGCAACGCCTCGTTCTCGCTGACCCCCACCGGGTACAACCCCGAGGAGGTCGACGAGTACCTGGCCGCCGTCGCCGACGCCCTGGCGTCCGACCCTGTCGCCGCCCCGGCGGAGCAGCACGAGACTCCCGTCGCCGACGAGACCCCCGTCGCCGACGAGCCCGCTGCGGAGCAGCAGGACGAGCAGTTCGAGGTCGTGGCGGACGAGCAGGAGCAGGAGCAGGAGCAGGAGCAGGAGCAGGGCTGGGCGGCGCCGGTGGCGATCGAGGAGGACGAGGCGCCCGAGGCGGACGCCGAGCCGATCGAGGACGCCGAGCCGGTCGAGTACGCCGAGGAGGAGCACTTCACGGCCGACGAGCCCGTGGCGGAGGAGGAGCCCGAGCACGTGGCCGCGGAGCGGTCGTTCGCGGAGGAGCCCGTCGCCGAGGAGCAGCCGGAGCAGGAGCCGCACGTCCAGACCTGGACGGTCGAGGCGCCGACGGTGTCGATCGCCGACCCGGTTTTCGCCGAGCGCCCGGTCGCCGACCTGAGCGGCCTCGCCGCCGCGGTCGACACCACGATCGCCGCACTGCAGGCGTTCGTCGACGGCGAGCTTCAGCGCGTCCGCGATGCGAGCAAGCTCGAGGTCGAGGAGATCATCGCCGAGCGGCAGCGGCTGGTCGACGAGGCGGCGAGCGCCGGCGAGCAGCACCTCGAGGAGGTGCAGGCTCACGCCGAGCGGATCATCGCCGACGCCGAGCGGCAGCGCGACGATCTGTCGTCGCGGGCCGAGGCTGAGCGGGATGCCGAGCTGGGCAAGCTCCAGCGGGTGCTGGCCGAGCGCGAGGCGCAGGCCGAGGCCCGGGCTGCCGAGATCCTGTCGGAGGCCGAGTCCACCCGCCGCGAGGCCGACGAGCTGCTGGCCAGCGCGTCCCAGGCCCAGGCTCAGATGCTGGCGTCCTTCGAGCAGGCCAGGACATCGCTGATCCAGGCGGCCGAGCGGACCGGGCATATCACCACCACCGTCCACTCCGTCGACGTCTCGGAGACCGGTGAGGATGAGCAGGACGCAGCCGCAGCTTGACGCACCGATCGCGCCCTTCCGCCTGATCTCGGTGGAAGGGGGTCAGCCCGTGGCGATCGACGAGCTCGTCGGTCATGCCCCTGCTGTGCTTGCGCTGGTCGAGGACGCTCCCGGCGACGATCCCCGGGCCTCGATGCTGCGCGAGCTGGGCGGCCTGATGCAGCGCTCCGCCAGCGAGCTGGTGGTCGTTTCGCCCGGAGACTCGTCGCTGGCGAAGTCGCTGGCCGCGGCGCAAACGGCCCGCTGGTTGACCGATCCGCGCGGTGAGGCGTCGCAGGCGCTGGGCCTCGTCGAGGGTCGCAAGCTGCGCAAGAAGCGGCGCCGTGACGGACTCTTCGTGGTCGACCAGCAGCGCGTGCTGCGGTTCGCCTTCGTCGCGATGGAGCAGGGCCAGTGGATCCCGGCGTCGTTCGTCTCCTCCCGCCTGTCGCGGCTGGCCGCGGCGGCGGCCCCGCCGGCCACCGAGGCGGTGCGCCACACGTCCGAGCAGACCTCGGACGAGGGCGAGGTCGAGTCGCTGGTGCGCGCTCTGGGCCAGGCCATGGGCCTCGCCGGCACCGAGCTCACCCAGCTGGGCACCGCCTGCCGGTTCCGCGACCTGGGGATGTCGGCGATCCCCGACGAGATCATCACCAAGAGCGAGCCGCTGACCGACGAGGAGTGGGCCGTCGTGCGCACCCATCCGCTGCGGTCGGCCGACATGCTCGGCCCCAGCCCGCTGTTCGAGAAGGTGCGGGCCATCGTCCGCGCCACCCACGAGCATTTCGACGGTAGCGGCTACCCGGACGGATTGGCCGGCGAAGCGATCCCGCTCGGTGCGCGGATCATCCTGGTCGCCGAGTCCTACGTCTCGCTGCATGTCCGCCCGGACGTCGACGAGCCGCTGGCCGAGCTGCGAACGGGCGCCGGCACGATGTTCGACCCTCGCGTGCTGTCGGTGCTCGAGTCGGTGCTGGGCGCGAACGGCGCCTCCGCCGTCCAGACCTGCGGCGACTGAGCAGGCCCCTCAGCCCTCGTCGACCGGGTCGAGCCGGCGCAGCGAGGTGCTGGCGAGCATCATCGACGCGACGCGGCCGTCCGGCCGCCGGTGGAAGACGCACGCCTCGCCGGACTCGCGAACGCCGGGGCTGACCAGGAACCGATCGGGCGTCTGCGTCGGCGCCAGCGTCGGCCGCCACTCGTCCTCGCCGGCGGCCAGCAGGCTGAGCTTGCCGTCGCGCCACTCGACGCGGACGAGCAGCGCGTACTCGGGGTCGGCGTAGAGGCCGAGCAGCGTCTTCCACTCGGGCGGGAGCGGCGCCGGCGCCTCGATCGGCCGCGGGGCAGCCGAGACCGCACGCCGTCCGATCTCGGCGAGATCCATGCAGATGCCGGACGGCGACGAGTCACCGTTGACGACCACGATCGCCCCGACCTTCTGCTTCGGGTCGAAGCACACGTTGCTGGTGAAGCCGTGGAGCCCGCCCGAATGCTGCACCCAGATCCCGGACTCGCGCCGCACCGCGTACCAGCCGATGCCCCAGGCCTCCGTCCAAGCCTCGTCCCCCAGGTAGCGCGGCCGGTGCATCTCGGCCAGCGTCGCCGCCGGCAGCACGTCCTCGGTGAACTGCGCGGAGATCCACCGCGCCAGGTCCCCCACGCACGACCACAGGCCACCCTCGGCCTCGATCGCCGGCATCGCCGGCGACCGCTGGAGGTCGTCGCTGAAGCCGCGGGCGGCGTAGCCGGTCGCACACCGTGCCGCGAGCTCGCCGGCCAGCGGCTCGAACGAGGTCGCGGCGAGGCCGAGCGGGTCGAGGATCGTCTCCCGCACACGCTGCGCGTACGGCGTGCCCGAGGCGCGCGCGACGATCTCGCCCAGCAGTTGGAAGCCGATGTTCGAGTACTTCTGCTGCGTGCTGGGCGGCACCGTTGTCGCGATCTCGGCGGCCCGCGCGAGGTTCGCCGCCGGATCGCCCTCGTACACCAGTTCCGACCAGTCGGCGCCCGGCGGGTCGCCCATCAGGCCCGACTCGTGCGAGAGCAGCCGGCGGATGGTGACCGTCTCGATCGCGCCGAACGGGCTGCCCGCTGCGCGCAGCTCGGGCAGGTGCGCAACCACCGGGTCGTCCAGGTGCAGGCGGCCCTCGTCGCGCAGCTGCATGATCGCCGTCGCGGTGAAGGTCTTGGTGATCGAGGCGATCCGGTAGAGCGTCCCGGTGTCGCCGGGGCGGCGGGAGGCGACGTCGGCGAAGCCGGGGGCGCCCGACCAGACCAGCTCGCCCTCATGGACGACCCCGGCGGCCAGGCCGGGCAGCCGGTTCTCGCGGACGAAGGCGGTCGCCTTCGCCTCGAGCTCTGCTACGGCGCTGTCGATCGGACTGGGCATGGCGCAACGCTACACCGCCGGCTGCCAAAGCTGACACATCGCGTGGTGCTGGATCACCCGCTGCTGGCCGTGCTGGAGCCGGATGAGCGCCGATGGATTTGCCAGCTTGGGGAGGTCGCAGAGCGCGCAGACCGGTGAGGGCCCGACGGCGTCAGCAGCCGTCGATGACGCCGGTGTTGCAGAGGTTGAACGCCTTGCGCAGGTCGACCTGGCCGATGTCGCCGGCGTGCCCGAGGTACGGCACCGGGGACGGCTCCGTCATGTCCTCGATGGTGCGCAGCAGGCTGTAGTGGTTGGGCACCGCGCCGGTGCAGTCGGAGGCCGGCGTGCAGTTGCCGGGCACCCCGCCGGTGACCACCGAGCCGGCGGGCGTGTTCTTCGACAACACGATCAGCGGGACGATGTTCGGGCCGCCGCCGGCGCCGTTCTTGGGCGCGTGGACGTCGGAGTCCCACCACAGGAAGATCGCCATCCGTCCCTGCTGGTACTCCGGCGTCGCCAGCAGCTGCGGCAGGAAGCCCTGCAGGAAGTGGTCGGCGTTGGCGACCAGGTTGGTCGAGAAGCAGGACGCGAGCTTCGAGTGCCCGTCGTCACACAGGTCAGGGGTCACCCACGTGAAGGTGCTGTGCGTGACGAAGGGGTTCGGGAACGGCACGTCCTCTGCCGTGTACGACGTCATCCCCAGGTTGCCGCCGGGGCAGGCGAGCGAGGTCGGTGCACCGCCGGCCGAGACGCCGTTCAGGTCGTCGAAATAGGTCGCCGGGTTGTGGCGCTGGACATACAGCCCGTTTGCGTCGTCGCCGTGCTCGCAGTTCACCGTCATCGAGGCCTGCGTGCTCAGCCAGCCGGTCGCGCCCAGCTGGTGGAACAGGCCCGGCGAGTCGGCGTAGGTGACGTGGCACTTGTTGGACGTCTGGCCCGGCGTCCACCGGCAGTCGCGGCCCAGCCCGCCGCCCTTGCTGGCGATGTAGGCCGGGATCATGCCGGCGGTCTGGGCGATGTAGTTGGGCAGCGACGGGTAGCCGATCGCGTGGTAGTTGACGACCTGCCCGCAGTCCGCCGCGAGCTGCGTGAAGTACTTCGCCTTGGGGTTGCCGAGCACGCCCTGGCCGTCATGGGCGCCGCCCGGCAGGACGTAATTCGGATCCTTGTTCTCGAACGCGATCAGCACCACCTGCGGCCACTGCGAGAATGACGGCGGTGGCGGATTCGCGCCGGGCGCGGCGCATTCCTGGGTGGTCGGCAGCGTCGCCGCGGAGGCGGCCGCGCCGCCCAGCGTCGCCGTCACCAACGACGCACAGGCCAGCACAACGGACAGATGACCACGGTGGAGCCGCGCCATGGCCCGATCATACCGGCGTCCCCGACGACGCGATAGGGGCGACGAGGTCGCGAGTGGCGAGGGCCGGGATCGAACCAGCGACACCGCGATTTTCGGTTTCCCAGTTCGATCTCGATCCGTCTCGGGCTAGCTGGAAGTCTCCTCCAGCTGCCGATTCTGCCTGCCCAGCGGCCGGCTTCTCTCAGCCCACCTCGGCGCAGCTGTTGCCCACATCCTTCCCACCGTTCACCGGCCGGGAGAATACGGTCGGCGGCTCCGGCATATCGGCCTTGACAAGGTGCACGTACGTCCTGTTCACCCGCGGCATCCCCACCGTACCCGGCGCAAGATCGCCGGTGCCACTTGATTGTCCGCGATCGGGTCGGCTCTGCACGGTGCTACGGACATACCGCAGGCCAGGTGTGGGGTCTTGCGGATGCGAGGCCGGGCAGTGGGCGTGACGATCCCTTCCTGTATGTTGGCCACTTGTCGGCAGGCAACGAAACGCACCACTCAGCGACCGATCGGGGCCGAGAATCGACGGCGAGGGAGACGGCTATGAGCGGCATCGGGTCGAGAGTCACCAGTTGGCGGATGTTCGGGGGGATCACCGGCGTCGTGCCGCGAGGCAACACGAGTCGTGCGTCGGTATCTCTGGCGCTGTTCGCCGTCGTCGCGCTGGTAGCGGCGGGTTGCGGAGGTAGTAGTAGCAAGCCGGCGTACTGCTCTGATCGGAGCACCCTCCAGAGCGACGTTCAGGGGTTGTCGGTGCCGACGTCCAGCAGCGATATCAGCAGTCTGCAGTCGCAGCTGACCACGATCCAAAGCGATGCGACGGCGCTGGTCAACTCCGCCAAGTCTGACTTCCCGAGCGAGACGAGCGCGATCAAGCTCGTCGGTCGACACACTGTCCAGCGCGGTGAAGGCGCTCCCGTCGAGCCCGTCGACGAGTCAGATCGCCGCGATCGGGGTTGACGTGGCGGCGGTGACGAGCTCGGTCAAGAGCTTCACGGACGCCACCAGTTCCAAGTGCTAGCTGGGTCGACGATGTCGGGCGGACGCACGACACGGGCGCGGCGATCGCTCGGGCAAGGGCCGGATGGAGGCGTTCAGCGACGGCGTGTTCGCGATCGCGATCACGCTGCTGGTCCTGGACTTCGCGATCCACCCACCCGGCTCACCGCTGCACCAGGTGCTGCATATCTGGCCGTCGTTCGTCGCCTACATCGTCAGCTTCCTGACGATCGGCGCGGCGTGGCTCGGCCACACCGCGCTGACCGATCGGCTCGAGCGCACCGATTCGATCTTCCTGCGACTCAACCTGCTGCTCCTGCTCGTCGTCACCTTCCTGCCGTTCCCAACCGGGCTGGTCGGCGAGGCGCTGCGCGAACCATCCAGCGAGCGCGTGTTCGTCACCATGTACGGGCTCACCCTGCTCGCGATCCGGCTGATGGGATTCGCGCTGGACGAGTACGCCGACCGCGAACACCTCTACACGCAGAGCGATGACGACGACGTGCGCCAGGAGCAGAAGCGGATGCTACCCGTCGTAGCCGCCTACGTGATCGCGATCCTCATCGGAATCGCCTTCCCGGTCCTCGGCGGTCTGCGTTTACCTCGGCATCGCCGTGTACCTCGTCGTACCCTTCGGACAGGTCTCCCAACTGCTCCTACGACGCGGGTGACTTCCAACCCCGACAACGGGCGGCGGATCCGCCGCCGCCCGCAGGTGATCGACAGCTTCGGCTGGCGATGAGTGGGCGTCAGTTGAATGAGACGATGCCGTCGATGTCGATCGCGGGCTGTCCTGAGGTCGCGAGGTTTCGGACTTGGGGTGTGTGGTTCCCGGCAATCGGCCATGTGGTCGAGACCAGGATCTGGCGACGCCCATGGCCGCCATGCCGCCGTTCTGTATGCAGGCTACGCTAGGCTGGCGGCATGTTTCGGCGCATTGGCATCCGCTTCGCCGCCATCCTGATCGGCATCGCCGTCGGACTCGCGCTGAGCGACGCTCTGCTCGACAACTTCACCGCGAGCACAACCGCACTCGTCGAAGCGACGATCGTCTTCTGGATCGTCAACATGGTCGTCAACTTCCTCGCATTGAAGGTGCTCGTCCGCAACCCGTCGGTTGCGATCGCCGGGCTGCTTGCCCTGGCCTCGACGATCGTGTCGTTGTTCATCGTCAACCTGATCGTCTCCGGCATCTCCATCCACGGCGCGGCGTATCTCGAGGCGACGTTGATCGTCTGGGTCACGACCACCCTCGCCGTCGTCATGGGCGGACGCCGGATCCGCGACACCCGCGGGCGCTGAGCGCTCGCGACGGGTGCGCCCGGACAACGGCCCCTGACGGCACCCCCAAGAGCCCGAGGAAATGTGATCGGCGTTCAGGTTGGCAGCGTGGCACAGACCGGGCCTATGGCGGTAACTTGGGCGTCGAGATCCGGCGCAGCCGCCACGCTGGCTGACCGCGATGGAACGGACTGCCAACGTGTCCTCGGCGTGACCCTGGAAGACACGGCGCGATTCCCATCCGCTTCCCACGGGCGGTACGGGGACCATCCTTCCAGAGGTAGAGCATGGCTCCTGGTGCGGATGGCGAGGGCCGGGATCGAACCAGCGACACCGCGATTTTCAGTCGCGTGCTCTACCAACTGAGCTACCTCGCCGCGGCGGCCAGTGTATCGCAGGGGCTTTGGACGAGGAAGCGGCCTCCGGGACGGTGCTACCGCTCCGCGAAGGCCGCTGGTAGCTCGTATCTCATCACTTCGTGGCGCCTGCGTCAAGCCGGTAATCGGTCACGCGTCGATCGTCGGCGCGAACTCGATCCGCACGGGGCTCCCCGCCGTCAGATCGAGCAGTTCGGCCGCATCGCCCCTGTTGATGGCGATCGAGAGCCGCTGCTCGGAGTCCTCGTAGAGCACCAGCTCGCCGCGCTGGACGTCCGCGAACGTGTCGGCACAGACCGCCAGGTAGCGGTCGTCGAGCGCCTCCACCTCGGCCACGCCGCCGGCCCTGAAGACGTCGGCCACGGCGTCCCTGCCCGCGGACAGCTGGACGTTGCCGAACCGGTCGATGTGCTGGACGATCGCGCCCAGCACGGTGCCGTCGCGCTCGAATCCGAGCAGCTGCGGCCGTACCAGCGTCGCCGCATCGACCTCCGGTCCCAGCTCCAGCGGATCGAGCCCGCCGGCCAGGTGGCCGGCGACCGGCGAGAACACGTCGCGGCCGTGGAACGTGTGCGACACCTGGTCGAGCATGTAGGCGCGATTGGTGAGCTCGACCGCCAGCCGGATGCCGCCGCAGGCCTCCGCCGCGGGCACCAGCAGTCCGTTGTCCGGACCGACGAACAGCCTGTCGTCGGCCGACCGCAGCAAGACGCCCCGGCGCTGCGACCCGACTCCGGGGTCGACCACCGCCATGTGCACGCCGACCGGCAGGTACGGCACCGCACCGGCCAGGATCCGCGCGGCCTGTCCCACGGACTGGGGTTCGATGCCGTGGCCAAGGTGGATGACGACGGCCTCCGGGCAGACCCGGTTGATCACGCCGTGGCAGATCCCGGCGAACTGGTCGCCGGCACCGAAGTCCGAGAGGAACGTGACGAACGGCGGCATGCGCTGACTCTACCCAGCGGCGACGGCGAGGACGGCGGCGACCAGGCCGTCCACGTCGTGCGGGTCGGCCTCGGCCACCGGCTCGACCCCTCGCTCGCGCAGCGTGCCCGACGTGACCGGCCCGATCGAGACGGCCCGGAGGTCCGGGAGGTCGTCCCCGTCCATCGCATCGAGCACGTTCGTCACCGTGGATGACGAGGTGAAGGTCACCAGGTCGGCCGACCGCACCAGCTCGGCGTCGACCGGCTCGCGCACGGTGCGGTAGAGCGCGAGCTCGTCGACCTCCGCTCCGCGCTCACGCAGGCCGGAGGCCAGCACGTCCCGTGCGCCCTCCGCCGTCGCGATCAGCACGCGCCGTCCGGCGACGTCCCCGAGCGCCTCGAGCAGCGACTCCTGCACGGCCTGCTGCGGAAGCACGTCGGGCTCGATGCCCCGCCGGCGGAGGGCGCCGGCGGTTGCCGACCCCACGGCGGCGACGGTCACGCCCGCCAGCGCCCGCACGTCACCGGCGAGCAGCCGCTCGACCCCGTTGGCGGACGTCAGGCAGACGATCTCGTACGCGCCCAGGTCGGGCGCCTGGAAGGGCAGCTCCTCGAGCGTGATCGCCGGCGCCTCCAGGACGTTCGCACCCAGCTCGCCCAGCCGGGCTGCCAGGCCGCTGGCCTGTGCTCGGGCCCGGGTGACCACCACCCGCCGCCCGAACAGCGGCCGCCGCTCGAACCAGGAGAGCCGGTCGTGGAGGGCGGCGACCTCGCCGACGAGCGTGATCGCGGGCGGCCGGATGGCCGCCTGGGCGGCCGCCGCCGCGATGGTGGCGACCGTGCCCAGGACGGTGCGCTGGTCGGGCCGGGTGCCCGAGGCGATGACCGCGGCCGGCGTCGCCGGTGCCAGGCCCTCGGCGAGCAGCCGGGCCATGTTCGCCTCCAGCGACGACACGCCCATCAGGAAGACCAGCGTGCCCGGCGTCCGCGCCAGGTGCGGCCAGTCGAGATCGGTGCCCGGCTTCCCCGGATCCTCGTGGCCGGTGACGATCGTGACCTGCGCAGCCGTGGCCCGCTGGGTGACCGGGATGCCCGCATAGGCGGGCACGGCGTAGGCCGACGAGATGCCGGGCACGACCTCCCAGGCGATGCCCGCGGCGTCCAGCGCCAGCGCCTCCTCACCACCGCGCCCGAAGATGAACGGGTCGCCGCCCTTGAGCCTGACCACCGTCTGGTGACGCCCGCCCAGGTCGACCAGGAGGCCGTTGATCTGCTCCTGCGTCATCGTGTGGCGGCCCGACTGCTTGCCGGCGTCGTGCAGCTCGGCGCCGGCCCGGGCCATGGCCACGATCCGCGGATCGGCCAGCCGGTCGTAGACCAGCGCGTCGCAGCGCTCCAGCAGCTCCCTGCCGCGGAGCGTCAGCAGCCCCGGGTCGCCCGGCCCCGCGCCGACCAGGTAGACCGTCATGCGGCCGTCCAGGTGCGCATCCGCATCTCGCCGTCCTCGTGCCAGGCGTGCGCCGCCACCGGCACCGTGCAGCCGCCGCCCAGTTCCGCGACCCGGGCGCGCTCGGCCTCGACCAGCTCCCGCGAAGGACCGTGGTCGAGCGTCGCGACCAGCTGCTCCTCGCCGGCCCGCACCTGGACGGCCAGCGCTCCCTGGCCGGCCTCCGGGACGAACTCGGCCGGGTCGAACAGGAAGCCGATCCGCTCGCCCAGCCCGAGCCGCAGCAGCCCCGCGGCGGCCAGCACGATGGCCTCGGCATCGCCGTCGTCGAGCTTGCGCAGGCGGGTGTCGACGTTGCCCCGAAGCGGCACCACCTCGAGGTCGGGCCTGAGCTCGCCAAGCCGGGCGGCCCGGCGTGCCGACGACGTGCCGACGCGTGTCCCGGGCGGCAGCTCGGCCAGGGAGCCGAACGGGCCGCAGCAGGCGTCCCGCGCGTCCTCGCGCTGCGGGATCGCGCCGATCACCAGGCCGTCGGGCATCTCGCCGGTCAGATCCTTCGCGCTGTGCACTGCCACGTCGATCTCGCCGGCCAGCAGCGCCCGCTCGATCTCGCGGGTGAAGACTCCGCGGCCGTCGCCGATCTGCTCGAACCGGAGGTCGCGCCGGCGGTCGCCGGCCGTGTCGATCTCGACCAGCTCGGCGCCGTTCAGCTCTGCCGCAACCAGCCGCGCCTGGGCGAGCGCCAGCCGGCTGCGCCGGGTGCCCACCCGGATCATCGCGCCGGCGGCGCCGGCTCGAGCCCGAACAGATCGCTCATGGCATCGGCGTAGGGTCGCTCCTCGCCGACGGCCGCCAGCTCCTTGAGGCGCACCGTCGGCCGGTGCAGCAGCTTGTTCAGCATCGCCCGGGTGACCGCGTCCAGCCGGTCGCGGTCGGCGTCGGTCAGCCCCTCCCAGCGTCCGGCGATCCGCTCGAGCTCGGAGGAGCGGATCTCCTCCGCCCGCGCGCGCAGCGATGCGATGGCCGGCACGACCTCCAGCTCCGCCACCCAGCGGCGGAACGACTCGGCCTCCTCGACGACGATCTCCCGCGCACGCTCCGACTCGCCCTCGCGCAGCGAGATGTTGCGGCGCACGGCCTCCTCGAGGTCGTCCACGTTGAGCAGCGTCACGCCCTCGACGTCCGCGCAAGCCGGGTCGACGTCGCGGGGAAGCGCCAGGTCCACCAGCACGCGGCGACGGCCGCTCTCGAGCCAGGCCGCCTCGATCACGTGGCCGTCCGACAGGGTCGAGGACACCACGACGTCGGACGCGGCGACGGCGGCGGGCAGATCGCTCCAGCCGAGCGCCCGGCCGCCGAACCGCACGGCCAGCGCCTCGCCGCGATCGGCGCTGCGGTTGATCACCGTGATCTGACGGGCCCCGCGGGCGTGCAGGTTGGTCGCGACCAGCTCGGCGACCTTGCCGGCGCCGACGATCAGCACCGCCACGTCGTCCAGCGACTCCAGCCGGTCGCGCACCGCCTGCGCAGCCACCGAGGCCACCGAGGCGTTGAGCTCGCCGATCGCCGTCTCGTGGCGCACCCGCTTGCCCGTCTCCAGCGCCTGGTGGAACAGCCGGTTGGAGACCGGCCCGGTCGAGCCCATCTCCAGCGCGTCGGCGTAGGCATCGCGGATCTGGCTCAGGATCTGCGCCTCGCCCGGCACCATCGAGTCCAGGCCGCCGGCCACGGCGAACAGGTGCTCGGCGACGTCCATTCCCTCGAGCGTGTACAGCAGCGGCTCGATCTCGGCGGGCGAGCGATGCGCGTAGGCGGCCAGGCGGCGCACGGCGGCCTCGCGCATCGCGGCCGCGTCGGCCCCGACCATCGCGATCTCGCAGCGGTTACAGGTGGAGAGCCCGACCGCCTCGAGCACCGCGTCCTCGGCAGCCATCGCCTCGATCAGGTCGCGGCCGTGCGTCCGCGCTGCCAGTTCCTCGCGCACGCCGATCGGCGCGTGGCGGTGGTTCGTCCCCACCAGCACCAGTGCGACCGGGCTCTCAGCCACTGGCCTGGCGCTCCATGATCGCGACCACCTCGTCGAGCTGGCGCTCCAGCCGGCCGAGCTTCGAGTGCAGAATCGCGATGTATCCGATCGCGACCACCCAGGTAACCGCGTAGACCGCGGCGACGTACTGGACGGCCGTCTCCGAGATCACGCGCCGCCCTCCGCCAGGACGCGGATCCGCCGCACCCGCTCGTCGAGTCGTTTGCCCCGCATCTCGACGTAGTACATCGCCGCGGCCAGGCAGAGCAGCGCCGCCAGCGAGACGCAGAGGGTGAAGAACATGCTGTCGTCCATGTTGGGGCCGTTGGAGTCGAACGTGATCGGGTGGATCACGTCCTGCGAGATCCGTACCGCCAGCACCGAGACCGGGATCAGCCCGACGCCGAGCAGCGTGTACACCGCAGAGTAGGTCGCGCGCTTCTCTCCCGGGTCGATCGAGAACCGCAGCATGAAGTAGGCGCAGTAGAACAGGAAGATGATCAGGAAGGTGGTCAGCTGCTTGCTGCCCCAGTACCACCAGACGCCCCACGAGGCCTTGGCCCAGATCGAGCCGGTGATCAGCGTCAGCGTGCCGAAGATCACGCCCAGGTGCATGGGCACGTAGCTCTTCAGGTCGAGCGACTCGTCCTTGCTCATCAAGTAGCGGAGCGCGTTGACCGCGCTGACACCGAACAGCGTGTAGGTGGTCAGCGCGATCGGCACGTGGAAGTAGAAGATGCGCTGCGAGTAGCCCTGGTCGGCGTCGCTGGGGACGTAGAAGAAGATCAGCCACAGAGCCACCGGCATCAGCACGGCGGCGGCGATGGCGAACAGCGTTCCGGTGTCCGGCCGGGCGCTTCGAGAGGCGGTAGCCACGGGTTCAGTCCTCCACGACGTACTCGAACAATGCCCAGCCCAAAAGCGCGAAGATCGTAGCATAGAGGCCGAGAAACCCGAGCTTCTCAACCGTCTCGAACGTGCCCGTTTGCGGGGGAATCGTGGCGACCGTCACCTGGACGCCGACGAGCACGAGCGGCACCGCAAAGGGGAGGAAGAGCACCGGCAGCAGCACCTCCCGGGCGTTGCTCGCGGATGCCAGTCCGGCGAGCAGCGCGCCCAGCGACGCGATGCCGGCGTCGGCCAGCAGCAGCGCCGCGACCAGCGCCCAGACGGACGGCCCGGCGCCCTCCTGGAGGAAAAACAGCCAGAACAGCGGCAGGGCCACCACCTGCATGGCCAGCAGGAAGACCAGTGTCGAGCACGCCTTCGCCAGCCAGATCACTCCACGGTCGACGGGCGACGACAGCAGCCCGTCCCAGATCCGGTGCTCGCGCTCCTGCGCGAACGCCCGCCCCAGCCCGAGCATCGCGGTGAACACCACGGCCACCCACAGCATCCCGGTGGCGGCGCGGACGCCGCCGCCCAGCCGGTCGCCGCCCAGCGCGAAGCGGAACAGCACGAACGCCGCCAGCACGAACACGACCATGGCCGGCACCACCTCGCGGCCCCGCAGCTCGAGCAGCAGGTCCTTGCGGACGAGCGCCGCCAGCGCGCGGCGGCTCACGCCACCACCCGTCCGGCCTCGAGCCGCACCGACCGCGCGGCGACGTCCGCAAACCAGTCCGGCTCGTGCGTCGCGACGAGCGCGGCGACGCCGCCCGTCAGCACCGATCGCAGCACGTCCCGGCCGTCGTCGTCCAGGCCGGTCGTGGGCTCGTCCAGCAGCAGCAGCGACGGCCCATGCAGCGTCGCCCGGGCGAGGGACAGCCGCTGGCGCATGCCGCGTGACAGCTCGGAGACGCGGGCCGTCGCCCGGGCCGCCAGCCCAACCCGATCCAGCGCGGCGCCGACCGCGTCCTCCGCGGCGCCGTGCAGCGCCGCGTACAGCTCGAGGTTCTCGCGGGCGGTCAGCCCGGGGTAGACCAGCGCCTCGTGGGCCGCGTATCCGACCCGGCCGCGCACCGCGGTCGCCTCCTTCGGCAACTCGTGGCCGGCCACCTCGGCAGTGCCGGCCGTCGGCTTGAGCACCGTGGCCAGGATCCGCAGCAGCGTCGTCTTCCCCGCGCCGTTCGGCCCGGTCAGCAGCACCACCTGTCCCCGGCCCACCTCCAGGTCGACGCCGGCCAGCGCCAAGCGGTCGCCGAACCGCCGCTCAAGCCCCCCGCAGCGGACCGCCGGGCTCACCAGACCAGGTCGAGCAGCACTCCGGCCAGGTAGACGATCGAGATCGCCCCGTTGACCGTTAGGAAAGCGATATTGACGCGCGAGAGATCGTCCGGATGGACGATCGAGTTCTCATAGGCCAGCAGCACGGCCACCACCGCCAGGCCGAGGAAGTAGCCGGGGCCGAGGTCGAGCGTCAGCCCGGCGCCGGCCAGCAGCGCGATCGATGCCACGTGACAGATCCGCGTGACGATCAGCGCCGGGGCGATGCCGAACCGCGAGGGCAGCGAGCACAGGCCCTCCTGCCGGTCGAAGTCGACATCGGTGGTCGCGTAGATCACGTCGAAGCCGCCGATCCACAGCGCGACCGCCGCGGCGATCATGAACGGCGCCCACGCGGCCCCGCCGCCCACGGCCAGCCAGGCGCCCAGCGGCGCCAGGCCGATCGAGCAGCCCAGCACGAGGTGGCAGAGCCAGGTGAAGCGCTTGGTGTAGGGATAGAGCACGAACAGGGCGACCGGGATCGGCCACAGCCAGCGGACGACCGGGTCGAGCTGCCAGACGGCGATCAGGAACAGCACCAGCGCGCCGATGCAGAAGGCGACCACCTGTCCGCGGCTGAGCAGCCCCGCCGGGATCTCCCTGGCTTTCGTGCGAGGGTTGCGGGCGTCGATCTCGGCGTCGATCAGCCGGTTCAGCGCCATCGCCAGGCTGCGGGCGCCGACCATCGCCAGCGTCACCCAGACCACCTGCGAGAGGCTGGGGATGCCGTCGACGGCCAGGATCGCACCGACGAAGGCGAACGGCAGCGCGAACACCGTGTGCTCGAGCTTGACCAGCGAGACGAAGCGGCGGGCGTTGACAGCGGTGGCGCTCACGGGTGCTCCGTCGGTCGCTCGATGAGCAGCTCCACCCCGTGCGGCAGCGCCGCCGCGACGGCGTCGAAGCACTCGGCGCAGGCCTTCGGGCTGCCCGGGAAGTTGACGATCAGCGTCCGTCCGGTGATGCCGCTCGCGCCCCGGGACAGCAGTCCGTGCGGCGAGGCGCGGCGCGACACCTCACGCATCGCCTCGTCCAGTCCCGGCGTCGGCCGCTCGACCACCTCGGCGGTCGCCTCCGGCGTCACGTCGCGGGGGGCGAAGCCGGTGCCGCCCGTCGTCAGCACCAGGTCGGCGACGTCGGTCAGGCCCCACAGCGCCTCGGCCACCTGCGACCGGTCGTCGGGCACGACGACGCGCTCCACGACTTCGAAGCCGGCGCCCTGGGCGCGCTCGGCCAGCACGGCGCCGCTGGCATCCTGGCGCGTCCCCGCGGCCACGCCGTCGGACACCGTCAGCACGGCCGCCCTCACGCGGGCCTCCGCCAGTGGCCGCTCTTGCCGCCGTCCTTCTCCAGCAGATGCGCGCAGACGATCTCGATCGAGGGGTCGAGGCCCTTGGTCATGTCGTAGACGGTGAGCGCCGCCGCCAGGGCGGCGGTCAGCGCCTCCATCTCGACGCCGGTCTGCGCCGTCGTCTCCGCCGATGCCGTGATCACGACCCCGTCTCCGACCACCTCTGGCGTCACGTCGACCCGCGACAGCGGCAGCGGGTGGCACAGCGGGACGATGTCCGGCGTCCGCTTGGCGGCCATGATCCCGGCCACCCGGGCCACCGCCAGCACGTCGCCCTTCGGCAGGGTGCCCGCCTCGATGCGCTCACGCACGGCGGCGGGCATCGTCACCTGCGCCCGCGCCACGGCACGCCTGCGTGTCACCGGCTTGTCGCCGACGTCGATCATCCGGATCTCCGACATCGCGGCGGTAGTCTACGGCGCTGCCCGCGCCCGCAGGGCTACCTGCCGATGATCTCGAGCCGGTTGCCGAACGGGTCGGTCGTGTAGAAGCGCGGCACCCCGGGGACCCGGGCGTCCCAGCGGACGATCTGGCCGGCCGCCTCCAGCCGCGCGGCGAGCGAGGTCAGTGTCGCCGGGTCGACCGAGAACGCCGGATGTGCCTTGGCCGCACCGGCGTGGGTTTCGTCGGTGCCGACGTGCAACTCGGCGTCGCCGCAGACGAACCACAACCCTCCGTCCCCCATCGCCGGCGGCCGCGGAATCTCCCGTAGGCCGAGCAGGTCCCCGTAGAACGCCCGGCCGGCCTCCTCGCACCCCGGCGGTGCGGACACCAGCGCATGGTCGAGCCCGCGGATCACGCCTCGACTGGCCGCAGCGCCGCCAGGTCTTCGAGCTGCGTGTCGATCCAGAGCGCGATGTCGTGCGTCTGGACATGCTGGCGGATCCCCTCGATCCGCGTCTTGCGTTCCTGCGAGTGCATCGTCAGCGCCTGGTAGATCGCGTCGGCCTGCTGCTGGATGTCGAACGGGTTGACGCAGATCGCCCACTCGGCCAGCTCCTCGAACGCGCCGGCGTTCTCGGACAGGATCAGCACCCCGTCGCGCTGGTTGAGCAGGGGAGCCTCCTTGGCGATCAGGTTCATGCCGTCGAAGATCGCGTTGACGAGCAGCACGTCATAGTGCTTGTACGCGGCCACCGCCTGCGGGAAGTTGTCGGACATCCGCAGGTCGACCGGCGTCCACATCCCGGTCTGGTACCAGCGGTCGTTGACCTCGCGCGCGGCCCGCTGGATCGCCCCGACGTACTCGGCGTACTCCGGGATGTCCGGCCGTGACGGGTCGAGCAGGGCAAGCATCGTCACCCGGCCACGCCACTCCGGATGCTGCGAGAAGAACAGGTCGTAGGCGCGGAAGCCGCGGACGATGTTCTTGGACGGGTCGGTGCGGTCGACGCGCAACAGCATCTTCTCCGGGCGCGCGGCCAGCACGCCGGGCTCCTCGGCGATCACCTCGGGCGTCGCCGCCAGCCGGCGGAACTCGGCCGGGTCGACCGAGATCGGGTAGTGGCGGACGCGGATCTCCCGGCCTTGCCAGCGCACGGTCCGGTGCTCGAAGTCGACCTCGCCGTCGGTGAACTCCTCGACGCAGTGGAGGAAAGCGCGGACGTAGCGCTCCGTGTGCAGCCCGATCACGTCGCAGTTCAGCAGCGACTCGTGGATGGGTGTGCGGATCTCGTTCGGCAGCACCCGCCAGTAGTCCGGCATCGGCCAGGGGATGTGGGTGAAGTGCTGGATCAGCGCGCGGGGTGCACGACGCCGCAGCGCCTGGGGCACCATGAACAACTGGTAGTCATGCACCATCACCATCGGGTCGCTGTCGTCCGGCAGCGCCGCCACCTCGTCGGCGACCGCCTCGGCGAACCGCTCGTTCACCGGCAGGTACCCGGTCTCCCAGGCGAGCCGGATGTTGCGGTCGACGTCCGGCTCCATCGCCAGCCCCCACAGGTAGTGGTGGATGAACCACAGCGTGGGATTCGCGAAGACGTTGTAGTAGCGGTCGTACTCCTCGCGATCCAGCGCCACCAGGCGCAGGCGGAGGTTGCCGTCGATGTACGCGCCCTCCTCGGCGACCGCCTCGTCCTCGTCAGTCAGCGCCGCGGCGACCCAGGTCACCTTCTGGTGCTGGGCCACGCCGGAGAGCGCCGTCACCAGGCCGCCGCCGCCGCGCTTGGCGATGCGGCCGCCGTCCGCCCCCTGGAGGAAGCGGATCGGTCCCCGGTTGGACACGATCACCAGTGGGTGCTGACCCATCTCGGGTCGAAGCGTAGTTGAACATCACCAGAATGACGGTGCCGGCGCCGTCAGATCCACGTGGCGGCCGCCGATCGTGCCGGTGACGTGCGCCATCGCGTGCGGCTGCCGCGATCCCCAGGTGATCTTGACCGAGCCCTTCGCGGCGCCCGTGAAGCTGACCGCGACCCGCGCATCGCCGGCGCCGCGCGGCACCTTGCCGGAGCCGGTGACCGACAGGTCGGAGGTCCACCGCTCGTGCACCAGGTCGAGCTTGAACACCCGGGTGACGAACGGCAGCGTGTAGTTCGTGGTCATGGTGAACTTGCCGCCGAACAGCCCGACGCCGGTGTAGCCGGGGATCGCGTACCAGCGGTCGATCACGTCCGCCACGGTCTCGACGGCCACGGTCGCAGCGCGGCGGTCGGCGACGGTCGAGCGGTCGCGCGAGGACGCTACGGCGGCGGGCACGGCGTCCGCCGTGGCCTCCGCGTACCTCGCGACCAGCCGATGCTCGGGGATCTGCGCGGTGCACGCGGTCGACCCCGTGGCCAGCGTGGCGACGAACCGGCGGACGATCGCCGCCGAGCAGGCATCCGCGTCGGAGATCGCCGTCACGTGCCCGATGTTGGGGATGACGACCATTGTCGAGTTCGGGAACTGGCTGTGCACCTGCTCCGCCTGCGGCACGTCCGTGCGCAGGTCGAGGTCGCCGTTGACGATCAGCGTCGGGGTGTTCGGGTAGGTCGCACCGGGCGGGATCGGCGGCTGCGCCACCGTCGGCGCCGGCCACTTGATGCAGTAGTCGAACGCGTTGAACGAGGAGTGCGCCCACTCCGCGTTCGTCCACGGCGCGAACGCGCCCGGGGTGAGCGCGGCGGCGGCGGCATCGAACTGCCGCTGGCGCTGGGCGAACGAGGCGTGCACGTCCCACAGCTGCGGATAGTCGTTGCACGAGTAGGCGAGGTAGGCGCCCTCGGAGAAACCGACGTAGGCGCCCGCGCCGCCCGCCGTGTTCTCCTCGCCGACCAGCCGCAGCAGCGGGCGGTCGAAGCCGTTCAGGGCGGCCACCGCCGCGGCCGGGAACTCGCGGTAGATCGCCGGGACGGTGTCAGCCTCGAAGACGGTGGTGAACAGCGTGTCGGCATCGATCGTGACCTTCGACTCGCGGCCGTTGGCATCGGGCGCCGTCCCGGTGATCGGGTGCGCGCTCACCTTCTCGAGCAGCTGAGCCAGCAGCGCGGTCATCTGCGACGGCGCGACCGGGCAGGTGGCTGCGCTGCGCTGGCAGACGGCGCGAAAGTTGCGCAGCAGCGAGCCGGCGGAGGTCGGGTACCACGGGTCGAGGTGCGACGCCGGGTAGGTACCGTCGAGCACCAGGGTGCGCACGCGGTCGGGATGGCGCACGGTGAACGTCTGCGCGAAGAACGAGCCGTAGCTGTCGCCGTAGAGGTCGATCTTCGAGACGCCCAGGCTGTCCAGGACGGCCGCCAGATCGTCGGCCGCCGCGGCGCTGGTGAACAGATCGGCCTCATCGCCCAGCTGCTCGCCGCATAGCCGCGCGTTCTCGACCGCGTCGCCCACGTAGCTCTGCGCAGGCGCGCACTTGATCACGTGCGAGGAGCCGGTGCCCCGCTGGTCGACCATCAGCACGTCGTGCCGCGAGCGCAGCGGCGCGAACAGCTCGAGATAGCCGGCGGCGCTGCCCAGCGTGGAGTAGCCGGGCCCGCCCTCGGCGGCGACGATCGTCTCCAGCGGCGGCTTCGACGTGTCGGTGTGCTTGTACAGCCGGAAGCGAACCGTGATCGATCCGGGCGTCGCGCCCGTGCGGTCGAGCGGCACCCCGAGCGCGCCGCAGACCACGCCGGTCGGGCACTTGGCCGCGACCGCTTCGGCCGGCGATGTTGCCAGGGCAAGCGGCACCATCGCCAGGGCCGTCAGGAGCAGCCGTCGCAGCATGCAACAACCGTACCGCCCGGCGGCATGTCCGGCAATGACGGCGGTCGCAGCGCCGTCAGGACTCGCCGTGGACGTCCAGCACGACGTCCTCGCCGTCCAGCCGGTGCATCAGCGCCAGCCAGTCGCGCACCAGCCGCGGCGTCAGGAAGTGGGTGCGGACGTGCTCCTTGCCGCGCCGCGCCATCGCCCGCGCGGCCTCCGGGTCGGCCATCACATCCAGCACCCGGGCGGCGCATTCCTCCGCGCTGGACACGGTGTAGCCGGTGACGCCATCCTCGATCTGGCGCACGATGCCGCCCACCCGGCCGCCGATCATCGGCCGCGCCTTCCACAGCGCCTCGGCCACGGTCAGCCCGAAGCCCTCCTTGATGGACTTCTGCAGGCAGACGCGGGCGTGCACCTGGAACGCGTTTACCTCGACCGCACCGACGTTGTTCAGGTTGGAGAGGATGCGGATGTCGGGGTCGTCGCCCGCGTACTCGACGGTCTGGTTGTAGAACTCCCAGCCCTCCGGGTCGTCGTGGGCCATCGAGCCGACCAGCGCCAGCTGCACACCGGGATGCTGCTCCTTGACGATCCGGTAGGCGTCGATCACGCCGGACGGGTCCTTCCAGGGGTCGAACCGCGAGACCTGCACCAGCATCGGCTGCTCCACGTCGATGCCGAACTGCTCGACGATGTAGGCGGCGTCCTCCGGTGCGAGCGCCATGTTCTTGGGCGCCAGCGGGTCGATCGCGGGCGGCCAGATGATCGCGCTGCGCAGGCCATCCGACGGCGGCACGTACTCGTGCATGTGGAACACGGCCGCGTCGTAGCTGCCCAGCGACGGCATCAGGAATCCCAGCACGTCGGGGTTCGGCGCCGACAGGTCGATGTGGCAGCGCCAGATCCACTTCGGCCTGGAGGTCTCGAGGAGCTGCGGGATGCCGGCCGGCTGCGGATCGTGGACGACGATCATGTCCCACTCGTCGGCGTCCTCGAGCGCGTCGGCGTTCAGCTGCTGGTAGCGCCAGTACGTCTCGCGCGCGGCCTCGTCGAGCCCGCGCGGGTCACCCTGCAGCGCGTTGTGGATCGTCTTGGTGACGTCGAAGAACTCGTCCCGGCCCTCGATCACCCGCCACTCGGTCTCGATCCCGGCGTCGTTCAGCAGCGGGATCAGCGTGTACTGGATCTCGGCGACGCCGCCGCCGAAGGCGGTCGCCGAGAGGTGGAGCATCCGCCGTCCCTGCAGGGGCTCGGCGAGCGTCCTGATCTCCTCTGCGAGCGACCGGCCGACGATTGACGCGTACTCGGCAAGCGACTTGTGACCGACGTTCACACGGTGCATTGGCGCGCGAGACGATAGCAACCGAGCCGGTCAGGCGAGCACAGGTTCGGGAAGCGGTTCGGCCGGCAGGCTGAGCGCGAAGGCCGTCTCGCCGTTCCGCGACCGCAGCTCCAGCGAGCCGCCCATGCGCTCCGCCAGCTCGCGGGCGATGGCGAGGCCGAGCCCGCTGCCCGCGGCCGAGGACGTCTCGCCGCGGTAGAACCGCTCGAACATGTGGGCCGCTGTGTCGGCGTCGATCCCCGGGCCGTCGTCGCCCACCGTCAGCCGGACGACGCCGTCCTGGGCGGCCACCGCGACCCGCACCTCGGTGCCCCGTGGGTTGTGGCGGATCGCGTTGTCGACCAGAGCCCGGCCGATCTGGCGCACTCGCTGCTCGTCGGCGATTGCGTGCGGCAGCTCGCCCTCGGCGCGCACCAGCGCCACCCGGCTGCCGTGGCCGGCCGCCAGGCCGCGGAACTCGCGGACCAGGCCGCGCGCGGTGGAGCCCAGGTCGACCGGCTCGCGGGCGACGTCGAAGGCGCCGGCGTCCAGGCGGGACAGATCGAGCAGGTCGGACGCCAGCTTGGTCAGCCGCGTCACCTGCTCGCGCATCTCCCGCAGGAACTCGCGCCGGGTGTCGATGTCCATGTCCTCGTCGTCCACCAGTTCGAGGAACCCGCCGAGCGTGAACAGGGGCGTACGCAGCTCATGCGAGGCGTTCGCGATGAAGTCCTTGCGCGCGCGGTCGGACTGCTCGAGCCGCACCTGCATCGTGTCGAACGCCCGGGACAGCTCGCCCAGCTCGTCGGGCGACGGGTCGCCGATCGACTCGCCGAACTCGCCCATCGAGATCCGCGTGGCGGCGCGCTCCAGCCGCGCCAGGCGGCGTGACACGGCGTGCGCCGCGCCCCAACCCACCGCGCAGGCGACCGCCAGCGCCAGCACCGCGGCGATCAGGATCCGCCGCTCGACCGTGTCGGCGGTGGCGTTGACGTCGCTGACCTGCTGCGACAGCGCGACCACCGCGTTCGAGCCCGGCATCCGCACCGCCACCACCAGGTCGCCGTCCTCGCCCCGTCCGCGGACGATCGGCATGCCCTCGGCTGCCCGGCGAACCGCGGCGTTGCCCGGCTTGACCGCCGGGATCGTCCTCGTGGGCACCGGCTTGCCGTCGGCATCCAGGTGGTAGACGTCGACCCGCGCGTTGGCCAGCCGCCCGATGCGCGTCAGGATCGGCTGATAGGCCGCTTGGTCATCCGCAGCCAGGTACTTCTGGAGCGTCTGGCTGCGGCGCTCGGCCTTCGCGACCTTCTGGAGCCGGTCGAAGCGTTGGCTGATCAGCGAGTCGCGGAGCGTCGGTACGACGTAGAGGAACACCACGCCGATCGCCACCGCGACGACCGCAGTCATGACCAGGATCAGGCGAACGCGGAGGGTCGAGAGCGCGCGCACCGGGGATCATCCGTCGCGGAAGCAGTACCCGGCGCCGCGCACCGTCAGGATCAGCCGCGGGTCGGCCGGATCCTGCTCGAGCTTCTCCCTGAGGTGCCGGATGTGCACGTCGATCGTGCGCGGCTCGCGGTATGCCGAACCGCCCCAAACGGCCTCCAGCAGCGCCCGTCTGCTGTAGACCCTGCCGCGGTGCGTCGCCAGCGTCCGCAGCACCTCGAACTCGACGTAGGTCAGCGCCACCGGCCGGCCGTCGAGCAGCACGGTGCGCTTGGCCGGGTCGATGACCAGCTCTCCCAGCTCGATCGGCCGCTCACCCGCCGGCTGCGTCGCAAGCTGCGTCGCCCGCCGGAGCACTGCCCGGATCCGGCTGCGGAACTCACGGATCGAGAACGGCTTGGTGATGTAGTCGTCGGCGCCCAGCTCCAGCCCCAGCACCTTGTCGACTTCGTCGTCGCGCGCGGTCAGCATGATGATCGGCACCGCAGAGGACGTGCGCAGCCGCCGGCACACCTCGAGGCCGTCCACCTTGGGCAGCATCACGTCGAGGACGACCAGGTCGACCTCCTGCGCGGCGAACTGCAAGAGCGCCTCCTCGCCGTCGCGAGCCTGGACAACGCGGTAGCCCTCCCGCTCGAGCGGATAGGTCAGCAGCTTCTGGATCGACTCCTCGTCGTCCACCAGCAGGATCGTGGGATCGGTCGCCACGCCTCGAATTGTACCGGCGTGCTATAAGGCGCCGTGCCGCGCCCGCCCCGGCAACCCGGAAGATCGCGCGGGCGGCTCGTCTCCTGGCCGCTCTATCGCCTGCTGCTGGTGATCTGCCTGATCCCGGGATTGGCGGCCTTCCTGTTCGTTCGCGAGCCTGCGCTGCCCGAGCAGCCAACGCGCGAGCTGACGTTCGACGGCACGGCCGCAGCCAACCGGGCAGCCGCGCTCGTATCGCTGACCGGCTCCCGCGCACCGGGCGGCGCCGGCACCGAGGCGGCGGCGGAACGGGTCCACAAGTCGCTCTCGTCCGACGGCTACACCGTCGAGGACGACACCTTCGCGGCGCAGCTGCCCGGCCGCGGCGCCGTCGCGCTGCACAACGTGATCGGCTTCCAGCGGGGCACCAGCCCGCAGGTGATCGCGGTGATCGCGCACCGCGACGGGGTCGGCAGCGGCGCCGACGACAACGACTCCAGCACCGGCGTGATGCTCGAGCTGGCGCACGAGCTGGCCGGGTCGACCCGCGAGCGCGGCCTGGTGTTCGTCTCCACCGACGCCGGTACCACGGGCGGCCAGGGGGCGATCCACTTCGACGAGACGTGGCCGCAGTCCGACCAGGTGGTGGCGGCGATCGTGCTCGACTCGGTGGCCGCGCCGGACGCCACCGCGCTACGGATCGCGGTGCGCCCCGACACCCCCCGCGGCACCTCGGCGACCGTCTATGCGGCGACCCGGCGGGCGGTGCTCCGGTACATGGGCCGGGCCGCGCTGACGCCGGGCACGATCGACCAGGTGACCGGCTACGCCATTCCCTACACCCGCACCGAGCAGGGCCCGCTGATCGCGCGGCGGATGCCCACCGTGACGCTGTCGGCCGGCGGCAACCCCGACCCCAAGGGCACGTTCGAGGATCTCAGCACCTCCCAGCTGGGCGCGGTCGGCACCACCGTGATCAACCTGCTCGGCCAGCTGGATACGGCCACCGAGATCGAGGGCACCGGCGCGCCGGGGATCTTCCTCGGCAGCTCGACAGCCCGCGGGCGACTGGTTCAGCTGGCGCTGGTGGTGTTGCTGGCGCCGTTCATCGCCTGCGTGCTCGACGCCGCGGCGCGCTGCCGCCGGCGCAGGGTGCCGATCGCGCCCGGGGTGATCGCCTACGCGTGGCGGAGCTCGACCTGGCTGTCGGTGCTGATCGCGCTGTGGGCGCTCTCGCTGCTGCCCGGCGACCTGGTGTCCAGCGTCAACGCCCCGCCGGAGCCGGGCGACACCGGGCTGACGGCGACCGGCATCCTGCTGACCACGCTGATCGGCGTCGGGTGGTGGTCGCTGGCCGTGCGGCCCCAGATCCGCGTCCGCGCGCCGGTCGGCGGCAGCGACCGGACCGGCGGCCTGGTGGCGGCGTGGCTGGGGCTGAGCTTCGCCGGGCTGGTGCTCTGCGCGGTCAACCCGTTCGCGCTGATCATCGTCCTGCCGCTGGCCCATGCCTGCCTGTGGCTACCCCGCTTCGCCACGGCCGGGCGCTGGGCGATGCTCGCGCTGCTTGCGATCGGGCTGATCGGGCCGCTGGTGATCATCTGGGAGTTGTGGGGCGGACAGGGTCTGGGATCGAGCGCGCCGCGCGCCGTCGTCGCCATGGCGGCGAGCGGCTACCTGTCTCCGGCGGTGTCGATTCCGCTGGCGCTGGCCGGTGCCGCGGCGACCCAGATGCTGGCGATCGTGCTCGGCCGTTACGGGGGCGCGCGTCCGCCGAAACGGCTGTACCCTTGAGATGTGGCCACCGGCACCGTCTCCACGCAGGTCGCGCACGAGGGCTCCCGTCGCCGCTGGCTCCGGCGATTCGCGAACGGTCTGATCGCCCTCGGCATCGTCGTCATCCTCTACGCGGGGGTGATCCTGGCATGGGGCGATCCGGTCACCTGGGTGTGGGCGCACTACCAGCAGCGGCAGCTTGAGAGTCAGTTCAACGGGTACGACGGCTTCGCCGTCACGCCGACGCCGCAGGACGACGGCACGGACATCCTCGCCGACGTCCGGCACGAGGCCGCGGCCTTCAAGGCCCACGATCCCAACGGCCACGCGTTCGGCAAGCTGACGATCGGGCGGATCGGGCTCTCCAACGTGGTCGTCGTGCAGGGCACCGACCGCTACGGCGACCTCGACAAGGGGCCGGGGCACTACGACAACACGACCTTCCCCGGGCAGGGCAGCACCGTCGCCATCGCCGGCCACCGCACCACCTTCGGCGCCTGGTTCCGCCACATCGACGAGATCCGCGACGGCGACTACATCGTCCTGCAGATGCCCTACGCCACGTTCCGCTACCAGGTGCAGATGCACAAGGTGGTGTCGAACACCGACTGGAGCATCATCAACCCGCAGGGCTACGAGCGGCTCGTCCTCAGCGCCTGCCATCCGCTGTACAGCGCCTCGCACCGCTGGGTCGTCTTCGCCAAGGCGGTCTCCGTGACCGTCCACGGCGGGCGCTCCGTCAAGCTGTAACTTCTCGCGCGGCGTCAGGGCTGGGGCGTCGGGGCCGTGACTTCGGCGTCAGGGCTGGGGCTTCGGTGGTGGCCTTGGTGGTTGTTGCGGCGGCGTCTCGTGCCTGCTTTGGCTGGCTGAGGCAGTCGTCGGGCCGGCGTTGGGTGCCGCGCGGGGCGTCGGAGGCGGCGCTTTCGGCGGCTGAGGCGCGGCGGGAGGATTCTGGGTGGTTGGTGAGGGGTCTGCCAATTGACCGGCGGTGCGTCGGTCAATTGGCATTCCAGGCGAACTGATCTCGAGCACCGGCTTCTGGCGGAGCCAGCGGCGCTCGTGGAACCAGCGGCGCATGGTGCGCGCGGTCGGTACCTGCGCGTAGTCGGGGGCATGGCGGTCGCGCAGCTCGGCGATCACGAGGGACGGATCCTCGCCGTCGAAGAACCGCTGCTCGGCCTCGGCGCGGAGGTTCGCCCAGGCGTAGGAGCCGGGCCGGTGGCGGGGAGCGGCCGGCTCTGAGCGCATCGCAGCGAGGTGGTCGTCGAGCGCCCTGCTGCGAGGCTTGGTCAGGCAGCCGTGCGCCGACCAGAGGCGATGCAGCGTGAGGACGAAGTCGCGGCCGCTGCGCCGGCGGCGGAACTCATCGCTCGCGTGATCCTGGCAGAGCCAGACCTGGACGCCGCGGCCGAGGACGACCTTGACCGTCTTGCCGCGGGTGCGCTCGACGCAGATCGCGCACACCTCGCCCTTCGTCGACATCCCCCGGGCCTTGTACAGCGTCGCCGCCACTGATCGATCATCCGCGGTCCCCGCCGCCCTGTCTGTCACGACAGCGTGCCAACCCAGCACCATGTCCAGGATCGCCCTCCCAAAAAAGGGCGGTTCCTGGACGCCATCAGACGATTCGCCGGCGAGTTCTGCCAAATGACCGGCGCTCGCTCGGCCAACTGGCACACCCCACCCCGGCGAACTACATCCCGGCGTCCGGGAGGCTGTGGATGACGAGCGCCAGCGTGATCAGCGGGATGAACACGGCGGCGAGGACGCCAACCGCGATCACGGTGGTCCTCGAGCGGGTGGCGCTCGCGCCCCACAGGAAGAACTCGGCGACCGCACCCACGAGAAGCACCGGCAGGCCGACGAAGGAGAGCGAGACGGCCAGGATCAGCGTCTCGACGGCGATCAGGCCGCCCATGAACAGCACAGCAGGTGTCGTCGGACTGAGCTCGGCTGCCTGATCCTCGGTCATGACCGTGATATCGGCCATGGCAGCGCCCTCCTACAGCGGCAGGTACTCGATCAAGGTGCCGGCCTCGGCGTCGCCCTCGCCGGTCGGCACCAGCGCGATCGCGTCGGCCCAGGCGGCGTGGACGATCAGGTGCGAATCCTGGACGTTGTCCGGATGCAGCTCCATGCCCTCGGGCCCCGGCAACAGCCGGCAGCGGACGGCGTGCTCGCGGGATGCGAGCTTGCGCACCGGCGACGCCAGCCGGGCGACGGGCCGCGGGCGCCGCTCGGCGCCGGTCATCGCACCCAGCGCCTCGCGGACGAAGAGCTCGAACGTGACCAGGCACGACACGGGGTTCCCGGGCAGCCCGAAGACCAGCGTCCCGCTCGGCGCGCGGCCGAACCACAGCGGCTTGCCGGGCTTGTGCGCGACCCGCCAGAAGACCTCCTCGACGCCGAGGGCGGCGAGCGCCGGCTTCACGTGGTCATGCGGCCCCACGCTGACGCCGCCGGTCGAGACGACGACGTCCGCCGACTCGATCGCCTCCGCCAGCATCCGCTCCGTGGCCTCACGGTCGTCCGGGACGACGCCGTGCACGGTCACCTCGACGTTGGCGCGGGCCGCCAGCGCCGTGATCGACGCCAGGTTCGACTCGTAGATCCGGCCCGGCTTCAGCGGCTCGCCGGGCGGCGTCAGCTCGCTGCCGGTCGCCAGCACGGCGACCCGCGGCAGGGCGCTCACCCGCACCGCGCCGACGCCCGATGCGGCGATCGCCGCGACCACGGACGGTGAGAGCACGGTGCCCGCCGGTGCCACCAGGCCGCCCGCCTCGATGTCGCCGCCGGCCGGGCGGATGTGCGCGCCGGGCCGCGTCGCCGTGGCCACCAGTCCGCCGTCGACCTCCTCGGCCTCCTCGATCGGCACGACCGCGTCGGCGCCCGGAGGGAGCGGCGCCCCCGTGGCGATGCCCGACGCGGAGCCGGCCGGAAGCTCCTGCGGCGCGTCGCCGGCCGCGACCCGAAACGCGATCGGCAGTGGCCCGTTGCCCAGCTCGGCAGCGCGCACGGCGTACCCGTCCATGGCCGAGGTCGAGAACGGCGGCAGCGAGACCGCGGCATGGACGTCCGCCGCCAGCACGCGCCCGACCAGGCTGGGCCCGAGCGGCAGCTCCTCCACGTCCAGGCGCTGTGAGGTCTCGCGGATCAGGTCGACGGCTTGCGCAGGGCTGAGCATCAGGTCGTCGGCGTTGAGCCGCCGCCGCCACCACCACCGCCGCCACCGCCGCCGCCACCACCACCACCGCCGCCACCGGTGCCGCCGCCGTTCCCGCCCCCGGTGCCGCCGCCGTTGCCCTTGGTGTCACCGCTCGTGGGGCCGGTGTCGGCGGGCACGTTGCACGGCGCGGACGGGGTCGACACCTGAGCGCCGACGCAGGTCGGGATGTGCACGTAGGTGGGGAACTGCGAGGTGAAGGGCTTCCACTGCACCGGGTTCTGGGGCAGCGGCCACGCGTCGACCGGCGGGAACTTGGCCGGCCTGGCGGCGAACGCCGAGTTCATGAACTGCGTCCAGATCAGCGCCGGATAGTCGCCGCCGAACGCCTCGCCGTACACGGGGAGGCTGGTCATCGGGATCTCGCCCTTCGGGTAGCCCAGCCAGACGCAGGCCGCCAGCGTCGGTGTGAACCCGCAGAACCAGGCGTCCTTGTGGTCGTTCGTCGTGCCGGTCTTGCCCCCCTGCACGCCGTGGTAGAGCGGCGTCTTGCTGGCCGTGCCGTTGACGGTCTGGGCGAGCACCGAGTCGGTCTCGTAGGCGACGCCGTCGGGGATCACGCGCTTGCCCTTGTGCGAGTCCTTCTCCAGCGTCTTGCCCGTCTCGATGCTGGAGACCGTCTCGATCGGGTCGGGCGCGTGGCGGATGCCGTTGTTGGCCAGCGTCGCGTAGGCCGAGGTCATCCACAGCGGCGACACCGGGTTCACGCCAAGCGTCACGGCCGGCCCGGTGTTCAGGTTGATCCAGCGGGGGATGCCCAGCTTGTGCGCCATGTCGGCGACGTTGTTCGCGCCGACGTCGATCGAGAGGCGGGCGAACACGGTGTTGTCGGACTCGATCGTGCCCTCGGTGATCGTGCGCGGGCAGTTGCACTCGCTGCCCTCCGCCGTGTCCACCTCCCACGGCTCGTACGTGCCGGGGACGGTGTAGGACAGATGCGCGGAGAGCTCGGAGGACGTGTTCGGGTTGATGCCCTGCGAGATCGCGGTGGCCAGCGTGAACGCCTTGAACGTCGACCCCGCCTGCCGCCTGGCGGCGACCGGGAAGTTGAACTGCTGGCTCTTGCTGTAGGGCACCGAGGAGTCCATCGCCAGCACCTCGCCGGTGCGCGGGTCGATCGCGACCATCGCCGCCGCCGGCGCGTCGGCCCAGTTGATGTGGTCCGTCAGCGCCTGGTGCGCCGCGTACTGCAGCTTCCTGTCCAACGAGGTGTGGACGGCCAGGCCGCCCTTGCGCACCGTCTGGGCCGGCCAGCGCTGGGCCAGCACGTCGCGCACGTACGAGATGAAATAGCCGTACCGCGACGGCGTCGGGTCGAGGAACGGGCTGGCGTGGATCACGATCTTGTGCGCCTCGGCCGCGTCGTGCTGCTGCTGGGTGATCGCCCCCTGAGCCAGCATCGCGTCGAGCACGTCATTGCGCCGCTGCTTGGCGGCCTGCCGGTTGTCGACCGGGTTGTAGACCAGCGGGTTCTGGGGGATGCCGGCCAGCGTCGCGGCCTGCCACAGGTTGAGCTTCTTGCACGACTTGTCGAAGTAGCGCTGCGCCGCCGCCTCGCACCCGTAGGTGATCGCGCCGTAGGGGACGATGTTCAGGTACTCGGTGAGGATCTGATCCTTCGTCCAGCGGTCGGACATCTGCATCGCCAGGTAGGCCTCGCGGATCTTGCGTGTGAACGACTGCTCGTCCGACAGGTACAGGTTGCGCACCACCTGCTGCTCGATCGTCGAGCCGCCCTGCTCGATCTGCCCCGCCCTGAGGTTGTCGAGCGCCGCGCGCATCACGCCCTGGTAGTCGACGCCGCCGTGCTCGTAGAACCGCCGGTCCTCGATCGCCACGGTGGCCTGCTTGAGCCACGGCGAGATCTGGCTGCTGTCGACGGGCGTCCGGTTCTCGGTCGACGGCAGGATCGTCAGCAGCGACCCATCGGCGGCGTAGATCCGGCTGTTGACGCCCGGCGGATCCTGCTGCAGCGAGTCGAGCGAGACGCCCGACAGCGTGTCGTCGACGACCACGGCGCCGCCGACGGCGGTGCCGATCAGCAGCACTCCAAGGCCGATACCGACGACCACGAACATCGAGGCCAGCACGGAGCGGCGGCCGCGGCGGCGCGACGACGCCCGCTGCTTACGGCGCTTGTGCGAGATGTGCGCGAGGACGTCGTCGTACGCCTTGCGCTGGTCGTGGCCGTTCGGGGGGCCGCCCGGCGTCATCCGCCCACCTCGGCGGTCACGCCCTGGAAGATGCCCTCGGTGGCCAGGCGCGACAGCGCGCGCTCACGCAGCCAGGCCGATGTCTTCAGCGCCTGCTGGGGATCCGATACCCAGACGCCGATGGTGAACGCCGCCGACGTCTCGGTCAGCTCCGCCACCGCGACGCCCGGGTCGGGCCGGTCGCCCACGCGGCCCGGGGCCGGCGGCACCAGCTCTGCGAGCGCCTCGCGCACGCGGTCGTGGTCGGACGACAGCGGCACCCAGATCTTGACCTGGGCCAGGCTGACCGGGTCGACCAGCGTCATGTTGACGACGCGGCCGCCCGCGAGCTCCTCGTTGGGGATCAGCACCCGCCGATTGTCCGGCGTGCGCAGCCGTGTGTATGTGAGCCCGATGTCCTCCACGCTTCCCTCGACGTCGCCGATCTGCGCCCGGTCGCCGAGGCGCACGGGCTGATTGATGGCGATCATGACGCCGGCTACGAAGTTTGCCAGTGTTGAGCGCGCGGCGAAACCGATCACCAATCCCAGCACGGTGGAGGACGCGATCACGGCCTGCGCCCAGGACCGCGTCTCGTCGACCGAGAGCAGCACCGCCATCACGCCGAGGAAGCCGATCACCGCCATCACGACGCGCCGGAGCAGCCGGTAGCGGGTGATCAGCATCGCCTGGTCGGCCGCGGGCAGCCGCTCGGCCCAGGCCCGGCCCTTGGCGGCCATCGCCCGGTCGATCACGATCAGTGCCACGATCACGGCCAGGACGATGGCGATCGTCGGCCAGTTGTCCGCAAACCAGCTGCTGCTGTCAGTCGTCTCGAACGTCATAGACCAGGGCACCCGTCGACAGGTCGATCAGGCCGACCGTGACCAGCGGGCCCTGTGGCCGCGTTCGGCCGGTCACCCGCCAGACCAGTGTGGAGTTCGTCGGCTGCATATGGCTCCCCTGCCCCGATCCGACCCGAAGCTCACCTCCCGGCACGTACAACAGGTCGACCCGGGTCGGCTGGACGCCGGTGGCTGCGAACAGCGCGACGGCGCGCGTCCGCGCCTGCGCCGGCGTGCCGACCGCGGCATCCGGCACCTCGCGAGTCGCGTCGACCATGAACCGCCAGCCGTCCAGCGGGTTGGACAGGAAGTCGACGGGGCCGTCGGGCGCGGTGGCCGAACGGGCCACGTAGGCGGGCAGGTAGATCGCGAGTCCCAGCAGGGCAACGGCGATCACCGCCCAGAACAGAGCGCTACGGCGGCCCATGGGCGAAGACTACAATCGCCGTTCATGCGCCTCCCCCTCGTGCTCGCCGCCCTGGCGGTCATGCTGCTTGGTGCGTCCTGCGGCCAGAAGCACGAGCCGGTCGGCGCGCTGCCGCCGTTCCCGCAGCAGGCGGACGACGCGATGGGCCGCGAGGTCAAGGTGCTGCAGGCCCCGAAGCGCGTCGTGTCGCTCGACCCGGGCATCACCGAGGCGGCCTTCAGCTACGGCGCCGGTAGGCAGATCGTCGGCGGCACCGGCACGGAGACCTACCCACCCGCCGCGACTCACGTCAAGTCCATGCTCGACGCCCAGGGGAAGATCTCGGTGGAGAAGGTGCGTAAGGCGCGACCCGACCTGGTGATCGTGCCGCTCGAGCTGATCGGGTCATCCGCCGCAGCCGACAGGCTCGGCCTGAAAGCCGGCGCAGACGTGTACGTGACGGACGACCGGTCGGTCCAGGGGATCGAGCACGACATCCTGCAGACCGGCCTGCTGACCGGCCATGGCCCCGCCTCCCATCGCCTGTACACCGAGATGCAGCGCAAGATCGCCGCGATCCGCTCGACCTACGCCGACGATCCCGAGGTGCCCGTGTTCGTCGACCGCGGTTACTTCTACACGATCGGCCCGCAGTCGCTGGCGGCCGACCTGATCTCGATGGCGGGCGGCAAGAACGTGGCCGCCGATGCCGACATCGGCAAGCCGTTCGGCCCGGCCAAGCTGGCCGCTGCGGCGCCGCAGGTGTACCTGGCCGTGGCGGCAAGCGGCGTGACGCTGGAGGGGTTGCGCGAGGCGAAGTCCACTCGCAAGCTCCCGGCGATCGCCGACAAGCGGTTCGCGATCGTGCCCGACGCTGTGCTCGACCGCAGCGGGCCGCGCGTCGTCGACTCGCTGCGGACGCTCGCGCGCGACCTGCATCCGAACCTCGCGGGCTCCGGCCAGAGCCCGTGAGCCGCTACCAGGCGGTGCTGTTCGACGCCTTCGGGACGCTGTTCGAGCTTGACGACCCGTTCGGCCGGCTGCACCGCGCGGTGCTCGACCGGCTGGGGCTCGACCGCGGCCGGGCCGACGTCGAGGCGGCGTTCCTCGCCGAGGCCTCTCACTTCGCTGCGCACTGCCACCAGGCGGTCGACGCGCCGTCGCTGCGCGCGCTGGAGCGTGACTGCGCGGGCATCGTGGTCGAGCGCCTGAGCCTGCCGGTCACCCCCGACGCTGCCGTCGCGACCCTGGGCGACTCGATCGCGTACCGCCTGTTCGACGACGTCGCCCCCACGTTGGCCGAGCTCCAGCGGCGCGACGTGCGCGCCGCCGTCGTGTCGAACTGGGACTACAGCCTGGACGAGGTGCTCGCCCGGCTGGGGATGGCCTTCGACCTGGTCGTCACCTCGGCGGCGATCGGCGCGTCCAAGCCCGACCCGGCGCCGTTCCGGGTGGCGCTGGAGCGGCTGGAGCTGGCACCGGGGCAGGCGCTGCACGTCGGCGACACGCCGGAGGCGGACGGCGACGGGGCCCGCGAGGCGGGAATCGACGTGAGGATCATCGATCGTGAGGGCGGCCGGCCGGGGACGATCGCCCGGCTGACCGAGGTCGTCGCGCTCCTGTGAGCGCCGATCCCGCACAGCGGACGCGGGTCCCGGCCTGGTGGATGCTGCCGCCGGCGGTCGTCTTCACCGCGAACTTCATCGCCGCCAACCTGGCGACTGCCAACGACCAGTCGAACGGGGTCTACAAGGGCTCGTACGTTGCAGCGGCTGCGGTCACCGCGCTGGTGATCGGCGGCTACGCAGTGTTCGCCGCATGGGTGTCGAAGCGCTCGATCCGCCCGGTGCTGGCGATCCGTCCCGTCGACCCCCTCCGGGCGGCGCAACTGGCCGCAGCCGCCTTCGCGGTGATCCTCGTGTCCAGCCTGGCGCTGGAGCCGCTGCTGCACGGCGACGAGGCCCAGGGCATCGCACCCGACCGCGGCCCGCGCGACGGCTCGGAATGGGCGCTGCTGGCGGTCGCGATCGCCGTGCTGGTGGTGCTCGTGCCGATCTGCGAGGAGCTGCTGTTCCGCGGGCTCGGGTTCGCCGCCTTCGGCAGCCACGCCCTCGGGCTGACCGCCGGCCTGTTCGCGATCGCGCACGGCACGATCCGCGTGCTACCGGTGGTCGCCATCGCCGGCCTCGCCCTGGGGGAGGCGCGGCGCCGATCCGACAGCGTGTTGCCCGGCATGGCAGCGCACGCGGCCGTCAACCTGACGGCGCTGGTGATCGCGCTGGCCACCGGCTGACCTCGGTACACTCTGCCGACCGTGGAGCCCGCCGACGACCCCGCCGTCCAGGAGTACCGCCGCCGTATCACCGAGCAGGACGTGGCGATCGTCGGTGCCCTGAACCAGCGGATCGAGCTGGTCTCCGCGCTGTTCAGCCACAAGCACGAGCACGGATATCCGATCAGCGACCCGGGCCGCGAGGAGCGGCTGCTGGAGGACCTGCGGGCGGTCAACGCCGGCCCGCTGTCCGACGCCCGGCTGGGGGAGCTGGTGGCTCTCGTGCTCGACATCTGCCGCACCGAGTCGCGGTAACGATCCCGTCACACTGCCTTCGCTATCGTGCAAGGCGAGGAGGCGGACTGGGAAGGAGGTCGCATGACCGAACACCACAGTGAGCCGAATGCTGCCGTCGAGGCGTTCGACATCACCCGCACATACGGCGTCGGCGACACGGCCGTCGAGGCACTTCGAGGCATCTCGCTGACGATCCCCACCGGGCAGTTCACCGCCGTCATGGGGCCGTCAGGATCGGGCAAGTCCACGCTGATGCACATCCTGGCTGGCCTCGACCTGCCGACCACCGGCCGTGTGTCTATCGCTGGCAACGACATCACCAAGATGTCGGACACGCAGTTGACCCAGCTGCGGCGGGACCACATCGGGTTCATCTTCCAGTTCTTCAACCTGCTGCCCATGCTCACGGCGGAGGAGAACATCCTGCTGCCGCTGCGGCTGGCAGGCGAGAACGTCGACCAGACCTGGGCGAACGAGATCATCGACCAGGTCGGGCTCGACGACCGTCGCAAGCACCGGCCGTCCGAGCTCTCCGGCGGCCAGCAGCAGCGCGTGGCGATCGCCCGGGCGCTGGCGTCGCGGCCGACCGTGATGTTCGCCGACGAGCCGACCGGCAACCTGGACTCGCATACCAGTGGCGAGATCCTCCACCTGCTTCGCGCCACGGTGACGACCTACGGGCAGACCACGGTGATGGTCACCCACGACGCCAACGCGGCGGCGATGGCCGATCGCGTGCTGTTCCTGGCGGACGGCCAGATCGTCCGCGACCAGGGCCGCTCGGAGGCCTCGGACGTGATGGCGGCGATGGCGGAGGTCAGTGCGCTGTGATGCAGGTAGCCCTCCGCGGACTGTGGGGCCGCAAGCTCCGCACGGTGCTGACGGCGCTTTCGATCGTGCTCGGCACGTCGATGATCACGGGCACCTTCATCCTCCGCGACCAGATCAACAACGCGTTCTCGAACATCTTCCACGAGAGCAACAAGGGCATCGACGTCGTGCTGTCCAAGAAGACCGCCTTTACGTCCGACAACGGCGCGGTTGCCGGCCCGCTCCCGGAGTCGGTGATCGCCACCGCCAAGACCGCCGACGGCGTCGAGAAGGCCGAGGGCCAGATCCAGGCCACCGGCTCGATCGTCGTCAATGGCAAGTACGTGACCGGGTCGGGCGGCGCCCCCAACCTGGTCTTCTCGTACGTCACCGAGCCCTTCTCCAACTCCCAGTTCACCAGCGGCGGTCCGCCTGACGAGGGCACCGTCGCCATCAACCAGAAGCTCGCGAACGACGAGCACCTGACGACCGGCGACCCGGTCAAGCTCGCCACCGACAAGGGCGTCGTGCCGGTCACCATCTCCGGCGTCTTCAAGCTTGCCGGCGTCTCGTCGATCGGCGGCTCGACGCTGGTCGTGCCGACGTTCTCCGACGCGCAGCAGTGGTACGACCGGATCGGCAAGACCTCGGTCGTCTACATCCAGGCGCAGGACGGCGTCTCGCCCTCGGAGCTGAAGACGAACGTCCAGGCGGTGGTACCGGACGATGTCAAGGTGCAGACCGGTACCGAGAACGCCGACGAGCAGACCAGCCAGGTCGAGGGCTCGACCAACTTCATCACCTACATCCTGCTCGCCTTCGCCGGCGCGGCGGTGTTCGTCGGCCTGTTCATCATCTTCAACACCTACTCGATCACCGTGGCCCAGCGGATGCGGGAGTTTGCGATGCTGCGGACACTGGGCGCCAGCCGCCGACAGGTGCTGCGGTCGGTGCTTCTCGAGGCCGCGCTGATGGGGCTGGTCGCCTCGTTGGTCGGGATCGGCTTCGGCATCCTGCTGGCCGTCGGGCTGAACGCCCTGTTCAAGGCGGCCGGCGTCGACCTGCCGACGGCGGCGATCTCGATCCCGTTGGTCTGGAGCGTCCTGCTGCCGCTGGGCGTCGGCCTCGGCGCGGCGCTGGTCGCGTCGATCGTCCCGGCGCTGAAGGCCACCCGCGTGCCGCCGATCGCGGCGCTGCGCGAGGGCTTCGTGCTTCCGGCCGGGCGGCTGGCGCCGTACGTGCCCTACATCGGCGCGGCCGTGGCGGCACTCGGTGTCGGGATGATCGCGTACGCCATTCGCGGCAACGGGAGCGGCACCCGGATCCTGCTGACGATGGCGGCCGGCGCGATCATCGCCTTCCTGGGCGTCGCCATGCTCTCGCGTCTGCTCATCGTCCCGATCGCCGCCGTGCTGGGCGCCGTGCTCGAGCTCGCGCTCCGTGTCTGGCGGTTCCTGGGCGGCGTCCGCGACCGGATTCCGTTCGTCGGCCCGCTGCTGCGCCGCGTCGGCTACGGGCTGACGCTCGGCTACGTCTGGGTCGGTCTGATCACCGCGCTGATCGTCGTGGCGATCCTGCTCGGTGGGATCAGCACCGGCACCCTGATCGGGGTCGCCATCGTGCTGGCATTCGGCAGCACGTTCGTGCTGGTGCTGTGGGAGCGGCGGCCGCGCGAGTGGCCGTGGGACGCATCCTCGCCGACGACCGGTGTGCTGGCCCGTGAGAACACCTCACGCAACCCCGGCAGGACGGCGGTGACGTCGGCGGCGCTGATGATCGGCGTCGCGCTGATCGTGTTCGTGGCGGTGTTCGTCAACGGCTTCAAGGACTCGTTCCTGGGGGCGATCGACCGCTCGATCACCAGCGATATGATCATCCAGGGCCAGAACTTCCAGTCAATCCCGGCGCCGGTGGTGGAGGCCGCCGGCAAGGTGCCGGGCGTCCAGACGGCCAGCGGCATCCAGTTCACGGAGGCCAAGATCAACAACGGCGGCACCGACTCCGTCAACGGCGTCGACCCCGCCACCTTCTCGAACGTCTACAAGTTCGACTGGCTGAACGGCGGCTCGGACACGCTGCTGCACGACCTCGGCCCCAACCAGGCGCTGATCGAGGAGCAGTTCGCCAAGTCGCACGACCTGAGCCCGGGTGGCACCTTCAACCTGACCAGCATCGACGGCAACAAGCTGCACCTGACGGTTGCGGGCGAGTACAAGGACCCGAACCTGATGACCGGCCTGATCATCCCGTCGACGACGCTGGACACGTTCGCGCCGGGCGGCAAGGACCCGCAGATCGTGCTGGTCTCGTTCGAGCCCGGACCCGCCGGCGCACAGGCACAGAAGGCGATCACGCAGGCGCTGAAGTCGTTCCCCTCGGCCAAGGTGCAGACCAACGCCCAGTACAAGAAGGACGCCGAGGATTTCGTCAACGGCCTGCTGATGTTCCTCTACATCCTGCTGGCGATGTGCCTGATCATCAGCCTGATCGGGATCGTCAACACGCTGGCGCTCTCCGTCTTCGAACGGACGCGGGAGATCGGCATGCTGCGGGCGGTGGGAATGACCCGCCGCCAGCTACGCCGTGTGATCCGCTACGAATCGACGATCACGGCGATCATCGGCGGCGTCTTCGGCATCTGCGTCGGGCTGCTGTTCGGCTGGATCGTCGCCCAGGGACTGGCCGACCAGGGCCTGGTGTTCGTCGTGCCGTACAGCCAGCTGTTCGGCTTCCTGATCGTGGCCACGATCTTCGGCATCCTGGCGGCGATCCTGCCCGCACGGCGGGCAGCGAAGCTGAACGTGCTGGAGGCGCTGCAGTACGAGTGAGGTGCGGTGAGCGCCCGGCCCCTCAGCGGGGGCGGGCGCTCACGACCTCGGGTTCGCTCTCGCCCTCGCTCCAGCGGCGCACCTTGCGCGGCCGGACGAAGACGGCCTGCCCGGCCTCGACGGCCAGGGCGTCGGCCTCGTCGCGGGTCAGCTGAGCGACCAGCACCTCGCCGCTCTCGAGGCGCAGGTTGACCCGGACCTCCCAGCCGAGGTGGACGACGCGCTCGACCATGGCGGGCAGCGTCGTGCCGTTCTCGGCGTGGCGGATCTCGACGTCGTGCGGGCGCACCATCGCGTCGCCCAGGTGCGAGACCGGGCCGACGAAGCCCATCACGAACTGGTTGACGGGCTCCTCGTACAGCTCACGCGGACCGCCGGTCTGCTGGATCGTGCCCTGGTGCATGACGACCACGGTGTCGGCGACCTCCATCGCCTCCTCCTGATCGTGGGTCACGATCACGGTCGTCACGTGGACCTCATCGTGCAGGCGGCGCAGCCACTCGCGGAGGTCCTTGCGCACACGGGCGTCGAGCGCGCCGAACGGCTCGTCCAGCAGCAGCACCTCGGGCTCGACGGCCAGTGCGCGGGCCAGCGCCATGCGCTGCCTCTGGCCTCCCGAGAGCTGCGACGGGTAGCGGTCGCCCAGGCCCTCCAGGTGGACGAGCTCGATCAGCTCGGCCACCCGATCCTTGACCTCGGCCTTGGGCCGGCGCCGGATCTCCAGGCCGAACGCGATGTTCTTGGCGACGGTCATGTGCTTGAACGCGGCGTAGTGCTGGAACACGAAGCCGATTCCGCGCTTGTGCGCGGGCAGCGAGGTCACGTCTCGGCCGCCCAGGCTGACGGTGCCGGTGTCGGGCTTCTCCAGCCCCGCGATCACTCGCAGCAGCGTGGACTTGCCGCTGCCGCTGGGCCCGAGCAGGGCGGTCAGAGAACCGTCCGGGATTTCCAGCGAGACGTCGTCGAGAGCCACGAAGTCCCCGAACTGTTTGGTCACGTTGAGTGCGTTGATCGCCATCACGCCTCCTGGCGGGGCTTGAACATGGTCATGAGGAGCACGGTGGAAAGCGCAATCAGGGCCAGCACGACCGACGCCGCGTAGGCGCCCTGCTTGTCGAAGCCCTCGTACAGGCGCTTCACCAAGAGCGGCATCGTCTCGGTCTGGCCGATGACGTTGCCCGAGACCACCGCGACGGCGCCGTACTCGCCGATGCAGCGGGCGGTGGTCAGGATGACGCCGTAGATCACGCCCCAGCGGATGGCCGGCAGGGTGACGCGTCGGAACGTCGTCCACTGGCCGGCGCCCAGTGTGGCCGCCGCCTGTTCCTGCTCGGTGCCGATCTCGCGCAGCACCGGCATCACCTCGCGGGCGACGAACGGCAGCGAGACGAACATGGTGGCCAGCACCATGCCGGGCATCGAGAAGATGACGTCGATGCCGGCGTTGGCGAGGTCGGCCCCGAACCAGCCGGCCTGGCCGTAGGCCAGGATCAGGCAGAGGCCGACGACGACCGGCGAGAGCGCGAAGGGCAGCGCCAGCACGGCGTTGATCAGGCTCTTGCCGGGCACGTCGTGGCGCACCAGCATGATCGCGATGATGATGCCGAAGACGGTGTTCAGCGGCACCGCGATCAGCGCGATCTCGAGCGTCAGCTTGAGCGCGCTCAGGAAGTCGGGGTCGGTGACAGACGCCCAGAACGGCGCCCAGCCGTTCTCGAACGCCTTCCAGGCGATCATCGCGACGGGCACCAGCAGGAGCATCGTCAGATAGCCGAGCGCCGTGAAGCGGAGTGCGTACTTAGTGATCATGGCGCGTCCCCCAGCGCTGGACGAGGTTGATCAAGAGCAGGATCGACAGGGCGAGAACGAGCAGCACGACCGACACCGCAACGGCGGCGTCCTGGTTGTCGCTCTCGATCCGTCCGAAGATCAGCACCGAGGCCACCTGGGTCTGGAACGGGATGTTGCCTGAGATGAGGACGACGGAGCCGAACTCGCCGATCGCCTTGGCGAGGGCGAGGCCGCCGCCGGACAGGATGGCCGGCAGTAGGTTGGGGAAGATGACACGGCGAAACGCCGTGAACGGTGCGGCGCCGAGCGAGGCGGCCGCCTGTTCCATGTCGCGGTCGAGCTCGTACAGCACCGGCTGAACACTGCGCACCACAAACGGCAACGTCTCGAACATCAGCGCGAGCACGATGCCGGCCCGGCTGTAGGACACGTCCACGCCGATCGGCGAGGACGAGCCGTAGAGCAGCAGCAGGATCACGCCGACGACGATGGTCGGCAGCGCGAACGGCAGGTCGACCAGGGTGTTGATGGCGTTCTTGCCGATGAAGTCGTCCCGCACCAGCACCCAGGCGAGCAGGGTGCCGAAGAACGCGTTCAACGCGACGACGATCAGCGATACCGCGACCGTCAGCTTGAGCGCCGCCACCGCGTCCGGTGCCCGGACGGCATCCCAGAACTCGCTCCATCCCCCGCCGACGGCCGCCCAGAGGAGGGCCGCCAGCGGGATCAGGACAACGAGGCTGAGGTAGAGGATCGCCGTCCCCGCCGCCAGCCCGGGGAGGGCGGCGGCGGGGGAGGCGAAACTCCGCGCCTGCGGAAGGGTGCTATCCAGTGGTCGAGACGCCAATCGACTGCTCCACCTTGGCCATGATGCCCTTCTGGTCGTCGAAGAACTGGTCCTTGATCTTGCTCCAGCCGCCGAGATCGTCGATCGTGAACTCCTGCGGCGGAGTCGGGAAGTCGTACTTCCCGGTGACGCCCGAAACGACCGGGCGGTACCCGTTGTCGGCGAAGATCTTCTGCGCCTCAGGGGTGTACAGCCAGTCCAGCCACTTCTGCGCGGCCGGCGGCGCCGACTTCGTCACTGCGGCGACCGTCTCGATCTTGATCGTCTGGTCGGGCACCACGTAGTCGACGTCCTCGCCCTTGGCCTGGGCCAGGATCGCCTCGTTCTCGTAGGACAGCAGCACATCGCCCTTGCCACCGCTGAAGGTGGCGAGCGCGTTGCGCGCGCTGTCGTCCTGTACCGGGACGTTCTTGAACAGGTCGTACAGGTACTGCTGTGCCTCGGCGGGCGTCTTGCCCTGCTTGAGCTGCGCACCGTACGCCGCCATCACGTTCCAGCGGGCGCCGCCCGAGGTGAACGGGTTCGGCGTGATCACCTCGACGCCGTCCTTGGTCAGGTCGTCCCAGGTGTGGATGTTCTTCGGATTGCCCTTGCGGACGACGAACACGACGACGGAGTCGACGAGCACGCCCTTGTACTGGCCCTTGTCCCAGTCGGCGTTGACGAGGCCTGCGTCGACCTCGCGGGTGATGTCCGGCTCGAGTGCGAAGTGCAGGAAGTCGGCGTCCTGGCCGGCCTCGACGGCACGGCTCTGGTCGCCGGAGGAGCCGTACGACTGGCTGAAGTCGACATCCTTGCCGTCTGCGGTCTTCTGGAAGGCCGGGATCAGCTCGGCGTAGGCCTCGGCCGGCGTCGAATACGCGACGAGGTTGATCTTGGTCGAGCTGCCTCCGCCGGAGTCACCGCTGGAGCCGCCGCACCCGGCAGCTGCCGTGAGGAGCGCAGTGGCTGCCACCAGGAGGATCAGCCGTGAAACTTTCAGAGACTTCAAGTTTTCCCCTTTGTCGATTGACTTAGTGGACTAAGAGAGCGTACGCTGCAGTTACTAGTCCGTCAACCTGGAACCGACAGGGGATATGCGAACCACGATGACACCCCCAACGACGATTGGCGTAAACCTCCGCCGACTGGCCGGCATGCACGGCCTCCTGCAGCGCGAGCTGGCCTCGTACCTGGGCCTCTCCGAACAGGGACTCTGGAACATCCTTTCCGGCAGGTCGGAACCGCGGACCCGTACCGTGCAGCTGTGCGCGCGGACGTTCGGGATCACCGTGGACGAGCTGCTCGGGCCCACCGGTGACTGCCTACGGGCGGCCGCGCTGGTCTACGAGCAGGCGCCTGTCAGGGAGCTGAGCGTCGACGACGAGCCGTCGGCATGGGCGCAACAGGGCTCGAACCTGTGACCTTCCGCGCGTGAAGCGGACGCTCTCCCAGCTGAGCTATGCGCCCTGGGAGCCAGAGGATACCGCGAAACGGCGCGTGGCTCGCCATGATCGGCGAGCCACGCGGGACGGCGAGCGGTTGGGGGTAGGAGGGGTTAGGCAGGGGCGACCTCCGCGGCCGGGACAGCGACCGGCTCGTGCCGGAACTCGGGCAGCCAGCGGAGGGGCCGCGGCAGCCACCAGTTCCAGTCGCCGAGCATCTTCATCGAGGCGGGCAGCAGCACCGCCCTGACGATGGTCGCGTCGATCAGCACCGCCACGGCCAGGCCGATCCCGAACTCCTTGAGATCGATCAGGCTGAGCGTGGCGAAGATCGAGAAGACCGCCACCATCACGGCCGCCGCGCCGGTGACGACGCCGGCCGTGCTCTTGATACCCCGGACGACGGCCTCATCGGTCGTCGCGCCGCCGTCCACCAGCTCCTTGACCCGGCTCAGGATGAACACGTGGTAGTCCATCGAGAGGCCGAACAGGATCACGAACAGGAACGTCGGCAGCCAGGGCGCCACGCCGCCCGTGGGCGAGAAGCCCAGCATCGACGAGCCGTGGCCGTCCTGGAACACCCAGACGAGGACGCCGTAGGCGGCCGCGACGGACAGCAGGTTGAGCACGATCGCCTTGATCGGGATGACGATCGACCGGAAGGTGACCAGCATCAGCAGGAAGGCCAGGGTCAGCACGAATCCGAAGATCAGCGGGGTCGTGCGGGCCAGGTTCGCCGCCGAGTCGCGGTCGATGGCCGTGTTGCCGGTGACGTTCGCGTCCGCCCCCGGGACGGAGCCGACGGTTTCCGGGACGACCGTGTCCCGGAGGGTGTCCAGCGCATCCTTGGACGCCTGGTCGGTGCCCGTGCCGGCCAGCTTCATCGAGATCGCCGCCACAGTCCTGTCGGAGCTGGTGGTGACCTCGAACGGCGGAGTCATCTGACCGGTCTGCTTCGCCGTCTGCTCGAGATCGGCGATCGCAGCCTGCATCTCGGGCGAGTTGACGTCCGGCGCGGTGACGACGACCGACGCGTCGGAGCTGTTGCTGGGGAAGGCCGTGTTCATGTGCTTGAGCACGGTGTAGCCCGGCATGTCCGGCGGCAGATCGTTGATTCCCGTCTCGTGCACCTTCATGTGCAGCGCCGGCGAGGCGATCACCAGCAGCAGCGCGATCGCGGCGAAGGCCGAGAGGCCGGGCCGCCGCAGGACGCGGTCGAGGATGAACGACCAGATCCGCGAGTCGCGCTGCACGGGCTTGCGCCTGCGCAGGAACGGGATCCGGATACGGCCCTTGTCGACGTGGCGCCCGAGCAGGGCCAGCGTCGCCGGCAGTACGGTCAGCGAGCCCAGCATGGCGACGCCGGTGACCATGATCGTGCCGATCGCGTTGGAGGTGCCGGTCTTGTCGCCGGTCAGGAACTGTCCGGCCATCGCCGCCATCACGGTGAAGCCGGAGATCAGGATCGTCCGGCCCGAGGTGGACGACGCGATCGCGATCGCCGACAGGTCGTCGTGGCCGTTCGCCCGTTCCTCACGTTCGCGCCGGAGGTAGAAGAGCGAGTAGTCGACTCCGACCGCCATGCCGATCAGCGTGATCAGGATGGCCGCGAGGTCGTCGACCGGGAACACATGGCTGGGGATCGCGATGAGCGCGGTGGTGGCCAGTACCGAGGTCATGGCCAGCACCACGGGCACGCCCGCGGCGACGATCGCGCCGAAGGCGATGAACAGGATCAAGAGGGTGATCGGGACGGACATCGTCTCCGCCCGGTGGAGGTCGTTCTCGACCCACTTGTCCAGCTCGGCGCCGACGCTGGCGTCGCCGAACTCCTCGACGCGGAGCTCCGGGTGGGCCTGCTGGGCCTGCTTGACCGCGGCGGTCACCGGCCCGATCTTGGCGTTCGCGTCCTCCGGCTTGCCCTTGATCTCGAACGAGACCAGCGCCGATCGGCCGTCTTCGGAGACGAGGCCGTCGGTGCCCTCGGGCGTATGGACGTTCTTGACGACCGGCACGGCCTTGACGCGGGCGGCGATGTCGGCGATTGCGGCCTTCGTGGCGGCGTCGTCGACGCTGCCCGATCTGGTCGTGACGAGCAGCATCTCGGATGCCACCGCGGCCTCGGGGAACTTCGTCTCGAGCGTCTTCTCCGCCCGTCCCGACTCGCCGCTGAACTGGTCGGCCTTGGTCAGCTTGTTGCTCGAGATCATCCCGCCGCCGACCAGCGACAGCGCAACGAAGAGCAGCCATCCGACCAGAACCGTCTTCTTGTGACGCGCGCTCCACGTGCCGACTCGGCCTGCGAAGCCCTGCGGTTGTGCCTGTTGCTGCTGCACGATGATGTCTCCTGTGAGAACACTGTCCGAGTGGATCCCCGGCTGGATTCGCACAGCCTCGGCCATCGAGCGCTCTGGCACGATGGAGGCACCCGGCATGTCGGCGAGTACCACCACCTGGCCGGGGGTGCGGCATGCCGTACGGGGGCTGGTGGGGCCGGCGGCGGAGGTCTACGCCTGCAGGGCCTGGGCCAGCACCCAGAGCCCGATCATCGTGTACAGGATCATCAGCACGGTGACCGGGGAGTGCGCGAGCGCGGCGCGAGCGCGATGGCCGGGCGCGCGCCGCGCCACGCGCTGGGCCTCGAACACCGCCACCACGTGGCCGAACACGATCAGGAACGCCTGCAGGTACCAGACCAGCGCGCCGGGGACGTCCGTGAAGATCGCGTAGTGCACCCAGCCGTTGCCCAGCGGGTCGAGCACGACCTTCGGGGTGAGCTGGGCGTACACCACGCCGTAGACGAAGTAGTGCGCCATGAAGTAGACGGCGGCGATCGGGATCAGCGTCGGCGCGTAGCGGCGCAGCGCATCCGCTACTCCCCCGCCCTCCAGCCGACCGACCAGGGCGCAGACGGCCACGAAGATCAGGGCGAAGCCGCCGGCGATCGCGATCATCGTCAGCGTCCGCAGCGTCGTCGAATGCGCGGCCAGCCAGCTGCCGTACGGCGCCAGCCAGTCGGTGAAGTCGTAGTAGCGGAGCGTCCGCGAGAAGCCGTCGAAGACGACGGTCGCGAGCATCGTCAACACGAATACGCCGCCCGCGGCCACCAGCGAGGGTTGGCGGTGGATGCCGGAGCCGAACGACCGCAGCCGCACCCCGCGCTGGGACGGGTCGGCGTCGATGAAGCAGGACGGGCAGCCGGGCCGCTCCTGCACGGTGCACCGCCCCGCCTGGCACGGCTCCTCGGTGCGCGACCAGATCTCGACCGGCGAAAACCGCGTCAGGACGCGCGAGATCACGGTGAACAGCTCGCCGCGTTCCAGCCAGACCTCCGCGCCGAACACGCCCATCGCCAGCAGATGCACCATCACGTAGACCGCGATCACCACCGCCAGGTACGCGGGGTTGCTGCCGCCCGTCCAGCAGAGCTCCAGCCACGCGATCACGAGCAGCTGCAGCACCGCCGGCCACATGCCGAGCCAGGCCGGATACGCCCGCGGTGTGATGCCGTCGCGCGCCAGCTGCTGCTCGAGCGCGCGGCCGAGCGCGTTCAGCGGGCTGATCGCATCCCACACGTTGCCGAAGAGCGCGGACATCACGGCGACGCCCACCCAGACGTCGATCCAGAACAGCACGGTGGCGGGGTTTGCGTAGAACTGCGCGCTGCCGAACAGGCCGCCGGCGACCGCGATCACCAGGCATACGCCGAGCAGCCAGCGGGCGATCCGGGCGGCGATCGCCGCGCCGCGACCGGGATTCCACGACCGCGCGCTGGTCCAGCTCGGCCGATCGCCGGCGGCGACCGCGATCGGCACCGACAGCAGCACCGTCAGGCCGCCGGCGACGGCGTACAGCCAGATCGGGAGCTGGAACTCGTAGGTCTTGCCGGCGGTGGCGTGCGCGGAGGCGACGTCCGGCGCGATCAGGCTCGCCGTCAGCGCGGCGAGGCCAGCGAGAGCCGTTGTCCGGGCGCGCAGTCCCACCACCAAAGGCTAGCTTTGGTCGCTGCCGGCAGGGTGAAGATCCGGGTCAGGCGTGGCCGACGGCGACGCCGACCAGGGCGACCAGGGAACCGCCCAGCGTCACCTGCACCAGCGACGCCGAGAGCGACACCCGCATGTACGCGCGGCGGACGAAGGCGATCGCGATCAGCTCGGCCGCGACAACCACGCCGGCAACGGCCAGCGCGACGTTGACGTCGGAGATCAGGAACGGCAGCGAGTGGAACGAGCCGCCGATGAAGGTGGCCGCGCCGGTCACCACGCCTCGGGTCACGGAGTCGCCGCGCCCGGTCAGCTCCCCGTCGTCGGACAGCGCCTCCGACATGCCCATGCTGATCGCGGCGCCCAGCGCGGAGGCAAGGCCGACGAGCAGCGCCGCACGCGAGCCGGCGATGATCGCCGCGGCGAAGATCGGCGCCAGCGTGGACACCGTGCCGTCGATCAGCCCGACCAGTCCCGGCTGGACGAACCGCAGCACCCGGTCCTGGTCGTCCGCGGCGCGCCAGCGGTGGAGGATGGTGAGGGCCGTCATCCCCCGCAGTCTAGCAATTATTATTTATGTGTTAGAATAAGGTGCGCCTAAGTGTTTGCTATGTTGAAGGACAGATGACCGATCCGAACGACCAGCTCGTCGCCGCCATCCGCGCCCGCAAGGGACGGGTGACGCCGCAGCGGCGCGTGATCCTGCGGCACGTGCAGCGGCTGCACGGCCACTTCACTGCCGAACGCCTGCTGGCCGAGGTTGAACCCGACCTGCCCGGCGTGTCGCTGCCCACGGTCTACGCGACACTCGACCTGCTGGAGGACGTCGGGCTGGTGAGGCGCGTGGTCGGGTTGGGCGGCACCGAGGTGTACGACTCGCGGCCTGAGCCGCACCACCACATGGTGTGCCGCTCGTGCGGCGCGGTGGCCGATCTGAACGCGGCCGGCGTGGACACCGACGGCGTGTTGCGGAGCGCGGCGCGAACCGGATTCCAGCCAGACGAGGCGACGCTGGTCGTCCTGGGAACGTGCGCTGTGTGCGCACGCTCCCAGGACTGAGGTTCAGCCGGTCAGGAGATCGCCCGGGCAGCCGCCTCGGCGGCGACGGGGGGCACCGAGCCGATCACGGTGTAGGCGACGCCACCCTTCTGGAAGCGCACCACCGTGCCCAGCGCGGTGGCCAGCTCGTGGCCGGCAGCACCGCCGATTGAGACGGCCGGCAGGTGCGACAGCCCGGAGGGCTCGTCGCCGCTATCGGCGGCCTGCTGTACCACGGCGACGGCACCGAGGCCCTGGCCGTAGACGACCAGCGCGACGCGATGGTCACCTGCCGAGATGACGCGGACGCTCTGCCGCGGCAGCCCGATCAGCGTCTCCGGGGCGGACACCGGGAAGCCGGCGCCCTTCGCGCCCGAGCTGACCGTGGGGTGAGCGCCCTCGAACGCGGACGCGCTCGGCAGCTTGAGGTCGACGACATGCGCCGTGTCGGCGCCCGGCACCGTCAGCTGCGAGTCCGAGACGGCGCCATAGCTGATGTCGGTGGCGGTCAGCGCCAGCACCGGATCGGACTGGCCGCGGCTGTAGACGGCGACCTTGAGCGGGATGCCGTGCACGGCGTCCCAGCCGACCTCCACGCCGCCCAGCAGCCCGCCGTCGTGCAGCGGCGACACCTTGACGGAGTACGCCGGCTGGCCGGCGATGGTGGTCGGCGTGGCGCCGGTGATGGTTGCGACCGACGACAGCTTCGAGATCGCCTGGCCGATCGAACCGACCAGCGGTGGCATCCCGTTGCCGGAATCTGACGGCTTTGGCTCGCCGCTGACGGGCAGCCGGTAGACCGTGTCGGTCTTCGGGTCGTACAGCGACAGGCCCGACGGGCCGCCGGTGATCTGGGCCTGGTGCGACCCGGACTTGACGTCCAGCCGGAACCGGCCGCTGTCGCTGACCCACAGCTTGCCGGTGGCGCCGGACAGCGACTCCTGCCCGTCCAGCGTGCCGGCGGGCAGCAGGTTGTTGGTGAACGCGATGTCGGCGGTCACGCCCTTGGGGAGGGTGCCGGTGAACGCGCTCGAGATGGCGTCGGCCAGCGGCTTGGGAGGCGGCTTGTCGTTCGAGCCACGCGCGAACGCGATGCCGGCGACGGCCACTGCCGTCACGGCGACGGCCAGGACGACCAGCAGCCTTGCGGTTGACATTCTGCGGAAAACGCTCACGGGGGTCCTTCCTTCTGCGCGAGTACGCGGGCAGTGTGGCCCACGTCCTCTGAGAGATCCGTGAGAGCTGGAAGCTCGATTGCAAACCGCGGGCCCTCGATCACCAGCCGCCCACCGTGGCGCTCGGCGGTCGCCCGCACCAGCGCCAGGCCGAGACCGGAGCCGCGCGTGCCCGCGCTGTTGGGGCCGCGCCAGAACCGCGTGCTCGCCTGCTCGACGGTGACGCCGGGTACCCCCGCGCCGGCGTCGGTCACCGCCACCACCACCGTGGCACCGTCGCCCCGAGCGTCGACGTCGACGGGCTCGCCCGCCGGGCCGTAGCGCTTCGCGTTCTCGATCAGGTTGGCCAGGGCGCGGCCGATCGCATCGCCGTCGCCGCGCACGGCCAGCCCCGGCTGCGCCGTCACGCGGAGCTGCGGATCCGGCTCGAGCGAGGTCACCAGCGCCGTCACGTCGATCGGGTCGGCGGGCGGCCCGGCCGCGTCCTCGCGGGCCACGGCGAGCAGGCCGTCGACCAGCTCCGAGAGCCGGGCGACGTCCGCCTCCAGATCGGCGAAGGCGCCCTCGTCGGCCCCGCGCCGGGCGAGGTAGGCGGCGTTGCCGCGGAGCGCCGTCAGCGGCGTCCGCAGCTCGTGGGAGGCGTCGGCCAGGAACCGCCGCTCCGCGTCGCGCGCCCGCTCCAGCGCCGCCAGCATCTCATTCAGCGCGACGGTCAGCTGCTGCACCTCGTCCTCGCCGCCGGCCGTCGGCAGGCGCCGCGACGGGTCGGCGGTGCGGCGGATCTCGGCGGCGTCGGAGGTCAGACGCTCCAGCGGGCGCAGCACCCGGCGGGTGACGGCCAGGGCGAGCGGTACGGCGACAGCGGCTGCTGCCAGGCCGGCAAACAGCGTCAGCTGGCGCAGCCGGTCGAGCGTGCCGTCCACCTGGTCGGTGGTCGACGCGACCACCACCGCGCCCCCAGCAGCCGGCCCGCCGCCGACGTCCGCCAGCGGCGCCGCGTAGATGCGCAGCCCCTCACCGCCCATGGTCGCGTCGGCGTAGCCCGCCGTGCCCTTGTCGACGGCCCGATCGACGAGCTGCTCGGCGGGCAGCACGCGGGCGCCCAGCGCAAGCGAGCGGGCGACGATCCGCCCGTTGCGGTCGACCACCTCGACGTCCAGCGCGCCGGTCGCCGGCGCCGAGTCGAGCGCGCCCGGGGTCGTCAGCAGCGCGGGCGCGGACGCGCTGAGCGTCGCCACGTCGGTGGCCCGCTGCTTCAGGGTCGAGTCGAGCTGGCGACGCAGGTCGCGGGCCAGCAGCAGCTGGATTGCGATGCCCACCAAGGCAACGGCGAGGAAGATCGCAAGCGCCGCCGCCAGCGCCACCCGGGTGCGGAGCTTCCAGTTCCTCATCGGCGCAGCTGGAAGCCGACGCCGCGCACGGTGTGGATCACCTGTGGCGGGCCCAGCTTCGCCCGCAGGTAGGCGACGTAGCGGTCGACGGTGTTGGCGGTCGGCAATCGGCCGCCGCCCCAGACCTCGCGCAGCGCCTGCTCCCGGCTGACCACCCGGCCGGCGTTGCGGAGCAGCAGGAGCAGCAGGTCGGCCTCGCGCGAGGTCAGCTCGAGCGCGGTGTCGCCGCGATGAGCAACGCGAGTCGCGGGATCGATCGACAGGTCGCCGTAGGAGACGATCCCCTCGGCCTGTCCGCGCCGGAGCAGCGCCCGCAGGCGCGCGGTCAGCTCGTCCGCGGCGAAGGGCTTGACCAGGTAGTCGTCGGCGCCGGAGTCGAGGCCGGCCACGCGGTCGACTACCGCGTCGCGGGCGGTCAGCAGCAGGATCGGCACGGCGCTGCCCTTGTCGCGGAGGCGCCGGGCAACGCCAAGGCCGTCCACGCCCGGCATCATCACGTCGAGCACGATCGCGTCCGGCGCCCATGATTCGGCCCGTGCCAGGGCACCGCCCCCGTCCGCGGCCGTGGCGGTCTCGTAGCCCTCCGCCCGCAGCGTCCGCTCGAGCATCCGCACGATCGCGGAGTCATCGTCGACGATCAGCACCCTGAGCGCCATGCGGGCAGTATGCCCGCCGGTCCTTGCCGCCCGGTTACCCGGCTCGGAGAGCGGAGAGGGCGGGATTCGAACCCGCGAAGCAGGTGAATCCCCGCTTACGCGATTTCCAGTCGCGCTCCTTAAGCCAACTCGGACACCTCTCCAGTGCGCACCGGAGTATGCCACTTGCCGAAGTGGGGGAAGATCGGCAGACTATGCCGTCCCGACCACTGCAACCGAGGTTCGCATGAGCGACGAGCGCATCGAGATACTGCGGCGAGTGCCGCTGTTCGACGGCCTGAACGACAAAGAGCTCGAAGCCGTGGCGAACACGGCCAAGGAGCGGAGATACGACACCGGCGATACCATCGTCGGCGAGGGCGAGGGCGGCGTCGGTTTCTTCGTGATCGCCGACGGCGAGGCGCGCGTCGAGCGCCACGGCGAGCGGCGGGCCACGCTCGGCCCGGGCGCGTCATTCGGCGAGGTCGCGCTGCTCGACGAGACCGGCCGGCGCACGGCATCGGTGATCGCCGAGTCGCCGCTGCGGGTCTTCGGCATCACGGCCTGGCAGTTCACACCGCTGCTCGAGCAGCACCCCGCCATCTCGCTGAAGCTGGCGAAGATCCTCGCCCGCCGCCTCCGTGAGGCGGAGGACCGGGCGGACGCCGGCTGATACGATCGGTGTGGCCGTGCTAGGTGGGGAGCTAGCGGTTCCCTGTACCGGCAATCCGCTCTAGCCGGGCTGAACTCCCGCCCTGAGGGGCGTCGGGTTCGGAATCAGGGCCCCGGTGTTCGGCGTTGATCGCCAGGTCCCGCGCAACGGAGGCTTGTGAACCGCGTCAGGTCCGGAAGGAAGCAGCGCTAAGCAACGTCACCCGGGTGCCGCGGGTCAGCCTGGCAGGAGCCGATGCTGGAGGGCACCGTCCGGGTCCGCCACCTCGAGGGGCGGGTGCACGGCCGCTCAGCCCTCCCCCGGTTAACATGCAGGGGTGTCCGCGCTATACCGCACCCACCGGCCCCTCGACTTCAGCCAGGTCGTCGGGCAGGGACATGTCGTTCGCACGCTGAGCAACGCGATCGATCAGGATCGCGTGGCCCACGCGTACCTGTTCGCCGGCCCGCGCGGCACCGGCAAGACGTCGATGGCCAAGATCCTGGCCAAGTCCCTGAACTGCGAGAAGGGGCCGACGACCGCGCCCTGCCTGGTGTGCGAGTCCTGCCGGACGATCCACGACGCCACGGCGATCGACGTGATCGAGATGGATGCCGCCAGCCATCGCGGGATCGACGACATCCGCGAGATCCGCGACAAGGTCGTGCTGCGGCCGGTGCTCGGCCGCTACAAGATCTACATCGTCGACGAGGCCCACATGCTGACCAAGGAGGCCTCGAACGCGGTGCTGAAGACGCTCGAGGAGCCGCCCGATCACGCGATCTTCGTGCTCTGCACCACCGAGATGCAGGCGATGCTGCCGACCATCCGCAGCCGCTGCCAGCGGTTCGCGTTCCACCGCCCGACGCACGCCGAGACCAGCGAGCTGCTGAACCGGATCGCGACGGCCGAGGGGATCGAGATCGACGACGCCGCGATCACGATGGTGGCGCGCGCCGGCGGCGGCAGCTTCCGCGACGCGGTGTCGCTGCTCGACCAGCTGCAGACCGCATGCTCGCAGCAGATCACCGCCGACGACGCCCGGGCGCTGCTGGGGACGGCCGACGAGGAGATGCTCTTCCGCGCGCTCGACCTGGTGGCCGCCGGAGACGCGGCCGGGTCGCTGCGGCTGGTGGACGAGCTCGCCGAGTCGGGCGCCGACCTCGGCTCGGTGACGGCCGGACTGCTGACCCACCTGCGCGGGTTGTTCCTGACACAGCAGCTGGGCGAGCCTCCCGCCGACCTGGCGATGACCATCGATGAGCAGGCGCGGCTGGCCGAGCAGGCGTCCCGCCTCACGCCGACGGCCGTGCAGCGGCTGATCGATCTGCTCCGCGAGGTCGTCGACGAGGTCAAGGAGGGCTCCGATCCGCGGCTCCCCCTGGAGCTGGCGCTGGTCAAGGTCTGCCGCCCGCAGGGCGAGCTTTCGCTGGAGGCGCTGCAGCAGCGGCTGGAGCGGCTGGAGAGCGGCGCACCCGCGCCTCCCCCGCCGCCTGCCACCGCAGCCGCAGCGCCGGCCGCCGCACCCGCCCCTGAGGCGGTCGTCGAAGCCGATCCGCCGGCCGCGGCGCCGGAGCCCCGGAACCCGCCGCCGGCGTCCGGCGACGGTCTGATGGCGCGGTGGGAGGACGCGGTGCTCCCCGAGATCGGCCGTCGCTCGCCGCCGCTGCGTGCGCTGCTGGACAGCGCGCGGCCGACAGGAGTCGACGACGGCGTCGTCACGCTCGCCTTCAGCCTGGCGTTCGCCAAGGCCGGGGCATCGTCGTCCGAGAACGAGGAGCTGATCGCCGAGGTGCTCGGCCAGGCGCTGGGCGGACCGGTCAGGCTGCGGATCGTCGACGAGGAGGCTCCGGCGGTGCAGGAACCCGCCGGCGAGGAGACGGTGCTCGCGGTCGAGCCGCCGGAGGCCGTGTCGGAGGACGACCTGTTCGACCAGTTCAAGGAAGCGTTCGACGCCCACGAGGTCAAGGAGTCGCGGTGACGAAGATGGACCCGAACAAGATGATGGCGGAGCTCGGCAAGATGCAGCAGCAGATGGAGCAGGCGCAGGAGCAGCTGAAGACCGAGTACGTGGAGCACTCGGCCGGCGGCGGCGCCGTCACCGTGAAGATGTCAGGATCGCTCGAGGTCAGCGAGGTCACGATCAAGCCCGAGGCGATCGACCCGGACGACCCCGAGATGCTGCAGGACCTGCTGGTCTCGGCGTTCAACGGCGCCCTGGCGGCGGCGCAGCAGCTCCAGCAGCAGCGGATGATGGGCCAGCTGGGGGGTCTCGGTGGGCTGGGCATCCCCGGCCTCTGAGAGAATCTGACCGCGCGTGTACTCGCCGTCGGTCGAGAACCTGATCGTCCAGCTCGCCCGGCTGCCCGGGATCGGGCGCCGTACCGCGCAGCGGCTCGCATTCCACATCCTCAAGGCCAGCCCGGAGGACGCGCTGGCGCTGGCGGACGCCATCCGCGAGGTCAAGGAGCGGATCGGGTTCTGCGAGGAGTGCTTCAACCTGGCGGAGGGGCCGCTCTGCCCGATCTGCCAGGACGCGCGCCGCGACCGCACGGTGATCTGCGTGGTCGAGGATCCCTCCGACGTGGTGGCGATGGAGCGGACGGCCGAGTTCCGCGGCGTCTACCACGTGCTGGGCGGCGCCCTCTCGCCGATCGACGGCGTCGATCCCGACGACCTCAAGCTGTCCGAGCTGCTCGAGCGGGTGGAGCGAAACGGCGTGACCGAGGTGGTGCTGGCGACCAACCCGACGATGACCGGCGAGGCCACCGCGGTCTACATCGCCGACCGGCTGCGCGGCCGCTGCCGCGTCACCCGGCTGGCCAGCGGGCTGCCGGTCGGCGGCGACCTGGAGTACGCCGACGAAGTCACGCTGGGCCGGGCGTTCGCCGGCCGCCGCGAACTCTGATGCAACAACGGGGTCAGACCCCTCTGTTGCGCAACAAAAGGGTCTGACCCCGTTGTTGCGTCCCTGGGTGTAACAAAGGGGTCTGACCCCGTTGTTACCGGACGCGCGGCGTCGCGCTGCTGGAGTAGACGTCCTTGCGCGCGATCAGGCCGTCGCGGAACGGGAAGACGTCGATGCCGTCCCACTCCAGCCGCCGCCCGTCGTCGGGATGCGTCGCCGAGGCCGTCCACTCGCTGACGACGAAGTCGTCGCCCGCCCGCTGCCCGCGACCGCTGAAGCGCAGCGTCGGCCACCGCTCGAAGATCGCCGAGATGTGCGCGGCCACGGCCTCCCTGCCCTCCACCCGCTCGCCGGCGGTGTGGTTGTGGAACACGACGTCCGGGGCATGCAGCGACGAGATCGCCTCGACGTCCTGGCGGTTCCAGGCGTCGTCGTATGCCGCAATCAAGGCGAGCAGGTCGCTCACGCGCCGATCCTACTCCACGGTTACAGTCCTCGCCGATGCACCGCTACACCCAGGACACCGAGCGCCTCGCACAGCGGATCACCCGCCTCGCGCTCGACCGCATGCGCATGGATGCGCCGCTCGACGGCCCACGCACGCCGGCGGAGCTGCAGGCTCGAGCCGGCATCACGATCACGCCCGAGGGGCTGGGCGGAGACGAGGCCCTGCGCCGCTGGGTGGACGTGCTGGCGCCGGCCACGATGTCGGTCGACCACCCGCGCTACCTGGCGTTCATCCCGGGAGCTCCGACCGAGGTCTCGACGCTGTTCGACCTGCTGGTCGGCGTCCAGTCGATCTACGGCGGCAGCTGGCTCGAGAGCTCCGGCGCGGTCTACGCGGAGAACCAGGCGCTGCGCTGGATCTCCGACCTCGCAGGCCTGCCCGCCGGCGCCGGCGGCTGCTTCGTCCCCGGCGGCACCACCGGCAACCTGTCGGCGCTGGTCGCAGCTCGGCACGCCGCCCGCGAGGCCCGCGGCGGCGACCGCCCGGGCCGCTGGCGCGTGGCGTTGACGGCCGAGACGCACTCATCCGTCGTCTACGCGCTCGTGCAGGTGATGGACGTCGACGTGCTCTACGTGCCGGCCGACGAGCGCGGCAGGATGACCGGCACCGCGCTGGCCCAGGCGCTCGACGAGGCCGGCGACGACGGCGTGTTCGCCGCCGTGGCGACATCGGGCACGACCAACACGGGCGTGATCGACGACCTGGCCGGCGTCGCCGAGGTGTGCCACGAGCGCGGGCTGTGGATGCACGTCGACGGCGCGTACGGCGGCGCGGCGCTGGCGGCACCGTCGGTGCGGCACCTGTTCGCCGGGATCGAGCATGCCGACAGCTTCATCGTCGATCCGCACAAGTGGCTGTTCGCGCCGTTCGACTGCTGCGCTCTGGTCTACCGCGATCCGGAGGTGGCGCGCCGCACCCACACACAGCACGCCGGCTACCTGGACACCATCAATGAGACCGGCGAGTGGAATCCCTCGGACTACGCCGTGCACCTGTCTCGGCGCGCCCGCGGCCTGCCGTTCTGGTTCTCGCTGGCCGTCCACGGCACCGACGCCTACCGCGACGCGATCGAGCAGACGCTGGCCGTGGCCCGCGCCGGCGCCGACGAGATCCGCAGCCGTCCGTATGTCGAGCTGCTGGAGGAGCCGGAGCTGACCGTGCTGATCTTCCGCCGCACCGGGTGGACGGCCGCCGACTACGCCGCCTGGAGCAGCGGGTTGCTCGCCCAGGGCTACGCGTTCGTCACGCCGACCACCCACCGCGGCGAGCCGTGCACGCGGATGGCGATCGTCAACCCGCGCACGACCGTGTCGGACATCGCGGGCATTCTGGCGACCATGGCCTAGCCGCGCCGCCGCCTGCGGCGATCCGCCCAACCACGCCGATACACTGCCTCCATGGCATATCCCGAGCCGCAGCCGGCCCCGCGCGTGCTGGTGATGAAGTTCGGCGGCTCGTCCGTCGCCGATCCCGAGAAGATCAAGAACGTCGCCCGCCGGCTGGTCGAGGCGCACCGCTCCGGCCGCTCCGTGGTCGGCGTCGTGTCCGCCATGGGCGAGACCACCGACCAGCTGGCCGACCTCGCCGCGCGCGTGTCCGACCGGTCGCACCCGCGGGAGATGGACATGCTGCTCTCGACCGGTGAGCGGATCTCGGCCGCCCTCTGCGCGATGGCGATCGAGGACCTGGGCCACCACGCCGTCTCGCTGACCGGCTCGCAGGCGGGCATCGTCACGGACACCGTCCACACCAAGGCGAAGATCGTCGACATCCGCCCGAAGCGGATCGAGCAGGCGCTCGAGGAGGGCAAGATCGTGCTGGTCGCCGGCTTCCAGGGCGTGTCCACCGCGCTCGACGTGACCACGCTGGGCCGCGGCGGCTCGGACACGACGGCCGTCGCGCTGGCCGCGGCGCTGGGCGGCGACTGCGAGGTCTACACCGACGTCGAGGGCGTGTACACCGCCGACCCGCGGATCGTTCCCGGTGCACGCAAGCTGCCCGTCGTCTCGCCGCTCGAGATGCTCGAGATGGCGGGCTCCGGCGCACGCGTGCTGCAGCTGCGCTCGGTCGAGTTCGCACGAAACCACGGGGTGTCGATCCATGTGCGCTCCACGTTCACCGACACCACCGGCACCTGGATCCGAGAGGACGCCACGATGGAAGACCCGATCATCTCCGGCATCACCCACACCGTGGACGAGGCCTACGTCACGCTCGAGAACGTGCCGGACAAGCCCGGCGCCGCGGCCGGCATCTTCACCGCCGTCGCCGCCGCCCACATCAACGTCGACACGATCATCCAGAACGCGGTGACCCACGAGCGCGCGGACATCACGTTCTCACTGCCGGCGGACGACCTGCCGCTGATGACCAACACGATCGACGGGCTGTGCCGCGAGCTCGACCTGGAGTTCCGCGTCGACGACACCGCCGGCAAGGTCAGCCTGATCGGCGCCGGCATGAAGAGCCACCCCGGCGTCGCCGCAAGGATGTTCGCGACCCTGGCCGAACACGGCATCAACGTGCGGATGATCGCCACGTCGCCGATCAAGGTCTCGTGCGTGATCGCCCGCGAGAAGGTGCCGGAGGCCGTCGCGGCGCTGCACGACGTGTTCGAGACGGAGCTGGCGGAAGCTCAGGGAGAGGAGCCGCGTGTCTGACCGCAGCTACCGCGTCGCCGTCGTCGGCGCCACCGGCGCCGTCGGCCCGGAGGTGCTCTCGATCCTCGCCGAGCGACGCTTCCCGGCCTCGGACGTCGTTCCCTTCGCCTCGGCCCGCTCGGCCGGCACGCGCGTCGAGTACGCGGGCGAGCAGCTGCAGGTGCGCGAACTCACCGAGGATTCGCTGGCCGGCTTTGACCTGGCGCTGTTCTCGGCCGGCGGCGGCACATCGAAGCGGTTCGCGCCGGAGGCGGTGCGCCGCGGATGCGTCGTCGTCGACAAGTCGAGTGCGTTCCGCATGGACCCGCAGGTGCCGCTGGTCGTCCCCGAGGTCAACGGCGCCGCCACCGAGGCGCACCGCGGGATCATCGCCAACCCCAACTGCTCGACCATCCAGCTGGTGTGCGCGCTGAAGCCGCTGCACGATGCCGCGCGGGTCGTGCGGATGCAGATCGCGACGTACCAGGCGGTGTCCGGTACGGGCAGCCGTGCGGTCGACGAGCTTCGCTCGCAGTCCTTGGCGTCCCTGCAGGGTGAGACCGTCCGCGCTGACGTGTACCCTCATCCGATCGCCTTCAACGCGCTTCCACAATGTGATGTGTTCGAGGGCGACGAGACCATCGAGGAGAGCAAGCTGGTGCGGGAGACGCACAAGATCATGAACGACGACTCGATCGGGATCAGCGCCACCTGCGTGCGCGTCCCGGTCTGGCGGTCGCACTCCGAGGCGGTGTGGATCGAGACCGAGCGGCCGCTCGCGCCGGCGCAGGCTCGCGAGCTGCTGGCCGCTGCGCCCGGCGTGACCGTGGTGGACGACCCGGCGAACGCCCGCTACCCGACGGCGATCGAGGCCGCAGGCGGCGACCAGGTGCTGGTCGGCCGCATCCGCGAGGACCGCTCGCGGCCCAACGGACTGGCCCTCTGGGTGGTGGCCGACAATCTGCGCAAGGGCGCCGCCCTGAACGGCATCCAGATCGCGGAGCTCCTGGCCCAGCGAGACCTGATCCGCGTCCCCGGCGCTGAGGTCGCGGCTTGACCGGCGCCAGGGGGACGCTGTGTCCCGTCTGCGTCCGCCGCGCCCCGGGAGGGGTGTGCACTGCCCACGGCGCGTGGAAGCGCCACCAGCTGCTGACCGTCGGCGACCGCCGGCGCAGCGCACGGGAGCAGTGGCAGCCCTACGAGCCGGCGCCGCACGCCTGCCCACGCTGTCTCGGCGACGTCACCGAGCACCGCGGCAGCCTGATCTGCGTCGACCACGACCACGGATCCGATCGCCACGGACCGTATGAGGTCGACGAGCTGCTCGGCCCGTCCGCCCAGCGCGAATCCGCGGTGGCGCGCAGCCGCCTTGCACGCCGCCGGGCCCAGACCGGGTCGCTGGCGTCGCTGGGGCTCGACCTGCCGGACCCCGCGCGCACCTCGCGCGTGCTGCTGTCGGTTGCCGTGATCGCCGGCACCGTCGCCTACCTGGTGCGTTGACCCGCTAGACGGACGCCGCGCCGATCGGCTTCGTCGTCGGCTGGTCCGACCCGCCCGCCGGTTCGACGGTGACCGCGATCTGGTCGCCCGGCCGCGCCTGCGCCGTCAGGTCGAGCACCACGGTGCCGCCGCCGTCGAACGTCCCAGCCGGGATCGGCCCGGACGAGCCAATCACCCACGCCTCGTAGGTCTTGCCGGCGGGCGCCGGCGCCAGATCGGCGTAGAGCGTGACGTGGCCGCCGGTATCGGCCACCACGTTGCCGACGTTGTCGACATGCACGGCCCGGTTCGACGCCAGCGACGCCTTGGTCGAGTCGAGGTCGTCGCGCAGCGAGACGTTCCAGACCAGCAGGCCGATCACGCAGGCCGCGAGGGCGGGCACGGCCAGGACGGCGACGCGCGGCCACCAGCCGAACCGTGTCCTGCGGGGCTCGGCGACGACCGCCGGCGGAGCCTCGACCACCGGCTCCAGGGAGGCCAGCAGACGGTCGCGCAGCTCCGGCGGCGGCGTCTCGCGCGGCGCGGCATAGGCCAGCGAGGCGCTGACGCTCTCGTAGTCCGCCAGCATCCGGCGACACCGGTCGCAGTCGACCAGGTGTGTCGCAACGACCCGTTCGTCCTCCGGATCGAGCGAGCGCATGGCGTGCGCGGGGATCAGCTCGTCGACGTGTTCCACTCGTCCTCCATGGTGATCCCCATCTCCTGCAGCGAGCCGCGCAACGACGCCATCGCCGCGAACGTCCGGCTCTTGACGGTGCCCAGCGGCAGCGCCAGGCGCTCCGCCAGCTCGGACTGCGTGTAGCCCTCGAAATACGCGAGCTCCAGCACCTCGCGATGCGGGTCGGGCAGGCGGCGCAGCGCTGCGCGCACCTGCTGGCGGGCGACGCCCAGCCAGGCCCGTTCGTCGACCGATGGCCCCGGGTCGGCCGCGGCTGCGGCGCGCGCCTCGTCGAGCGGCTCGGCTCGGCGGCGGTCCTCGCGGCGGACGATGTCAACTGCTTTGTGGTGGGTCAAGGTGAGGATCCAGGTCGAGGGCTGTCCGCGCCGCGCGTCGAAGCGCGACGCCTGTTTCCACACCGCCAGGAACGCATCCTGCACAACGTCCGCCGCCAGGTCGCGGTCTCGTACGATCCGGACGGCGAGCGAGTATGCGGCCTCGCTGTACTGGTCGTAGAGTCTGGCGAACGCTTCCCGGTCGCCTCGGGCGACCAGTGCGAGCAGCCCATGATCGGACAGGTGCTCCGTGTGCGGATCCTTTCCGGTGTGACTGTCAGGCATTCGTACCCGGGCGCTCGTCGGTTCACGGAGCAGCAGGCGCCGGCTGGATCACGGCCAGCCGTGCCTTGATCCGCTCGGTCAGCGTCGCCTCCTCGACCGGGACCGTACCCCGAAGGTCGAGGCGGACCAACTCAATTCTGCCTGCGCTTCGCCGCCCCTGGAAGCCGAAGTCGCGCAGAAAGTCGGCCGGGAAGATCGTCCGGTGGCCGAGGAACCGTGCAGCGAACGTCTCCTCCGGAAGGTAGCGATAGGCGAACGCCTCCAGCGCGGGGAACCCGCGCACCTTGCACTCGCCGATCGCCGCCAGGAACAGGCTCTGCAGCACCCACGGGCTGTGCACGTCCACCAGGTAGGCGCAGGTGATCAGCGCGGCGTCGGCGGCGGGCGGACCGGCGGGCAGCCCCCGGGCCCGCGGGAAGCGGTCGGCCGGGCCGTACTGGATCAGGCCGACCGTCCGCCCGTCGTCGTCCACGTACAGCTTGCCCCACGGTCCGAACTCGTCCTCGGCCTCGAGCATCCAGCTCTCCCGGTCGGGCGGGCGAACGCCGGCGCCCGACTGCCACCACATGCAGGAACGGCAGGGAGCCGGGGCATGCGAGACCGAGCCCTTGGTGAGATGGTCGACCCGGCTCACGGGCGGAGCGGCGCGGCCACCTCGTCCACGACGACCGCGATGTCCGTCGGCTCGAGCTGGATCATCGACGCGAGGTAGCGGCGCACCTGGCTGCCGACCTGGTCGGCGACCTCCGGGATGCTCGCTCCCCACTCCGTGACCAGGTGCAGCTCGAGGTCGACCCGCTGGCCGTCCCCGTTGACGCGGACGCCCTTGGGCGCGCGCTCGGGGTCGATCTCCCGCTCGGGCGGCGCGGAGTGACCGGCCCAGATCCCGCGCACTCCCGGCACCTCGACGGCCGCAGCTGCGGCGTAGGTGGCGATCACTGCGTGGGAGATATGCGCGGAGGCGGTGGCGCTGTGCACCGACTCCGCTTCGTGCGGATGGTCGGTCATCTCGAGGCGTCGAGTATACGGCGCAAAATGCCTGCATCTTCGTGACATTTGACAGGCGTCATAGACGACGTCATAATGACGTCATGCAGATGACACACCACATCGAGGCCATCCGGGACGACCTCGCCGCCTCCGCGGCGATCGGCGGCCAGCCGTCCATCGACGCCGCCCAGCCGCTGCTCCGCTCCGTCGAGCCGAGCCTGCGGGTGCGGCTGCTGGACGTCCTGTCGGAGGCGGCGGCCGAGCTCAGCGGCGCACTGCCCTCCGGCCACATCGAGTTGCGGCTCGAGGGCCGCGACGCCGTTCTGGCGTACGTCGCCGACGTCGAGCAGCCGGCACCGCCCCCCGCCGACGACGGCGCGACCGCCCGGCTGACGCTGCGGATGCCCGAGTCGCTGAAAGAGCGCGTGGAGTCGGCGGCCGCCCGCGAGGGCATCTCCACGAACTCGTGGCTGGTGCGCACGATCAGCCAGGGCCTCGAGCGCCGCCCCAAGTTTGGCAACCGGATCACCGGATACCACGAGAGTTAGGAGCCACGGATGACGAACGACCGACACCTGCCCGGCACCGTCGCCGCGATGACCGTCCCCTGGCGCCGCGGCCATGCCGACCACCACCTGGATCAGTCCCCCACCGAGACCCGCACCGTCAAGCCGGAGCTGGCCGTCCGCGGCCTGCGCGGCTGGGCACGGGCATAGCGGAAGGAGCAGCACATGAGCACGCATCACACACCAGGCGAGCTGAAGGTCAAGATCAAGGTGGCCGCCGGTCTGATCGAGACACGCACCCACGAGGGCGACGACACGATCGTCGAGATCGAGCCGCTGGACGACCGCGAAAGCAGCCGCCAGGCCGTCGAGAAGGCCCGCGAGGAGCTGCGCGGCGGCGAGCTGATGATCGAGGTGCCCGAGCAGTCGCGGTTCGGGTTCCGCGGCGGCGACGCACAGGTGCGCGTCACCGTGGACGCCCCGAAGGGCGCACACATCAACACCCGCACGGCGTCCGCCGACGCCCGGCTGCTGGGCGAGTTGGGTTCGATCGACGGCGTCAGCGCCTCGGGTGCGCTGTTCGCCGAGCGGGTCGCCGGCGACGTCGCGTTCAAGACGGCCTCGGGCGATCTCTCGGTCGAGGGCATCGGCCGCGACGCCAACCTGAACACCGTCTCGGGCGACGTCCGGGTCGGGTCGGTCGGCGGCCGGGCGTCGGTCAAGCTGGTCTCGGGCGACGTCGAGATCGGTCAGGCGGGCGGCGACGTCAGGGTCGACTCGGTCTCCGGCGACGCCGCCCTGCGCGCGGTCAGCCGCGGCGAGACCTCGGTCAAGTCGGTGTCCGGCGACATCAAGGTCGGCGTCGTCGCGGGCACGAAGGTCTGGCTCGACGTCAACTCGATGAGCGGCGACACCCGATCCGACCTCGATCCGTCGGACGCGCCCGAGACCAAGGACGGCGAGTCGTTGCGGCTGAAGGCAACGTCCACCAGCGGCGACGTGCGGATCAGCCGCGCTGCGTCCGCAGCGCCGGCGGGCTGATCCCGTCCAGGAAGCCGGCGACGGCGTGGTCGTAGCCGTCAGGGTCGCGGTTCCAGGAGCGGGCATGCCCCGCTCCCGGGACCGCGACCAGCTGGACCAGGTCGGGCCGCGCCAGCGCGAGGCGACGGCTGGTGTCGAATGGCACGGTGCGATCGTCGGTGCCGTGAAGGATCAGCATCGGCGTCGTGAACGCCGCGGCCCGGCGCACGTGGTCGAGATCGCGCCAGCGCACGCCGATCCGGCGAGCCGCGTACTGCTTGGCCGCGGCCGCGACCGGCCGGGGCACGCCGCGCCGGGCCGCCGCGTTGCGGAGCGTGACCGACCAGTCGAGCAGCGGCGCATCCAGCACCGCGGCCGAGACGCGCCCGGCCAGCGGGGAGCGCAGCAGGAAGCGGCAGGCGAGCACCGCGCCCATGCTCGAGGCGACCAGCACGACGTCCTCCGCGCCCTCGGCAGCGGCGTGGGCGACCACCGCCTCGACGTCCTCCCACTCGGTGGCGCCCAGATGGTAGTAGCCGTCGGGTGACGCGGGGGCTCCCGCATCGTTGCGGTACGTGGAGAGCAGCACGGTCAGTCCCAGCGCGTGAAGCACGCCGAGCACGCGCAGCCCCTCCTCACGGGTTGCGCCGCGCCCGTGCACGAACACCGCCCAGCGCGGCCCGCCGGGAACCAGCCACGCGGCCATCGGCCCCAGCGGGCCGGCCACCTGGACGTCCTCGAACGCGATGCCCCGGCCCTGTAGGGGGTCGAGCGGGAAGGCATAGAGGCTGACGCCGACGGGGTCGCCGGCCCGGAGCTCCCCGACAACGGGTTCCAGCGCCCGCACCACGCCGGCCGCGTCGTTCTCGACGATCGCCCCGATCCGGCCGTACGCCCGTTCCGAGTACACGCCGTACACGCCCTCCCGGCGCAGATCGTGGTTGTCGCCCGCCAGCGAGATCGTCCCGTTGCCGACGCAGCGAACGGTGACGTCGTACACGCTGGGGTACGCCACCGGCTCGAGCAGCGCGGAGACCAGCGATCTCATGCCGGGTGCAGCCGCAACAGTGCGATCTCGGGCCGGGCGACCAGGCGAAACGGCACGAGCGTCGTGCCGGTGCCACGGGAGACGACAAGCGTGGTGTCGCCCACCCGGTGCGTCCCGTCGAGGTACGCGAACTCGGTGTGCGACAGGCGCACCTTGCCGCGCGGGCCGGGAAGGCAGATCTGCCCGCCGTGCAGGTGGCCGGAGAGGACGAGATCGGCGCTGCCGGGCGGCAGGTCGTCGATCGCGTCCGGAAAGTGCGCGAGCAGGATCCGCAGCCCAGCGCCCGACCGGAACAGCTCCCACGGCCGGGCCACGCCGTCGATCCACGGCTGCGGCTCCATGCCGGCGATCTCGATCCGTACGCCCGAGAGCTCGACGGTCGCCGAGGTGTCGCGGAGCAGCTGCACCGGCGCCTCCTCCCAGTCCTCGAGCACCATCCCCCGCGAGAACGGGTCGCGGGTCAGGCCGATGTCGTGGTTGCCCAGCGAGGCGTAGCTGCCGAGCGGCGGCGACAGGCGCGCGAGCTGCTCGATCACCGCTCGTCGCGCCCGCGGGTGGGCCACGATGTCGCCCGTGATCACGACCATGTCAGGCTGTGTCTCCACGCCGAATGCGACCGCCTTGCGCAGGGTGCGCAGGTTGAACGAGGGCGAGCCCGCGTGCAGGTCCGACAGGTGGAGGATTGACAGCCCGTCCAGCGCGGGATCGAGGCCGGCGACCGGCACGTCCACCACCCGCCGCTCGATCCACTGCGCCTCGAAGGCCCCCCATACCGCGAGCGCGCCGCCGGCAGCGATGGCCGCCGCCGCGAGCTTGCGCGGGGTCACTCGCCGCGAACGGTGTCGACCTCGTCGCGCAGGCGCCGCCGCGCCGCGGCGATCCGCTCGCGCAACATCGCGACGCGCGCCTCGTCGGCGGAGTGCCCGTTGCCCGAGGTCGTGACGCTGGCAAGCTCCCTTGAGCGGAAGGCGCGAACCGCAACCGCGGCTGCGGCCGCCAGGATGCCGATTCCGATCAGCCGGCGCATCACCAGCAGTCTACCCAGTCAGGTCGCGCAGGCACCCCACAGCCCGCGGCCGTCGAGCGCGGCGCGCCGCTCCAGCGACGCCAGCTCCGCGGCATGTGCGGTGTTCGGCGGAATCGACAGTGTCCGGGCGTAGCCGAGCTCGACCAGCGACGCGTTGACGAACCGACCGCGCAGGTAGACGTAGGCCAGCAGCCGCCCGTAGCGATCGTGCAGCTCGCGGTCGTACACCAGCGACACGGAGCGCCCGGCCAGCAGATGCTTCGTGTACGCAGACGCCTCGGGGCCGAAGCAGCCCACCGGGCGGTCGGGATCGACAGTCTCGGGCGTGTCGATGCCGAGCAGCCGCACGCGCAGCGCTCCGCCACCCGCGCGCACGATCACGGTGTCTCCGTCCACGACGCGCTCCACCACGCCGCGGGCGGGCGGCGGGCCGTCTCCGGCGATCGCGTGATGCGCCCCGAGGGCGACGACGGCAGCGACCGCGGCGGCGAGCACGAGAAGGACGGCTCTGCGTGACATGGCGGCACCCTAGGACGGCGCCGCGTCAGGTGTCTGTCACGGGACGTGTGAGATGTGTTGCAGCGCCGCCCCTGCGGCGTTGCGAACGTCAGGCGACTCATCGTCGAGCGCCGCGGTCAGCGCATCGTTCGCTGAGTCATCGCCGATCCTTGCCAGCGCCAGAGCGGCCAGCTTGCGCACCTCGGCGCTGTCCCCGCTCGCCAGCACCCGCGTCAGGAACGGGATGCCGGCCCGGTCGCGCGCCGTGCCCAGCGCCAGCACCTGGCTGCGGAGGTCGGCGTCGCGCGACGTCCGCGCCGACTGGGCGGCGGCACGCCGCACCAGCGGGTACGGGCCGCCGGTCTGCTCGAGTGCGCCGGATGCGATCAGGCGGTCGATCGCGCCCATCACCTGGGTCTGCGACTGGCGGACGAGCGCGCCGTGGCTGCGCAGCCGGTCGTGGCCGGCCGAGACCAGCGCCTTGGCCTGGGATCCGCGGAGGATCTGCGCCAGGCGTGTGCGGCCGACGCGGCCGTCGGTCTCGTCGACGGCCAGCAGCACGGCGTCGACCGTGGCCAGCGCCGGCGTCCCGGCCGGCTCCTCGCGCGTCGCCCGGCGCTCGCCGTGGCCGTCGCAGCAGACGTCCGCCGGCCGTTCCTCGGGGCGCTCGCCGAAGTAGCCGAGCAGTGCCGCGCGCCGGCAGCCGTCGCCGGTCGCGTAGGCGTCGATCGCCTTCAGCCGCTCCCACCGCCGGTTCTCGACCTGGCGCATGGCGACCGCCGCCGCGTTCAGGTGGCGCGTGTCCAGCCGCGGGTCGGCCAACCTGCCCGAGAAGGAGCCGGCCGGCGCCGGGAAGACGTCCAGCGCACCGGCCCGTTCGAGCACGGCCAGCGCCGCGCGCGGATCCTCGGCCGGCACGTCGCGCTCGAACACCGCGAACACCCCCTTGGGGTCGGCCCGCGACGCCAGCTCGGCGTGAACGGCCGCCAGGTCGCCCGGCGACATCTTCGCGCGGTTGATGAAGAACACGATCAGGCCCTTGTCCCGTCCGCTGTAGAGCAGGGTGCAGCGGGCCGGCAGCCCGTCTCGTCCGGCACGGCCGGCCTGCTGGTAGTACTCCTCGGGCGACGCCGGGATCGCCCAGTGCACGACCGAGCGCACGTCGGCCTTGTCGATGCCCATGCCGAACGCGGTGGTGGCGGCGATCACGTCGATCCGGCCGGCCAGGAAGCTCTCCAGGGTCTCCGAGCGGACACCCGGCGCCAGCCCGGCGTGGTACGGCGCAGCCGAGATGCCCGCGCCCAGCAGGTGCGCCGACACCTGCTCGCAGGTGGCCCGCCGGCCGCAGTAGACGACCGCCGGCAGGGCACCGGGCGACCCCAGCAGCTCGAGCAGGACGGCCGGCTTGGCCGCATCGCTGCCGACCCGCTCGACCGCGAAGAACAGGTTCGGGCGGTCGAAGCCGGTGCGCGGCGAGACCGGGTCACGCAGCTCCAGTGCGCGGACGATGTCCCCGGCGACGCGGCGGGTGGCCGTCGCCGTCAGGGCGATCGTCGGCGGCGAGCCCAGCCGCGTGCGGACGTCCGCCAACCGCAGGTAGTCGGGCCGGAAGTCGTGCCCCCACTCCGACAGGCAGTGCGCCTCGTCGATCGCCAGCCGGCGGACGCCGGCAGCCTCGATGGCCTCCAGGAACCGGCGGCTCGAGAACCGCTCGGGTGCGACGTACAGCAGGCGCACCTGACCGCTGCGGACGCGGGCCAGCGTCTCGGCGACCGCCTCGCCCGTCATGCTCGAGGCGATCATCTCGACGCCGTCCAGACCGCGCGCGCGGAGCGCCGCGTACTGATCCTGCATCAGCGCGATCAGCGGCGAGACGACCAGCGTCAGCTGCCCGTCGATCAGCGCCGGCAGCTGGTAGCACAGCGATTTGCCCGAGCCGGTGGGCATGATCGCGAGCACGTCGCGGCCGGCCAGCGTCGCCTCGCAGGCCTCGCGCTGGCCCGGCCGGAAGTCGGCGAATCCGAACCAGCTGCGCAGCTGGTCGGTCAGATCGGCAGTGGTCGCGCCCACCCGACCATTGTGCCAGAGGGGTCAGGAACCTCTGGCACCGGTGCCAGAGGTTCCTGACCCCACTGGCACCTCACGAGGCGACCGGCCCGGCACCGGCTCGCGCTCGTCCCGAAGCCAGCGGCTGGCGATCACGCCGATCGCGCCCAGCGCAGCGGCCGCGACGTACGTGTGCCGGGCGCCGGGGATGACCGCCGGCACGTGAGCGCCGGCCTTCTCCGCCGCGCGGATCGTCGACTCCGATAGCGAGGACTCGAACACCAGGCCGGCGATCGCGGTGCCCACCCCCGCGCCGGCCTGGCGGGCCAGCGGGATCGACGAGGTCGCCTGCCCCTCGCGGCCCTCCCGCTTGTCGGCCAGGACGGCCGTGAAGAGCGCCGGCGAGGCGACGCCCATGCCCAGCCCGGCGACGCCGTAGGCGAGGATCGGCAGCACCGGCCCACCGGTCGGCACGGCCATCACCAGCGTCCCGGCGAAGACGATCGTCGTCCCCCAGAAGATCTGCTCGCCGAAGCCCACGCCCAGCCGCGCGGCGCTCATCGACCCGGTGGTCCAGCCGATCGTCGCCAGCACCAGCGCCGAGCCGACCACCCAGATCGGCTCGCCCAGCCCGACCTGAAGCTGCACCGGCAGATACACCTCGGCGCCCAGGAACGCGGCGCCCGCGGCGAACGCCGCAACGTTCGCGGCCAGCGAGATCCTGCGGTGCGTGAACACCGGCGACGGGGTGCTGCGCTCGTGGAAGAAGAACAGCACCGCCGGCACGATCGCCAGCGGCGCGATCCAGTGCTCGGAGGCAAGCAGCGGCGCCACCGACAGGCCGAGCAGCACCGGGCCGATCAGGTTCAGCGGCCGGTGCTCCGGCACGGCGGGCCGCTCCGGGTGCGCGCTCATCGCCAGCCGGGCCGACCACGCGATCGCCACGATCATCGGCAGGTTGATCCAGAACACCCAGCGCCAGCCGAGCGTGCCGGTCAGCGCGGCGCCCAGCGCAGGCCCGATGATCGCCGCAACGCCCCACATCGCCGCGTTCAGCCCGAATGCACGCGGACGCAGGTCGTCCGGCACGTACAGCGCGAACAGGCCGAGCGGCACGGCGAACATGAACCCCGCGCCCAGCCCGAGGATCGCCCGCGCCACGGCGACCATCTCCATGCTCCCGGCCAGGCCGCCGAGCACATTGGCCACCGCGAACAGCACACAGGCGATGCCGAACGAGCGGGGCACGCCGTAGCGGTCGATCACGCTGCCGGCGACCGGCAAAGTCATCACGATCGTCACCATCGACGCGCCGACGGCCAACGCGATCCGGTCGACGCCGCCGATCTCCTGCGCTGCGGTCGGCAGCGCCGTCACCACCATCAACGCGTCCACGGCTCCGAGGAAGGTCGCCCCCAGGGCGGTGATCAGCAGCGCCCGGTACGGCGGACGCAGGAGTGCTGCGTAGCTCGGAGCCACCCGGCTCGGATCAGTGCTCGGCGTAGATCTTGTGGACCACGGGGTCCACCTTGACCACGTGCCGCTTGAACAGCAGCTCGTCGTAGGACAGCCCGGCGGCCGCGCCGACCAGCTGCGCCAGATGGAGGATCGGCAGGTCGAACTCCAGATCGGCCTCGCGCGAGGCCTTGCCCTGCCAGGCATCAAGCGACAGGTGGCAGAGCGGGCAGGGCGTGACCATCGCGTCGGCCCCCGCCTCCTTGGCCTCCGCCAGCGGCTGGATCAGCTCGCCCAGCGCGACCTCCTCACGGGCCAGCACGATCGGGAAACCGCAGCACTTGATCTTGGACGGGTAGTCCACCGGCTCCGCGCCGCAGGCCTCGATGATCCGCTCCAGCGACTGGGGCCGGTCGGGATCCTCGAACCCGAGCAGCTTGGACGGCCGGAGGATCTGGCAGCCGTAGAACGGCGCGACCCGGAGGCCGGTGAGCGGCTTCGACGCCACCTGCTTGAGACGCTCGTAGCCCTCGCCCTCGGCGATCTCCCACAGCAGGTGCCGCACATCGACCCCGCCCGAGTAGGTCGCCGCGCCGACCTCACGCAGGTTGTCGTTGACGCGAGCCAGCAGCTCGGGGTCGTCCTTGAGCTTACGGTCGGCCTGGCGCAGGTTGAGCGTGCAGACGTTGCAGATGGTCAGCAACGTGTCCTGGCCGAGCTGCTCGGCCTGGCCCAGGATCCGCGCGTTCAGGTGCAGGTAGTACTCGGGGCGCGCCTCGTGCACGTCGCCCGCGCCGCAGCACGTGAAGCCGGGGATGTCGACCAGCTCGAACCCCAGCCGCTCGGCGATCGCGCGGGTCGAGGTATCGAGCTCCTTCTGTGACAGGCTGGCCAGACAGCCCGGGTAGTAGGCATAGCTGCTCTTCAAGATCCGTCCTTTAGTCGCCTCTCGCAGGGCCGGCAGTGGCCCGCCCGAGCTCGTCCTTCTCCTGCTCCCCGACGAGCTTGTTGAGCTTGTTCACCTCGTCGAGCTTCTTCGCCTTGTGCGGCTTCAGCGGGTTCGGCACCTTGCCGGCGCGCACCAGCTTCATCGCGAACGGGATGTCCTTGATCGCGGCCACGGCGCCGACCGTCTCCGGCACCAGGTTCGTCTCCAGCAGGTAGCCCGTCTTGTACGTCGACTTGACGAACACCTTCGCGTGGCGCGCGCCGCGGTCGCCGTGCATGCCCTCCTGGTAGATCCGGGCGCCCACCTTGGCGATCGCGTCACGCGGATCGACGCCCTTGGGGCAGCGCTCCTGGCAGAAGTAGCAGCGCGTGCAGTCCCACACGCCGTGCTCGCCGTTGACCAGCTCCAGCCGGCTCTTGCCACCCCGGTCGCGGACGTCGTAGACGAACCGCGCCGCCTTGGCCAGCGCCGCCGGGCCCAGGAAGTCCGGGTCGGCCTCCATCGAGTTGCACTCGGAGACGCAGCATCCGCACTGGATGCACAGCGCCTCCTTCATGATCTGGTCGAGCTCCTCCTGCTGGACGCGCCACTCCTTGACCGGCGGATCGGAGTCCGTGTCGTCGAGGTAGGGCTTGATCGCGCGGAACTTCTCCCAGAACGGACCCATGTCCACGACCAGGTCCTTGATCACCGGCAGGTTGCCCATCGGCGAGATGACCGGGACGTGGCCCTCGTCGACCAGCGGCTTGACCGGCGTCTTGCAGGCCAGCACCGCGGCGCCGTCCATGCGCATGCCGCAGGAGCCGCAGACGGCCATCCGGCACGACTTGCGGTAGCTGAGCGAGCCGTCGACCTCGTCCTTGATCACGTCCAGGACGTCGAGCAGCGTCGCCTCCTCGGCAGCGTCGACCGTGTACGTCTCCTCGCCGCCGGTCTCCGTCTCCGGGTTGTACCGCTGGATCTTGAGGGTGACTTGCATGGGCTCCTCGAAAAGTGGGCTCAGTAGCTGCGAACGGTGGGCTGGTGCTCGGTGATGGTGACGTCCTTGTAGTCGAGCCGCACCTGACCGTCGTCGTAGTGGGCGATCGTATGGCGCAGCCAGTTCTCGTCGTCCCGCTCGGGGAAGTCGAGGCGGCTGTGGGCGCCGCGGCTCTCGGTTCGGGCGATCGCCCCGGTGACCAGGCAGTCGGCCATCTCCAGCATCGATCCCAGCTCCAGCGCCTGGATCAGGTCGGTGTTGAACGACCGGCCCTTGTCGTGTACCAGCACGCCGCGGGCGTACCGCTCGCGCATCTGGCCGATCTTGACCTTGGCCTCCTCGAGCTTCTCCTCGGTGCGGAAGATGCCGACGTTCTCGTACATCGTGTCGGCCAGCTCCTGGCGGATCACGTGAGGGCGCTCGCCGGTGCTCTGGTCGACCATCGCCTTTAGCCTGCGCTCCGTGGCGCGCACAGCGGCCGGCGGGTAGACACCGCCGGTGCCGTTCGAGCGAACGTCCTGTGCGGCGGAGGCGCCGGCCCGGCGGCCGAACACCACAGTCTCGAGCAGCGAGTTGCCGCCCAGCCGGTTCGCGCCGTGCACCGAGACGCAGGCGGCCTCGCCGGCGGCATACAGGCCGGGCAGCAGGGTGCGCCCGAACATGTCCGTGTCGACGCCGCCCATGTGGTAATGCGAGCCGGGCCGCACCGGGATCGGCTCGTCGATCGGGTCGACGCCGGCGTAATCCATCGCCAGCTCGCGTGACCCGTGCAGGCGCTCCTTGATCCGCTTCGCGCCGAGGTGCGTGAGGTCGAGCAGCACACAGCCGTCGACGCCGCGGCCCTCGTCGATCTCGGTCTGCTCCGCCCGCGAGACGACGTCGCGCGAGGCGAGCTCGCCCGCGTTGGGCGCGTAGTTGAACATGAACCGGTCGCCTTCGGCGTTTCGCAGGTATCCGCCCTCGCCACGGCAGCCCTCGGTGATCAGCACGCCATTCGAGCGCAGCGTCGTCGGGTGGAACTGCATGAACTCCATGTCCTTCAGCGGCACGCCGGCCCGCCATGCCATCGACATGCCGTCGCCCGTGCAGGCGTAGGCGTTGGTGGTGCCGCGGTAGATGCGGCCGAGGCCGCCGGTGGCGAGGATCACGGCCCGGCCCTCGACGCCCTGCACGCCGCCGTGCACGAGATCCCACGCCGTCACGCCGACGCAGCGATCGCCGTCGAGCACCAGGTCGAGCGCGAACCACTCGTCGTAGACGGTGACGCCGCTCTTGACCAGCTGCTCGTACAGCACGTGCAGCAGGACGTGGCCGGTGATGTCGGCCGCGTAGCAGGTGCGCGGCGCGCCGCCGGCGCCGAACGGGCGCTGGGCGATCTTGCCGTCCTCGGTGCGGCTGAACACGGCGCCCATGTGCTCCAGCTCGTAGATGTCGCCGGGCCCCTCCTCGCACATCACCTGGATCGCGTCCTGGTCGCCCAGGTAGTCCGAGCCCTTGACGGTGAAGAAGGCGTGCTTGTCGGGGTCGTCCTCGCCGGCGTTGCCGAGCGCCGCGTTGATGCCGCCCTCGGCCGCCCCGGAGTGGCTCCGCGTGGGGTGCAGCTTGGATACGACCCCGACGTCGGCGCCGTACCGCGATGCCTCGATGGCGGCGCGCATCCCGGCGAGGCCTGCGCCCACCACCACCACGTCGTGTCGAACCATCAACGCCTCCGGAAACAGGGGTGGTCCCAGCAGCCGTCAGCGTACCAAGCCGGGCCGTCGGGTCGCGTTGCTTGTGACAGTACTTGGGGTATCCTGGATCAGGGCGCGGTTGAGGGGTATGGCCGCGCTGTCACCATTCCCGGGAGGAACCTTGGCGAAGATGGCCTTTGCGTTGCCGGCGGCACGGCACGTTCATCGGAACCTGTCGCAGCACGAGTTGCTCGACCGGACGCACCAGATGCCCAACAGCCGGAGCACCGACTACGGCGCTCCGAACGTCCAGACACAGGTTCTCGCGCGCTCGAAGGCCAGCACGTTCATCGTCTCCGACGACCCGGCCGGCGAGCCGCACCAGGCGATCGACCGTGACGAGTGGGAGCGCGTCTCGGCTGCCCAGGACGCCTACATCGCCGAGCAGGAGATGATCGTCGTCGACGGGTACATCGGCAACGCTCCGGACAGGCGCGTCCCGGCGCGCCTCTACATCGAGGCCTCGAACGTCAACATCGCCGGCATGCAGGACGTCCTGTACTTCCACGATGCGAACGACGCCGACGGCTTCGATCCCGAGCTGGTCGTCATCTACACGCCCAACCTCCCGATGGCCGACTACCCCGACGACCGCCTGATCGCGGTCAACCTCGATCTCAACGTCACCCGCGTCTTCAACTCCGACTACTTCGGCGAGTCGAAGAAGGGCGGGCTGCGGATGTGGAACAAGCTCGTCCACGACCGGGGCGGCCTGGCGCTGCACGCCGGCTGCAAGGTGATCCCGACGCCGAGGGGCGACCGGGTCGGCCTGATCGTCGGCCTGTCGGGCACCGGCAAGACCACGACGACGTTCACGCGCCAGAACGGCTCACTGCCCGTGCAGGACGACTTCGTCGCCTGGTGGCCGGACGGCACGGTGAGCGCGACCGAGGCCGGCTGCTTCGCCAAGACCTACGCCCTCAGCCCGCAGGACGAGCCGACGATCTACGGCGCTGTGACCAAGCCGAGCGCGTACCTCGAGAACGTCAGCCAGAACGACGGCGGCCACGTCGACTTCTTCGACGAGAGCTACACCAAGAACGGCCGCGCCGTCTTCCGTTCTCCGAGATCGAGGCGGCGGACGCCTCGAAGCTCGAGCAGGCGCATTTCCTGCTGATCCTGAACCGCAACGAGAACGTGATCCCCGCTGTCGCGCGGCTCGAGGGCCCGCAGGCGGCGGCGTTCTTCATGCTCGGCGAGACCACGGGCACGGCCGCCGGCGGCAAGGACGAGGAGGGCAAGTTCCTGCGCGTCCCCGGCACGAACCCGTTCTTCCCGATGCACCACGACCACCAGGGCAACCGCTTCCTGGAGCTGCTGGAGACGAACCCGATCGAGGTCTACATCATGAACACGGGGCGCGTCGGCGGCACGGACGAGCGCTCGAAGAAGGTGCTGATCCCCCACTCGTCAGCGATCGTCAAGGGCATCGCCGAGGGCACCATCGAGTGGGAGACCGATCCCGACTTCGGCTACCAGGTCGCGCGCAGCGTTCCGGGCATCGACGAGTCCGACCTCGACCTGCTGCAGCCGCGGCGGCTGTACGAGGCGACCGGGCGGGCCGACGAGTACGGCGAGCGCGTGGCGCGGCTGAAGGCCGAGCGGTCCGAGTTCCTTGCGCAGTTCCCCAGCCTTTCGGCGGAGATCGTCGCCAGCGTCAGCTAACGACCGACGAGGGCCTGGCTCGGTGCCTGGCGCTCGCCCGACCCGCCGAGTGCGTCTGGCGGACCGCGTCGGTGCCCGGCACCGTGCCAGGCTCTCCGGCCCAACCACCCAGCGAGAGCCTGGCTCGGTGCCTGGCTCTCGTCCCAGCTGCCGAGTGCAACCCACAGTCCGCCTCTGTGCCTGGCACCGTGCCTGGCTCTCCGGCCCGACCACCCAGCGAGAGCCTGGCTCGGTGCCTGGCTCTCGTCCCAGCTGCCGAGTGCAACCCACAGTCCGCCTCTGTGCCTGGCACCGTGCCTGGCTCTCCGGCCGCGCCCTGGAACGCCCATGACGATCCGCGAGCCAGTGTGCGGCGAGCTGGTCTGCCTCGCGCCGCTGACCGTCGAGGATGCGCCCGCCTGGGCGCGATGGATGAACGACCCCGAGACCACCCGCTACCTGTACGCGCCCGGTGACCACCCCCGGCAGCCGCAGACGGAGCAGGCGCTGTGCGAGTGGGGCCGGACGATGCTGGCCGACCCCCGGCGCATCGTCTTCGGTCTGCGGGAGCGTGAGAGCGGCGTCTCGATCGGCGACTCGCGGCTGGCCCCCGGGCCGGGAAGCCGCACCGCCCGGTTCTCGATCATGATCGGCGACCGGCGGTTCCGCGGCCGGGGCATGGGCACCGAGGCGACATTGCTGGTCTGCAGATACGGGTTCGAGCAGCTCGGTCTCGAGGAGATCCGGCTCGAGGTCGATCCGCAGAACACGCCGGCCGTGCGGGCCTACGAGTCGGTCGGTTTCGTCCATGGCCGGCGGCGCAGCATGCGGCTGCAGCGAGACGGTCTCGTTGCCGCGACCGTGTCGCCTCAGTAGACTCGGCGGCCACGCCAGCGATCGAGGAGGACCCAGTGGCACGCGGAGCAGCCAGAACGATGGGGAAGGACTGGGCGGCGGTGCTCGCCGACCTGCCGCTGTTCGACGGGCTGTCCAAGCGGCAGCTGGGCAAGATCGCCGGGCTCGGCGTGGCCCGCAGGCTGCCGCCGCTGACCTCGATCGTCACCAAGGGGGACACGGGCGACTCCTTCTTCGTGATCATCACCGGCGAGGCCGTGGTGCGCCGCCCCGGCCGCCGCAACGTACCGCTCGGACCGGGCGACTTCTTCGGCGAGATGGCGCTGCTGGACGGCGCGCCGAGGACGGCGACGGTCGAGGCCACGAGCGAGGTCGAGGTGATGCTGATTCCGCGTTCCGCCTTCCGCAAGATGCTGCGGTCGGAGCCCGCCATCGCGGTGAAGATGCTCGAGACGCTGGCCGCCCGGCTGCGCGCGACGCAGTCATCGCCGACCTCCTGAGGCCATGCTCGGGCGGCGGCTGCGCGAGTCGCTGCGCTGCTTCCGGCTGGCGCTCGCCGATCGTCCGCTGGGATGGCTTCAGAGCGCCTGGGCATGCTGCATCACGGGCGAGCAGTGCTTCGAGATCGCGCTCGCCGTGTTCGCCTACAAGGAGGGCGGCATCGCGGCGGCCGGCACGCTCGCCCTGGTGCGCGCCGCCGTGTCCGCGCTCACCGCGCCGCTGACCGCGGGACTGGGCGACCGCTTCCGGCGGCAGACCGTGCTGGTTGCGAACGGCGCCGTCCTGACGGTCGTGGCCGGGACGATCGCGTTCGCGGCGGCCGCCGGCGAGACCTACGCCGTGTACGGCCTGTCGCTCGCGTTCGCGATCGCCGTCCCGGCCTACCGGCCGGTGCAGTCGGCGCTGCTGCCCGCCGTCGCCCGCTCGCCCGAGCAGCTGACTGCGTCGAACGTCGCCGTCTCTCTGCTGGAGGGTCTGGGCGGCCTCGCCGGCCCGGTGATCGCCGGCATTCTGCTGGCGACGTCAGGGCCGGCGGCCGCGTTCTCGGCGGTCGTGGTGCTGTTCGCCGGGACGACGCTGGCGGCTGCGCGGATCGGCGGCCCCCCCGACGAGCCACGGCCGGAGGGCATCGCCGACGGCGGCGGCGGAGCGCTGCACGAGGCCCTGGAGGGCGTCCGCGAGGCGGTTCGCAACCCCGGAGTGCGCGTGCTGGTCGGCCTGTACACCACGTCGATGCTGGTCTGGGGCGCGTTCTTCCAGGTGCTGGTCGTCGTGATCGCAATCCAGCGCCTGGACATCGGCGAGGGCGGCGCCGGCCTGCTGGCCGCGGTCACCGGCGTCGGCGCCATGATCTGCGCCGCGGCCGCGGCGTCGCTCGTCGGCCGGCGCCGGCTCGCGCCCGCCCTCGCGGTGGGCGTCGCCTGCTGGGCCCTGCCGCTGGCGGTGATGGCCGTGACGCATTCGCCCGTGGTGGCAGCCGTGGTGGCGACCCTGATCGGTGCCGGCGTGGTGCTGGTCGACGTGGTCACGTTCACGCTGCTGCAGCGGGCAGCCCCGGACGACGTGCTGGCCCGCGTGTTCGGCGTGCTGGAGAGCGCGATGCGGGCCGCCCTGGGCATCGGCGCGGTGGCTGTGCCGGCTCTGGTCGCGGCCACCGACCTGGCGATCACGCTGGCCATCGTCGCCGCCGTCCAGCCGATCGCGCTGGTCATCGCGTGGCCGCGGCTCCGGGCGGTGGACAGCATCGATCTCGTGCCCACGGAGCGGATCACGCTGCTGCAGTCGGTCGCCATCTTCGCGCCGCTGCCGGCACTGCCGCTGGAGCGGCTGGCCGCCCGGCTCGTCCCCCACGAGACGGCGGCAGGTGAGACCATCGTCCGCCAAGGCGACAGCGGCGACGTCGTCTACGTGATCGCCGCCGGGACGGTGGATGTCTCGCACGATGGACATCACCTGGCGACGCTCGGCAAGGGCGAGGTGTTCGGCGAGATCGCGCTGCTGCGCGATGTGCCGCGCACGGCCACCGTGATCGCGCACGAGGAGTGCCGGCTCTACACGCTGCAGCGCGACGAGTTCCTCGCGGCGGTGACCGGCCACGCGCCCGCGCACTCGGGGGCGGGTGCGATCGTCAGCGCCCGGCTGGCGCAGATCCAGGCGCTGTGAGAGACCCGGTCAGTGCGGAGTCGTCGGGCTCATGTCGCGCACCCGAGCGGCCAGCGTTCGCAGGATCTTGTTCTCGATCCGCGGATCCGAGGCGAGCATCGAGTGAAACTCGCGCGATGCAAGCACCAGGAGCCGGGCCTCGGTCTCGACCATCGCCGTCGCGGTGCGCGGTCCGTGGTCGATCAACGCGATCTCGCCGAGGTAGTCGCCCGGCCCGAGCCGCGCCAGGCGCCGGCCCTTCCGCTTCACCTCGATGGTGCCCTCGATGACGATGAAGAACTCGCCGCCGGTGTTGCCTTCGCGGATGATGACGGTGCCCGGCTTGAGATCGATCTCGTCCATCAGCCGCGAGAGCGACATCAGCTCCTTGGCGCTCAGGCCACTGAAGAGCGGGACGTTCCGGAGAAGTTCGACTTTCGCCGACGCGCGGGCCACGCGCGCATCCTACAGAGTCAGGCGGCTTCCGGGGCGGTGCGCTGCTCGACCGGTAGATAGCTGCGCAGCGGCGGCCCGATGTACTCACTGCTTGGACGAATCAGCCGGTTGTCGAGATGCTGCTCGATCACGTGCGCGGCCCAGCCGACGACGCGGCTCATCGCGAAGATCGGCGTGAACAGGCCCGTGTCGATGCCCAGGTAGCGGTAGGTGCTGGCCGAGTAGAAGTCGACGTTCGGGTAGAGGCCCTTTTCGTCGAGCACGACCTTCTCGATCCGCTCGGACATGTCGTACCACTGCGGGGCGTCCGACTGCGCGGCCAGCTGTGCCGAGAACCGCTTGAGGATCACCGCGCGCGGGTCGTACGTCTTGTAGACGCGGTGGCCGAAGCCCATGATCCGCTCCTTGCGCGCGAGGCGCGCGCGGATCTCGTCCTCGACCCGGCTCGGATCGTCGATCGACTCGAGGAGCTTCATCACCTGCTCGTTGGCTCCGCCGTGCAGCGGGCCCTTGAGCGCGCCGATTGCACCGGTGATCGCGGAGTGCATGTCCGACAGTGTCGAGGCGATCACGCGCGCCGTGAACGTCGACGCGTTCATCTCGTGGTCGGCGTGCAGGATCAGCGCGACGTCGAAGGTGCGAGAGGCGGCGGCGCCGGGCCGCTCACCGGACAGCATGTAGAGGAAGTTCGCGGCATGGCCCAGCGACGGATCGGGATCGATCGGCTCCTGGCCGGCACGGCGGCGCGCATAGCGGGCCACCATGCTCGGCATGGCGCCGATCAGCCGGGTCGCCTTGCGGACGTTGGCGTCCTCGTCGTTCGATTCCTTGTCCGGATCGTCGAAGGAGTCGGCGGACACGGCCGTGCGGAGCATCTCCATCGGCGCGGCGTGGTCGGCCAGCATGTCGACCACCTCGGCGGTCTCGCCGGACAGCGTACGGGCGGCCGTGAGCTCGGCGGTGAAGCGGTCGAGCTCGTCGCGCACAGGCAGCTCGCCGCGCAGTGTCAGGTAGGCGACTTCCTCGTAGGAGGCGTGCTCGGCGAGGTCGTTGACGTCGTACCCGCCGTAGATCAGGACGCCTCGCTGGCCGTCGATGGAACACAGCCTGCTGCGCGCCACGACCACACCTTCGAGACCGCCCTTGTCAGCCATTCCTCCCCGCCCTTCCGTCGGTTCGACCTCCACCGGATCGTAGCCAATCGTGCGACAATCGCCCGCGGTCATTGACGGATGCAATCGAGAGCGGGGGACGGCACTTCATGAGTCGAGTCAAGATCACGGTGGTCGGTGCTGGGAACGTCGGTGCGACGACCGCGCAGCGGCTGGCGGAGCGTGACTATGCGGACGTGGTGCTGGTCGACATCGTGGAGGGTCTCCCGCAGGGCAAGGCGCTCGACCTGAACGAGACCGGCCCGGTCGCCGGCTACGAGCCGACGGTGATCGGCACGAACGGCTATGAGGAGACCGCCGGGTCCGAGATCTGCATCATCACGTCGGGCATCGCCCGCAAGCCGGGCATGAGCCGCGACGATCTGCTGACAACGAACCAGAAGATCGTCGGCGACGTCACCCGCAACCTGGTCGACCGCTCGCCGAACACGATCCTGATCGTCGTCACCAACCCGCTGGACGCGATGTGCCAGGTCGCATTCGCCGAGTCGAAGCTGCCCCGCGAGCGCGTCATCGGCATGGCCGGCGTGCTCGACTCGGCGCGCTTCCGCACCTTCCTCGCCTGGGAGCTCGGCGTATCGGTGCGCGACGTCACCGGGTTCGTGCTCGGCGGCCACGGCGACCAGATGGTGCCAGTCGTCTCCTACACGAACGTCGCCGGGATCCCGGTGTCCGACCTGATCCCCGCCGACCGCCTGGCCGAGATCGTCCAGCGCACCCGCGACGGGGGCGCCGAGGTGGTCAAGCTGCTGAAGTCCGGATCGGCGTACTACGCCCCGTCCGCGTCCGTCTGCGAGATGGTCGACTCGATCGTGCTCGACCAGAAGCGGGTGCTGCCCTGCGCAGCGCACCTCGAGGGCGAGTTCGGCCTGTCAGGCATCTACATGGGCGTGCCCTGCCGGCTGGGCGCCGCCGGGCTCGAGGAGATCGTCAAGATCGAGCTGAGCGAGGACGAGCAGGGCCAGCTGGAGCGCTCAGCCGCCGCCGTCCGCGAGCTCGTCGGCGTGATGGGCCTGTAGCCACAGCGCCTTCAGGGACAACATCTCGAAGCAGGCGCTGGCGGCCACCCACGCGGTGATGTTCGCCGGCTGGTCGTACACCGGGGCGACCTCGACGCAGTCGAACCCGCGGAAGTCGATGCCGGTCAGCGCCCTCACGTAGGCCAGTGCCTGGCCGCTGGACGGCCCGCCGACCTCCGGCGTGCCGGTCGCCGGCGCGAACGCCGGGTCGACGAAGTCGATGTCGAACGACAGGAAGGCCGGACGGTCGCCGACGCGCGCGCGAACGCGCTCGCCGTACCGCTCAGGTCCCAGCGGCTCGAGCTCGTCCCACGGGATCGCGTCGAATCCCAGCTCGCCGGGCGCGGCCACGTCCGCCTCGCCGTAGAGCGTTCCCCGCATCCCGGCCTGCACCGAGGCGCGCGGCTCGACCAGCCCCTCCTCCACCGCGCGTTTGAACACCGTGCCGTGGAAGTAGCGGGCGCCGTAGTACGACTCCCAGACGTCCGCGTGGGCGTCGAGGTGGACGAGCGCCAGCGGGCCGTGCACCGCGGCCGCGGCTCGCAGCTCGGCGAGCACCATCGAGTGGTCGCCGCCCAGGCACAGCGGAGTGACCCCGGCGACGTGCACAGGCGCCAAATAGTCCTCGATCCGGCGCAGCGTCTCCTCGTGGTAGCCGGGCACCGTCGGCGAGTCGCCGTAGTCGACCATCGACAGGTGCTCGGTGACGTCGACCCGCAGCAGCGGGTTGTAGGGACGGAGCAGCGCCGATGCGCTGCGGATGCCCTCCGGGCCGAACCGCGCGCCGGACTTGTACGACACCGCGTCATCGGTCGGGATGCCGATCACAGCCACGTCCACATCCTGTGTCGTCTCCACGGACGGCAGCCGCATGAAGGTGCGGGCGCCCGTGAACCGCGGCGTCTGTGACGAATCGGCTGGGCCGTAGCGCATGGCGGCGGCTATCGTACCGGCCCGATGGATCTGGGACTCGAACGCACCGCCGCGATCGTCTGCGGCGCGTCAGCCGGGATGGGGCTCGCCATCTCCCGGGCGCTGGCCGCCGAGGGCTGCGACGTGACGATGGTGGCCCGCGACCCGGAGCGCCTGGACACCGCTGCGTCGTCGGTACCAGGAGCCGTCGCCAGCGCAGGAGACGTCCGTGACCAGGCCGCGATGGAGCGCGCCGTGAAGGCGACGATCGATCGCCGGGGCAGGCTTGACATTCTCATCAACAACGCCGGCGGCCCGCCGGCCGGCACCTTCGAGGAGCTGCCCGCCGAGGCATGGGCCGAGGCGTTCGAGCTGTCTCTCAACTCCGCCGTCAGGCTGACCCGGCTGGCGCTGCCCCACCTCCGCGAGAGCGGGCGCGGACGGATCGTCAACATCACGTCCTGGTCGGTGCGCGAGCCGATCCCCCACCTGATGCTCTCGAACGCGATCCGCCCGGGCGTTGTCGGCTGGGCCAAGGCGCTGTCCCGGGAGCTGGCGGGCGACGGCATCACCGTCAACACGGTCGCGCCCGGCAAGATCGACACCGAGCGGATGAAGGAGCTGTGGGAACGGCAGCCGGATCCCGAGAACGCGCGCGCCAGGGACGAGGCCTCGATCCCCGCCGGACGGCTGGGATCGCCCGACGAGATCGCCGCCGCCGTGACGTTTCTCTGCTCAGCCCAGGCGGCGTACATCTCGGGCGTCGTGCTGCCCGTCGACGGCGGGGCTCTGCAGGGAATCTGGTAGCAATCCGGCGCCCGTAGACTGGTCGTCACGATGGATACCTGCTACCGCCACCCGGATCGCGAGACCGGGGTCCACTGCTCGAACTGCGGGCGGCCGATCTGCCCCGACTGCATGACGGCGACGCCGGTGGGCATGCGCTGCCCCGAGTGCGCGACCAACCGCGCGGTGCGGACGGCCGCCTTCGCACGACCCGCCGTCCCGTACCTGACATACATGCTGATCGCGGCGAACGTCGGGCTCTACCTGCTGACATCGGCGAACCCGATCGCCTTCTCGGCGAACCTGAACGAGCTCGGACGGTCGCTGGCGCTGTTCGGGCCGGCGGTGCACGACGGCGAGAACTACCGGCTGATCAGCTCCGCCTTCCTGCACTTCGGCTTGATGCACATCGCGTTCAACATGTACGCGCTGTACTGGCTGGGTACCGCGCTCGAGAGCTACGTCGGCAGCCTGCGGTTCGGAGCCATCTACCTGATCTCGGCGCTGACCGGCTCGTTCGGCGCGCTGCTGCTGTCGCCCAACGCACTGACCGCCGGCGCATCCGCCGCCATCTTCGGACTGATGGGCGCGCTGCTGGTCCTGGAGAGGCAACGCGGCCTCTCGCTGCTGGAAGGCCCGATCGGCGGCCTGCTGCTGGTCAACCTCCTGTTCACGTTCGCCTTCAGCGGCCAGATCTCGGTCGGCGGCCACATCGGCGGCCTGATCGGAGGCGTGCTCACCGGTCTGGTGCTCTCGAGCTTCGGCCGCGGCCACATCGCCTACGGCCGGATCACCCCGCTGACGGCCATCGGCCTCGGCTCGCTGGTGGTCGCCGCGATCGCCGGATCGGTGGCGATCGCGTGACGGCGCCCGCCCTCCGCAAGCCGCGCTGGCCGCTGGTCCTGGCGATCGCCTGCGCCGTGGCCGCCGGCACGGTGACCTGGGCCTGGAACACCGACTCGGGCTACTACGCGTTCCTGCCGGACAAGGCGCACCCGACGGCTCCGATCATCACCGTGCCGGGCGAGAAGCCGCAGGTGCCGGGCTCCGGCCTGTACTTCGTCGACGTCAGCATCCTCAAGGCCAACGAGGTGCAGCGGCTCTGGGCGGAGCACCTGGTCGACGGAGCGTCGCTGGTCCCGGCCGACCACATCCTCTCGCCGGGCGAGAACGAGCAGCAGCGGATCCGCGACGACCAGCGGGCGATGGCCGACTCGAAGACGACCGCGCAGGTCGTCGCCGAGCGGGCGTTCGGGCTGGACGTGAAGATCGACAAGCTGGGCGCCCAGATCACCGCCCTGGCGCCCGGGTACCCGGCCGCGAAGGCCGGCGTCAAGCCGGGCCAGATCATCACCCGCGCGCAGGGGCAGAAGGTCGATGACGCCGGGCGACTGGTGCAGGCCCTATCCGCAGTGCGCCCCGGCCAGCCGATCACGCTGCAGTTCGCGGACGGCTCCCGCAAGACGATGACGTCCGTCAAGAGCCCTGACGACCCGACCCACGCGATCGTCGGCATCAACATCGGCGACGCCGTGAAGGTCGCCCACGTGCCGGTCAAGACAACGATCTCGACGCCTGGCATCGGCGGGCCGTCCGCAGGGCTCGCCTTCGCCCTCGAGATCTACGACGCGCTGAGCAACCGGACGCTGCTGCACGGGCACAAGGTGGTCGCCACCGGAGAGCTCGACCTGGCCGGCGGAGTGCACGAGATCGGCGGCGTGGAGCAGAAGACGGTGGGCGCGATCGAGGCCGGCGCGGACACGTTCCTGGTGCCGAAGGGCAACTACAAGGACGCCGTCGCGGCCGCCGACGGGCGCATCAAGATCGTCGCGGTGTCCACCTTCGGGCAGGCTCTCGACGCAATCCGGACGCTGCAACCGGTCAGTCACTAGACGTTCACGGATTGCTCGCAAACAGCGCATTTTCATTCCCGCGAACGGTGGAACCCGGAGCGTCTGCGACCTACACTTCCACCTTCGTTCGGCACCGCAGGGCAGGCACAAAACGGGGAGAAGGGGACACATCCATGGCTGCAAAGGCTCGCTGCGTCACGTGCGATGACTGCTTCTTTCGAAAGACGAGCCTTTGCGCCCTCGACCTCTCGGAGCCGTGTCCGACCTTCCGGCCGGTGCTCAAGGGTCAGATGATCGCCCCTCGCCAGGCGCGCCTGGTCGAGCAGCCGATCGTGCCCTCGCCGATGCTGACGGAGCCCTGCACCGCGGATCGCCGCGGGCGTCGCGTAACGGTCAGACCGCGGCGGGCTCGAGCGACTCGGCGAGCAGTTCGCCCAGCCGGGCAACGCCCTCGCCGATGCTCTCCGGCGGCACGGCGCTGAAGGCCAGCCGCAGCGAAGACCTGCCGCCGCCGGAGCACGAGAAGTCGGCGCCCTTGACGTAGGGGACGCCGCGTTCGGCGGCCGCCGCCAGCAGGGCGCCGGTGTCCAGCGCCTCGGGCAGGTCGACCCAGTAGAAGTAGCCTCCGGTCGGCGTCGTCCAGGTCGCACCGGCCGGGAAGTGCTGGCGCAGGCCGTCCTCCATCGCATCGCGGCGCGCCTTCAGCGTCGCGGTCACCCGCTCCACGTTGGGCTCGAACCGGCCGGCCCGGCAGTAGGCGGCGAGCGTCGCCTCGGCCAGCGAGTTGGGGCCGATGATGGTGTTCTCGGAGATCGCCTTCAGCGGCCCGACCAGGCGCTCCGGGAGGATCAGGTAGCCGGTGCGCAGCCCCGGTGCCACCGTCTTGGTGAACGATGACGAGTAGATGACGTTGTCACCGCCGTCAAGCTCGTGGAGCGTCGGCAGCCGCTCGCCCTCGAACCGGAGCAGGCCGTACGGATCGTCCTCGACCACCAGCACGCCGTGCGCGCGGGCCAGCTCGACCAGCCGCCGGCGGCCGTCCTCGGGCAGCGTGACGCCGGCCGGGTTCTGAAAGGTGGGGATCGTGTAGACGAGGTCGGCAGGCCCGGCGTCGAGCGCCCGCTCCAGCGCGCCGACGTCGATGCCCTCGCCGGTCAGCGGGACGCCCTCGACGGTCGCGCCGAACGTTCGCAGCGAGATCAGGGTGCGGTCATAGGTCGGATCCTCGACCAGCGCGCGCCCGCCGCGGCCGAGGAACAGCTGCTGCGCAAGGAACGCGACCCCCTGCAGCGAGCCGTTGACCAGCAGCACGCGGGCGGCGTCCACCCCGTGGCGCTCGCCGATCCATTCGCGCAGCGGCGCGATAGCCGCCGGGCGCGTACGACAGCGCCCCGGCGGCGTCGGTCGCGAAGGCCTGCGCCGCGGCCTCGCGCAGGTCGTCGACCGGCAGCATGTCGGCCGACGGGACGCCGCGGGTGAAGGGGATCTGGCCCATCCCCGACAGACTAGCCCTACCGGAGGGCGTCGGCGGCCAGGTTGGCGGCCTCGGTGGGGCTCGAACCGACGCGGATACCGCGCGCCTCGAGCGCCTCCTTCTTGCCGGCGGCCGTGCCGGAGGAGCCGGAGATGATGGCGCCGGCGTGGCCCATCGTCTTGCCGGGGGGCGCCTGAAAGCCCGCGATGTAGGCGACGACCGGCGTGCTCATGTGCTCGGCGATGAACGCACCCGCCTTCTCCTCCTCGTCGCCGCCGATCTCGCCGACCATGACCACCAGGTCGGTCTCGTCGTCCTGCTCGAAGCGCGACAGCACGTCGATGAACGAGCTGCCGACGATCGGGTCGCCGCCGATGCCGACGATCGTCGAGTTGCCGAGCCCGAGGTCGGCCAGCTCCTTGCCGATCTGGTACGTCAGCGTGCCCGACCGGGAGACCAGCCCGACCCGGCCCCTGGCGAACACCTGCGCCGGGATGATGCCCACGTTGGCGACGTCCGGCGACAGCGCGCCCGGGCAGTTCGGGCCGAGCAGCGTGACGCCTCGCGGGCGGATGTAGTTGTAGATCCGCAGCATCTCGTGCGCTGGAATGCCCTCCGTGATGCAGACGATCGTGCCGATGCCAGCGTCGACGGCCTCGTAGATCGCATCGGCGGCGAAGCGCGGCGGGACGAACACCATCGCGGTGTTGGCGCCGCGCTCGGCGACCGCCTCGGCGAGCGTGTCGAACACCGGCACGCCGTCGACGTCCTGACCGCCCTTGCCCGGCGTGACCCCAGCCACGACCTGGGTGCCGTAGTCCCGGTTGCGAAGGGCGTGGAAGCGGCCTTCCCGGCCGGTGATGCCCTGGACGACGAGCCTGGTGTCAGCGGTGACGATGATCGCCATCAGGCGGCGCTCCCGGCGAGCTCGACGACGCGCGCCGCGGCACCCAGCATCGTCTGCTCCACGTGCACGTTGGGCGGTGCCGCGTCGGCCAGCAGCTTGCGGCCCTCGACGTCGTTGGTGCCGTCCAGCCGGACGACCAGCGGGACGTTCACGTCGAGCCGCTCGAGCGCCGCCAGCACGCCGCGCGCCACCTCGTCGCAGCGGGTGATGCCGCCGAACACGTTGAACAGCACCGCCCGCACCTTGTCGTCGGAGAGCAGCACCTCCATGGCGGTGACGATCTCGTCCGCCTGGGCGCCGCCGCCAACGTCCAGGAAGTTGGCCGGCCGGCCGCCGGCCAGGGCGACCACGTCCAGCGTCGACATGACCAGCCCCGCGCCGTTGCCGAGAATGCCGATGTCGCCGTCCAGCTTGACGTAGTTGACGCCGCGCTCCCGGGCCATCTGCTCCTGTGGATCGGCCGCCTCCACGTCGCGCATGGCGGCGATGTCGGGGTGGCGGTAGAGCGCGTTGTCATCGACCGTGTACTTCGAGTCGAGCGCGCGCACGATGCCGTCGGGGGTGACGATCAGCGGGTTGATCTCGACCAGCATGGCGTCCGTCTCGATGAACGCGCGGTACGCCTTCTCCATGATCTGCGAGACCTGCTGCGTCTCCTCGGCCGGGATCCCCGCGGCGAAGCAGAGTCGCCTGGCGTGGAACGGCAGGAAGCCGGTCAGCGGATCGAGATGCAGCCGCGCCAGCTTGTCGGGCGTCTCCGCGGCCACCTGCTCGATGTCGACGCCGCCCTGCGTGGTCAGCATCAGCAGCGGCTTCTTGGCCCCCCGGTCGAACGTGATCGAGAAGTAGTACTCGCGGGCGATGTCCGACGCGCGCTCGATCCACAGCCTGCGGACGACGTGGCCGCGGATGTCGAGGCCGAGCACCTGCCCGGCCTTCGCCTCCGCCTCGTCGGGGGTGGCGGCCAGCTGGATGCCGCCGGCCTTGCCCCGGCCGCCGACCAGCACCTGCGCCTTGACAACGACCGGGCCGCCAAGCTGCTCGGCCGCCTTCCGGGCCTCCTCCGGGGTCGTCGCGACCACTCCGTCGGATACCGGAATACCGAACCGCGCGAAGAGTTGCTTCCCCTGATACTCGTAGAGGTCCACGGCCGCGAGAGTGTACCCGGAGGCGCTCCGCCGGCGTCACGGTGGAGGTGTCGTTGAGACAGACAACACACAGTCCGGCCGTTTTCTGACTGGTGTATGCACCCTTACAAATCTCTAACCAGATTGGTGAGTTTTCCGTACAGATCCCATGGACAATCGCCTCCGGACGCTGCGATCGAACGTGCCCACACCTCGCAGCTACCTGCCTCCTCCGACGGCCCGCTCTGCGGGTCGTCGGTCTTTAAGACGGTGCCTTACCGGTTATCGGGCGGTGAACCCGGCGGCGTCGATCGCTGCCCGCAGATCGGCCACCGAGACGGCCTTGGCGTCGTAGACGACCTCGACGTCGTCGCCGATGTGCTCGGGCCGCGCCCGGGTCACGCCCGGTAGCGCCTCGAGCGCGGTTCGGAGGGTGCGCTCGCAGCCGGCGCAGTGCATCCCGCCGACCTGGAGGACGACGCGGGTCAACCGCCGGTGGTGAGCTCGTCCGGGCAGGGGTTGCAGGCGGCCGCCGCGACGTACGCCGCGACGTCGTCAGCGTCCTTCCCGGTCAGCAGCTCGGCGGGCATCGCGGGCTGCGAGTCCGTCGCCCCCAGCTCGATCTGCTGGCGCACCAGCGCCTCGAACGAGGTGCGGTCGAAGCCCTCGTCCGCCGGCTGCTGGTACGCGGCGTCGAGATTCGGGCCGATCGTCCCCTTCGACCCGGCGGCCGCCAGCGTATGGCACCCGCCGCACGTCACCTGGAACTTCTTCTGGCCGTTCGCCAGATCGACGTCCGAGGGGCTTGCGACCCCGGTCCCGCCGCCGCATCCCGACGCCAGGACGGCCATCGCAAGCACGGCCGCGAGGGCTGTCAGGACACGCTTCACGGGCGGGAACACTACCAGTCGGACTCCCCGTCGCGGCGGGGGTACGCGCCCCTCCAGGTGACCACCTTGGCGGCCTGCTCCGCCCCGAACTGCAGCGCCTGTTCGAGCGGCCGCCCGGCCGCCAGCCCGAACGTGACGCCCGCCGCGAAGGTGTCTCCGGCGCCGTAGGTGTCGACGACCGGCCCGGGCGGCTCGACGGGCGTGTACCCGGTGCCGCCGCGGCGGCCGTCCGTGACCACGACGTGATCGGGTTGCACGGCCAGCCGCGACAGGTCGAACTGCTCGCCCGGGTCGGTACGGCTGCCGATCAGCACATCCGCGCGCACGCGACTCTCGACGAGGCTTTCGAACCGCCGGGCGGTGACGACCAGCACCGGCGCCGCACGAGCCAGCTCGAGCGTGCGCGGGTCGAGCCCGGTGAAGTACACGCCGTCGACATCCGCGAGCCGGTCCCAGGGGAGCGGGTCGTCGGCGTCCGGGTGCAGGTTGGGGCCGGTGACGACGATCGTGCGCTCGCCCGCCGGGTCGGTCATGGTCACCGCCCTGGTCTGGTGCGCGTCGCGCGGCGCGCCCTGCACGGTCACCCCCATGCTCTCCAGGATCGGCGCCGACCGGCCGTCGCTGCCGAGCGCCGTGTAGAAGCTGGTCTCGGCGCCCATCCGTGCCAGCCCGACCGCCGACACGGCGCCGCCACCGGCCGGCTCCTCGAGCGGATCGGTCAGGTGGACGATCTGGCCGGGCGCCGGGATGAACGGCGCCCGGCCGTGGGTCGTCCACTCGATGTGGCCGATCACCGCGACGCGCATCGGGCCCTACGGCACGTAGACGATCTTCCCCTGGACCTTCAGGTCCTCCATCAGCTGCTGTCCGCTGGCGACGTCGCTCAGGGGCAGCACCGTGTCGATCACCGGCTTGATCGCGCCGGCCTCGACCGCCTTCAGGGCGGCCGACAGCTCGGCCTTGTTGGAGAGGTGGCTGCCCAGCAGGTTCTGCTGCTTGTTCCACAGGAACCGCAGGTCGGTGACGGCGTTGAACCCCGTCGACGCCCCGCAGACGACGACCCGGCCGCCCCAGCGCAGCGCGGCCACCGACGTCGGCCAGGTCTCCTCGCCGGAGTGCTCGAAGACCACGTCGACGCCGACCCTGTTGGTGATCGCCTTGACCTCGGCGGCAACGTCCTGGGACTTGCGGTCGATCACGTTGACGGCGCCCAGCTCCTCGGCCTTCGCCACCTTCTCCGGGCCGCCGACCACGGGGATCGGGTTGGCGCCGAACAGCCGGCAGATCTGCATCGCCATCACGCCCAGCCCGCCGACGCCGCCCCAGATGAGGACGTTCTCGCCGGGCTGGATCCGCGCGCGGGAGACGAGCATGCGCCACGCCGTCTCCAGCACCAGCGGCATCGACGCCGCCTCCTCGTGGGTCAGGTTGGCCGGCTTGGGGAGGACGTTGACCGCCGGCATCGTCACGTACTCGGAGTGTCCGCCGTCGTTGGGCCCGGTCTGGAAGCCCCAGATCCGGAACTGCCGGCAGAAGAACTCCTGTCCGGAGACACACATGTCGCACGTCCGGCAGGACAGGCCGGGATGGACGACGACCTCGTCGCCCACCTGCACCGGCGACGAGCCGAAGCCCGTACCCGAGACCTCCGAGCCGATCGCCCGCACGACGCCCGACACGTCGGACCCGGCGACATGCGGCATTATCACCTTCATGCCGGGCATGCCGCGGCGAGCCCAGATGTCGTTGAAGTTGGCGCCGGCGGCCTTGACCTCGATCAGCACCTCATGGGGTGCCGGCTCGGGCTCGGGGATGTCCGTGTAGCTCAGCACCTCCGGCCCGCCGTGCTCCTCGAAGACGACTGCTTTCATGCGGTGAGAGCCTTTCCGAGATACTCGAAGTTGTCGACGTAGCGCCGGACGTCATCCTCGCTGTGCTGCACGGAGAGCGTCCAGTTCTCGCTCTTGCCCCACGGCGCCATGAACACGCCGCGGTTGAACTGCACGAGCCAGTTGACATACGCCAGCTCGTCCGACACCTCGAGGTACTCGCGGTAGTTGCGGACGCGCTCGCCGCGGTACGTGACCGCTCCGCGCCCGGAGAGCACCGTCGTGTAGCCGGCGATGCCGGTGTGCGCGATCACGCCGTCGCACCCCTCGCGCAGGATCTCGCCCAGCCGGTCGAACTCGGTGTAGGCGTCGGGCGTGAGGATCTCGGTCAGCGTCGCCACCATGGCCGCCATCGTCAGCGGGTTGCCGTTGAAGGTGCCGACCTGGTCGATCTTGCCCTCGGCGATCCAGCCCATGACCTCCTCGGAGCCGCCGATCGCGCCGCACGGCAGTCCGCCGCCGACCGACTTCGCCAGGCACAGCAGGTCGGGGGTGACGCCGAAGCGCTTGGTCGCGCCGCCGTAGTGGATGGTGGCGCCGGTCTTCACCTCGTCGAAGGTCAGCAGCGCGCCGTGCGCGTGCAGCAGGTCCTTGACGCCCTGCAGGTAGCCGTCGTCCGGCGTGACGATGCCGGCGTTCATCATGCACGGCTCGACGATCATCCCGGCGACCCGGCCCTTGTTCTCCTCCAGCGTGCGCTCGAGGGCGTCCAGGTCGTTGAACGGCACGACCTTCGTCAGGTTGACGAAGTCGGCCGGCAGGCCCAGGGTCTGCGGCACCGAGACCGGATGGTCGTAGTCGCCGATCTTGTCGCCGGGGGGCGCCACCGACACCATCACGGCGTCGTGATGGCCGTGGTAGCTGCCCTCGATCTTGAGCAGCACATCGCGGCCGGTGTAGGCGCGCATCAGGCGCACGGCGTCGAGCGTCTCCTCCGTGCCCGAGTTGCCGAACCGCCACAGCGGCAGGCCGAAGCGGCCCTGCAGGTGCTCGGCCGCGACGATCGACTCCTCCGTCGGCTGGGCGAAGTGCGTGCCCCGTCCGACGCGGTCGGACACAGCCGCCACGATCTTGGGATGCGCATGGCCGACGGCCATCGCCCCGTAGCCGTTGTGGAAGTCGACGTACTCGTTGCCGTCGACGTCGACGACCTTCGACCCGTGGCCCTCGGCCAGGTAGATCGGGTGCGGGTCGGTCGCCTGCCAGCTGGACGCGACGCCGCCGGCCAGCGACTTCCGCGCCCGCTCGGTCATCTCGCGCGACTTGTGGTGGCGGTCGTTGAAGATCGCCTCCTCGGTCTCGATCAGCTTCGCAAGCTTGGTGGAATCGATGGTGCTGGTCGTGGACATCAGCTCACTCCTCCCAGTACCTCGCCGTAGCGAGAGTCACGCCAGGCGAGGGCCGCCTTCAGGCCCTGGCTCTGGACGATCGACATGAACTCCCGCTGCTCGGGCGTGTCGGCCGCGTTCAGCATGGAGGACAGATCAAGGTTCATATTGACAGCTTCGCGCAGACCCATGGCCTCGTACGCCCGGACGAGCGCGATCTTGGTGAGCCGCAGCACGGGCAGCGGCGTCGGCGCGATCTTGCGCACCAGCTCCTCGACGGCTGCGTCGATCTCGCCGTCCGCGACCACGCGGTTGATCATGCCCGCGCGCTCCGCTGCCTCGGCGTCGATCATGTCTCCCGTGAACAGCAGCTCGTTCGTCTTCTTCTGGCCGAGGATGAACGGCATCAGCAGCGTCACCGGCCCGGAGCCGTAGCGGATCTCGGGCTCGCCGAAGCGCCCGCTCTCGCCGCTGACGATGATGTCGCAGGCCATCGCCAGCTCGCAGCCCCCGGCCAGGCAGTAGCCGCGGACGGCGGCGATCGTCGGCTTGGGCAGCGACCAGAGCCGCATCGTGGCGTCGATGTCGGTCGCCAGCACGCCGTGCCACTCGTGTGCCGGGATATCGGCGTGCGCTGCCTCGGCCGACAGGTCGTAGCCCGCCGAGAACGCCCGCTCGCCGGCGCCGGTCACCACCACCACCTTCACCTCGTCGTCGGCGATCGCACGGTCGAACGCCGAGTTCAGGCCATCGAGCACGTCGTGGTTGATCGCGTTCAGCTTCTCCGGCCGGTTCAGCGTGATCCACGCGGCCGGGCCGCGCGTCTCGTAGAGGACGGCCTCGCTCATCGGCTCTCACTTCCCTTCAGGACGATCAGGCAGTCGAGCGCGACGGCACGCTCGGGTGACACCAGCAGGGGGTTGACGTCGATCTCCTCGATCTCGGGATGCTCCGCGGCCAGCGCGGACACGGCGACGATCGCATCGATCAGACCGTCCGGCGCCTCGCCCCCGAGCAGCTTGGTCAGCGCCGGCAGGCCGGCCACCAGCTCGCGGGCACCGTCGCGGTCGAGCGGGGCGAGGCTGGCGGTGACCAGGTCGAGCGCCTCGGCGAGCGCTCCGCCGATGCCGACCACCACGGTCGGCCCGTAGTCCGAATCTCGCACCATGCCGACCAGCACCTCGACGCCACCGGCGACCTGCTCGGCGACGATCACCGCGCCGCCCATCCGCTCGGCCGCGTCCCGCACCTGCGAGGCGTCCAGCAGGTTGAGCGCGACGCCGCCGACGCGGGCCTTGTGGGCCACGTTGTCGATCTTGACGACGACCGGGTACCCGATCCGCTCGGCGGCGGCCACCGCGCCGTCCGCGGTGTCGCAGCGCTCCGCCCGCACGTAGGGCACGCCGTAGGAGGCTGCGATCCCGGCCGAGTCCAGCTCGGCCAGCGCGCCGGCGCCCGCCAGCGGCTCCGCCTGCTGGACGTCGCGTGCCGGCGGCACCCGCCGCCGGTGGTTCAGCCGCGAGGCCAGGGCGCGCAGCCCGGGCAGCGACCCCTTGAGCATCGGGATGTCGTGCTCACGTGCCCAGCGCAGGTCCTCGACCGGCGGGCAGGCCGTGGTCACGGTGATCACACACGGGAACAGGTCGGTGCCGTCGCAGGCGGCGCGGAGGTCGTCGGCGATGTTCTGCGCCAGCTGCCGCTCGCCCGCGACCAGCCAGTTCGAGTGGTCGATGTCCGACACCAGCACGTCGAACTCTCCGGACTCGGCCATCAGCTGAAAGACGCGCGGGAAGACGACGCGGTCGTCGTCGATCGCCCAGCAGTCGGCCGGGTTGCCGACGTCGGTGAAGTTCGGGAACTCCTGCTTGATCCTGGCGGACAGCTCGTCCGACAGCGGCTGCAGCGGGATCCCCGCCTGCTCGGCCTTGTCGGCGAAGTACTCGCCCTCGCCGCCCGAGTTGGTGACGGCGCCGATCCGCCGGCCGCGGGGCGGCGTGGCTCGCGAGAACACCTCGAGGTGCTCCAGCCAGGTGCCGAAGTCGTCGCAGCGGATGGCGTTGTAGTACCGCAGCATCGCCGAGAACGACCGGTCGGATCCGACCAGCGCGCCGGTGTGCGCGAGCGCCGCCCGGGCGCCCATCTCGGACGTGCCGACCTTGAGCACGACGGCGACCTTGCCGGCCTCGGCGATCCGCCGCAGCGCCTCCTCGAACGCCGCCGGCCGGCGCACGGTCTCCAGGAACAGGCCGACCACGCGGCATTGCGGATCCTCTGCGAAGTACGCCGTCATGTCGGCGACGTCGGTGACGGTCTCGTTTCCTGCGGAGACGACGGTGCGGAAACCGATCCGCGGGCCGAGCGAGACCAGGATCTCGCCGATCGAGCCGGAGTGCGCCAGCGTCGCGACCGGGCCGCCGGTGAAGTGCTCGGTCAGCGTCCCGATCCACGGTGACGGCGCGCCCGGCGTGGCCACGCCCATGCAGTTCGGCCCGATCATGGCGATGCCGGCGTCGCGCACCCGCTCCGAGACCCGGGCCGACACCGGCGGCCCCTCGGCGCCCGCCTCGTTGCCGAGGCCGGGGGTGATGATCGCCCGCACGCCGCCGATCGACAGGACGTCGCCGATCGCGTCCTCGATGCGGCCGTGGCCGACGCCCATCACGACCATCTCCGGCACCGCCGGGCAGTCGCCGATCGACGGATAGCAGCGGATCCCGCACGCCTCCTCGCGGGTCGGGTTGATCCCGTAGAAGGGCACGCCGGCCACCGTCATGTTCTCCGCAATTCGCAGGGAAGTCCGGTCCGATATGCCGTAGATCGCAACCGAGGACGGCCGGAAGATCCCGTCCAGATCAGTGCTCAGCAGTGGTCGATCGATGGTTGCCATTCACGCTCCAGGGCCGGTGCGACGGTCGAGGATCCATTCTACGCAATTCGTTTTGACTTTGCATCTTTCTGCGAATATCGTATGACCATGCCCGACCAGCTCGACCTCCGCATCGTCGACGCGCTGGTCGCCGACGGCCGGCGGCCCTATGTCCGGATCGCCGCCGACCTCGGCGTCTCGGAGGCGTCGGTCAGGCAGCGCGTGGCCCGCCTGGTCGCCGACGGCGTCATGGAGATCACGGCGGTCACCAACCCGCTCAAGCTCGGCTTCGAAGTCGTGTGCCTGCTCGGGCTGACCGTCGAGCTGGCCGACCTGGAGGCCGCCGGCGAGGCGCTGGCCGAGCTCGACGAGGTCACCTACCTGATCGCGTGCACCGGCCGCTACGACTACCTGGTCGAGGTCGTGTGCACTGACAACAAGCATCTGCTCGAGTTCATGCAGGTCAACCTGGCCGCCGTGCCGGGGGTGCGGACGAGCGAGTCGTTCGGCTACCTGTCCGTGCTCAAGGAGAGCTACCGGACGACACCCGGCGGCGGCGAGGCGGCCTGACATGCGCGCTACCGCTCGCCGTGCTCGACGAAGAAGCGGCCGGTCTCGCCGCCCGAGAACCAGCGCGTCGTGACGGTCTTCTTGCGCGTGTAGAACTCGACGGCGTCGGTGCCGTGCGCGTGGAGGTCGCCGAAGAACGAGCCCTTCCACCCGGAGAACGGGAAGAAGGCGACCGGAGCGGCGACGCCGATGTTGACGCCGATCATGCCGACCTCGACGTCGTGCCGGTAGCGGCGGACGGCCGCGCCCGACTCCGTGAAGATCGACGTCCCGTTGCCGTAACGGCTGGCGTTGACGATGTCGATCGCCTCGTCCAGCGAGTCGGCGTGGATCACCGACAGCACCGGGCCGAAGATCTCCTCCTGGGCGATCTCCATGTCCGCGGTGACGTCGGCCAGGATGGTCGGCCCGACGAAAGCGCCGTCGGGATCCGCAGCCGGCGAGCGGCCGTCGACGACCATCGTCGCGCCCTCCTCCAGCCCGCGGTCGATCCACCCCAGGATCCGGTCGCGCGACGCGGCCGAGACCACCGGGCCGACGTCGGTGCCGTCGGCCAGCCCGTCGCCCACCGCCAGCGCCTCGGTGCGCGCCTTCAGCTGCTCGAGCAGCGGCCCCTTCGCGTCGCCGACTGCGACGACCACCGACCCGGCCATGCAGCGCTGGCCGGCCGCGCCGAACGCGCTGCCCAGGATGTTCGAGACGGTGCGGTCGATGACCGCGTCCGGCATCACAACCATGAAGTTCTTCGCGCCGCCCAGCGCCTGAACGCGCTTGCCGGCGGCGGCCGAGCGCTCGTACACGTACTTCGCCACCTTGGCGGAGCCGACGAACGAGACGGCATCGATGCCCGGATGGTCGAGGATGCCGTTGACCACGTCGACCGAGCCGTTGACCAGGTTGACGACGCCATCCGGCAGTCCCCCGGTGTCGTCGATCAGGTTGAAGACCAGCTCCTGCGTGAGTGGCACCTGCTCGGACGGCTTGAGGATGAACGTGTTGCCGCACGCGATCGCGAACGGCAGGAACCAGAAGGGCACCATCGCCGGGAAGTTGAACGGGACGATCGCAGCGCAGACGCCGACGGGCTGGCGGATCGTTTCGGTGTCCACCGCCGTCGCGACGTTCTCGAGAATTCGGCCCTGCATCGTCTGCGGAACGGCCGATGCGGCCTCGATCATCTCGATCGCACGGCCGACCTCGGCGCGGGCGTCCGGCAGCGTCTTGCCCATCTCGCGGGTCACCGACCGCGCCAGCTCGTCCTGGTGCGCCTCCATCACCTGGCGGAAGCGGAACAGCCAGCGCGCGCGTTCGATCGTCGAGCGGCTGCGCCACCCGGGGAACGCCTCGCGGGCGGCGGCGACCGCGGCGTCGACGTCGGCCGCGCCGGAGAGCGGCACGCGCGCAAGCACCTCACCGGTCGCCGGGTTGGTGACATCCAGGGCGGACGACTCGGCGCCGGCCGGCACCCAGCGGCCGCCGATGTAGTTGCCCAGCAGGCGGGTCTCGGTGGTGGTCTCGGTCGGCACGGCGATCAGCTCCTTGGAGTGCGGGGTCCCGCCACGTAGTCAACACCAGCCGCCCGCGGCCCGCTCCCTTACACTCTGTCCATGAACTCGACTATTTCGGAACACTCTGTCCTAACGGTGGGCGATCTCCTGGAGCTGCCGGCGGTGCGCGAGGCCGACGTCAGCGTGGCCGCCGCGCCCCACCGGCTGGGGAACCGCGTCGAGTGGGTGCACGTGTTCGAGACGCCGGCGATCGCCGGGATGCTGCGTGGCGGGGAGTTCCTGCTGACCACCGGGATCGCCCTGGCGAGCATGCCGGCCGGCGAGGTCGACGCGCTGGTGGCAGGTGCGGCCCGGTCGGGTGCCGCCGGGATCGGGTTCGAGCCCAGCCACGCCCCTGTCGACGCGCTGGCCGCGGCCTGCAAGCGGCACGAGCTGCCGCTGCTCGTGTTCGGCACGCCGGTGCGGTTCGTCGACATCACGCATGTCGTCCAGGAGCGGCTGGTGGCGAGCGAGCTGGCCACGCTGCGGCGGGCCGTCTCGCTGCAGGCGCAGCTCCGCGAAGCGGCACGCGAGGGGCTCGGACCGGCCGGTCTGGTGGCAGCACTGGGCGACGCGCTGAACGCCCAGGTGCTGCTCGAGCGGTTCGACCGCACGCCGATTGCGGCCTCGCCCGAGGACGGGCTCGACGTCGCTTTCATGGACGCGCTCGATCGCCGGCGCCAGCGGCTGCCCACGCCGCTGCTGACGCGAGCCGTCAACCCTGGCGCACGGCTGCACGTGCTGGCGCGGATGGCCGACGAGCTGGACTCGCTGGCCGTGGACGAGGCCTCGTTCCTGCTGTCGGTGGCGCTGGCGGCGCAGCCGCCCGGCGACGAGGAGCCGTCGGCGGAGCGAGCGCGGCTGCTCCAGCGGCTCGCCGAGGGTCGAGCCGGGACGGCGTCCGACGTCGTCCGCCGCGCGCGGTCGGTGGGCGTCGACCTCTCGCGCGCATCACTGTGGGCAGTGCGTGCGCGCGGGTCGCTGGCGCAGCTCGAACGGCTGGGAGTCGATGCGCTGGTCGACGGCGACACGGCGCTGGTTGCGATGCGAGGCGACGACGACCCGTGGGCGATCGCCCGCGACCTCGTCCGCCGCGGCGCCGGCGCGGTCGGAATCGACTCCCGCGGCGGCGAGCCGTGGCAGGTGCGCGACGCGCTGGCCGGCGCCGAGCGGGCATGCCTGGTGGCCGCGGCCACGGGGACGCCGGTGCGTCACGGCTCGGAGCTGGGCGCGCTCGGCGGCGTTGCGCGCGACGTGCTCGCCGGCGACCGGGTCGAGCCGCGGTTCTCGGACTCCGAGGCACACCTGGTCGAGTCGCTGGTGGCAACCGGTTGGTCGAAATCGGCGGCGGCCCGGCGCATGCGGATCTCTCGGCAGCGCCTCTACGAGCGGCAGGCGGCGCTCGCCGCACGGCACCGCCTCGATCCCGACCTGCCGCAGACGCGCGTCGAGCTCTCGCTGGAGATCTGGGCGCTGCGCATGGCCGAGCTGGCGCACGGCTGACGACGGCACCTATGCTCACCGCATGTCACTGATCGACTCGGGATGGGCGGCCTGGCTGCCCAACGAGCTGCTCGAGGCCCACGCTGCGCAGGTCGGCGGCTCGGCCGAGCGGCGGGGGTTCCGCAAGCGGCTCGAGGCCGGGCCCAGCGATGAGGACCGCGAACGATGGGAGCGCTTCCGCCTGGTCTGCCCGTCGCGTATCGAGCTACCGGCGGATGCCGATGGACTGACGCCCGAGCGCGCCAACGAGCTGCTGGACGAGCTGGGCCTGGCCGGGCCGGTGGCCGAGCCGGTCGAGCTCGTCCTGACCCTCGATCACGACGACCTGCGGGAGCTGGAGCGGCTCCGGTCGGCGCGCGACCTCGGCGGCGAGGCGGTGCCGGAGGGCATGCCCGACCCGGGACTGGTTCTCGGCGGCGGCAACGTCGGCCGCAACGATCCCTGCCCCTGCGGGTCGGGGAAGAAGTTCAAGCGCTGCCACGGCCGCTGACGGCCGCGGCGTTCGCTAGACCGCGCCGTGGTTCGAGGTGAGGATGCGCAGCGTCTTCGCCAGGATCGTCAGGTCGAGCTTGACCGACCAGCTGCCGACGTACGCCATGTCGAGCCGCACCCGCTCCTCGTAGCTCACGTTCGAGCGGCCGTTGATCTGCCAGTACCCGGTGACGCCCGGCCGCACGTTGAGCAGCGCGGCGGTGTGCGTGCCGTAGCGGCCCAGCTCGTCCGTGGTGATCGGCCGCGGGCCGACCAGGCTGATGTCGCCCTTGACGACGTTCAGCAGCTGCGGCAGCTCGTCGAGCGACCAGCGGCGCAGGAAGTTGCCGAACGGCGTCACGCGTGGGTCGTCCGTCAGCTTGTACGCCGTCTCCATCTGCTGGCGGTACTTCGGGTCGTCCATCAGCTCGCGGAACTTCGCCTCCGCCTCCTCGCCCCCGAAGCCGGGGCCGCGGCAGAACTCCTTGTGCATCGTCCGGAACTTGTACAGCCGGAACGGCCGGCCGCCCTTGCCGATCCGCTCGTGGCGGTACAGCACCGGGCCGCCACCGTTGCGGGCGAACCGGATGCGCAGCGCGATGAAGATCAGCACCGGCGACAGCAGCGTGAGCGCCGCGACGGAGACGACCACGTCCATCGCGCGCTTCACGGCGAGCGCAGTCTTCGACAGGCTCGGCGGCCGGACGCCGACCAGCGGCAGGCCCTCGACCATGTGCAGCTCGACGCCCGGACCGAGGATCTCGAACAGGCGAGGAACGATGTCCACCTGGATGTCGAGGTCCTTCACCAGGCGGGTCACCTCGAGGATGTCCGCCATCGAGTCCTGCGAGAAAGCGACGATCACGCGCTTCGCGCCGTACCGGCTGACGATGTCCGGCAGGTCGTCGAGCTCGCCGAGCAGCTCGAGGTCCTCGAGGTCGTTCCAGCGATCCTTCGGGTCGGCGTCGACGAACCCGACGGGCGTCAGCCCGTACTCGGGATGCTGGCGCAGCTTGCGCGCGACCAGCTGGCCGACGTAGCCCGCGCCGATGATGACGACGTTCTCGCGGAACGAGTAACGCCGGCGGAACCACGCGCGGGTGCCGGCTCGCAGAGCCGCCATCAGCATGATCGCGGTCACCCAGAAGAGGCCGATCGCCCCGATCTCGATGTGCTCCATCCCGAACAGCGCAGTGCCGCCGAAGAAGGCGACCGAGCCGACCGTGACCAGATGGAAGATCGACGCGAAGTCGTCAGCGGTGGTGTGATCGACGCGCTTGACGTCCCGCTCGTAGAGGCCGTACAGCGAGGCAAGCCCGATCCACAAGGGCAGCGTCGCCACGAAAGCAAACGTTGGCTCTGAAGCCACCATGCCGGCGACCGCAGCAGCCAGCAGATAGGCGAGCGTCAGACTGAGCGCGTCGGAGATCACCAGCGACCGCCGGACGATGCCGGCGCGATGGTCGCCGACTGCTATCACGTGCTCGGGCTCTGGCGCCCTGACGATTGAATGAACGGTCGCATGGCCGTCTGTCTGTGCCCCTTCGGACTCGCCATGAGAACCGATGTCCGGCGTCGGTAGCGACCGGATATCCGGCTCTTGATCGAGCATGCCTTGCCCCCCGCTAACGGTATCCCTGCCAAGTCGAGCATACACCAAACCCACCGCCGTGCAAGCGGAAATTCCGGCCACGACGAGGGTTTCGAGGATACCGTAACCGGTCAGCCAGACGGCGTTGCCGAGGTCACCGTACTGGCCGGTTTCAGACGATGCGGATGAGCAGCTGGCCGCTGGTCACCTGGTCGCCTGAAGCGACCGCGATCTCCTCGACCCGGCCGGCGTCGTGAGCGACGATCTCGTTCTCCATCTTCATCGCCTCGACCACCACCAGCACCTGGCCGACGGCGACCTCGTCGCCGACCTCGGCGTTCACCTTGAGCACCGTGCCCTGCATCGGGCTGCGGACGACATCCACCGCCCCCTGATGGCGCGCCGCACGCTCGGCGATCGCCGCTCGGCGGGCCCGCAGCCGCGTCCTGCCGGGATGCTCGGGCTCGATCACCGTGACGACGAACCGGCGGCCGTCGACCTCCACCGGCACGGTGCGCGCCTCCCGCTCGGCGGCGGGCCCGGCGCCGTTCAGCTCGGCGCCGGCCGGCTCGGCGCTCCGCGCATAGCCCCCGCCCTCGACGAACTCGCGCAGGGTGCCGCCGGCGGCGAAGTCCGGGTGCCCGAGGATCGCCTCGTGGATCGGGATCAGCGAGTGGACGCCCTCGACCTCGAACTCGGACAGCGCACGCAGCATCCGGCGCCGGGCGTGGTCGCGGTCGGTGCCGAGCACCACCAGCTTGGCGATCATCGGGTCGTACAGGTCGGAGATCACCGAGCCCTCGACCACCCCGGAGTCGACCCGCACGCCCGGCCCGGACGGCTCGACGTAGCGGGTGATCCGGCCCGGCGTGGGCACGAAGTCGCGCAGCGGATCCTCGGCGTTGATCCGGCACTGGATCGAGTGGCCGCGCAGCTCGACGTCCTCCTGGCGCAGCGACAGCGGCTCGCCGCACGCGATCCGCAGCTGCTCGCGCACAAGGTCGAGGCCCGTCACCTCCTCGGTGATCGTGTGCTCGACCTGCAGCCGGGTGTTCATCTCGAGGAAGAAGTACTCGTCGCCGGACAGCAGGCCCTCGACGGTGCCGGCGTTGACGTACCCCGCGGCGCGCGCGGCGTCCACGCCGATCCGGCCGATCCGGTCGCGGAGGGGGGCGTCGACCGCCGGGGACGGCGTCTCCTCGATGATCTTCTGGTGGCGGCGCTGGATCGTGCAGTCGCGCTCGCCGAGGTGGATGACGTTGCCGTGCGCGTCGGCGAGCACCTGCACCTCGACGTGCCGCGGGTCGTCCAGGTACCGCTCCAGGAACACCGTGTCGTCGGCGAAGTACGCCTTGCCCTGCCGCCGGGCCGACTCGTAGGCTCGGGGCAGCTCGTCCGGCCCCGCCGCCACCTCGATGCCCTTGCCGCCGCCGCCGGCCGCCGCCTTGACGGCGATCGGATAGCCGATCCGCTCCGCGGCCGCCAGCGCGGCCTCCGCGGACTCGACGGGGTCGGGGGTGCCCGGGATCACCGGGACGCCGGCCTCCTGCATCAGGCGGCGCGCCCCGATCTTGGAGCCCATCGACTCGATCGCGTCCGGCGGCGGGCCGACGAACACCAGGCCGGCGGCGGCGCAGGCGCGGGCGAACGCAGCGTTTTCGGCGAGGAAGCCGAACCCCGGGTGCACCGCATCGGCGCCCGACCGCAGTGCCGTGCGCACGATCGTCTCCGACATCAGGTAGCTCTGCGCGGCAGGGCCGGGCCCGATCAGATACGCCTCGTCCGCGTAGGCAACGAACGGGGACTCGCGGTCAGCTTCGGAGTAGACCGCGACCGAGCCGATCCCCATCTCCCGCAGCGTGCGAAAGACGCGGATCGCGATCTCCCCCCGGTTGGCAACCAGCACCTTGGCGAACATCAGGCGCCGATTCTAGGTGCCCGAGCTGCGCCAGCGCGGCGCGAATCGCCGCCGACTCCGCCTCGGAGGGCGCCGGCTCGATGCGCAGTTCGTTCACAGCGGGATGTTGCCGTGCTTGCGCCGGGGCCGATCGACGTGCTTGCCGCGGGTCGCCTCCAGCGCCTCGATCAGCGCCGGCCTGGTGCGCCGCGGCGCGATCACGTCGTCGACGTAGCCCCGCTCCGCCGCCGTGAACGGATTCGCGAAGCGGTCGGTGTACTCCTCGACCAGGTCGGCGCGCCGCGCCTCGGGGTCGTCCGCCGTCTCGATCTCCTTGCGGAAGATGATGTTGACGGCGCCGTCCGATCCCATCACGGCGACCTCGGCCGTCGGCCAGGCGAAGTTGAAGTCGGCGCCGATGTGCTTCGACCCCATGACGTCGTACGCGCCGCCGTAGGCCTTGCGGGTGATCACGGTCAGCTTGGGGACGGTCGCCTCGCAGTAGGCGTACAGCAGCTTCGCCCCGTGGCGGATGATCCCCCGCCACTCCTGGTCGGTGCCCGGCAGGAACCCGGGAACGTCGACGAAGGTGACCACCGGGATGTTGAACGCGTCGCAGGTGCGGACGAAGCGGGCGCCCTTGATCGAGCTGTCGATATCGAGCACGCCCGCCAGCGCCCGCGGCTGGTTGGCGACGATCCCGACGCTGTGGCCGCCCAGCCGGGCGAACCCGCAGATCAGGTTCTCGGCCCACCGCTCGTGGATCTCGAAGAACTCGCCGTCGTCCACGACGGGCCGGATGACGTCGTGCATGTCGTACGGTCGCGTTGCCTCGTCGGGTATCAGCCGGTCGAGTTCCTCCGACTGCCGGTCGGGCGGGTCGGACGGCGGCTCCCAGGGCGCACCCTGCTCGTTGGACTGGGGCAGGAACGAGAGCAGGTAGCGGCAGTCCTCGATCAGCGAACGCTCGTCGGGCGACGTCAGGTGCGCGACGCCCGACCGCGTCGCATGCGTCCGCGCGCCGCCCAGGTCCTCGAACGTCACCTCCTCGCCTGTCACGGTCTTCACCACCTCCGGCCCGGTGATGAACATGTGCGAGGTCTCCTCCACCATCATCACGAAGTCGGTCATCACCGGCGAGTACACGGCGCCGCCGGCGCACGGCCCCATGACCAGCGAGATCTGCGGCACCACGCCGGACGCCTGGACGTTGCGGAAGAAGATGTCGGCGTAGCCGGCGAGCGAGACGACGCCCTCCTGGATGCGCGCGCCGCCCGAGTCGTTGATCCCGATCAGCGGGCACCGGTAGCGCAGCGCCATGTCCATCACCTTCACGATCTTCTCGGCGAACGCCTCGCCCAGCGAACCGCCGAACACGGTGAAGTCCTGCGAGAACACGAACACGCGCCGGCCCTCGATGGTGCCGTGGCCGGTGACCACCCCGTCGCCCAGCGGCCGGTTCTCCATCATGTTGAAGTTCGGGCTGCGGTGCTGGACGAACGCGTCGAGCTCGACGAACGACCCGGGGTCGAGCAGCAGCTCGACCCGCTCCCGGGCGAGCAGCTTGCCGCGCTCGCGCTGACGCTCGACCGCACGCGGCGTCCCCGCGTGCTGGGACTGGTCGCGCAGCTCCTCGACGCGCGCGATCCTGCTCTCGGTGGTGCGGTCGGGCATCGGCCGGGGAGCCTACCGGACGGCCTTTCGGCGCGAGATAGCATGCCGCGATGCCCGACCACACCTACGTCTTCGTCGGCGGCCTGCACCGCAGCGGAACGTCGCTGCTTGCCCGCAGCCTGGAGGCCCACCCGTCCGTCAGCGGCTTTCGCGACACCGGCGTGCCCGAGGACGAGGGGCAGCACCTGCAGAGCGTGTACCCAGCCGGCAACCGGCTGGGCGGCGCCGGCCGGTTCGCCTTCTCGCGCGGCGCGCACATGACCGAGGACTCGCCGCTGGCCACCGACGAGAACCGGCAGCGGCTGCTGGCGGAGTGGAACCCGCACTGGGATCTCTCGCGTCCCGTGCTGGTCGAGAAGTCGCCGCCCAATGCGATGCGCACCCGCTACCTGCAGGCGATGTTCCCTGGCGCGCGATTCGTGGTGATGACCCGGCACCCGATCGCCGTGGCGATCGCGACCTCCAAGTGGACGCGCTCGTCGCTACCGCGGATGATCGAGCACTGGCTGCGCTGCTACGAGACGCTGCTCGAGGACGCACCTCACGTCCAGCACCTGCGGATGCTGCGCTACGAGGACCTGGTGACCCGCCCTGAGGAGGAGCTGTCGGCGGTGCAGCGGTTCGTGGGCATCGAGCCGCGGCCCTCCGGCGTCGAGGTGCGCGAGGGGCTCAACGACTCCTACTTCGCCGGTTGGGAGCAGCGCCGGAGCAACCCGCTGCGCCGCGTCTGGTTCGACCGCGCGGCGCGAAAGCTGGAAACCCGCGTCAACCGCTTCGGCTACAGCCTGGCGCCGCCGCGCACCCTGAGCACCGCCGCCGCGGCGATCGCGGGCAGCACCCAGAGCGGTGCGTAGAACTGCTCGGTCAGGAAGACGGCCGCGACGCAGGCCGTGACGAACGACGCCGCCAGCGCGGACTGGAACTCGTCCGCGCGGCGATCGGCGAACCGCATCCGCAGGTCGCGCCAGCCGGCGATCAGATAGCCGATGAACAGCACCAGGCCGGTCAGCCCGAGCTCGGCGAGGATGTTCATGTACGTGTTGTGCGTGCCCTGCGCCCCGGTGTCGAACGCGAACGGCAGCCCGAACTCCGAGAATCGCACGCGGTAGTTGCCAGCTCCGACACCGGTGATGGGCGCCGACTCGAACTCGTCGTAGGCGATCTGCCAGTAGTAGAGCCGCGACTGGACGTTCGATCCGGCCACCTGCTCCTTGCTGGCGGTCGCGTTCGCGACCTGCTGGTGCAGCACCGTGAACGAGAGCACCCACGCGACGACCACCAGCGAGACGGCCGCCAGCAGCCACCGCGGACGCAGCCGCCCTGCGAGCACCAGCCACAGGAAGCCTGCCCCGAGCCCGACCGCAGCGCCGCGGGACAGCGTGGTCGCGGTGGTCACGGCGATCATCACCGCGGCCAGCGTCCAGGCCGCCCGGTGCCAGCCGGTCGCCCAGCGGAACCGCCAGACGGCGAGCGGCAGCGTGCTCCCGAGCAGGAACGCGAAGTCGTTGGCGCCGGCCAGCGGCCCGGCCGCTCGGCCGTGGTGGACGACCAGGTAGTCGAACAGGCCCGCGGTCGCGGCGACGGCGGCGGCGGCGACCATCACAGTCACCAGCACCTCCGTGTGCCATCGGCTGCGGATCGCCACCTGGACGACCAGCGCGAACATCACGAAGAAGGAGATGTAGCGGGCAACCGTGCCCGCGGAGGACGTCGCGTCGGGCGAGATCAGCAACGTGCTGGTGAACAGCCAGATAGCAAGCCCGATCAGCCACAGCATGTGGGGCGTCGTCACCGCCCGGCGCCGGCGCAGGCCCCAGTCGATCACCCACGCCAGGATCGCCGCCAGACCGAGCACCTTGGTCATCGGGATGCCCGTGCGATTCAGGTAGCCCTCGAAGAACGACGACGCAAGCAGCAGCGACAGGGCGAGCGTCGGGCTGCGGAGCAGGGCGACGCCGCCGACCACGGCGACCAGCGGCAGCGCGACGTCCACCGGGGAGTGCCCGGTGACTCGGGACAGAGCGGCCACGGCCAGCGCGGCCGCGGCGGCAGCGACGATGCCGGTCTGCACGGGCATCCTGCTGCGGTAGGGAACCGCCGTCACGCGGCCGCCGTTCCGTTCGGCGTCCCGGCCAGGCCGGTCCACAGCTCGACCCATCGCTGGTTCGACCGGGCGATTGCGAAGCGCTCCACCGCGCGCTCCCGGGCGGCCGCGCCCAGCTCCGCGCGCCGGGCCGGGTCGGCGAGCAGCGCATCGGCCGCCGCCGCGAGCTCCGGCGGGTCGCGACGCTCCACGATCACGCCGGCACCGTCGACGGCACTCGATCCGGGCACCCGGGTCGCCAGGATGGCCGCCCCGCAGGCCATTGCCTCGAGCAGCACCAGCGACTGCGCGTCCCACTTGGACGGCACGATCACGACGTCCGCAGCCCTCAGGTGGGGGGCGGCGTCATCGACCGCGCCCACGAACTCCACCCGCTCGGCGACGCCGGCGCGGACGGCGAGATCGCGCAGAACCGCCTCGTCCTCCCCGTCGCCCACCAGGCGCAGGCGCACATCGGCGGTGCGCATGAGGGCCAGCGCCTCGATCGCCAGCGGCTGGCCCTTGGCTTCCGTCAACCGCCCGACGCAGACCAGCAGCGGCTCCGGTCGACGGTCGGCGACCGGCCCGTCCGGTGCGAACCTGTCGGTGTCGACACCGTTGCCGATGACGACGACACGATCGGCCGACCGGCTGAGCACCTCGAGACCGACCGCGCGATCGTCGTCCGAGACGGCGACGATCACGTCCGCCAGCGGCGCGGTCGCCCGCTCGAACGCACGGTAGGCAGGCGCCAGCGAGCCGCCCACCAGCCACGACCACCCGTGCGGGGTGAACACGACCCGGGGCCGGCGGCGAAGTCCCAGCCGGGCCACCCTGCCCAGCGCGCCCGCCTTGGACGCGTGCAGGTGCAGCACGTCGGCGCCCGCGGCCAGCCTGCGCACGCCCGCCAGATCGCGGAGGTCACGCGGGCGCGGCGACCGCACCATGGGCAGCGGCGCCCAGCGCGCCCCGGAACCCTCGACCCAGCCCGCCAGGGGGCCGTCCGGCGGGCAGGCGACGGTGACGTCGAAGCCGGCGCGGTGCCCGGCCTCCGCCAGCTGGCGAACGCACACCGCAGCGCCGCCGTCGGTGGGCTGGCAGACGTGCACGATCGAGCGCCTCACGACGCACCCTGCCGGCGCTCGGGGACGTAGCCGTACCGCACCAGGAGTGGCAGCGTGAGCAGCGCGACCGTGCGCCGCGTTCGCGTGTCCATCCGCTCGCGCCACTCCATGTCGGGCCGCACCGCCGAGACCTCGCGATCGAAGCGGATCGGGTTCCCCGACACGCTGTGCACCTCGCGGGGACCGTCGACGACCTCGCCCGGGTCGGGGTGCCCGGCCGCGCTCCAGCGGCGCATCAGATCGGCGATGTGGCCTTCGGGATCGCGCGTGAACTCCTCGTAGAGCAGCCTCCGGTATCCGCCACGGTGGCTGACCGCCATCACCTCGAACAGCGCGTTCTTGCGCAGCCACTCACGGGCGCTGGAGGACGGCTCGAAGCGCCGCATGTACTGCACGCGGGTCGAGATCTCCGGCCGCACCTTCGTGCGCTGCCACGAGTAGGCGACCGCGCGGCTGTCGCGCACCAGATGCACGACGAACGGGTCGATGCCCGGCGATGCGGCCAGCGCAAACGCGTAGGGGGGCTCCTTCGACGAGTCGATCACCGCATTGCCGCCCGAGACGTCGAGCACAGCGCGGTACAGCTTCGCGAGCAGGTCTCCGTAGCGCTCGAACTCGGGTCCGAAGCCGTTGCGACGCAGCTGCGGGATCCGCATCTGGGGAATCCGCCGCATCCGATCGAGGCGCCCGTCCAGATCGAGCATCTCGACCGCGACCTCGTCCGCAGACGAGCCGTACGCGCGGTCGAGCACCTCGGTCCAGAACGGACAGGCCGAGAACGGCTGCCCGCACGAGCAGAGGTGATCCTCGACCACCCCGCGCTGCCAGATAAAGCGCAGCTCGCCGACCGGCACCATGTTGCGGCGACGGGCGAGCAGAAGCTCGAGCAGCGTCGAGCCGCTGCGGCCGGCACCCGCGATGTAGAGCACGCTGACCGGAGGATCTGCCATCGGTTCCCGGTTCGAGCTCAGGTGGCGGCCGGCCCGAGGCCGACCTCACCGGCCGGCAGCCCCAGGGGCTCGCCGACGCGGCGGACACCGTACCCATAGCGCCAGCGCCGCGCCTCGCGCTTCGGCGCGCCGGTCAGCACGGCGCCGGCCAGGTGGATGCCCAGCATCCGCAGGCCGGCCACTGCCTCCTCGACCTCGCGGGGCCGCAGTGCGCCGCTCTCGACCACGAGCACGACCTCATCGACGACGCCCATCACCAGCCGGGTCTCCGGGCCTGCTCGCAAGGGGCGGGCCAGGACGACCACCAGGTCGGTCATCCCCTCGAACCGGGGCAGCTGCCGGTGATAGACCTCGGACTCCTGGGCGCGTGAATCGGGTGCGTCGCCCGCAGGGACGACGCCGACGCGCGGATACGTGGTCTGGTGCGCGATCTTCGTCAGGTCGTCCTCGGCGTCCGTGACGGAGGACAGGCCCGGGCCGGCCGCGACGTCGAAGATGGTGCTGAGCGACGGCTTGCGCAGGTCGGCGTCGACCAGCAGCACCGTCGACCCGAGCTCGGCCGTGACGATGGCCAGGTTGGCGGCGACTGCGGAGGCTCCGCTGCGCGACGTCATGCCGACAACGGCCAGCGAGCGAGCGCGCGCCTCGCGCTGCGGCACGGTCAGGTTCGCGAGCACCATCCGGATCGGGTCCTCGAGGATGGTCACCGGATCGGCGCCGACGAAGGCCCGCGGCTCCTTGTTCACCGCCGGATGGCTGGGCAGCACGCCCAGCACGGGCATGCCGGCCGCCTCGCACAGGGAGCGGGCGTCGGTGATCCGCGGGAACAGGCGATCCCAGAGCAGCGCCGCGACGACGCCCAGCAGCAGGCCGGCGATGTCGATCGCGATCACCGTCAGGTAGGTCGGCAGCGACGAGCGTTTCGCCTTGTCGGTGGTGAAGTCCGAGTCGACGGTCGCGAACTGGCTGTTCAGCGTGACGTCGGACTGGATGGCCTGCGCCACGGCGTGGGAGATCTGCTCGGCCTGGCGGGGGTCGGTCGAGCGGCCGGTGATGTTGAGCAGCGTGGTGTCGTTCACCGGATTCGCCGACACCTGGCTGGACAGCTGTCCCTCCGAGATGTCGAACGGCAGCGTTGCCGTGACGTTCTTCTTCAGCCACGACGCGCGCACCGCGTCGTGCGCCGCGTTGGAGATCTGCGTGCCCGACACCTTGTCCCAGGCGAAGGTGATCGCCGGGTTGATGACCGTGGTCGTCGAGCCGTCGCTCTGGGTCTCGGTCGGAGTGACGACCGTCTCCTTCTTGGGGCCGAACTGCAGCGTCGTCGTCGACTCATACGTCTGCTTCTGTGTCAACGCGTAGGCGGCACCCGCGGCAATCACCGCAACGGCGACGATCGCAAAGACCAGGAACCGTCGCCTGACGCATCTGATGATCTCGTACAGGTCCATTGCCGCTACTCCATCCTAGTTTCGAGTCGGAGCGTGGTCGAGGCCCATCGCATCGATGTAGGCATCGATCACAGTATCGAGTTCGTACGGCGCCGTGGCGTCCCTCCCCGGGACGATCGGGCGCTCGACGGTCTCCTCGATGGCGGCGGCCAGCGCCGCCACATCGCCGACGGGGACGAGCCGGCCATGGCGGCCCCCGTCGAGGATCTCCGACGGGCCGCTGGGGCAGTCCGTCGCAACCACCGGCACCCCGAGGCAGACGGCCTCGAGCAGTACGGTGGGCAAACCTTCGAACCGGGACGACAACGCGAGCATCGCCGCGGCCCGGAAGTACGGATACGGGTTCGGCACGAACCCGGGCATCGACACGTCATCTCCCATGCCCAGCTCGGCAACCAGCGCCTCCAGCGAGGCGCGCTGCTCGCCCTCCCCGAGCACCAGCAGCCGGCACGGCCGCCCGGCACGAACCGCCGCGACGGCCCGGATCAGCGTCGCGAAGTCCTTCTGCGGCGTCAGCCGGCCGACGGCCAGCACCACCGGCGGCATCCCCGGCCCGAACCACGGATGGTCGAGGGGCTCAGAGGCCAGCTCCTCCAGCCGGTCGACCAGCAGCGGGTTGTAGATCACCCGCACCTGCGAGCGGGGAATCCGCGCCCGCCGTGCCAGATCGTCGGCCACGCCGGTGGAGACGGCGACGATCGCGCCGGCCCGCGGGTAGAGCGCGTGCATCATCCGCGGCATCAGCTTCGAGTCGCGGCGCTGTGGCGTGTCCACCCAGGTGGACGGCGGGAGATGCTCGGTGACGACCACCCGTGTCCCGGAATGCGCGATCCCGGCGGCCGCGACCGCCATCAGGTTGGCGTGGGCGAGCGCGGTCACCATCGCCGCGGGCCGCTCGCGCCGCAGGTAGCGCACCAGAGCGGGGACGGACGAGGCGGTGCGCCGCGCGCCCAGTGCGCGCAGCCGGACGCCGTCCGGCACCTGGTCGAGCAGCGCGCCCTCGGACTTGGCGATCACGAGCTCGACCGGGAGCCCGCGGCCGGCCAGCCCCGACGCGATGTCGAGAAACACGCGCTCGGCGCCGCCGCCGACGAGCGACGGCAGAAACAGCGCCACCGGCCGGGTTCGGGTCGTGCTCTTCACGGGTAGATGCACCGCTGCCGCGGCGCCCTCGGAACTGCCCACATCTCAAGGGTACGTGTCTTCCCTGCGGATACCACCCCACCCACCCGGCTACCCGGCGTCGCGGCCGTACCGCAGCCGGCGGTAGGCGGAGCGCAGCGGGAGGGGCGTGTCGTGGGCCCCGGCCACCTTGGCGGCGAAGTCGACCAGGCCGTCCCGCAGCTCGACTGCCGTGCGGTGCAGCAGCAGCGCGTCGGTGTCCGGGCCGTTCGCACCGGGGTCGCATGTGACGGCCGCCGTGAACCCGGCCTCGGCGACCAGCTCCCGCTCGCGGTCGGTATACAGGCCCGCGGGGTAGCAGAACGCCTCGACCGCGCGGCCGAGCCGCTCCGCGACCTGCTCCCGTGAGCCGGCGATCTCCGACCTGGCCTCGTCCTCCGGCAGTGCCAGCAGGTTGGGATGGGTCATGGTGTGGGCCTCGAACCGGAACGGGGAGTCGCGATCGAGCTGGGCGATCTCGTCCCACCCGAGTACCGGCGGCTGGCGGTCATACCAGGTGAACCGGGCGCTGCCGTCGACCACGCCGGGTACCACGAACACGGTGACCTTCGCGCCGTGCTCGGCGAGCACCTCGGCGCCGTTCTCCACCACGTCCCGGTAGCCGTCGTCGAAGCTCATGCCGACCACGCGGCCGGTGTCGCCGGCCGCCGCCAGCCGGGCGGCCTCGGGCACGTCGACGATCCGGAATCCCTGCGAGGCGAGGTACTCGACCTGGCGCCGGAAGGCATCGGGCCTGACGGCCAGCGAGTCCGGCTCGTCCGCGATCCGGTGGTAGAACAGGATCCGCACCCCGGGCGCCGCCTTCGCGCCGCGCGTGCGCCAGACCAGCGACCGGGTGCGCGTCATCGCCGACTTGGCAACGGCCACCGCGGAGGGACCGAGCTGGAGGTCGCGATCGCTCACGACGGCCAGCCCGGCTCGCGGCCGAGCAGCTCGGCCAGGCGGGCGTTCGAGTCGCGGAAGGCGTCGTTCAGCAGACGCCGCGTGGACGGCTCCATCTCGACGTAGCTGCGCGCGTTGGGGATCCGGAAGCCGGCCTCTCCCGGCATCGGCGGCAGGTCGAGGAAGTCCAGGATCTGGCCGACCACGCCGGCGGTGTCGGCGAAGAAGTCCTCGCTGACCAGGATCAGCACCTGGCCCCGCGGGAACACCTGCAGCCAGCGTTCGAGCTGGTCGGCGTAGTGGCCGCGGGCGACGTAGGAGTGGTGCTGGTGGGCCACGCTGGCGTACCCGGGGAACTGCACGAGCCTGCGCTCCTCGCCGTCCAGCCGCTCGGGCTCGGCCTCAAGCGCCCCTTCGAACGTGAGCGGCTCCATCCCCAGCGCGACCTCGTGGTGGTAGTGCGAGAGCGCCCGCGCCACCGGATCGCGCAGCAGCACGACCAGCCGCGCGTCGGGCACCAGCGCGTGCACACGCTCCGGCACGAGCGGGTGGAACAGGTAGTAGGGGCTGGCCTCGCCGCACACCATCTCGACGCCGGTTCGGCGCCGGGCCACGGCGCGCCGGACATCGTTGGGGAAGTGCCCGCGATACCAGCCCTCGCCGCGATCGTGGTTGAGGTCGAAGTAGTGCACCTCCTTGACGTGCGCGGCGCCGATCGCCGGATGCCGGGCCAGGTGGTCGTGCAGCGCCGTCGTCCCGCACCGCTGCCCGCCGATGATCAGGTAGTCGGGTAACGGCCGGATCGGCGCGGTCGCCGTGCACCCCGCCTGGAGGGCCGACTTGATGAGCCGCTTGGCATCCATGGCGGGGTCGGAGCATACCGTCACCGGCCTGCCGATCCCTCTGCAAGACTGCCCTCCGATGACCGGGGGAGGACATCGCGAGGGGTTCTGGCGGAGGCGCCGCCGGCAGCTCGCCGGGCTCGTCCGCGAGACGCGCAGCGGCGGCCTCAGGCAGGCCGTCGACGAGGTCGTCGCCTACGCCCGGCCGCGGATCACGCTCAGCAAGTACCGGTGGCGGCGCTCTCGCGACGTGGCGCCGAACGCCGTCCCCGTGTACGTCGTCGGCCTGCAGCGCTCGGGCACCAGCATGCTCATGCGCGGGCTCGACGCGTCGCCCGCGGTAGCCGTGTACAGCGAGGGCAACACCGAGGCGTTCGAGAAGTTCCGGATCCGCCCGCTGCCGGTCATCCGCTCGCTGATCGAGAGTAGCGGCCAGGGCTTCGTCGTGTTCAAGCCGCTGTGCGACTCCCACCGGGTGGATGAGCTCCTGGACACGATGGGCAACCCATCCCCGGGGCGCGCCGTCTGGGTCTACCGCGGCGTGGACGGGCGCGTCCGCTCGTCGGTCGGGCTGTTCGGGGCGAACAACCTGAAGGTGCTCACCGAGATCGCCGGCGGCGGAGGCCGCGATCGCTGGCAGGCCGGCGGGCTCTCGCAAGAGAGCCTCGACCTGATCGCAAGCTTCGACTGGGATGCGATGACGCCCGAGTCCGCGTCGGCGTTGTTCTGGTACGTCCGCAACTCCGTGCTCTTCGAGCGTGGCCTCGAGGGCCGGGACGACGTCCTCGTATTCTCGTACGACGCGCTCGTCCGCAGCCCGGAGCGGTCGATGCGCCGGCTCTGCTCGTTCCTCGGCCTGGAGTACGACCCGCGCCTGATCCGGCACATCGTGCCCAGGCCGCCGGGAGCGCCGCGGCCGCGGATCGAGATCGACCAGCGGGTCCGCGAGCTCTGCGACGAGCTCGGCCCGCGGCTCGACCGGGCGGCCGAGACCGGCGACCTAGGCCTGGGCTGAGCGGCTGCGGCGTACGCGCAGCGCCTCGCCGAACGCGTCGATCTGCAGCATCTTCCGGCTGCGCCACGCCCAGCCGCAGTAGATGGCCGACGAGACCACCGCGTATGCGATGAAGGCGGGAACCGAATCGCCGAGCGTCGCCCGGAACAGCAGGCCCAGCACCCCGAAGCACAACACGGACGCGGCGATCGCCGTCAGGTACCCCTGGCCGACCGGCTGCAGCCCCCACAGGCCCTTCACCTGGTACAGCGGCAGCAGGTTGCCGATGGCGATGCTCACGGCCCACGCTACGGCCGCGCCGTTGATTCCGAACTCGGGGATCAGGATCACGTTCAGCGCGATGTTGGACACCAGCGCAGCGGTGTTGTCCCACAGGATCCACGAGCTCTTGCCGCCCATGAACAGCGCCGAGCGCACGGCGCCGGTGGCCATGTTCAGCAGCATCGCGATGGACAGGATCTGCAGCGCCGTCGCCCCGGCCGAGAACCCCGGGCCGAAGATCCGCATCAGCAGCGTCGCGTACACGGCCAGCGCGATGTACATCGGGAACGACAGCACGGACAGCCACAGCGTGGCCGTCTGGTAGACGTTGCGAGCCCGGTCGAAGTCCTTGCGCGCGATCATCCCGGCGAGCTGTGGGCCGACGACGAAGACGATGGCGGTCGAGAACATCACCCCGGGCGTCAGGTAGCGGCTGGCCGCTGAATAGATGCCGGCCTGCTTCGAGTTCTCGATGCCGCCGACCAGCAGCACGTCCAGCCGCAGCAGCACGATCTGGACGATGGTGGCCAGCGCCTGGTAGATCGTGAACCGCCAGAACTCCGAGGCGATCACCGGCACCGGCCGGCGCTCGGCCGGCTCACGCCGTGCCTCGTCGCGGTGCAGCGCGCCTCCCAGCCAGGGGATCGCCACGACCAGCGACACCAGCGAGGGCAGCCCCCACGCCAGGCCCAGGGCGGCAGGCCCGAGATCCGCGATCAGCACGCCGGCACAGAGCACGGTGCGCAGCACCGGCACGAGCACCTGGGTGAGGGCGACCACCGGCATCATCTGGCCGAAGCCCTGGAACGCCCGTGCGAGCGTGCCGGCCAGCGTGCTGGCGATCATGAACGGCGCCAGCGTCCGCAGGTACTCGACGCCGACCGCGCTGTCGCCGCCCTGCATCACGACGTCGGTGATCCACGGCGCCGCTACGACGCAGAACAGGCCCATCGCCGTCGAGACGATGAGCACCGGGATGGTGGCGACCCAGATCGTCGGCCGCACGTCCGCCTCCTGACCGACGGCACGGTCGCGGGCGATCATCCGCACGAGGCCCGACGGCGCCCCGGCCTGGCCGACCACCTCGAGGATGTTGTAGAGGGCGATGACCTCGAAGAAGATGCCGGCATCGTCGACCCCGAGGCCGCGTGCGAGCACCACCGAGAGCACGAAGCCAAGCGCACCGGAGATGCCGGCCCCGGCCATGTTGATCGTGCTGCCCCGCGCCATCCGGCCGAGGTCGGAGCGCTTGCGAGCGGTGGTGTCCACTGTGGACGTCAGCCGGCGACCGGGTAGCCGAGCCGCTCGAGGTGCCCGCCGAGCACACGGTCGAGCTGCTTCACGTCTTCGGGCCTCAGCTCCTGCCGGTAGGCGTCGCTGCGGCCGGATCGGATGTCGTGCGACGAGTACGCCAGGCCGAAGCGGTCGCTCCAGGAAAGGCCGACGAACTCGAGGATGCGCAGGAACCACTCGCGCGGCTGGGCCACCAGATCCTCGTAGCGCACCTCGAGCCACTGCACACCCGGCACCGCCTCGCGGGCCTTCACGGCCGCGTCCATCAGGATCTTCCACTCGAGACCGGCCAGCACGGCGAACGAGCGGCCCGACTCCTCCCACTCCTGCCGGTATGCGTCGGGCAGATCGCCGAACGTCCAGGCCTCTGGCCCGCCGAAGCCGTGCCACCACGGCATCTGCAGCAGTGAGTTGGCGACGGCTCGGCCGTCACGCACGACGTGCAGGAACCGCGCCTCCGGCAGCACCGCGTGGACGAGGCCGGCCCGCGGCCAGCCCGTGAACTTGTGCAGGAACACCGGCGTGCCCTGCGCCGCTGCGCGCTCCTCGAAGAAGCGGGCGAACCGCTCGCTGAGCCACGGCGACGCGTCGGCCGCGGTCAGGTCGCGGCAGGGCGTCATCAGGATCGGCGACACGCGGTCGGCCAGCAGCCGGTACGCCTCGCTGGGCTGGTAGCGTTCGCGCACGAAGTCCGGCATCGTCGCCCCGGGTGCCAGCCACAGCCGCCGGTTGAGGCGGCCCTTGGGGTCGAATCCGCGCAGCCGGTCGTCGGCAGCCGAGATCCAGCCGACGTCGGGATGCCCGGCCAGGACTCGGTGGACGAGGGTGGAGCCGCACCGGCCGGATCCGATCACGAACAGGTAAGCCACTCGGCGCACCACCCTACCATACGGTCGAACCTGACCAGAGCAAAAACAACTGACTGCAATCCCTTCTGCGAAGGCGCTCGTATACTTGTCTGACCGTTCTTCGATGACCGCTGACGACCTCATTCCCGGGCGCGAGCCGAGTGGGCTGACACGCGCCGAGCTGCTGCGGCGGTCGGCGTTCGCGGCCGGCGTCGTCACGACCGGCGGCCTGCTCGCAGCCTGCAGCGGCGGAGGCGGCGGCACCGCCGCGGCGTCTGCGCCCAGCGCCGACCGTGCGCCGCTCGCCACGACATGGAATGTCTCGAACTGGCCGCACTTCATCGACACCGACAGCGACGGCACGCACCCGACGCTGACCGCGTTCGACAGCCACTACGACACCGACACCGTCTACGCCGAGGACATCACCTCGAACGAGGCGGCGGCCGCCAAGTACGCGCCGATGCTGGCGGAGGGGCAGGACATCGGGCAGGACGCCGTCGTGCTCAGCGACTGGATGGCCTACCAGTGGATCCACGCCGGCTACGCGCAGCGGCTCGACCCGGCGCTGCTGCCCCACGTCACCAGCCTGCGGATCCCACCGCTGCGGAAGCGCCCGATCGATCCGGACGACGAGTTCCTGATCCCGTGGCAGGCCGGGCTGACCGGGGTGATCTACGACCCGGCGAAGACCAACGGCGAGCTGTCCCGGGTGAACGACCTCTTCGACCCGTTGTTCCCGGGGAAGATCACGCTGCTGGACAACATGCGCGACACGCTGGGGCTGGCGCTGCTGGCGATGCACCTCGCACCGGAGAGCGCCTCGCCGGAGGCGGCGCAGGCCGCCGCCGACAAGATCCGCACCGAGCTGGTCGAGCCGGGCAAGGTGCTGCGGTTCGCCGGGGGCGACTACGTGGACGACCTCGTCCAGGGCAAGGTCGCCGCGGCGTTTGGCTGGTCGACGGACTACGAGCGGCTGGTGCAGGCCAAGCCCGACCTGCTGTTCATGATCCCCAACGAGGGCAGCCTGATCTGGAGCGACGACATCCTGATCCCGCTCGCGGCGCAGCATCCCCAGAACGCGCACCGGTTCGCCGACTACTACTACACGCCGAGCACGGCGGCCGAGCTGACCCGGGCCGTGCGCTACACGACGCCGCTGGCGGGCACGAAGTCCGCGCTGACCCGCGCACACCCGACCGACCCGCTGCTGACCGACGACGTCACCTCGCCCATGCAGCGGGTCGCCCAGCTGATCTTCCTGCAGGGCCGGGCGCTCGAGCTGGCCCACCGGTTCCGCGGCCTCACCCCGGACCAGGAGTCCCAGTTCACGACGAGCTTCGAGTCGGCGAAGGGCTGATCAGATCCCGGTGCAGGTCACGTTCGTGACCTTGACCGTGTAGTGCGCCCGGGAGTCGACGTTGACGCATTGTGTCGAGCGGCCGATCACCCAGCCGCCCAGCGACGGGTCTGTTGCCTTGGGATCGCGCACCTGGGCCGTGGGGCCGCCGTTGACCGTGACGCCGCTGATCGTCGCGCCGGTGAAGTTGCCACCGGACGACGACTTGAGATCCCCGGCGATGCGGACCCCCTGCTCGCACGACTTGGCCGTGACGCCGGTGACGTGGACGTCGCCGTTCTTCTGGCTGTGCGGCGAGAAGACCAGCGCAGCCCGGCCGTTCGTGCACGACACGGCGGACGCGTTGACCGCCGAGACGCGGCTCGGATAGCGCGCATCGGTCTCGAACCGGAGCGCGACGCCGCCGTCCGACGAGATGTTCTTGAACGTCAGCCCCGAGCCGCTGGTGATCTGCGTCGCGCCGAAGCCGTAGGGGGCCTGCGAGACGTGGATGTTGGAGATCGTGCCGTTGACGGGGTGATACAGCGTGCCGGCCAGCTTCGACGCGCTGTCCGACTGGAACGTCAGCACCGCGGCATAGCTGGTCGGCGCCCGCCCGGAGCGGTCGGTGTTGTTCTGCATCGCGTTCATGTTCGCGATCGTGAACCCCTTCACATTGATCACCGTGAAGGCGTGGTTCCGGGTGGTGGGCGCCGACCGCAGGTCGACGGTGAAGGTGCCGTTGACACCCTTGACCGAGACGTCCTCGACGAACGACGCGGCGGCGGCCTGCTGCGTGTAGACCCCCTGCTTGGCCAGGTAGAAGACCGACTCGTTGTTGGTCGCGCCCGACGCCACCTTGAACACCGTTCCGCCCTCGACCTGCACGTCGACGTGCGACTGCAGGTAGACGCTGCGCAGCGCGTAGGTGCCCTTCGGCACGTAGACCACGCCGCCGCCCGCCTTCGCCGCCGCCGCGATCGCCTTCATGAACGCCGCCTGGTCGTTCGTCGTGCCGTTGGCCTTGGCGCCGTAGGTCTTGACGTTGTAGACGGTGGCTGACTGCGCAGGCGCGGCCAGACCCCCGACGGCCGCGGCCAGCAGACCGATCGCGATGACGATGCTCAGGCGTGTTCGCACTTCCCCGTGCTCCCCCCGGTGGTTGACGGGGGCATCCTCGGCGAACCGCTTGGTGATTCTGTGAGCGTTTGTTGAGAATCCGGCGGGCCCGCGGGCCCGCCGGCCTAACACGCCGTTGGGAATCTGTAAAAGTGCCTGCGGGCGCCCGGGTTTCTCAGAAGCCCTGGCAGGAGATGCCGCTCATCGTGACCTTGTAGGCGGCGGTCGAGGAGATGCTCAGACAGTCGTCCGACGCTCCGATCCGCCAGGCGCCGAGGGCGCCGGTCGGATTCTGGGCGAACAGCCCGTGCACGATCGTGGCGCCGGTCACGGTGGCGTTGGCGAACTTGCCGCCGTCCCCGGTGCTCGGGTTGCCTGCAACCCGCACGCCCTCCGAGCAGCTGACGGCGTTGACGTCGTAGATGTGCACCTGACCGTTGTTCTGGTCGTGCGGCGAGAAGCTGACCGCAGCGTGGCCGTTGCGGCAGCTGATGCCGTGAGCCTCGACGCCGTCCAGAACGTCGGAGTTGCCGTCCGTCTCCATGCGCAGCGCGATCCCGCCGGTGCTCGAGATGTTCTCGAAGTCGAGATCCTCGCCCGCCGTGACCTGCGTGGTGCCATAGCCGTACGGGGCGTTGGAGACCGAGACGTTCTTGATCAGCCCGTCCACCGGGTGGTACAGCGTTGCGCCCATCCGGGAGGCCGACGTCGAGTGGAATGTGATGAACGCCGCCTGACTGCTCGGCGGCAGGCCGGAGGTGGCGCTGTTGGAGAGCATGCCCTGCACGTTCGAGATCTCGAAGTGCCGCACGTTCTTGACGGTGAACCCGTGGCCGCGCGGCGCGGTCGAGCGAGCGACGTCCATCGTGAAGCTCCCGTTGACGCCGGTGACGGTCACGTTGTCGATCCACGACGCCTCGCCGGAGGTGTAGTTCCCGAGGTAGAAGATCGCCGAGTTGCCGGTGGCGCCGGCGGCCAGCTTCATGGTCGTCCCGGCCTCCACGTTGACAGCGACGTTGGAGCGCAGGATGACGTTGGCCAGCGCGTAGGTCGCCTTCGGCACGTAGACGACGCCGGGGCGGGCCGCGGAGCCCGCCGAGGACGCCGCGGAGATCGCCTTGGCGAACGCGGCCGAATCGTTCGACGACCCGTCGCCCTTGGCGCCGTAGCTCGAGACGTTGAAGACGTCGCCGGTCGGGCAGCTGTCCGTTGTGACGGAGATCGTCGCCACCGACGAGCGGTTGCCGGCGGCGTCGAAGGCGATCACGCCGAAGGTGTAGGTGTGGCCGCAGGAGACGGTGAAGATGTGCGACGTGACGACCTCGGTCGCGATCTTCGTGCTGCCCGCATAGACGTCGTAGCCGGTGACTCCGACGTTATCGGTGGACGCATTCCAGCTGAGCCACGCGGAGCCGCCGCTGAGCGTGACATCGAGCCCGGTCGGCTTGCTCGGCGCAGCGCCGTCGCCACCAGGGCAATCCGGCGTCGAGACGGAGACCGTCGACATGTGGGAGCGGTTCCCGGCCAGGTCGAAGGCCACGACGCCGTAGGTGTAGGTGTGGCCGCAGCTGACGACGAACACGTGCGACGCGGCGGCCTCGGTGGCCACCTTGGCGCCGCCCGAGTACACGTCGTAGCCGACGACGGCCGTATCGTCGGTCGAGTCGTGCCACGTCAGCGTCGCCGAGGACGCGGTCAGCGACACCTGCAGGTCGCCGGGGTCGCTGGGCGGCGTGATGTCGCCCGCCGGGCAGTCGTCGGTGGTCGCCGTCACGATCGCACGATCGGAGCGGTTACCTGCGGCGTCGAATGCGACCACACCGAAGGTGTAGGCGCGGCCACATGCCACGTCGAACACGTGCTGGGTCGCGGAGCCCTCGGTGCCGACCTTGACGCCATTCGCGTACACGTCGTAGCCGGTCACGCCGGTGTCATCGAACGCGGCGTCCCAGGTGACCGTCGCCGAGCCGCCGTCGATCGAGACGGCCAGCGAGCCCGGCTCGCCGGGCGATGTGATGTCAGTGCCGGGCGGCGCGAAGCGCACGTCCAGCGGGTCCGACCACGCAGAAGCGTTGCCGGCCCGATCAAGCGCCCGCACAGCGTACGTGTGCCAGCCGGCGCTCGACAGCTCGTCGTCCGTGAAGCTCGTCCCGGCGGTCGACCCGACCGTCCGGCCGTCACGGCGGATCTGGTACAGCTCGACGCCCGACTGGTCGTCGACGACGGCGTCCCACGAGATCGCCGGCGCACTGTCGGTCGGGGACTCCGCGGAGGGGGCAGGGGTGGCCGGGGCGATCGTGTCGCGCCCGGCCACCTGGGGGGCCGACTCACCGGAGACGTTGCCGGCACGGTCGTAGGCGGAGACCGTGTAGACATGGACGCCCGACTCGGCGGCGTAGTCGACGAAGCTGGTGCCGCTGGTGCTGGCAATGTGGTGGCCGTCCCGCGCGATCCGGTAGCCGGCTACGCCCGATCCGCCGGCGTCGCGGACGGCGCCCCAGTTCAGCTGCGGCGCGTGCGAGCTGGGCCCGGCTTCCATCGTGCGCAATCGGGGAACCGCGGGCGGGGTGGTGTCATGCGACACGGGCGCCACCAGGATCCGCACGATGCGCCCGAAACGCGACAGAACGCCGCGGCGGGACACCGAACGCACCGTGTAGATATGCAGCCCGTTGCGGTGCAGCGGCGCCGTGGTGAAACCGGCCCTGCGCACCTTGCCCACGAGCCGGCCGGCGTTGTAGACGTGATAGCCGGCCGCGTGCTTGACCTTCGGCCAGGAAAGATGGAATCGTGATTGCCCCAACGGCAATACCTTGATCGCCCCGGGCGCCGAGGGCCGGTGGTGGGACGTCGCCGCAGCGGCGGTTGCCGGCAGGGCGCACAGGATGGCGACGATCACGACCGCCAGACCCGCGAATCCCCGGCGGAACGGCCGCCTCGAACCCGAGGTTGTCGTCGTGCTGCTCATCCAGATCTACCCCCTGACCCCATGGCGGGACACGGGCATGCCCGCCGCGCAGCAGCGCGCAGCCGGAAAGGCCCTCGTTGGTGATCAGCCCCGACGGGCAGACGACCCCGCGCCGTCCGGGCTCCGTGTTAAGGTCGGCACGGTGCTCGGATCCTTTAGCACCTGATCCAAGGTGCTAAGGAGCGGGAGTCAGGGGAAGGGTGGCCGCATGGGCCGCCCGGGAGCGGCTACGCCACGTTGACCGTGACCGTGGCGGGCATACTCTGCAGCTTGCGCTTGTCGACCACGGTGAAGGTGAACGAGTCGGCGCCGGAGAAGCCGGCCTCCGGCGTGTAGCGCACGCTGGCGGTGGTGCCGGACTGGCTGACGATGGTCAGGCTGCCGTGCTTGGGCTTGGCGCCGATCGAGAACGTCAGCGGGCCGTTCGCCGAGGTGAACAGGTAGCAGCCGAGATCCTTGCGGACGTCCTGGCAGGCGCCCTGGCCGACGGCGAGGTTGTTGCGTGCCGGGACGTCGGGCGCGACCACCTGGCCGGTGATTGGAAACGTGGTCGCCGCACCGTGCGCCACGTTCTTGCTGGCCGCATCGGCGATCGTGCCCGGGATCGTCCGGGTGACCGTCACCGTGTTGTTGTTCGGGTTCGACTCGTCGATGTACCCGCTGGGGTTGGCCGTCGCCCGGATCTGGTAGCTCCCCGGCGTCAGGCCCTTGATATCGACCCACTGGTCGGTCGACTGCGCGGCGTACAGGTCGCCGTAGTTCCGCGAGATGCCCATCCGCGTGAAGGTCGCCCGCGGGTTCTTGGGCGCGCACCACGTCGTGGGCCCTGAGCCCTTGTAGTCGACTGGGAAGTACTTGGTCGAGCCGCCGCCATCCATCACCCAGCTGTCCCACATGCAGAAGCCCACCTTGTCGGCGGAGCGGACGCCGCCTCCGGGCAGCAGCAGCGCGTAATAGGCCGCCTTCTGGAAGTGCCAGTGGTTGTGCCCCTGGCTGGGGTTGAAGATGAAGAACGCCCCGACCTGCTGGCTGCGGTTCTCCTTGACGATCCCCGCCGCGTTGGGCACCTTGTTCGGGTCGGGCTTGACCGTCGGGTTGCCGTTCGGCCACAGCACCTGCATCGCCGCACCGGAGTTGGGGTCCATGTACAGGTCCATCGCGCCGCCCAGGTTCTTGAGGACGGCGCTGAAGCGGTAGAGCACCTTGCCCGGCCGCGTGTACGTGTCGACGTAGATCGGCGCGATGTGCCCGGTGTCCGTGGGCAGCAGGGCAACCATGTCGGGCTTCGATGACCCTGCCACGGCGAAGGCCGAACCGACCAGCACGCCGGACGCGACGACCAGCGTCACGAACACCGTACCGATCCCTCGGACGTGACCTCGGAGCCTCGAACCCACGGCGGAACTCTACGTGGCGTTACCCGAACATGTCAAGTGAGACCGGAGCAGATCAGCCGACGTGCAAGGTCACCGTGGCCGGCAGGCTCTTCAGCTTGCGGACGTCCATCACGGTGTACCTGAACGTGTCGGTGCCCGAGAACCCGCTGTTCGGCGTGTACCGGACGGTCTGCGTCAGCCCCGACTTGCTGACCAGCGACAGCGTGCCATGGGCGGGCTGCTGGGTGATGGCGAAGGTCAGCGGCCCGGTGCCCTTGGCGACCACGTAGCAGCTCATGTCCGTGCGCACGGCGCAGGGGTTCGCGCTCTTCAGCGCCGGCACCGACGGGTTCGCGATCGAGCCGGTGATCCCGAACTGCAACGCCTTGTTGTGCGTCACGGTCTTGGTGCCGCCGTTCGCGATCGTCCCCGGGATCGTGCGGTGCACGGTCTTCACGTTGTTGCCGGTCGCCGAGCCCTCGTCGACGTAGCCCAGCGGGTTGACGGTCGCACGGATGTCGTAGGACTGCGGCTTCAGCCCGCTGATGTCGATCCACTGCCACGAGGCCTGCGAGGCGTACAGGTCGCCGTAGGTGGGCGAGATGCCCATCCGCGTGAACGTCGCGCCCGGGTCGAGGCGGTTGCACCAGCTGTGCTCGCCGCCGCCGGTGTAGCCGTCTGCGAAGAACCTGGGCTTGCCGCTGGTGGTCGACGGATAGGTGTCGAACATGCAGAAGCCGATCTTGTCTGACACCCTCGAGCCGCCACCCGGCAGCAGCAGCTCGTACCTGGCGGCCTGCTGGAAGTGCCAGTGCTTGTGGCCGGTCGCCGGCGAGTAGACGAAGAACGCGCCGGCCTGGGCAGAACGGTTCTCGATCGAGATGATGTTCGGGCCCGGGCTCGGCGCATGGTTCGGGCTGACCGGCCCCGGCGGTTGGCCGTTCTTCCAGATCACCTGGTAGGCGTTGCCGTTCTGCATGTACAGGTCCATCGTGCCGCCCTGGTTGCGGATCACGGTGTCGAACCGGTAAAGCAGCTTGCCGGGCATCGTGTACGCGTCGACGTAGATCGGGGCGACGCTCTTGCCCAAACCCGCCGGTCGCTTGGCCGGCAGCTCGGGTACCAGGTCCGGCTTCGTGCTGGCCGCAACGGCGAATGCCGATCCGACGAGCACGAGTCCGCCGAGCACGATCACGACGGCGATCGCGCCGAAGCTGCGGATGCGGGCCACCAGGCGCCTCACGAGACGGTCAGGGTGACGGTCGCGGGCAGGCTGGTCAGGTGCCGGGCGTCGGTCACCGTGAACTGCAGGGTGTCGGAGCCGGTGTAGCCAGGGTTCGGGGTGTACTTGAGCGAGCCCTTGAGGCCGCTCGCGGACACGACGGAGACGGTGCCGTGCGCCGGCTGCTGCGAGATCGCGAATGTCAGCGGCCCGTTGACCGTTGTGAACACGTAGCAGCCGATGTCGGTGCGCACGTCGCTGCAGCCCGGGGAACCCACGGACAGCTCGTTGCGGCCGGGGACGTCGGGAGCGATCACCTTGCCGCTCACCTGGAACGTCTTCGCCTTGTTGGCCGTCACGGCGATCGAGCGGGCGGTCGCGAGGGTGCCCGGGATCGTGCGCGTCACGGTCAGTGAGTTGTTGCTCGGATCGGACTCGTCGATGAACCCGTTCGGGTTGACGATCGCCCGCACCTTGTAGCTGCCGGGGCGGAGGCCGCCGATATCCACCCACTGGTCGGTGGACTGCGCGGCGTAGAGGTCGCCGTAGTTGCGCGAGATGCCCATCCGGGTGAAGGTCGCGGAGGGATCCTTGGGAGCGCACCAGCCCTGCGGCCCGACGCCCTTGTAGTTGACCGGGAAGTACTTGGTCGAGCCGGCGCCGTCCTTGACCCAGCTGTCCCACATGCAGAAACCGACCTTGTCCGAGTAGCGGATCACGCCACCGGGGAGGACGAGCTGGTACTGCGCCGCCTGCTGGAAGTGCCAGTGGTTGTGGCCCTGACTGGGGTTGAAGATGAAGTACGCGCCGTGCTCGGCGGTCAGGTTCTCGCTGGTGCCGCCGGTCGGCACAACGTTCGGATCGGGCATCGTCGTCGGGTTGCCGCCAGGCCAGACAACCTGCATCGCGGCGCCGGTCGACGGATCCTTGTACAGGTCCATCGCGCCGCCCAGATTCTTGATCACGGAGCTGAAGCGGTACAGCACGCGGCCGGGCCGCACGAAGGTGTCGGTGTAGATCGGGGCGACAGCCTGCTGCGTGCCGGTCTCGGTCGGCAGGAGCGGCACCAGGTCGGGCTTGTCGGATGTCGGCGTCGCCACCGCCGAGCCCACGAGAACCGCGGCGCCCAGCGCAACGACCACGCCAAGCGCACCGAACCGGCGCACCGGCCTTGCAACACGTGCCACCTTCACCCTGAAGCCTCCTACGTCGGTGCCTGCCAAGGACCCTGATGCGAGGGTATTGGCGCCTCTGCAACCTGTCAAGCGAGACCCGTCGCTGGGCTCTTCGCTTTCGCCGTCCACCCGTATACTGGACCATGTGACTGGCGAACCGACCGTGAGCGCGCAGACCACGGCCGGGAAGGGAGCCGGACTGACCGTCGGCACGCTCCGGCGGATCGAGGATCTCGAGGCTATCGGCGGCGACTGGGATGCCATGGTCAGGGCGATGCCCCGCCCCAGTCCGTTCATGCTGCACGCCTGGCTGGTCGAGTGGTGGCGGTTTCACGGGCACGGCGATCTGACCGTCCACGTTGCCTGGCGTGGCGGCGAGCTGGTCGGCGGACTCCCATTCCACGTCAAGCGCTCGTACGGGCTGCGCCTGGTCGAGTTCGTCGGCGGCCACGACTCCGCACTGGCCGACATCCTGCTCGCGGATCCCGGCGACGCCGCCGCGGCCGGCGCGATCGCGCGGCACGCCGTCGCCTCACCGCACGACGCCGCCGACGTGTTCGGGCTCACAGCTGACAGCCGGCTCCGCGAGCAGCTGGGCGACACCGGCCTGCACGTGATCGAGCGGGTCGAGGCTCCCGTGCTGGACATCTCGGCCGGCTGGGACACGGTCTACCGCGAGAAGACGACCTCGAAGAAGCGCAATCTGCACAGGCGGCGGCGCCGCCAGCTGGGCGAGATCGGCGAGCTGTCGGTCGAGGTGGCGCGCACGCCGGAGGAGCTGGTCGCGGCGCTCGAGGACGCATTCCGCCTGCATGAGCTGCGCTGGGAGGGTCGGCCCGATGGCTCCGGCTTCGCCAGCACCGTCGGCCGTGGCTTCTACCGGTCGGTGCTGAGCCGGATGGCAGGCGATGACATCCCCCGGATCCTGACGCTCAAGGTCGGCGGCCGGGCAGTCGCGTTTCACCTGTACTTCGCGTTCTGCGGGCGGATGTACGTGCACCGGCTGGCGTTCGACCCGTCCGTCGGGCGATTCTCCCCGGGTGTCGTGTCGACGCTCGACGCGATCGAGGCGGCGGAGTCGGAAGGACTCAAGGTGGTGGAGTTCCTGGGCGGCGACGAGCGGTACAAGGTCGAGCTCGCAGACCGGTTCGAGCCTCTGCACCAGGGGCTCGGCCTGGCCCGGACGCCGCAGGGGCATGCCTACGTCGCCAGCCGCATGGCCTCGATCCGCACCCGCCGCAGGCTGAAGCGGTCGGAGCGCATCCACCGGTTCTACTTCGAGGGCCTCGCACCCGTCAGGCGGGCCGTGGAGCGCGCCCGGGAGAGCGTCCGGTAGGGAGCCCGCGTTGAGCGAGCGGATCGACGCGCTGATCCTGGACAGCCGCGAGCGCGGCAGTCTGGCCGTTGCGCGTGCGCTCGGCCCGTCCGGCTATCGACTGGCCATGGGCGGCTACACCGCGCGCGATCCCGGGCTGTTCACCCGGTACGCGCACCTGCGCACCCTGTTCACGCCGCCCGCCGTGGACATCGACCGCTACGCCCAGGAGATCGTCGACTGGCTGTCGGAGCACCCCTGCGACGCGACGCTCGCGTCGAGCGACCAGACGGCGACCGCGCTGCAGCGCCGCCGCACTGACCTGGAGAAGCTGACCGGACTCGGCGTGCCGCCCTCCCGGGCGCTCGAGATCTCGCTGGACAAGCAGCTGACGCTGGAGGCCGCCGAACGGTGCGGCGTCCCGACGCCGCGCAGCGTCGAGGCCCGCGACACCGGCGACGTGCTGGCCGCTGCGGCCGAGTTCGGCTACCCGTGCGTGCTGAAGCCGCTCACGTCGTGGCGTTTGCTCGACGAGGCAACAGGCGTCCGCGTGGTGTCCGCGCTGCTGATGGACGACGAGGACGCGCGCCGCCACGCCGCCGAGCTGCTCGGCGACGGCCGCACCGGCCTCGTCCAGGAGTACGCGACGGGCCGCCGCGAGGCGATCAGCGTGTTCCGCCACGACAACCGGCTGACGGCGGCGTTCGGGATGGCCGCGTCGCGCACGTGGCCGCCGCTGGGCGGCAGCTCGGTGATGCGCGAGTCGATCCCGCTGCCCGAGGACTCCCTACGCCACGCGGACGCGCTGACCGAGGAGATCGGCTACGCGGGCTACGGCGAGGTGGAGTTCCGGCGAACGGCGGACGGGCGGCCGCTGATCATGGAGATCAACCCGCGCTTCTCAGCTTCGGTCGAGCTGGCGCTGCGCGCCGGCGTCGACTTCGCGGCGATGCAGGTCGAGTGGGCTGCCGGCCGGGAACCGCAGCCCTCCACCGGCTACCGGCTGGGCGTTCGCCTCTCGTGGCTGGCCGGCGAGATGCGGCTGCTCGGCAACCGACTCGTCGGCGCACCGCAGCCGCGGACGCCGTTCCACCGGATGCTCGGCGCCCTGGTACGGGACTATCTGCCGCCGCCCCGCATCGACGGCATCGACCGGCACGACGTCCGGCCGACGCTGCGCGCCATCATCAAGAGCGTCACGGATGCCGCCGACGCGCTCAGCCGCCGGGACTCGTAGGCAGCCGGCACGTCACGTCGGTGCAGCTGACACCGCTCACCTGCACGCTGTAGCGTCGGGCGTCGTCGAGCACTCCCAGCACCGAGTCGCCCACCCGCCAGCCGTCGTGCGTCATCAGCTGGGCGTTGTCGCCGCCCGTCACGCGGATGTCGGCCAGCCTGCTCGACCCGTCGAACGACCCGCCGCACCCGCCGCGGCAGCCGTCGCGCACCTTGACGCCGTAGGCGCAGCCGACGGCCGTGACGCCGTGGATCCGCACCGTGCCGTTGATCTGGTCGTGTGGCGACAATGACACCGCCGCGTTCCCGCCGCTGCACTCGATGCGGCGTGCGGTCAGCCGGTCGAGGATGCTGTAGCGGCCCTTCTGCGCATCAGTCTCCAGCCGCAGCGCCGTCCCTCCCTGCGAGTACATGCCGTCGACCCGGATGCCGACCCCGCTGCCGAACTGCACCGGCCCGTAGCCGGGCGGCGCATTCACCGTGTAGATGTTCTCGAGCGTCCCCCGCCGCGGGATCAGGGGCCGGGCCTCGCTCGAGCCGGGCTGTGAGCGTAGCGTGACGCCCGCGCTGTTCGAGTTCGGGTACTCGGTGCCGCAGCTCGCGCAGGACGACCCCTGGCGGATGACGACGTTCTGCACCAGGAAGTCCTTGGCCCACAGGACGGACAGGCCACGAGCGTCGGCGCCGGTCCCGGTCTGGGCGGGGTCGAGGTTGAAGCTGAACGACCCGTCGACATTCCAGCCGCCCGCGACGTCGGGCTTGCCCGCGGTGCTCGACCCGACGCCGACCAGCGAGACGTTCGTCACCCCGTCCTGCCACAGGAACGCCGTCCCGTCGCCGCCCTTGACGACTTCGATCACCGCTCCGGCATCGACCTCCATGCGCACGTTGGACGGAAAGACGACGTTCTCCAGCCGGTAGGTGCCGGCCGGCACCTCGACGATCCCCTGCGGCTCGCCCGACGGCCCGGGCGGACCGGCCGCTCGGTGCGAGGCGGCGCTCAGCGCCTGGGTGAACGCCTGGGAGCTGTCGCCGCTGCCGCCGGGCTGGGCGCCGAAGTCCAGGACGTTGACCGCGGGCTGCGCCACGGGGTGGCCCGGCGGCGGCGCCTGGTCGTCCCGCACGAACCACCAGACCGCGGCGATGCCTGCGATCAGCACCACACCCGCCACGATGAAGCGTCGGCGCATGCCTCCAGATTACGGGCGCGCGCGGAGCGCGTCGTATGTGCCCCAACGCGTTCGCAATACGTCGCACACCTCGCCGACCGTCGCGTACGCCGCGAGAGCGTCGCGCATCGGCGGCAACAGGTTGCCGTCGCCGTCCGCCGTCTCGGCCACCCGGGCCAGCGCCGTCTCGACCGCGGCGGCGTCGCGGCGGGCGCGCAGGCCGGCGATCGCGTCGCACTGGCGACGCTCGGACGCCGGGTCGAGCGCGTGCAGTTCGATCGGGTCCTCCTCGTCCGCCGTCCACCGGTTGACTCCCACCAGCACCTCGTCCCCCGCCTGCACCCGCTCGTGGAAGGCGAACGCCGCCGACTCGATCTGGTCCTGCACCCACCCCCGCTCGACCGCGGCGACGGCGCCGCCCAGCTCGTCGATCTGCGCGATCATGGTGGTCGCCTGCTGCTCCAGCTCCGCGGTCAGCGCCTCGATGTAGTACGAGCCGCCGAAGGGGTCGGCGGTGGCGGTGCACCCGGCCTCCGTGGCCAGGATCTGCTGCGTACGCAGCGCGATCGTCGCGCTCCGCTCGGTCGGCAGGGCGAGCGCCTCGTCGAATCCGTTCGTGTGCAGGCTCTGGCCGCCGCCGCACACCGCGGAGAAGGCCTGCAGGGCCACCCGGACGATGTTGTTCTCGGGCTGTTGCGCGGTCAGCGTCGATCCGCCGGTCTGCGCGTGGAACCGCAGCATCTGGCTGCGCGCATCCGTCGCGCCGAACCGGTCGCGCATGATGCGTGCCCACAGCGTGCGCGCCGCCCGGAACTTCGCGATCTCCTGGAAGACGTCGTTGTGGGCGTTGAAGAAGAACGAGAGCCGGCGCGCGAACGAGTCGACCTGGAGGCCCGCGTCGACGGCCGCCTGGACGTAGGCGATGCCGTTGGCCAGCGTGAAGGCGAGCTCCTGCGCGGCCGTCGAGCCGGCCTCGCGGATGTGGTAGCCGGAGATCGAGATCGTGTTCCAGCGCGGCATCCGCTCGGTGCAGTAGCGGAAGGTGTCCACGGTCAGCCGCATGCTCGGCCGGGCCGGGAAGATGTAGTTGCCGCGGGCGATGTACTCCTTGAGGATGTCGTTCTGGACGGTGCCCGACAGCCTGTCGGGCGAGACGCCTTGGCCGGCCGCGACCAGCTCGTACAGCAGCATCAGCAGCGACGCCGGGGCGTTGATCGTCATCGACGTCGACACGTCGGCCAGCGGGATGCCGTCCAGCAGACGCTCCATGTCCTCCAGCGAGTCGATGGCGACGCCGGTGCGGCCGACCTCGCCGCGCGCCAGCTCGTGGTCGGAGTCGAGGCCCAGCTGGGTCGGCAGGTCGAAGGCCACCGAGAGGCCGGTCTGGCCGCGTTCGAGCAGCAGGTGGAAGCGCCTGTTGGTCTCGTCCGCGGAGCCGAACCCGGCATACTGGCGCATCGTCCAGGCGCGCGAGCGGTACCCGTCGGCGCGCACGCCCCGGGTGTACGGGAACTCGCCTGGGTCGGCCGCCGGCGGCGGCGCTTCCGCCGCGGTGTAGTACCGGCGCACCGGGATGCCGGACTCGGTGGTCCGCTCGCTGTCGGGTGGCGCCATCGCCGGCCCATCCTACCGACAGCCCGGTGATGTCCCTCCCGGCAAAGAGCGCGCAATCCGCGGCCGATACTCTGTGGGCATGCAGATCACCGTCAAGCTGTTCGCCGCCCTGCGCGAGCGGGCCGGGACGCGCGAGCGCAGCGTCGACCTGCCCGACGGCGCCCGCGTCGGCGATGTCTGGCCGGTGCTCGAGCTGGGCGACGAGCCGCCCGGGCTCGCCTACGCGCGCAACCGCGAGTACGCCGAGCGCAACGTGTCGCTCGCCGATGGGGACGAGGTGGCCGTCATCCCGCCGGTGTCCGGGGGCGGCTTCCGCGTGGTCGCCGGGCCGCTCGACCTGGCGGCGCTGGTGGCGGAGGTCTCCGATCCGGGATGCGGGGCGATCGCCACGTTCGTGGGGACGACCCGGGATGCCAATCGCGGCCGCGCCGTCACGCACCTCGAGTACGACGCGTATCCGGAGATGGCCGAGCAGGAGATGCGGCGGATCGCCGACGCCCTGCACGAGCGCCACGACATCGCGCATGTCGCGATGGTGCACCGCACCGGGCCTGTGCCGATCGGCGAGGCAAGCGTGATGATCGCCGTCTCGGCGCCGCACCGCGGCCCGGCCCTGACAGCCTGTCAGGAGGCGATCGACACGCTCAAGCTGACCGTGCCCGTGTGGAAGAAGGAGATCTTCGAGGGCGGCGAGGAGTGGATCGGGATGGAGGGCACCGGATGAGCCTCGAGCACCGTCCGCTCGCACCCCCGCCCGAGCAGCCGCCGATGCAGTCGCCGGTCAAGGAGCGCCCGCACCCTGTGAAGCGGTTGGGCGGCCTGCTGGTCGGCGCCGCGCTGCTGGTCTGGAAGCTGTTCGCCCCGCTCCTCCTGATCCTCAAGAACGTGAAGTTCTTCTGGGCCGGCCTGACGTTCTTCGTGTCCGTCGCCGCGTACACGACGATCTGGAGCTGGCGCTTCGCGCTCGGCTTCACAGTGCTGCTCCTGATCCACGAGATGGGGCACGTGATCCAGTTGCGGCGCGAGGGTGTGCCCGCCACGGCACCGCTCTTCATCCCGTTCCTGGGAGCCGTCGTCGGCATGAAAGGCCTCCCCAAGAACGCATGGGTGGAGGCGAAGGTCGGCCTCGCCGGCCCGGTGCTCGGCACCGTCGGCGCCGCGGCCTGCCTCGGCGTGGCCGTCGCGCTGGACAGCGACCTGCTTCGTGCGCTTGCCTACACCGGGTTCCTGCTGAACCTGTTCAACCTGATTCCAGTGCTGCCGCTCGACGGCGGCCGGGCGGCCGCGGCGGTGCACCCGGCGTTCTGGTTCGTCGGCCTGTTCGCCGTCGTCCTGCTCTTCTTCATGCACGGCAGCACGATCCTGCTGCTGATCGCCGGACTGGGCGGATACGAGCTATACCACCGCTGGAAGCGCCGCAACGACGCCGACTTCAAGGCCTACCACGATGTCACCCGAGCCCAGCGGATCGCCGTCAGCGTCGTCTACCTGGGCCTGATCGTCGTCCTGGTGGCCGGCATGGACGCCTCGTACATCCATCGCACGCTGTAAAAACGGGGTCTGACCCCGTTTTTTCACGCGTGCTTGAAGCCCCAGTCGAGCATCCGCGATGCCTCGGTGAACTCGTCGCCGCCGGCGTCGAGCACCACGGCGATCATCGTCCGGCCGCCGCGCGTGGCCGCAGCGACAAGGCAGCGGCCGGAAGCGTCGGTGAAGCCGGTCTTGACGCCACGCGCGCCGGAGTACGTCCACAGCAGATGGTTCGTGTTGACGTAGTCGGGGCCGCTGCGCGGCACGTACACCTTGCGGCCGACCAGCGCCGACAGGCTCGGCGTCGCCAGCAGCTGGCGGGCGAGCACGGCGATGTCCCACGCCGACGAGTGGTTGCCGGTATCGAAGATCCCGGACGGGTTCGAGAACCGGGTGTCGTGCAGCTTGAGGGTCTTGGCGGTCGCGTTCATCCGCTTGACGAACGCGCTGACGCTGCCCGACGTGTGGACGGCCAGGGCGTTCGCGGCGTCGTTGGCCGAGGGCAGCAGGGTGGCGGCCAGCATGTCTCGCGTCGAAACGCGGTCGCCGGCGGACACGCCGATCGTCTCGCCGGGCACGTCGGTCATGGCCGGCGTGATCACGAACGTCCCGGTCGTCCGGTGGGAGCGTGCGGCGACCAGCGCGGTCATCAACTTGGTCAGGCTGGCGATCGCCCGCTGCTTGTGTGGGGAGGCCATCCACAGCACGTGGCCTGACTCGGCCTCGACCACAAGGCCCGCAGCCGCGCCCACGCCGGGGATCGGCCTGGTCGACGCCGCGCCCGCCCCGAACGCGGGCAGCTTGGCCGGCGCCTGCCCGCCGCCGCCCTTCGGCGCCTCGGGCAGGCTCGGCACGAGCCCGGGCGGGATCACGCCGGCACCGCGGTCGGTCAGCGGCCGCACCACCCACAGGGCGTACAGCGCGGTGCCGAGTGCGGCCAGCAGCAGGACGGCGACCACGACCAGCCACGGCGACAGCCGGGGCACGATCGGCGGCCGCCGGTGCTTGCCGGTGTCGAACGAGTACAGGGGCGAGCGTCGGGAGCGTGCCACGAGGGCGTAGAATTGCACGCGTGGCGGAGCATCCGTTGAGAGAGCTGCCCTCGGTGGACGCGCTCCTGCATCGCGACGACGCGGCGGCGCTGGTCGAGCGGCACGGTCGAACGCCCGTCCTCGGCGCGCTGCGGGCGGCGCTCGACGACGCCCGCGCCCGCGGCCGGGCCGAGCCCGCCGGAGACCTGGTCGCAGCCGCAGCTCGGCTGCTGGAGCGGCCTCCCAGCCTGCGGCCGGTACTCAACGCGACCGGCGTGATCGTCCACACCAACATGGGTCGCGCGCCGCTTCCGCGCGCGGCGATCGAGCGGGTGGCACAGGTCGCCGAGGGCTACTCGAACCTCGAGCTCGACCTGGAGAGCGGCCGCCGCGGCTCCCGGCATACCCACCTCGGCCCGTTGCTGGCCTCGCTGACCGGCGCAGAGGACGGCCTGGCCGTCAACAACAATGCCGCCGCGCTGCTGCTGTGTCTGGCGGCGACCGCGGGCGGCCACGAGGTGCTGATCGGCCGCGGCGAGCTGATCGAGATCGGGGACGGCTTCCGGATCCCGGACATCCTGGCCCAGTCGGGCGCGACGCTGGTCGAGGTGGGCACGACGAACCGGACGCACGCGGCCGACTACGAGCGAGCCGCCGGTGCGGAGACCGGCGCGATCCTCCGCGTCCACCAGTCGAACTTCCGGGTCGTCGGGTTCACCGGCCACCCCTCCCTGGCCGAGCTGGTCGCCATCGGCGCCCGGCACGGGGTGCCGGTGATCGACGACCTGGGATCGGGCGCCCTGGTCGACCTGCCGGACTTGGTCGACGAGCCCACCGCCCGCTCCAGCGTCGAGGCCGGCGCCTCGCTGGTGTGCTTCTCCGGCGACAAGCTGCTCGGCGGGCCGCAGGCCGGCATCGTCGTCGGCCGCGCCGACGCGGTCGAGCGCGTGCGCCGCCATCCGCTGGCCAGGGCGCTGCGGCTGGACAAGCTGTCGCTGGCCGCGCTGGAGGCGACCCTCGAGCTGTACCGCGACCCGCCGGCGGCCGTGCGTTCTGTGCCCGTGCTGCGGATGGTTGCGGAGCCTGCCGACGATGTGCGAGCGCGGGCGGAGGCGCTCGCGGCCCGGCTGGGCGGAGCCGTGGTCGAGACGGTGGCCCGCGTCGGCGGCGGCGCGCTGCCGCTGCTCGAGCTTCCCTCGTTCGCCTGTGCGCTGGACGGCGGCGACGCACTGGCGGCGCGCCTGCGCGACCTCGACCCTCCGGTCGTGGCCCGTGTCCGGGAGGGCCGCGTCCTGCTCGACTGCCGGACGCTGACGGCCGCCGAATGCGATCTGATCACCCTCTGACGCTCGGCACCGCCGGGCACATCGATCACGGGAAGACGGCGCTCGTCGCGGCGCTGACCGGCGTCGACACCGACCGGCTGCCGCAGGAGAAGTCGCGGGGCATCTCGATCGAGCTCGGCTACGCACCGCTGGAGCTGCCGTCCGGACGGCGGTTGTCGGTGGTGGACGTGCCGGGCCACGAACGGTTCGTGCGGACGATGGTCGCGGGCGCCACCGGCCTCGACCTGTTCCTGCTGGTGGTCGCGCTGGACGACGGCGTCATGCCTCAGACCCGCGAGCATCTGGCGATCATCCGGCTGCTGGGGCTCGAGCGCGGCGTCGTCGCGCTGACCAAGCGGGATCTGGTGGACGACGAGACCGCCGAGATCGTCCGGCTCGAGGTGGCCGAGCTCGCCGGCGAGCTGCCGGTCGTCGAGGTGTCGTCGCGCACCGGCGCCGGGTTGGAGGCGCTGCGCGAGGAGCTCGACCGCGCCGCCGCGCGCGTGTCCTCCCGCGCGGCGGACGGGCCGGTGCGCCTGCCGGTCGACCGGGCGTTCACGCTGCGCGGGATCGGGACGGTGGTCACGGGAACCCTGTGGTCGGGCACGGTGGAGCCGCAGATGCGGCTGGCGGTCGAGCCGGGCGGGCAGCAGGTGCGGGTGCGCAGCGTGCAGGTGCACGACCGGCCGGTCGACACGGCGGGCGCGGGCCAGCGCGTGGCGCTCGCCCTGGTCGGCGCCGAGCGGTCCGAGGCGCCGCGGGGCGCCACGCTGGCGACGCCGGGCGCCCTCCAGGCCACGTATCGGTTGGAGTGCCGGCTGGACGTGCTGCCGACCGCGCCCCACGCGCTTCGCCATGGCGAGCGCGTGACCGTCCATCACGGCACCACCGAGACCCCGGCGACCGTCGCGGTGCGCGGCGCTGACGAGCTGCCTCCGGGCGCCTCCGGCGAGGTCCAGCTCCGTCTCGTGTCACGGGTGGCCGCATTGCGCGGCGACAGGGTGATCGTCCGGCTGACCGCGCCGCGCACCACCGTCGCGGGCGGCGTCGTCACCGACGCCCGTCCCACCCGGAGCGGGCTGGCGCCGGCGGAGGTCCCTCCGCCGGCGGAACCGGCCGGGCGCGCCGCCCCCTCGGCGGCTGGCGCGGAAGCGCTGCTGGAACGGCTACGCGGGGAGGGCGTGACGCCGTCGGCGCTGGAGCCGGCCGAACGTGAGCCGGCCGCCCACCTGGCCGCCTCGGGCGCGATCGTCCGCGCCGGTGACGATCTGGCGTTCGCGGCCGAGGCGTTCGCCGACGCGGCGAGGACGGCCGTCGGCCTGGCCGGCGAACCCGACGGCCTGACGCTCGCCCGGCTGCGCGACCGTCTCGGCATCTCGCGCAAGTACGCCCAGGCGATCCTGGAGGCGCTCGACGAGCAGGGCTACACGCGCCGAAACGGAGACGTCCGCCAGTTGCGGCGGCGCGGCCGGGAGCTGGCCGGCGGATGAGCCGGGCGCCGGCTGCGATCGTGCTGGCCGGCGGCCGGTCGGCCAGGATGGGGACACCCAAGGCGTCGCTCGACTGGCACGGCATGCCGCTGATCGCCCGGATCGCGGGCATCACCGGGCGCGAGTTCGCGCCCGTGGTGGTCGTCGCAGGCGCCGGGCAACCGGTGCCGGCCGGCGTCGAACGGGTTGAGGATCGTGAGCCCGGACGCGGCCCGCTGGAGGGGATCGCGGCCGGCATGCGGGCGCTGGTTGGACGCGCCGATGCGGCGATCGTCACCTCGACCGACGCGCCGTTCGTGCACCCTGCGTTCCTGCGGGGCGTTGCGGCCGCGCTCGGCGATCACGATGTGGCCGTGCCGGTCGCGGACGGCCGGGAGCACCCGCTGGCCGCCTGCTGGTCGCTCGCCGCACTGGAGGCGGTCGACGCCGCGCTCGCCGCCGACCGCCGCCGCGTCCGTTCGCTGCTCGAGGGGCTCGAGGTCGCCTTCGTCGACGCGGCGGCGCTCGAGCATCCCGAGTCGCTGCGCAACCTGAACACGCCCGAGGAGTACCGCGCCGCGCTCGGCGAGCCGCTGCCCCGGGTCACCGTGGTCCGGCCCGGCGGCGGGCGCACGCTGCGGCGTGCGGCCGCCCTGCCGGTCGTGGAGCTCAACGGATCGCCGGCCGGCCCCGGCACGGTGCCGCTGGTCGACGGCGACGTCGTGCGCACTGCGACTTAGCCCATTGGCGGCGCGGTGGCGTTCACCGGCATCCGCGCGGCGTCGATCTCGGCGCCGGACGGATAGTGGCCGTCGCCCGGCCACGGGGCCAGCAGCAGCACGAGCCGCGCATCGGTCTGCGCCGCCACGGCGTGGCGCTCGTCGGGGGCGAAGGTGATCAGGGTGCCGGCCCCGCAGGACTCGCCCAGGACGGTCACCTCGCCGGCTGCCACCCAGAGCACCGCCCGCTCGTGCACGCTGTGCTCGCCGAGCTGTTCGCCGGCGCGGAGATCGAGGGCCACCGCGCGGCACTCAGGCGCCGAGAACAGCACCCGCGGCTCCCGCCGCCCGGCCGCATCGATGGAGGGAACATGCCAGCGCTCCATGCGGCCACCTTACCGTATCGCGGACGCCACGAGTCGTCGTGCCATCAGGGAAATGGTATTGCCGTAAACTTTCGGGAGGGTTTGGCCCACCGGCGGCGAATCTCGGCCGCATGTCATCATCATTCACTGAGGTGCAGGGCAGCCAGGCGACCGACGCCGCTGTCCTCTCGAGAATCGTCGTGCCGCTGGGTCAGACCCAGCGCGAGGACAACCTCGGCGGCGTGCGCGGCATGTCCCGCGAGTTCTGCGCCGTGCCGTTCCCACCGGGCGCGCGTGTCGTCCAGGCCGAGAAGACCGAGGGCGCGTGGGTGGTCTGGTACGTCGAGCGCGTGGAGGCGATCTAGCCGCGTCCGCGGCGGTGCTTGCCGCCGTGGCAGTGATGGCCTGAGCCGCCGCCGCGATGGTGCGCCGCGGCATGGTGCCGGCGATGGTGCGAACCGCCGCGGTGCTCGCGGTGGCGCCCCGGCTTGTGGTGCTGCGGCGAGCCGCCCCCCCGATGGTGCCCCGAGCTGTGCTGCTGCCGGTGATGGCCGCAGCCCTGCCCGTGACGATGGCCGTGGTGGTTGCCGCCCTGCTGTCCCTGGCCACCGTGCTGGCCGGGATGATGACCGCCGTCGCTGCCCTGCCCCTGGCCGCCCTGGCCGTGATGCCCATGGTGGCAGTGATGGCCGTGGTTATGCCCCTGACCGCCGTGCTGCCCCTGGCCGCCATGGTGACCGTTGCCGCCATGGTGGCCGTTGCCGCCGTGGTGGCCGTGCCCACCGTGGTGACCGTGGCCATCGCCATCGCCGTCCCCACCCTGGCCGCCGCCCGGGTGGTGGCAGTCGTTCGTGTGCTTGACCTTGCCGTCGCAGCCGCCCGGATGCGGGTGGTTGTGCCCCCCGCCGCCCTGGCCGTTGTGCGGGTTGTTGCCTTGGCCGCCCGTGTTGCCCCCCGGCGTGTGGTTCCCGCCGCCGCCCTGCTGCGATCCGCCGTCCTGGTTGCCGCCCCCGCCCGAGCCGGAGCCGGAGCCGCCGCTGTTCTCGAAAGCCGAGCCCGGCGTCACCGGGGTTGCCTGGACGATCGGGATCGTCGGCGTCGGCTGCCCGCCGGCCTGGGAGTTCGAGCCGACCGGCGGCGCGTTGTAGTCACCGCCCGACGGCTGCGCCTCGAATCCGACCGACACCACCTTGTTGATTGCCGCCTCGGGCAGACGAAGCACAGAGCCCACGTCGACCGCGCCCAGCGCGATCGCCGCAATGGCCCCGTAGGTCGCAAGCACGCTGAAGACGAGCACCGCAACGGCACCCATCCCCCCCATTCGCTTGACGAGTCGAGAGTACACGGTGGAAGACCCAGCCAATTCTAGTCAGAGGACGCCCACAATGGATTCCCCTGGAGCACTCAGCATATCCTCGCAGGCGCTTCGGATGCCGTTGCACGGAAAAGTCTTTACACAAGACCGCAATCTGCGAACTTTTTCAGGTGCAAGCGTCCGATTTCGGATCGTCAGCAATCGATTCGGCGAGCAGGGTCGCGACATCTGCCACCCGAAGGTGCTTCCCGCTGGTGCGGACGCCGTCGTCCAGCATCACCGTGCAGAAGGGACAGGCGACGGCCAGCGTGTCGGCGCCGGTCTCGGCGGCCTGGCGCACGCGCTCCTCGTTGATGGCCGACCCGCGCTCCTCCATCCACATGTGCGCGCCGCCGGCGCCGCAGCAGAACGTGCGCCGCCCGTGGCGCTCCATCTCGACCGGCCGGCCGACGGCCTCGACCAGCTCGCGCGGCTCGGCCATCACGTCGTTGTGCCGCGCCAGGTAGCAGGAGTCGTGGTACGTGATCGTGCCCTCGCCCTGGACCGGCGAGAGCCGGCCCTCACGCACCAGGTCGGACAGCAGCTCCGTGTGGTGCATCACCTCGTAGCGGCCGCCGAAGTCCGGGTACTCGTTGGCCAGGGTGTTGAAACAGTGGGGACAGCTGGCGACGATCTTCGTCACGCCGGCGTCATTCAGCGTCTCGACGTTCCCCTCCGCAAGTGCCTGGAACACGTATTCGTTGCCCATCCGCCGGGCGGGGTCGCCGGTGCACGACTCGCGCGGCCCGAGGATGGCGAAGTCGACGCCGGCGGCCTGGAGCAGTTTCGCGGTCGAGATCGCCGTCTCGCGGGCGCGCTCGTCGTACGACGCGGCACAGCCGACCCAGTAGAGCACCTCCGGCGGCGCCTCGCCCGGCTCGAGCACCCGCACTCCGAGGCCCTCGGTCCAGGACGCCCGCTCCTGTTGGGCCTTGCCCCAGGGGTTCGACGAGCGCTCGACGTCGCGCAGCATCGGCTCGGCCTCCGCCGGGAACCGCGCCTCGGCCATCACCAGGTGGCGGCGCAGGTCGACGATATGGTCGATGTGCTCGATCGACACCGGGCACTCGCGCACGCATGCGCCGCAGGTGACGCAGTCCCAGACCACCTCGTCGGTGACCGCGCCGGGAACCAGCGGCGCCATGCCGGCGGCCTCATCACCGGCCAGCAGCTTCGGGCCCTCGGCGAGCAGATGGTCGCGCAGCCCCATGATCAGCAGCTTCGGTGACAGGTCCTTGCCGGTCGCCCACGCCGGGCAGACCTCCTGGCAGCGGCCGCATTCGGTGCACGAGACGGTGTCCACCATCTGCTTCCAGGTCATGTCAGTCAACGTGCCGGCGCCCATCCGGATCTCTTCCTCGGGGACATCCGGATCGTCGAACCGCAGGGGCTCGAGCCGGCCGCGGGCCCGCGTCCGGCCGAAGTACACGTTGATGCCGGCGGTGACGATGTGCAGGTGCTTCGAGTAGGGCAGGTAGGCCAGGAACGAGAGGATGATCAGCACGTGCGCCCACACGAAGACGCGCTCGGCGACCTCGGTGCCGTCTCCGCCGCCGAACAGGTTCGAGAGCGCGTCCGACACCGGCGACCAGCCGGCGGGCCACTCGTTCAGCCCGAGCGCGATGCGCGACGCGTGCCACAGCAGCAGCGTCGTCACGATCCCGGCGATCATCGCCAGGATCAGGTCGGCCTCGCCCAGGTGGCTGCCGCGGAAGCGGTCGGGGCGCTGCACCTTGCGGATGAAGAAGGCCGTCGCGACACCGGCCAGCACGAGCACCGCGAACAGGTCGACCAGAAACGCGAACCACCCCTGCTCGGCCAGCCAGGGGATCGACGCGTCCTTGTCGACCGCGCCGATCATCGCCATGATGATCGTCGGGAAGAGGACGATGAAGCCCCAGAAGATGAAGGCGTGCATCAGCCCGGGGACGAGGCGCTGCAGCAGCTTCTTCTGGCCGAGCGCGATCACCGCCTCCTGGCGGACGCGGGCCGGGACGTCGTCGAACCGCGGCGCCGGCTGCCCCAGCCGCACGATCCGCACGAGCAGCACCGCGCGCCGGGCGAACATGCCCCCGCAGATCGCGAGCGCCGCCAGCAGCGCGATCAGCGCGACGGGGTCTATCCGCCGCCCGCCTTCCGCAGCTCGGCGGCGATCGCCGGGATCACCTCGTGGAGGTCGCCGATGACGGCGTAGTCGGCGTTGGCCACGATCGGCGCCTCGGGGTCGGTATTGACGGCGATGATCCGCTTGGCTCCCTTGCAGCCGGCCATGTGCTGGGTCGCACCGCTGATGCCGCAGGCCAGGTAGACCTCGGGCGCGATCTTGGTGCCGGTCTGCCCGACCTGGTCGGTGTGCGACCGCCACCCGGCGATGGTCACCGCGCGCGAGCAGCCGACGGCGCCGCCCAGCAGCGCGGCGAGCTCCTCGGCGGGCGCGAAGCCCTCGGGCGATCCGGCACCGCGGCCGCAGCTGACCACGAACCTGGCGTCCGCCAGCGACACGCCGCCGCCCACGTCCGGCGTCACCTGCTCCGTGACGCACGCAACCAGGTCGGCAGCCTGCAGCTCCGGTGCGAACGGCTCGACCGCCGCCGGCCCGCCACCGGTGTGCTCCGCCTGGACGGTGTGCGGCGCGACCGTCAGCAGCTTGACGGGCCCGGAGACGCGCGCCTCCTCGAGCAGGCTGCCACCCCAGCGGATGCGGGTCACCGTCAGCTCGTCACCCGAGTCGACGGCGCTGCAGTTCGCCGCCATCGGCAGGTCACCGATCGCAGCCGCGTGCGCCAGCACCTCGTTGCCCCGCTCGGTGCCCGGGCCGACGATCGCCGGCGAGGACAGCCGCCCGGCGAGCTCGGTGAGGCTGCGGCCGAGAGCGGCAGGCGCGTGCGTCGCCAGGGCGACGTGCTCGGCGACGTGCACCGTCGCCACGCCGTGCCCGCCGAGAGCAGCCGCGGTGTCCGGCGCCCCGGGTCCGGCCGTCATCGCGTGCACCGCACCGCCGCCGGACAGCTGCCGCGCGACGGCGATCGCCTGCAGCGACGCCTCGTCCGGGACGCCCGCCTGCTGCTCCACGTAGACCAGCGTCACGAGACCAGGCCCGCCTGACGCAGCACCTCGACCACCGCGGGCGCGGCGGCCGGCCCGTGGCCGAGGATCTCGGCCCGCTTGCCCTGACCCGGCGGCAGCTTGAGCCGCAGCTTCTCGATGTCGCCCGCGCGCCGCTCGGGTGTCCGCGTCTCGACCGGCTTGCGCTTGGCGCGCAGCCGACCCGGCACGGACGGGTAGCGAGGCAGGTTGAGGCCCTCCTTGACCGTCACCACCGCCGGCAGCGGCACGTCGTAGACGTCGCGCCCGCCCGCGGTCTCCTGCTCGCAGCGAGCGCGGCCGCCCTCGACCGCGATCGCCTTGACCCCCGTGACGCACGGCAGGCCCAGCGCGTGCGCGACGCGGATGCCGACCTGGTAGTTGCCGGAGTCGGCCGACTCGTTGCCGAAGAAGATCAGGTCGAAGGAGGTGCCGGCCTCGCGCTCGGCGTTGACCGCGTCGACGATCGCCCGTGCCGTCGCCTGGGCGTCCCACTCATCGTCGACCTGCAGCAGGATCGCGCGATCCACGCCCAGCGCCATCGCGTCGCGCAGCTGCTCCTCGGCCTCCGCCGGCCCAAGGGTGAGCACCACCGACTCGCCGCCGTTCGCCTCGATCAGGCGCACGGCCTCCTCGACGCCGCACTCCTCGTGCGGGCTGATGGTGAAGCCGAGGTGGCGGGTCTCGATCGCCTGCTCGTCGGCGGTGAGCACGATCGTGCCGCCGGTCATCGGGACGCGCTTGGCGCAGACCAGGATGTTCACGACCGGATGCGCTCGTTCTCGGGATCGAAGATCGGCGTCGAGCCGACGACCGCCACCGTCACCGGGTACCGCTCGTTGAGGTACTCGACCGCCAGCTGCTCCCCCACCGTCGCGTGCTCGGGCGGCACGTAGGCCAACAGCAGGTGCTTGCCGACGGACGGCCCGGCACCGGCGCTGGTCACGTACGACCGGCGACCCTTGGCGTCGGTCAGCGGCCGCCCGTCTCGAGTCTGGATCGGCTCGCGGCCGAGCATGTACCGCTTGACGCCGGATGCCGACGTGTGGTCGTCGACGGTGAGCGTGCAGAGCACGGCGGCGGGCTCCTCGTCGCGGTGGCGCAGGTGCGCCTCCCTGCCGACGAAGTCCTCGTCCTTGACCTTGGGTCCGGCCATCCCGGCCTCGCAGACGTTGTACTCGCTCTCCAGCTCGAAGCCGTAGGCCCGGTAGCACTTCTCGAGCCGCCCGGTCGTCCCGTACACGCCGATGCCCACCGGGGCGACGCCGTGCGGCCGGCCGGCCTCCCAGATCGCGTCCCACAGGCGGCGGCCCTGCTCGATCGGCACGTAGAGCTCCCATCCGAGGTCGCCGACGTAGGAGATGCGCGACGCCAGCACCCGCAGGGAGCCGATCTCGATCGTCCGGCAGGTTCCGAACCGGAAGCCCTCATGCGAGACGTCGTCACGCGTCACCGACGACAGGATGTCACGCGCCCGCGGTCCCCAGAGCCCCAGCGTCGTCCAGGCCGATGTGACGTCCGTCAGCTGCGCCGAGCCGTCCTCGGGCAGATTGTCGATGAACCACTTGCGGTCGGCCGCACCGTGCGCACCGCCGGTGACGACGCGGAACGTCTCGTCGTCCAGCCGCATGATCGTCAGGTCGGAACGGAAGCCGCCGCTCGGGGTGAGCAGCGGCGTGTAGACGACGCGCCCGACGGCCACGTCCATCTGCCGCACCGACACGCGCTGGACGGCGTCCAGCGCACCGGGTCCCTGGATGTCGAACACGGCGAAGGCGCTGAGGTCCACCATGCCGGCGCGATCGCGCATCGCCAGGTGCTCGGCGTTGATGATCGGCGACCACCAGCGGGCGTCCCACTCCGCCTCGCGGGCGTTGATCCGGTCGGCGTACTCCTCGAGCAGCGGCGCGTTCGACTCGTACCACTGCGGCCGCTCCCAGCCGGCGGCCTCGAAGAACACCGCACCCAGCTCCTTCTCGCGCTCATGGAACGGCGGCAGCCGCAGGTCGCGGTTGGACGCCCACTGCTCGCCCGGGTGGACGATGCCGTACGTCTTGTTGAAGCCCTCCGAGGTGCGCGCGCGGACGTGCTCGCGGGTCTTCTGGTACTCCCAGAAGCGGGCGATGTCCGAGGAGTGCAGGTCGATCTCGGACTCGCCGTGCACCATCCACTCGGCGACCGACTTGGCGATGCCCGGGCCCTCCTTGACCCAGACGGCGGCGCACGACCAGAGCCCGCGCACCTCGTGGGTCTCGCCCAGCAGCGGCATTCCGTCGGGCGTTAGCGAGAGCAGGCCATTGATCGCGTACTTCACGCCGACGGACTCGTCGCCGACGATCTCCGGCATCAGCTCGAGCGCGTGCTCCATCTGCTGGTCGAAGTCGGCCTGCGTGAACGGCATCTCCGTCGGCGACAGCGCGGCGGCCTCGATCGAGGGGATCTCCTCGGGGTCGTGCAGGATCGGCCGGTGCGCGTACGACCCGATCTCCAGTCCGATCCCGTCCTGACGCTCGTACATCAGCGCGTCCATGTCGCGGACGATCGGGAACTCGATGTGCCGTGTCGAGCTGGCGAACCGCGGCACGGGCCCGATGTCGATCATCTGGTGGACGGCCGGCGTCAGCGGGATCGACGAGCCGGCCATGCGGGCGATCGCGGGGCTCCAGACGCCGCAGGCGATGACCACGATCTCGGTCTCGATGTCGCCGCGGGTGGTGCGCACGCGGCGGACGCGGCCGCGCTCGACGTCGATGCCGAGCAGCTCGGTGTTGGCCATGGCGACGGCACCCGCCTCGACCGCGCGCTCCCGCATGATCGTGCCCGCGCGCAGCGAGTCGACGACGCCGACGCCGGGCGACGAGAAGCCGCCGACCAGGATCGACTCGTCGATGAATGGCACCATCTCCTTGATCTCGGCGGGCGTCACCATGGCGATGTTGTCCACGCCCCAGGCATGGCCCGAGGACATCCGCCGGTGGAGCTCCTGCATCCGCTCCTCGGTGCGTGCCACCTCCAGGCCGCCGCTCTCGGTGAACACGCCGAGGTCCTTGTACTGGCGCGTGCTCTCCAGCGTCAGCGCCGTCATCTCCTTGGAGTGGTCGACCGGGAAGATGAAGTTCGAGGCGTGCCCCGTCGAGCCTCCGGGGTTGGGGAACGGACCCTTGTCCAGCAGGACGAGGTCGCGCCACCCCAGCTCGGAGAGGTGGTGGACGAGGCTGTTCCCGACGATGCCCGCTCCGATCACGACGGCGCGGGCAGTGCTTGGCAGTTCGCTCATGTGGTGTGTCGTCTCCCGGCTTGCCGGATGGGCCGTGGTCTGGTAGACAACTCGTATATCAGACTGATGTCCGCCGTGCAACTCCCCTCAGAGCTCCTGTCCGACCGCGCCTACGCGGCGCTCCGCGACCGGCTGGTCGACCTGCAGATCGCGCCCGGTGCGCCGATCGACGAGGACGCGCTGACCCGCGAGCTGGGCGTCGGCCGCACCCCCGTGCGCGAGGCGATCCGCCGGCTGGCGCTGGAGGGGCTGGTCGTCGTCTACCCGCGCCGCGGCACCTTCGCCACGGCGATCAACATCACCAGCCTGTCCGACATCACGGACGTCCGCGTGCAGCTTGAGGCGCACGCCGCCGAGCGCGCGGCCGAGCTGGCCGACGCCGCCGAGCGGGAGGAGGCGGCGGCGTTGATCTCCGCACTGGACGCGGCGGAGCCCAGCCAGCGCTCGCTGATCGAGCTGGACGCGCAGGTGCACCGGTTCGTGTACCGCTGCTCGCGAAACCCGTACCTCGCACAGGACCTCGACCGCTACCTGAACATGTCGCTCCGGATCTGGCACCTGACGTGGGACCGGCTGCCGCCCCTCGGCGACCGGATGCGTGAGCACCGCGACCTGCTGGCCGCGATCCGCGACGGCGACGCGGCCGCGGCGCGGTCGGTGGCCGAGGCGCATGTCCGGGCGTTCGCCGACGAGATGCGGGCGGCGCTGTGACACTCGACGGCCGCGTCGCGGTGGTCACCGGCGCCGCGGGCGGCCTGGGCGCAGCGGTCGCCGACCGGCTGGCGGCGCAGGGCGCAGCCGTCGAGCGGATCGACCTCGAGGGCGACGGGCGGCGGCTGGACGTTTGCGACCACGCCGCGGTGGCGACCGCGTTCCGGGAGATCGCCGAGGAGCATGGCCGGATCGACGTGCTGGTCAACTGCGCCGGCATCCGCGAGATCGTCTCCGTGCTGGAGCTGAGAGCCGAGGAGTGGCAGCGGGTGATCGACGTCAACCTGGGCGGCGCGTTCCACTGCTCGCAGGCGGCGGCACGGGTGATGGCGAAGGCCGGCGGCGGCTCGATCGTCAACGTCGCGTCGACATCCGCGCTGGCCGCCGACCCGTCGCGCACCGCCTACTGCGCCAGCAAGGCCGGCATCCTCGGCCTGACCCGGGCGATGGCGCTCGACCTCGGACCGCACGGCGTCCGTGTGAACGCGGTCTGCCCCGGGCTGGTGCGCACGCCGCTGACGGAGGCGTACTTCGCCGACCAGGCGTTCGTCGACGGGCTGGCGGACGTCGCCCCGCTCGGACGGGCCGCCGATCCGGCCGATGTCGCCGACGTCGTCGTCTTCCTGGCAGGCGACGGCGCCCGGCACGTTTCCGGCGTCGCGCTGCCCGTCGACGGCGGCTTCCTGGCAGGCAAGTCCTGGGAGTCGGGCAGCGGCGGCGGGGTGTTCACCTAGGTGTTTGTCCCAGATAGGTCGTTGACGCGCTGAAGTGGCGTCCGCCCGCCGAGGGCGCGGTGTGGTCGGTTGCGATTGTAGGTGTCGATTGCGTCTGGTAGGGCGTGTGCGCGGTCGTGCTCTGTCGGGTACGGCCTGGCGTATGCCCAGCGTTCAAGCATGGTGCGGATGAAACGTTCGGCCTTGCCGTTTGTCTGGGGCCGGTAGGGTCGTGTCCGTTTGGCCGTGATCTGGTGCTGCTGGCAGGCGTCTTGCCAGCGTCGTTTGAAGCAGGTGCCGTTGTCGGTGAGGACGCGCTCGATGCTGATGCCGTGCTCCTGGTAGAACCGCTGGCATGCCTCCAAGAAGCTGATCGCCGAGGCGTTGGTCTCGTCCGGATGAAGCTCGGCGTAGGCCAGCCGAGTGGCGTCGTCGACGGCAACGAACAGGTACTGCCAGCCGGCTTTGCCCTGCGCGCGTTGGCGACGGTCGCCGGTCACCCGATGCCCGGGCCGGATGATCCGGCCAAGCTTCTTGGCGTCGATGTGCACCAGCTCGCCAGGCCGGTCACGCTGGTAGCGGACAATCTCCTCCGGCCTGGGCCGCGCCACCAGCCGGGAGCAGCCATGACGGCGCAGGATGGCGTGCACGGTCGAGGCCGGCACGCCGGTCGCCCAACCGACCATGTGCGGCCCCTCCCGAAGCTCAGCCCGCGCCCGCAGCACCGCCTGCTCGACCGCGTCAGACATCCGACGCGGCGAGCAGTGGGGCCGCGACGAGCGATCCTCCAGCCCTTCACCGCGACGCGCCCGACCGACCCACTTCGACGCCGTCTGACGAGAACACCCAACGATCACGGCGGCCGCCGTGATCGTCACCCCACCAGCCACCAAGCCAACCAACCGCCGACGCTGACGCCGACTCAACACGGCACTACCATGCAAATCCATCGAGCCCTCCCGGATCGCTGCCTTCGACAGCCGCGACCCTAGGAGGGCTCGTGGACGTTACGACTTCAGACCGTCAACAACGTGTCCGGGAACTACACCTAGGCGAGCTGAAGCACTGCGCGCGTCGCCTCGCCGGAACGCACGGCGTCGACCGCATCCCCGACCTGGTCGAGCGGCAGCCGGTGGGAGATCAGCTGGTCGAGCGGGAGCCGCCCGCGCTGGTACAGGTCGAGGATCAGCGGGAAGTCGTGGTCGGGCCGCGCCGAGCCGTAGATCGACCCCAGGACGCGGCGCTCCATGCGCGGGATCGAGAGCGCGGGCAGCCGCAGCTCGGCGTCCGCGCGGGGGATCCCGGCGAGCACCGCCGCACCTCGGGCTCGCGTGGACAGGAACGCGGCGCGCATGTTCGCCGGCCGGCCGGCCGTCTCGAAGGCGTAGTCGACGCCGCCGCCGGACGCCTCGGTGACCGAGATGGCGACGTCATCCGGCTCCCCCTCCCAGAGCAGAGCGGTGGAGGCGCCGAGCGCGAGCGCCCTCTCGAGCCGGCTCTGGCGGGCGTCCACCGCGACGATCTGCGACGCACCCGCGGCGACGGCGCCGAGCACCGCGGACAACCCGGTGCCTCCCAGGCCGAACACGGCAACGCGGTCTCCAGGCCGCACCTGCGCGGTGCGCCAGACGGCGCAGACCCCGCTGGTCACGGCGCAGCCGAGCAGCGCAGCGACCTCGAACGGGACATCGTCGGGGATGCGCACGCACGAGCGGGCCGGGACGACGGCGCGTTCGCTGAAGGACGAGAGGAAGCAGTAGTGGTGGACGACGGCGCCGCCGAACGACAGCCGGGTCGTCCCGTCCAGGAGGCCGCCCTGCAGCATCATCGGCCAGGCGGTGCTGCACAGATGCGGCAGGTCGCGCAGGCACTCGTCGCAGTGGCCACAGTAGGGCGCCCAGGACAGGGCGACGTGGTCGCCGACCGCGAGATCGCGGACGCCCTCGCCCAGTGCCTCCACGATGCCCGCGCCCTCGTGCCCGGGGACGAGCGGCGAGGGGACGTCGACCGTTCCGTCGAGCACGTTGAGGTCGTCGGAGCAGACACCGCTGGCGTGCAGCCGCACCTGCACCTCGTCGGGGCCGGGCGGGGCCAGGTCAAGGTCGACCACGCGCAGCGGCGTCCCGGCGGCGGGCAGCAGGGCGGCCCGGGTCATGCGGCCGGCTCCACGACCAGCGCCTCCAGCTGGCGCTCCAGCCCGGCGTCGCCGACCTCGGCCACCTCGAGCGGCAGACCCAGCATCGCGGCCGCTCGGCGGGCGGCAGCCTCCAGCTCCGGTGTCCGCCGCTGCGCCAGCCACACGACGCGCGTGTAGTTGCCGAAATAGGCGTCACGCAGGTCAGGGTGCCGGTCGAGACCGAGCGACCGCCACACCGTCCGGTCGAAGCTGCGGGCCAGGAAATCGGTCAGGAAGTACGTGCCCGGCTCGTGCTCCATGGCCTCGCGCACCTCGTCGCGGCCGAACACGTCGTAGCAGTGCATGCCGGCCAACCGAGGAATACCTCGCGCCCCCAGCTCGGCGTCCAGCGCTCCGAGGGTGCCGCAGTCGGCATAGCCGACGACGACCCGGTCGTAGCCGGCCTCCAGCCGGTCGATCAGCTCGACGACTCGCGGCGCGATCCGCTCCGGCCGGTTGTGCAGCTCCGGCGGCAGCGGGTGGACGTCGACCTGCCAGCCGCGCCGCTCGGCGATCTCCCCGACGTGCAAGGCGATTGCCCCACAGGCGACGACCGCGACGTTCATCCCGGGAACGCCAGCTGGTCGATGAACACGTCCTGGAAGTCCGCCCGGCCGGAGAGCTCGACGTACTCCACCTCGTCCAGGATCGCCTCCGCCGCGGCTCGCTCGCGCAGCGAGAGCGCGGCCATCTTGGCTCCCTCGCCGGCCACGTTGCCCGCGGAGACTATGCGCGGCAGAGCGAGCCTCGGCACGAGCCCGATGCGCACCGCGCTGGACGCCGACAGGTACGAGCCGAAGCTGCCGGCCAGCAGCACCTGGGTGATCTCCTCGACGTCCACGTCAAGTTCCTGCACCAGCGTCATCCACCCGGTGGCGATGGCCGCCTTGGCGAACTGCAGCTCGCGGACGTCGCGCTGCGACAGGTACACGGAGTTCGCCGGGTCGTCGCCGCGCCAGGCCAGCACGAACACCCGCTCCTCGCCGATCCGCACCAGCCGCTTCGCCAGCCCGGGATGCTCCTCTGCCGCCTGTTCGTCCGGGATGTAGCGGCCCGAGTGGTCGATCAGCCCGGCCACGACCAGCTGTGCGACTGCGTCGACCAGCCCGGAGCCGCACATGCCGACCGGATCGGTGTCGCCGATCACCTCCAGCTTCAGCTGGTCGCCATCGATGGCGACGCCCTCGATCGCGCCCTCGGCGGCGCGCATGCCGCAGCGGATCTGGGCGGCCTCGAACGCCGGCCCGGCCGGAGCGGCCGTCGCCAGCACGCGCTCGCTCGAGCCGAGTGCGATCTCGGAGTTCGTGCCGACGTCGATGAACAGCCGCAGCCGGCGGTCGCGCGTCAGCCCGGTCGCCAGCATCCCGGCGACGATGTCGCCGCCCACGTACGCGCCCAGCGCCGGCATCACGGCGGCCGGCGCCCGCGGGTTGACGTGCACCCCGAAGTCGAGCGCGGTGGCCGGCGGGAGCGTCCGCGACGTGATGATGAACGGCGCCATGGACAGCGGCTCGGGGTCGATGCCGAGCGCGATCTGGGTCATCGTGACGTTGCCGCAGAGGACGATCTCGTAGACCTCGACGGGGTCGACCGACGCCTCCTCGCAGACCTCGGTTGTCAGCTGGTTGAGGGTCTCGTGGGCTCGGGTCTGCAGCATCTCCAGCGCGTCCGGATCGGTCATCGTCGCCGAGACCCGCGAGATCACATCGGCGCCGAAGGGCTGCTGGCGGTTGAGCATCGAGCGCACCGCCACCGGCTGGCCGGTCGACAGGTCGAGCAGCGTGGCCACAACGGTCGTCGTCCCCAGATCGAAGGCGATCGCGAACCGCCGTTCGGTGGTATCGCCCGGCTCCACATCGATCAGCACGTCATCGCAGATCACCGCTGTCACCTTGAAGTCCGACGAGCGCAGCACCTGACCGAGCTCGCCGCACCGCCGCCAGCTCGACCCGCAGCTCCAGATCGTCGATGGCAGCCAGCACCCGCTCCAGGTCGGACGTCTGGTCCTCCAGCGTCGGCTCCTCCAGCTCCAGATAGCGCTTCTGCACCGCCGGACGGAGGATCACGTGCCGCCCGACGCCGACCAGCGCAGCCTTGGGCCGCGTCTGCAGCGGCGGCACCTCGATCTGCAGGTCGTCGCGGGCGATCGCCCGGCAGGCCAGCCGCCAGCCGTCGCGCAGCTCGTCCGGCTGGAACGCGCGCGGGTCGAGCCGATCGACCGGCACGTCGCCGTCCAGCACCTTGACCTTGCACTTGCGGCACGTGCCGTGGCCGCCGCAGGTCGAGTCGATGGCGATGCCGTTCCAGCTGGCGGCGTCGAACACCGTCGTCCCGTTGGGGACGCGCACCTCACCGCCCTCCGGCTTGAAGATCAGCCGGACGCGGCCAGTGCCTGCGTCGACGGCCTCGGAGCTCACGAGGCCGCGGCCGCCTGCCTTGCCCTGTGGGCCGCGATCCACCGACCGCCCCACTCGTCGTGGCCGAGCAGCAGGTCGGCGGCGCGCACCGCCTCGACGCACTGGGGCGACCGGGCGTCCATGATCGCGCTGGTCAACCCATGGCTCTCGCAGACGGCGAGGAACGTCGCGCTCAGCACGTGTCGCCCGGGCAGCCCGAACGATGTGTTCGATGCACCGCAGGTCATGTTGACGCCGAGGTGCTCGCGGATCAGGCGCACCGTCTCGATGAACAGCGTCACCGCGCGCGGCTCCGCGCCGACCGGCATGGCCAGCGGGTCGATCACCACGTCCTCAGGCGGGATCCCGTGGTCGCCGGCGACGGACACGATCTTCCGCGCCACCTCCAGCCGGCGCTGCGGTTCCATCGGGATCTCGTCGTCGTTGGCCAGCCCGATCACGGCGGCGCCGTGCCGGGCGACGATCGGCAGGATCCGCTCAAGCCGCTCGTCCTCGCCGGTGACGGAGTTGACGAGAGCCTTGCCCTCGTACGCCGACAGTCCCGCCTCCAGCGCCTCGACAACCGACGAGTCGATGCACAGCGGCACCTCGGTCAGGCCCTGCACCATCTTCACCGCCTGCTCCATCAGGCCGACCTCGTCCGCGAGCGGGTCGCCGACGTTGACGTCGAGCATGTCGGCGCCGCCGTCGACCTGCTCGGCGACGTCGATCGCGAGCTGGGAGAGGTCGCCGGCCTGCAGCTGGGCCTGGAGGGCCTTGCGGCCGGTCGGGTTGATCCGCTCGCCGATGATGCAGAAGGGCTTGCCGTCGCCGATCACGAACGTCGACGACCGGGACTCGAGGACGGTGTCCATCAGGCGGTCACCGCCTCGGCGCCCGCGCTGCGCATCTCGGCCAGCCACTCGGCCGTGCGGTCGAGCCCGCCGAACAGGAACAGGTGCATCCCCGAGATCAAGTTGGCCGGGTCGGCCGCGGTGGCGGCGGCGATCTCCTCGGCGATCTCGGTCGGCTTCCACTGGCGCGTGGTGGCCAGCTTGAGCAGACCGCCGGACTTCTTGCGCAGGATCTCCAGCGACGGGCCGATGCCGCACGCCATGCCGTACTTGAGCAGCGTCGCCGGCGAGGTGACGCCCGGCAGACCGGCGACCACCGGCAGCCGGTTGCCCGCTCCGCGGATCCGCCGCTCGTACGCCAGGTACGGGTCGGACGCCAGGGCGAACTGGGTGACGATGCGCAGCTCGATCCCGTGGTCGCGCGCGAATGCGTTCTTCCAGGCGAGCGCGCGATCCTCGGCGTCCTGCGGAATGTCCGGGCTGCCCTCGGGGTGTCCGGCCACCCCCGCCCGGCGGATCCCGTGGCGCTCGAGCAGACCAGAACCGAGCACGTCCATCGAGCTCGCGTAGGGACCCGCCTGTTCCTTGACGGAGCCGCCGATCACCAGCACGTCGTCGACGCCGGCGTCGCTCGCCAGCGCGCCGAGCAGATCGTCCAGCTGCCGCTCGCCGGCGATGCTGCGGGCGCTGATGTGCGGGATCGGGACGCAGCCGCCCGAGCGGATCGCTGACGCCGCCGACACCAGACCCTCCGCCTCGGCGCCGGGCAGCGCGGTGATGTAGACGTGTGTTCCCGCCGGCAGCAGCCCGGGTGCGTCGGCCGCGCCGCGCGGCGTGACCTCGACGCTCGCGCCGGCGGCCAGCTCCCGGAGGCGTGCTGCGGCGGCGCCGTTCACGCGGTGACCGCCGCCTGCCGCCGGAACTCGATCAGATCCTTCGCCTTGCGCACCGCGGTCGAGGCATCGGCCGCGTAGGCGTCGGCGCCGACCGCGTCAGCGTACTCCTGGGTGACCGGTGCGCCGCCCACCATGACGATCACCTTGTCGCGCAGCCCTGCCTTCTCAAGCGCGTTGATGTTGGCCTTGAACATCGGCATCGTGGTCGTCAGGAACGCCGAGAAGCCGACGATGTCGGGCTCGTGCTCGACCACCTGCTCGACGAACTTCTCGGGCGCCACGTTGACACCCAGGTCGTGAACGGTGAAGCCGGCGCCCTCGAGCATGATGTTGACGAGGTTCTTGCCGATGTCGTGGACGTCGCCCTTGACCGTACCCATGACGAAGGTGCCCACCGGCTTTGCGCCGGTCTCGGCCAGCAGCGGCCGCAGGATGTCGAGCGCGCCCTGCATCGCCCGCGCGGCGATCAGCATCTCGGGCACGAAGAAGTCGCCGCGCTCGAAGCGCGCACCGACCTCCTCGAGCGACGGGATCAGCCCGTCGTACAGCATCTTCTCGGGGTCGAGGCCGGCCTCGAGGCCGGCGTTGGTCAAATCCTTGACGGTCGGCGCGTCGCCGACCAGCGTCCTCTCGTACAACCCCTGCAGAATCTCGTCGTGTGTCATGCGGCTCCCTTCGTCAGGGGATTGTGGCCAAGTCGCTCGGAGAGTGCGGCGATCTCGGAGACGAGCAGGTCGCCCAGCTGCTCCAGGCGAGCACCGTCGAGCCGCAGCTGCGGCCCGGAGATGCTGATCGCGGCGATCGCCGCCCCATCCGATCCGAGCACTGGGGCGGCGACTGCGACCAGCCCCGGCTCCAGCTCGCCGATGGTGATCGCATATCCGCGCGCGCGGACGCTGCGGAGCTCGTCGGCAAGCCGATCGGGGCTGGTGATCGTCGCCGGTGTGAACCGCTCCAGGCGCCCCGGCGGGCTGGCCGCGCCGAACGCCATGAACACCTTGCCGACCGATGTGCAGTGGTGCGGCAGCCGGCGGCCGACCCAGTTGACCGTGCCCAGGAAGTGCCGGCTGTCGACCTGGTCGAGGTACAGCTCCGAGCCGCCGGGCACCGGCACCGCCAGGTCGATCGTCTCGCCGCTCGCCTCGCCCAGCCGCTCCAGCGTGTCGCGGCAGAGGGCGACGATGTCGTCACCGGAGACGCCGCGGCGGGCCAGACCGAGCAGCACCGGGCCGGGGCGGATGCCGCCCCGCGAGCCCTGCCGCTGGACGAGCCCCTGCCGCTCCAGCGCGGAGACCACACGGGAGACCGTGCTCTTGGGAAGTCCGGCTGCCTCGGCCAGCTCGCCCACGCTGCTCGACTCGTCGCTCTCGACGACGAGGACGAGGAGCTGCGCGGCTCGGTCGATGGCCTGTGTCCCGGTCTGCATTGCAGTTCGACTCACGATGTGGAACGATTGTTCCACTAACCAGCTTAGAGGAGCGCCAGCATGTTCGTCAACAGGATGCCGAGGTACGAGATCCTCTCTGAGGACGCCGTCGCGACGCTCGATCGCGGCTGGCGGAGGATCGTCTCCGAGATCGGCGTGGAGTTCGTGCTGCCGGAGACCGTCGAGGTGTTCGCGAAGGCCGGCCAGAAGACCGACGGGCAGAACGTGCTGCTCGACCCCGACTTCGTGATGGAGCAGGTGGCCAGGGCGCCCCGCGAGTTCGACGTCCAGGCCCGCAACCGCGAGCACGACATCCACCTGGGCGGCGAGCACATGGTGTTCGCCTCGGTCTACGGCCCGCCGTTCGTCCGCGAGGGGGACACGCGGAGGGAGGCGACGATCGAGGACTTCCGCCGCTTCGCCATGCTGTCGCAGCACTTCCCCCAGCTGGACTCCGCCGGCGGCACCATCTGCGAGCCGAACGACACGCCGCTCGACTCCCGCCATCTGGACATGGTGTACGCGCTGCAGACGCTGACCGACAAGCCGTACATGGGCTCGGTCACGTCCGGCCCCAACGCCGTGGACACGATCCGCATGAGCGAGATCCTGTTCGGGGGGCGCGAGGCGATCGAGGCGACCCCTGTCTCGATCTCGCTGATCAACGTCAACTCACCGCTGCGCTACGACGACCGGATGCTGGCGGCGATGATGGAGTACGTCCGGGCCGGCCAGCCGGTGGTGATCACGCCGTTCCTGCTGATGGGCGCCATGTCGCCGGTCAGCATCGCGGCCTCGCTCGCCCAGCAGCTGGCGGAGGCGTTCGCCGGCATCGCGCTGGCGCAGCTGGTGCGGCCAGGTACGCCCGTGCTGTTCGGATCGTTCCTGTCGAACACCGACATGCAGTCGGGGTCGCCGAGCTTCGGCACGCCGGAGTCCGCGCTCGGCCTGCTCTGCACCGGGCAGCTGGCGCGACACTACGGGCTGCCGTTCCGCTCCGGCGGCGCCCTGACCGCCAGCCAGACGGTCGACGCGCAGGCCTCGTACGAGGCGATGATGACGATGCTGCCCACGTTCCTGGCGGGCGTCAACTGGGTGATGCACTCGGCGGGCTGGCTCGAGTCGGGGCTGGTCTCCTGCTACGAGAAGTTCATCGTCGACATCGAGATCCTGCGGATGCTCAAGGAGGAGTTCACGCCGCTCGAGATCGACGAGGACAGCCTGGCGTTCGGCGCCCACGAGGAGGTCGGGCCGGGCGGGCACTTCCTCGGCGCCGTGCACACGCTGGAGCGGTTTCGCGACTGCTTCTACCGGCCGCTGCTGTCGTCCACGGAGAACTACGAGCGCTGGGAGCGCAACGGCGGCAACGATGCGACGGCCCGCGCGGGACTGCTCTGGCGTGAGGCGCTTGACGAATACCAGCAGCCGCCGCTGGACGATGCGATCCGCGACGAGCTGCAGGAGTACGTCGTCAGGCGCCGCGCCGAGCTGGGGGACTAGCAGGACAGGTCGGGCTTCGGCTCCTTGCGGCAGTCCGCGGCGGACTCCCCGTAGCCGAGCACCGTCGGGTCGGGGCAGAGCCAGCTGGGGTCGGCCCAGGAGACTGCGGAGCGCATGACGACGGGCCGGCCGCAGGTGTCGACGACCTCCCATTCCAGGCCGTCCATCCGCCCCTCGATGCCCGACACCGCGTCGTCGAAGGCAGCGTACCGGCGATCGAACCCCTCGGGCGCCTTCGCGCGGACGACGACACTCGCCGCGGCGCGGGCCGGGTGCATCACCCGCAGCGAGACGACGTCGAAGCCGGCGCGACGCGCACCCTCGCCAACGGCCGCGCGCACCTCGGCCTCCGTGGGCGGCGGGCCGTCGAAGAGCGGGCGGTCGAAGGTACCGCTGCCCGTACCGGTCATCGGCGCGCCCTGCACCGCCTCGGTCGACCCGCGAACCCGCGGCTCGCCGCGCGGTGCCGAGCCGGTGAATGCGTTCTCGAACACGCTTGCCTGCCAGAGGACGGTGCCGCCGGCGAGCTGGGTCAATTTCCGCGTTGGCGAGCACCGGCGGACGATGCAGCGTCACCGTCAGCCAAATCGGTCCCCGCGCGGCGCGGAGCCCGAACCCGGCCGGCGGCGGGCCGAAACGAACCTGTGCGATCGCCGACGGCCCCATACCGGCGAGGACCGAACGCGCACGTTCACGCATCGGGGGCGTGCCGCCGACGATGACCGCCGGGGCCGCCGACTGCGGGGGCAACGGAACGGCCGGTGGCTGCGGCTGCGCCTGAGATCCACCGCATCCTGCGGCGGCCACGATCGCCACAATTGCCGGCCAGACGCGCACCGTCATGCCCTCAGGCCGGCCCCCAGCGCCTCGCGCATGGCGGCGGTGTGCGCAGGCGTGCTGCCGCAGCACGAGCCGATCACGTCGACGCCCAGCTCCTGCATGCGCACGGCGTAGCGCGCCATCACCTCGGGCGTGCCGCCGTAGCGGAACTCGTCGCCGACGAGCTGGGGAAGGCCGGCGTTGCTCTGCGCCATCAGCAGGACGCCGTCCGGGCGCTCAGCGGACATCACGGTCATCACCTGCTCGATCTCCTCGGGGCCGGATCCGCAGTTGCCGCCGATCAGCCGGACGCCCATCGCGGCGATCTCGTGCAGCGCCTGCGACGGGCTGACGCCCATCATCGTGTGACCCTTGACGTCGAACGTCATCGTCACCGCCATCGGCACGTCGGGCGCCGCACGGTGCGCGCCCTCGACGGCCGCCCGCACCTCACCGAGATCGCTGAAGGTCTCGGCCAGCAGCAGCTGCGCGCCACCGGCGGCCAGCCCGGCCGCCTGCTCGGCGAACAGGTCGACCACCTGGTCGTGCGTGTAGAGGCCGAGCGGCTCCATCAACTCGCCGGTCGGGCCCATGCTGCCCATCGCCAGCACGCCGGAGGCATCGGCGACCTCGCGGGCCAGCCGCGCGCCCGCCTCGTTCAGCTCGTGCACGCGATCCTCGAGCCCGTGGAGCGCCAGCCGCGGCCGCGTGCCGCCGAACGTGTTGGTGGTCAGCAGGTGCGCGCCGGCATCGGCGTACGCCGTGTGGATCACGCGCATTCGGTCCTCGTGCTCCACGTTCCAGATCTCGGGCGACGCGCCCGGCATCAGCCCGGCCGCCTGCAGCATCGTGCCGATTGCCCCGTCGGACAACACCGGCCGTGAACCACCCAGCAGCTCCGCGATGCTCATTCTGCGAACTCCCCCTCCAGCCTCGCCGCAACGGCCGCGGCCACCGTGTCGGGCGTGCCGTCGGCCGCCTCCCACTCGCCCAGCCGCCACTGTTCGAGGTACTCGTTCGTGCCGGCGAGGCCGAGATCCATCGCCCGCTGGTCGATCAGCTCCTGGAACCGGTCCGGCAGCTGCACCTTGGCCGTGGCCCCCGACTCGTCGCGGGCGGTGACCATCGACGGGATGTCACGCCAGTAGGTGATGCGGTACTCGGCCATCCGACCTCATCGGTTGCGCTCTCTGATCATGTCGGCCGCCTTCTCCCCGATCATGAAGGTGCCGACCATCGGGTTGACGGTGGGCATGCTCGGGAAGATCGACCCGTCGGCGATCGAGAGGCCCTCGACGCCGCGCACGCGAAGCTCCGGATCGACGACCGCCAGCTCGTCGTCGGCCGCGCCCATCCGGCACGTGCCCGATGGATGGTAGACCGTGTGATGGGCGGCACGGCCGTAGCGGGACAGCTCCTCGTCCGTGCGCAGATCAGGCCCCGGCGCCACCTCTCGGCGGAGCATGCTCTTGAACGGCTCCGTGTTCGCCACCTCGCGGGCGATCTTCAGGCCGTCGACGATCGTCTGCTCGTCGTAGCCCTCCTCGTCCGTGAAGTAGCGGAAGTCGAGCGCCGGCTTGATCGCCGGATCCTTGGACAGCAGCCACATCCGGCCGACCGACCGCGACCGCGGGATGTTCGGCGTCATGCAGATGCAGTGCTCCGGCACCGGGTACCCCAGCCGCTCGGTGTTGAACGTGAACGGCAGCTGGTAGGTGTGGTACATCAGGTCGGGCCGCGGATCGCGGTCGAAGCGGTTGACGAACAGCGCGCAGTCGGCCTCCATCACGCCCTGCGGCGGGAGCGGATCCTTGAGCTCCCAGATGATGATCGACTCCGGGTGGTCGATCAGGTTCTCGCCGACGCCGGGCAGCCCGTGCTGCACCTCGATGCCCAGCTCGCCGAGGTCGTCCGCCGGCCCGATGCCGGACAGCAGCAGCAGGCGCGGCGTATCGATCGAGCCGCCGCTGACGATGATCTCGCGTTCGGCACGCGCCTCGCCGTTGTCTGTGCTGACGGAGACGGCGCGGCCGTTCTCGAGGTTCACCCGCCGCACCCAGGTGTCGGTGAGGATCGTCAGGTTCGGCCGCCGGCCCATGATCGGGTGCAGGTAGGCGACGCTGGACGACGAGCGGATGCCGGTCTCCGGGTCGTAGCCGACGTCGAGGAAGCCGACGCCGTCGTGGAACGGTGCGGCGTTCCAGTCGGGGTTTGCCTGGACGCCGGTGGCCTCCGCCGCGGACGGGATCCAGTCCAGCAGCAGCGGGTTGCGGTCCTTCTCGGCGACGATCTGATGCACCGTCTGGAGGCGGTCGTAGTACTGCTCCATGCCCTCCGGCTCCCATCCGGAGGCCCCGCGGTCGACCCAGTCCTGCCAGTCGCCGGGGAGCGGCTTGAAGAAGATCTGCGTGTTGTGCGACGAGCAGCCGCCGAGCACGGCAGCGCGCGAGTGCACGATGTGGGCGTTGCCCCGCGGCTGCAGCGTGGTCGGGTATGCGAGATCGATCGGCCCTTCGAGCAGCGACAGCCAGCGGCGCAGGAGCAGCACGTCGTCCATGCCGACATCGGAGGGCCCCGCCTCGATCAGGCAGACACGGGTGTCGGGATCCTCCGACAGCCGCGCGGCGACGATGGCGCCGGCGGTGCCGCCGCCGACGACGACGTAGTCGAAGGTGCCGATCTCAGCGCTCGAGCTCATCGCGTTCTCCTTGGGTCGGGGGAGCCATCATCTCCGATCACGCCGCGCTGCGCCGGTAACCCAGGCGATGCGACGCCGAGCGGGCTGCGGTCTGGCAGTGGCCGGCCAGCTCGACGACCCGCGCCGGGCCGATCCGGTACAGCGGCCCGGACACGCTGATCGCAGCGACGCAGCCACCGCCGGCGTCGAGCACCGGTGCCGCGACGGCGACCAGGCCGGGCTCCAGCTCCTCGACCGCGATTGCGTAGCCGACCCGACGGGCCTGGGCGATCTGCTCAGCCAGCTCGGGCGACGGCGACTCGATCGCGGCCGCGCCGAACGCGACCAGCACCTTGCCGTTGGCGGTCTTGGCAAGCGGCAGCCGGCGGCCGGTCCAGTCCGTCACGCCGACCAGGTGGGCTGCCCCGATCTGGTCGATGTTGAGAGCGGCCCCGCCGTCGGCGACGGCGAGGTTGACGGTCTCGCCGGTGCTCTCCGCGAGCGAGGCCATCGCCGGCCGGCAGGCGTCGGTCAGGCCGAGGCCGTGCAGCGCGAGGCCGCCCAGCCGCACGATCTCCGGACCCAGCCGGTAGCGCTCGCCGCTGCGGGCGACGAAGCCGCGAGCCTCCATCGCGGCCAGCATCCGCGACGTCGTGCTCTTGTGGACACCGAGCAGTCGGGAGAGCTCGGACACCCCGCGCTCGGCGTGGTGCTCGTCGAACAGACTGAGGATCCTGAGAGCTTTGTCGGCCGACTGCATGTTGCGAATAGCGCAACCCAGAGGCGGTGTGCGCAACGGCGACGGTACCACCTCGCGGCTCAACGCGCATGGCGGTGTGCCGATAACCGTGCCGTGGGTTACGACTTCGATCTGGTGGTCGTCGGCTCGGGGCCGGCGGGACAGAAGGCTGCGATCCAGGCCGCAAAGCTCGGCCGGCGCGTCGCCGTGGTCGACCGCGGGCACATGATGGGCGGCGTCTGCATCAACACGGGCACGATCCCGTCCAAGACCCTGCGCGAGGCCGTCCTTTACCTGACGGGGATGAACCAGCGGGGCATCTACGGCCAGAGCTATCGGGTCAAGGCGGACATCACCGCGCACGACCTGTTCTGGCGGATGACGCACGTGATCGGCCGCGAGGTCGACGTGGTGCGGAACCAGCTGGGACGAAACCACGTGCACGTCGTCAGTGGTGGCGGCCGCTTCATCGACCCGCACACGATCGGCGTGCGCGGCGAGGACGGCGAGGAGCGGCGCCTGACCGCGTCGCGGATCCTGATCGCAGTCGGTACGCGGCCCGCGCGGCCGTCGAGCGTCGAGTTCGACGGGCGGACGATCCTCGACTCGGACGACATCCTCAACCTGGACTACATCCCGTCGTCGCTGCTGGTCGTGGGCGCGGGCGTGATCGGCATCGAGTACGCGTCGATGTTCGCCGCGCTGGGCACCAAGGTGACGGTGGTCGAGCAACGCGCGCGGCTGCTGGAGTTCTGCGACTCGCAGGTGGTCGAGGCGCTGCAGTACCACCTTCGCGACACCGGCGTCGTCTTCCGGTTCGGCGAGAAGGTGACCGCCGCCGAGAAGCACAAGGGCGGCGCGATCGTCCACCTGGCCAGCGGCAAGCGGGTGCCCGCGGATGCCGTGCTCTACTCGGCCGGCCGCCAGGGTGCGACCGACGAGCTCGAGCTCGGGAACGCCGGGCTAGAGGCGGACTCGCGTGGCCGGATCGCCGTCAACCGGGCGTACCGGACGAGGGTGCGGCACATCTACGCCGCCGGCGACGTGATCGGCTTCCCCAGCCTGGCCGCGAGCTCGATGGAGCAGGGCCGGCTGGCGGCGTGCGACGCGTTCGGCGTACAGGTGCGCAGCTCCGCCGACCCGATGCCGATCGGCATCTACACGATTCCCGAGATCAGCTATGTCGGCAAGACCGAGGAGGAGCTGACCGCGGCGGCGATCCCGTACGAGATCGGCGTGTCGCGCTACCGGGAGCTGGCGCGGGGGCAGATCGTCGGCGATTCGCACGGGATGCTGAAGCTGCTCGTTTCGTCCGAGGACAGCACGCTGCTCGGCGTCCACGTGTTCGGCACGGGTGCGACGGAGCTGGTGCACATCGGCCAGATGCTGATGGCGACCGGCGGCACCATCGACCACCTGGTCGACGCGGTGTTCAACTACCCGACGCTGGCCGAGTCGTACAAGGTGGCGGCGCTGGACGCGATGAACCGCGTGAACGCCATCCGCCGCCTCGCCGCGTAGCCGGCACGCCGCCCGTCACGACTCGCGCGCAACCAGTCACCACTCCGTGACGCCGCGCGCACAACGGCGCGTCTACTCTGGCACCGCACCGGAGTCCCGCTCCGGCACCGCACCGGAGTCGCCGCCCGACCCGCAACGATCGCGTGACGACCGGTGCCGGAAGCGTCACGGAGCTGTCGCGGTGGGCGTCGGCCCTGGCACTGTGCCCGGCACCGAGCCCGGCACGGTGCCCGGCACGCCGCACAACCTGTGCCGAAGGCGCGCGAAAGTGTGTCGATGCACGCCGGCGGCCACGCCGGGCGCGCGCGGCGCCTACGCCGACGGATGGACGCCGCTGCCGGACTCGCCGGTCGCCGGCGCCAGGGGCACGAGCTCCGCCGCGGCCGTCCCCGTGAACGCCCGGCGGAACCAGAGCAGCGCGGCGAGGATCGCGACGTCGAGCCCGACGAACAGCCAGGCGAACGGCGAGCCGTCGGCCGCAGCCGAGCGCGCGTCGAACGGGAGCAGCGCGACGAGGCTGGCGACGAACAGCCAGTAGCCCCATGGCCGCCCGGAGAGGAACCCCGCGGCGCCGGCCAGCTTGACCGAGCCGAGCAGGATCAGCCCGAGCGCGACCAGCGTGCCATGGGCGAACAGCGTCGGCAGCTGGCGCTGGAGCATCTCGACCGCCGGGTTGTCCGGCTGCTGCGACGCCATCCAGTCGACCAGGCGCTGGATCTGGTGCTGGACGCCGGACGGCGTCACGAACAGCCAGATCAGCCCGGTGGCAAGCTCGACGGCGCCGAACAGGATCTTCACGCAGGCGACGACGGTGGCGAAGCGGCGGGCGAACATCTCACCCACGGGATCGGCATCCGCAGCGCGGCGGTTGAGCGTGCTAGGTGCGGACGAGCGGCTTGTAGGTGATCCGGTGGGGCTGCGCGGCCTCGTCGCCCAGCAGCTTGCGGCGGTGCTCCTCGTACTCGTCGTACGACCCCTCGAACCACGCCACCTGCGAATCGCCCTCGAAGGCGAGCATGTGCGTCGCCACCCGGTTCAGGAACCAGCGGTCATGCGAGATCACCACGGCGCAGCCGGCGAAGTCGTCCAGCGCCACCTCGAGCGCGCGCAGCGTGTCGACGTCCAGGTCGTTCGTCGGCTCGTCGAGCAGCAGCAGGTTGCCGCCGCTGCGCAGCAGCTTCGCCAGGTGCAGCCGGTTTCGCTCACCACCCGAGAGATCGCCGACCCGCTTCTGCTGGTCGCCGCCGCGGAAGTTGAAGGACGCCACGTAGGCCCGCGAGTTGACCTCGCGCTTTCCCACGTGGATCAGATCCTTGCCGCCCGAGACCTCCTGCCACACCGACTTCGCCGGGTCGAGCTCGGCCCGCGACTGGTCGACGTAGGCGATCTGCACCGACTCGCCGATCTCCAGCGTGCCGCGGTCGGGCTTCTCGTCGCCGACGATCATTCGGAACAGCGTCGTCTTGCCCGCGCCGTTCGGGCCGATCACACCGACGATGCCGCCGGGCGGCAGCGAGAACGACAGATCCTCGATCAGCAGCCGGTCGCCGAAGCCCTTCGAGAGGCCCTTCGCCTCGACCACCTTGTCGCCCAGCCGTTCGCCGGCCGGGATGTGGATCTCGACCGAGTCGAGCTTGACGTTCTGCTCCTCGGCCAGCAGCTTCTCGTACGCGTCGAGCCGCGCCTTGGACTTGGCGTGGCGTGCGCGCGGCGCCATCCGCACCCACTCCAGCTCGCGCTGCAGCGTGCGCCTGCGGGCCGACGTCTGCTTCTCCTCGACGCCCAGCCGCGCCTCCTTCTGCTCGAGCCACGACGAGTAGTTGCCCTGGAAGGGGATCCCATGGCCGCGATCGAGCTCGAGGATCCACCCGGCGACGTTGTCCAGGAAGTAGCGATCATGGGTGACGGCCAGCACCGTGCCCGAGAAGCGCTCGAGGAACTGCTCCAGCCAGGCCACCGACTCGGCATCGAGATGGTTCGTCGGCTCGTCAAGCAGCAGCAGGTCGGGCGACGAGAGCAGCAGCCGGCACAGCGCGACGCGCCGCCGCTCGCCGCCGGACAGCGTGGCGACGTCGGCATCGGACGGCGGGCATCGCAGCGCATCCATCGCGACATCGAGGTCGCGGTCGAGATTCCAGGCGTCGAGCCGCTCGATGCGATCCTGCACCTCGCCCTGCTCCTCGAGCAGCGCCGCCATCTCCTCGTCGGACATCGGTTCGGCGAACCGCTGCGACAGCTGGTTGAACTTCTCGAGCAGGTCGCGCTTCTCGGCGACGCCGTCCTCGACGTTGCCGCGCACGTCCTTCGCCGGGTCGAGCTGCGGCTCCTGCGACAGCAGGCCGACGGTCGAGCCGGGCGCCAGCTCGGCGCGGCCGCTGGACGGCTCGTCAAGCCCCGCCATGATCCGCAGCAGCGTCGACTTGCCCGCGCCGTTCGGCCCGAGCACGCCGATCTTGGCGCCCGGGTAGAACGACAGCGAGATGTCGCGGAGCACCTGCCGCTCGGGTCCGTGGAACTTCTGGACCCGGTGCATCGTGTAGATGTACTGCGCGCTCATGGCGCCCGGAAGGATACGCGGGTGTCAGGTGCGCGGCGTCAGGCGCGGCCGCGCCGTCGGCCGCCCCACATCAGGCCGAACACGGCCGCTGCGGCGAACCCGACGGCGCCCGACAGGATGCCGACGACCATGCCGCCGCCCAGGTAGTGCACTCCGAGCAGCCCGGGGCCCGCGACCAGGAACACGGGGATCAGCACCATCACGCGATCGCGCATGAACTCGGGCGGCCCGGCCGCCCACCAGTAGATGCAGAACACCGAGACGAGGACTGCCACGGCCACCTGGACGCGCCCCGCCGTCAGCTCCGAGAGCGATCCCAGTTCCACGGCGGCGACCAGGCTGTAGGTCCAGATCGCGATCAGGCTGCCCATCGCCACCACGACCAGGTCGCGGCGGACGAGCTTGCGCAAGCGTTCCGGTTCCATCGTCACAGCACTCATTGTCACACAGCCATCCGCCGCGAAGGCGGGGCGGCCCGCCGTGGTGCGGGCCGCCCCGGTGTCTCCGCTCGGGTCATGGGCCGCCGTGGATCGGCGGCTGCGTGACCTCGGCCAGCGCCTCGGCCGTGGAGCCCGCGCGGTGCTCCGGCAGGACCTCCATCTTGTTCTTCTGATACCCGTAGTACAGGATCAGCCCGGCGCCGACCGCAAGCACGACGCCCAGGATCGGTCCGTACTGCTGGTACCACTTCGTCCCGTAGAAGTAGTCACGCGGCCAGGCCAGGTTGATCACCATCAACGAGCCGTAGACGATGGCGATGCCGTTGGTCAGAAGCGCCGCGCCGCCGAGCCTGAACAGGCCCTGATTGGCAGTCGGAAGCTCCTTCGGCCAGCCCGCCAGCCGCCGCTGGAACAGCGGAACCGTCACGCCCAGGTACGCCAGGTACATGTAGATGATCCCCAGACCGAGGACGATCGTGACGGCGTACGGGTTGGCGATGTTGAGCGCCAGGATGGCGATCGCGATCGCGCCGACCATGATGGCCGGGAACACCGGCACCCGGCGGGTGCCGGAGACCGAGGCCAGCCTGGCGCCGCCGGGCAGGTTGTTGTCCCGGCCCATCGCGAACAGGATGCGCACCGACATCGCGTGGATCGCGAGGCAGCACACGAAGATCGCCAGCGCGCAGTCCCACAGGAACACGTCGCCCCAGAAGTCACCGAGCACGTCCTTGGTGATCAGCGCGAGCCCTCCGGCCCCCAGCCCATCCGGGTACAGGGAGTCGCTGACGGCCATCGTGCCGAACAGGATCAGCAGGAAGCCCATCGTGCCGGCGGTGGCCAGCGCCTGGATGATGGCGCGCGGCGCTCGTTTGCGCGGTTCGTCCGTCTCCTCGGCCAGCGACCCGGCCGAGTCGAACCCGTACATCACGTACAGCGGCATGATCGCACCGACCAGCAACGCGCCCAGGTAGCCCCAGGCGTGGTCGACGGGGACGTTCGCCGTGTTCGCCGTCGTCGTCAGGACGTCGGCGGGCGAGCGGTTGGCGTGGATCAGGAACAGGATCACCAAGCCGCTGGCGCCGACCAGCTCGGCCGCAACACCGACGTTGTTGACCCTGGACAGCACGCTCACCCCGAGCACGTTGATGATCGTCGTCAGCGTGATCATCACGATGCCCAGCAGGATCGCGTTCTTGGCGAAGTCCGGGTTGTTGAACAGTGGGAAGCTGGGATCTGGACAGGTGTCGCTGGGTGAGCACTTGAACACCTGGAACCTGGTCGAGATCTGCGGCAGGATGACCTGCCAGGCCAGCGCCACCGCGGGGACGGTGACGATCTGTGCACACAGATAGATCCATCCCGTGTTCCATGACCAGGCCTTGCCGGCGACCTGCTTCGACCACTGGTACACCGAGCCCGCCAGCGGGTAGTGCGCCGACAGCTCCGCGAACTGCAGTGCGACCATCATCTGTCCGAAGAGGACGACCAGCCACGCCCAGATGAACGCCGGCCCGGCAAAGAGGAAGCCGAGGTACGACGTCTGGAACATGCCCGTCAGGATCGAGATGTAACTGAACCCTGCGGCGAACGACGAGAAGCTCCCGAGCGTCCGGTGGAGCTCCTGCTTGTAGCCGAATTCCGCAAGCTGCTCGGCGTCCGAGCGCTGCTCCGAGCTCATGCGCACCCCTTTCTGAACCAAATTGGGTGAAAGATGACGGGTCATCTTCCGCTTCGCATCGGACGATGTCAATATCGCCGGGGTCGCGTTGCAAAATATGCAACAGGCGACAGGTTCTCCACGGTGCTACGATCGTCTCCGCCGAGCGCGCCTCCCGCGCGCTCGTGCGCGCCCGCCGCCAGCCCCATACGCGTCCGACCGCCCGCGAAGGCCGCTGCGCCGCGCCGGCGGTGCCACCGCGTCCCGAGAGGATGCCCCGTGTCCGCCCTACCGGCCGTCTCGGTCGACAACCTGCGCAAGGACTTCATCCGCCGCGACGGCTCGCGCCGCTTCGGCCAGCGCCGCCGCGTCCCGGCCCTGCACGACGTCAGCTTCCAGATCGCCCGCGGCGAGTGCGTCGCGATCCTCGGGCAGAACGGCTCGGGGAAGTCGACCCTCGTCCGCCTGCTCTCGACGCTGCTCCTGCACGACGGCGGCAGCGCCGAGGTGTTCGGCATCGACGTGTTCGCAAAGCCGCGGGCCGTGCAGCGCCTGGTCAACCGGGTGTCGGTCGAGGCGTCGTTCTTCAAGCGCATGTCGCCGGTCGAGAACCTCAGTTACTCCGCCCGGTTCTACGGACTCGGGCCGCGCCAGACCCGCGAGCGGATCCCGCAGATCCTGCAGCAGGTCGGCTTCCCGCCGGAGCGGCGCGACGAGCCGATGGAGGACCTGTCGCGGGGCATGCAGCAGAAGGTCGCGCTGGCCCGCGCGCTGCTGACCTCGCCGGTGCTGCTGCTGCTGGACGAGCCGACCACCGGGCTCGATCCGCGCTCGAAGCTCGAGGTGCAGGCATTCATCCGCCGCATGCGCGCGGAGCACGACGCCACGATCCTGCTCTGCACCCACGACATGGCCGAGGCCGAGGCGCTCGCCGACCGCATCGGGATCCTCCACCACGGCGAGCTGCTGTGCCTGGACGGCGTCGACGAGATCAAGCGACTGTACGGCGCCGAGGCGCTCGAGCAGGCATTCCTCAACGCCACGGGCCGGGCGTTCGAGGACGAGGACGATGACGACCAGGAGGGACGAGGCTGATGCAGCTCGAGCAGGGAGCATTCCGCCGCGAGCTGACCGGCTTCGCCGGCATCGTCGAGCGCAACATCTACCTGATCCGCCGATTCGCCTGGTGGGAGGTCGCCTGGTTCCTGTACACGGTGGCCAACACGCTGACGATCGTCTTCATCGCCAAGGGCGTGGAGGCGGCGGGCGGCCAGCTGGACGTCAACGAGGCGACCATCGTGCTGCTGATCGGCGCGGTCATCTGGTCGTACCTGGGGCTGATCTTCGAGATCGTCACCGAGACCGTCGCCTGGGAGCGCTGGGAGGGCACGATCGAGTACACGTTCATGGCGCCGCTCTCGCGGCCTGCGCATCTGCTCGGCATGGGCGCGTTCGCCGTGCTCTACGGCGTGCTGCGCACGGTCCTGCTGTTCGGAGCGGTCGCGGTGTTCCTGGACGTCCACTTCGAGCAGCCGGACTTCACCGCGGCCGCCGTGGTGCTGGCCGTCTCGTCGTTCTCGTTCATCGGCATCGGCATGATGACCGCGGTGCTGCCGCTGATCTCGCCGGAGAAGGGCACGCAGCTCGGCTTCATCGCGCAGGGGCTGCTGCTGGTGGTCTCCGGCGTCTACTACCCGGTCACCATCCTGCCGCAGTGGATGCAGTGGCTGTCGGTGATCTCGCCGGCCACGTACACGCTGGAGGGAGCACGCCATGCGATCATCGACGGCGCCAGCGTCAGCGAGGTGTGGGGCGACATCTGGCCGCTGCTCCTGATCGGCGCGATCGCCATCCCGGTTGGGCTGCTGGTGTTCCGCCGCGGCGAGCAGTACGCCAAGCGCCACGGGCGGCTGAAGCGCTCGGGATAGAGTGGGCGCATGGGACGCGAGGTGCGGTGCCTGGTGCGATCGGGCGGCGACGAGGCCGAGGCGAAGGCGCTGCTCGAGACCGACGAGGTGATCGTGCGCAGCCCGTTCCGGCTGAAGGTGGCGCGCTCGGACATCACGGGCACGGCGGTCGACGGCGACCGGCTGACGATCGACCACGCCGGCGGCCCGCCGCTGGTGCTCGAGCTGGGCGCGAAGGAGGCGGCCAGGTGGACGCACGACATCGCGAACCCGAAGACGCTGGCCGACAAGCTCGGCGTCAAGCCCGGCCAGCGGGTGCGGCTGGCCGGCGACGCCGACCCCGAGCTGGTCGGGGTGGGGGTCGCCGCTGACGGCGGCGAGGCTGACGTCGTCTTCCTGCAGGTCGACGACGAGTCCGACCTGGCGCGGATCGCGGAGCTGCGCTCGCAGATCGTCCCCGACGGCGCGATCTGGGTGATCCGCCCGAAGGGCCGCGCCGACCTGACCGAGGCGATGGTGCTGGGCGCCGGCCGCAACGCCGGCATGTACGACGTGAAGACGGCGCGGGTGTCCGCGACCCACACCGGGCTGAAGTTCGTGATCCCGGTCGCCGACCGGTCCTGACGGATCAGTGCAGGAAGTGGCGGCGACCGGTGAACACCATGGCCACGCCCAGCTCGTTGGCGGCGGCGATCACCTCGTCGTCGCGCTTCGAGCCGCCGGGCTGGATGATCGCCTTGACGCCCGCGGCCACGGCGGCCCGCGGCCCGTCGTCGAACGGGAAGAACGCGTCGGACGCCAGCGCGGCGCCAGACGCCCGGTCGCCCGCCTTCTCGACCGCCAGCCGCACCGCGTCGACACGGCTGGTCTGGCCGGAACCGATGCCGACCGACGCCAGGTCGCGGGCGATCACGATGGCATTCGACCGCGCGTACCTGCACAGCCGCCACGCGAACAGCAGATCGCCCCAGCCGCGCTCGTCGGGCGCGGCCTCGCTGACCACCGTCATCGCGTCGCGGTCGTCGAGGTCCGAGTCGCGGTCCTGGACGAGCACGCCGCCCAGCACGCGGCGGAAGTCGCGCTCGCCCGGGCTCGCCTTGCGCCGCTCCCGGTCCTCGAGGATCCGCAGCTCGCCCTTCCCGCGCAGCACCTCGAGCCCGGCGTCGTCGTACCCCGGCGCGAACAGCACCTCGACGAACTGCTCGTGCAACGCTCGGGCCAGCTCCTCCGAGACCGGGCGGTTGACCGCGATCACGCCTCCGTAGGCGGACAGCGGGTCGGCCGCCAGCGCCTTCGCGTACGCCTCCTCGACCGTCGCACCGACCGCGGCGCCGCACGGGTTGGCGTGCTTGACGATCACGCACGCCGGCACCTGGAATGCGGCGACAGCGGAGCGCGCGGCGTTCAGGTCGCCGAGGTTGTTGAACGACAGCGCCCTGCCGCCCAGCTGCTCGATCCGCGAGAGCAGATGACGCCGAGCCCCGGCCTCGACGTAGAAGGCGGCGCGCTGGTGCGGGTTCTCGCCGTACGTCAGATCGCCGGCCTTCACCAGGTCGAGCACGACGTGCTCGGGGAAGGGATCGGTGTCCGTGAACCACGCCGAGATGGCGGCGTCGTAACCCGCGGTGTGCGCGAACGCCTCGCCCGCGAGGTCGCGCCTCGTCTCGGTGGACAACGACCCGGCGCCGCCACGCAATTCGTCCAGCAGGAAGCCGTAGCGCTCGGGTTCGGTGACCACCGCGACCGCCTGGTGGTTCTTGGCCGCCGCGCGAACCATGGTCGGGCCCCCGACGTCGATGTTCTCGATCACCTCGAGCTCGGATACCTCGCGACGGTTCGCGACGGCGCGGAACGGATAGAGATTGCAGACCACCATGTCGATCGGCTTGATGCCCTGCTCCTCGAGCGTCCGCATGTCCTCGGCCCGGTCGCGGCGGGCCAGGATGCCGGCGTGGATCGACGGGTGCAGCGTCTTCACGCGGCCGCCCAGCATCTCGGCAGCGCCGGTCAGATCCTCGACGCTGGTGAACGGGATGCCGGCCTCGGCCAGCGCCGCGGCCGTACCCGAGGTCGAGACCAGCTCGACCCCCAGCTCATGCAGCCCGCGGGCGAACGTCTCCAGCCCGGACTTGTCGCTGACCGACACAAGCGCTCGCTCGATCCTCACACTGGCTCCTTCACACGCACTCGCCGCCCCTCCACCTGGAGACGGCCCGCCGCAAACAGCCGCACCGCCTCGGGAAGCAACCGGTGTTCGATCTCGTGCATCCGGTCCAGAACCTCCTCGGGCGGCTCATCATACGAAACGGCCAGGGCCTCCTGCAGCACGATCGGCCCCGAGTCGGCCGTCACGTGATCGTTGTCGACCAGGTGAACGGTGACGCCGGTGACGCGGACGCCATGCGCCAGAGCGTCCGCCACAGCCGTCGCGCCGGGGAAGGCCGGCAGCAGCGACGGGTGAACGTTGAGGATTCGCCCGGAGTACCGGCGCACGAAGACCGGCGACAGGATGCGCATGTAGCCCGCGAGCACGACGACGCCGACGGCGTTGCGTTCGAGGAACTCGAGCGTCTCCGTCTCGTCGGCCGAGGCCAGCGCCGGCAGACCGGCCGCCTCGGCCCGAACCAGGCCGCCTGCGTCCGCACGACTCGACACCACGCACGCGACCTCGATGTCGGGCGCGTCGATCAGCGCCTGCAGGTTCGTGCCGGATCCCGAGATCAGCACGCCGGCCTTCAGCGCAGCACCACCCCGTCGCCCTCGACCAGCTCGCCGGCGACCCACGCGGTCTCGCCGGCCTCGGTCAACACCCGGACGGCCAGCTCGGCCACATCTGCGGGCACCACCGCGATGTAGCCGACGCCGAGATTGAACACCCGCCGCATCTCCTCCTCCTCGACGCCGAGCGAGGCGAGCCAGCTGAACACCGCGGGCCGCTCCCAGCTCGAGAGGTCGATCCGCATGCCGACGCCGGCCGGCAGCGAGCGACCGGCGTTGCCGGGGATGCCGCCGCCGGTGATGTGCGCCATCGCGTGGACGTCGAGCGTTGCCACCAGCATCCGCACCGGCTCGGCGTAGATCCGGGTCGGCTCGAGCAGCGCGTCGGCGACCGATCGACCGCCGAGCCCGGACGGCGTGTCGTCCAGCGAATCGCCGGACCGCTCCAGCAGCTTGCGGATCAGCGAGAACCCGTTCGAGTGCGGGCCGCTGGAGGCCAGCGCGATCACCACGTCGCCGGTCTGACAGCGGGCGCCGGAGATCATCTCCCGCCGCTCGCAGCCGCCGACACAGAAGCCGGCCATGTCGAAGTCGTCGGCCGGCATCATGTCCGGGTGCTCCGCGGTCTCGCCGCCGAGCAGCGCGCAGCCCGCCTGCCTGCAGCCGTCCGCGACGCCCTCGACCAGCTCGGCCACCCGCTCCGGAAGGACCTTGCCGCAGGTGATCACATCCATGAAGAACGCGGGCCGCGCGCCGCTGGTCAGCACGTCGTTGGCGCACATCGCGACCAGGTCGACGCCCAGGCCGTGGAACCGGCCGGCCCGCTTGCCCAGCAGGATCTTGGTGCCGACGCCGTCGCAGCCGGCTGCCAGCAACGGGTCGCCGAGGCTCGGAGTGAACAGGCCCGCGAATCCGCCGACCCCGCCGACGACGCCCTTGATGTGCGTCGAGGCCACCGCTCCCTTGATCCGCTCGACCACCTCGTCCCCCGCCTCCAGGCTGACGCCGGCGGAGGCGTAGGTCAACGGCTCGTCGCTCACCCGGCGGCCGCCGGCGCAGGCAGCGGCTCGAACCGGAGCTTCGACAGCCGCATCTCGTCCGGGATGTGGGTCGGGTAGTCGCCGGTCAGGCAGGCGCGGCAGAAGTGGTCGGAGGTCTGGCCGGTCGCCTCCTGCAGCCCCTCCAGCGACAGGTAGGCGAGCGAGGTCGCGCCCAGCGCGTCGCGCACCTGGCCGACGTTGCGGCCGGCGGCGATCAGCTGATCCTGGTCGGCCATGTCGATGCCGTAGAAGCAGGGCGAGATGATCGGCGGCGACGAAATGCGCAGGTGCACCTCCTGGGCGCCCGCCTCGAACAGCATGGCGACCAGCTTGCGGGTGGTCGAGCCGCGGACGATCGAGTCGTCGACGACCACCACCCGCTTACCCTGGAGCACGGAGCGCAGCACGTTGAACTTGAGCTTGACGCCGCGCTCGCGCAGCGCCTGGTCGGGCTGGATGAACGTGCGGCCGACGTAGCGGTTCTTGACCAGCCCCTCGCCGAACGGGATGCCGCTGGCCTGGGCGAAGCCGACCGCGGCGGGCGTCCCGGAATCGGGTACCGGGATGACGACGTCGGCGTCGACGGTGGACTCGGCGGCCAGCCGCCGGCCCATCTCGACCCGGGCCTCGTACAGCCCGCGGCCGTTGAGGGTGGTGTCCGGCCGGGCGAAATAGATGTACTCGAAGATGCACAGCGACTCGCTGCGCGGCGGCACCGCCTGGCTGAAGTGAGCGCCGTGCTCGTCGAGCACGACCAGCTCGCCCGGGGCGAGCTCGCGCTCGACGGTCGCGCCGATGATGTCCAGCGCGCAGGTCTCGGATGCGAGCACCCAGGAGTCGTCGACGCGGCCGACCACCAGCGGGCGGATGCCGTCGGGATCGCGGAATCCGGCGACGGCGTTCTCGGAGAGGACGACGGCGGCGAACGCGCCCTCGATCTGCTGCATCGTGTCGGTGACGGCGGCGCCCAGGTCGCCCGACGGGTGGTTCGCGATCAGCGCCGCGATCACCTCGGTGTCCGAGGTCGAGTGCAGCCGCACCCGCTGCTCGCGCAGCTCATCACGAAGGGTGGTCGTGTTGGTCAGGTTGCCGTTGTGCGCCAGCGCGATCGTCCGGCCGCCGGCGTGCTGCACGATCGGCTGGGCGTTACGCCACACGGTCGAGCCGGTGGTCGAGTAGCGCGCGTGGCCGATCGCCATGCGGCCGGGCAGTGCCGACAGCTTCGGCTCGTCGAACACCTGGTTGACGAGGCCCATGTCCTTCATCGCCATCACCCGGCTCCCGTCGGAGACGGCGATGCCCGCGCTCTCCTGGCCGCGGTGCTGCAGCGCGTAGAGGCCGAAGTACGTGAGCCGCGCGACGTCGCGGTCGGGGGCGCCGACCGGGTCGTAGATGCCGAAGATGCCGCACATCAGGCGCCCACCGCATTGGTGATGCCCGCGTCGTGCAGCGCGGCCGCCTCGGCCAGCGACACCTCCGCGGCGCCGACCCGGATGGCCGACCCGCCGACCGTGCCGATCTCGCGCAGCGGCATGTCGCCGGCGAGCTCGCGCAGCGCGGCGACGTCGGTCTGCGCGGCGGTGATCACGACACGGCCGTCGCCCTCGCCGAACAGGTCTTCGGCCTCGACCGACGCACCGACCGACCCGGCGATCGCCGCCTCGGCGACGCACATCGCGATGCCGCCTGAAGCGACATCATGGGCGCTGAGCAGCAGCCCGCGCTCCGCCGCCTGCGCCAGGAACTCGTGCAGCCGCCGCTCGGAGTCCAGGTCGGGCTCGGGGATCCGGCCGCCGTGCTCGCCGAGCACCACCTTCTGATACGCCGATCCGTCGAGCGCCGCCTCGCCGTCGCCGGCCAGCAGCACCACGTCGCCGGTCTCGCGGAACCCGGCGCGCACGGCCAGGGACGCGTCGTCCAGCACCCCCACGACGCCGACCACCGGCGTCGGGTGGATCGCCCGGCCGAAGTGCTCGTTGTAGAGCGAGACGTTGCCCGACACCACCGGCAGGTCGAGCGCCTCGCAGGCCAGCGACATGCCCTCGATCGACTCGGCCAGCTCGTAGCCGACCTCGCCGGTCTCGGGGTTACCGAAGTTCAGGCAGTTCGTCATCGCGGCCGGCCGCGCTCCCGTGCAGGCGACGTTGCGGGCCGCCTCGCAGACGATGCTCATCCCGCCGCGCCGCGGGTCGAGCGACGTCCGCCTGCCGTTGCCGTCGAGGGAGACAGCGATCGCACGAGCCGAGGGCGTCAGCCGCACCACCGAGGCGTCGCCGCCCGGCCGCACCACCGTGCCCGAGCCGACCAGCTGGTCGTACTGACGGGTCACCCACCGCCGGCTGCCGCAGTCCGTCGAGCCGAGCAGCGCGCGCAGCGCGGCCGACGGGTCGGCCGGCTCGGCGAACAGGCGGGGCTGGTCCTCGAGCCGGGCAGGCCGCTCCTGCGCGACCTTGTAGCGGGGCGCGCCGTCGACCAGCGTGTCGACCGGCATCGACCCCACCTCGGCGCCACCGGCGAACGCCCGCAGCAGGCCCGAGGCGGTGACCGACCCGATCACCGTCGCATCCAGGTCCCAGCGAGCGCACACGCCCAGCACCTCGTCCAGCCGTCCCGGCTCGACCACGGCGGCCATCCGCTCCTGCGACTCGGAGATCATGATCTCGAACGGCTCCATGTCCGCCTCGCGCAGCGGCACCGCCGAGAGGTCGACATCGATGCCGACCCCGCCACTCGCCGCCATCTCGCTGAGCGACGACGCGAGCCCGGCCGCGCCCAGGTCCTGCAGCGAGGCCAGCAGCCCGCGGTCGAGCAGGTCGAGCGTGCACTCGATCAGCTTCTTGCCGGTGAAGGGGTCGCCGATCTGCACGCTCGGCCGCTTGTCCGCCGAGCTCTCGTCGAAGCCCTGCGAGGCCAGCACCGACGCGCCGCCGATGCCGTCGCGACCGGTCTTCGACCCGTACAGCACGACCAGGTTGCCCGGGCCGGTGGCCTTGGCCCGCGTCAGCTTCTCGGCCGGCAGGAGGCCGACGCACATCGCGTTGACCAGTGTGTTGTGCTCGTAGGAGTCGTCGAACTCGACCTCGCCCCCCACGTTGGCGACGCCGACACAATTGCCGTAGGAGCCAACACCGGCCACGACGCCGGTGAACAGGTGCCGCTGGCGGTCGTCGTCCAGCTCGCCGAAGCGCAGCGAGTCGAGGATGGCGATCGGCCGTGCGCCCATCGCGAAGATGTCGCGGAGGATGCCGCCGACACCGGTTGCCGCGCCCTGGAACGGCTCGACCGCAGACGGGTGGTTGTGGCTCTCGACCTTGAGCGCAACGGCGAGCCCGTCGCCCACGTCGATCACGCCGGCGTTCTCCCCCGGACCCTGGAGCACCCGCTCACCGGACGTCGGAAACCGGCGGAGCAGCAGCCGCGAGTGCTTGTAGCCGCAGTGCTCGCTCCAGAGCAGCGAGTAGACGGCCAGCTCGAAGTCGTTCGGATCGCGGCCCAGCAGCTCCTGGATACGCCCGAGCTCCCCGTCGGTCAGCCCGAGGGTGCGATGCAGCGGCTCTGGCGAGACGGCATTCAAGGCCTGAGGAATGCTACCCCACGGGGCAGATCGACCGGTTACACGGCCACCGGTTGGCGGGCCAGGTCGAGCATCCCCTGCAGCAGCACGCGGCCGTCGGTCGAGCCGAGCAGGGGGTCGACGGCATGCTCCGGGTGCGGCATCAGGGCGGCGACGTTGCCTCGCTCGTTGGTCACGCAGGCGATCGAGCCGACCGAGCCGTTGGGGTTCTCGCGATAGCGCAGCAGCACCTGACCGCGCGCGTCCAGCTCGGCGACGGCCTCGGGCTCGGCGAACCAGCAGCCGTCGTGGTGCTTGATCGGAATCGACAGCACGTCTCCGGCGATCCGCGCCGGCAGCCACGGCGACTCGCGCTCGACCACGAGGTTGGCATCCTCGAACCTGAACTGCATCGAGGCGTTTGTGCGGAGCACGCCGGGCACCAGCCGAGTCTCGGTCAGCACCTGGAAGCCGTTGCAGACGCCCAGCACCGGGCGCCCCGCGCCGGCGTGCGTCCGCACCGCCGTCATCACTGGAGACAACGATGCCAGGGCACCCGGGCGCAGATAGTCGCCGTAGGAGAAGCCGCCGGGCACGAGCACGGCGTCGGCCCCGCGCAGGTCGGCGTCGCCATGCCACAGTGCGACCGGCTCCGCGCCCATCGTCTCGACGGCGCGCATCGCGTCGCGGTCGTCGCACGACCCGGGGAACACCACGACGCCGACCCGCGTCACGCGCCCACCAGCTCGACCTCGTACTGCTCGATCAGCGGGTTCGAGAGCACCTTCTCGGCGATCTCTCCGGCGATCCGCCGCACCTGCTCCTCGTCGCCGCCGTCGACTTCGAGGTCGAACACCTTGCCCGCGCGGACATCCGCCGCCGGGTAGCCGAGCCCGGCCAGCGACCGGCGGACAGCCTCCCCCTGCGGATCGAGGATGCCGTCGCGCGGTCTGACCAGCACGGTCACCTTCATGTCACTCCCATCCGTTGCAGGTAGTCACCGAACGGCTCACCGACGAGCCGCTCGTAGGCCTCGAAGTACCGGCGCTGCGTGCCCTCGACGACCTCGGGCGGCAGCTCGGGTCCGGGCGGCGTCTTGTCCCAGTCGAGCGTCTCCAGGTGGTCGCGCACGTACTGCTTGTCGAACGACGGCTGGGGGCCGCCGGGCGCGTAGCCGTCGGCCGGCCAGAACCGCGACGAGTCCGGCGTCAGCAGCTCGTCGCCGAGCACCAGCTCGCCGATCTGGTCGATGCCGAACTCCATCTTGGTGTCCGCCAGGATCAGGCCGCGCTGCTGGGCGAAGGCCGCGCCGGCCTCGTACACCGCCAGCGACAGCTCCTCGATCTTGGCCACCCGCTCCTCGCCGATCAACAGCTGCGCGGTCGCACGGTCGATGTTGATGTCGTGGCCCTCGGTGTTCTTCGTGGCCGGCGTGAAGATCGGGTTCGGCAGCTGGTCGGACTCGCGGAGGCCGGACGGCAGGGAGTGCCCGCACACGGCGCCGGTGGCCTGGTAGTCCTTCCAGCCCGAGCCGGCCAGGTAGCCGCGGACGACGCACTCGATCGGCAGCATCGTCAGCCGCTGGACGAGCATCGAGCGGCCGATCAGGTCGGGATCCTCCGCGGCCTGCGCGGCGAACGCCTCGGGCAGGATCGAGATCATGTGGTTGGGGACGATGTGGGCCGTCTGGTCGAACCAGAACCGCGACAGCGCCGTCAGCACCCGGCCCTTGTGCGGGATCGGCGTCGGCATGATCACGTCGAAGGCCGATATGCGGTCGGAGGCGACCATCAGGATCGTGTCGCCGTAGCGGTACAGCTCACGCACCTTGCCGGATGCCTCGTGGGCGCGTGCCAGATCGTCAGGCACGGGTCAGCCCCAGCCGCTCGGTGGTGCGGTCGAACACGTCGTCGACGTGGCGCAGGAAGCCGTCGAGGTCGAAGACACGGTCGAGCTCGGCCTCGTCCAGGACGCGGGCAGCCTCGGGGTCGACCTCCAGCAGGCCGCGCAGCGGCAGTCCCTCGTCCCAGGCCCGCAGCGCGTTTCGCTGGACTACCTCGTACGCGTCCTCGCGGGACATCCCGGACTCCACCAGCGCCAGCAGCGCCCGGCCGGAGAACACGAGCCCGTGTGACGCTTCCAAGTTGCGCATCATCCGCTCGCCGTCCACGACCAGGCCCTCGATCAGCCAGTTGAACCGGTCGAGCATGTAATCCAGCCCGATCATCGAGTCCGGCAGGACGACGCGTTCGGCGGAGGAGTGCGAGATGTCGCGCTCATGCCACAGCGGCACGTTCTCGAACCCGACCTGGGCGTTGGCGCGCAGCACCCGGGCCAGTCCGCTGATCCGCTCGCTGATGATCGGGTTCTGCTTGTGCGGCATCGCCGACGAGCCCTTCTGGCCCGCCGCGAACGGCTCCAGCGCCTCGCGCACCTCGGTGCGCTGCAGGTGGCGGATCTCGGTGGCGAACCGGTCGAGCGACGAGCCGGTGATCGCGATCGCCGCGAGCAGGGTCGCGTGCCGGTCGCGGGGGATCACCTGCGTCGCGACGTCCTCACGCTCCAGCCCGAGCGCCGACAGGGCGAAGTCCTCGACGCGGGGATCGCAGTTGGCGTAGGTGCCGACGGCGCCGGACAGCTTTCCGACGCGCACGCCCTCGAGGGCGGCGGCCAGCCGGTCGCGGTCGCGGCGGAGCTCGGTCACCCAGCCCAGCAGCTTGAGGCCAAAGGTCGTCGGCTCGGCGTGAACGCCGTGCGTCCGGCCGATGGTCGGGGTGTGGCGATGCTCCTCGGCGCGCACCAGCACCGCACGCTCGGCGCGGTCGACGGCAGCCAGCAGCAGCTCACCGGCGTCGCGCAGCTGCAGCGCGAGCGCGGTGTCGACGACGTCCGACGAGGTCAGCCCGTAGTGGAACCACCGCGCCTCGGGCCCGACCTGCTCGGACACCGACTCGGTGAACGCGAGCACGTCGTGGTGCGTGCGCGACTCGATCTCGAGGATGCGCGCGACGTCGATGGAGGCCCGGCTGCGCACCGCGGCGACGGCGTCAGCGGGGACGACACCCAGGTCGGCCCACCCCGCCATCGCCGCAATCTCGACGTCGAGCCACCGCTGGAACCGGCGCTCGTCCGACCAGACGGCGCCCATCTCAGGGCGGGTGTAACGGGAGATCACGGCTGGAACGAGTCTACCAACCGGCCCTGACCGCCCCCGCCGGTGAACCGCCGTGCCGGGGTCAGAGCTGCGCCGGCGGTCCCTGGCCCTGGGCCAGGATCTTGGCGGCGTAGATCGCCGCGTTCTTCGCGCCGTTCACGGCCATGCAGGCGACCGGCACGCCCTCGGGCATCTGCACGACGGACAACAGTGCGTCGAAGCCGCCCAGCCCCATCTCCTGGCGGCGGATCGGGATGCCGATCACCGGCAGCTCGGTGTAGCTCGCCAGCACCCCGGGCAGTGCGGCCGCGCCGCCGGCCGCAGCGACGATCACACGCAGGCCGCGGAGCGCCGCGGTCGAGCCGTACTCCGCCACCTCGCGCGGGTCGCCATGCGCGGACAGCACCTTCAGCTCGAACGTGATCGCCCGCTCCAACAGCTCGTCGCAGGCGGCGGAGATGATCTCGCGGTCGGCCTCGGTCGCGATCACGATGCCGACCTGCGGGCCGGCCGCCTCCAGCTCCTCCCAGACCGGATGCACCTGCGGCAGCGGCTGCGGCTCAGGCATGCTGCTCGACCGCCGCCGCGGCGCCGATGTCCATACGGTGCTGTTCGCCGGGGAACTCGATCGCATCGACGGCCGCGTACGCGCGGCGCCGGGCGTCCGCCAGGTCGTCGCCCAGCGCGGTGACGTTCAGCACCCTGCCGCCGGCGGAGACGAGGCGGCCGTCCCGTAGCGCGGTGCCGGCGTGGAAGACCATCACGTCCTCGAGCTCGCCGGCGGCGCCCACACCGCCGATCGGTATGCCGTCCTCGGGCGCATCCGGATAGCCGGGCGCGGCCATCACCACGGTCACACACGAACGCCGCGAGACACCCAGCGCCGAGCCGAGCAGCGCGCCGGTCGCGCACCGCTGCAGGGCGTCCAGCAGGTCTCCCTCCAGCCGGGGGATCAGCACCTGCGCCTCGGGATCGCCGAACCGGACGTTGAATTCCAGCACCTTCGGCCCGTCGGCGGTCAGCATCAGCCCCGCGTACAGGCAGCCGCGGAACGGCATGTCGCGGCGGGCCAGCTCGTTGACCACCGGCCGGTGCACGGTGGCGACGATCTGCTCGACCAGCTCCGGCGGGACGTCCGGCGTCGGTGAGTAGCAGCCCATGCCGCCTGTGTTCGGCCCGACGTCGCCGTCGCCCAGCCGTTTGTGGTCGCGGGCGGGCGCCAGCGGCACCACCGTCTCGCCGTCGCACAGGGCGAGCAGCGAGACCTCGGGCCCCTCCAGGCGCTCCTCGACCAGCACACGCGCGCCGGCCGAGCCGAACCGCCGGTCGATCAGGCAGGACTGCACCGCCGCCTCGGCCTCGGCCACCGACGAGCAGACGAACACGCCCTTGCCGGCGGCCAGGCCGTCGGCCTTGATCACGACGTTGCCGTTGGCGTCGGCGATCGCCATCTGCGCCGCCGCCGGCGTGTCGCACACCGCGAACCCTGCCGTCGGCACCATGGCGGCGTCCATCACCGACTTGGCGAAGGTCTTCGACCCCTCCAGCTGCGCCGCCGCCCCGCGCGGCCCGAACGCGGCGATGCCGGCGTCCTCCAGGCGGTCGACGAGGCCGCCGACCAGCGGCGCCTCCGGTCCCACCACGACCAGGTCGACGGCCAGCGAGCCGGCGAGCTCGGTCAGGCCTTCGTGGTCGCCGACGGCCACGTCGTGCAGCGTGGCGACATCCCCGATCCCGGGGTTCCCGGGCGCGGCGTGCAGCTCGCCCAGCAGCGGCGAACGCGCCAGCCCCCACGCGAGTGCGTGCTCGCGCCCGCCGGATCCAACGAGTAGGACACGCATCGAGACGTCCCGAGTGTATCGAGTCGGGCCGCGATCCGGGATACTCCGCGAATGCCCACCACCAACCGCCTCACTCCGAAGGATCTGCTGCGACAACGCCTGATCGGCGAGATCGCGGTGTCCCCCGACGGCCGGCAGGTCGTGTATGCCGAGCGCACCGTCGTCGAGGGCGCCGACCGCACCGGCCTGTGGATCGTCCCCTACCGCGGCGGGCGCGCCCGCCGGCTGACCGGCGGCGCGTGGACCGACGGCCGGCCCCGCTTCTCGCCCGACGGCGCGACGCTGGCGTTCACGTCCGACCGCGAGAACGAGATCACGCAGGTGTGGCTGCTGCCGATGGAGGGCGGCGACGCGACGCGGCTGACCGAGTTCAAGCGCGGAGTCACCGAGTTCGAATGGATGCCGAACGGGCGCGCCGTCGCGGTGATCGCCACCGACGGCGAGTCGCACGTCCTGGTGGGCGAGCGCGAGAAGGGCACCGCCACGGCCCGCGTGCTGCGCCGGGTCGACTGGCGGTCGGACGACGACGGGCTGCTCGACCACCCGACGCACGTCCACCTGGTGCAGCTGAGCGGACGCGCGCGGCGGCTGACCGAGGGTCCCTGGTTTGCGTCGTGCGTCACCCCGCATCCCGACGGTACGCAGATCGGCTTTCTCGCCGACCGCGGGGAGCGCCGCGACATCGATCCCCTGGCCCAGCTGCACGTCGTCGACGTCCGCAGCCGGCGCGTCCGCGTCCGCTCGAAGCTCCCCGGCCACGCGGTGCGCGCCTCGTTCGACGCCGACGGCACGCCGGTGTGCGTCGCCGTGATGCGCCACCCGGCCATGTCGGACGACCCGCAGGTGCTCTACCGCGTCGAGCGCAACGGCACGGCCGTCCCGCTGACCGCCGAGCTCGACCGCTTCGCCGGCGAGGGCGTCACCACCGACGAGCGGCTGACGATCGTCCACGACGATGGCAACGAGATCCCGTTCCGCGTGACCGACGAGGGCATCGGCCCGCCGCTGGTCGATCCCGCGCTCGGCCCCGGCGTGCAGGCGGTCTCGGAGGGCGGCGGCAACACGGTCGCGCTGATGACGCTGGGCGCTGTCAGCGATCCGGACGTGTACGCGGTCGAGCCAGGGGTGGCGCCGCGGCAGCTGACGCGCAGCGGCCAGGCGTGGTCGCGCGGCCGGGCGCAGCCCGCGCAGGAGGAGCTCGAGATCCGCGGTCCGGGCGGCAAGATCCAGGCGTTCGTGCTGTCGCCGCCGAACGCGCGCAAGCGGCCGCTGCCGACGATCCTCGAGATCCACGGCGGCCCGACGTGGGCCTGGAACCGCTCGCCGAACCACGACACGAAGATGTGGGCGTCCGCCGGCTACCGCGTCGTCCGGCCGAACATCCGCGGCTCGTACAACCGCGGCCGCGACTGGATCGCCCCGTTGCTCGGCGACTGGGGTGGCGTCGACGCCGCCGACTGCCATGCGGTGCTGAACCACCTGGTCAAGGCCGGCCTGTCCGATCCCAAGCGGCTCGGCTGCTACGGCAACTCGTACGGCGGCTTCATGGTCAACTGGCTGGTCGGCACCAGCGACCGGTTCGCCGCCGCTGTCTCCTCGAACGGCGTCGCCAACCAGGTCGCGGCGTTCGCGAACTGCGACTTCGGCGTGATGTACAACGAGTCAGAGGGCCTGGGGACGACGCTGACGCCGGAGGGCATCGACAGCCTGTGGCGGCAGTCCCCGCTGCGCAACGTCGTGAACATCACCACGCCGCTCTTGATCCTCCAGGGCGAGGCCGACCTGCGCTGCCCGCCGTCCGACAACGAGCAGCTGTTCGTCGCCCTGCGGGCGCTCGAGCGCGAGGTGGAGTACGTGCTCTTCCCGGAGAGCTCGCATGGGATGCGCTACCTGGCGCGCCCTGACCGGCGCATCGACCGCGCCGAGCGCATCCTCGGCTGGTTCAAGAAGTACCTGTGACCTAGATGGCGGCGTAGGCCTCGACCGCGCGCTCCCGCGCGCGGGTGGCCCGCGCCAGGGCCGGGCGCAGCTTCTCGAGCTGCGCGTCGGCGATCGACCCGCGCGAGAGCATGCTGACGTTCATCTGCGCCAGCGTCGCGGCCGAGCGGGCCGCCGCCTCGGCCAGCAGCGAGCCGGCCAGGGCGTCGCCCTCGAGGTTCCTGTTGCCGGTCTCGGCAACGTCGGCCGCCAGAGTGGCCACCTCCGACGCCAGCTCGAGCACGCGCATCGGCACGGCGATCGCCTCCGACACCGCGCCGTCCAGCTGCCGGTGGCGCTCGTCGCCCGACGCGCGCAGCGCATCCAGCACGTGGCCGTACGCGACGCCGTCCGCGTGCGCGAGCAGCGACACCTCCTCGCGGATCTCGTGCGCCCGTGCGCGCACGCGGTCCAACCCATGGGCCGAGCCGAACGACGTCGCCATCTCGACCAGCGCCGCACCCATCGCGCACGTCAGCGCCGCCGCCGCGCCGCCGCCGGGCGCCGGCGTCCGGTCGGCCATGTCGTCCAGCAGATCGGCGACCGAGCGCGACAGGTAGGGGTCGCTAGAAGAGTCCGACAGTCTTGCCGTCCTTGTCGATGTCGACGTTGAATCCGGCAGGTGTCTTACCCAGCCCCGGCATCTGCATGATGTCGCCGCAGAGCGCCGTCAGGAACCCGGCACCGGTGTACGGGCGGATGTCCCGCACCGGGATCCGGTATCCGGTCGGCGCGTTGGTCAGCGCCGCGTCCGCGGACAGAGAGAGGTGCGTCTTCGCCATGCAGATCGACAGGCCGGTGAGGCCGTCCTTGGTGAACTGGTCGATCTTCTGCCGGGCCGCCGGCAGGAAGTCGACGCCCTCCGCCCGGTAGATCTTGGTCGCGATCTTCTCGATCTTGACGTCGATCGGATCCGAGTCCTCGTAGACGAAGTGGAAGCTGTTCGGCTGCTCGCAGGCGTCGGCGACCGCCTCGGCCATCTCGGCCGCGCCCTCGCCGCCGCGGCCGAAGCCCTCGTTGAGCACGGCCGCGTGGGCGCCGTACTCCATCGCCAGCTTCTGCACCAGCGCCACCTCCTCGTCCGTGTCGGTCGGGAAGCGGTTCGCGGCGACGACGCAGGGGACGCCGAACTCCTTGGCGTTCAGGATGTGGCGCTCGAGGTTCTTCGAACCCTCCTCGATCGCCTTCAGGCCCTCGGCGCCGGTCGCCTCGAGGTTGCCGCCGTGGTGCTTGAGCGCCTTGGCCGTTGCCACCATCACCACCGCATTCGGGCCGAACCCGCCCGCGCGGCAGACGATGTCCATGAACTTCTCCATGCCCAGGTCGGAGCCGAAGCCGGCCTCGGTGATCAGATAGTCGCCCACCTTCTTGCCCAGCAGGTCCGCCACGATCGAGCTATTGCCGTGCGCGATGTTGCCGAACGGGCCGATGTGCATGAAGCAGGGCTGGCCCTCGAGCGTCTGGATCAGGTTCGGCTTGAGCGCGTCCTTGAGCAGCACCGTCATCGCGCCGGCGCAGCCCATCTGCTCGGCGGTGACCGGATTGCCGTCGAGGTCGTAGGCGACAGTGATCGACCCGACCCGCTTGCGCAGGTCCTGCAGCGAGGTGGCCATACCCATGATCGCCATCACCTCGGAAGCGGCGACGATGTCGAAGCCGGTCTCGCGGGGGATCCCGTGGGTCGGGCCGCCGAGGCCGCTGACGATGTTGCGCAGGTTGCGGTCGTTCATGTCCACGGCCCGCCGCCAGGCGACGCCATGCGGGGCGATCCGGCACTCGTTGCCGTAGAAGATGTGACGATCGATGAACGCGGCGAGCATGTTGTTCGCTGCGGCAACGGCGTGGAAGTCGCCCGTGAAGTGGAGGTTCAGATCCTCCATCGGAACGACCTGTGTGTAGCCGCCGCCCGCCGCGCCGCCCTTGATCCCGAAGATCGGGCCGAGCGACGGCTCGCGCAGGCACAGCACGGGGCGCTTGCCGATGTGGCCCAGTCCCTGGGTCAGCGACACGGACGTGGTGGTCTTGCCCTCGCCCGCCTTGGTCGGCGTGATCGCCGACACGCAGACGATCTTCGCGTCCGGCGCGCCGGCCAGGCGGTCGATCGCGCCCAGGCTGATCTTGGCCTTGTACCGCCCGTACAGGTCGACCTCGTCCTCTTCCAGGCCGATCTCCCTGGCGATGTCCATCACCGGCCGGAGCGTTGCTTCCTGCGCGATCTCCAGGCTGCTCTTCATCGTCATCGTGGTCATGTGCCTTTCCTCAGTGACTGACTGCGGCGGCGCCGCGCTCGGAGACGAGCTCGTCCTCGTAGAAGCGGGCCAGCCGGAAGGGATGGATCAGATCGGGGGTGGTGCCGGTGCCGACCAGGTCGGCGATCGTGCGACCGACGATCGGAGAGGCCTTGAAGCCGTAGGTGCCCCAGCCGGCGTCGATGATGAAGCCGTCCACCTCGGTCAGCCCCATGATCGGCGAGTAGTCGGGCGAGACGTCGCACAGGCCCGTCCACTGCCGCAGGATCTTGGCGTGGCCGAGCATCGGCAACAGCTCGATCATGTGCATCGCCAGGTCCTCGATGAACCGGAACGTCGAGATCGGCGAGTAGCCCGAGTACGGCTCGATCTCCGAGCCCATCACGAACTCGCCGCGGTCGGACTGGCTGATGTAGATGTGCAGCGTGCCGGACACGATGATCTTGTCCAGCAGCGGCTTCACCGGCTCGGTGACGCAGGCCTGCAGGATGTGGGTGGTCAGCGGCAGCGGCACTCCGACCATGTCGCAGGTCAGGGTGCTCCAGCCGGCGACGCACGAGATGACCGTGCCGCAGGCGATCGTGCCACGGTTGGTCTCGACGCCGGTGACCCGGCCGTTCTCGACGTTGATCCCCGTCACCTCGGTGTACTGGTGGATCTCGACGCCGAGCTTGTCGGCCTCCTTGCCGTAGCCCCAGACCACGGCGTCATGGCGGATCACGCCGCCGGGCGGGTGGTACAGCGCGCCCAGGATCGGGAACGTCGGGTGATCGGACGTATCGAGCTGCGGGCACAGCTCCTTGACCTCGTCCGGGTAGACGACGCGCGAGTCGACGCCCACCAGCCGGTTCACCTCGGCGCGCTCCATCATCGTGTTCAGCGACCGGTCGGAGTGGGCCAGCGTCAGGTGCCCATGCTGGCTGAACAGCATGTTGAAGTCGAGGTCCTGGGACAGCGACTCGTAGATCTTGACGCTCTCCTCGTAGAACCTCGCCCCCTCCGCGGTCAGATAGTTGGAGCGGATGATGGTGGTGTTGCGTCCGGAGGCGCCGGCGCCCATGTAGCTCTTGTCGAGCACCGCGATCCGCTTCAGCCCGTGGCGCTTGGCCAGGTAATAGGCCGTGGCCAGGCCATGTGCTCCGGCGCCGATGATGACGACGTCGTAGCTCGACTTGAGGTCGTGCGAGCGGAAGTACTTGTGCTTTCGCAACAGACCCAGCATCAGACGGCCACCCCCTCGCGCAGCGCAACGCTCGCGGAGACCGGCGCGATCCCGAAGTTCACTCCGGCGTCCAGGATCGCATCCCAGAAATACTCGCCGAGCTCCCAGTTGACCAGCATGCGGAAGCGGTCGCCCTCGTTGAGCAGGATCGTCCCCGCCCGCATCACCGACCCGGCCATGCAGCGGCCGCCCGGGAACCGGCTCTCGCGGACGTCGAGGCTCGACGAGCGCATGAACACCTCGCGCATGGCGGGGCCGCCGAGCGTGAACGCCGCCCAGCCGCACGTCATGTCGGTCACGCCCGCGCCGATCCGCTCGCTGAGGTCGGTGACGCGCTCGAACGGGCAGATCACGGCGGCGTGGGTCGGCGAGATGCGCAGCGTCCAGACGCCGTCGTGGTGGCTGGCGGCGCCCAGGTCGGCGCCCCCCGTCAGCTCGTCGACGCGCGCCGCGTCGCCGCGGACGTCCAGCTTGCCGGTGTGGGACACGTCGGCCAGCCACGCTTCGCCCGGCTCGACGTCGTAGCGGGCGATCCGCCAGCCGCCGGCCTCCTCGATCGTGGCGCCGGCCGCGATGTGGCTTCGCTCGATCGGGGTGCGCAGCAGCGGCCGGTGGCCGTCCGTGGACCGCACCGCGGCGGGCGACAGGAACGCGAACGAGTCGCTCATGAGCGCAACCTCTCTCCATCCGGGTCGTAGAAGGCCTTGTGCGTGACGACCGCCGGGATCCTGGCGCCGGTCGGGTCGGAGATGTCGATCCGCGTCCCCTCCTCGGAGGACGCCACCGGCACCCAGGCGATGCCGATCGCCCGGCCCAGCCGCTTCGAGAAGCGGGAGCTGGTGATCCGGCCCGCGGGATCGCCGTCGGCGCCGATCACCTGCGAGCCCTCGACCGGCGTCTTGCCGTTGTCGCACACGAAGCCGACCAGCTCGTTGCGGTTTCCGCGCCGGTTCAGATACTCGAGCTGGTAGCGGCCGATCCAGTCGCTCTCCTTGTCCAGCTTGACGATCCACGGCATGGCGGCCTCGAACGGGTTGGACTCGGCGTTCGTGTCCTGGCCGACGATCACGTGCATCTTCTCGAGGCGCAGCACCCGCTGCGGCTCGAGGCCGAACGGCCGGACGTCGTGCTCCGCCCCGGCATCCATCAGCGCGTCCCACAGGTACTCGCCGGCGGCCGTCGGCAGATGGATCTCGTAGCCGAGTTCGCCCACGAAGCCGATCCGCAGCAGCAGGCAGGGCACACCCGCGATCTCGGCGTGGCCGGCGCCCAGGTACGGGAACGCCTCGTTCGAGAGGTCGAACGCCGTCAGCGGCGCCAGCGCCTCGCGCGCCTTCGGCCCCGCCAGATTGAACGCCGCCACCGCGGAGGTGACGTTGACGATCTCGACGTCCATCCCCCAGACCGCGTTCCACCAGGTGAACCACTGCTCCATGCCGCCCGCACCCGACGAGGTGGTCGTCACGTAGTACTCGTCCTCGGACACGCGGGCCACGGTGCCGTCGTCCAGCACCGACCCGTCGTCCCCGCAGACGATGCCGTAGCGGACGCGCGCCAGCTTCATGTCGCCGAAGCGATTCGGGTAGATCCGCTCCAGGAAGGCGGCGGCGTCGGGCCCGCGGACGATCATCTTGCCCAGCGTGGAGACGTCGATCAGCCCGAGCGAGTCATGCACCGCGGCCACCTCGGAGCCGGCGTCGCCGTAGTCGTACGGCCGCTTCCAGTCGCCGGCCCACAGCATCTTGCCGCCGTGCTCCGCATGCCAGTGGTGCGTGCTCGTGCGCTTCACCGGCTCGTACCCGCGGGCGGCCAGCAGCGAGAAGCTGGTCGGGTTGTGCGGCGGCCGCGCCGTGGTCACGCCGACCCGCTGCTCCTCGGGGTCGACGCCCAGTTCGTCGGCGATCACCAGGCCGGAGTTCCGGTGGCACATCCGGCCCTGGCACGGCCCCATGGTGACCGTGGTGTAGCGCTTGGACAGCTCCAGCGACGCGAACCCCTCGCTGACCGACAGGTTGACGTCCTTGGTGGTGACGTCCTCGCAGAAGCAGACGAACTGCTTGCAGCCCGAGTCCTTCGCCTTGGCCGGCACGGCGCCGCCGGCCGCCGCGGCGCCGGCCAGCTCGCCGACCACCCGCACGCCCTCCGGCACCACGTCCGGGACGTAGCGACCCTGCTCGCGGTCGTAGCGGATGCTGCCGCCGGCCTGCGAGAGGAAGCCGTAGGCGCCGGCGCTGCGCCCGGACACCACCAGCAGGTCGCAGCCGAATGTGCGCTCCTCGCCGTCCCTGGCGACGACGACGCCGGTAACGTGCTTCGAACCCTTGGCCCGCACGGGCGTGAAGCCCGTCAGGTGCTCGATTCCCGCGTCCGAAAGCCGGACGTCGGTCTCGACGTCGCGCGAGTCGGCGACCGCGACCACCTCGACTCCGGCCGCGGCAAGGTCACTGGCGGCGACGATGCCCTCATCGCCCGACGTGACGACGACGGCCTGGCCGCCCGGGGCGATGCGGAACTGATTGGCGAGCCGGCGCGCCGCGCCGCCCAGCATGATGCCGGGCAGGTCGTTGTTGCCGAACACCAGGGGCTGCTCGATCGAGCCCGTGGCCAGCACCAGCTCCGCGGCGCGGAAGCGGTACATCGTCTTGCCCTGGAACACCGGCACCAGTAGCCCCTCGTAGACGCCGCCGGCGTACGCGGGCTGCAGGAACTCGACGCCGGCCGCGCGCGCCGCGTCGACCAGCGCGTCGCGCTCGCGCATCTCGTCGGCCGTGCCATAGGCGAGACGGCCGCCCAGCGCAAAGCCCTCCTCGATCACGACCGTGTGCTTGCCCTCGGACGCCGCCTGGGTGGCGGCCTCCAGCCCGGACTGCCCGCCGCCGATCACCAGCACGTCGACGTGGCGGTGCACCTTCTCGTACCGGTCGGTGCGACGGTGCTCCTCGTCCAGCCGGCCGAGCCCAGCCGCGTTGCGCAGGATCTTCTCGTAGAACGGCCACAGCCGGCGGGGCCGAATGAAGGTCTTGTAGTAGAAGCCGACCTGCATGCCGAACGACGGCGTCGCCTTGCCGACCATGTGCAGGAAGTCGCGCTCGAGCGACGGCCACGCGTTCAGGTGGTTGACCTCCATGCCCTGCTCGATGGGCGTCATGCAGGCGCGCACGGTGGGCTCGCCGTCCACCTCGACCAGGCAGTTCGGGCACTGGCCGGAGCAGCACATCAGCCCGCGCGGGCGATGGTACTTGAACGATCGGGAGAAGACGCGGACGCCGGCCTCGTACAGGGCCGAGGCGATCGTGTCGCCCTTGTGGCCCTTGTAGGTCTTACCCTCCCAGCTGAAGGTGATGGTGCGGCCGCGGTCGATCAGCTCGCCGCGGCGCTCGCTCAGCCGGCTCACTGCAGCGCCCCCGGACGCGCGACCTGCAGCACCTGGTTGCGATCGGTGTTGCGCTCGGCCTGGAACCATTCGCGACAGCCGCTGGAGTGGAACCACCACTCGCGCTGATCGCCGGCGACGTTGCGCCGGAAGTAGAGGTAGGAGAAGAGCTCGCGCTCGTCCTCGGAGGAGGTGACCCGGTTCGTCACCTCGCCTCCGTAGCCGAACTCGTCAACCGGGCGGGGCCCGCAGTTTGGACAGGTCAGGATGAAGCTCAATGTCGCACCTTGGTCGTTTGCCGGTCGCGCCGGTGGGCGACCTCTTATAGAGGATTGAACACAGCCCACGTGCCGGTCCGCGCCCGTCCGACCGGGCCGGGACCTGGGCAGATGGTACGGATCTCCGGCACTGGAAGGCAGTGCCGAGGCGAAGAACAATTCACCGCCGCCGTATGTGCGGATGTGAATCGGTCCACGCTAGAAGAGCGTGAGGTAGCGTTGCACCTCCCACGGCGTGACCTGCTCGTGGTAGGCGCTCCACTCCTCCTGCTTGGTCTTGACGTAGTAGTCCACGTAGTCCTCGGTGCCGGTGTTGCCCAGCGCCTTGCGGATGACGTCGTCCTCCGCCAGGTTGCGGGTCGCGTCCAGCAGGTTGGCGGGCAGCAGCTCGATCCCCGCCGCCTTCAGCTCCGCGCGGGTCATCGTGTACAGGTTGGCGTCGTTGAACGGGCCCGCGTCGAGCTCGTTCTCGACGCCGTCCAGCCCGGCTGCCAGGATCACGGCCATCGCCAGGTACGGGTTGCACGAGCCGTCCACCGTGCGGTCCTCGACGTGCCCGCCCGGCACCCGCAGCATCTGCGTACGATTGTTCGCGCCGTAGGTGATGAAGATCGGCGACCACGTCGCGCCCGACGTCGGCGTCCCCGCCGTCGTCGTCAGCCGCTTGTAGCTGTTCACCGTCGGCGCCGTGACCGCGATGTACGCGCTGGCGTGCTTGAGCAGCCCCGCGGTGAAGCGGTAGCCCAGCTTGGAAAGGCCCAGACCCTGCGGATCGCTGTCGTCGGCGAACAGGTCGACCGCGCCGTCCCGATCCCAGAGGCTCATGTGGAAGTGCCCGCCATTGCCCGTCAGATGGCCGAACGGCTTGGCCATGAACGTGGCCAGCATGCCCCGCTCCTGGGCCATGGCGTGCACCATGTAGCGAAAGAAGATCGCCCGATCGGCCGTGGTCAGCGCATCCGCGAACTCGAAGTTCGACTCAAACTGGCCATTCGCATCCTCATGGTCGTTCGCGTACGACCCCCAGCCCAGCCGGTTCACATAGCCCGACAGCGTCGACAGGAAATCGTACTGCCGGGTCAGCCCTTTCATGTCGTAACACGGCTGGGCCAAGTTGTCGAGCGGATCCGCCAGCTCAATCCCGCCGTCCGCCGACTCGCGCAGCAGGAAGAACTCCAGCTCCATCCCCACCTTGAACGTGAACCCGAGCTCGGCGGCACGCGCAAGCTGCCTGCGAAGGATCGTCCGCGGACAATACGGCCACTCCTCACCCTCGACCGTGATGTCGCAGGCAAACCGAGCCAGCCCCGGCTTGAACGGCACCGCCGTGTACGACGCAAGGTCAGGCACCGCCATCATGTCCGGCGACGCCGGCGTCTGACCGATCGGCCCCGCCGCAAACCCCGCGAAACCCGCACCCTCAGACACCATATTATCCCAGTTCGTGATCGGCACCAGCTTCGCCGACGGCTTCGCATTCATATCCACAAACTGCGCGAAGACGAACTCGATCCCATCCTCCTCCGCCTTGCGGCGGATCACGTCCGCGAGCGGTCGTGTGCTCGTAGTGGCCATCGTTCGATCTCCTCCTCCCGACGCGGCAGACGGGTCAGGATGTCACGAATCGGCGGCCGGGGAAAGGGGAGCTCAGCCCGCGCCCAGCGCCTGCTCCAGGCGGAGCAGCTTGAGCTCGATCTCGATCATCAGCCAGTCCTCGTCGGCGACATCGAGGCCGGTCAGGTCCTGGATCCGGCGGAGCCGCTGGCGCAGCGTGTTCGGGTGCACGTACAGGGTCTGCGCGGCGGCCGCGATGTTCCCCCGCCGGCGCAGGTACTCCTCCAGCGTGAGCAGCAGCTGGGCCTGGTGGCGACGGTCGTATTCGGCCAGCCGCTGCAGCGCCTCGCCCCGGCGGTCGCGGACGCGTCCGTCCTGCGCGACGCGCAGCAGGTACTTGTAGGCGCCCAGGTCGTCGAAGCCGACGACACCGGGGTCGGCGCTGACCAGCGCCGCCGCGGCGACGGCGTGGTCGGCCTCCTCGAAGCCGGTGGCGAACGTCGCCGGCCCCTGGCACGGGTCGGACACGCCGACGGCCAGCGGGTGGCGGTCGGCCACGGACGCATGGATCTCACGCAGCTTCTCGAGCGCCGCCCGCTCGTCACCGCCGCGCAGCCGCACCAGCCCGCGGAGGGCCGCGTCGCGCTGGTCGAACAGCGAGCCGGGGAACGCTCGCACGACGGCCGTCTCGAAGGATTCGGCGGCGACCTCCCAGGGCTCCTGGGCGGTGCCGGCGCGGGTGGCGGCTTGGAGCACGACATGGGGCTGGTCGAGATCGCAGCCGAGAGCGCGGGCGCGCTCGGCCAGGTCGGGCGCCGACCCGCCGCGATGCGACAGGTCCTCGAACAGATCCTTGATCGCGTTGCGCTCCGTCAGCCGGTCGATCAGGTGCACCCGGCGGATCGCGACGGCGGTCTGGCCGGCGACGGACGACGCGATCTCGCGCGCCTCGGACGCGGCCCGGTGCTCGGGCATCCGCAGCGCCAGGAAGCCGACCAGGTCGTCGGTCACCACCATCGGCACGACCATCGGCGTGCCGGCCGCCTCCTCGCCCCACAGGATCGACGCCAGCCGGCGGCCGGCGTCACCGCCCCGCCGTGCGGACTTGGCCAGCTCGAGGCCCAGCTCGTTGGCGTCCAGCGGCCGGCTCGTGTCCTCGCGAAGCGGCCACGCGGCGCCCACCCGCAGGCGGCCGCCGTCCTCCAGCACCAGCACGTCGCACTGCTCGGCGCCCAGCAGCCGGTGCGCCCGCTTCGCGACCGCGGGCAGGAGCGCGTCCTCGCCGGGGGCGGCCGAGACGGCGCGAGCCAGGTCGGCAAGCCCCTCGACCAGCGCCAGCCGGCGGCGGGTGTCCTCGTAGAGGCGCGCGTTCTCGATCGCGCCCGCGACCAGGCTGGCGGCGTGCACCAGGAAGTCGGAGTCGGCGCGCCGAAACTCCCGTGGCGCCTCCGCGTGCAGCGCAATCACGCCGATCACATGGCCGGACTTGAGGCGCAGCGGCGCGGCGCAGAAGGACTGGTACTTCTCCTCCTCGGCCTCCGGAACGATCTTGATCCGCGGGTCGGCGAGCGCGTTGTCCGTGATGAACAGCGGCTGGTCGTGCTCGGCCACCCAGCCGGCCAGGCCCTCGCCGCGCTCGAACCGCAGCCGCCCCGCCAGATCGCCATACGGATCGGACACGGCGCGCAGCACCAGCGATCCGTCGTCGGGCTCGACGAAGTACACGAAACACGCATGGCAGTCGATTGCCTCGCTGACCAGGTCGACGATCGCGCGCAGCACCCGGTCGAGGTCGAGCGAGGAGCTGACCGTGTTGATGATCTGGTACAGGTAGCGGGCGTCGACGCTCCGGCCGGCCCGCTCCCCGACCTCGAGTGTGTCCGTTTCGGACATGTACAGATCGTACATCTCCACCAGCGGAGAGGTGTCCGCCGGGCACCCCACACGCACGCGTCCACGGCCCTGGCGAGGCGGTTTCCTCGCGGCGGGGGCGCGCCGGCAGACACGGAGGTTGTACGTCGTCGGAGCGCGTCGCGCAAGTTCCTACCGACGGTGCACCGCCGGGTGTGACGGCCGCTGCCCTCACACCCGGCGGCGCGTGCTCAGTTCTGCGTCCCCCACGTCGTGAACTGCGTGATCACCACGACGATCACGATGCAGACCAGGCAGATGGCAATCATCACCTGCTCGAACCGCTTGACGTGGGTCTGCATGGGTTCGAACTCGATCTGTTTCTCAGCCATTGCTCCCCCTCATCACAGCTGCTCCGGAGTCGGCACCTTGCCGGTCGCGCGAAGGCGTGCGGCCTGATCCTGGAGCTTGCCGTTCTCGAACCTGACCCACGCGATCATCACGACGATGAACGCGACGAATCCGATGATCACCAGGACGATGGTCCCCGTGCTGGCTCCCAGCCAGAACGGGTTGGTCTGCGGGTGGTCGGCGTTCAGGGCGCCGCCCGGCCCGAAGGTGAAGAACCCGTTCAGGCACTCCTCGAACGGCTTCACGGTCCCGGCGTCGGGCGGGACGTTCTGCACGATGCAGTCAGGTGCTGTCTCAAGCGCCATGCGGCTCCCTCCTTCGGTCGGCCGCACGCCGTTCCTCCCTCAGCCGGCGATCCTTGCGGAACATCCACCGGAAGAGAAAGCCGACGACGGCGATCTGCGTGAGAATTGCCAGGATCAGCTGCGTCGTGCCGCTCATCGCCGCACCTGCCCGTAGGCCTCGGCGAGCACCGGTGCGGCCTCGACGATCTCGCCGTCCGGCATGACGATCACCTCGGGCGGATGAGCGAACTCCGGGAAGAAGTCCGCGCCGAACTCGGCGATGTCCAGGCCCTCCATCTCGACTTCGGGCGGAACGCGCAGCAGCCCGGCCTTCTTGAGGATGAGAGCCGGGATGTACCCGCCGAAGAACCCGAGTGGGAGGAACGTCATCAGGCCCATCATCTGACCGCCGAAGCTGGAGGAGACGTTGTTGATGCCCGTCGGGTAGCCGGTGGCGAACAACCCGACGGCGATGATCCCGAAGAACCCGCACACGCCATGGACAGCCACCGCCCCGACGGCATCGTCGACCCTCCACCGCTTCTCGATCAGCCCACCTGCGTAGACCGCCAGGCCGCCGCCGAGCATCGCGATCAGATAGTCGAGCGTCGGGGCGTAGACATCGGCGCCCGCCGAGACCGAGATCACCCCGGCGAGGCCGCCGGAGAGCGTCCAGAATGGGTCGCCGCGGCTGGCGAAGTAGCCGCCGGTGAATCCGCCTGCGAACCCGATCGTGATCGCGAACATGATCGACCCGAGCGTGGTCGGCGACAGGTAGATGTTGAGCCATCCGGGGAAGGACGTCGATGTGATCACCAGGCACGCCGCATAGAAGGCGTAGAAGCCGGTGAAGATCAGCATCAGACCGAGCAGCGTCAGATGCAGGTTGTGCGGTCGGAACGTCCTGGCGCGCCCCATCACGTCGTACTTCCCGATCCTTGGACCGACCTGGAACAGCACCCCCAGGGTGAACGCGCCGGCCACGCCGTGCACCACCGACGAGGCGATGCTGTCGTGGAACCCGAATCCGGTCGTCAGCCACCCGCCGGCGCTCCAGCCCCAGGCGGCGTCGAGGATCCAGATCACCGAGCCGAGGATGACCGTCAGGACCAGGTATGCGGTCAGCCTGGCCCGCTCGATGATGGCACCCGACATGATCGAGCCGGTCGTCCATGAGAACAGCAGGAAGGCGCCCCAGAACACTGCGCTGAGGTGGTCGTCCAGATCCGGTCCCATCGCCGCCGACCACGGATAGGTCGACGAGCAGAAGTTCAGGCCGGCCTGGGTGCTGTCAGGACCCTGCGGGATCAGGCCCGTCTCCATGCAGCCGTAGATCCACCAGCCGAAGTAGTAGAACGCCGGGGTAACGACGGCGATCGTCAGGATGTTCTTGATCGCCGTCGACATCACGTTCTTGCGCCGGGCGGCGCCCGCCTCGTACGACATGAAGCCGGCGTGGATCAGCCACATCACCACGACCGTCCAGAAGTAGAACTGCTCCTGGAGGATCTGGCTGTCGAGCGACACCTTCGCGTCGAGGTCGGCGAGCGCGTCCAGCGTCACAGCCAGCATGCCGGTCATCGCTCACCCTCCAAGCAACGCATGCCATCGCACGCGGCGCGCACCACGAGATCGGTCGTCATCGACCAACCACCACCTTTCGCCAGGGCCGTGATCACCGCCGGGAGCAACCGGCGGGACGAAACTTGCGCGCCGACACTACATGACGGGCCGGGCGAAATGGACCCGCGGGTTATGGGTGAAAACACCCATCTACCGTCAGGCGCGACTGCGAGTGATCTCGGAGATCTCCCCGCTGCGGGCGTCGACCACGACCACGGTGACGCGCTCGTAGCCGTCGCCATTCGGGCTGCGTGTCCACAGCGACACCGCCCAGTAGGGATGCTGGGTCAGCCCGCGGCGCAGGAAGCGGACGCTGTGCCCGTCCGGCCGGTAGTCGATCTGGGTGCGGGCGGTTGCCACCGCCTCGGTCTGGCTGACGGACACCCGGCTCTGGTCGCATGCCCGGGATGCGAACGCGATCAGCGCGAGCAGCAGGATGCCGGCCACGAGCGGCGGCCGCACGAAGCGCCGCGCACTGGCGATCATCCCGGTGCGCTGTCCATACGGCGCCGCAGGAACACGTACGCGCGCAGGGTCAGGTAGCCGATGAAGTGGGTGAGGAACACCAGGCTCACCCACCAAGCCTTGACGCGGAAGGACGAGTCGAGGGGCCTCACCTCGACGATCGCGAGATAGACCGCGAGGAGGAGCGACAGGCCGATCAGAGCCGGCACGCCGCCCTGCGTCACCGAGAAGTAATAGAGAACCGCCATCGCCAGGAGCCGCATCGTCCGCAATTCCCGGCGCGAAGATCAAGGGGCCCGACCTCTATCATCGCGGCACGTGTCGGCGCATGACGTCATCCAGACCCTGTCGTTGATCCTCGCCTGCGGCCTGGTCGCCCGGCTGGTCGGCGACCTGGTGCACGTGCCCGAGATCGTCCTGATGGTGGGGCTGGGGGTAGCTGTGGGGCCCTCGGGACTGGATGCGATCGACATCCCGCTGGACTCGGTCGGCGCCAGCATGATCCTGACCGTCGGGGTCGCGTTCATCCTCTTCTACGGCGGCCTCGGGCTCTCGTTGCCGCTGCTGCGGACGGTGTCGGTCGGGCTGGGCATGCTGGTCGTGCCGGGAGTGATGATCACGGCGGCCATCACAGGAACAGCCGCTGGGATCGCCTTCGGGCTGCCGGCGGACGCCGCGCTGCTGATTGGCGCGGTGCTCGCACCCACCGACCCGGCGATCTTGATCCCCCTGTTCGCGCGCACCCGGGTCTCGACCAAGCTGGCACAGACGGTGATCGCCGAGTCCGCCTTCAACGACCCGACCGGCGCGATCCTCGCCCTGGCAGTGGCGGGCGTCGTCCGTACAGGCGACGTCTCGATCACCGGGGAGGTGGCCGACTTCGCCCGCAACCTCGTCTTCAGCACCGTGCTCGGCGTAGCCATCGGCTTCGCGCTCGCGCTGGCGATCTGCAGCAAGCGCTCGGGGATCTGGCGCGAGTCGCCGGCCATCGCGGTGCTGCTGGCCGTGTCCGCCGGCTACTTCTCGCTGGAGTCGGTCGACGGCAGCGGCTACCTGGGCGCGTTCATCGCCGGGCTGATCGTCGGCAACATGCGGAGCTTCGGGCTCGAGATGAACCCGCGCCACCAGCGCGAGATGTACGTGTTCACCGCCAACGTGGCCGACATCGTGACCATGCTGGTCTTCCTCACGCTGGGAGCAAACCTGCCGCTCTCGGAGATGTGGGACAACCTGGCGACCACGCTGGCCGTGCTGGCGGTGTTCCTGCTGTTCGCGCGCCCGGTCGCCGTGTTCGCGTGCACGCTGCCCGACCGGCGGGGCGGCTGGACACGGCCCGAACAGCTCTTCCTCTGCTGGACGCGCGAGACCGGCGTCGTCCCCGCGGCGGTCGCCGGACTACTCGTCGCGAATCACACGCCGCACGCCCAGCTGATCGTCAGCATCGTCGCAACGGCCATCGTCGTCACCCTGCTGCTGCAGGCCACGACGGCCGGTGCACTGGCGCGGCGGCTCCGCCTGTCCGAGGGCGAGTGGACGCCGAACACCGGCGAGCCCGCCCACGTGGCGACGCCTACATAGACCCCGACTCGGCCGCGGGACTAGGATTAGCGGCCGAGAAGTTCAAAAACGAGAGGGGTGCTGCATGGCAACGGTCGCTCCCGAGTCGGCTATGTCCGGGCTCGACCCGATGTTCGATCCCGACTGGTTCCTCGACGACGAGCAGAAGGCGCTGCTCGAGCGGCTCAAGGAGATCTGCGAGGAGACGATCCGGCCGCTTGCGGCCGAGAACGATCGCACGCTGACGTTCCCGCGGAAGAGCCTGGAGGCTCTGGGGCCAGACGGCTTCCTCGGACTGATGCTGCCCAAGGAGTGGGGCGGCCTCGGCCAGAACCACGTGATGTACGCACACGTGACCGAGGCGATCGCCCGCTACGGCGACGCATCGTGCGCGATGTGCTACGTGATGCACATCGGCGCCGTCGAGGCGCTCAAGCTCCGCGCCACGGAGTACACGATCGAGAAGTACCTGAAGAAAGTCCGGGAGGGCCTGATCGGCACCCTCTCCTACTCCGACCCGGAGACCGGGTCGCACTTCTGGTACCCCATCGCCTCCGGCGCACGCCGGGTCGACGGTGGCTTCGAGGTGCTGAAGAAGGCCTCGTGGACGACGTCGGCCGGGTTCGCCGACTTCTACGTCCTGCAGACCACGTCGCCCGACTACAACGGCGACTACTCGAACCTGTCCGTGTTCGTGGTGGACAAGGACGAGATCGAGGCCAAGCCGCAGGAGTGGGACGCGATGGGCCTGCGCGGCAACCAGTCGGGCACGCTGCTGCTGGACTGGAAGTTCGTCCCCGAGCAGCAGCTGGTCGGCGAGGTCGGCGACGGCGCGTTCTCCAACGACGAGTCGGTCGACCCGAACTTCCTGATCGGGTCGTCGGGCACGTGGAACGGCATCTCGCTGGGCGCGATCGACATCGCCTGCCGGCACACCACCCGCAAGACCCACAAGGACGTCGGGCTGCGCGTCTGCGACTACCCGACCATCCAGGACGCGGTCGGCGAGGCGATCATGGACACAAACGCCTCCCGCAACCTCGTGTTCAGCGTGGCCAATGCGCTCGACCGGGTCACGGACGGCTCGCAGAAGAAGATCACGAACGAGCTGGCCCGCGGCAACTACCTGCCCTGGCTGTGGCAGATCAAGTTCAACGCGGCGAAGAACGTCGCCCACGTGGTGGACAAGATGCTCCACTGCTGCGGCGGCACCGCGTTCAAGAAGGAGCCGCTGCAGCTGGAGCGCTACCTGCGCGACGGCAAGGCGGGCTGGGTGATGGGCCCGACCAACGAGGTGCTCCGGCAGTTCGTCGGCAAGACGGCACTGCTCGGCATCGACTCGCTCGACTACTGGAACGTCAGCATCAACCAGCGGGCGCTGAACAACGAGCTGAAGAAGTTCTCGGCCGACCAGAAGCGCGAGCTTGCAGAGCGCCTTCTGGCCGAGGCCGGCGAGAACGGCGGCAGCTGACGGGGCGGGGGGTCAGGCACCAGGCGGTGCCTGACCCCTTCCCGATCTACTCGGTGACCGCGCCCTCAGGCGGCTGCTCGTCGGGCATGCTGGGCGCCCAGATGCGCAGCGCCAGCGGCCGCTTGTCCTGAACGACGACGCGGTAGACATACAGCACCGCGGCGATCAGCAGCACGCCGATACCCTGGAACACGATCGTCTTGCTGGTATCGCCCCACGCCAGGCCGGAGTTCCAGCCGCCCCAGACGAGCAGCAGCGCGTCGAACGCGGCAAGCGCGCCGGCGATCGGCAGCCAGATCGAACTGAGCTTGAGCGGTCGCGGCCAGTTCGGCCGGTCCTTGCGCAGCAGCAGGAAGCCCGACATCGCGAACACGTGGCACGTCACGTACCCCAGGTTCGAGAAGATCAGGATCTTGATCGCTCCCTCGGGGTCGTAGGCGTACGTGCACAGCAGCGCCAGGTTGATCAGGGCGTCCAGCGTCATCGCGTTGGCCGGGACGTGCTTGCTGTTCAGCTTCCCCAGCCAGCGGATCGTCATACCGTCCTGAGAGATGCCGTACAGCGCTCGCGATCCGTCGGCGGTCGCCGTGTTCATCGCGAGCACGATGCCCGCGCACAGCGAGAAGACCGCCAGCCCGGCCAGTGCCCCCGGAAGCAGGATGCGCAGCGTGTCGGGCATGAACGTGTAGATGTTGGTGATGTCGAGGTTCTGGTCGCCGAAGGTGCCCATGGCGCCCATCGGCAGCAGTCCGTAGGTGATCACGCCGAAGACGGCCGCCACGCGCAGCGCCTTCGGCGTGTCGCGCGCGGTGTCGTGGTACTCCGGCGCGAACGTCGCACAGCACTCCATCCCGTAGGCCGACCAGCACATCGCGTACAGCCAGACGATGATCAGCGTGAAGCTGCTTGCCCCCAGCGAGTCCGCCGTCGCACTGATGTTGTTGTGCATGTTGGCGCTGTGCCAGTCGCCGGTCAGGTAGGGCAGGAACATCATCACCGCGAGCGGCAGCATCAGCAGCGCGCCGGTCACGTAGCCGACCCAGACCGCCGGCCGCATCCCCGACACATTGAACGCCCAGATGATGACGATGATCAGCGCCGTCAGCGCGATCGGGAAGCTGAAGTAGATGGTCTGGCCGAACACCGACCAGGTGTGGTTCCAGCTGGTCGAGGTCGCCGAAGACGGATACCACTCGTACTGGACGAAGAACCCGACCACGACGCCGGTCGCCGAGAGCACGACCGACCAGCCGATCCAGTAGCCGAACGCCGCGATCGGCCCGATGAACGAGAAGTACCGCTTCCACGCCTCGTGGGCGTAGATCGCGATGCCTCCCGACAGCTTGGGGAACATCGCCGCCGTCTCGGAGTAGATGTAGTTGTGCAACGCACCGAGCAGGACGGAGACCGTCCACAGGATCGCAGCCCCCCAGCCGCCCAGCGAGAGAGCGGAGCCGCCGATGGCGGTGATCAGGAAGCTCGGGTTCGCAAGCGCGACCACGAACCCGTCGAACCAGCTGATCGTCTTGAGGAGTTCTCGTTCCTCGACCGAAGCAACAGCCATTGCACCCTCCGTTGAGACCGGAAGATTCCGGAGTGGGAAAATGGGGATGAAACCCCATACAGATTGGAGCGTCAACCCCCGATTCCTCCACCCCGCTCACCCACCGGGCGACGATTCGCACATGCCGTCACCACCCCGTGGGTCGCCTCCTTGCGGGCGGAGGCCGGAATGAGTGAAGATAGGGCGATGAAACAGCCGACGATTACGCTCCGCTGCGACTGCGGCGCGGACGGGCGGGCCCGCTATGGCGAGCGGTGGACGTGCGCGAGCTGCGGGCGGGTGTACGACCTGTCGCAGATCCCGGCCGAGGACTACGACGAGATCGCGTCGCTCGACCGGCGCTACCGGCTGGGTGGCTGGGGTGTGATGGTCGTGCTCGCGCTCGCCGTGCTCGCGGTCGCCTTGACGCGCCAGCTGCTCCCGATCTTCGCCGGCCTCGCCGTCGCGATGCTCTCGTGGTTCCTGTACATCAAGCCGATCGTCCACCGGCGGCACAAGCGAGCCGTTGCCCGGCTGACACGCACCTGGCATCTCGAGGCGGAGGCGGAGTGAGCCCCAGCCTACGGTCGCGAAGCCGCGTCCCCGACGCCCCTTTCGTCGCGGACGGCAGCCGCCACCGCCCGGTCGTGCTCGCCACGCTGGCGGTGCCTTTCGAGGCCGAGGCCGCGCGGATCGCAATCCAGGCGGCGATGGAAGGCAGCGTCAAGCTGATCGTCGTGGATGCCGTCGAGATGCCGCTCTGGCCCCAGTCGATGGCGATGCGCTACGCGGAGCTGGAGGAGGACTCGGACCGCGAGGCGATCCGCCGGCTGGTCGCGCAGACCGCCGCGCTCGGCATCGACGTCGAGCACCTCCGGGTGCGCAGCCCGCGCCCGGTCGAGGCGCTGCTCGAGGTGGCGGGCGAGCGCGACGCCGGGCTGCTGGTGATCGGGCCCGATCCGGCCCGGCTGCGCCCGCGCACCTTCCGCAAGGCGGTCAAGCGCATCCGCAAGCGCTGCTCGTGCCTGTTGTGGGTGGCGGGCGAGGGCCCGTAGGCCCCCGCCCGCTGCGGGATCAGTCGCCGACCGCCGCGGCGCTGGGCTGCGGCGTGCCCATCAGCTCGTAGACCTCGGGCGACGGTCCCTCGTCGCTCGGGTCACGCCAGCTGAACGGCTTGCCGTGCTGGCGCTGGGCGATGATGTAGCCGAGCACGCCGGCCGCCAGTGCGGCGACGCCGACGATGATGATCCGGTTCAGGTACGCCGTCGGGTCGGTGAACGCGTCGTTGAACGCGTACCCGGTCTCCTTCAGGCGCGCGACGCCGAAGATGATGAACAGCAGGTTCGCCACGCAGAAGATGCCTGCCAGCGCCACCCAGATCGGCCCCAGCTTGAGCGGGCGCGGCCAGGTCGGCCGGTCCTTGCGCAGGAGCAGGAAACCCGACAGGGCGAGCACGTGCGAGAGCATGTAGCCGAGGTTGCCCGCCGCGAGCACGAAGAAGATGCTCGGGAAGGCCATCAGCAGGAAGATGTTCATCAGCAGGTCGAGCGTCATCGCCCTGGCGGGCACGTGGTGCGTGTTCAGGGTGCCCAGCTGCTTGATCGTCATCTTCTCCTTGGCCAGCGCGTAGAGGGCGCGCGAGCCATCCATCGTCGCCGTGTTCATCGACAGCAGCAGGCCGCCGCACAGGCAGACGACCAGGAACCCGCCGATCGTGTCGTTGGTGATCGTCTTCAGCACGTCCACCAAGTACACGACGCCGGACAGGTCGCCGGAGACGACGCTGATGCCGACGGTGCCGACCACGGCGATCGGCAGCAGCAGCGACAGGACGACGTTCAGACCACCGGTCGTCGCGATGGCGATCCGGGTGTCGTTCTTGGTGTCAACGAACTCCGGCGCGAAGGTCGCAGGCGCCTCCGGGCCGTAGGTCGACCAGCCGATGATGTACAGCCAGACCATGATCAGCGCGAACGAGTCGAACGTGCTGGTGCCGTAGCCGTAGGCGACGTTCGTGGCGTCGATGTTGTTGCTGCCGACGGCGAAGTTATTGAACGAGCCGGTGATGAAGGCGCCGAAGGCGATCGTCGCCACCGGGAGCAGCATCAGCGCGCCGACCACGTAGCTGAACCAGACGGCCGGCCGCATGCCGCGGACGTTGAAGATGTAGCAGGCCATTATGCAGATCAGACCGATGATCCGCGGCCCGGTGATGTCCCAGCCGAGGATCGGGATGGTGTCGCTCATCGTCGCGAAGCTCGAGTCCGCATCGAAGAACTCCGCAGTGATCAGCAGGCCGATGAACCCGCCGTACACGGCGAGCACGCTCGACCAGGCGAACCAGTACCCGAACACCGCGATCGGGCCGGCCAGCGAGAAGTACCGTCGCCAGCCCTCGCGGGCGTACACGGACAGGCCACCCGGCTTGTCCGGGAACATGGCCGCCGGCTCGGCGTAGATGTACGCCTGAAGCGCGCCGATGCACGCCGAGATGAACCAGACGATGGCGGCGACCTTCGCACCCAGTGCGGTCACCGAGTAGGCGAGACCGACCAGGAGGAACCCCGGGTTGGCGAGGCCGATGACGAACCCGTCGTACCACCTGATCGTCTTCAGAAGGCGTCGTTCGTCAACTGCGACTTCAGCCATGGAAGACCTCCTCTCGGGGCGTTGGAGCCCGGCGGAAGAAGATGGAAAGAGGGACGACTCTAAGGAGCGTCCCGGTCGGAGTCAATGCTCTGGGGGATTCCACCCACATCTATGCTTGGCCCAGAATGAGCGTTCCCCTGACCGTTCGCTGCGAGTGCGGACACACGTCCGAGGCGCGGCTCGGCGAGCAGATCACCTGTGTCTGCGGGCGCCGGTACGACACGTCTCAGATCTCCAACGACAGCTACATCGACCTGCGGCGGATGGCGAACCGCCAGCGGCTCTACATCCGGATGGGCATCGTGCTCGCAATCGGCATCGGCCTGATCACGTACCTCTTCTTTGGCATCAAGGGCCCGGCGCTGTCCGTGCCGCTGCTGGCGCTGTTCTGGTGGCGGGTGGTGCTGCCGCGGTTCCAGCGCGGGCAGGCCGAGCTGCTGCGCTCGGTGCCGGTCGTCCAGATCGAGCCGGGCGAGCCCTCGTGAGCACGCCGACCATCGTCCGCGACCCCACGGCCGCCGGCACGGGCGAAGGAACGACGGGCAAGCCAGTGATGCTGCTGACGTTCAACGTGCCGTTCGCGCCGGAGGCAGTGCGGTTCGCGATCGACGCCGCCAGCGACGCCGGCAGCGAGCTGATGGTCTGCGACGGGATCCCGCTGAACGTGAACCCGGCTGCGCGTGGTCCGCGGTCGTTCGGCGACCCGGACACGCTCGATTCCGCGACCGCCGCCGTCCGTCAGGCGGTCGAGTCCGGCGTCCGGGCGGAGCAGTTCCTGTTCCACAGCCCGCGGCCGGAGCGGGCTGCGATGGAGGTCGCTCGCGACCACCAGGTCGGGCTGCTGGTGTTCGGCCCCGATCCGTCGAGGTACGGGCGCTGGCGCCACCGCCGCGCCGCCCGGCGGGTCAGCCGGAACGCGCCGTGCCTGGTCTGGACGCAGTAGCAGCTAGCTGAGCTGCCTACGGACGTTGTGAACGGGTAGGCGGGGTTCGTCCGGGCCTCCCAGGAGGCTGTGGGTGTCGAAGACCACGGCTATTGGGAGGCCCGGATGATTGTGCACGCTAACGCCAAGCTCGGATTGGCTGGGCGGCTCGCGTTGGTGCGGGAGGTTGAGCAGGGCGCGTCGTTTCGGGTGGCGGCGGCGCGGTGTGGTGTGTCGCCGGCGACGGCGTATCGGTGGTGGCAGCGTTGGCGGCAGGCGAGCGAGCCAGAGCGAAGCTCGCTCGCCTGCTTGGCTGACCGGTCGAGCAGGCCGCGCCACTCGCCGCGGCAGCTGTCTGGTGAGCTGGAAGAGCGGATCTTACGGGCCCGGCGGGAGACGAATCTGGGGCCGGGACGCTTAGCGGGGATCGTCCGCCAGCCGCGCTCAACGATCTGGAAGGTGCTCAACCGCCATGGCGTGTCTCGGCGTCGCCGCGGCGAGCGGCAGACCTATCGCCGCTATGAGTGGTCACGCCCGGGAGCGCTCTTGCACATGGACGTCAAACGGTTGGCGCGCTACACCCAGCCTGGCCATCGCGTGACCGGTGATCGACACAAGCGCAGCCGCCGCGTCGGCTGGGACTACGTCCACATCGTGATCGACGACCACTCACGCGTTGCCTACGCCGAAGTCCACCCCCGCGAGGACCAACACACCAACCACGACTGCCTCGTCCGCGCACTCAGCTTCTATGCGCAGCTCGGCCTCGACCCACCCGACGCCGTGATGACCGACGGATGAAAGTCAAGTCGGTTCGTGGGAGACTGCCTCCTGGGTGCGGGTGACTGACGGAGCGAAGTGCAGGTGTTTGGGGCTGTCAGCCTGCCGCGCGGCTTTGCCCTTCGAGGGCCTGATGGATGCGCGCCCCTGTGTCGCGCCCGCACCCGTGTTGGCTGGCTGACTGGGCTGCCAATCGGTGACGAGTCGGCTGTAGGCGGCTTCTGCTTGCTGGCTGAGCTGACGCTCCGCTGCCCAGACGGCTTCGGATTTCCCGCCGGCGATGCCTTTTTGTCCCTTGCGTGGGGCGGCGCCGGTTGTGAGCTCGAGCCGTCGCAGCTTGTGGCGGGTCATGGCTGGCCGCTGGAAGGCGTAGTCCTCACCGCGGATGAGCAGGTGCCAGAAGAGCGCCGCGAGCTTGCGTGCGGTCGCTGTGGCAGCGATCTGGGGGCCGCGCCGCGCCCGGATGCGCTGGTAGAAGGCGCGCAGCGGGCCGGGCGTCGCGACTACCGACCAGACCGCCTCGCCGAGCACGTGGCGGACCTCCGAGGCGCCTTGCTTGGAGATGTGTCCATACCGCGCTGGTGTCGCACCTGATTGACGGATGCGGGGATCGAGGCCGAGATACCCCACCAGGTGCCGCGCAGATGGGAAACGGCGAATGTCGCCGATCCAGGCCATGAAGGTCGCAGCGGTGGTGGCATTAACGCCAGGCACAGTGATCAGCCGGCGGATCTCCGCGGAGGCCAGCGACCGCTCGGCCACGATCCGATCCAACTCGACAATCTGCTGGTGGAGGAAGTCGACCTGGTGAAGGCAGCCGTCCAGCGTGAGCCGCTCATCGAATGGCAGCTCGAGGTTTGCCAGCCAGCGCCGACCAGCCCGACCAAAGACATCGGTCACCTCGGGGCGGGGGCAGAGATTACGAGCCAGCACCGCGTGCGCTTCGTTCTTGGCACGTGTCCGCGCTCGAACGAGTGCTCCGCGACGAGCCACTACCCGCCGCAATGCGCGAGCCGACTCATCGGGTGTCCAAACCGGCTCGAGCAGGCCAGCCGCTAAGAGTCGCGCCAGCGTCTGCGCATCTCGGCGGTCGGTCTTGACCTTCGCGCCGCTGATTGCATCCAGGCGACGCGTGTTGACGACCACCACCCGATCGACATGAGGCTCAAGCAGACGCACGATTGCATCTGCCCCAGCCGTCGCCTCGAGCGCGACCCAGTCCTGACGACCGAGTCCCTCAGCGAAGCGCCGCACGGCACCCACCCTGGTGTCGATCCGACCCACAGACCGCACGCCATCCGGATCAGCAATCGCGATCTCGCACTGATCGCGATGCACGTCTAAGCCATAGAACGCCACGTACCACTCCCTTCGTCGAGATCACGGAGGAGACGGTGGGCAAAGCGACAAGGACGGATCCGTGCTCTCGGCACACCCGGGCGGGTCGCAGGGGCGGCCACGAACAACGCCGGGCTCGCAGCCCATCGGTTAGCACGGCCTACCCATCCTGCTCCTCCAAGAGCCCCTAATCCCCGGCAGGCCATCCTACGACCCGCCGCGGCCACGGCTCTCGCAACGCAGTTTCATGCCCCGACAACGCCATGGTCTACACCAAGAGCCGCCGCTTCCACGCACTGCTCACCAGGATCGGCGCCACCCACATCACCCCGCCACCCTTCACACCCCGCTGGAACGGCAAAGCCGAACGCTTCATCCGCACCCTCCAAGACGAATCGGCCTACGCCCACACCTGGCCCGACTCAACCACCCGAAACCGCAGCCTGCAATCCTTCATCCGCTACTACAACCGCAAGCGGCCCCACAGCAGCCTCGGCGACCGACCACCCCAAAGCCGCATTCACAACCTCTGTGGGCAGGACAGCTAGCCAAGATCGAACGTGATCTGCTTGGTCTCGGTCAGGGCGTCGATGATCCACGCGGCCAGCTCGCGGCCCGACCCCGACTTCTTGGCGCCGCCGAACGGCGCCAGCTGATCCCAGTAGTTCGTGGTCTCGTTGATGTGGACCGTCCCGTGCTGCAGCGCCTCCGCCGCCCTCCACGCGTCGTGCAGCGAGCGGGTGAAGACGGATGCGGTCAGCCCGTACTCCGTCTCATTGGCGATGGCCAGCGCCTCGTCCAGCGTCTCGAACGCCATGATCGGCGCGACCGGGCCGAACGTCTCCTCCTGCGCGATCCGCATCGCGCTGGTGACGCCGTCGATCACCGTCGGCTCGTGGAACTGGCCGTCGCTGCCCCCGCCGAGAACGACGGTGGCGCCCTTGTCGACCGCGTCGGCGACGTGCTGCTTCGTCCGCTCCAGCACGGCCGGCGTGCACAGCGGGCCCATGTCCGTGCCGTCGTCCAGCGGATCGCCCACCTTCAGGCCCCGCGCCCGCTCGACCAGCAGCTCGACGAACCGGTCCTTGACCGACGAGTGGACGAGGATCCGCTCGGCCGCCGTGCAGCACTGGCCGGCGAGGTAGAAGCAGCCGACGATGGCGGCATCCGCGGCCTTCTCGAGATCGCCGTCGGCCAGCACGATCTGTGGGCCGTTGCCGCCCAGCTCGAGCACCCGGTTCTTGAGGCCGGCGTCGCGGGCGACCTTCTCGCCGGTCTCGACGGAGCCGGTGAACACGATCGAGGCGACGTCCGGATGGCGTACGACCTGGGCGCCGGTCTCGCCGCGGCCGTGCACGACGTTGATCGTTCCCGGCGGGAAGCCGGCGTCGGAGAGCAGCTGCGTGAACATCTGGGCGCACAGCGGCGCGTACTCGGAGGGCTTCCAGACGACGGTGCAGCCGAGGGCCAGGCCGTACACGATCGGGATGCCTGCGATATCCACCGGGAAGTTCCACGGGCTGACCGCGGCGATTACGCCGATCGGCTCCTGGACGACCAGGATCCGCTTGTTCGTCGTCCGCTCCTGGGTCGACGGGTGGACGGCGCCGGTGTGCCGCAGCACGTCCTCGGACGCCCGCCGGAAGTGGTCGACCGTGAACTCCTCCATCTCCTCCCGCGACTCGCGGATGGTCTTGCCGACCTCCATCGAGATCATCCGGGCGATCTCCTCGTTGCGCTCCATGCACATGTCGAACGCGCGGCGGCAGATCTCGACCCGCTCCAGCACCGAGGTGGCGCGCCAGGCGGGGAATGCGGCCTTGGCCGCGGCGACGGCGGCGTCGACCTGCGCGGGCGTCGACGCCTGCACGGATCCCACGAGCTCGCCGGTCGACGGGCTGTGGACGTCGATCCGCTCGCCGTCCCCGTCGACCCATTGGCCGCCGATGAATGCGCCGGTGGGTGTCGCCACTATCGCCACGTCGTGCTCCTCTCGCTCTATGACCTCGTTCGCAGTTTCTCCGGATCGTACGCCGGATGCGTGGTGACCCGAGCGCCCTGCCCGTCGATCTCGACCCGCCGGCCCTCCTCGATCTCGGCGGTCTCGAGCACGGCCAGCGCCACCGGCCGGCCGACGGTCGGCGCCAGCCCAGCGCTTCGCACCTCGCCGACGGCGCGCCCGCAGGCGCGTACCTCGGCACCGGGCGCCGGCGGCTCCTCGCCGTCCATCACCAGGGAAGCCAGCCGCCGCGCCACGCCCCGCGCGGAGCGCCGGAGCAGCGCGTCGCGGCCGCGGAAGGCCGGCTTGGCCAGCCGCACGACGCGGTCGAGTCCGAGCTCGAAGGGGTCGCTGGCACCGGGCTCGAAGTCGAGGCCGAGCAGGATCAGCCCGGCCTCGCGCCGCAGGGTCTCCATCGCCCGCGTGCCGTAGGGCCGCACGCGCCGGGTGCCGATGATGGCGTCCAGCAGCCGCCCGGCGTGAGCCGGCTCGGTGTACAGCTCGTAGCCCAGCTCGCCGGTGTAGCCGCAGCGCGCGATCGACACCGGCGCGCCGCCGACCAGCATCGGTTCGGGCAGGAACCGGTAGTAGCGCAGGCCGCGCAGGTCGCGGCGCGCGAGCGCCTCCAGCACCGCGCGCGAGCCGGGGCCCTGCAGCTGCAGGTGCGGAGCGTCAGCCGTGACGTCCTTCAGCTCGTACTCAGCGTCGCCGGCGGCCTCGGCGAACGCCTCGCCGTCAGTCTCCAGGCGGGTCACCAGGCCGAACTCCTGCTCGGCGAAGCGGAAGGCGATGCCATCGCCGAGCATCATCCCGTCGTCGTCGCAGAACGCGCCGTAGCGGAGCTGGCCGCGATGCAGCGTCCCCATCTCGTTGGTGAAGAACCGCTCCACGGCGAGGGCGGCGCCGGGGCCGCGGACGTCCCATTTGCGGAGCGGGGAGGCGTCCCACACCCCGCAGCCCTCGCGGACGGCGCGGTGCTCGGCCACCGGATCGCCGAAGTCCGCGACCGTCTCCCAGCCGTCAGCTACCTCGAAGGCCGCGCCCGCGATCGCGCGGAACGCACCGTCGAACGGGGTGCGTTGAGCGGTGGCTCGACCCATCGGGCCCGAGTGTACGGCACAATAGGGCGCGTGCCGCCCACAGGACGTCCCGCGGAGCGCAAGCTGGAAGCCGTCGAGCGCGCCATGCGCGTGCTGGACGCATTCCTCGAGCTGCCTGGCGAGGTCGGCACCAACGAGCTCTCGCGGCGGACGCAGATCAACGCCAGCACGGTGTCGCGCCTGCTGGCGACGCTGGTCGCCGGCGGGTACGTCGAGTACGTCAGCGAGACCGGCCGCTACCGGCTCGGCCCTCAGCTGATGCGGCTGGCGAACCACGCGCTGTCGAGCGTCGATCTGCGGGCGTCGGCGCGGCCGCACCTGGCCGCGCTGGAGGCCGCCACCGGCGAGACCACGACGCTGTCGATCCCCGGCGAGGGCGAGGCGGTGACCGTCGACTTCGTGGCGAGCAGCGCCGCCGTCGCCAGCATCGCCCGCGTCGGCCGCCCGAGCATCGCCCACGCCACCGCCACCGGCAAGGTAATGCTGGCGTTCGCCCGCGGCGTCCGGGCTCCGGGCGCGCTCGACGCGTACACCGACCGCACGATCACCGAGCCCAAGGTGCTGCGCCGCGAGATCGATGCCGTGCGCAAACAGGGATGGGCACAGGCCGTGCGCGAGCGCGAGGCCGATCTGAACGCCCTCGCCGCACCGGTGTTCGGGGCCAACGGCGATCTCGCCGCGGTGCTGGGCATCCAGGGCCCCGCCGACCGGTTCCGCCGTCGACGACGCGAGGCGGCGCTTCCCGCTCTGCTCCAGGCGTGTGATGCGCTGTCGGCGTCCCTCGGGTACACTGGGCCGGAGCCCAGTGAAATGACATTGCCGTAAAGGCAATAGGAGGAGCAATGAGTCTGCCGCAGAGCGCGAGGTACCTGGTCATCGGCGCCGGGGTGCATGGTCTTTCCACCGCCTGGCACCTCGCCAGGGAGCAGCGGGCGGCCGGTGAGGAGCCGGACGTGTTGCTGGTCGACAAGACCGGCGTGGGCGCCGGGGCATCCGGCATCGCCTGCGGGGTCGTGCGCAACAACTACTACCAGCCCGCGATGAGCGAGCTGATGGCCGTCAACGTCGAGGTCTGGGAGCAGGATCCGCAGGCCTTCTCGTACCACCCGGTCGGCTACATGGCGCTTGGCGCCGAGCGCCAGGTCGGCGACCTCACCGAGGTGCACGAGCGGCAGCAGCGGATCGGCTACCCGTCCGACCTGATCGTCGGCGAGGACGAGGTGCGCACCCACATGACCACCATGTTCCCGGACTGGCGGGCGCAGGGCGTGCACGTCGCGCTGCACGAGCACAAGGGCGGCTTCGCCAACAACATGGCGTCGATGCATGGCCTGGCCGCGAAGGCCAGGGAGGCCGGCGCCCGGATCGTCGACGGCGTGCGGGTCACCGGCTTCGACATGGACGGCTCCGGCGCGGTGACGACCGTCAGGACCGACCAGGGCGACATCGCCGTGGAGCAGGTCGTGATCGCCGTCGGGCCGTGGGTCGCGGAGCTGTGGGAGATGCTCGGCCTGCCCGACCACACGGATGTGCGGACGCCGTCCGGCGACGTGCACAAGGACCAGCACATGTGGACGTACTGGTACCTGCAGGAGGGCGAGATCGAGGTCGACCCGTCGCTGCTCTCGCTGGAGGACGGCAGCATGCCGCCGGTGTTGCACGTCGACTCGGACGCCCCGCTGTACGACGACGAAGGCAAGCTGATCACCGACGAGTTCTGGGGCAACTACTTCAAGCAGGACCTGCACGGCGTGCAGGGCGGCGCGGCGCCCGTGATCGTCGGCGAGCAGTTCGACGTCGACCCGTACCCGACCGCCTCGGTCGAGCCGGGCTTCGCCGACATGTGGTGCGCCTCGCTGTCGCACTGCATGAAGCGGTTCGAGGGCAAGCGTGCGACGTACAAGAACATCCGCTCCGGCGGCGTCGGCTGCTTCACCGTCGACAGCTTCCCGATCTTCGACTACATGCGGCCGAACGCGTACGTGATCGCCGACTCGAACCACGGGTACAAGATGATCGGCGTGGGGCGCGAGGTCGCGAAGGTGATGACCGGCGGCCACTCCAGCGTGCTGCGGCCGTTCCGGTTCGAACGCTTCGCGACCGGCGACCTGCACCCGGTCTCGAACAGCCCCTATCCCTGGAGCTGATTAGGCGGCGCGCTGTGGGTGTGCCAGGGGGTCAGGATCCTTGGCACAGTGCCAAGGATCCTGACCCCTGGCACAATTCCGCACGCCGTTGAGTCCCCCTGATCACCCGACTCGTCGGAAGTGTGCCGCGCAGATCACGACCGCCGTCGCGCTGACCAGCGCCGCCGCCCAGCCCGGCTCGAGCAGCCAGGTGGCGGCGGCGCCGGTTGCTGCTCCGGCGATGCCGGCGGCAACCATCTGTCTCGTCCCCATCGCGACGGCCGCGCAGGCGACGAGGGCCGCGAGCGCGGCCGGCGGTAGGGCCACCAGCAGCCCACCCAGCGCCGGCGAGAGCCCCCGGCCGCCACGCAGGCGAAGCTGCACCGGGAGCACGTGGCCGGTCACCACGGCCAGCAGGCAGGCGGCCTCCGCCGTGTCGCCGGCGCCCGCCAGGGCGGCCAGCCCGACGGCGACCGCGCCCTTCCCGACGTCGAGCGCGAACACGGCGGCACCCACGCGCCGGCCGGCCATCCGCCCCGCGTTGCGCGCGCCGGTGCTGCCGGTCTGCGCGACGCGCAGGTCGAGCCCGGTGGCGCGGCGCACGAGCAGGTAGCCGGGCGAGATGCAGCCGATCGCGTAGGCGACCGCGACGAGCAGGACGGGCACGGCGCGCAGGCTACGCGATCGGGCGGGCAACCAGGCCGGTGCCCTGCGTAGCCGCCGCCAGGACGCCGCGTGCCTGGCGCCGTGCCGCGGCGGCGGTGAGCGTCCCGGCCGGAAGCTCGACCACGAATGAGCGCTCCTTGAGGGCGGTGTTCTGCCAGTGCGGGGCCGTGCCGGCCAGCCACCGCATCGGGGCGAACCGCATGCCGGCGGCGCGCGCGTAGGCGGCGCCCGCCGCGCGGCTCGGCCCCCACGCCCAGACCAGGTTCATGTGCTGGTGGTACCAGATGGTGACGTCCGGCCGGACCTGGCCGGTCAGCCGCCGGGCGACCCGCGACTCAGGCTCGGAGAACGGCCGCGGCCCGGGGTACCGGAGGTCGCCCGGCCGGCCGCCGGGGCGCCAGCCCGCCGGGAAGTTGCGATTGAGGTCGACGCCCCGCCCGTTCAGCCGGGTGCCATGCGCGAGGCCGTCGGGGTCGAGGTCGGGGACGAGCCACAGATCGATGCCGGGCGGCAGCGGCATCGTGCGCAGCACTCGCACGACGCGCATGCCCGCGCACTCCGTGCCGTGGATGCAGCCGACCACCATGACGCGCTCCGCGCCGGCCGGGTCGCCGAGCTGGTGGGCGACGATCGGCCGGCCCTGCGCCGAGTGGCCGGCGATCAGCACTGCGGCGATGGCCAGCGGCGCGAACATGCCGGAACTACGCCCGGGCGCGGGCCGCGCGTCCGTCTGAGTGTGCCGCTCAGCCTCGTTAAAGGAAGGAGCGCCCGGTGGGGAGTACCGGACGCTCCATCGGGGGTCGGAGCCTTTCGGCCGCCGGAGCTAGTGCATCGGCGGCTCCCAGCCTTCGAGCACGGGCGGCTTCCAATCGGTGCCGACCGTCCTCGACCCCTCGACCCATGGGCCGAGCTCGGGCTGGGGGAACTTGCAATGGTACTCCTTCAGGCGAATGCCGTAGGAGTTGCCTTCCTGGAGGTGTTTGATCAGCACCTTGCGGGCAATTTCGTCCTCCCGCCCCTCTGGAATCGCGAAGTAGATCTTGAGGAACGAGTTCGAGTACCGGTCGAAGACGGCGGGCGTCCCCTCCTCCTCGAGCAACTGGATGTCCTCGAGCCAGTTGATGTCGTCACCCGGCGTCGACGCCTCCAGGTCGACGTCATCGACCAGGCCCATGTCCTCCTGGTAGGGGAAGCGTTGGCCGGACAGGTACTCCGCGTCGATCGATGCGATCTTCTGTGGTTCCTGCGGGTTCGCCATGTCAGTCTCCCGCCGTCTGGGCGTGGCTCGGCACCTGGGTGGGCTCGGTCTGGTCGTAGACCAGCTTCTCGAGCATGGCCTTCATCTCGGCCAGCGTGCGCTCCTCGGTCACACCCGGCACGTAGTTCGTGCCCGCCAGCGGCACCTTGGCCATCGCCGCCGCCTCGACGGTCAGCGCCGCCAGGTCCTCGGGCTCCAGGCTGTGGATGTTGGTCTTGCCGCACGCCCGGGCCAGCATCTGCACCTCGAGCGTCAGGGTGTGGAGGAAGTTGTAGACCCGCTCGGCTGCCTCCTCGACGACCAGCCGCTTGCGCAGCTCGGGATCCTGCGTCGTGATGCCGACCGGGCAGCGGCCTGTGTGGCAGTGGTAGCAGGACCCCGCCGGGACGCCGACGGTGCCCTCGTAGTCGGTGACGCCGGGGATCTCCTTGTTGCAGTTCAGCGCCATCAGAGAGGAGTGCCCGAGCGCGACGGCCTTCGCCCCCAGGGCGATCGCCTTGGCAACATCGCCGCCGTTGCGGATGCCGCCCGCCACGACCAGGTCGATCTCGTCGGCCAGGCCGACGTCCTCGAGCGCCCGCCGGGCCTCGGGGATGGCCGCCATCAGCGGGATGCCGGTCTCCTCGGTGGCGATGTGCGGCCCTGCGCCCGTGCCGCCCTCGGCGCCGTCCAGGTAGATGATGTCCGGGCCGCACTTGGCCGCCATGCGGACGTCGTCGTACACGCGCGCCGCGCCAAGCTTGAGCTGCACCGGAATCTGGTAGTTGGTGGCCTCGCGGATCTCCTGGATCTTCAGCGAGAGGTCGTCCGGCCCCAGCCAGTCCGGGTGCCGTGCCGGCGACCGCTGGTCGATGCCGGCCGGCAGCGACCGCATCTCGGCCACCTGCTCCGTCACCTTCTGGCCCATCAGGTGGCCGCCCAACCCGACCTTGCAGCCCTGGCCGATGAAGAACTCGACTGCGTCGGCCAGCATCAGGTGGTGCGGGTTGAACCCGTACCGGCTCTGGATGCACTGGTAGTACCACTTGGTCGACAGATCGCGCTCGGGCGGGATCATGCCTCCCTCGCCCGAGCAGGTCGCCGTGCCGGCCATCGACGCGCCCTTGGCGAGCGCCATCTTCGCCTCCAGGGACAGCGCCCCGAAGCTCATGCCTGTGATGTAGACGGGGATGTCCAGCTCGATCGGCTTCTTGGCGAAGCGCGCCCCGAGCACGGTCTTGGTCTCGCACTTCTCGCGGTAGCCCTCGATCACGAAGCGAGTGAGGGTGCCGGGCATGAACATCAGCTCGTCCCAGTGCGGGATCGGCTTGAACATGGAGAAGCCGCGCATGCGGTACCGACCCAGCTCGGCCTTCATGTGGATGTCGTTCATGACCTCCGGTGTGAAGATCCGGCTGTGCCCGAGCACCGCCCGGCGGCGTGTGACGAGTTCGTCGTTCTGCGCCATCGTGCCTCCTGGTCCTAGAGCACGAGCTTCCGCTCGGAAGGCTCGAGGCTGTCGTAGTTGTAGAGCTTCTTGCCGCACACGAACTTGTCGAACTTCGGCGGGGAGCCCAGGCCATAGATGCGGAACTTCCGCTCGATGAACTCCGTGTCGGCATCCGTCCACTCACCCGGCACGCAGTCGATGCCGAGCGCCTTGACCTTGCCGCCCACATAGATGATGCCGTCGTACATCGAGTCGCCCAGGCCGGGGCCCGCGTCCTCGCAGATGATCTGGCGTCCGCGCTGCATCATGAACCCGGTCATCGAGCCGACCGAGCCGAGCGTGATGATCGTCCCGCCCTTCTGGTCGATGCCCGACCGGGCGCCCGCCCTGCCCTTGATCACCAGATCGCCGCCGCGCATCGCGGCACCGGTCAGCGAGCCGGCGTTGCCCTCGACGACGACGACGCCAGACATCATGTTCTCGCAGGCCGACCAGCCGACCCGGCCTGTGATGTGCACCTCGGGCCCGTCGATCAGGCCGCAGCCGAAATAGCCGAGGCTGCCCTCGAACGTGATCTTGCAGCGGGTCAGGATGCCGACGCCGAGCGAGTGCTTCGAGCCCGGGTTCTTGACGGTGACGTCCTTGACGCCCTGCTCGTTGATCAGCCACTTCAGCTCGAGGTTGATCTTGCGGGTGGTCATGTCGGCCGCATCGAAGACGGCCGTCTCCCCGTCGATCTCGGCGACCTTGAGGGTGGTGTCGTCGGGCTCGACGAGCCCGCGCGCGTCATACGTGATCTGGCGCTCGCCTACCGCTTCCATACCAGCACCTCACGCTCGTAGGGGTCGTACGTGTCGATCTCGTGGTCGACGATGGCACGGATCGCGATCTCCTCGGAGGCCAGCGCCACCAGATCGTCAGACTCGTACAGGACGAGCGGCTTCGCGGCCATCTCGTCCTTCGCCACGCCCAGCGCGTCGTCGGTCACGCAGATGTAGGTGAACACGCCGTCCAGCTCGTCGAGGCTGGCGTTCATGGACTCCTCGAGCGACATGCCCTCGCTCATCTTCTCGGCGAGGTACACGGCGATCACCTCGGAGTCGCACTCCGACTGGAACCGGTGGCCGCTGCGCTCGAGCCGCCGCCGCCACTGGAAGTAGTTGGTCAGCTGGCCGTTGTGGACCACGGCAACGTCGGAGAACGGGTACGCCCAGTAGGGATGGGCGCCCGAGATGTCGACGTCGGACTCGGTCGCCATCCGCACGTGGCCGATGGCGTGGGTGCCCGAGAAGTCGTCCAGGTGGTACTGGTTGGACACCGTCTCGGCGTCGCCCAGGTCCTTGATGATCTCGAGCGAGTGGCCGAGCGACAGCACCTCGGCGCCCGGGATGTCCTCGACGTAGTCGGCGAGCTCCTTGAGGTCGCCGTCGTAGCGCATGGTCGCCCGGAAGGCGTAGTCCGTCTCGTGCTCCACATCGTGGACATTCGCGCCGATCACGGCGAGCCGTGCCTCGACCTCGGCCTTGTTGCGCTCGAGGCGCTCCGAGAAGTCGAAGTCCCGGGGGTCGTTCGCGTCGGCGAGCTTGTAGCGCATCAGCACCACCTTCTGCGTGGGGCCGTACAGCGCGTAGCCGGTCGAGTCCGGCCCCCGGTGCTTCATGGACTGAAGCATCCGGGTCATGTCGCGCCCGACGTCACGCGCGCCGTCGCGGTAGATGATTCCTGCGATTCCGCACACCTTGGTGCCCTCTCCTCCTTCGCCGCCGCTAGGGCAGCACGTCCAGGTACTCGTTGACGTCCCAGTCACTGACCTGCGCGCAGTACCGCTCCCACTCGTCGCGCTTGTAGTGACGGAAGACCTTGAACATCTCGTCCGGCAGGGCCGACTGGATCACCTCGTCCGCGTCGAGCGCGTCGAGGGCGTCGCCGAACGTCATCGGGATCTTCTTGACGTCCTTGCCGGCCTCCATCGCCTCGTAGATATTGCGCTCCTCGGGCTCGCCCGGATCGACCTTGCGGTTGATGCCGTCGTCCATCGCCTTGATCAGCGCGGCGAGCGACAGGTACGGGTTGACCGCGGAATCGACCGACCGGTACTCGAACCGGCCCGGCGCCGACACGCGCAGCGCCGTCGTCCGGTTCTGGAAGCCCCAGTCGGCGAAGACCGGCGCCCAGAAGCCGGTGTCCCACAGCCGGCGGTACGAGTTGACGGTCGATGCCGTCACCGCCGTCAGCGCGCCCAGGTGCTCGAGCACGCCGCCGATCGAGTAGAGGCCGATCTGGCTCGGCTTGCGCTGATCCTCGCCCTCGGGCATGAACGTGTTCTCGTCGCCCTTCCACAGCGAGATGTTGTGGTGGCAGCCGTTGGCCGAGACGCCCATGAACGGCTTCGGCATGAAGCACGGGAACGCGCCCATCTCGCGGCCGACCTGCTTGCAGATCTGGCGGAACGTCGACAGGTTGTCGGCGGTCTGCTCGGCGCGGTCGAAGTTGAAGTTCAGCTCGATCTGGCCGGGCGCGTCCTCGTGGTCGCCCTGGATCATGTCGAGGCCCATCTTCTGGCCGTACTCGATGACCTTGTGGATGATCGGCTGCAGCTCGGAGAACTGATCGATGTGATAGCAGTAGGGCTTGGTCACGCCCTCGACATCGGGCGTGCCGTCCGGCTTCAGCTTGAGCCACATCATCTCGGGCTCGGTGCCTGCGCGGAGGTGCATGCCCGTGCGGTCCTCGAACTCCGCCTGGATCCGCTTCAGGTTGCCGCGGCAGTCGGAGGTGAGGAACGAGCCGCCGTCCTTCTCGTCCTCGCGGCCGCGGAAGCAGGTGCACCAGACGCGGGCGATCTTCGGATCCCAGGGCAGCGGCTGGAAGGTGTCCGGCTCGGGCATGCCGACCAGCTCCCAGGCCTCCGGCCCGTAGCCGATGTACTCGCCGTGCCGGTCGACGAACAGGTTGGCCGTCGAGCCGTACACCAGCTGGAAGCCCTTGCGGGCCATGCTCTCCCAGTGCGTGGACGGGACGCCCTTGCCCATGATGCGGCCCGTGACCGAGATGAACTGGTAGTAGATGTAGGTGATGCCCTCGGCGTCGATGCGCCGGCGCACGTCCTTGATCAGATCCTCTCGGCCGTCGGTCTCAACAAACCGCTCGAGGTCGGTCGCCACGAACTCCTCCTTGGTCGTCCACGCCATTCAGGGTGGAGAAACGGACACGTTTCTCCCGGCGTAGCACAGGCTACGTCGGAAATACCGGGACCGGCAATGGTGGAATGCCACATATGCGACCCGGTCCGCGCATGTCGGCGGACATGCCGATCATCCCATCTCGGCGGGCGTGTCGTCACGGTTCCCCCACTCGTTCCACGACCCGTCGTAGACGGCGGGACGGGGTGCGCCGGCCAGCTCGACGGCATGTGCGACCGCCGTCGCCGAGACCCCGCCGTTGCAGTACGCCACGATGGGCCGGTCGAGGTCGACGCCCGCGGCGCGCAGCCGCGCCCGCAGCTGATCGGGCTCCAGGAACGTCCCGTCCTCGGCCAGCAGCGAGCGGTGCGGCACGTTCAGCGCGCCCGGGATGTGGCCGGCGCGGCGCGCGTGCGTCTCGCCGCCGGCGTACTCGACCTCCTTACGGGCGTCCACCACCTGCGCGCCCAGGTCGATCGCTCGGCGCATGCCGTCCAGGTCGACCAGCCCCTCCAGGCGGACCGGCACGGGATGCGGCGGCACCGCCGGCTCGGGCACGATCCCGCCAGGCTCCAGCGGCAGCCCGGCCGCCAGCCAGGCGCCCAGCCCGCCGTCGAGCACGAACGCGGCCTGGTGGCCGTAGCTGCGCAGCACCCACACGATGCGGCCGGCGAGCACGTTGCGGTAGTCGTCGTACGCCACCACCGTCGTCGTCGCACCGATGCCCAGCCGGGTCGCCTCCGCCGCGAACCCACTCGGCCCGGCGACCGTCACCGGCACCGTCGCCGAGCGGTCGGTGAAGTCGTGGCGCCAGTCGACGAACACCGCACCGGGCAGATGGCCGGACTGGTAGCGCTCGGGGTACGCCCGGTAGCGAGGCTCGCCGTCGACCACCTCGCCGCGGACGTCGAGAACACGCACCGCGTCGTGGTGCCTGGCGAGCCACTCCACCGGAACGAGCGGGCCGATCACGGCGCGAATGGTACAAAGCTCGTCCAGGCCCGATGGACATCGTCTTCGAGACCCACTCGATCAGCACGGACAACGAGGCCGGCGTCGCCACCGGTTGGCTCGGCGGTGAGCTGTCGGCGGCCGGGCGCGAGCAGGCGCGGCTGCTCGGCGAGCGGCGGCGGTGCGACGCGCTCGACACCGTGCTCGTCTCCGACCTGGCGCGCGCGGTGGAGACCGCCCAGATCGCCTTCGTCGGCTCCGGCCTCGCCGTCCGCCGCGACCGGCGGCTGCGCGAGTGCGACTACGGCGAGTGGAACGGCATGCCCGTGGCCCGGCTGGAGGGCGAGCGCGCCGCGCACATCGACGAGCCGTTCCCCGGCGGGCAGAGCTACCGCGACGTATGCCGGCAGGTGGAACCGCTGCTCGCGGAGCTCCGCGAAGGCCGCCACGGCAGGCGGGTGCTGCTGATCGGGCACTCGGCCACGCGCTGGGCGCTCGACCACCTGATCGAGGGCCGGCCGCTCGAAGAGCTGGTCGACGCACCCTTCGCCTGGCGCGAGGGCTGGGAGTACGCATGGGGGTGACCGATCGCTACTGGGGGCCGATCGAGCCGGGGGAGGCCGCCCGGGTGTTCGGACGCCCGGTCGAGATCGTCAAGGCCCACCTGCGCTGGCTGTTCGCCGTCGCCCACTGCCGGTGGGAGGGCGGCGAGGCGATCCTCAAACGGCAGCCGCCGATGGGCCGCGGCGCCGACGAGCTGCGCTGGCAACACCGGCTGACCAACCACCTGGCGGACGCCGGGATCCCCGCCGTGCGCGTCCGGCGGATGGTCGAGATGGACGGGCTCTGGTACGAGATCGCCGACGTCGCCCAGGGAGACGACGTGTACGCCGGCACAGACACGTGGGAGCCGTTCCGCTCCGCCGCCCACGCAGCCGAGGCCGGCGCGGTGCTGGCCCGCCTGCACGACGCCGCCGTCGACTTCGTGCCTGCGAGGCCGCAGCCGCAGACCGGGTTCGTGGTGCAGCTCGACCTCGTGCGGATGGAGCCGGCGGACGCCGTCGCCGAGCTGGCGGACGCCCGCCCAGCGGTGGCCGACTACCTGGCCGGGCTCGACTGGCGCGCGCCGGTCGAGCGGGCCTACGGCGACGCCTTCCGGCGGCTTCGGCCTGGCCTGCCGGACTGCCGCGCACGGGCCTGCACGGCGACTGGCAGACCAACAACCTGTTCTTCGAGGGCGACCGGATCAGCGGCATCATCGACTTCCATCAGGCCGACCATGGGCCGAGCTTGCTGGATCTGGCGACCGCCGTCGAGCGCAACTGCTTCTTCTGGAACCGCATCTCGGAGGGCGAGGACGACGCCTACGACCTCGACCACGCGGCCGCACTGCTCGGTGCCTACGACGAGGTGCGCCCGCTGTCGCCGGCCGAGCGGGCGGCCTTCGCCGATGTGCTTGCCTGCTGCCAGTTCGAGTACGGCATCTCGTTCCTCGACTACTACTGGGGCGTCGAGGCCGACCGCGACAAAGCCGACTGGGCCTGGCACACGTTCGTGCTCGGCCACGCCGAGTGGTGGCAGTCGGACGCCGGCCTGCGCGCACGGGCGGGGATCGGGCGGGTTGTGCCAGGGGGTCAGGATCCTTGGCACATGTGCCAAGGATCCTGACCCCCTGGCACACCTACAGCGTTGGCCGACCCGTCCATTCGACGGCTGCCGGCGCGCCCACCGCGATGAACGTCATGCCGCCGTCGCCGGCGGTCATCTGCCGCGACACCGACGGGCCGACCCGCACGTAGCGCCCTGGCTCGAGCGGGACGTCCTCGTCCCCGACGCTCAGCGTCCCACTGCCGGCCAGAACGACGTACACCTCCTCGTGGGTGGTGTCCTCCTCGTCGTGCTCGGGGCCGGAGACGCCGGCGGGCAGCTCGATCTGGTTGATGCCGAAGGCGTTGGTGCCGAGCGCCAGGCGCATCTTGCGAAACGCGCCCCGCATCGCCTCGACGTCACCGGCATCGACAACGGTGTAGTCAGTCATGCGGCGAGCCTAGCAGCGACAGGAGCGGCCGGGCCTTGACCAGCGACTCCTCCACCTCCGCCGCCGGAACGGAGTCCCAGACGATGCCGCCGCCGACCCACAGGTGGATGCGATCGCCGGCGACCGCGAAGGTGCGGATCGTCAGGCCCAGGTCGATGTCCCCGTTCGGGTAGATCCGGCCCAGCGCGCCCATCGAGGCGCCGCGGCCGACCGGCTCGAGGCGGGCGATGTGGTTGATCGCCGACACCTTGGGCGCGCCGGTGATCGAGCCGCCCGGGAAGGTGGCGCGGAGCAGTTCGCCCAGGCCCACGGCCAGCCGCAGCCGGCCCTGCACGCGGGACACCAGGTGGCGGACGCCGGCCATCGGTCGCTCGACCAGCAGATCGGGGAACGTGCACGCTGTGCGGCACGCAGACCCGGGCCAGGTCGTTCCGCTCGAGGTCGACGATCATCACGTGCTCCGCGCGGTCCTTGGGATCATCGGCGATCCGCTCGGTGCTGGACGCAGGGCGCGTGCCCTTGATCGGCATCGTCTCGACCACGTCTCCGCGGCGGCGCAGGAAGAGCTCGGGCGTCGCCGACACGATCGACCAGCCGTCGCCGTGCATCGCGCCGCCGTGCTCGGCGCCGAGCGGCGCGAGGGCGGCCTCGACGGCCGCAACTCCCCGCCGAACGGCGCCGACAGGTGCTGGACGATGTTGGCCTGGTAGACATCACCACGCGCGATCGCCTCGCGCACCGCCTCGATCGCGGCGCGGTGCTGCGCGGCCGTCCACGTGGGCTCGAACCGGCCGGTCGTGAACCGGCCGGGAACCGCGCGGCGCTGGCCCTCCGCGGGCCGCACGCGGCAGGCCAGCGCGGGCAGCGGACACGGTTCGGGCGGCTGCGGCTCGGTGACCCCGGGCAGCGCCGAGGCCAGCCGGTAGCCGAGGAACAGGTCGGCGACCAGCCCATCCGCGGCGGGCACGAAGGGCTCGTCCCAGACGCCGAAGCCGTGCCGCGTCAGGAAGTCCTCGAGCTGTGCGAACGGGTCGCCGGCGACGTCGTCGATGACCAGCCAGGAGTCGGTGCGCGCGAGGGTTCCGATGCGCATATGGTACCGACCGATGTCCGCCGCAAACCTCCCGTTCCCGATCGAGGAGTACCGCGACCGCGCGCGACGCGTTCGCGAGGAGATGGCGCGCCGCGACATCGACGTGCTCTACGTGATGAGCCCGTCCAACCTCTGCTACCTGACCGGCTTCGAGTCGATCTGGTACCCGCCGCGGGCGCCGCTGGGCGTGCTCGTCCACCGCGAGGACGAGCGCATCGTCTTCCTGGACTACGAGCGCCACGAGCACCTGGTCGGCATCTCGGCGCACTTCGACGAGGCCGTGTTCTACCGATACGACGACGCCGTCGCGACGGTCGCCGGCGCGATCCAGGAGCGCGGCTGGGCGAGCGGCTCGGTCGGGATCGAGTGCTGGACGCAGAGCCCCGGCGCGCCGCTGCGTGGACGAGGTGGCCGAGGCGATCTCAGCGACCGGTGCGCGCGTCGTCGACGGGCGACTGGACGGTCGACCGTGTGCGCCTGGTCAAGTCGCCGGCGGAGCTCGAGCGCGTGCGGCGGGCCGGGGAGATCGTCGACGCCGCCTTCGCCGCGCTGCCCGGCGAGGTCCGCCCGGGGATGACCGAGCTGCAGATCGCATCCCGGCTGGACGGGCTGATGGCCGAGCTGCGGCGGCGAGCCCGCGGCCATCCGGACGATGGTCTCGGCCGGCCCCGACGTCTGGGCCCGCACGCACGGCAGCCCCCGGCCGGCGGCCGGTCGAGCGCGGTGACGTCATGTACGTCGACGCATGCGGCGTCGTCGACCGCTACCACGCCGACCTCTGCCGGACGTTCGCGATCGGCGTGCCGAACGAGGATGCCGCGAAGATCCTCGAGGTGACCGGCGGCAGCGTGCTCGAGGTGCAGGCGGCGGTGCAGCCCGGCGACCCGCTCGACGTCGCCCAGCGGATCGCCGAGGAGTACGTGTTCTCGCGCTTCCCCCGCGAGCAGGTGTGGTGGGTCGGCGGCTACGCGCTGGGCATCTCGGTGCCGCCCAACTGGGTCGGCCACACGTACCTGTCGAACGACGCGTTCGAGCAGTTCACGTGGGAGCCGGGCTACGTCACCAACTACGAGAACATCCTGTTCGGCCGTGAGGGCCGGTTCACGGCGAGCTACATGGAGACGCTGCTGATGACCGAGGGCGGGATCGAGATCCTGTCCGGCCGCCCACGCGGCCTGACGGTCATCGGCTGAACAGCCCGTCCAGCTCGCCGAGCACGCCGGCGTCGAGCGAGATCAGTCCGGCCGCGGCGTTCCCCGCCGTGTGGTCGGCGTTGCGGCTGCCGGCGATCGCGGCAGTCACGCCCGGCTGCTCGAGCGCCCAGCGCAGCGCGAGCGTCGGCACCGGCACCCCCAGGCGCTGGGCGATCGGCCGCATCGCGTCGACGCGGTCGAGCGCCGCCGTCAGCGGTCCCGGGTCGAACGCCCACTCCTCGCCCTCGTCACGCCACGACGCGAACGACCCGCGCCCGCTTCGCCAGTCGTCCTCGCCGAACCCGTGCCTCGGATGCATCGCCCCGCTCAGCCGCCCGCTGGCCAGCGGCGCGTATGCCAGGTAGCCGATGCCTTGCCCGGCCAGCCAGGGCAGCAGCGACTCGCGGTCGTCCTGCTCGAGTAGCGAGAACTCGTTCTGGACGCTGGCCACCGGGTGGATCGCGTGGCACCGCTCGATCCGCCCACGGTCGAAGTTGGAGACGCCGATGTGGCGCGCCTTGCCGGCGGCGACCACCTCGGCCATCGCCCCCCACGACTCCTCCAGCGGCACGTCGTCATCGGGCCAGTGCACCTGGTAGAGGTCGACTGATCGCGGCCGAGCCGCTGCAGCGAGGCGTCGATCGCCCGCGCGATCTCGTCCGGGCGAATGCCGCTGCCCTCGTCGGGCGCGACCTTGGTGAACACCAGCACGTCGTCGCGCCCTGCCAGCGCCCGGCCGACGATCCGCTCGGACACGCCGTCGCCGTACACCTCCGCGGTGTCGACCCAGGTCATCCCGGCGTCCAGCCCGGCGTGGATCGCCGCGACCACCTCGGCCTCGGAGGTGTTGGCGCCCCAGTGGTTGCCGCCCGCCTCCCAGGCCCCGTAGCCGACGACCGAGACCTCGGGCCCCTCGGCTCCCAAGCGTCGCATCTCCATCGGCGGCAGCGTAGCGGCGGGTCAGGCCCGGGCGCCGGGCCCGTACGCGAGGTGCAGCAGGTCGCCCTCCGCGAAGCGCTGGGGACGCAGCGGTGAGATGTCGATCGGCGGCTCGCGGCCCGCGATCTGCGCCGCCGCGCATTCGGCGACCGCCGGTGCCAGCTTGAGGCCGTGGCCGGACATGCCCATCACCACGTATCGCTCGTCGTCGAGGAACCCGATTGCCGGGTTCCAGTCCGGCGTCGTGTCGTAGGCGCCCGCCCACCCGCCGATCCGCGGCGCCCCGGCGATGCTCGGATAGCGCTGCCGCAGCGCTGCGCGCACCGCGTCCTCGTACGCCGGGTCGGGCAGGCCGTCGCAGTCGTCGCGGTGGGCGTATCGCACGTCGCCGCCATAGGCGACGACCCAGGCGCCGCCCGATGCGATCGGCCGGGTGACCACGTTGGTCACGGCGTCCGACACGGTCGCCCGCACCGGCGCCTCGCCGTGCACCGAGATCTCGATCCGGCGCAGGACGACCGGGATCTCCGGCGCCATCTCGGTCGACCAGCCACCGGCGCAGATCGCGGTCACCCGCGCATCCGGGCTGACCGCCTCGCCGACGTGCACCTCGACCCCCAGCGCGACGGCCTCGGCGAACCAGGCGAGCGCCAGCTTGCCGGCGTCGACCACGCCCGCGTCCGGCTCGTGGGCGGCTGCGGCGATGCCGTCGAGCGAGATCAGCGGCTCGACGTCGGCAACCCGGTCGGGCTCGAGCAGCTCGGTGTCGACGCCGACGCTTCGAACTCAGCGCTACGTTGGCCGCGCAGGCATCGCGCTGTTCGGCGCCCACCGTGAGCATGTAGCCCGTCCGGACGAAGGCGCTGGACGGGTCGGCCTGGAGCAGCTCGCAGCCGCGCTTGGCCAGCCGAACGGTGACCTCGTTCGAGTAGTGACGGCGGATCATGCCGAACGACCGGCCGGTGTCGCCCGCGCCCGGCAGCGTGCGCTCGTGGAGCGCGACCGACAGGCCCTCGCGGGCCAGGCAGCATGCGAGCGAGGTGCCGTAGAGCCCGGCTCCGATCACGGCAACGTCCCGGCGCGCCATCGCCGTAGTGTAGGTTCCTGCGCCTGATGCCGCCGACCGCCGTCGTCTTCGATTTCAACGGCACGATCTCGCACGACGAACCGCTGCTGGCGGTGCTATTCCGCGAGATGTTCGCCGAGATCGGGATCGACGTCACCGAGTCGCTCTATTTCGAGGAGTTCGCGGGCTACTCCGATCCCGAGATCGTCGACCGCGTGCTGGCGCGGTTCGGCCGGGGCGGTGAGCCAGAGACGGCGAAGCGGCTCGTGGCGCGGCGGATCGAGCTGTACCTGGCCGCAGTCGCGGAGCGCTCACCCGTGCAGCCGGGCGCCGCGGCGGCGGTGCGCGAGATCGCCGCCCGCGTGCCCGTGGCGATCGCATCGGGAGCGTCGCGCCCCGAGATCGAGGCGGTGCTGAAGGCGACCGGGCTGCGCCGGCTGTTCGAGGTGATCGTGACCGCCGAGGACATCCGCGACAGCAAGCCCCACCCCGAGGGGTACCTGCTCGCGCTCGAGCAGCTGGGCGTGCCGGGGACGGACGCGCTGGCGTTCGAGGACTCGGATCTGGGCGTCACCGCTGCGATCTCGGCGGGCATGCGGTGCGTGGCGATCGAGGGCACGTCACCGCCGGACCGGCTGCGGGCGGCCGGCGCCGAGGACGTGATCCCCGCGCTGGACTGGTCGCTGCCCGCGGTCAGCGGCCTGTTCGCTACGCCTTGACGGCGCGGCCCTTGAACGTGATCCGGAAGGTGGCGGACTGGCAGGCGTCGGCGACCGTGCGCGGCATCGTCACGTGCAGCGTCAGCGTCTTCGTCGCCTTGCGCTTGATCACGATGGCCCTCACCCCGCGCGTCGAGACGGTCACGTTGGCCGCGATCCCCAGACACCCGGCGCGGTTGGTCGTCCGCACGACCGCGGCGGTCACCGGCAGGACGCGGATGCTGTAGCCGTACGGGTTGGTCACGCGCAGAGTGAGCGTCTTCGTCGCGCCGGGGTAGAGCCCGGCCACCGGCGTTGCCTTGATGCCGAACCCGCGCTTGGACGCGACCAGGTCGAGGTTCGTCGCCTTGGCCGGCCCCAGGTCGCTGAGCGAGGCGATGGCGATGGCGACCGCGAGGGCGCCGAGCGTGAAGAGGAGCAGTCGTCTGATCATGGGTGGAAGGTGAAGCTGGTGGACGCGGATGCGCTGTTACCTGCCTTATCGGTCGAAACGGCGCGGATCGTGTACCCCGTGTTGTTGACGAAGCGGGCTGGCCGCCATCGCCAGGTTCCAGTTCGGGGACGCCCAGGTGGCGCCGGTCAGCACCTCGGACGCGGACAGGAAGCCGTTCGCCCCGTCCCAGTAGAGGTTCGGAGCTGCCGACTGGCGGAAGCTGGCCTGCACCTGCCAGACGCCGGCGCTCGCGTCCGACGCCGTGCCGCAGACGTCGTCGACGCCGACGGTGCCACAGCCGCTCGCCCACCCGCCGGCGTAGGCCGCGGTCGGGTAGGTGATGGTCACGGTGGGGGCGGTGTTGTCGACGATCACCGACTGGGCCGGGCTGGTCGCCGCATTGCCCGCCAGGTCGGTCGTGGTCACGGTGAAGGTCTTGGTGCCCGCGCTCAGCGTGGTGTTGGTGGAGAGCTGTGCGCTGGCATAGGCGTGTGAGACACCGCCGGCGCTGCAGGCGGCCACGCAGGCCGGCAGCGGCAGCACCGTCTGGCCGGTCGTGAAGCTGTTCACTTTCGCCGTCAGGCCGTACACGCCGCTGGTGGCGTCCGATGCATCGGCGTAGACCACGTATGCGCGGTTCTGGCCGGCGTACCCGGGCACGTTCGTCGCGACCGTCGCCAGCGCGGCCGAGCCGAAGACGGGCGCCGTGTTGTCGGCCGTGACGGCGTACGCGGCGGACGTCGACGAGTTGTTGGCCTTGTCGACCAGCGTCAGCGTGTAGCTGGCGGGGCCGGCGGGCAGCGTCGACGCCGCCGTCTTCGACGCGCTCTTGTAGGCGTAGGTGACACCGCCCACGGTGCACCCGGTGGTGCATGCCGTCAGCGCCAGGGCCGTCTGCCCGCTGGTGATCGTCGAGACGTTGGCCTTGACCGTGTACATGCCGCTGGCCGCGTCGGTCGCGTTCGCGTAGACGTAGTACGCGCCGCTCTTGCGGATCCAGCCGGCGGCGTTGGTCGTCGTGTTGGCGATCGTCGTCTGGACGACCGTCGCCCCCGTGTTGTCGACGGTCACCGAGAACGGCGCGGTTGTCGCGTTCGCCGCCTTGTCCGTCGCGGTGATCGAGAAGTCGACCGGGCCCTCGGCGATCGCGGCGTCGGCCGTCTTGCTGGCGCTCTTGTAGCCGTAGGTCACGCCGCCCACGGTGCAGCTCGACGTACAGGCGCTGAGGCTGAGCGCCGTCTGGCCGGCGGTCACGCCGGCCACGTTCGCCTTGACGGTGTTGATCGCGCCGCCGTCCGTGGCGTTCGCGTAGACGATGTATGTACCGCCCTGCTTGATCCACCCTGGGGTGCTGGTCGCACTGGTCGAGACGACCGCGGCGCTGACGGCCGGCGCGGTGTTGTCGACCGTGACGCTGTAGCTGCCCGGCGCGGCGTTGCCGCCCAGGTCGGTCGCCGTCACGGAGTACGCCGTCACACCCGCGGCGATCGGTGAGCCGGCGACGGTCGCCGCGCTCTTGAAGCCGTAGGTGACCCCGCCGACGGTGCAGCTCGAGGTGCACTTGGGCAGCGCCAGCGACGTCAGGCCGGTGGTGATCGACCCGACCGACGCGGTCACGGAGCTCATGCCGGTGGCCGGCGATCCGGCGTCGGTGGCCGAGGCATAGACGACGTAGGTGCCGCCCTGCGCGACCCAGCCGACACCGGTGGTCGCCGAGGTGACGATCGCGCTCGCAGTCACGGTCGGCGCGGAGTTGTCGACGGTGACAGAGAACGAGGTCGGTGAGCCGGTGTTGCCGATCGCGTCGGAGCCCCAGACGCCGTAGCTCTTGACGCCCTCGGCGAGGCCGGCGTCGGCGCTCACCGGGGCGCTCGTCCAGCCGTAGGTCTTGGTGCCGATCGTGCACGAGGTCACGCACGGCGTGAGCAGCACCGAGCTCATGCCGGCGGCCAGCGCCGACACGTCGGCCCGGGCCGACGCGACCCCGCTGCCGCCAGGGTCGGTGAGGTTCGCGTAGACGACGAACTGGCCGCCCGCGCGCGCACCGCCCCCGGCGCCGGTCACGCCGGCGGGGGCGATGGTGCTGAGCGACACGCTGGGCGCATGGAAGTCCGGGCTGGCGATCGCCGCCCCGGTGCCGGTGCCCGGCACGCTCCACGCCGCCCATGCGGTGGTCGCGGTGACCACCAGCATGAGCGGAACGAGGATGCGCCGTCGGATCAGCAGGCGCGTGAGGCCCGCGACCATCGGTTCGGCCTAGGCGCTGACCGCAGTCGCCGTCAGGTACACGGTGAACGCCGCACCCTGACAGGAGTCGTTGGCGCCGGAGCCCATCGCGATCGCGTCGGACGCGTCGACGTCGATCGAGTCGTTGGCGGGGATGTCCCAGCCCGACCCGCCGTTGGTCTGCGCGGAGAACGACAGCGTGTTGATGTTGCAGCCGCTGTGGCCGCCGTCGACGGCGAAGCCGGCCGAGCCCTGGCCCGAGTCCAGCGAGATCGCGGTGACGTGCACCGGGAACGGGTTGGAGTTGCTGATCGTGGTGGCAACGTCGGCCGAGGCGCCCGGGAACAGGGCGTCGGACGGCGAGCCCGGGGTCAGCGACAGGCTGACCGCGCTGGTCGCGGAGGCGGCACCGGTGCCGCTGCCGTTGACCGTCCAGGCCGCGTAGGCCAGCGAGCCGGCCACGAGCAGTGCGACGACGGCGATCGCCGCAGGGCGAGTCAGATGCTTGCGGTTCATGAAGTCCTCTGTACGGGGGGTGGAAGAAGGCGGCCGAAAACGACCGTCGGGGATCCCTCCCAGAATCGGCAAACCTGGGGATCTCTGTATGACGCTGAAGGGGGATTCAAATACGTCGGGCATGCCTCCCCACTTGACCGGTCTATACCAGTTGTGGCAGCATCCGGCGGATGCGCACGGAGGCCAGAGCTGTTGTCATCGGAGGCGGCGTCGGTGGCTGCAGCATCCTCTACCACCTCGCCAAGCTGGGCTGGACGGACGTCGTCCTGGTCGAGCAGTACGGCCTGACCCACGGGTCGACGTGGCACTCGGCGGGCCTCGTCGGCCAGCTGCGGTCGACGGTCAGCCTGACCAAGATGATGCAGTACTCGGTCGGCCTCTACGCCGAGCTGGCCGAGGAGACCGGCAAGGACCCCGGCTGGCACGAGCTGGGCGGCCTGCGGCTGGCATCGTCGAAAGCGCGGTACGAGGAGATCCAGCGGCAGGCCGGCTGGGCGAAGAGCTTCGGCCTGCCGATCGAGATCGTGTCGGCCAGGGAGGCGCAGGACCTGTTCCCGCCGATGAGCACGGACGGTGTGCTGGCCGCCGCCTACATCCCGCAGGACGGCTACCTCGATCCCAGCCAGCTGACCTTCGCGCTGGCCGACGGCGCCCGGCGGCGCGGAGCCGAGATCGAGCAGCGGACGAAGGTGGTGGAGATCGTGCTCAGAGATGGCCGGGTGCACGAGGTCGTCACCGACAAGGGCACGATCCGCACCGACGTCGTGATCAACGCCGGCGGCATGTATGCACCCCAGATCGGGCGCATGGTCGGCGTCGACGTGCCGATCATCCCCTACGCCCACGAGTTCCTCGTGACCGAGGCGTTCGACCCGCCGTTGCCGGCGCTGCCGACGCTGCGCGACCCCGACAATCTGATCTACTACCGCACCGAGGTCGGCGGGCTGATCATGGGCGGCTACGAGCGCGACCCGGCGCCCTGGGCGCTGGACGGCGTGCCCGATGGCTTCGAGGCGGAGCTGCTCCCCGAGGACTGGGAGAGGTTCGAGGAGATCCTCCAGAACTCGACCATGCGGGTGCCGGCGATGGAGACCGCCGAGGTGCGCAAGCTGTTCAACGGCCCGGAGGCGTTCACGCCCGACGGCGAGTTCATCCTCGGCGAGTCGGACGTCGGTGGCTTCTGGGTGGCGGCCGGCTTCTGCGCGCACGGCCTGGCCGGCGCCGGCGGAATGGGCTGGCAGATGGCCGAGTGGGTGGTCAACGGCGAGCCCGAGCTCGACCTGTGGCACATGGACATCCGCCGCTTCGGCCGCCAGTACCGGAGCCAGCGCTACTCGCTGGCCCGCGCCAACGAGGTGTACTCGACCTACTACGACATCAAGTACCCGAACCACGAGAAGCAGTCCGGCCGCCCGCTGAGGCTGTCGCCGGCCTACCCGCGGTTGACCGAGCTGGGCGCCTCGTTCGGCGAGAAGTCGAGCTGGGAACGTGTCAACTGGTTCGACTCGAACGCCGCCGACGGCGACGAGTCGCTGCGCCCCCGCGGCTGGGCGGGCGAGCACTGGTCGCCGGCGATCCACGCCGAGGCGATGGCGACGCGACAGGCCGCCGGGGTGTTCGACCAGAGCTCTTTCGCAAAGGTCGACGTGCAGGGGCCGGGCGCGGCGGCGCTGCTGCAACGGCTATGCGCGAACCGCGTCGACCGCACCGTCGGCGCCATCGCGTACACCCAGATGCTGAACAGCCGCGGAGGCATCGAATCCGACTTCACCGTCACCCGGCTCGGCGAGCGCTCGTTCCGGATCGTCACCGGCACCGCCTTCGGCAACCACGACATGGCGTGGATCCGCAAGCACCTGCCGGACGACGGCAGCGTGATCGTCAACGACGTCACCTCCGGCCTGGCCTGCTTCTGCCTGTGGGGCCCGCGGGCGCGGGACATCCTCCAGCCGCTGACCAAGAGCGACCTGTCCAACGAGGCGTTCCGCTACATGACCGCCGCCGAGATCTCGGTCGGCGCCGTGCCCTGCCTGGCCGCCCGGGTCACCTACGTCGGCGAGCTCGGGTGGGAGCTCTACTGCCCGTCCGAGTACGGCCAGGCGCTGTGGGACGCGCTGTGGGAGGCAGGCCGCGAGCACGGCCTGCGGGCGTGCGGCTACCGCGCGATCGACGCGTTGCGCCTGGAGAAGGGGTACCGCGCGTGGGGCACCGACATCACGCCCGAGGACACGCCCGGTGAGGCCGGCCTCGGGTTCGCCGTGGCAGTGGACAAGGACGACTTCATCGGGCGCGAGGCGACGCTCGCCGAACGCGAGCGCGGCGGCCCGGAGCGGCGGCTGTGCTGCCTGACCCTGGCCGACCCGCTGGCGGTCTGCCTCGGCTCCGAGCCGGTGCGCGTCTCGGCGCGAGGTCGCCGGCCGCGTGACCAGCGGCGGCTACGGCTTCGCGGTCGAGCGCTCGATCGCCTATGCCTACCTGCCGGCGGCGCAGTCCGAGGTCGGCTCTGCCGTCGAGGTCGAGGTGTTCGGCGAGTGGGTGGCCGCAGAGGTGGCGGCCGAACCGCTGTGGGATCCCCGCGGCGAGCGGATTCGCGGCTGAAAGCTACGCTGCGGGTGTGTCGATCGGATCGCCCGAGGAACTGGATGCGATGCGAGCGGCGGGGCACGCCGTCGCCCTGACGCTGGAGGCGATGCGCGAGGCGGTGCGACCCGGCGTGACCACCAAGCAGCTGGACGAGGTCGCCGAGCGCCGCCTGCGTGCGCTGGGCGCGCGATCGGCGCCGAGCCTGGTCTACGACTTCCCGGGCTGGACGTGCATCAGCGTCAACGACGAGGCCGTGCACGGGATCCCCGGCGACCGCGTGCTGCTGGCCGGCGACCTGGTCACGCTCGACGTGACCGCGGAGCTGGACGGCCTCATGGCCGACGCCGCGATCACCGTGCCCGTCGCCGAGGTGGACGACGAGTCGGCCAGGCTGTGCTCGTGCGCGGCCGACGCGCTGCAGCGCGGGATCGCCGCCGCCCGGGCCGGCAGCCCGGTCTCGGAGATCGGCCGGGCCGTCGAGGCCGAGGTCGAGCGGCAGGGCTTCCGCGTGCTGCGCGAGCTGACCGGGCACGGGATCGGCCGCACGATCCACGAGCCGCCGACGGTGCACAACCACGAGGCGCCGGGCCAGACGGCGGTGCTCGACGAGGGCGCCGTGATCACGATCGAGCCGATCATCTCGACCACCACCCGCTCGGCGCGAATGCTGGCCGACGGCTGGACGGTGGCCACGGCCGACGGCAGCCGGGCGGCGCACGCCGAGCACACGATCGCGGTGTTCCACGACGGCGCGGTCGTCCTCACCGCGGCGTGAGACCCGAGGACTGGGACCTCGAGTACGGCCGGCCCGACCGGGCGCCGGCGCAGCGGCCCGGCCGGCTGCTGGTCGAGGCGACCGAGGAGCTGAAGCCCGGGCGGGCGCTCGACCTGGCCTGCGGCGAGGGCCGCAACGCCGCATGGCTGGCCGAGCGCGGCTGGCGGGTGACTGCTGTCGACTTCTCGGCCGAGGCGCTGAACCGGGCTCGGCGGCTGGGCACCGACGTCGACTGGCGGCAGGCGGACGTCCGCGAGCTGGAGATCGCCGAGGGCGCGTACGACCTGGTGGTGCTCGCCTACCTGCACCTGCCGCCCGAGGCGATGCGGGCGATGCTGGCACGGGCGGCGGCCGGCGTGGCCGCCGGCGGCCGGCTGGTCGTCATCGGCCACCACGTCGACAACCACGAGCACGGCTGCGGCGGGCCGAGCGATCCGGCGGTGCTGCACGACCCGGAGTGGATCGGCCGGGCGCTCGACGGCTTCGAGGTGGAGCGGGCCGACCGCGTCGCGCACCCGTCGACGCCGGAGCACGGCGGCACGGGCACGGCGATCGACTCACTGGTCGTGGCGCGAAAGCCGTCCGACGTAATGGCTGAGGGTCGGCCACGGGTCGGTCAGGCTGATGCCGTCGATCCGGTCGCCGGGCCGCCACCAGTTGAGCGCCCGGAGGCGTGACCAGCGCCGCGAGCGCGCGGCGACGCGCGCCTCCAGGGGCAGCACATGGAACGTCCGGCCGACGGGGACGCGCGCCGGCGGCAGGGCGGGAAGCCCGAGCGCGAGCCGGACGGCGCGCTCCGTCGGCCGGAGGCCGAGCCGCTCGCGGAACCAGGTCGTACCCGAGAGCCGTGGGTTCAGCTCGATCAGCGTAATCCCGGCGGCGTGCTCGAGCAGCTCGGCATGGATCACCCCCTCGTAGCCGGCGGCCGCGCAGACGCGGTCGCACTGCGCGATCGCCCGGGTGGCGCCATGATCGTCCCGCATGGCGGTGCGCACGGCGGCCGCGCGGCCCCCCGATAGCGGGTACTCGCGGAGCACGACGTGCGCGTAGGCAATCTCCAGCGTGCTTCCGCGGCGCAGGAGCACCACTCCGAGCTTGCGGCCCTTGGCCACGCGCCTCTGGACGATGGGCTCCAACCCGCGCTCGCGGAGTCGGGCGATCTTGCGTACGCCGCTCTCGACCGAGTCGACCGTCGTCGCGCCGCGGGCGCAGGCCACGGCATCGCCGGTCGCGCGTGCCGACGTGCGCGCCTTGACCACCGCCGGGAGCGCGGCGGCGACGAGCTCGCGGCCGTCGCTCTTCGCCGGCACCGTCCAGGTCTCCGGATAGGCAACGTCGCAGGACGCACACAGCTTCCCGAGCCCGCCCGCCTTGTCGACCAGCAAGCGCCTGGCCGCTCCGAGTCCTGGGACCGAGGCGACCGGCAGGTCGATCGAGTCGAGCCGGGCGATGGTCGCGTCGTCGGTCGTGATCACGACGTCGATCCGGCGCCGGTCGATCAACGATCGCAATGCCTCGGCATACGGCGCAGCGGGACCGCGGGCGTCGGGCAGCACGTGGATGGCGCCCACGTGTCGCGAACGCTCGGCGATCCCGGCGAACCGATCGCCGCCCACCTCGGCGACGGCGCCGGCGCGCGCGAGCGCCCGGCAGGCTGCGAGCGAGACGTGGGAGTCGGGATCCAGCACCAGCGCCCGGACACCGCCGAGCGCGCCCGGCTCAGGCGGCACGCAACACCTCGTGCACGGTGATGATCTGGTCGCGCCGCTGACCGGTGCCGACAATGGCCACGGGCACGCCCACCTGCTGCTCGATGAACTCGAGGTAGCCGCGGGCGGAGGCGGGAAGCGCGTCGAAGGTGCGGACGCCGGAGATGTCGGTGTTCCAGCCCTCGAGCTCCTGGTAGACCGGCTGGGCATGGTGGAAGTCGCTCTGGTGGGCCGGGAACTCGTCGAGCACCGTGCCGTCGGGCAGCCGGTAGCCGACGCAGACGGGGATCCGGTCGAAGATCGAAAGCACGTCCAGCTTGGTCACCGCCAGCTGGGTGAGGCCGTTGATGCGGGCGGCGAAGCGCAAGCCGACCAGGTCGAGCCAGCCGCAGCGCCGCTCCCGGCCGGTGACGGTCCCGTACTCGCCGCCGTGCTCGCGGATCCGCTCCGAGCCCTCCTCGTCCGCCTCGCTGGGGAAGCCGCCGGCGCCGACCCGCGTCAGATAGGCCTTGGCGACGCCCAGCACCGCCGTGATCCGGGTCGGCCCGATGCCCAGCCCGACGCACGCGCCGCCGGCGATCGGGTTGGAGCTGGTGACGAACGGATAGGTGCCATGGTCGAGGTCGAGCAGCGTCGCCTGGGCGCCCTCGCAGAGCACCGTCTGGCCCTCGTCCAGCGCCCGGTTGACGATCAGCGAGGTATCCGCGATGAACGGCCGGATCCGCTCGGCGTAGCGCAGCGTGGCCTCGGTCAGCACGTCCTTGTCGAGCGGTCGCTGGTGGTAGATCTTGCGCAGCAGCACGTTCTTCACCGACAGCGCCGTCTGGATCTTCTGACGCAGGATCTTCTCGTCCAGCAGGTCCTGCACGCGGATGCCGACCCGCGACGCCTTGTCGGCGTAGGTGGGGCCGATCCCGCGCCGCGTCGTCCCGATCTGGAGCCGGCCGAGCATCAGCTCGGAGTCGGCGTCGATGATCTTGTGCCAGGGCATGATCAGGTGGGCGTTGCCTGATATGCGAACTCCGGAGAGGTCGATCCCGCGCTGCTCGAGGCCGTCCAGCTCCTCCATCAGCACCTCCGGGTCGAGCACGACGCCGGCGCCCAGCACGCACAGGGTGCCCGGCCAGAGAACGCCGCTCGGCACCAGCCGCAGCTTGTAGGTCTCGTCGCCGAGCACGAGCGTGTGGCCGGCGTTGTTGCCTCCCTGGTAGCGGGCGACGACGTCGGCTCGCTCGGCGAGCAGATCGACGATCTTGCCCTTGCCCTCGTCGCCCCACTGGGTGCCGACGACCACCGTGCAGGACATGGCTACGCCGCTCCGCGAGCCATGTTCGCGAACCGCGTGTACCGCCCCTGGTAGACCAGGTTGACCGTGTCGAGCGGGCCGTTTCGGTGCTTGGCGACGATGATCTCGGCCTCGCCCTTGTGCTCGCTCTCCTGGTCGTAGTAGTCGTCGCGGTAGACGAACATGACGACGTCGGCGTCCTGCTCGATCGAGCCGGACTCGCGCAGGTCGGACAGCTGCGGCCGCCGGTCCTTGGTGGCCCTCTGCTCGACGGCGCGGGACAGCTGCGAGAGCGCCATCACCGGCACCTCCATGTCGCGCGCGATCAGCTTGAGCTGGCGCGAGATGTGCGAGATCTCGGTGACGCGGTTGTCGAACCGGCCGCCGCCGGACATCAGCTGCAGGTAGTCGACGATCACAAGCCCGAGGTTCGGGTGGCGGGTCTTCAGGCGCCGGGTCTTGGCCTTGATCTCGAGCGCCGTGACGCCGGCCGTGTCGTCCACGTAGATCGGCGCGGTCGACAGGCGGCTGCAGGCGTCGGTCAGCCGCGGCCACTCGTCCTGCGCCAGCTTGCCGGTGCGCAGCCGGCTGGAGTCGACCTTGCCCTCGGCGCACATCAGCCGCTGGGTGACCTCGTCGCGCGACATCTCGATCGAGAAGATCGCGACCGGCAGCCCCTCGCGGATCGCCACGTGCGATGCCACGTTCAGCGCCAGCGACGTCTTGCCCATGCCCGGGCGGGCGGCCAGGATCAGCAGGTTGGACGGCTGGAAGCCCGCGGTGATCCGGTCGAGGTCGCGGTAGCCGCTCGGCACCCCGGTGATGTCGCGGCCGCTCTTGTGCAACTCCGAGATCCGCTCGAAGCTGGCGTTCAGCAGCTCCTTGATCGGGCTGAAGTCGCTGGAGATGCGCTGGTTGGCGATCTCGAACACCACCTGCTCGGCGCGGTCGACCGCCTCACGCGG
>CAVRGW010000003.1:0-80731 GCA_963720885.1 uncultured Actinomycetes bacterium | reverse complement strand
AGGAAGGCGACCACCAGCTCGAACGACGAGTCCGCGTACGGCAGCGCCGCCGCATCGGCGAGGTCGACCTGGATCGAAGGGTCGGCCTCGCGGGCCGCTGCGATCATCGCCTCCGAGCGGTCGACGCCGCGCACGTCGTAGCCCAGGCCGGCCAGGTGGCGGGATAGCCTGCCCTCGCCGCAACCGAGGTCGAGGGTGCGCTTGGGCGGCTCGGGCAGCAGGGGCAGGAACTGGTCGCGATGGAACTGCCAGTAGCTGTCGAGCCCCGGCTCCCGCACCCAGCGGATGAAATCCCCGGCGTTCTCGTCCCACGCCTGGCTGAGCTCGGTCATCCGCTGAGCTCGCTTCCCCGGATCGGTGCGGCACCGGGGAGCGGATGGTTCCCGATCTCGTAGTGGTCGAGATCCTCTTCGGTCATGCCGAACAGGTGGCCGAGCTCGTGCAGCAACGTGCCGTGGATCTGCCGCCGAAGCGCCTCACGGCTGCCGGCCGCGCGGATGATCGGCCGGCGGTAGAGCGTGATCTGCGACTCACCGCCGAGTCGCTGGTACAGGCCGAGCACTCGGGGCTGGCCCGGCCGCTCGTCCTCGATGCCGATGGCGACGTTTGTCTCGTCGATCTTCGTCTTCAGCCAGCCGGGCAGGGCGTCCAACTCGTCCTCGGTGATCCGCGCGAACTCGTCCTCCGTCGCGTCGAACGGCACGGGACTGCCGGTGAACCGCCCGTCCAGCTGTTCGGCGCGCGCTGCCGCTTCGCGGTTCAGCGCCTGGGTCGACGCGACATCCGAAGCCAGCTTCGCCGAGACGAGCCAGCCGAGACCGAAGATCGCCGCCAGGGCGATGACGATCAGCGGCGCGGCAGCCGCCGAGAGCCCGGGCATCCCGAGGATCACGTACTCGAACGCGGCCGGGACGGCCATCAACAGCGCCAGCGGCGCGGCGGTCTCCAGGTCACCGCGGCTCAGGAATGCAGCGAAGCGCCCGGACATCACCCTCGAATCGTACCGGCGCCCGATGCAACAAAGGGGTCTGACCCCGTTGTTGCGTCACGCCCGCGTCAGCCAGTCGATGTCCGCGCCGAACAGGCGGCGGGCCTCCGAGGCCATCAGCTGGGAGGCCGGGGAGCTCAGCTCGGGATCGGCGTCCAGGTGGCGCTGCGCCTCGCGACGGGCGGTGATCGCCAGCCTGCGATCGCGGGAGATCCTGGCGTGGCGCAGATCGGGCACCCCGCTCTGGCGGGCGGCCAGCAGCGTGCCCTCGCCGCGCAGCTCCAGGTCGACCTCGGCCAGCTCGAAGCCATCCGTCGTCCGCACCATCGCCTCCAGCCTGGCCGCGGCGTCGTCCGTGGCCGGATCGGCCAGCAGGACGCAGTAGCTCTCGTGCGCGCCGCGGCCGACGCGCCCCCGCAGCTGGTGAAGCTGCGCGAGGCCGAACCGGTCGGCCTCCTCGATCACCATCAGCACGGCGTTGGACACGTCCACCCCGACCTCGATCACCGTCGTCGCCACCAGCACCTGCACCTCGCCGCGGCGGAACCGCTCCATCACCGGCCGCCGGTCGGCCGGCGGCATCTGGCCGTGCAAGACAGCAATCTGATATCCCGAGAGCTCGCCGGCGGCCAGCCGCGCAGCCTCGCTCTCGGCGGCCGTGGCCTCCGCAGCCGCGGACTCCGCCACCAGTGGGCAGACGACATAGGCCTGGCGGCCCTCGTCGAGCAGGCGCCGCATGCGGGCGAACACCTCGTCCCGCCGTGCGCGCGGCACCAGCCGGGTGATCACCGGCGTGCGGCCAGGCGGCAGCTCATCCAGCACGGAGACGTCGAGGTCGCCGTACACCGTCAATGCCAGCGTGCGCGGGATCGGCGTCGCCGTCATGTGCAGCACGTGCGGCGCCCGGCCGTCCGACCGCGCCTTCTCCTCCAGCGCACGGCGCTGCTCGACCCCGAACCGGTGCTGCTCGTCGACGACGGCCACCTCGAGGCCGCCGAACACCACGGCGTCCTGAATCAGCGCGTGCGTGCCCACGACGATCTGCGGCTCGCCGGACTCGATCACGCCCAGCGCCGCCCGCCGCTCGCGCGCCGGCATCCCGTTGACCAGCTGCGTCACGCGCACGCCGAGCGGTTCGCACAACGCACTGATGCCCAGCAGGTGCTGCGTCGCCAGCGTCTCGGTCGGCGCCATCAGCGCCCCCTGGCCGTCGCGCTCGACCGCCCGCAGCAGGGCGTAGCACCGCGACGGCAGTCTTGCCCGACCCGACGTCGCCCTGCAGCAGCCGCTGCATCGGCACGTCCTTCGCCAGGTCGCGGTCGATCTCGCGCATCGCCCGCGCCTGTGCCCTGGTCGGATCGAACGGCAGCTGCTCCAGGTACCGGCCGATCAGCTCGCCGGGCTTGCCCAGCGACCGGGCCGCGGCCATCCCCTCCAGCAGCCGGCGGTGGCGGACGAGCCCGACCTGGAGCAGGAACAGCTCGTCGAACGCCAGCCGGCCCTTCGCCGTCCGGGCGTCGGCAGGCTCCTCCGGTCGGTGCGCAGCCAGCGTGGCATCGCGCCGCAGCGGCAGCCTTCGCCGCTGCCGAAGGTCGGCGGGGAGCGCATCCGGCGCGTCGCCGGCGTGGCCCAGCACGCCGTCGACCAGCGTTCGCAGGCGACGGCTGGTGACCGCTTCGCTGCCGTGGTAGACGGGCACCATCCCATGCGTGTGCAGCGCCTCGGCGCCCTCGCCGAGCACCTCGTGGCTCTTCGCGGCGATCTCCGCCCCGATCGACCCGCGCCGCTCGCCGCGCACCGAGATCACCGTCCCGGGCGTCAGCTGCTTGACCAGGTAGCGCTGGTTGAACCACACCACCAGCCCGGCCCCCGAGTCGTCGTGCACGCGGGCCTCGACGATCGCCAGGTTGCGACGGCGGGTCGGCCGCATCCGGATCGAATCGACCGTGCAGACGATCGTCGCCTGCTCGCCGGGGCGCAGGTCGGCGATGCGCATCGCATCCCGGTAGTCCTCGTAGCGGAAGGGCACGTGCTCGAGCACGTCGCCCACGGTGCGCAGCGGGCGCGGCCGCATCGCCGCAAGCCCCGAGCGCAGCCGCTTGTCAGCCGTCGGCGGCTCCTCGAGGTGCGACGGGCGCGGTACGGTCGCCGGCTCGGGAGGCGGCCCGTCGAGCGCCGCGCCGGCGAAGCCGCGGAGCGTCATTCGCCGGTCAGCACCGCCATGCCGACGGTGCCGGGACCGCCGTGCGTGCCCACCACCGCCCCCAGCTCGAGCACGTGGTCGACGGACGCGGCGGGGCGCGCGCGGGCGATCATTTCCTGCAACGACTCCACGGCCGCCGGGCTGCGGGCGTGGCACAGCGCGATCCGGCCCGGCTGCCCCTCGGCCAGGTGTTCGCAGAGGTAGCGCTCGAACGCGGGCAGGACGCGCGATGCGCCGCGCACCCGGCCGTACGCGGCGACCTCGCCGTCCTGCAGCGTCAGCAGCGGGCGCACCCGCAGCAGCCCGCCGACCGCCGCCTGGGCACGGCCGATGCGGCCGCCCTTGCGCAGGAACTCCAGGGTCTCAACGCTGAACAGCAGCGACAGCCGCGCCTTCGCCTCCTCGAACCAGGTCACCAGCGTATTCTCGGGCACCCCGCGGACGAGCAGCCGCTGGAGCCCGTCGGCCAGCAGCAGCGTGGCGGCCGACACCGCCTGGGTCTCGAGGACGGCGATCCGCTGCCCGCCCGGGTCGAGCTCGCGGGCGGCGAGCTCGGCGCTGCGGGACGTCGCCGACACCTCGGACGAGATGGGCAGCACGAAGATCCGGCTGTAGCCGGCGAGCTCCTCGAACGCCGCCTGGAACGCACCGGGCGCCGGCGCGGCGGTCTGCGGCAGATCGGCCTCCAGCGGCAGCCGGCGGTAGAACTCCTCGGGCGGCATCTCGACGTAGTCCAGGTAGCTGCGGTCGCCCAGCCGCACCGACAGCGGCACCACCCGCCAGTTCGCGGGCAGCCCCTGCGGCGAACCCGCGTCGGAGGTCGAGTCCAGCACCAGCGCCGTGTTCTCGGCGGTCAGCAGCCCGCGCCCCTCGGCCCAGGCGAGCAGCGGGTAGAGCGGCTGGCCGCCGTCGCGCAGCTCGAGCTGCACCTGGGGATGAGCCAGCCGCGCGCGGGACAGCCACGGGCCGGGGTCGAAGGCGTCGGCGTCGCCGCGCAGCAGCACGATGCGCTCCGCGCCGTCCTCCGCGAGCCGGCCGAGCATGGCGTCCGCAGCCGCCGAGGGATCGCCGGTCGAGGCGACGACGCGGCCGTCGACCAGCGCGAGGTGCTCGCCGTCGTGGACGACGACGCCGTCGACGCTGGCGTCGCGAACAGCCGTGGTCAGCTCGCCGTAGCGAAGCGAGGCGTTTCGCCTGGCCATCGCATCCGCCGTCTGCCCCAGCGGCGCGGACGGGCTGTAACCCTCCATCAGCGCCAGGCCGGTTGCCACCGACCGCGTCGGCACCACCCGCACCGGCCGGTCGGCCAGCGCGGCCGCGTGCTCTGCGGCCAGGATCACGTTGCCGTTGTTCGGCAGGACGACGACGCCCTCCGCGTCCGCCGCGGCGATGGCCTGGGCGATCTCCCCGGCCGAGGGATTCATCGACTGGCCGCCGGCGACGATCCGGGACGCCCCGGCTGCGCGATACGCCGATTCGTTGCCCTCACCGGCGACGATGGCCACGACCGCGGTCGCCGGACGGGTGGCGACCACCCGCAGGCGCCGCTCCCGCTCGGCCGTCTGCGTGTGCATGTTGGCGATCTCCACCCGGTCGACGACGCCCATCGCCAGGCCCAGGGCGAGCGCGGCCGGCGGATCGTCCGTATGCACGTGCACCTTGACCGTCGGCGGCTCCCCCACCACCAGCAGCGAGTCGCCGAGGGCATCCAGGCCGCGCTCCAGGCCGACGGCATCGATTCCGTCGCCCTCGACCAGGAACGTGGTGCAGTAGCGGTAGCGCGACGGCTCCGCGTGCAGCGCCTCGACGCCCAGCGGACGCGCGGCCGAGATCGACGCCGGCGCCGTGATCCGCTCCCCGCGCGAGGCGGCAGCCGCGCCCCGGGCGAACTCGACCAGTCCGGCGGCTCCAGCATCCACCACGCCCGCGTCGCGCAGCGCGGCGAGCAGCTCCGGGGTGCGCTCGACGGCGCGATCGCCGGCCTCCAGCATGCGGTCGAGCAGCGCCGGCAGCGGCAGATCGGGAGCGGCCTCGGCCGCCTCGGCCATCTCACGCACGGCGGTCAGCATCGTTCCCTCGACCGGCTGGCGGACGGCGTGGTACGCGCTCTCCGAGGCTGCCCGCACCGCCCGGGCCACCGCTCGGCCGTCGATCGCCGCCGGCTCGGCGCCCAGCGACTCCGCAAAGCCGCGGACGATCTGCGAGAGGATCACGCCGCTGTTGCCGCGGGCGCCCATCAGGGCGGATCGTGTGGCGGCGCGGGCGATCTCCTCGCGGCCGGCGTCGACGCCCAGCTCGGCCAGGCCGTTGGTCAGAGCGATGGCGGTGTCCAGCAGGTTGCTCCCGGTGTCGCCGTCGGGCACCGGGTACACGTTGAGGTCGTCGATTCGCTGCCGGTGCAGCTCCAGCGCGGCCTGCCCGCCACGCGCGAGGGTCAGCGCCGTGGCGGCCGCATCGCCGGTCATGGAGTGCGCCGGACGCCCTGCACGTGGATCTGGATTGCGTCCACGGTCAGCCCGGTCAGCTTCTCCACGGTGTACTGGACGCGGGAGCGGACGGTCGAGGCGACCTCCGCCAGGTTCAGGCCGTACTCGACGATCACATACAGGTCGATGGCCAGCGCGTCGCCTTCGCGGCGGACGGCCACGCCCTGGTCGATCCGCTCACGGGAGAGCAGCCCGGCGACGCCCTGGGTCAAGCTGCGGGCCGCCATGCCGACCACGCCGTAGCATTCCAGGACGGTCAGCCCGACGATCTGGGCGATCACCTCGTTGGGGATGACGAGCTCGCCCTCGACCTCGGGCGACGGCACGATGGACAGCGGCGCGGACGACATCGGTGCCCACTATGACGTGCTGCTCTGTGCCCGAGTTGCAGGCTATACTGCGCGCCGCCATGTCCAAGGTGTGCGTGATCTGCAACAAGAAGCCGGGTTTCGGCCATAACCGGAGCCGCTCGATGGTGGCCACCAAGCGTCGGTTCAACCCGAACCTGCAGCACATCCGCATCCTGCTGAACGGGTCGCCCACCCGAGCGTACGTCTGCACCCGCTGCCTGAAGAGCGGCCGCGTGCAGAAGGCCGTCTGAGCCCCGTCACTCCCCGGGCAACAGCGAGTACATGACGAGGTCGTGCCGCTGCGCCTCGAACTCGAGGAACTGGCGGAGCAGACCCTCGCGGGTGTAGCCCGCGGCCGCTGCGGCCCGGCACGACGCCTTGTTGTGCGGCTCGACCAGGATCTCGATCCGAGCCAGCCCGAGCTCGCCGATCGCGTAGTCGGAGACCCGCCGGATCGCTCGGCGCGCGACACCCCGTCCGCGGAACGACTCAGCCACCCAGTAGCCGAGCTCGCCGCGGCCCTGCCCGGCGTTCGCGAAGTCGATGTCGATCGTGCCGGCCAGGCTGCCGTCCAGCTCGATCGCCAGCATCATCCGCCGGCCGTCGGCGCGCGCCTCGCGCTGGCGGTCGAGCCAGGCGATGGCATGCGTCTCGCCGTACGGCGGCTCGCCGAACCGGGATATCGCCGAGATCCGCGCCACTTCGGCGTCCGCGAACGCCTCGACCAGCCGCGGCAGGTCGGCGTCCAGCGGCGGCCGCAGCACCAGGTCGCCCGCGTCCAGCAGCGGGCCGGTCTCCGGCAGGTTCAATGGCGGGACCGCGGCAGGGTGCGCATCAGCCCGGCCATCTCCAGAGCCGCCTCGGCGGCTTCCTCGCCCTTGTTGCCCAGCCGGCCGCCGGAGCGATCGTCCGCCTGCTGCTGATCGTCGCAGGTGAGCACCCCGAACGCGACCGGGACGCCCGTATCGCGCGACGCCTCCGTGATCCCGCGTGCGGCCTCGGCGCAGACGTAGTCGAAGTGCGGCGTGTCGCCGCGGATCACGCAGCCCAGCGTGACGACGGCGTGGTGCCCGCCGGCCTCGGCAAGCCGCCGGCAGGTCAGCGGCAGCTCCCAGGCGCCGGGCACCAGCACGACGGTCACCCGATCGCGATCGACGCCGTTTCGCTCGAGCGCATCGACCGCGCCGTGCAGCAGCCGCTCGACGACCTCAGCGTTGTACCGCGAGGCGACGACCGCGATGCTGACGTCGTCCGCCGGCCGCCCGATGATCTGGTGGCAGCCGTCGGGGACGCGGATCTCGCCTGCGCCCGCCTCGCTCACGGGGCGGTGAACCCGAGCGGGGACTCGGTGAACGGCGCGGGCACACCCTCCGGCGGCTCGAGCCTGCGGCCCTGGTGCGTGATCGTGTGGCCCATCCGCTCGACCTTGGTGCGCAGGTAGTCGGCGTTCACCGGGTTCGGGTCGGCGACGATCGGCACCTGCTCGGTGACCGTCAGCCCGTAGCCCTCGAGGCCGACGATCTTGCGCGGGTTGTTGGTCAGCACCCGGATCGTGGTCAGGCCGAGATCGCTGAGGATCTGCGCGCCGACGCCGTAGTCGCGGGAGTCAACGGGCAGCCCGAGCGCCAGGTTGGCGTCGACCGTGTCCAGCCCCTGCTCCTGGAGCTCGTAGGCGCGAAGCTTGTTCAGCAGGCCGATGCCCCGGCCCTCCTGGGCGAGGTACAGCAGCACGCCCCTGCCCTCGGCCGAGATCTGCGCCAGCGCCCGCTCCAGCTGCTCGCCGCAGTCGCAGCGCAGCGAGTGGAACACGTCCCCGGTGACGCACTCCGAATGCACGCGGACGAGCACGTCCTCGGCGCCGTTGACGTCGCCGGCGACCAGCGCGACGTGCTGCTGGCCGTCGATCAGCGAGCGGTAGCCGTGGGCGACGAACTCGCCCAGGCGCGTCGGCATCTGCGCCGCGGCGATCTGCTCGACCAGCTTCTCCCGGCGGTGACGGAAGGCGACCAGGTCGGCCACCGTGATCATCTTCAGGCCGTGCGTCTCGCAGTAGCCCACCAGATCCTTGACGCGGGCCATCGTCCCGTCCTCGTTCATCACCTCGCAGATGACGCCGGCGGGCTGGAGGCCGGCGAGGCGGGCGAGATCGACGGACGCCTCAGTCTGGCCGGTGCGCTCGAGCACGCCGTAGGGCCGTGCGCGCAGCGGGAAGACGTGACCCGGGTGCACCAGGTCGCCGGGCTTGGCGTCCGGGTCGACGGCGACGCGGATGGTGTGCGCGCGGTCGGCCGCGGAGATGCCGGTGGACACGCCCTCACGCGCCTCGATCGAGACCGTGAACGCCGTCTCGTACCGCGTCCGGTTCTGGTCGGTCATCATCGTGCAGGCCGAGCTCGTCGCAGCGCTCGGGCGTCAGCGACAGGCAGATCAGGCCGCGGGCGTGGGTCGCCATGAAGTTGATCGCCGTCGGGCGTGATGGACTCGGCGGCCATCACCAGATCACCCTCGTTCTCGCGATCGGGCGAGTCGACGACGACCACCATCCGGCCCGCACGGATCTCGTCGACCGCCTCGTCGACGGTGGCGAACGGCGAACTGTCGAGCTCCGGATAGAGCTCCTTGTAGCGCTGGTCGACGGTCATCGTGGCACCTCCTCGATGGTACCAGAGGGCCTCGGAAATCCGAGCTTTTCCACGTACTTTGCGAAGACGTCGGCCTCCAGGTTGACGGGACTGCCGGGTCGCAGCGACCCCAGCGACGTGACCTCCTGGGTGTGCGGGATGACCGTCACCGAGAACCCCTCGTCGTCGACGTCGACAACGGTGAGGCTGACGCCGGCCACGGTGATCGATCCCTTCTCGATCGTGTAGCGCAGCACCTCGGCGGGCGCCGAGAAGCGCAGGTTGACCGCCTCGCCCTCGGGTGTCGCCGATACCAGGCGGCCGACACCGTCCACGTGTCCCTGCACCCAGTGGCCGCCCAACCGGTCGCCGACGCGCAGCGCCGGCTCGAGGTTGACCCGGTCGCCTGCCAGCAGGCCGCCGAGAGTGGAGCGGCGCAGCGTCTCCGGCACCGCATGAAAGCGCAGCACCGGCGGATCGGCCGCGGTGATCGTCAGGCAGCAGCCCTCGATCGAGATCGAGTCGCCCACGGCGGCGTCGGCGGCTGTCAGCGGCGCCTCCAGCACCAGGTCCGGCGCGGGCTGCACCACCGTCCCCAGCTCGACCACTATGCCCGTGAACACCTCATACCTCCCGAAGCTCTGCAACCAGCAGGATATCCGGCCCCACCGGGTGCGCTTCCAGGTGCACCGCGGCCGGCGCGTCCGCCAGCGAGCCCGCCGCCCAGCCGGCGAACACCCCCGGCCCCTCGCCGAGCATGAGCGGTGCGACGAACAGCGCGACGCGATCGATCAGACCGGCCGCGAGCAGCCCCGCGGCGAGCGTCGCACCGCCTTCGACCAGCACCGACGTCACACCCCCTGGCGGCGAGCGCGACGAGCTCCTCCCCCGCGTCGCCCCGGGCGACGACACCGTCCCACGTCGCCGGATCGATGCCGGGCCGCCGCCCCGGTCGAACACGACCCGCAGCGGCTGGCGCTCGGCGGGCGGATCCACGTCGCGCGCCGTCAGCTGCGGGCGGTCGCGGACCGCGGTGCCGGAGCCGACTGCAACGGCGCCGGCGCACGCCCGCCATTCGTGCACCAGCCGGCGGCTCTCCTGCGAGCTGATCCACTGGGACTCGCCCGCGGTCGTCGCCGTGCGGCCGTCCAGCGAAGCAGCCGCCTTGTACGTCACGTGCGGGCGGCCGAGCAGCTGGAACGTACGGAACGCGGCGTTCTGGCGGCGGGCGGCCGCCTCCACGTCGCCGCCCGCCACGTCGACCTCGACCCCCGCCGCGCGCAGCCGCTCGAGGCCCTTGCCGTCCACCTTGGGGCTGGGGTCGAGCGCGGCGATCACGACCCGCGCAACGCCCGCTGTGACCAGTGCGTCGGCGCACGGAGGCGTCCGCCCGTGGTGGCTGCATGGTTCCAGGCTGACGTAGGCGGTGGAACCCCGCGCGTCGCCCGCGAGCCGCAGCGCCATCGCCTCGGCATGCTCCCCTCCCGGCCGCTGATGCCAGCCCTCGGCGAGCTCCCGGCCGTCGCGCACCAGCAGGCAGCCGACCACCGGGTTCGGCGCAGCCGTGCGCCTTCCCCGCTCGGCAAGCTCCAGGGTGCGGCGGAGGAACGCCTCGTCGGCCGGGGTCACACCCAGGCCGGATCGCCGGCCGCGGCGACGATGCCGGTCAGCTCGCGAAAGCTCTCGCCCGGGCTGGGCGCGCCGAAGATCGCCGATCCGGCCACCAGGATGTTCGCGCCGGCGCCGAACACGTCGCGGATGGTGTCCCGGTTGACACCGCCGTCGACCTCAACGGCAACGCCGTCGTCGCCCCGGCCGCGAGCGTAGTCGCGCAGGCGGGGCAGTCGGTCGAGCGTCGCCGGGATGAACCGCTGGCCGCCCCACCCCGGGTTCACGCTCATGCACAGCAGGACGTCCGCGTAGCGCGAGGCCTCCCAGACCGCCTCGACGGGCGTGCCCGGGTTGAGCGTCACGCCGGCCCGGCAGCCCAGCTGCTTGATCCGGTCGAGCGTGTAATGGATGTGCGGGCAGGTCTCGACGTGCACGGTGATGCTGTCGGCGCCGGCCGCGGCGAACTGCTCGATGTGCCGCTCCGGCTGCTCGATCATCAGGTGCACGTCGGCCAGGGCGCCGTGCTCGTGGATCAGGTCGGCCAGGTCGGCCACCATCTTCGGGCCGAACGTGATCACCGGGACGAAGTGGCCGTCCATCACGTCGATGTGGATCACTCGCGCGCCCGCCTCCAGCACCTCCGCCGTCTGGTCGCGCATCCGGGCGAAGTCGGCGGACAGGATCGAGGGCGCGACCTCCGTCGTCGTCGGCCATTCCCGCATGGCGGGATCGTAGTGAACGCGGGCGTCCGAAGGCGGCCGGTACCCGTTCAATACGGCCGCGCGGCGGGCGATCACCCGGTCAGGTATGCGCTTTGCCAGACAGATGCTCCGCCGGCTGGCCGGCAGAGGGCCGCGGCCCGACGACGCGATCGTCGTCGCTGGTCACGTCATCCCGTACCGCTCGCTGGTCGAAGAGCTGCCGGCAATGGTGTACGTCGACACGGCGCAGGACGGCTTCGCGAACGTGTACGTCAGCCCGTTCAGCGAGCAGCTCACCGGCTACACGCCCGCCGAGTGGCGGAGCGACCCGGAGATGTTCCAGAAGGTGCTCCATCCGGACGATCGCGACATGCTGGAGCTCGAGGAGTCGTCCGAGGGCGTCCAGCACGAGTACCGGCTGATCGCGCGCGACGGCCGCGAGGTGTGGGTGCGCGACACCTACGTCGTCGTCTCCGGGGACGACGGCACGCCGCTGCTGGTGCAGGGCGTCATGCAGGACATCACCGACCGCAAGCGGGCCGAGGAGCAGGCGCGCTCCTCGGAGCGGCTGTTCCGCGACATCCTCGAGGAGGTACACCTGCTGGCCGTCATCCTCGACACCGACGGCCGCGTTGTCTTCTGCAACGACTACATGCTCGAGCTGCTCGGGTGGAAGCGCGAGGAGCTGCTGGGCCGACGGCTGTCCGAGACGATCATCGCCCCCGATCTGCGGGCCGCCGGGCGCGCCGAGTTCCTCGAGGCGATGAAGACCGGCGTGATCACGCGGCATGGCGACGTCCGCGTTGTCACCCGCGACGGCGAGGAGCGGATCGTCAGCTACAACAGCACGCTGATGCTCGGCGAGGACGGCACCCCGTGCGGGATGACGACCATCGCCGAGGACGTCACCGAGCGCCGCCAGGCGGAGGAGCGTGTGCAGTACCTCGCCAGCTACGACCAGCTGACCGGGCTGCCCAACCGGACGCTGTTCTCGGACTGGCTGGACATGGCGCTCGGCTGCGCGGCGGAGCAGTGGCGCGTGGTCGGCGTGCAGTTCGTCAGCCTCGACGAGTTCCGGCTGATCAACAGCTCGCTCGGCCACGCCGCCGGCGACGCACTGATGGGCATGTTCGCCGACCGGCTGCGCGAGGCGGCGACCGGTGCCGAGCTCGTTGCCCGGCAGGGCGGTGACGAGTTCCTGATCCTGCTGGCCGATGTGGACGAGGAGACGGGCGAGGACAGCACCCACGCCGTGGCGGCGGACGTCGCGCAGATGGCCGAGGCGCTGACCGGCCGGTTGCGGGCGCTGCTTTCCAGGCCATTTCGCTGGGAGGGCCACGACATCTATCTGAGCGCGACCGTGGGGACGGCGCTGTATCCCGAGGATGCGGACGACGCGGACGGGCTGATCAAGCAGGCGACCGTCGACTGCTACCGGGTGCGCGAGGCCGGCAAGGGCTTCAACCCGGGCCGCGAGGCGCAGGCGCCGGCACGCGAGCTGGAGCTGACCGCAGCGCTGCACCGGGCGATCGACCGATCGGAGTTCGCGCTGCACTACCAGCCGGTGGTGCACCTGGCGACCGGCGACCCGACCGGCGTCGAGGCGCTGCTGCGCTGGACATCGGCGGAGCTGGGGCCGGTCTCCCCCGCCGACTTCGTGCCGCTGGCGGAGCGCACCGGGCTGATCGAGCCGATCACCGAGTGGGTGGCCGGCGAGGTGTGCCGCCAGTCGCAGCGCTGGCGCGAGCGTGGGATGGAGATCGAGATCGCGTTCAACTTCCCGACCAGCATGTGGGGCGCCCGTGAGGTCGGCCGGCTGCTCGAGACGCTGCGGCGAAACGGCATGCGGCCGGGCGATCTGCTGCTCGAGGTGACCGAGACGACGGCGATGAGCGAGCAGGCGGAGACCGAGAAGGTGAGCGAGATGCTGCGCGAGGCCGGGTTGCCGCTGGCGATCGACGACTTCGGCACCGGGTACTCGTCGCTCTCGCGGCTGAAGGCGCTGCCCGCATCGATGCTGAAGGTCGACCGAACGTTCGTCCGTGACGTGCCCGGCGATGCCGACTCGGCCGCCATGGTGACGACGATCATCCAGCTGGCGCGGCTGCTCGGACTGCAGCCGGTGGCGGAGGGCATCGAGACCGAGGCCCAGCGGCGCTTCATGCTCGAGAACGGCTGCCAGATCGGCCAGGGCTTCCTCTTCAGCCCGGCCGTCACCCCCGGCGAGGTCGAGCGCCTCTGGGCGCGCCGCGGCGACCTCGCCGCCTAGTCACAGCACCCCGCGCTTCGCAACGACTCCGCGCCGAAATGCGCCGCACGACGCGGATGGGGTCTGACCCCGCTCTGACCCCACATGTGACGTTTCGGCGCCGGTCTTGCGCCGCACGCCCCCGGAGTCGGCGGCGAGAGGGAGCGTGTTCACCGGGTTCCTCGTGGGGCGCGTGACCAAGCGGCGGGTGTTGCGCGCGGGGACGGGTGGATTGGCGCGGTTCGGCGCGCGGTCGCGCGTGAACTGGTCGTCAAGCGGGGTCAGAGCGGGGTCAGACCCCGGTGGCGTCGGCGATGTAGAAGCCGTCGGTGCCGTCGATGTGCGGCAGCGTCTGGCGGCCGCCGGCGACGGCGCGCTCGCACTCGTCGCGGCGGACGGTGCAGACCGAATAGACCAGCCGCCCGCCGGGGGCGAGCAGGCCACGGGCGTGGTCGAGCATCCGCCGCTGGAGCGCGGCGACCTCCTGAGCCCCCTCGAGCGACCTGCGCCAGCGGGCATCCGGCCTGCCGGCGAGCACCCCGAGGCCGCTGCACGGCGGGTCGAGCAGGATGCGGTCGAAGCCGCCGTCGGCGAACTCCAGCGCATCGGCCACCTCCACCCGCGCACAGCTCGCGCCGAACAGGTCAAGGGTTCCGCGCAGCGCCTTCGCCCGCCCGGGGTGCCGCTCGACGCACACCAGCTCGCCCCGGTTCTCCATCAACGCCGCCAGCTGCCCCGACTTCCCTCCCGGCGCCGCGCACAGGTCGAGCACCCGCATCCCCGGCTCGGGGGCGAGCAGGCGCGCTGGGAGCATCGACGCCCTGGACTGCGGCCAGATCAGGCCCTCCGCCAGCTCGCGGCTGGCGCCCACGTCGACCTGCGCCTCCAGCACCCTCGCCTCGGGCACCTGCGGGTCGAGGCGCACCGGAACCCCGAGATCGATCTCCTCGGCCTTCAGCGTGTTGACGCGGACGCACAGCTCGGGCGGCTCGTTCTGCGCCTCCGCGAGCTCCCCCGCCGGCCCCTCGCCCAGCATGGCCGTCCACTCCTCCATCACCCAGTCCGGGTAGGAGTGGCGCAGCGCCGGCGGCAGCCCGGCGACCCAGCCGTCTCCCGCCTCCGCTATGCGCCGGAGCACCGCATTCGCGAGGCCGCTCGTGCGCTCGCCGGCCACCGCGCGGGCGAGCTCGACGCCCTCGCTGACAGCGGCTCGGGCCGGCACCCCGTCCGAGAACAACACCTCGTAGCCGCTCACCCGCAACGCGCTTCGCAGCTGCGGCTGGAGCTTGCCCGGCGACCGCCCGGCCAGCGTCTCCATCGCGTGATCGACCGTCCGCACCCGCTGCACGGCCCCGAACGCGAGCCGCATCGCCTGGCGCCGGTCGCGCGCGTCCAGCCGGCGCGCCACCGACGGGAACGCACGGTCCGCATACGCACCCTCCTCGAACGTCCGGCGCACCACCTCATAGGCGACGCGGCGCGCGTTCACGACGCCAGCTTCGGCGGTTCGCGCAGCCCGCGGAGGTACTCGGCCGCCGCCATCCGCCGCTTTCCCGCCGGCTGCAGCTCGAGGATCTCCAGCCCGCCGTCGCCGGTGCCGACAACCAGCGGCGGCCCGATCTCACCGATCGCCGGGGCGGCATCTGCGGGCCGCGCCCGCCAGACAACGACCGGCCGTCCGTCGACCTCGCAGCGCGAGCCGATGTGCGGCGAGAGCCCGCGCACCTGACGATCGAGCTCCACCGCCGGGCGCGACCAGTCGAGCACACGGTCGGCGCCCGTAATCTTGTGCGCGTAGGTGACCCCCTCCTCCGCCTGCGGGCGGGCCGCGGGGCGCTCCAGCAGCGCTCGCTCGAGCAGCGGCACGCCGAGCTCCAGCGCCTGCGCGCGCACGGCGCCTGCGTCGTCCTCGGGTCCGATGGAAATCGTCGCCTCGGCCAGGATCGGCCCGGCGTCCAGCTCCGGCGCGACCTCGATCGCCGCCACCGCGGTCTCGGCGTCGCCCGCCATGATCGCTCGCTCAACCGGCGCGGCTCCCCGCCAGCGGGGCAGCCGCGACGGGTGCAGGTTCACCAGCGGATAGGCGCCGAGCAGCGGCGCACGCAGGATCTGGCCGAACGCCACCACGATGCCGGCATCGGCGTCGGGCGGCGCCGCGCTGGCGTCCTCGGTCTGCACGAGCTCCAGCCCGAGCTCACGTGCGGCAACGGCGACCGGCGGCGGCGCCAGGCTCCGGCCGCGCCCCGACGGGCGATCCGGCTGGCTGACGACGATCTCCACCTCGATCCGGCCGCGCTCGACGAGGCGGCGCAGCACATCCGCGCCGAACGGCGCGGTACCGAAGTAGGCGACGCTCACACGGAGCGCAGGCGGAGCTCCCGCAGGGCGCCCTTGCGCTCGTCGTTCTGCGCGCGGTCGACGATCAACACGCCGTCGAGATGGTCGATCTCGTGCTGGATGACCCGCGCCTCCAGCCCCTCGGCTTCGTACTCGACGGCCTCGCCGTCGGCATCGGTCGCCGACACCCGCACGCGGACATGGCGCTCGACCGGGATCGACAGCTCGCCGCCGAGCAGCGACAGACAGCCCTCGCTCTCGACTACGGTCTCCTCGGAACGCTCGACCAGCTCCGGGTTGACCAGTACGTGGACGACGTCGTCGTCGCGCATGCCGTAGACCAGCACCCGCCGGGACACGCCGATCTGCGGCGCCGCCAGCCCCACGCCGTGCGACGCCCGCATGATGTCGGTCATCCGCGCGGTCAGGGCACGCAGCTCGTCGTCCGGCTCTCCGACCGGGACGGCCGGGTTCTTGAGCACGGGGTCGGGATACTGGCGGACGAGCCGCAGCGCGGCCAGCCGCCAGGCACGCCGTTCCTCGTCGCTCGGCCCTTCGGCCGCGTCGACGTCCTCGTCGTGCTCGTGTTCGTGTTCGTGCGCGTGCTCAGACATCGGAGGCTGATGTTAGCGCCGCGTATCCGTCACCGAGCGCCGCCAGGAACGCCGCATGGACGTCGGCGGCCGCCACCGCTCGTCCGTCGAAGCGCAGATCCTTGGTCGCACACGCGTCGTGCACGACGGTGCACTCGAACCCGAGGTCGACGGCGGCCCGCACGGTCGCGTCGACGCACATGCTGGTCATCATCCCGCACAGCACCAGCTGGTTCGCGTCACCGTCGCGCAGCCGCCGCTCGAGGTCGGTGTGCAGGAACCCGTTGGGAAACGCCTTCTGCACCACCGGCTCGCCGCCGGCCGGCGCGACCACCGGGTTGATCTCCACCCCCGGTGTGCCCGGAGCGAAGAACTCCGCGTCCGGCGCGTCCCACACGTGCTGGAGGTGCACCACCTGCTCGCCGCGCTCGCGAAAGCCGGCGAGCACCTCGGCGGCTCTGGCCGCGGCGGCATCGGCACCGACCAGCTCGCTGCGGCCGCCGGGGAAGTAGTCGTTCTGGATGTCGATGACCACGAGTGCCCGTGCCATGGGCTCAGGCTACCAGCCGAGCGAACGCCCGAGCCGCGCCTCCAGCCGGCGGTTCGGCTCTGCGTAGTACGCCTCGAGCCCACGGCGCGTGTTCTCCGCCATCCCCGAGTAGCTGACCCGGTTGCGCGACTCGAACGCCCGCCTGTCGTCCGGGGCCAAACCCAGGAACGCCGCCAGTTCGGCGTAGACCGCGGCGGGATCGGCGAACATGTCCTCGCTGCGCAGCACCAGCAGCCGGTCGGCCGGGAATACGGCCCACCAGCGCTCGAGCTGCTCGAGGTACAGCCCGCGCGTGCGGTACGAGTGGTAGCGGTGCGAGAGCCCGGTGAAGTCCGGATCGTCGAGCAGCCGCTGCTCCTCGCCGGCGATCCGCTCGGGTTCGGCCGCCAGCGCTTCCTCGAACGACAGCGTCTCCCAGCCGCCGCGCACCGACAGCTGGTAGTGCGAGTACGCACGGTCGACCGGGTCGCGCAGGATCGCGACCAGCCGGACGTCCGGCAGCATCGCCGCCACCCGGCCGGGCACCGCCGGGTGCGCGAGGTAGTAGGTCGTCGCCTCGCCGGTCACCACCGGCAGGCCGCCGAGCCGCCGCTCCCTGGCCCGGATGTGCGCCCGCAGCGGGAACAGCCGGCGATAGAAGTCCTTGCCTCGCCGGTGGTTGCGGTCGAAGAAGTGCGGCTCCTTGTGGCTGGCCGCCATCACCTGCGGGTGGCCGGTCAGCATCGTGTACAGCGAGGTCGACCCGCAGCGCTGCCCGCCGAGCACCAGGAAGTCCGGTAGCACCCTCGCGCGGCGCGTCGCCCAGCGCCATCGCATGGCGGCCCGCTCCCGCGTGGAGAACGACCCCGTACCTGCGCCCGACCGCGTCGTCTGGGTTTTCACCGTCTCCTCCAAACAGCCGGGGATATACCATTTCGCCTGGTTTGGAGAGTCATCAGTTCGTCTTCGTGTGCGGCCTCCAGCGCAGCGGCACGACGATGCTCTATCGCTATCTGGGCGAGCATCCGTCGATCGCGGCGCTGCAGGGCACGCCGCGCCCCGCCAACGAGGGTCAGCACAACCAGAGCGTGTACCCGGCCGACGAGCTGCACAGCAAGGCGGGCATGTTCGCCTTCCGTCCGGAGGCGCGCTTCACCGAGGATTCGGCGCTTGCCACGCCCGAGAACGCCGAGACGCTCTACCGGGAGTGGTCGCGCTACTGGGACACCTCGCGGCCGATGCTGATGGAGAAGTCGCCGCCGAACCTGATCCGGATGCGCTTCCTGCAGGCGCTGTTCCCGGACTCCGCCTTCGTCGTGATCATGCGCCACCCGATCCCGGTGTCTCTGGCCACGCAGAAGTGGAGCGACACGAAGCCCCACTCGCTGATCGAGCACTGGCTGCGGGCCCATGAGCTGATGGCCGAGGACGTGCCGCACGTGCGCCGCGTCCACGTCATGCGCTACGAGGATCTGGTCGCCGACCCGGACTCGGAGCTGCGCGCCGCGTTCGGGTTCCTCGGCCTCGAGGATCACGGCGCCGGGCGGGCGACCGCCGAGGGGCTGAACACGGACAACTTCCACGCCGACCGCACGTTGCGCACCGGCGTCAACGACCGCTACTTCGACGACTGGGACGGGCCGCGCCGCCACACCGTCGTCCGCCGGGCGTACTACGAGCTGACCGAGCGGCGGTACGAGAGGCGCGCACGCCACTTCGGCTACAGCCTGCGCCGGCCGCATGAGCTGCGGACGCCGACGCTGCGCCTCCCGGGGCTGTCCGACCGGGGCTCCACGCCCGCGGTCGCGGCGTCCCCCGCTCGGTGAGCGACCAGCTGATCCTGTTCGTCGGCGGCCTGCATCGCAGCGGGACGACCATGCTCGCCCGCCTGCTGGCCGAGCACCCTCAGGTCAGCGGCTTCGCCGACACGGGCGCGCCGGCCGACGAGGGCCAGCATCTCCAGGACGTCTACCCGGTGGTCAGCCCGGGGCGCCAGGCCGGGCGGTTCGCGTTCCACGGCGAGGCGCACCTGACGGAGGCATCCCCGCTTGCCGGGCCGGACAGCCGCGAGCGGCTGATGGCCGCGTGGTCGCCCTACTGGGACACCACCCGCCGCGTGCTGCTGGAGAAGTCACCGCCGAACATGCTGATGACGCGCTTCCTGCAGGCAACGTTTCCCGGACAGGCACGGTTCGTGCTGGTCGTCCGCCACCCGGTCGCCGTCGCCGGCGCGACCCAGAAGTGGAGCGCCACGCGGCCGCACGAGCTTCTGCGCCACTGGGCGATCGCGCACCGGACGTTGGCCGGCGACCTGCCGTCGCTCGACCACGTCGCCGTCGTGCGCTACGAGCAGCTGGTCAGCGACCCCGACGCGGCCGTCGCACGCGCCCTGGCGGTCGTCGGCCTGGACGACCATGCACCAGGCCGGTCGGTCGAGTCCGGCGTCAACGCCGACAACTTCGCCACCGATCGCACCACCCGCGGTGACGTCAACCAGGGCTACTTCGCCGGCTGGCAGGCGCGCAAGCGCTCGCTGCCGCGGCGCGTGTACCTCGATCTGGCGGAGCGCCTCTACGAGGGCGATGCGCGTGCCTGGGGGTACAGCATCCGCCGGCTCGGGCAGGTGCCGCCCACCGACCCCACCGTGGCGCGCCTGGCATGAAGTCGTCGCGCGAATCCACGGGCATCGCGTCGCTCGCCAGCCAGTCCGTGGTCTACGGGTTCGGTGGCGTGCTGGCCCGGATGCTCGGGTTCGTGCTGGTGCCGATCTACCTGCACGCCGCCGGGGTGGCGGCGTTCGGCACCGTCGAGCTGATGCTGGCCGCGGTGCTGTTCGCGTCGATCCTGCTGCGGATGGGGATCGTCGTCTCGATGTCGCGGTTCACCATCGGCGAGACCGAGCAGCGGGAGTGGGCGCCGATCGTCCACACCATCTTCACATTCGTGATGGTCGCGGCGACGGCGGGCGTGGTCGTCGGCTTCCTGCTGCGCGGGCCGATCGGCGATGCGTTGGAGGTGTCCGACGACATCGTCTACGCAGGGCTGTTCGGACTCTGGATCTCGATGAACTACGACGTGATGGCGCGCGTCTACCGGATCGAGCGCCGGGCACGGGCGTGGGTCCAGTACACGCTCCTGAACGTCGTCCTGACGGCGGTGGTGACGGTCGTGCTTGTCGTCTGGTTCGACACCGGCGCGCTGGGGCTGCTGATCGGCAATTTCACGGGCACGGCGATCGTCTATGCGATCCTGATCGTCGCCCGCCGCGAGACCGTCGGCCTCCGCCGCTTCGAGACGCCGGTGCTCCGCGAGCTGCTGGTGTTCTCGCTGCCGCTGATGCCCGCCAACATCGCGCTCTGGGCGCTCAACCTCGCCGATCGGCTGCAGGTGCAGCAGCTGGCCAGCCACCAGGCGCTGGGCTCCTACTCCGCCGCCGCCCGGGTGTCGATGGCGATGGCGATGATCATGGGCGCGTTCCAGACCGCCTGGGCGCCGTACGCCCACCAGGTACGCGGCACCGAGGGCGATGCCAAGGCGAAGATCACCTACGCCCGCGTGCTGACGTACTGGTCGGTGGTGATGGGCTGGGGCCTGGTCGGCATCTCGCTGCTGGCGCCGCCCTACATCCGCGCGACGTTCCCGTCGTCGACGTTCGACGCCATCCCGGTGGTGCCGCTGCTGGCGATCGGGATCGTGCTGTACGGCTGCTACCTGATCGTCAACATCGGCGTCACCGTCAGCCGCAAGACCCGGATGACGCCGATCATCTGCACCTTCGCGGCCGCGCTGAACATTGGTCTCAACTTCTGGTTCATCCCCGAGCACGGCATCGTCGGGGCGGGCATCACGACCGTCATCGGCTACGCGGTGCTGCTGTGGCTCGGGTGGTGGAACGCCCAGCGCAGCTACCCGGTGCACTACAACTGGCCGCGGATCGGCAGGGTGGCCGTGGTGGTCACCATCTACCTGGCTGCGTCCGAATGGCTGATCCCTCAGAGCGGCATCCTCTGGCTCGTGGTGCGCGGCGCGATGGCGGTGACGTTCCCGCTGGCATTGCTGGCGTCCGGTGCGATCACCCGCACCGAGTTCCAGCGCGGGCGCGCCATCATCCGCCAGCGCGGCTGGCGCTTCTGGTCGCGACAGAGCGCCACCGTGGACTCGGTCGACGAGCTGGTGTGATCCCCCACCCGCGGCTGTAGTGTTGGCCGATGTACTGCGGAAAGTGCGGTGCGGACAGGGCCGAGGGCGACGTCTTCTGCCCGATGTGCGGCGCCGCCTATCCGGTGCCGGACGAGACACCGGCGGCGCCTGACCAGGCGACGCCCGCGGAGGCACAGGACGACCCGCCGTACGAGGGCGGCATGACCCTGCTGGCGGTGCTGCTGACGTTCTTCATGCCGCTGATCGCGCTGATCGTGGCGCTCGTCCTGCGCGCCGGCGAGCTACGCCCGAAGCGGCGTGGGTTCCTCAAGAGCTGGGCGATCTGGAGCGGCGCTTGGCTGGCCTCCGGGTGGGTGATCGCCCTCGTCCTGATCCTGTCGCTGGGCGGCGGCGGAGGCGGCGGCTGCCAGGGGGGCGAAGACCCGTTCGGGATACCGACGTTCGAGCAGTCGGGCAGCGGGCCGTGGATGGCGACCGTCCCCTGCGTGGACGGCGGCACGACAACCCGCCCGGCGAAGCCGGGCGAGGTGCCCTAGCCGAGCGTCTGCGGATCGACGTCGACGACGGCCGTGGCGTCCGCCCGGCGCATGTCCGGCGCCAGATCGCGCAGCAAGCCGCGGAACACGACCGCGGTGCGACGCGGATCGAGCGTCTTCACCAGCAGGTGGCTGCGCGCGCGGTCGCGGAGCCGGCCGATCGGCGCCGGCCCGAGCAGCGCATCCCCGTCCAGCACCGGACGGGCCGCCGCCTCCAGCGCCTCGGCGACGCCCTGCGCGACGTCCGTCTCCGGCGCCGTGACCAGCAGCCGCACCAGCCGCCGGTACGGCGGGTAGCCCAGCTCGGCGCGGCGCTCGAGCTCGCCGTCCAGGAACTCGCCGACGGCGTGGCGGGCGGCCAGCGCGACCGGGCGGCCGTCCGGCTCCCATGCCTGGATGATCACCCTCCCCCGCTCGTCGCCGGGGCGACCCGGCCGGCCGGCAAGCTGCGTCAGCAGCGCGAACGTCCGCTCTTCGGCGCGGAAGTCGGGTACGGCCAACCCCGTCTCGGCGTCCAGCACGGCAGCCAGCTCGACGCCGGGGACGTCGTGGCCCTTGGCGACGATCTGCGTGCCGACCAGCACCGCCCGCTCGGCGGCGCGAAACCGGTCGAGCGTCGCTGCCGGCTCGCCCGCCCGCGACGCGACGTCGGCGTCCAGGCGCAGCACCTCGAGGCGCGGGAACCGCTCGACCAGATCGAGCTCGACGCGCTCGGTGCCGGCACCGATCCGCGCCAGGTCGACCGATCCGCAGGCGGGGCAGGCAGCCGGCGCCCGCTCGCGCAGCCCACAGTGGTGGCAGACCAGCAGCGCGCGCCCGTGGAGCACGAGCGACACGTCACAGCGCGGGCAGCGCCACGACCGGGCGCACGTCCGGCAGTGCAGCGCCGCCGCGGCGCCCCGCCGGTTCTGAAGCAGAATCGCCCGGCCGCCGCCGTCATCGAGCCCGGCCAGCGCGTCGAGCAGCGGCCGCGTGAACGGATACCCGCCGTCCCGCCGCAGGTCGACGATCTCGACCCGGGGCAGCAGGCCGCCGATCCGGGCGGGCAGCTCAAGCCGGCGGCGGATCCCCTGCCACGCCTCCGGCCGGGGCGTCGCGCTGCCGTAGATCGCGATCGCACCCTCGATGCGGGCGCGCTTGGCCGCCACCCGCCGGGCGTCGTACCGCGGATCAGACTCGTGCTTGTACGACCCGTCGTGCTCCTCGTCGATCACGATCACGCCCAGGTCGGGCACCGCGGCGAACACCGCAGAGCGGGCGCCGACCACCAGCGCGCGCCTCGCCCGCCGCGATCCGCGCGTGCTCCGCACCCCTGCGGGCCGGCGTCAGCGCGCTGTGCAGCACGGCGACGGTGTCGCCGAACCGGGCGACGAACCGGCCGGCTGTCTGCGGCGTGAGCGCGATCTCGGGCACCAGCACAACGGCGCCCCGGCCCTGCTCCAGTGCGCGCTCGATCACCGCCAGGTAGACCTCGGTCTTGCCAGACCCGGTGACGCCGTGCAGCAGCACCTCGCGCTCGCCCGCCGCCGCCGCCTCCAGACAACCCGCGACGGCGGCGCGCTGCGCGTCGGTCAGCCGGCGCACGATCGCAACGTCGGGGTCAGGGAAGTCGTCGCGCGCCTTCAGCTTCCGCTTCGGTGGCCGCGGCGGGATGACGAGCGCAAGCGCCCTGGCCAGCGTCGAACCGTACTCGTCGGCCATCCACACGGCCAGCTCGAGCAGGGCAGGCGGCACACGGCCGATCACCTCATCGATCGGCTTCAGTTCGTTGTCGTCACCCTCGGCAACGGCGACCACCACGCCGTCGACCTGGCGCGCTCCGAGCGGCACGAGCACCCGCGATCCGGACTCCAGCTCGAGGCCCTCGGGCACGCCGTAGTCGAACGTCCGGTCGACCGACCGGGCGGTGACCAGCGGCTGAACGCGCGCGATCAGGCGCGGACCGGCTCGGGCTCCCCGAGCCCGCACGCCTCGCGCAGGGGTCCGACGCGGTCGGTGCGCTCCCACGTGAAGCCGCCCAGCTCGCGGCCGAAATGGCCGTAGGTCGCTGTCGCGCGGTAGACGGGCCGCAGCAGGTCGAGCTCTCGGATGATCGCCGCGGGCCGCAGGTCGAACACGTCGCGCACCGCCTGCTCGATCGTCGCCCGGCCGACGCGCTCGGTGCCGAACGTCTCGACGGACACCGATACCGGGTGCGCCACGCCGATCGCGTAGGCGACCTGCACCTCGGCCCGGTCGGCCAGATCCGCGGCGACCACGTTCTTGGCCACCCAGCGCATCGCATAGGAGGCGGAACGATCGACCTTCGACGGATCCTTGCCCGAGAAAGCACCGCCGCCGTGGCGGGCGGAGCCGCCATAGGTGTCGACGATGATCTTGCGGCCGGTCAGACCGGTGTCGCCCATCGGACCGCCGGTCACGAACCGGCCGGTCGGGTTGACCAGCACGAAGCCGGGATCCTGGAACCGGTCGTGCGCACACAGCGGTCCCTGAACGACCGGGCGCAGCACGTGCTCGACGATGTCCTCCCGAATCCGCGCCTCATCATGGACGTCCGGGTGGTGCTGGGTCGAGACCAGCAATCGTTCGATGCCCAGCGGCACCAGCCGGCCGCCGTCCTCGCGGTAGCGGACGGTCACCTGGGCCTTGCCGTCCGGCCGCAGGTAGTCGACAACGCCGGTCTTGCGCACCGACGCGAGCCGCTCGGTGATCCGATGCGCCAGGGTCACCGGCAGCGGCATCAGCGTCTCCGTCTCGCGCGACGCATAGCCGAACATCATCCCCTGGTCACCGGCGCCCTGGGCGTCGGCGTCGGACTCCGACTCGGCGTGCTGCTCCTCGTACGAGGAGTCGACTCCGCGGCGGATGTCGGGCGACTGCTCGTCGAGCGCAACCACCACCCCGCAGGTGGCGGCATCGAAGCCCAGATCCGAGTTCGTGTAGCCGATGTCGCCGACCACCTCGCGGACGATCCGCGGGATGTCGACGTAGGCATCCGTGGTGATCTCGCCGGCGACGACGACCAGCCCGGTGGTGCAGAGCACCTCGCAGGCGACGCGTCCCCGCGGGTCCTCCGACAGGACGGCATCCAGCACGCCATCCGAGATCTGGTCGGCCACCTTGTCCGGATGACCCTCGGTCACCGACTCCGAGGTGAACAGAAACTCGTTCATCCCTCAGACTGTAGATGATCCCCCGGTGCTCACTCCTCGGTCGGCTCGCGCGCCATCAGGTCGGCCAGCGCTTCGAGCATCGTCTTGCCCTCCCAGGCCACGGCGCAGACGGCGCAGGTGATCGGCAGCTCGAGACCGCGGGTCTCACCGATGCTCCGCAGGGCGGGTACCGTGGACAGGCCCTCGGCTACCTGGCCGAGCTCCCGCTCGATCCAGTCGGCCGGCACGCCGCTTGCCAGGAGCTCACCGGCGCGCCGGTTGCGCGAGTGCCGCGACGTGCAGGTGGCGATCAGATCGCCCATGCCGGCGAGCCCGGAGTATGTGCGCTGCTGCGCGCCGAATGCCGACCCCAGCCGCGCCATCTCGGCCATCCCCCGGGTGATGATTGCGGCCTTGGCGTTGTCGCCGAAGCCGAGGCCGTCCGACGCTCCGGCGGCCAGGGCGACCACGTTCTTGGCCGCGGCGCACAGCTCGACGCCGACCACGTCGCTCGAGGTGTAGACGCGCAGCGTCGGCCCGGCGAACACGCCCTGCAGGCGCCGCGCCAGCTCGGCGTCGGAGCTCGCCAGCACGGACGCGGTCGGCAGGTCGCGGGCGACCTCCTCCGCGTGGTTCGGCCCGGAGAGCACGGCGATCCGCTCGGGCGGCGCCACCTCCGCCAGGATCTCGCTCATCCGCCGGCGGTCTCCGGGATCGAGGCCCTTGGTCAGCGAGAGCAGCACCGCGTCCTGCGGCAGCCGCTCGGCGACCGACGCGACCGTCGCAGCGAACGCCCGGCTGGGCACGGCCAGGGCCACCAGCTCGGCGCCGTCGAACGACGTCTGGTCGATGGCCGACGCGTCCAGGTCGGGCGGAAGCTCGATGTCGTAGAGGTAGCGCGGGTTACGGTGCCGGCGGGTGATCATCTCGGCCTGCGAGGCATCCCGGCAGGCGAGCGTCGTGCGGTGGCCGCCGCGCGCCAACAGCCGGGCCACGGCGGTGCCCCATGTCCCGCCCCCGATCAGGACTGCCCTCACGACCGGCTCTGGAAGTCGATGATCAGCGGACAGCCCTCCAGGTTGAGCCGGTCGCGCAGTTGGTTCTCGACGAAGTAGGCGTAGTCACGGGTGATCAACGTGCGGTCGTTGACAACGATACGAAATCGCGGCGGCCGTGTCTGGTACTGGGTCGCATACAGCAGGTTGAGCCGCCTGCGGCCCTTGCGCGGCGGCTCCCGGCGGGACGTGATCTCCTCCATCGCACGGTTCAGCGGCCCCGTGCCGATACGCGACGTGTAGCGCACGAACAGCTCTTCCACGGCGTCCAGCAGCCGATCGACATTGCGGCCGGTCAGCGCAGATGTCGTCACCATCGACGGCCGCTGGCGCAGCCGGTCGCCCAGCCGCTCGCGGACGTCGTCCACCGTAACCGTCGAGATGTCCCACTTGGACAGCACGATCAGGGTGGCGCAGCTCGCCTTCCGCGCCCTCTCGGCGACGGCCAGGTCGCCGTCCGTGATGCCCTCGGACGAGTCGATCAGCACCAGTGCGACGTCGGCCCGGTCGACCGCCTGCAGCGCGCGCACCTCGCTGTAGTACTCGATCCCCTGCCGGTGCTTGCGCTTGCGCCGCAGGCCGGCCGTGTCGATCAGCCGGAACCGCGTGTCGCCGCGGACGAACGGCGTGTCGACGGTGTCGCGGGTCGTCCCCGGCTGGTCGGCGACGACCACCCGCTCGCGCCCGAGGATCGCGTTCATCAGCGACGACTTGCCGACGTTGGGACGGCCGAGGATGGCGACGCGGATCTCGTCCTCGTCGATCACCGGCCGCGCCTCCGGAGCGATCTGGTCGAGCCGCTCGACGATGTCGTCCAGCAGGTCGCCGATCGCCCGGCCGTGGAGCGCCGAGACCATCACCGGATCGCCAAGCCCCAGCGAGTGCAGCTCGAGCGCGGCGGCCTCGCCCTTGGCGTCGTCCACCTTGTTCGCGACGATCACCACCGGCGTCCGCGAGCGGCGCAGGATCTGGGCGATCTCCTGATCGCCGGCGGCCAGCCCGGCTGCGGCGTCGATCACCAGCAGCACGAGGTCGGCCTCCTCGACGGCGATCCGCGCCTGTGCCGCCACCTGGGCCTGGAGGGGCGACTCGTCCCCCGCATCCAGGCCGCCCGTGTCGACCAGCAGAAACCGCCGGCCGCTCCACTCGCAGACGGCCTCGGTGCGGTCGCGGGTGACGCCCGGCGTCTCGTGGACGACGGCGCGGCGGGACGACGTCAGCCGGTTGACCAGCGTCGACTTGCCGGCGTTGGGGAAGCCGACGACCGCCACGACGCCGGCGATCGGCCCGGAGTCGGCGGCACTCGACCCCGACAGCTCGTACAGCTCGTGGATCTCGGCCATCAGCGCGTCGGCCGTCTCGCGGTACGCCTGCGAGGCCTTGCGGTCGCCGCGCTGGTACCGGCGGGGCGGGCCGAACGCCAGCGAGATCGTCCGGCCGGGGCGCCATCCTCGGCTGCGGATCGCGACCGGCACCACGTCCGCGTCCTCGACCACGGCCATCCGCCCGGCCCCGGCCTTGGCCTCCTCAAAGCCCTCCTGCCGGTGACCCTGGATGAAGATGCCGACGCAGCCGCCGTGCTCGAGCGTCTCGTGCACCGTGCGCAGCGCCTCCCGATCGGCCTCGCCCCGGCGGACGGCGAACGTCCCGCCCATCCGCAGGAACGCGCCGAACGGCCGCACCTTGAACAGCTCCGACTTGGCCATGTAGCGGATGGCCCGCGGCTGGGCCGCACCGATCGCGGGGATGTCCCACAGCGACTGATGGTTGGCGACCAGCAGCAGGGGGCCCGACCGAGGCACGTTCTCGACGCCTCGCACGCGGATCCGCAGCCCGCCCTTGAAGAGCGGCCCGGCCCAGGGCCGCACGACGCGCCAGAAGGTGTCGCCGGGTACCGGCTCGCGGTGTGATGGCCTGGCGATCGAGACGATCCGCTCCGCGACCTGCTCGGCGGTCAGGTCGGCCGTGTCGATCACCGTCGCGTCGGGCGCCGGCGCCGACTGCTCGCTGTCCAGGCTGTCGCGCTCGACGATCGACGCGCGGACGGCGTCGACGTCGTCCGCGCCGAGGTCGGCCGCGCGCCGCGTCGCCCGCACGTCCGCAGAGGCGACGAGGAACACCTTGATGTCGGCGTCCGGCCGGACGACCGACCCGGTGTCGCGGCCCTCCAGCACCGCGTCCTCGGCCAGCTCGCGCTGTCGGGCGCGCATCCGCGACCGCACCTGCGGGTGGCGGGACACGGCGCTGACGTTCTGCGAGACGACCTCGGCCCGCAGGTCGGCGCCCTCGGGGGCCGGCTCGCCCACCAGCGCGGCCAGCGACTCGCCGTCGTTCAGGTTCGTCCCGCGGTCGAGCGCCACCGCCGTCAGCTCGCGGTACATCGCGCCGGTGTCCACATAGCGCAGCCCCAGACGCTCGGCGACCAGGCGCGCCACGGTGCTCTTGCCGGCGCCGGCCGGCCCGTCGATGGTGATCACCATGTCGTGCGGGAGCCTACGCGAGTCGCCTGTAACAACGGGGTCAGACCCCGTTGTTACAGGCGGCGCTGCTCCCCGGTGTCGGGATCGGCGACCGATACCTCGCGGACGCTCGCCAGGATCGGCAGCGGCCCGGCGCGGCAGATCGACACGCCCTCGGCCAGCTGCTGCTCGGTCAGGCCGGCGGCCAGCGTGACGTGCGGCAGCCAGACGCCGGGCCGGTAGTCCGGCCACACGTCCTCGCATGCCGATTCCAGCACCGCCTGCTCCTCCAGCAGCCGGCGCGTAGGCGCCACGGTCAGGAACAGGAACCCGCCGTCGCCGCCGAACACCCCGGGGCCCACCAGTTGCAGCGGCTCGCCGCACAGTGCCGCGACGCCGCCGGGCACCACGCGCTCGGCGACCACCAGCGTGACGTGCGGCTGGTGCCTGCGGTGCGTATACGTCGCCAGCGACGGGATCCCGGCGTCCTCGAGCGCCTTCCAGAGCCCGCCAACGATGCGCTCAGCGCGGTCGTCGAGCAGCAGGATGACGCCCTCGGCCACGTCAGGAGCTGACCGAGGCGAGCCGCTCGGCGAAGTCCGGGAAGCTGACCGCGAGCGCCTCCGCGCCCTCGATCACCACACCCTGCTGCGAGCACACTCCCGCCACGGCGCCCAGCATCGCGATCCGGTGGTCGCCGGCGGCGTCGATCCGGCCGCCCCGCAGCCGGTGTGGGACGCCGGTCACCTCGAAGCCGTCGTCCAGCGCCTTGACATGGGCGCCGACGGTGCGCAGCGCATCGACGACGGTGGCGATGCGGTCGCTCTCCTTGACGCGCAGCTCGCCCGCGCCGCGGATCACCGTCGTCCCTCGCGCGAAGCTGGCGACCAGCACGATCAGCGGCAGCTCGTCGATCAACGACGGCACCAGCTCGGGCTCGACCTCGGTCGCGACCAGCTCGGCCTGCCGCACCTCGATGTCGGCGACCGGCTCGCCGCCCGCCCAGCGCCGTCCGAACAGCCCGACGCGCGCGCCCATCCGCTCGAGCACCACCAGCATGCCGGTGCGCGTCGGGTTGATGCCGACGCCCTGGATGGTCAGGTTGGAACCGGCCAGCACGCAGCCGGCGGCGATGAACGGCGCCGCCGACGAGAAGTCGCCGGGCACCTCGATCTCGTCCAGGTCGAGGCGGGTGACCGGCGAGATCGAGACGCGCCCCGGCCGGCGGTCGACCGGGACGCCGGCGCGGCGGAGCATACGCTCGGTGTGATCGCGGGTGGGGATCGGCTCCTCGATCGTCGTCACCCCGTGCTCGGCGAACAGCCCGGCGAACAGCAGGCACGACTTGACCTGTGCCGAGGCCACCGGCAGCCGGTAGGAGATCGGCCGCGTGTGCGCGGCGCCCGTGATCCGCACCGGCGGCAGCCCCTCGGTCGTCTCGATCGCGACGCCCATCTCGGCCAGCGGGTCGGCGACGCGCCCCATCGGCCGGCGGCGGATGCTCTCGTCGCCGTCCAGCGTGAAGGTGCCCTGTTGGCCGGCCAGCAGGCCGGGGAGCAGACGCATCAGTGTGCCGGCGTTGCCGACGTCGATCGCGCCCTGCGGCGCCCGCAGCCCGCGGAGGCCGACGCCGTCGATCAGCAGGGTGGTCTCATCCGGCCGCTCGATCCGCACGCCCATCGCCCGGAACGCCTCCACCGTCGAGAGCGTGTCCGCGGAGGCGCCGAACCCGTCGACGCGCACGCGGCCGTCGGCCAGTGAGCCGAGCATCACGCTGCGGTGGCTGACCGATTTGTCGCCGGGCACGGACAGCCCGCCGAACACCCCGCCGGCGGGTCCGACGCGGAGTTCCGTGCGGTCAGGCATCGACTGCCGGGGTCGCGATGGCGCCGTAGCCCTGGGCGTCGAGCAGTTGGACGGCGCGCTGCGCCTCGGTCTCGCCGGCGATCGTCACCACGATCGTGCCGCCGCGATCCGCCGACATGTGGTGCAGCTCGAAGTCCTCGATGTTGATGCCGTCGGCGCCCAGCGCCTGGGCGATGCCCGAGATCACGCCCGGCCGGTCGGGCACGTGGACGCGGACGCGGAACAGATCCTCGGGCGTGGCCGGGTAGGCGGCGTCAAGCAGGCGCCGGCGGTGGCCGGACGCGTCGGCGATCCAGCGGGCGACGTAGCCCGCATCCTCGCGCTCCAGCGCCCGCGCCAGGTCGTCCAGCCGGCGGCCGTACTCGCGCAGCCCGTCCAGCAGCGCCTCGCGGTTGTCCAGGAAGATGTCGACCCAGATCCGCGGGTTGGCGCCGGCGACGCGGGTCATGTCGCGAAACGACCCGCCGACGGCGGCCAGCGGGTCATGGCCGTCCACGCGCCCCGCGCCGGCCTGGTTGACCAGCGTATTGGCGATGGCGTGCGGCAGGTGGCTGGTCAGCGCGACCAGCCGATCGTGCGCGCCCGGGTCGATCGCCACCGGACGGGCGCCCAGCGACGAGACGAAGCCGTGCAACCGCCGGTAGCCCTCGGGATCGGTCGCCGCCACGGGTGTCAGGAAGTAGGTCGCCCCGGCGAACAGGTCGCCGCGGGCGTTGGCCACGCCGCGGGCCTCGGAGCCGCACACCGGATGCCCGCCACAGAACCGGGGGTCGCCGCCGACCGCTTCCACCAGCCGTGCCTTGGTCGAGCCGACATCGGAGACGACGCAGCCCTCCGGTGCGACGGCCAGCGCCGCCGTCACCAGCGCAGGCAGCTCGGCGACGGGCCCGCACACGAACGCCAGCTCGGCGCCGTCAAGCGCCTCGGACAGGGTCGTCGAGAAGGCCGACACGGCGCCCCGCTCGCGGCCGACGACGCCGGCCTCCGGATCGCTGTCGAACCCGGCAACATCATGGCCCTCCGCGGTAGCGGCGAGCGCCAGCGAGCCCCCGATCAGACCCAGGCCGGCGACGGCGATCCTCATGGCCGGGTGTCCGCGGCCGCCTGCATCAGCTCGGCGAGCTGGAATGCCAGGTCGAGCGACTGCCGAGCATTCAGCCGCGGGTCGCAGAGCGTCGAGTAGTTGACGTTGAGCTGGTCCTCGAGCACGGCTTCCGATCCGCCGAGGCACTCGGTGACGTTGTCGCCGGTGAACTCGAGGTGCACGCCGCCGGGCCAGGCCTCCTGCCCGCGGCAGGCGGTGAAGAAGCCGTTGATCTCGGCCAGGATGTCCTGGAAGCGTCGAGTCTTGTAGCCGCTCGACGTGCGGAACATGTTCGCGTGCATCGGGTCGCACACCCAGACAACGGGATGGCCGGCGTCCGCGACGGCCGTCAGCAGTGGCGGCAACAGCTCCGTGACCTGGTCGGCGCCCATCCGCGAGATGACGGTCAGCCGACCCGGCGTCCGGTCGGGGTCGAGCGCCTCGCACAGAGCGACCAGGTCGGCGGGCGACGTGCTGGGGCCGGCCTTGACGCCGATCGGGTTGTGGACGCCCGAGAAGAACTCGACGTGGGCGCCGTCGAGCTGCCGCGTGCGGTCGCCGATCCAGAGCATGTGGGCCGAGCAGTCGTACCAGTCGCCGGTCAGCGAGTCGCGGCGGGTCAGGCTCTGCTCGTAGTCGAGCAGGAGGCCCTCGTGGCTCGTCCACACGTCGACCTCGTGCAGCTGGCGCTCCGCCTCCAGATCGATCCCGCAGGCCGCCATGAAGCGCAGCGCCCGCTCGATCTCGGTAGCCATCGTCTCGTAGCGCCGGCCCTCCGGCGACGAGGCGACGAACTCCTGGTTCCAGAGGTGGACCTGGGTGAGGTCGGCGAAGCCGCCCTTGGTGAATGCCCGTAGCAGGTTGAGCGTCGCGGCGGACTGGTGGTAGCCCTGCAGCATCCGCTGAGGGTCGAACGTCCGCGCCGCGGCCGTGGGCTCGTCGCCGTGCAGCATGTGACCGCGGAACGTCGGCAGCTCGACGCCGTCCACCGTCTCGGTCGGGCTGGAGCGCGGCTTGACGAACTGCCCGGCGATGCGGCCGACCTTGACCACCGGCAGCATCGAGCCGTACGTCAGCACGGCCGCCATCTGCAGGATGATCTTCAGCCGCTCGCGGATGCTGACGGCCGAGAAGTCCGCGAAGGACTCCGCGCAGTCGCCGGCCTGCAGCAGGAAGCCTCGCCCCGCCGACACCTGCGCCAGCGACTCCCGCAGCTGGCGCGCCTCGCCGGCGAAGACCAGCGGCGGCATCGCCGCGATTCGCTCGCGCACAAGATCGGCCTCGGCCTGGTCAGGCCAGACCGGCTGATGCAGTGCCGTGCGCTCGCGCCAGGAAGCGGGAGACCACGTGGATGGGGCGGTTGCCATGGGACGGTCAGTGTACCGAGGGCGGTAGGATCCTCCGCTCATGGCACGCGTCTTCTCGGGCATCCAGCCGACAGGTACCAAGCATCTCGGCAACTACATCGGCGCCATCCGCCAGTACGTTGCCGACCAGGACAAGGGTGAGGCGTTCTACTGCGTCGTCGACCTGCACTCGATCTCGGTGCCGTATGACCCGGACACGCTGCACGAGAACACGCTGGACACCGCGGCCACCCTGCTGGCGGCCGGCCTCGAGCCCGGCCGCTGCACGTTGTTCGTCCAGAGCGACGTGCCCGAGCACACCTATGGCGCGTGGCTGCTCGGCGCCGTTGCCACCTGGGGCGAGCTGCGCCGGATGACGCAGTTCAAGGAGAAGAGCGAGGGCCAGGAGTCCGTGTCCGTCGACCTGTTCGCCTACCCGGTGCTGATGGCGGCGGACATCCTGCTCTACCGCGCGGACCGCGTCCCGGTCGGCGACGACCAGCGCCAGCACCTGGAGCTGGCCCGCGACCTCGCCCAACGCTTCAACAACCGCTTCGGCGATCTCTTCCCGGTGCCCGAGGCCGCGATCCCGAGCGAGGGCGCGCGCATCATGGACCTGCAGGAGCCGACCAGGAAGATGTCAACCACCAACGGCACGCCGCAGGGCACCGTACTGCTCTCAGACGCCCCCGAGGTGGTGGCCAAGAAGGTGCGCTCGGCCGTCACCGACTCCGGCCGCGAGGTGCGGCGCGGCGACGGCAAGGAGGGGATCGCCAACCTGATCGGCATCCTCGCGGTGGCCACCGACCGCACCCCCGACGACGTCGAGGCGGCGTATGACGGCGCCGGCTACGGCCAGTTCAAGGGCGACGTCGCCGACGCCGTGGTCGAGTGGCTGCGGCCCATGCGCGAGCGGTATCTGGAGCTGCGCGCCGACGAGTCGGAGCTGCGCTCCGTGCTCGCCCGGGGCGCACAGCAGGCGCAGGCCGTGGCGGCCCCGACGCTCGCCGAGATGCGCCACCGTATGGGCTTTCGCTGACCACGTTTGACAGGTCGGCTACCCTGCGAAGCATGAAGCTCGAAGGGCTGCATCACATCACCGCGATCACCGGCGACGCGCCCCGGAACGTCGAGTTCTACGCGGGCACGCTCGGACTGAGGATGGTCAAGAAAACGGTCAACCAGGACGATCCGACCGTCTACCACCTGTTCTACGGAGACGAGCACGGCAGCCCCGGCGCCGACCTGACGTTCTTCGAGTATCCGGGCGCGGTGCGCGGGCGGCCCGGTTCCGGGATGGTGCACCGGATCCTCTGGCGGGTCGCCTCGCCCGAGGCCATCGACTTCTGGGAGGGTCGGCTGGCCGACGAGGGCACGGCGACCCAGCGGACGGACGGCGGCCTGCGTTTCGCGGATCCCGAGGGACTCGACCACGAGCTGCTCGTCGGGCTGCACGGCGACCAGGGCCTGGCGGCCGAGCATCCCGACATCCCGGCGGAGCTGGCGTTGCAGGGCTTCGACGGCGTTCGCGCCTACAGCGCGAGCCCGGAGCGCAGCACGGCACTGCTGGAGGACGCGATGGGCTTCCACCGCGACGGCCAGGGCTGGGAGCTGCGCGGCGATGACCGCGGGTCGACCTACGTGTACGACGAGCCGCCGGCCGAGTCGGCGATCCCCGGCGCGGGCACCATCCACCACGTCGCGTGGGCATCGCGCATCGACGAGCTGTCCGACTGGCGGACGCGGGTCCAGCAGGGCGGCGCCCGGCCGACCGATCTGATCGACCGGTTCTACTTCCGCTCGATCTACTTCCGCGAGCCGAGCGGCGTGCTGTTCGAGATCGCGACGATGGGCCCCGGCTTCGCCACCGACGAGGACCAGGATCACCTGGGCGAGCGGCTGTCGCTGCCGCCCGCGTTCGAGCACCTGCGCGATCGCCTGGAGCCAGTGCTGACGCCGCTGCCCAACCCGCGCGCCGCCCAGCACTCAGGCTAAGAACCGGTGTCGCGCAGCGCGGCGACCTCCTCCGCGGTGAGCGGACGCCAACGGCCCGGCGCCAGCGTGCCCAGCTCGACCGGCCCGTAGGCGGTGCGGTGCAGACGGCGCACGGGATGCCCGACGGCCTCGCACATCCGCCGCACCTGGCGGTTTCGCCCCTCGTGGATCACCAGCTCGAGGCGTCCGGCTCCCAGGCGCCGGGCGCGGGCCGGCGCGGTCGGCCCGTCGTCGAGCTCCACTCCCTCCGCGAGCCGGCGGATCGACTCGGGCGGCGGATCGCCCTCGACCTCGGCGACGTACGTCTTGTCCACGCCGTGCCGCGGGTGTGCGAGCCGGTTGGCGAGCTCGCCGTCATTGGTCAGGAGCAGCAGGCCGGTCGTGTCGCGGTCGAGCCGGCCGACCGGGTAGACGCGCTGGGGCGATTCGACGAGATCGACCACGGTGCGCCTGCGCTGCGGGTCGCTGGCCGTGGTCACCACGCCGGACGGCTTGTGCAGCATCAGGTAGGCGAGCTCCTGCGGCGCGACCGGCAGGCCGTCGACCGCCACCACGTCGCCGTCGCCGACCGCGGCGCCCAGCTCACCCACCTCGCCGTTGACCGTCACCCGCCCGGCACGGATCAGTTCGTCGACGGCCCGACGCGAGCCGACCCCGGCGGACGCCAGGTAGCGGTTAAGCCTGACCGGCACGCTGGTCGGCGACCAGGTGCAGCCGGGCGCGCAGCGCCTGGTGATCGGACTCGGTCAGCTCGAACTGCGTGAGGGCGGGCAGTGCCTCCTCGTCCTCCAGGCCGAACGTGCGCCGGAACACCGTCGTCGTCCGGTAGACGACGGGGTTGCCCGGCGTGTCGGCGCGTCCGGCGTCCTCGATCAGCCCTCGCTCCAGAAGGTTGGCCACTGCCGAGTCGGAGGCGACGCCGCGGATGCGTGCGATCTCGGGGCGCGATACGGGCGACAGGTAGGCGACGATGGCGAGCGCCTCCAGCGCGGCCTGGCTGAGCCCGCGGGCCGGCGGGCGCTCCATCAGCCGCGCGCAGACTTCCGCGGTGTCGGGCGACGCACGGAACCCGTAGCCACCGGCCGCCTTCTCCAGCACGACGCCCGAACGTTCCTGGCAGTAGCGATCGAGCAACGCATCGAGCGCCCGCTCGATGCGCTCGGGGGGCGCCTCGGTGAGCGTCGCAAGCTCGGCCAGCGACAGCGGCTCGGTGCTGATGAAGAGCAGCGCTTCGACGGACCGGGTCAGCTCGCTCACGCGATCGCCCGCTCGGCGCCGCCCACGGCGACCACCCGGATCGGGCCGAACGTCTCGGCCTGCTCGCCCGCGACCTCGCCGCGCTTGACGAGCTCGAGCACCGCCAGGAACGCCGCGGCCTGGGACAGCCGGTCGAGCCCGTGCACGGCCTCGTCGAACGCGAAGCCGCGGCGATCTCGAAGGATCGACCGGAACCGCTCGAGGAACACGTCGACCGACACCAGCGGGCGGCGCACCGACGAGACGTCGATCGGCGGCGGCGGCACCAGCAGGGTGTCAACGGCCTCGGCCAGCCGCCACGGATCCTCGCTGAACTCCAGCACCAGCGGCGCCGGGCGCGGCGGCGCCAGCGGCGCCGGGCCGATCCGGAAGATGCGGGGCGTCTGCGCCACGCGGTCGCGGAGCCAGCCGGCGGCGCCCTGGAAGCGGCGGTACTCGATCAGGCGCGCGAACAGCTCTGCCTCGGCCTGTTCCGGCGTCAGCTCCTCCATCTCCTCGTCGGACGGGAACAGCAGCCGAACCTTGATCTCGAGCAGCGCGGCGACCAGCACCAGGAACTCGCTGGCCGACTCCAGGTCGAGCTCCCCGCGCTCGTACGCGCGCTCGACGTAGGCGGCGATGATCTCGGCGATCGGCACCTCGGCCAGCTCGACCTCCTCGCGTAGGATCAGCGCGAGCAGCAGATCGAACGGCCCCTGGAAGACGTCGAGGTCGAGCTCGAGATCGGCGACGATCATCGAGGCATTCTAGGGCGGCGGTCAGACGGCCTGCCGGGTGCCACCAGGGCTAGCCCGAACTCAGCTCCGGCCCGTACGCCTTGCGGTAGATGTCGCGTAGGTCGTGGATCGAGTCCACGTAGTCGCGCGTCTCGGCGAACGGGATCGCCACCGGCTGCCCGCGCGGCGTGCGCTCGATCCACTGGTCGACGTTCGCCTGGCCCGCGTTGTACGCCGCGAGCGCCAGGTCGGAACCATTCGGCTCGTCGTGGTACTTGTTCATCAAGTGCCGAAGGTACCAGCAGCCGTAGCGGACGTTCAGGTCGGGGTTGAGCAGGTCGGTGGCGGGGTCGAACTGCGTCCCGCCGGTATGGATGGCGATCCCCTCTGCCGTGTCGGGCAGCAGCTGCATCAGGCCGACCGCGCCGGCGTTCGACCGCGCCGACGCCTTGAACCGCGACTCCTTGTAGATCACCGCGGCCACCAGGTCGGGCGGCAGGTGGTACTGCTTCGCGTACCCGGTGACCTGCGTCTGGTAGTCCAACGGGTACCACAGGCGGAGCCACCAGGCGGGCTGCAGCTGGTGCACCGCGGCGGCGGACAGGGCGGCCACCACGGCGAGCACGGCGAACGTCGCACCGGCTCGCCTCATCCCAGCGCCTCCATCACCCGGCCGACGAACGCGTCGAGCTGCTCGAGGTCGCCGGTGTTCTCGTACACGTAGTCGCTGCGGCGCGCCTTCTCCTCCTCGGGCAGCTGCGCCGCCATCCGCGCCACCGAACCGGGACGGCGCGCCTCGCGCAGCTCGACGGGCGCGGTGATCGTCACGATGACGTCGTAGCGGCCCTCGACGCCCGCCTCGAACAGCGTCGGCGCCTCGTGGACGAGCAGCGGGACGCCGGCCGCGATCTGAGCGTCGCGCCAGCGGGTGAACTCCTCGAAGATCAGCGGCAGCAGCAGCGACTCCAGCCAGCGCCGCTCGGCCTCGTCGGCGAACACCAGCCGCGCGATCGCCGACCGGTCGACCTCGCCGGACGGCGTGACGACGACGTCGCCGAAATGCTCGGCGACCGCGGCGGTCACCTCGGGACGCCGGTAGAGCTCGCGCACCACGTCGTCGCTGGACAGCGTGGCGGCACCGCGGCGGCGGAACGCAGCCAGCGCCTCCGACTTCCCCGAGCCGATGCCGCCGGTCAGCCCGACGACGGCCGGCGCCATTACTCCTCCGCGGTCGCGGTCTCGCTGTCGTCTGCGGGAGGCTCCGCATCGGCTGCGGGCTCGTCCTCGGCCGGAGGCTCCGCCTCGGCGGGCGGCTCCTCCTCAGCGCCTGGCGCCTCGTCCGCGCCGGGCGCCTGATCGGCGCTCGGCGCTTCATCGGCGCTCGGCTCCTCGTCCGCGCTTGGCTCCTGGTCGGCGCTCGGCGCGTCGTCCTCCGCGGGCTCCTGTCGGCGCTCGGCGCGCTCCTCCGCGGGCTCCTCGACCACCGGCTCGGCGGCCGCCTCGGCGTCCGCCTGGGCGAACACCTCCTCGGACAGTCCGAGGTCGGGCACCGGCTCCTCGACCGGAGCGGCGACGGTCGTACCGTCCTCCAGCTGCAGCCGGCGTGCCGTCTCGCCCTCCTCGACGCGCTTGATCGACAGCGACAGGCGGCGGCGCTCGGGATCGATCTCGATCACCTTCACCGGATGCTCCTCGCCCTGCTGCACGACCTCGCGCGGATTCTCGACGTGGTGGTCGGCCAGCTCCGAGATGTGGATCAGTCCCTCGACGCCGGGCAGGATCTCGGCGAACGCCCCGAACGTAACCACCTTCGTGATCCGGCCGATGACGACATCATCCTGCTGCGTCTCGTCGATCACGCGCTGCCACGGGTCGGTCTGTGTCTGCTTCAGGCCGAGCGAGATGCGCTGGCGGTCGCGGTCGACGTCGAGCACCTTGACGCGCACGGTCTGGCCGATCTCGAGCACCTCGGACGGGTGGTTCACGTGGCTCCAGGAGAGCTCCGAGATGTGGATCAGGCCGTCGATGCCGTCCAGATCGACGAACGCACCGAAGTCGACGATGTTCGAGATCACGCCCTCGACCTCGACGCCCGGCTGCAGCCGGTCGAGGATCTGCTGACGCTGCTCGCGGCGCTCCTCCTCGAGCACGGCGCGACGCGACAGCACGACGTTGTTGCGGCTGCGGTTGAGCTCGATCACCTTGCAGCGCAGCGTCTGGTCGCGGTATTCGTCGAGGTCCTGCACGCGGCGGATGTCGACCAGCGACGCGGGCAGGAACCCGCGCACGCCGAGGTCGATGATCAGGCCGCCCTTGACGACCTCGATGACGGCGCCCTCGACGGGCTCGCCGCTCTCGGCAGCGGCCTCGATCCGGCGCCACGCCTTCTCGAAGCGGGCTCGCTTCTTGCTCAGGATCAGACGGCCGTCCGCATCCTCTTTCTGCAGCACCAGTGCGTCGATCGCCTCGCCGACCGCGACCTCGTCGTCGGGGTTCACCGAGCGGCGGATCGTCAGCTCGGCGAGCGGGATCACGCCCTCGCTCTTGTAGCCGATATCCACCAGGATCTCGTCCTTGTCAACGCGCACGACGGTGCCCGTGACGACGTCACCCTCGTTGAAGTCGGTCAGTGTTCGGTCGTAGTCGGGGACGAGCTTGCCGTCCACCTCGATCATCCAGTCGTCGGACGCTGCCGCCGCCGCCTGGTTCTGCTGGTCGGTTGCCACCTGTCTGATCAGTCCTCTCGAAATGAAGTGTGCCCAGCGCAAAACCGCTCGGTCGCGCGAGCCGCGTCGGAGTATACAGATCGGTCCCCCGCCTACCGGTACGTATGGTCGGCCGTCGCGACGACCGCCCGGCCCGGCTCCAGTGCGACCCTGCCGAAGGTTCCGAGGTCGACCGTGACCGGCGACGCACCCGGGTTCACGGCCACGGCGCCGTGCTCGTATGTCCGCAGGTAGGCACCGTCCACCTCCTGCGGATCGGCGGTCGGCATGCCCAGCGGCACCCGGTACAGCGGGTCGTCGAGCGTCGTCGGCGAGTACGCCGAGTACGGGCCGCCGGCGACCAGCAGGTAGGACGCGAATCCGAACAGCCGCTCGCTCTGCGTCGGCCCCGGGCGGTCGGTGATCCAGACGCCGACATCGCGGTTGACCGCGACCTCGAGATAGCGGTAGAGCGCAGTCCACGCCACCAGGTCGGTGCCCGAGAACCCGGTCGCCGTCAGCACGGCGTCCGTGCTGCCGATCTGCCCCTCGTCCGGGTCGGCGATCGGCGGGTTGTGCGCGACCAGCGACCACCCCTGCGTCTTCAGCGCCCCGCGTACCAGCGCCAGCGCCTCGGCCAGGTAGTCGGCGCGGTTGTCGTCCGTCATCGGCTGCCCGGTGCGCGGGTCGATCGGCGGCGACGCCCAGGGCTCGGTGTTGTCCGCGTCCACCACCACCCCCGTCCAGGGCGCGGCCGTCAGGCTGTCGGCCATCCGCTGCGCCCACTCGGCCTGGTAGTCGGGGTCGCCGAAGTCGAGCAGCGTTCCGCCGCCGTTCTCGACCGGTTGGCCGGAAGCGTCCTGCAGCACCCATTGGGGATGCTGCGCCTCGATGTCGTCGAGCTTGACGACGGTGTCCGCACACGTCGGGCACACGCGGGGGGCGTACTGCAGCTGGCGCTGCTGCCACACGCGCACGTCCGGCGCCATGCCCACCAGCCGCTTCGCCACCTCTGCGCTGTTGTCACTGACCACCACGTTGGTGGCCCGCTGGACGATCCGGCAGAGCGCCTGGTCGCTACGCGACGCCGCGGCGGCCGGCAGGATCACCAGCGACCCCGGCGGCGGATCGATGCGGCCGCAGCCGCCGGTCGAACCCGAGCTCGTGGCACCGCCGCTGCACGCGCCCGCCGTCAGCAGCAGCGCAGCGGCGGCGGCCGCTACGAACGGCCGCATCCGGTGCAGCGAGCCACCGGCTCTCCGATCACGCCGCCATCCGGCGGGAGGATCACCCGTACGGTCTCGACCTCGAGACGACCGCCGCAGTACGGGCAGAAGCCGCCGTCCGGAGGCGAGTGGTGCAGCCCAAACCGGACGTCGGCGTCCAGCAGGTCGCCGCCCAGCGACATCACGCCGCGGCCCTCGCTGACCCGCCCGAACTGCATCTGCACCTCGCCGGTGCGGTGCTGGCCGTCGACCTCCACCGTGCCCGTCGCGACGCCCATCGCCAGGTCGAGCGCCTGGGGATCGACCGCCGGCAGGAACAGCTCGGCCTCCACCGCCTCCGCGAGCTCGCCCGCGCGCAGCCACAGGTAGCTGCCGTCCTCGCTCGCCGACCGGGCGGGCAGCGCGAACAGGTCGCCGTCGATCTGCAGCCAGCCGTTCACTTCGCGTCCAGCCAGCTGCTGCCGGTGCCGATGTCGATGTCCAGTGCCGGGTCGAGCGGGTACGCCCCGCACATCTCCTCGCGGACGATCGTCTTGACCGCCGACAGCTCGCGGTCGGCTGCCTCGAACAGCAGCTCGTCGTGGATCTGGAGCACCAGCCTCGAGCGCCGGCCCTCGTCACGCAGGCGCCGGTGCACGCCGATCATCGCCACCTTGATGATGTCGGCCGCACTGCCCTGCATGACCGTGTTCACTGCAAGCCGTTCGCCCAGCGACCTCGTCTGCCAGTTCGACGCGCGCAGCTCCGGCACCGGGCGCCGGCGACCGAACAGCGTGGTCACGTAGCCGTCCTCCTTGGCCTGCGCGATCACGCGCTTCATGAACTCGTTGACCTCCGGGAAGCGCGCCAGGTAGGTGTCGATGAAGCTCTGCGCCTCGTCGCGGGAGATGCCCAGCTGCTCGGACAGGCCGAACGCGCTGATGCCGTAGATGATCCCGAAGTTGACCGCCTTGGCGCGGTTCCGCTCCTCGGAAGTCAGCTCGGCGGGCGGCTTGCCCAGCACCTGCGCGGCCGTCGCCCGATGGATGTCCTCGCCGCGTGCAAACGCGTCCATCAGCACCGGCTCGCCCGACACGTGGGCCAGGATCCGCAGCTCGATCTGGGAGTAGTCCGCCGAGAGCAGCGTGTACCCGGACTCGGCGATGAACGCGCTGCGGATCTCGCGGCCCAGCGGCGTCCGCACGGGGATGTTCTGGAGGTTCGGCCGGATCGAGGAGAGCCGGCCGGTGGCGGCCGTGGTCTGGCTGAAGAACGTATGCAGCCGGCCGGTTTCCGGGTCGACCAGCCCCGGCAGAGGCTCGAGGTAGGTGTTCAGAAGCTTCGACTGCTCGCGCCACTGCTCGACCACCTCGACGATCGGGTGCAGTTCTCGGAGCTTGCCGAGCACCCGCGCATCGGTCGAGTAGCCGGTCTTGCCCTTGCGGTCGACCGGCAGCCCCAGCCTCTCGAACAGCACCTCGCCGAGCTGTTTGGGCGAGCCCAGCGTGAACGGGCCCTCGGCCAGCTCGTAGGCCCGCGCCTCGAGCTCGTCGACCTGATCGCGGAGCTTGGCCGCGATCTCCGCGAGCCGATAGGTGTCGATCTTGACGCCGGCCGCCTCCATGTCGGCGAGCACGGGCACCAGGGGCAGCTCGATGTCGTGGTACAGCCGGGTCAGCTCGCGGACCTCGAGCTTGGGCAGCATGTCGGCGTGCAGCCGCGGGATCGCCGCGGCGGCCTGCACCAACGCCGCCGTCTCCTCGTCGGACTGCACCGTCAGCTCGACTCCGGACTCCTCGGCGAGATCGCCGACGGAGTAGTCGGCGCGGCCGGGGTCGATCAGGTACGCCGCGATCTGGGTGTCGCCGGCCGGGTCGAGGCCGGGCAGATGGAGCCCGTGCGTCAGCACCTTGCGCTCGCGCAGCGCGGACGCCAGCTCGTCGCCGCGTGCGTCGACGACCAGCACCTCGCCCAGCGCCGATCCGAGCGCCGCGCGCCCATCGCCGGCGACCGCCAGCGACACCTCGTGCGGCAGCTGTCCGAGGTCGGCCAGCGTGCCCTGGCGGAACGGCACCTCGGCCCGCTCCGAGATCACCGGAGTGGCGCCGGGGACGGCCTCCTCCAGCTCGTCCACGCGCTTCAGCAGGGCGCGGAACTCGAGCTGGCGGAACAGCTCCTTCATCGTCGACCGGTCGGGCGACTCGTTGGCGAGCGAGGTCAGGTCGATGTCGACCTCGAGGCTGCGATCGATGGTCGCCAGCACCTTCGACTTCTCGGCATCCTCGGCGGCCATGCGCAGCGACTCCCGGCGCTTCTCGCCCGACACGTCGTCCAGATGCTCGTAGACGCCCTCCAGGCTGCCGAACTGGACGAGCAGGTCGGCGGCGGTCTTCTCGCCGATGCCCGGCACGCCCTTGATGTTGTCCGACGTGTCACCCTTGAGGCCGATGAAGTCGGGAATCAGCTCGGGCCCGATGCCGTAGCGCTCGCGGATCCGGTCGGGCGTGTAGACGACGACGTCGGCCACGCCTCGGGGCGTCATCATGATGCAGACGCGGTCGGTGGCCAGCTGGAACGCATCGCGGTCGGTGGACACCACGCACACCCGGTGGCCGTCCTCGTCGCCGCGCGTGGCCAGCGTGCCGATCACGTCGTCGGCCTCCTTGCCCGGGACGCGCACGTTGCGGTAGCCGAACGCGTTGACGATCGGCTCGAAGAACGGCTGCTGCTCGCGCAGCAGCGGCGGCGTCGGGCGGCGGCCAGCCTTGTACTCCGGGTCGAGCTCGAGCCGCTCCGCAGGCTTCTCGTCCCAGGCCACGACAACCGTCCGCGGCCGGTAGTCCATCAGCAGCCGCATCATCATGTTGGCGAAGCCCAGCAGCGCGTTGGTCGGCTGCCCCTCGGCGGTCTGCAGCTCCTCGGGAAGCGCGAAGAAGGCCCGGTAAGCGAGGCCGTTTCCGTCGACCAGGAAGATGTCGCATTCCTTGGCCGGCGCGTCCGACAGATCGATGTCGGACGGCTTCGTCTGCTTCACCGTGGCCACCGATGCAGCCTACCCGGAGCGGCGGTTGCGGGCTCGGGTTCCGATACGCTTCGCCCCCTCATGCCGCCCATCCCCTCCGCCTCGTACAGCCTGACCATGCGGATCGAGATCCCGTCGACGCCGGGCGCGTTCGCACAGGTCGCCGGAGCGATCGCCGAGGCGCAGGGCGACGTCGGCGCGATCGACCTGGTGCGGGTCACCCGCGATCACACCGTCCGCGACATCACGGTGTCGGCAGCGGACTCCGATCACGGGCAGCGGATCGTCGATGCCGTCCGCCAGGTCGCCGGCGTGACCATCGTCAACGTCTCCGACCGCACCTTCCTGATGCACCTCGGCGGCAAGATCGACATCCACAACAAGGTGCCGGTGAAGACGCGCGACGACCTCTCGATGGCCTACACACCGGGCGTCGCGCGCGTCTGCCTGGCGATCGCCGAGGACGTCCCGAAAGGCCCGCGCCCTGACGATCAAGCAGCAACACGGTCGCCATTGTCACGGACGGCACCGCGGTGCTGGGCCTGGGCGACATCGGGCCCGAGGCTGCGATGCCGGTGATGGAAGGCAAGGCGATGCTGTTCAAGGAGTTCGCCGGCATCGATGCCTGGCCGCTCTGCCCTGAACACGAAGGACACGGACGAGATCGTCGCCATCGTCAAGGCGATCGCCCCGGGCTTCGGCGGCATCAACCTGGAGGACATCGCCGCGCCGCGCTGCTTCGAGATCGAGGAGCGGCTGCGCCGCGAGCTTGACATCCCGGTGTTCCACGACGACCAGCACGGCACCGCCGTCGTGGTGCTGGCCGGCGCTGATCAACGCCGCCAAGCTGGTGCGGAAGCCGCTGGACGAGCTGAAGGTCGTGCTGGTCGGCGTCGGCGCCGCCGGCATGGCCGTCGCAAGATGCTGATGGCGGCCGGCGTCCAGAACATCATCGGCTGCGACCGTGAGGGCATCGCTGTTCGCCGGCAAGCGCGGGCTGGTCGGGATCAAGAAGTGGTACGCCAAGCACACGAACCCGGACGGCTTCGACGGCACGATGCGAACGCGGCGCTGGCGGGCGCCGACGTGTTCCTCGGCGTCTGTCCGGCCCGGGGGCGGTGTCGGTCGACGCGATCAAGAGCATGGCGCCGGACCCGATCGTGTTCGCGCTGGCCAACCCGACGCCCGAGGTGCCGCCGGAGGAGATCGAGGGCGTCGCCCGGATGATCGCCACCGGCCGCTCGGACTACCCGAACCAGATCAACAACGTGCTGTGCTTCCCCGGGCATGTTCCGCGGCGCGCTCGACTGCGCGGGCGACGACGATCAACGAGGAGATGAACCTGGCCGCCGCGCGGGCGATCGCCAGCGTCATCTCCGAGGACGAGCTGCACGAGGACTACGTCATCCCGTCGGTGTTCAACAAGGCCGTGGTCGAACACGTGGCCGCCGCCGTCGCCGACGCTGCCGCCCGCACGGGCGTGGCTCGCCGCGAGCCCACACCGGCAGGGGACGTCTCGGCGATCTACCGCTGACGCAACAACGGGGTCAGACCCCTTTGTTGCATCGCTACGGAATCAGCAGCAGCGCGTCGACGTCGACGCGCGTCGACTGCCCGGCCGGGCGCGGCAGCACCACGACCTTCAGCGTGTGCGTCCCGCGGGTCGCCCAGGCCTTGGCGAACACCACCTGCCGCGGCTTGATCGACGACGCGCCGCCGAGCGCCACCGTCTTCACCTTGACGCCGTCGACGTAGACGGCCGCCGTGCCGCGCTGCGGCGAGCGCGGCGCCACCCATGCGATCGCGCGGCCTGCGAACGTCAGCGAGAACGCCGAGCCCGGGGCGGTCGCGTAGCGCAGGTGACCGGCGGTCGCGTCGCGGTTGGTCGAGCGCAGCCAGTGCGAGCCGAGGGGCAGCACAGTCGAGCCGTCCTCGACCTTCTGCACCGAGAAGCGCGGCCCGCGGAACAGCGAGGCGTTGCCCGCGCCATCCGTGTCGGAGACCTGAATCGTCGTGTCCAGGCCGATCGGGATTGCGAACAGCCGGTCCTTGGTCAGCGGCGTGTCGAGCGGCACCGGCACCGGCGCGCCGGTCCCGGTCGCCCGCTGCACGGCGTAGGACGCGACGCCGGTGTCCAGGTCGTAGCCGTTCCACGCCTCCTTGACGACCGCTGTCGTGCCCAGAGTGGTGCCCTCGACCAGCCGCGGGTACGGCGGCAGCGAGAAACCTGGGGGCGTGACGTCGTCGATCGCCCAGCGGTGGACCGACGGGGTCACGGCGAAGCCGCCGGAGAAGCGCACCGGCCCGTCCGCCACCACGGCGTCCGGGATCACGGCCGGCGACGACAGGGCGGCGGGCGCGCTGTCCCCGGCCATCGGCGAGAACGACGCCGCCGCGTCGGTGCTGCGGGCGACGACGCCCCTGCCGCCGAACCGCGCGTCGCCGTACACAACGCCGCCGTACTTCGGATCGGGGATGAGCGCCAGCAGCGTCATGCCGTGGAACTTGGCGAACGCCCGCCAGGTCAGTCCACCGTCCGTCGATCGCCACGACCGGCCGTTGCCCAGCGCGTACAGCCATCCCGGCCTGACAGCGTCGAACACCGGCGCATCCGGCCCCTTGCGCGGCGCGCGTGAAGTGCGCGCCGGCGTCGGTGCTGCGCGCCAATCCGCCGATCGCCTGTACGAACACTGTGGCCGAGTGCAGCGGATCCACGGCGACGGCCTCGAAGTTCGCGGACTTGCGGATCAGCGTCCAGTGCGCGCCGGCATCTGCCGTGGTGTAGACCCACGTCGCGAAGCCGCTGCCCAGCACCGCGTAGATACGCGACCCGCTCGCGGCCACCTGGCGCACCTCCCGTCCCGTGAGCGGGAGCGAACCAGTCACCGGCGTCCAGGTCGCTCCGGAGTCGCCGGTGCGCAGGATGCCGCGCTGGCGCGCCACGTAGACCGTCCCCACCTGTCCCGGCACCGGCACGACTCCCACCGGCGGAAGTCCGGAGGGCAGCGGGTGCAGCGTCCAGGTGGCACCGCCATCGGTGCTGACGTGCAGCGCCGCGCCGGTGCCTAGGCTGTAGAGCCGGCCACCGGCGCCACCAACGGCCGATGCCTGGGTCGTGTGCACGATCGGGTCGGACACCAGGGTGAACGCGCCGCCGACGGTCGTCCGCCGCCACAGGTTGTTGTCACCGACGGCGAGCGCGGCGCCCCCGGCGGTGGTGCTCGGCCCGCCGCACTCGCACACAGGGGCGTAGGGGCCGCCGACCGGGCCGGCCACGAGCCCGGTCGCGGTGCCGAAGAACAGCGAAGACGGGTCGGCGGCGTCGACCCCGTCGACGAAGCCTGGGGCGGCGCCGAGCGCATCCCAGGTGCCGCCGTGGTCGGTGCTCCGGAACAGCGCATCGGCGGAGTCCGTGAAGTACAGGGCGGTCGGCGACGCCGCGAGGCGGCCGTCAACCGACGGCACCGGCGCCGCGGCTGTCGACCAGTCTGCTCCGCCGTTGGCGGTGGTCCGCAGCTCGTCGTCCAGCGTCAGGGCGGCATTGCCAGCGCCTGGGCCGACCACCAGCCGGCAGATCCGAGGGTCGACGACCGGTGTCCGCCACGTGACGCCCGAGTCGCCGCTGGCCGCGACGATGCAGTCGTAGCCGCCACCGCCACCCTCGATCACGTAGATCAGCCCCGGCACGGCCGGATCGGCGAGCACCTGCGAGCCGACGGCCGGCCGCCCGGAGATCAGGGGTGTCGTCCTCGTGACCCAGGTCGCACCGTCGTCGTCGCTCACGTAGAGAGGCTCGTGGAAAGTCGTGTTGGCACCGCGGCCGAGGGCGTAGACGCGGCCGGCCGCGCCGGCTGCGACCGAGTGCGCCGAGACCGCAGTGGGCGACCACGTCTGGCCACCGTTTACGCTGGTGGCCAGCTGATCGTCGACCGACATGTAGGCATGTCCGGCCCGGCCCACCGCGACGTCGTTGATACTGCCGTCACGTGTCTCCGGCCCGAGGCCGACATTCACCCAGGCGTTCGGCAGCGGCGCGGCCGAAGCGGCGCCGCCGGCGCCGACCGCGAGTGCGAATGCCATCGCGGCGACCATCCCCCACCTGCTGACCCTGCTGCCCACCTTGGATCGAGTCTGCGGGCGGCCGGTGGCCTTGTCAATCGGCCGCAGATGCCTTTTCGTAGCGGTCGTGTCGCCAGGCCTGCCGCATGCCGACCGACTCGTACAGAAGTGCGGCCCGTTCGTTGTCTCCATGGACACCGAGCGAGGCGCGGGAGATGCCGGCCTCGGCGAACGCCGTCAGCGCCCTCACCAGCAGCGCCCGGCCAAGGCCTCGGCCGCGCCATGCCGGATCGACCGCCAGCTGTCCCACCCATCCCACGTCGTCCTCGACCCAGTGCTCGGACAGGGCAACGCCGGCGATCTCGTCGCCTGACCAGGCAACGAACCACCACCGTGGGTCGAATGACGAGCTCTCGATCGACCTCACACGCCACTGCTCCCAGTCGTGGTGGATGTTGCCCTCGATCTCCGAGAACGCCGCCTGGACGAGCGCATGCACCGCACGGTCGTCGGTGCCCGTGCGAAACGGCCGCAGCTCGACGCCGGGGGGAAGGGCCGCGACCGCAGGCGGCTCGGCGAGATCGACCGTCATCCGCCAGTAGTGGTGCGTCGGGCGGTAGCCGTTGTTCCCGAGCAGGTCAGCGGCCGGGCGGTTTGTGGAGACGATGTACTGCCGCAGCGGCACGGCGCTGCTCGCCCGCCCGCCGTTCGACGACCGGCAGCAGCGCGCTGCCGATCCCCCGCCCGAGATGCTCGGGATGCACGTAGACATCCTGCGCGTTGGACGTACACAGCGCGTACGCCGCCAGGCCGCCTCCCGGCGCCTCGACCAGGAACGAGTCCGCGGCCAGGTCGACCTCGGGGTCGCGCCACTCGTCGCGGACGTCGTCGAGCGTGAAGTCGGGCTCGCCGACGTCCGCGATGTCGCAGGCCGTGATCACCGCGAGCACCGCCTCGGCATCGGCCTCCGTCGCCGGGCGGGTCTCGGTCAATACCGGTCCATGTACTGGTCGAGCTCCCAGCGGTGCACCTGCTCGTTGTAGTCCGCCCACTCGCCGCGCTTCAGGCGGACGTATTCCGAGAAGATGTGCTCGCCCAGCGCTTCGCGCACGACCTGGTCGGCCTCGAGTGCGTCGATGGCATGGGTCAGGTCGTGCGGCAGGCTGGTGATGCCGAGCTCGGCCGACTCCTCCCCCGTCAGGTCGTAGATGTTGCGGTTGACGGGCGCCGGCGGCTTCGCGCCGCTCTTGATCCCGTGCAGCCCAGCCTCGAGCATGCAGGCCAGGGCGAGGTACGGGTTCGCGGTGGGGTCGGGCGTGCGCAGCTCGATCCGCGTCGAGCGGCCGCGCTTGGCCGGCACGCGGATCGCCGCCGAACGGTTGCCCGGCGACCACGCGATGTAGACCGGCGCCTCGTAGCCGGGCAGCAGCCGCTTGTACGAGTTGACCGTCGGGTTGGCCACGGCGGTGATCGCCGGCAGGTGCTCGAGGATGCCTGCGATGTAGCTGTACGCCTCGGTGGACAGCTGGAGGTCGTCCGACTCGTCGAGGAAGGCGTTCTCCTCGCCCCGCGACAGCGACTGGTTGACGTGCATGCCCGAGCCGTTCTCGCCGTGCAGCGGCTTGGCCATGAACGTCGCGTGCATGCCGTGCTGGGCGGCGATCACCTTGACCACCATGCGGAACGTGATCAGGTTGTCGGCGGTGGTCAGGGCGTCGGCGTGCCGGAAGTCGATCTCGTGCTGGCCGATCGCCACCTCGTGGTGCGCGGCCTCCAGGTGGAAGCCCATCTTCTGCAGCGTCAGCTCGATGTCGCGCCGGCAGTCCTCGCCGCGGTCGACCGGCGCGACGTCGAAGTAGGTGGCGGCGTCGTGCGGGTCGACGGTCGGGTTCCCGTCGGCGTCCAGCCGGAACAGGAAGAACTCGGCCTCCGGGCCGACCTGCATCGTGTAGCCGAGGTCGGCGGCCTCCTTCAGCACCCGCTTCAGATTCGAGCGGGGATCGCCGGCGAAGGGCTCGCCGTCCGGGTCGGCGACGTCGCAGATCAGCCGCGCCGTGCGGGCGTCCTCCGTGCCCCGCCAGGGCAGCACCGAGTAAGTTGCCGGATCAGGCAAGAAGTACATGTCCGACTGCTCGATGCGCTTGAAGCCGCGGATCGACGAGCCGTCGAACATCAGCTCGTTGTCGAGCGCCTTCTCCAGCTCCTCGACCGGGATCGACACGTTCTTGACCTGGCCGTACGGCTCCGTGAACTGCAGCCGCACGAAGGCGACATTGTCGCGCCGGCAGCGCTCGAGCACTTCCTGCTTGTCCATGACCCTCCTCGGAGATCGCCTCTGCGAAGCGCAGAGTCTATCGCCGGGCCGGGCCCGCCTAGCCGCCTACCCCGGGATCAGCGAACGACCCCAGACGACGTGCGGACGCCCGGCGTGGATCACCTCGCGGCCGGGCGTCAGACCGGCCCTGCGGGCGACGCCCTGGGAGCGGACGTTGGCCGGCAGGATCAGAGCGATCACCCGATCGATGCCCAGCTCGCGGGCGCGCTCGATCGACGCAGCAGCCGCCTCGGTCGCGTAGCCGTTGCCCCAGTGGCGCCGCGCGAGGTGGTACCCGACCTCGACCTCCGGCTCGCCCTCGACCTCGCGTAGCACGATGCCGCAGTCGCCGACCGGCTCCCCGTCGTGCTCGACCACCCACAGCCCGTAGCCCTCGGCCGCGTACCGCTCCAGGTTGGTGTCGATCCAGCGCACGGACTCCGCTCGGGTCAACGGCCGGTCCCAGTGCTCCAGCGTGTCCGGATCGCCCAGCATGGGCGCCAGCCACTCGATGTCCTCGGGGACGAACCGGCGCAGCACCAGGCGCTCGGTCTCGATCTCGGTGCGGCCGCTCACACCGCCTCGGTGGCCGCGGCGATCTCCTGCGCGACCTCGACGATGTCGCGGTTCGCGTTCCAGACCTGGAGCTGCCTCATCGCGCCGGTCCCGGAATCGAGGATGAACTCGATCCGCGCCAGCTGCTGGGAGCAGCCGAGCTCCCGGGCGACCGGCTTCAGCTCGCGCAGTCGGCGCCGGGCGAGCGTTCGCGCCGGCATCTTGACGCGCCGCCCCTGCACCAGGTCCATCAGCGGCGCGTCCAGCCCGTAGCGCGATGCCAGCCACTTGTTCTCGGCGAGCAGCATCCGGCTGTAGCGGCGCGGCGGGTTGCCGGCCTCGATCTGATCGACCAGCTGCTTGACCAGGCACTGCACGTAGGCTGCCAGGGCAACGGTGTCCTCGATCCTGGTCTGCACGTCCATCACCCGCAGCTCGATCGTCCCCAGCGCGGGGATGCGGGCGGACGTCCCACCAAAGGTGTGTGTAGTCGCCGATCGCGCCGGTCGCCTCCATGAACCCCACGGCCTCGGCGTACTCGTCGTAGGTCTCGAACCGAGGCGGCAGGCCGCTGCGCGGGAAGCTCGCGAAGATCAGCGCCCGGGTCGACGCCAGGCCCGTGGCCTCGCCGCGCCAGAACGGCGAGTTGGACGACAGCGCGAGCAGCACCGGCAGCTCGATCAGCACGCCCTCCATCACCTGCAGGCACAGCTCGGGCGAAGGCACGGCGACGTGCACGTGCATCCCGAACACCAGCTCGCGGCGGGCGATGTACTGCAGCATCTCGACGAGCATCCGGTAGCGGTCGCGAGCCGTGATCTTCTGGTTCTCGAACAGCGAGAACGGGTGGGTCGCGGCAGCGCCGAGGCGCATGTCACCGCCGCGCGCGCACTCCGCGGCGTATCGGCGGATGGCGCGGAGGTCCGCCTCCGCCTGATCGATGTCCTCGCAGACGACGGTGCCGGATTCCAGGACGCACTGCATCAGTTCCGGCTTCAGGCGGTCGGAGAACTCGCTCCGCGCGGCCTCCTCGAGCACCGACTCGACGCCGGACACGAGGTCGAATGTGCTGCCGCTGAGGAGCATGTACTCCTCCTCCACCCCGACCGTCAGCGGCGGCCCCTCGCCGAACCGGTGGTCGAGCACGCTCGCCGAGTGCGTCGACGCGCCGCTGCCCTTCCCGGATGCCGCCTTGCCGCTGGCCATGCAGAGCCTTTTACCCCAAATCGCCGCCGGGCGAAAGCCGGGCGGCCTCAGTCGGCGCGGGCACGTACGATGTCACGGAGCCGAAGTGGCGGAATTGGCAGACGCGCCGGACTCAAAATCCGGTGGCCGCAAGGCCGTGTGGGTTCGATTCCCACCTTCGGCACTCATCACGCCGGGCCACCCGCTCTTGATGGCGGGTGGCCCTACCGTTCAGGCGCTGGTTCGCTGTAGCGGCCGGGCACCGCGCACAACTGTGTGGCTGCAGTGCACGCAACGGTCGCCGGTGATGATCAGCTCACCGTCCTGCTGGTCGTGCTGCTGCCATCGGTGCCCTTGTCGAAGGCAGCGGATCCGCCTTCTGGCGCGTCGAATGATGCGCATGTGCACCTCCTGGTCACCGCTGACCGTAGCACCAAGCGGCGTGATCGCACGTCGCGACGGAGGCGTCACCGCGCGCCGGCGCCTGTTGCCGTTACCGGCAAACCGGGGAGTTCCGGGTGCGAACCCGCGCCCTCCGCGGACGCTCGAGGCATGCACCGAACACGCAGGGCCGTCAGGCTCGGCAGTACACGGTCAAGGTCAGACTCGACGACGGCTCGGTCTGGCGGCGCAGAGCAGCGCGCACGCCGCGGGACGGCCGGATGTCCGGGTTCCCGATCAGGTTCCTCGGTTCCGGTCCCAGGCGAACACCTCGACCCGAATGCCGTCCGGGTCGAAGACGAAGAAGGCGTAGTACCCCTCCTCGTCGCGGTCTTCCTCGGGCGCGAAGTGGATGTAGGCACCGGTCTCCAGGCATCGGGCGTAGGCGCCGTCGACCTCCTCCCGCGACGCCGCCTCGAACGCGACGTGCTCGATCCCCACGTCGGAGTAGCGGTGCTCGCCCCCGTCGGCCGGGCGGACACCGAAGTACTGCTCACCGCACACCAGGTAGACGACCTCCTCCGTGCCCCGGTACGTCTCGTAGCGCTCGCGCTCGGCCCAGCCCAGCGGCCCCAGCAGCTCCTTGTAGAAATCGAGCGACCGCTGGACATCCGCAACCGCAAGGTCGACGTGGTGGAGTCGCGCCGGCAAGAAGCCTCCGGGGTGGATTGCCACCACGGACGGTACACCCTGTGTAACAACGGGGTCTGACCCCGTTGTTACACGAGCCCTTCGGTAGAGTGGCGCGATGCCCCAGGACGCTGATCTGAGCGGCCCGCTGGAGCTGATCGACGTGTCCACGCCGCTGCTCGTCCGCGTCTGCGTCGACGCCGGGATCTTCGTCGCCTTCGGCCGCGAGGAGCGGCATCCGGACGAGGCCGCGGCCGCGACCGGCACCGACCAGCGGGTCGTCCGCCGCGCCGTGTCGGCGCTCGCCGGCCGCGGGGTGTTCGAGCGCACCGACGGCGGCCGCTACCGCCTGACGGCCACCGGCCGGCGCCTGCTCCCGGACGAGCCGGGCAGCATCGCCGGGCTCTGTACCTACAAGCCGTGGGAGCTCCACGCCTGGGCGGAGGCGGGCCACACGTTGCGCACCGGCGACGCCGCGTTCACCGCGTACTTCGGGCAGCCGTACTTCGACTGGATGGCGGGGCGGCCGGAGATCTCGACCCGTTTCAACCGCACGATGCGCGAGCGCACCGGCTCGCTGCTCGACGCCGGCATGCCGCTGTACGACTGGCCCGAGAACGGCACCGTGGTCGATGTTGGCGGAGGCAACGGTCTCCTGCTCGAGCGGCTGCTGGCGGAGCGTCCGGGCCTGCGCGGCATCGTCTTCGACCAGCCGCATGTGGTCACCGAGGCCGCGCGAGCGACTGGCGGCGGCCGGTCATGCCGACCGGGTCGCCGTCGCCGGCGGGGACTTCTTCGATTCGGTACCGGAGGGCGGTGACGTGTACGTCCTTGCCAGCGTGCTGCACGACTGGCCGGACGACGACGCGGCGGCGATCCTGCGCACCTGCCGGCGGGCGATGACGGCCCCCGCGCGGCTCGTGCTCTTCGAGTCGATCCGCGAGCTGGACACGCCCGGACTGGCAACGCAGCTCGACCTGCACATGCTGGTGCTGTTCGGGTCGGGCGAGCGCACTCCGCGAGGAGTGGGACGGCCTGCTGGCCTCGGCCGGCTTCGCGCCCGGCCGCTTCATCCCTACGCCGGGCCTCGCCTGGATCGAGACCCACCCGGCGTGACCCGCATCCAGACCACGCCGTTCGCGGACGAGCACCTCGACGCCGCCGCCGGACTGCTGGCTGGGCGCCACCGCGCCCACCGCGAGTGGTCGCCGCTGCTCGACGCGTCGTACGAGCAGCCCGCGGCTGCCCGCGATGCGATCGAGCGCGAGTGGCGCCTGGACGGCGCGTCGGGCGCCGCCGCGCTGCAGGGAGGGACGCTCGTCGGCTACCTGATCGCCGCACCTCAGCCGGGTGAGGCGTGGGGCGCCAACGTACTCGTCGGCAGCGCCGGCGCGGCTTCCGAGCGCGCCGAGACGATCCGCGACCTGTACGGCGTCGCCGCGCAGCGGTGGGTCGACGAGGGCCATCATCGCCACTACGCGCTCGTCCCGGCCGGCGCTGCGGACTGGCTGGACGCGTGGTGGCGGCTCTCGTTCGGCTGCCAGCAGGTGCACGGCATCCAGGCCGTTCGCGACACGGCGTGGCCGGACGGCGTGCGCGTCGCTACGACGGACGACGTCGATGCCCTGGTGCTGCTCGGCCATGCGGTCGACGAGGTACACGGCCGCTCGCCGGTCTTCTCGACACGCCCCCCGCCAAGCGACGAGGAGCTGCGCGTGGCGCTGGCCGAGGACGTCGCCTCGCCCGACATCGGCATCCTCGTGGCCGAGGTCGACGGCCGGGTCGCTGGCGTATTCGAGGTCGCGCCGGTGGAGCTGTCGAGCACGCACTCGGGCCCTGCCCGGCCCGCCGGCCAGTGCCTGCTCAGCTTCGGCGCGACGCTGCCCGAGGTGCGCGGCAGCGGTGTCGGCAGCGCCCTGACCGCCGCATGCATGGCGTGGGCGCACGCCGCTGGCTACGCCGCCATGGTCACGGACTGGCGGGCCACCAACCTGCTGGCGTCACGCTTCTGGCCGGCCCGGTTCGATCCCACGTTCCTGCGGCTCTACCGGTCGGTGCCGTGAGCCGCTGGATCGCGACGTCGATCGGTGGAACCGCCGTCCTGCCGGGGACGACGATCGACGCCTCGTTCGCCGACGACGGCAGGATCACCGGCATCGCCGGGTGCAACCGCTACAGCGCGCCCTGCACCCGGGACGGCGAGCGGCTGGCGATCGGGCCGGCAGTGGCGACCCGCATGTTCTGCGGTTCCCCGGAGGGCATCATGGAGCAGGAGGCCGCCTACCTGGCCGCGCTCGCGCGGGCGGCGGGCGTTCGGTTCGCCGGAGACACGCTGACACTGGTCGATGCCGACGGCGCCGAGCTGGCCTCGTTCGCCGAGGCCGGCTAGCTACTCGAGGTACTGCGGCATCGAGCCACCCTGGCGGCGGACATCGTCGATGGTCATCGTGCCGTCGCTGTCCGCCTCGCGCTCCTTGAGCACCTTGTGGGCGTGGTCGAGCCGTTCGCGGAGATGATGCAGGCGCTCCTTCGCCTCGTCCTCCAGCTCGCCCAGCTTGCTCTGCTCGTGGAGCTCCCGCTCTTCCGCGGCCATCTCCTCGATCGACTGCTCGTCTGCCATGGATCCTCCTTGGACGTCGAGCGGATCGTAGCCCGGTCAGGGCATGCAGGGCGTGTCGCTGGGCAGGCCGCCGCAGTGCACGTTCGACCACCGCACCGTGAACTGGCCCTCGGAGTCGGCGACCGCCATCTGCGACTTGCCGAGCGTCCAGCCGACGCTCCCCGTCATCTGGATCTGCGCCAGCGTGCCCGGCGTCGCGGTGATATCCGACACCGAGGACGCCGACGAGAACGTCCCGAGCGGGAGGCCGGCCGGCCGCGCCGAGTTGGTGCGCACCGCCGCCACCGAGCTGGCCATGACGACCCCGTCGATCGTCACCACGCCGTTCTTCTGCGAGTGCGGCGACATGGTGACCGCCTGCCGCCCGTTCAGGCTCTCGATGTCGGAGCCGATCAGCCGGTCGACGGTCGAGTAATAGTGCTTGTGGGTCTTCAGGTAGTACGCCTCCTCGGCGTCCGTCTCCAGCCGCAGCGTCACGCCGCCCTGCGAGAACAGCCCGTCGAACGTGCAGTCGACGCACGCGCTGACCTGCACCGCGCCGTAGGACACCGGGCTCTTGACGTTGTACAGGTTCGTCAGCGTCACCCGGCGCGGGATCTGCGGCGAGGCCGCGGTCGAGGTGGGCAGCCCGTAGAACGTCAGTGCTGGGGACGTGCTGGTGTACGCGGTGTTGCGGTTGTTCGCCTGGCGGCTGTCGTTCTGCACGGTGAAGACGTTCTGGATCAGGCCGTCCGTCACCCACCGCACGGCGATGCCCCGCACCTGCGGCGAGGCGCCTGTGGCGGCCGGGTCGGCGTTGATCCGGAAGCTGTGGGAGATGTCCCACCCGGCGGCCGCCGTGGGCTTGCCCGTGGTCGACGTGCCGACGCCGACCAGCGAGACGTTGCTCGTCCCGCCGTCGAGGGTGAGGATCGTCGGGCTGCCGCAGGTGACCGTGCCCAGCTGCATCGTGGCGCCGGCGTCGAACTCGATCCGGACGTTGGACAGGGGGCGCACTCCGCAGACGCGGTAGGTGCCCGCGGGGACGTACACCACGCCCTGCGGCCTGCCGGACGGCCCGGCCGCATAGATCGGCTGCGTCGCCGCCTTGGCGATGGCCGCCTTGAACCCGGCCGTGTCGTCAGCCGTGTCGTTCGGCTTGGCGCCGAAGCTGGTGACGTTGACGGCGCCGGGCGTCGGCGCGACCTCCCCGGGCGCCGCCGCCGGACGGGCGGTGCCGGGCAGCGTCAGCACGACGGCGAACGCGATCAGCGCGAGTGTTGTGCGACCTCGAGTGATCATTGACCCTGTGGTGCCGCTGCAGGACCCCTCCCCCGGCACCACCTGCAAGTCAACCTTGCCGGCGCCGCCGTGGCCTCCCCCATTCGGGGTAACCGGGCTCCCCATCCAGGAGGGGCGGTACGCTGCCGACGTGCGCATCGGCATCCTCACGGGAGGCGGTGACTGCCCGGGGCTGAACGCCGTGATCCGCTCAGTCGCGCGGCTTGCGCTCGACCGCGGCGACGAGGTCGTGGGCGTCCTCCACGGCTGGCGAGGCATGGTCGAGGGGCTGTTCCGACCACTCGAGGCGGTGGACGTGTCCGGGATCCTGCCCCGAGGCGGAACCATCCTCAAGACCTCGCGGACGAATCCGTTCCGCACGGACGGCGACGTCGAGCGAGTGCTGGCGCACCTGGCCGGCTTCGACGCGCTGGTGGTCATCGGCGGCGAGGACACGCTGGGTGTGGCCGCCCGGCTCCACGCCGAGCACGGCGCGCACGTGGTGGGCGTGCCCAAGACGATCGACAACGATCTCAGCGCCACCGACGTCACGTTCGGCTTCGACACGGCGGTGTCCATCGCCACCGAGGCGATCGACCGCCTTCACTCCACCGCCGAGTCGCACGACCGCGTGATGGTCTGTGAGGTGATGGGCCGCCACACCGGCTGGATCGCGCTGCAGTCGGGAGTGGCGGGCGGCGCGGACGTCGTGCTGATCCCTGAGCAGCCGCTGTCCGTCGAGCGGTGCTGCGAGCTGATCGGCCGCCGCCACGCCCGGGACAAGGACTTCTCGATCGTGGTCGTCTCCGAGGGCTGGCCGCTGACGTACGACGAACAGACCACGGGCGAGGTGGTCGGCAGCGCGGACACCGACGCTTTCGGTCACGTCCGCCTGGGCGGGATCGGCGAGCGCCTGGGGGGCGAGATCGAGCGCCGCACCGGGTTCGAGACCCGGGTGACCGTACTCGGCCACATCCAGCGCGGCGGCTCGCCGACAGCGCACGACCGCGTGCTGGCGACGCGCTTCGGCGTGGTCGCCGACCGCCTCCTGACCTCCGGTGGCTGGGGCCGCATGGCGGCGCTCCGCGGCGGCGCGTTCACCGCCGTGCCGATCGCCGACGCCGTCGCCGAGCTGAAGTCGGTGCCGGCGGAGCTGTACGCGGAGGCGTCGGCCTTCTTCGGCTAGCGGGCGTCGCCGCGGAGCACCCGCACCAGTTCCGCCACATCCTCGCCGATCACCCAGGGGTCGAGGATCACGGCGTCGACGCCGGAACGCTCGAGGGCGCGCACCTCCTCGCGGTCGCGCACGCCGCCTGCGCTGACGACCACGATCCCGGCCGGCACCTCCTCGAGCAGCGAGAACGTCCGCTCCAGGTCGGCTCCGCCGTCGCCGTCGCTATTCCGGATCACGAACGAGTCCGGGTCGAGCTGCTCCATCGACCACTCGATCTCGTCCTCGTGCCCGACCTCGAGCAGCACGTCCAGCCCAATGTCAGCAGCCTCTCCGTACAGCTCGGACAACGCCTCGCCCTCGTCGTCGAAGGCGGCGACGATCAGGACGACCCCGTCAGCGCCCGCGGCGCGGCTTTCGTACAGCTGGTAGCGGTCGACGACCACGTCCGCCAGCAGCACCGGCAGTCCGCTGGCGTCCCCGTCTCCCACCCGCTCAAGCGGTAGGCACAGGCCGGCGATCTCGGCTTCCTCGCACTGTTCCAGCAGACCGGCGTGGAAGGCGTCCGCCTGGAGTACGAACGAGATCTCCTCACCGACCACGGCTTCCGTGAACGGCCGGATTGGCGGCAGCGCCGCGACCGCCTGCTCGAGCTCGGTCAGCGGGCGCGCAGCACGGCGCTCGTCGACGGCCTTGCGGGTCGCCGAGATCAGCCGGTCAAGCGACGGCATGCACGTCCAGCTGCTTCACGATCTCCACGCCGGCGCTCGTCCCCAGCCGGGCGGCACCGGCGTCGAGCAGCTCGGCGGCCCCGCTCGCTGTACGGATCCCGCCGGAAGCCTTGACCGCCACGCCGCCGGGCAACGCCCGGCGCATGGCCGCAACCTGGTCCACGGTGGCCGGGCCGCGCGTGCCCGTCCCGGTCTTCGCGAACGCGGCGCCCGACGCCGCAACGATCGCGCAGGCCCGCTCCAGCTGGGCCGGCGTCAGCACCGGCGCTTCGACGATCGCCTTCACCGTTGCGCCGCCGGCGGCGGCGACCACGCGCTCGAGGTCGCGCGCGACCGCCGCCGGATCCTCGTCCAGCAGGGCGTAGGCGATCACCACGTCCAGCTCGTCCGCGCCGTCCGCGACGGCGCGGAGGGCCGCCTCCTCCTTGGCGGAGGTGGCGTCGAGGCCGTGCGGAAAGCTGACCACGGAGGCGACACGTGCAGCACCGGTGCGCCCGGCGCAGCGCGCCACCCAGCGTCCGTGGACGCAGACGGCGGCGAATCCGAAGCGCGACGCCTCGCCGCACAGCCGGTCGATGTCCCCCACACCAGCGGACGCGTCGAGCAGCGTGTGGTCGATGACGGAGGCGACTCTCTCGATTGCCGGTGGAGGCATCCGCGCCAAGCTTAACTCACACCCCCAGCCGGTCGAGCTCGGCTTCGTCGCGACGCCACTGGCGGCGCACCTTGACGCGAAGCTCCAGGTAGACCTGTCCGCCCAGCACCTGCTCGACCTGGGGCCGGGCGCGGGTACCGATCTGCCGGATCATCTCTCCGCCCTTGCCGACCAGAATCCGTTTCTGCGACTCGGTCTCGCAGATCAGCGTGGCGTGCACCAGGTCGGCGCTCCGCCGGCGCCGCTCGATCTCGTCGACCGCCACAGCGATGGCGTGCGGCACCTCCTCGCGGGTCAGCTGCAGCGCCGCCTCCCGCACGGCTTCGGCGATCCGCTGCTCCTCGGTCTGGTCGGAGGTGGTGCCGGGCGGGAAGAACGCCGGGCCCTCCTCCAGCAGCGCGAACAGGTCGTCGCGCAGGGAGTCCACGCCGTCGCCGGTCAGCGCGCTGATCGGGTGCAGGGCGTGGAACTCGCCGAGCGCGGCGGCGGCGGCGATGGCCTGAGCGATCGCCGGCGGGCGCAACAGGTCGACCTTGTTGAGGACGATGATGCCCGGCGCGCCGCCCGGGCGCAGCACACGCTCGGCGACGTACCGGTCTCCGGCGCCCGGCGGGGTTGTCGCGTCGAGCACCAGCACGGCGACGTCGGCGTCCGCCAGCGTCTCGTCGACCGCCCGCTGCATCCGCTCGGTCAGGCGGTCGAATGGCTTCTGGAAGCCCGGCAGATCGACCAGCACCAGCTGGGCGTCGTCCCTGTTGACGGCCCCCAGGGCCCGCCGCCGGGTGGTCTGCGGCCGGCTCGAGACGGCCACGACGTGCTCGCCCACCATGCGGTTGACCAGCGTCGACTTCCCGACGTTCGGCCGCCCGGCGAGCGCGGCGAGCCCAGACCGGTGGGGCACGCTCACAGCGCGAACGGCTCGGGAAGGAGTTCGGCCAGCGGCGCGGCGACCAGCTCGCCCGACCGGCGGTAGACGACGACCAGGTCCGGGGCCAGCTCCGCCATCACCTGGCGGCAGGCGCCGCACGGCGGAGCCGACTCGGCATCGGCGTGCACGGCCATCGTCCGGAGCTCGGTGTGCCCCGCCGCAACGGCGGTGAACAGCGCGTTGCGCTCGGCGCACGAGGTCAGGCCGTACGAGGCGTTCTCCACGTTGACACCGAGCACCGGCAGGTCGCTACCGGCGACCTGGAGCGCCGCGCCGACCGCGAACCGCGAGTAGGGAGCGTGAGCCCGAACCGCGGCACGCCCCGCCTCGGCATGCAGCTCGATCTCCTCCGGCGTCGCCGCTCGCATCGCCCAGGATGCTACGTCACGGCGCGGGCGGCGGCAGGGTCGTGACCCCGCCGGGGTCGGGCAGCGTCGCGCCACCGCCACCGGAGGGCGGCGGGGACGTCGGCGGCGCGGGAGGCGGCGGCGCGGTCGTGCCCGTCCCGCCGCCAGTTGCGGGAGGCGTCGCCGTGGGAGCCGCTGTGTGCTTCACCGCGGCCGGCCGGTGGTGGTGCCGGCCGGCCGCCGGGCGGCGGGCATGTGTGCGGCGCCGCACGGGGACGTCCCGGTGGTGGGCGTGGCGGGGCGGCGGAGGGTCCGAGGCGTTGACCAGCGTGCCCGGGTCGACTGGCACCGGCTCGGCCGCCGGCGGCGCGGCCGGCGCCGTGGCCGGGGAGCCCTTGGCGCCGACCCCGAGTACCGCCCAGGCGGCGAGCAGCGCGAGCACGATGCCGACGGCGGCGCCGACGCGGCGCAGCCCCCGCCGCTCGCCCGCAGGCGGCAGCAGGGACTCCAGCCGCAGGTCGTCCTCGTCGAACAGCCCCGCGAGCTCGGCGTCCAGTCCAGACGGCGCCGCGCCGATCTCCGCCGCCGTCGCCTCGAGGGCATCGAGACAGGCGGCGAGCGACGCGAACGACTCGCTGCGCGCCTCGTCGCGCCAGCGGGCGAGCCCGCCCTCCAGCTCGCCGAAATGGGCGGCCGTCACGATCGCCGCCAGCGACCGCTGGCCCGCCCGCGGGTCGGCGGCCGGCCCGGCGCCCGGGTCGCCGAGCAGCGGCCGCTCCAGGAACGGCGTCGGCCCCGGCCCGACGGCCAGATCGAGCATCGCCAGGCCGTCCGCGGGAAACCCTGCCTGCGCGACGCGCTCCAGCACCCGTCCGAACGCCAGCGTCAGGCGGGCGGCGTCCAGCGCCGATGGGCGGCGCACCATCCGCCAGCGCTCGAGCGGCATCCCCAGCGATGGCGGCACGACCAGGAACCAGCGGTCGCCGTGGGCGCCGAAATCGAGCACCCCACACGCCTCAGACACGCCCAGCGAGCACCAGCGCGACACCGCGCCGGCGAGTGCCTCCTCGTCCCAACCGGGGCCCGGTGAACAGCACGCGTACCTGTGCGGCGCGGCCGGACCGGGTGTCCAGTGCGTCCACCGGCCCCGAGGGGCTGGAGGCGACCGCCGCGGCGCTGGCCAGATAGCGGTCGCCGATCATGCATGCGTTCGTGGCGGGACTCGACATCGCCCCACCGTAGGGCGGATGGCCGTCACGGCTCTAGACGCCGGACGTCACGAATGCGTCACGAAAGCGATGAGTGTGGGTGGCCGCACCACGCAGGCCTGCTGGCCGTACCGACACAGCCGCCAGGATCGGGGAACCTGGCGGCATGTCACGGTTCACACGTCAGATCAAGCGAGCGTTCTGCCGGCACAGCGTGATCGTCGCGGACGACCACCACGGCGCCTGCTGCCAGCTCTGCGGAATGCAGCTGACGTCCGCTCACCGCGCGTAGCGCTGGGATCACCCAGCGGGTCAGGCGCCCGGCGGCCGGTAGTCGACCGAGAGCTTCGCCGCCTCGTCGATCTCCTCGGGCGTCAGCAGCACCACAACTTCCGCGGACGCGCCGCCGGCCGTGTTGACGGCGATCGAGGCAGCCGCCGCAGTCCGGTTGTCCGGGACGTCCAGGATGACGTATGCATCGGTCTCGCCGAAGGCGAAGTAGAAGCTCTCGAGACTTCCTCCGAGGCCCTCGGCCATCTTTGCCACCGCATCTCTCCGGCTCACTCCACCGGCGCGCTGAACGCCGGTCGCACCCTCCGCCGTGTAGGACGCCTTGACCAGATACTTCGCCACGGTTGACCTCCTCGTCGCCGTGTTAGACCGCAAAAGAGCGCTGCGAGCCGCGTCCAGGTGGGCCCCGGACTCCGACGGCGACCGTACCACAGTCGCTCCGCACCCGTTTTCCGCGCAGACGCGGCGCGAGCGATCGTTCAGGTCAGCAGCCGGAACACCAGCGCCGTCACGGACGCGCCCAGCAGGCCGCCCAGCACGACCTCGCCGGTGGTGTGCACGCCGGCCTCGACCCGGGTCTGAGCCACCAGCGTCGCCATCATGAAGCAGATGCCCGAGATCAGCAGGCCGTGGGTGTAGTCGGCGGCGGCGAAGGTCACCGCGACCCAGCCGCCGTAGGCGACGGCCGCGTGGCCCGAAGGGCAGTCCGCCGCGCAGCGGCGTGCCGCGGTTGGTCGCAGCCTTCAGGCTGATCACGAGCATCGTCACCACGGCGACGGCGATCACGGTCAGGTGCACCGGCGAGTCGCGCACGGTGTCGATGGCGTGGCGGCTGGGGTCACGCAGGCGGTCGGCGAACACCAGGTAGCCGACGAACACCGCGTTGACGGCCGCGACCAGTACCGCGCCGGCGGCAACGTCCTTGGCCACCCGGGCCAGCGGGTCGAAGGAGTTCGTGGCCACGTCGATCGCCTTCTCGAGCGCCGTGTTGATCATCTCCGCGATCAGCACGAACGAGACCGCCAGCATCACGGCCAGCAGCTCGAACCGGGTCACCCCGAGGGCGACCGACACGGGCAGGATGCCCAGCGCGACCGCGAAGTGCACGCGCATGTTCCGCTGCGTGCGGACGACGTAGATGATCCCCTCGAACGCGTAGTTGAAGCTGGTGACGAGGCTGGCCGCCTCGTGTCGCGCCGTCCGGAACGGACCCAGCCGGCGGGCCTCGCGCACCGCCTCCTCGCGGCTACGAAGGGTCTGCGGCACCCGCCACCTCCTCCAGCACGGCGGCCTGGCGGTCGAGCATCTCGCCGCCGTCCGTCTCGTGGTCCCAGCCGAGCAGGTGCAGGGCGCCGTGGACGACCAGCACCTCGACCGGCGTGCCGTCCGCCTCGGCCCTGGCCGGGCAGATCACCAGGTCTCCCAGCTGACGCGGCAGGTCGCCGGGGATCGCGTCGCGGCCGTCCAGCGGGAATGACAGCACGTCGGTCGCGTCCGGCTTGCCGCGGTGCGTCGCGTTCAGCTCGGCCATCTCCGGCTCGTCGACAAGCGCGACGCCGACCTCCCCATCGTCGATCCCCTCCGCGGCCAGCGCAGCCTCCAGTACCCGCCGCAGCTCGGCCTCGTCGAGCGCGGCCGACGAGCGGTTGTCCAGCTCGATGGCGAGAGTCACTCGGGCCGCTCCTCGCCCATCGCCGCGGTGTGCTGCTGGTAGGCGTTGACGATCCGCTGCACCAGCTTGTGGCGAACGACGTCGGCGTGGTCGAAGTTGACGAACGCGATGTCGGGCACACCCTGCAGCACCCGGGTGACGTTGACCAGGCCCGAGCGCTGGCCCCGCGGCAGGTCGATCTGGGTGATGTCTCCGGTGACCACGACCTTCGAGCCGAACCCGAGGCGGGTCAGGAACATCTGCATCTGCTCGGGGCTGGTGTTCTGCGCCTCGTCGAGGATGATGAACGAGTCGTTCAGCGTCCGCCCGCGCATGAAGGCCAGCGGCGCGACCTCGATCATCCCCTTCTCCATGTGGGACGCCAACCGATCGGCGTCCAGCATGTCGTGCAGCGCGTCGAACAGCGGCCGCAGGTAGGGGTCGACCTTGGCCTGCAGGTCGCCCGGCAGGAAACCCAGCCGCTCGCCCGCCTCGACCGCCGGGCGGGTGAGGATGATCCGTGCCACCTCCCGCTCGGAGAGCGCGGCGACGGCCAGGGCGATTGCGAGGTAGGTCTTGCCGGTGCCGGCCGGCCCGATGCCGAACGTGACGGTGTTCTGGCGGATCGCGTCGACGTAGCGTTTCTGGCCCAGCGTCTTCGGCGTCACCCGCTGTCCGCGGTGCCGCCACACGACGTCGTGCAGCACGTCGGCCGCCTGACCGTTGGCGTCCAGCACGCCGGCGACGGCGTCCACGGTCTGCGGCCCGACCGAGATCCCCTCGTCGACCAGCTCCGACAGCCCGTCGACCAGCGCCCGCGCCTGATCGAGGGCATCCTGCTCGCCGTCCAGCGTCAGCTCGTTGCCGCGCAGGAAGACCTGCACGCCCGCCCGTTCGGCGAGCGCGTCCAGCACGGCGTCGCGATCTCCCCCCAGCTCCGCTGCGAGGTCGCGCCCGACCGACAACTTGAGTCGCGCCACTTCGCCAATTCTACGCCGAAAGGCGGCTGCGAACGAGGTCCGACGCCGTCTTGCCGTCCGCGCGGCCGTCCGCGCGCTGCGTGACCAGGCCCATCACCTTGCCCATGTCGCGCATCGACGTCGCTCCGGTCTCGGCGATCGCCGCGTCGACCAGCGCGGCCAGCTCGTCCTCGTCCATCGCCTGCGGCAGGAACTCGTCGATCACGGGCAGGTCGGCCTCCTCGGCGGCCGCCCGCTCCTCGTGGCCCGCGTCGCGATAGGCCTTCGCCGCCTCGACCCGCTGCTTGCGCTCCCGGCGCAGCACGGCCTCGGCGTCGCGGTCGCCGAACTCGCCCGCCGGCTTGTCCTTCTCGGCCTTCTGCAGAGACGACATCAGCAGGCGGATCGCGTCCACCCGCGGGCGGTCGCCCGCCTTCATCGCCGTTCGGAGCTCGGACTGGATGCGATCGGTGAGCGTCACGCGCACATGGTACCGACGACCGCGCCGGACTCCAGCCCGGTCGCCAGCACGCTGACGAGCACACCCGCGGGCGCGTCCTCCACGCGAAACGCCGTGTAGTCGGCGGAGTAGCCGCCGCCGCGGCCGGGTTCCACCAGAACCCGCTCGACGGCCCCCAGCTTCGACCGCCGGTGCGCCGCCCCCTGGCGATCGGACAGCCGGCGCAGCCGTGCCGAGCGCTCCCGCTTGGCCGCCGGCGGCACCGGATCGTCCGCCGCGTCCCGGGTGTCCGGGCGCGGCGAGTACGGGAACACATGCGCCTTGCTGAACCCCGCCGCCCGCACGGCGGCCAGCGTCGCCTCGAACGCGTCGGCCGTCTCGCTCGGATGCCCGACGATCACGTCGGTCGTCAGGTTGACGCCCGGCACCAGCCGGCGGGCGCGCTCCAGCTTCGCCAGGAACCGGGCGGACGTGTAGTGGCGGCGCATGGCGGCCAGCACGCCGTCGTCGCCCGACTGCATCGGCACGTGCAGGTGCGGCGCGATCCGCCGGTCCGAGGCCATCGCCCGCAGCAGCCGGTCGGTCAGGTGGTTGACCTCGATCGAGCTCAGGCGAACGCGCTCGACGCCGGGGAGCTCCGTCAGCCGGCCGAGCAGCGCGGCCAGGTCGACGCCCGCCGCCCGGTCACGGAAGCAGCCGAGGTTGACCCCGGTCAGCACGAGCTCGCGATGCCCCTGGCTCGCGCGCCGCGCGGCGTCCCGCAGCACGGCGTCCGCGGTGCGGCTGCGGCTCGGGCCGCGCACCGACGGGATCACGCAGTAGGAGCAGCCGAACGAGCAGCCGTCCTGGATCTTGACATAGGCTCGGGTGCGCCCGAACGCCGGCGCCGTACCGCCCACGCAGCCGAGGGCGCCGATCGCCTCGGAGACCGCGGTCGGAGCGCGGTCGTGGCCGCCGCGCACGATCCGCACGTTGGCCGGCAGTCCGGCCAGCCCGTCGCCCGACAGGTTCGCGCCGCAGCCGGTGACGTACACCTCGTGCGCGGTGCGCGCCGCCCGCCGCACGGCCTTGCGCGACTTGGCGACCGCCTCGTTGGTCACGCAGCAGGTGGTGACGACGCGCACGTCGGCATCCGCGGGGCCGGTCTCGGCATGGCCGTCGGCGGCCAGCCGCTCACGGACGGCCTGGGAGTCGGCCAGCGCGACCTTGCAGCCGAGGAACTCGACCGCGAACGACGTCACCCCAGGAACCCCATCTCGCGGAGCGTCAGCGCTGCGGCCACGATCGCCGCGGTCTCGGTGCGGAGGACGACCGGGCCGAACGTGGCGACGGCGACGCCGCGCTCGCCCGCCAGCCGCAGCTCGGCCTCCGAGAAACCTGGCTCCGGGCCGATCAGCAGCGTCGCCGCGCGGCGCCCGACCACCCGGTCGCCCAGCCCGCCCGACGCGCCGTCCTGGTTGAGCACGATGGCCTCGGGCGACAACACCTCGGCAAACTTGGCGATCCCCATGATCTCGGGCACCTGCACCTGCTTGGACTGCTTGGCGGCCGCCTCGGCGACCCGCTTCCACCGCTCCACCCGCGTCTGTGTGAAGCTGCCCTTGAGCAGGTCGGTGACCAGACCGCCGATGCGGGCGACGCCCAGCTCCGTCAGCTTCTCCACCGCCTCGTCCGAGCGCCCGCCCGGCTGGGCGATCCACACGGTCACGGTCGGCGCCTTGGCCACGTCACGAACCTCCTCGAGCAGCTCCAGGCCGCCCTCGGTGACCCGTGCCCGGTGCACGCGACCCTCGGCGGCGACCTCGCAAGTATCGCCCACCCGCAGGCGCAGCACGCGGGTCAGGTGGTGGGTGTCGGCCTCCGACAGCACGGCCACGCCGTCCTGCACGTCGCGCGCGAAGAAGCGGTAGACGTGGCGGGTCACCGCTCGACCAGCTCCGCCGCCCAGCCGTCCACTACCACCCGCTCGCCTCCGCCCACGGTCTGGCTCTCGAGCAGTCCCGACACCAGCACGCGCGGCGGCACGTCCGTGCGCCCCAGCAACGGCTCCAGCAGGTGCAGCTCGAGGTTGGCGAGCCACAGCGGCGCCGGCGGCAGCGGATCGGTCAGCACGTCGGCCCGGGCGACCTCCACGTCGACCCCGTTGCGCTCGGCGTTGCGGCGTGTGGCATCGACGGCCAGCGGATCGATGTCGAACGCCCGCAGCGGGCCGAAGCCGAGCAGCAGCGCCGCAATCGAGAGCACGCCCGACCCGCAGCCGAGGTCGAGGGCGGGAGCCGGCTCGAGGCGCTGCAGCAGCTCCAGCGCCGCCCGCGTCGAGCCGTGCGCCCCGGTGCCGAACGCCCGGCCCGGATCGATCACGACCGCGGGTGGCTCCGGGTCGCACCAGGGCGGACCGATCCACAGCCTGCCCGACCGCACGGGCCGGTGATACTCGCGCCAGCGATCCTCCCAGCCCTCCTCGACCGGGGTGCCGGTGAGGTCGGACGCGGGCGGCTCGTCCGCGTAGCCGGCGAAGACGACGTGATCGCCGTCCTCCTCCTGCTCGACGCCCCCGGGGAACAGGTCGATCATCCGCAGCAGGGCCGCATCGGACTGCGCCGCCGGCACCCGCAGCGCCCAGCGCCTCACCGGAAGGCTGCCCGGATCCGCCCCAGCAGCGAGCCGTCGCCGGCGTAGGTGTCCGGACCGGCGTCCCGCTCGAAGGCTTCGAGCTGGCGGCGCTGCTCGTCCGTCAGCCGGCGCGGCACCAGCACGTTGACGTGGATGCGGTGGTCGCCGCGGCCGCGCCCGCGCAGCCGGCCGACGCCCTTGCCGCGGAGCACGATCACGTCGCCGGGCTGCGTGCCCGCCGGCAGGTCGACGCGCTCGTCGCCGTCCAGCGTTGGCACCGTCATCTGGGTGCCCAGCGCGGCCTGCGTGAACGGCAGGTCGATGACCGAGACGACATCGTCGCCGTCCCGCTCGAACCGCTCGTCGGGGCGCACGCCGACGCTCACGTAGAGGTCGCCAGGCGGTGCGCCGGGAGCGCCCGCACCGCCCTGGCCGCGCAGGCTGATCCGCTGCCCGTCGGCGATGCCCCCGGGCACCGCGACGGTCGCCGTGCGCTGCATCGCCACCCGGCCGGCGCCGTGGCAGGTGCTGCACGATCTGGCTCTGCCATGATTCGGGAGGCGAGCTTGAGCAGATCCAGTTTCTCCTCGGACATGTCTCTGTGCAAACCGCCGAACGCTATATTGGCTGCAAGCAGCGTTTGAGAGTAGCTGTAAACGACCGACTCGGTATCGAACCCGGGTAAGTCGTTCACTCAGCAACTGGACGCGCAGCGGACTTTTCACTCAAGTGGTTCACTATCGAGCCACGGGGTCGAGTGCAGGTGTCTAGATAACGTAGCACAGACCCGTCTCTGGGAGGCTTTGGCGATTCCGACATGCCGCCAAGGCTCCCTGAAAAAGGTCCTTGCGCCTAGGGCCAAAGTAACTCAAGTTCTCCGATATCAGCCATCCACCATCCCTCGTCGACTATGGCGCCTTCGCCGATCAGGGCGAGACGCAAATTAGGTTAAGTGCCGGTGGTGACCACAACAGCGGCGCAGTGTCCCGGGCCGCGACTGCGATACGCATGCTTTTGAATGGAATCAAAGTAGATGGCATCTCCCTTAGAGAGCTGGTAGATCTCGGTTCCAATGGATATTTCAAGTTCCCCTTCGATGACGTAGAGAAGCTCCACTCCGGCGTGATAGTGAGGAGCAATCTTCGCAGGGGGTAAATCGTGGAAATGCGCGAGGAATGCATTGAGCTTTCGCTCGGTCGCGCGGAAGTTGAGGCTCTCGAAGTCGTAAGCTGCATCCCGAGACTTTGCGTCCGCAGGCAACTTTATCCGTTCATCTTTTCGTGAGATTGCGACAACATGCTGCTTCCGCGGATCTGTGAAGAAGTAATCCAGGCCGACATTGAACACGGTGGCAATGCGAACGAGGGTGGGGAGAGTAGGCACAAGCCGCGCGTTCTCTAGTTTTGAAAGCATGGCCGCCGACAGACCTGTATGCGCAGCCAATTGAGCCAAACCCATGCTCTTGCGCTGCCGCAGGGATCGCAACTTCTCGGCAATCGCATAAGGGCGGATCGAATCCTCGATGAGGTCCGTTTTCTCCGCGTTCACCAGCTAATTTCGTGTCTTTCAAAATTACCTCACATTTTTTCTTGGCCGTTAAGCGAAGTGCATTCGTGATTCCGTATTTAACGGACAATCAAATTATTTTAATCTACTGTCAAGTGTAGGCAAGGCGAAATTAGTCGCTTTGGAAGGAAATAAACATGATCAAGCGAACGCAGCAAATCAAACCCAACGAGGAATGTTCCCTATGCGCATCCCATCACGTCTATCCCTTGCGGCTCCCATCGTGGCTTTGTCCATGCTGGTTTCCGCCAACATTGCATCTGCACAGAAGACTGAAACGATGAAGGTGGTCACACTACCGTTGCGCTTGCCAGCGGCTTTCTTTCCGCACTCGGAAGCCTCGGCGTAACGCCCGGTACTGTCGACCCAACGCGACTGCACAACGGCACAGTCAACTTCCCTGTAACGGGTGGCGCCATTGATCTCGACACGGCCGTCAGCCAGATCCTCCACTCGGGCGGACTCACCCTCGCCGCAGGGCAGACAAAGGTCACTCTCCAGAGCTTCATCATCGACACGACCAGCGCCCCTGTCATCACAGGTCTTGTATCCGTCGACGGAAAGCTTCTCGGGCGCCTGCCCCTCTTTGATCTTGCTCTTCCCAGCGGGATCACTCTTCCCCTCAAGCCACATGACGGCCAGATCATCCTCAAGGGCGTTGGCGTCACTCTTGACAGCACCGCCGCAGGTGCTCTCAACAGCGTCTTCCACGTCTCCGCATTCGAGGGCGGATTCGGCATCGGCACCGCCAAGGTTGATCATCGACCTTTACGGTCGACGAGACGAAGACTAACTTTCCTCGGGTGGGGAGTCGCCTGTGTCGTTTGACGCCCCACCTTATCACCGCACCATTGAAATCACCGGAACATCTCAATTCAAGGAGAATTCTCGTGAAACGAATCTACGTAATGATCTGCTTTGCCCTGCTGCTCACCTTGAGCTTCAGCAGCAGTGCTTTCGCTCGATCCAAGAAAGACATTGTGGACACCGCCGTCGCCGCAGGCGACTTCAAGACTCTGGCTGCAGCGCTGCAGGCCGCTGGCCTCGTGGACACGCTCAAGGGACCAGGCCCGTTCACAGTTTTCGCGCCGACAGACGAGGCTTTCGCGAAGCTGCCTGCTGGAACCGTAGAAGACCTGCTGAAACCCGAGAACAAGCAGAAGCTGATCTCGATCCTGACCTATCACGTCGTCGCAGGGAAGGTCATGGCGAAGGATGTGGTCAAGCTGCATGAGGCTAAGACTGTCAACGGCCAGGACGTGAAGATCATGGTGGAGGGTGGCAAGGTCATGGCAGACAACTCTAACGTCGTCAAGACCGACATTCAGTGCACCAACGGCGTTATCCATGTGATCGACACTGTGCTTCTGCCTCAGTAAGGCTCGTCCAGCTCTCGGATCCTGCGGCTGGAGACTATGTATCCAGCCGCAGTTTTGCAGATCTGCGCCGAAGTTGATTTGCTAACGCCGCAGAATAAGTGGTATAGACGCAAATAGCTGATCGGGGGTCTCAACTGGTATCCGAAGTCACACGACCCGAAAACGTTGAAGGATTTGTCAGTCTGTGAATGGCCCCGCAGGTGTATGAAGGCCTTGCGTCGTGCCTCCCGTTGAGAAGCCAAGGAGCAGTTGGAGACCGCATGAACTACGACGCCATTCTGGTAGCGTCATTTGGTGGCCCGGAGTCGCCTGATGACGTCATGCCATTCCTGGAAAATGTCTTGCGAGGCAAGAACGTGCCGCGCGAGCGCATGCTCGAAGTGGCGGAGCACTACTACCACTTCGGCGGCAAGAGCCCGATCAACGATCAGAATCGGCAACTCATCGCGGCCCTTGAAGAGGAACTGGTTCAGCACGGACCCCGTCTACCGATCTATTGGGGAAACCGCAACTGGCATCCGTTGTTTGCCGACACGCTGCGAAAGATGAAAGCAGACGGTGTGCGGCGTGCGCTGGCTTTTGTGACCTCGGCTTACAGCTCATATTCGGGCTGCCGGCAGTACCGCGAAGACATAGCCCGCGCGCAGGAGGCAGTCGGGGAGGGTGCGCCGGTTGTCGATAAACTTCGCGCGTTCTACAATCATCCCGGATTTGTCGAGGCAGTCGCAGACCGTGTGCAGGAGTCGCTGGGAAGATCCCGCAGGACAGGCGTGAAGCGGCGCATCTGATCTATACGGCACACAGCATTCCGATCGCGATGGCGCGAGGGTGCGACTACGAAAAACAGCTCAGGGAAACCTGCAGGCTGGTGGCGGAGAAGCTGGGGCGCAACGAATGGAGGCTGGTGTATCAGAGCCGAAGTGGGCCGGCCTCGCAGCCATGGCTGGAGCCGGACATCCTTGATTGCCTCCGCGAAATCAAGGAACAGGGTGGTAGTTCAGACGTTGTCATCTCGCCGATCGGTTTCGTGTCAGATCATATGGAGATTCTTTTTGATTTGGACACAGAGGCGGCGGATCTGTGCGCTGAGCTGGGTTTGCGCATGGTGCGGGAATATCTCGCCTGACCCGAGGGCACGCGGCTGATCGTGCGTCGTGAGCGACCGCATCCCGGCGCGCAGTTCTGCGTCTTCGACGCAGAGGGCTACCGCCACACCGCCTTCATCACCGACCAAGACGGTGCCGAGATCGCGGTCTTGGAGCTGCGCCACCGCCGCCGCGCCAAAGTCGAGGATGAGATCCGCTGCGGCAAGGACACCGGCATGCGCAACCTGCCCTTCGCCGCCTTCGAGCACAACCGGGTGTGGCTGGAGCTCTCGCTGATCGCCCAGGAGCTGCTCGCCTGGCTGCGAGCGCTTTGCCTGTCAGGCGAGTTGGCCCTCGCCGAGCCCAAGCGGCTGCGCCAGCGCCTCCTGCACGTAGCCGGCAAGGTGGCGGCGCTCGGCCCGGCGCACCACCCTGCGCCTGCCACGCTCTTGGCCGTGGGCCGAGGCGCTGGTGGCGGCCTTCGCGCGGCTGCGAGCACTGCCGGCAGTGGCAGCTCCGTAAGCGTCGCCGCTTCCAACTGATCCGAACCTTCGCTCTCCGCCGCAAGGCGGCTTCAGCATGCGCCGAATGCTCTACGAGGGAGAGGCAAAGGGCTGACGAACCCCGAGGAGCGTCACGGGGCGGTTCCGCCGAACCGCCCCGTGGCTGTTACGTGCCTCAAGCGGGCGAACTACACCTACCGAGGTGAAACTGCCGGATCCGGGCTAGGCCGGGACCATCAAGGGCGGTAGTACCAGCGCTATGAAAAAGGGACGGTATTCCTGAGAGTCGTGGCATTCCGGTTTTCGCTGTCGCTTTGCGCGAGAAGCGGGAGCCAGTCGGCCGAGAGCTGGGCGCAGGGTCGGCGCACGTCACTGTCACGTAGCGCCGCCTTGCTCGAGCTCTTGATTAGGATCGCACTCGTGCGTCGACTCGCTGCCATTTTCGCGGTGGTTTCGCTTGCGGTGGCCGCTCCGGCACTAGGTACTGCACGTGGCGAGAGAGCCCTGCATCGCAGCGCGCATGGGTCCGTGAGAATCGTCGCGGGGTCCGGCGTTGTCACGGCCGGAGCGCAAGCGTTCGTCGACGCCGCGATCCACGGTCGTTGGTGTCAGGTCGCCGTTGCGCATGGACACCGGCGGGCGGTGGGTCCCGCTCGGCGCGTCGGCAGTCATTACGTCCGCGTTTCGTGGATGGTCCCCAGGCGGTCAGCATCGGGCAAGTTTGCGATTTCCCTGCGCTGTGCTGCTCGCCGTGACTCGCTTCGTGCGGCACGCGCCGACGCGTTGAAGTTGACCGTTAACAGCGGCCGCGGCAACGCTTGGCGATGCCGGTAAAGCGTGTTCGGATCGTTGCGCTAGGGAAGCGGAGGGCCTCAGAGCATCTCAATCTGTCGGGCCTGCCTGAAGGGGAAGGAAATCCAGACGACTATGCAGTAGACCTTCCCCCAGGCGTCGGGGGAGGCGGGTTCGCGAGCTACTGGCCTCTATCGACGGGAACGAGGGCGCCCATTACCCAGGGTCCGGGTGGCGTCTACTCCCACAACACGATCTACACTCGAGACGCGGTTGATCTCGGCGTGCCAGCTGGGACCGAAGTACGCGCAGGCTTCTATGGTGTGGTTGCCCGGATCAGTCAGGGCTGTGTCGTCGGCAACCACAGCTGTGGATCTGGGTACGGCAACTATGTGTATCTAAAGGCCTCCGATGGAACCTGCGCGATCACGGCCCACCTTTCGCGGGTCTCTGTCTCGCTTGGTCAGCAGCTGAGGACCTACGATCTGATCGGGCTGAGCGGCAACACCGGCAACTCCACCGGCGCCCACCTCCATTACGGCCGCGTCAACTGCTCGAATAACCAAAGCCTTCCGTGGGCTCCCATAGAGGGGGGATCACTGGCAGCCGGGACGACGGTCACGTCCCAGAACCGACCGGGAGCGTCGTTGAACGGGGGGAGCGGTTCGACCGGCGGCTACGAGATGGCCTTCCAGGCCAACACCGGCAACCTGATCACGGTCGGCAGCGCCGGCGGCACCAACTGGCAGCAGGGTATGAAGTCGGGCACCAGCCCGAGCATCACGACCCTCTCCAACGGCGGCTACGAGATGGCCTTCCAGGCGAACACCGGTGAACTGATCACGGTCGGCACTGCCGGCGGCACCAACCGGCATCAGGGGATGATGCCGGGCACCAGCCCTGACATCACCGCCCTGCCGAACGGCGGCTACGAGATGGCCTTCCAGGCCAACCCGGCAACCTGATCACGGTCGGCAGCGCCGGCGGCACCAACTGGCAGCAGGGTATGACAGTCGGGCACCAGCCCGAGCATCGCCACCCTGCCGGCGGCGGCTTCGAGATCGCCTTCCAGGCCAACACCGGTGACTGATCACCGTCGGCGCTGCGGGCACCCCAACTGGCACCAGGGGATGATGCCGGGCACGAGCCCTGCATCACCGCGCTGCCGGCGGCGGCTTCGAGATGGCCTTCCAGGCCAACACCGGCAACCTGTATCACGGCTCGGCAGCGCCGGCGGCACCAACTGGCGGCAGGGTATGAAGTCGGGCACCAGCCCGAGCATCACCGCCCTCTCCGACGGCGGCTACGAGATGGCCTTCCAGGCCAACACCGGTGAACCTGTCACGGTCGGCACTGCCGGCAACACCACTGGCACCAGGGGATGATGCCGGGCACGAGCCCTGACATCGCCGCCCTGCCGACGGCGGCTACGAGATCGCCTTCCAGGCCAACACCGGCAACCTGTCACGGTCGGCAGCGCCGGCGGCACGACTGGCAGCAGGGCATGAAGTCGGGCACCAGCCCGAGCATCAGTCGTCACTAACACCGGCTCACCGCAGAGGCGCGCCCACGATCGGATCGACATTGGGCCTCCTGGTCCGGTTTGGCCATCGCAGCACGCGTCCCCATCGAGGACCTCAAGCTTCCACAGCGTTAGATCGCCGTCCCAAAAACGATCCCCGTCGTAGTGACAGCCGCTCAAGGTTTGGCGCTCGTTACCCGGAGGCGCTGCTTCGCGCGAAAAGCATCTGTGCTCCACAAGAGAACTGCGACTATCGTCTCGTGCAAATCATCGCTGTCGACTGGTCTGGCAAGGCTAAAGGGCCTGAGGAGTCTCTCTGGCGAGCCGAGGTCCGCGACGGCAAGCTGACTGAGCTGAGAAACGGGCTTGACCGCGGTGAGCTCATCGCGAAGCTTCTTGAGCTTGGTGAGGCCGAGCCCCACATGGTCATTGGACTGGACTTCGCCTTTTCGTTCCCCGCGTGGTGGTGCGAGGAGAGGGGTTGGTCCAGCGGGGAGGACGTGTGGTCGGCGATGGCGCATGAGGGCGAGGATCTGCTTGAAGGTTGTGAAGACCCCTTCTGGGGGCGCCCCGGTAAGCGAAATCCCCATCCGAAAGCACGGCTCTACAGGCAGACCGAGAGAAGCGAGGACGCGGTGCGTCCGAAGTCCGTCTTTCAGATCGGTGGTGCCGGTGCCGTGGGCACCGGATCGATTCGCGGGATGCCGCACCTGTTGACGCTTGCCAAGAACGGCTTCGGCATCTGGCCGTTCTCCGAGGGATGGCCGCGCGTGGTGGAGATCTATCCGCGCGCGCTGACCGGTCCGGTCAACAAGAGCAGGTGGTCGGCGCGACACGACTATCTACTCGAGCACTTCCCCGAGCAGCCGAGGGACCTTCTCGAGCGGGCCGCCGGCTCCGAAGATGCCTTCGACGCGGCGGTCTCCGCTTTGGTCATGAGCGAACACGAAGCAGATTTGCGAGCCCTTGGTCCGCCGGCCGATCCCGCCTACGGAGTCGAGGGGAAGATTTGGCGGCCCAATGACCCCGGCGCTGCCGCTTGGCGCAAGGTGTGGGACTTGGGATGGTCTGAGTTAGCTCCGGCGGATCTCGGTTGCAAGCTCACGAGCGTGTTCCCGCATTTGCGTAAAGAGGCGGTGCTCGCGATGGGCGACTTGGTCGTCTAGGAGTGACCGCTCGTCCTGCTCCAGTTCAGCCAGGAATCCGAAGCGGGCACGCACCCGCTCACAGAGTTGCCCGGGATCGCTTGCCAGGTCGCGCGTCGAAGGGGCGCTGCGCCCATAGGTCGAGGTCGTAGACATCCTTGCTGGAGCCACCTTGACGGCGGTTGCGGGCCATGATCTTCTCGCCGATCATCTCGTAGGGGTCGAGGCCGAAGAGTCGCGGAACGCCACACTCCTCGTTGGCTTTAGCGAAGTAGGACTGCTCTTCAAGTGCGAGGTCGACGGCGAGCCTGTCAAGCAAGACCGGCCCCACAGGATTGAACCTGTACCGCTTGCACGATTATTTGCTGTCATGTACTATGACGGCAAATGTCCAGCGCTTCTCAACCCGACACGCGTCCGTATCGCATGGTTCGCCGCGCCGAGGCGTTCGCCGAGACCCGCCAAGCGATTCTCGACGCGGCGAACGAGATCCGCGATCCGCGTACGCCGCTATCCGTGGTCGCAGCCAAGGCCGGAGTCTCCGAGCGCACCGTCCTGCGTCATTTCGGCAGCCGTGACGGATTGGTTGCGGCGGCGATAGCCGAGGGCACCGCGCGCGATGAAGCGGAACGCTTCGCCGCCCCCGCGGGCGATGTCGCGGGCGCGGTCACCTGTCTCGTGGCGCACTACGAAACCGCCGGTGACCGGATACTGCGCCTGCTCGCCGAAGAGGGCGCGGACCCGCGGATCGACGAGATTCTCGCCGGCGGGCGCGCCATACACTGGCGTTGGGTCACCGAGAAGCTCGGCCCTCTGCTCGGCGGCCAGAGCGGATCGCAGCGGCATCGTCGTCTCGCCCAGCTGGCGGCAATCTGCGACATCTATACCTGGAAGGTGATGCGCCGCGACGGGGGTCTCGGGCGCGCCGAGACCGAACGCTCGATCCGCGAGCTGATCGAGGCCGTCGTCGGGGCCGGGAAAGCGAGCGCTCGATGAGGCTCGCGATCCTCGGGGAGGGCACTCGCGGCGACATCTGGCCGCTGATCGCGCTGGGGGCACATATGACGCGCCGAGGCCACGAGGTCGCGGTCGTGGGCAGCGAGGAATTCCGGACGATGGCCGGCGCGGCGGGTTCGCGCTTCGTCGCCCTGCCGGCCAGCCGCTCCGTCTATCTGGCGAGCGATGAAGGGCAGCGATCGCTGCGCAGGGGAGAGCTGACGCAGATGCGGGGACGCAACGCTTCCTTCGCCTGCACCGCAAGGGGATCGAGGACGCGCTGATCGACGCCACCGAGGGTGCCGATGCGCTCGTCGCCGGGCACAACGTCCAGGATCTCGCTCAGTCCCTCGCGATTACCCGCGGAATCCCGCAGGCGGTCGTCAACCTCTTCCCACTCGGGCCGACCGCAGAGTTCGCGCCGCCCCTGCTGACGACCCGGCAGCTGCCTGTCCCGGCACTGCGCCTGGCCTCCCACCGCCTCCTCATTCACCTCTGGTGGCGCGGAAACCTCGATGCCCAGCGGTCCTTCGCGAAGAGACTGGGCCTCGCCCGCCCGCCCCGATCCTCGCTCCACCTCTGCACCGACCCCCGCACGCTGGTGCTCCAGGCATTCAGCCCCAGCGTCCTGCCAAAGCCGCGCGATTGGCCCGACAACTGGCCCGTCACCGGCTTCTGGCGGCTGCCGACGGCCGTCCGCGGCCCCCTCGGCGAGGGGCTTCCGGCTGACCTCGCGGCTTGGATCGACGCCGGTGAGCCACCGGTCTTCCTCGGCTTCGGCAGCATGCCGATGCTCGACCCCGATGGGTTTCTTGCGATGGCGACCGAGGTGACCCGCTCACTCGGGATCCGGGCGGTCGTCAATATGCCGTCGGTCGACCGCCGCGCATCGGCGGCCGATCAACCAGAGCACTTGCGAACGGTCGGCGCAGTGGATCACGAGCGCCTGCTCCGGCGCTGCTCGGCGGCCGTGCATCACGGCGGCGCCGGCACGCTCGCCGCCTCGCTGCGGGCCGGCTTGCCGACGATGGTCTGCTCGGTTTGGGCTGACCAGCCGTTCTGGGGCAAGCGCGTCGAGATGCTCGGCGCCGGTACGCATGTGCCGTTCAAGCGCCTCGACCGCTCCAAGCTCGAGGCCGGCATACGCAAGCTTCTCTCCGACCCCGTGCGCGAGCAGGCCGCTCAGTTGGGAGAGGCGATCCGCTCCGAAGGCGACGGCACCGAGCGGGCCGCTGAGATGCTTGACGAGTGGCTGCGCACCGCTGAGCCCTTCGCAACGCGGTCCTCGGGTTGACGTATGTCGTGTGCTCGTGTGGCAGGCCTTTCCGCCTTGCGCGAAGAGTACGGTGTTCAGCGAATCGCTCCCAGCGTGAAGCGGTAGCCGATACGAAGTGGGAGTGTCCCACGGCACGCGATGTTGCCTCGACGGCGCTGTTCCCATCGGGATGGGGTAGTTCTGTTCGCCATCTACCGGACCGCTATTCGCCAGCTACGAACCGCGCGATAGCGGCGAAGGCTCAACCGTCCCGCCCTGCCTCCTAGCCGCAATCGGCGGTGCCTTCATGTTGTAGATAGAGATTGATAGTTCACGTTAAACGTGTATAAACTATCTTGAAGTCCAATGACGCGTTTTTCCCTGAAACCGCTTGACGACCGCCTCGCAGTCGGCAAGACGACGCTGACGAGCCGGGAGTTGCGCGAGAGAGCTGGGGATCTCCCCGAGCGCGGCATCCAACCTGCTCGCGCGATGGCGCCGTGCGGGATCTGGTTGACCGGGTGGCTCGTGGCCGCTACGCGATCCGCCAGATCGGTCTCCTGGGCACGCGGGCATCTTCGGAGGACGTGGCCCTCGCGGTTGCCGCATTGGTTGGTGAGCGAGCCCACAGAATCGCCTACCGCTCCGCACTGGACTTCCACGGCCTCTTGAGCCGCCCGGTGCGCACCGTCCAGGTCGCCTCTCCACATCGCTTTACCAGCGCCGCAATCAGCGGGCGGCCCCTGGAGGGGGTATTCGAGCGCGCGGACACCGTTGGGCTCGGCATCGAGGCGGCCGGTCACGGCGCCGTCGTCTCCAGCCTGGAGCGAACGCTGCTGGATGCCGGCGCCCGCCCGGACCTCGTCGGCGGGTACTTTCCCGCTCGCGGAGGCAATGGCTGGATCCAGCCCCGACGCGACCCGCCTGCTCGATCTGGCCGAGCAGCTCGACGCCGGCCCGGCCCTTCGGCGAATCGGGTCGCTTGCCGATCGCTTGGAGCTTGCGGGGCTGGCCGGGGAACTCGAGCCCCTGGCGCCCCCTCGCTGGGATCTCGACCTGGACCCCGGGCTTCGAGAGTCGACGGCATTTTTCGCGACAGCATGTGGCGCATCCGCTGGCCCGCCGACCCTCGGGCGGTGGCGCAGGAGATCGCGCAGTGATCCACCAGAACCTGATCAAGCGCAGGGCCGACGAGGACGGTCTATCGGCTCCCGCGGTGGAGCGGGATTACGTCCTCGCACATGCTCTGGCAGCGATTTCCGAACATGATCGACAGGCCCGGGTTGTCTTCAAGGGTGGGACCGCGCTGAGACTTTGCCACCTTGAGGACTATCGCTACTCAGCCGACCTCGACTTCAGTCTGATCGGCGGCTTGGATGTCGAGAGCGCCCTCGGTCTCGTCGCCGACGCGCTCGCCGATCGCAGGGAGCGCCTCGGCTTTCCGCTCCTTGGGCTGGGTGGAAGTACCCCGCCGCGCATCGAATACATCGGCCCTCTCGGTGCGAAGCCGCGAGCCCTGAAGCTCGACCTCACCAGCGACGAGCTTGTCGAGAACACGGCAACCCTGCCGATCAGGCGTCGCTACGGAGACCAAGAGGAGTGCCGGTGCCGCGTCTACACGCTCGAGGAGATTGCGGCCGAGAAGTTGCGCTGCGTCATGCAGCGCCTCCAGTGCCGTGACCTCTATGACCTGCACGAGCTGCTGGGGACGTGCCGCGTCGATGCCAAAGCGATCTGGCCACTATTCGAGCGCAAGGCGCGGCATCGCGACCGTGACCCCGACCGTTTCGGCGATTACTTCACCGACCGCGAGGCGCGGTGGAAGGAGCGCTGGGACAAGGAGCTCGCTGAGTACGTCATCTCGCCGCCCCACTTTGACAGCGTGCTACGTGCCGTTCGCCGCGAGCTGCGCTTCGCCCTTGTGAGCTGAGTTGCCCAACCGCACCGACCGACGACCTCCCAGCTGGCTCCCGCATTCACGCGAAAGCAAATCCCGTCAGAGCTGAGTGCCACGATTCTCCTGGGAGGGCTAAGCCACTCCTGGACCGGGCTATTGAGGCGCGCGTTCGACCGTAAAGAATCGAGCACCCTGTTGGCAGTACAGCCGGTCAACGAGCGAATGGGTTGGTGAGGTGCAGACCCAGTTCGCGCGTCGTTTGCCTTCGGCCCTGAGGGTCACAGACTGATGAAGCGCCCGGCCGTCGAGCATCACGATCAGGGTGTTGGCAATTTCGCAATCCACCTTGTGGAGCTTGAACTCGAATCCAGCCTTCGCTCCGCAGGTGGAGACCTGCATCGCGCCCGACGAAGCAGTGTTCTGCGTCGTCGGGTCCGAACTACTACTGTCACCGCAGCCGCCTATTGAAAGCAGGACGGCTACCGCGAACAGGGGGAGGAGTCTCGTCACCGACGGCAGCCTATTGGAGCAGCCGCTTTGCGCGATACGCAAGAGCGCCAGCCGGGTGTGATCGTCAGGCGCCCTCCGGTAGCTCACCCCAGCGCTGAACCAGAAGGTCGGCCTGAGGGTCGGGGTGCTCCTCGGTCAGGCCGACACGGTCGCACAGCGCCAGGCTGCGTCGGTTGCGGCGGTCGAACCGGACGAAGGTGCGTGGGTGCCGACCGAGAGCGAGCATCTGCTTGGCGAGGCCAGGTAGCGTCGCGGCAGGGGACCGCGGATCTGCGCCTCGACCACGTCTTCCCAGGGCGTACCAGCGCTACAGCGAAAGGCGTCGAGTAGGGGTAGATCCTCCGGCGTGAGGGCCCTGATCAGGACCTCGTCGGACTTCACTTAACGTCGGGAATGCCGTCCGGGATCGAGATAGGCGGCGAGCATCACAGGCAGCGCTTGGGGGTCGACATCGGCGAGCACCTTCCCCCAAGCAGTTCCGTAGATGTCAGTGGGCGTGGCTCCGGCACGGGCGGCGGCGGCCAGCGCAAGGGCGCCCGCGGCCTCCTCCTCGCTCATCTCGGAAACGACCTGCTGGAGGCGTTCCTTGACGGTCATAACGGCATTCTACCGGGGACGAGGCCGAGTCCTAGCGCTTTCGCGCCCGGATACGATCTTTCTGGTGAGAGTTGCGGGAGGAGATATTCGCGCTGAGGGGCGGCTGTCTGGCATAGCCAGGCACTGCTGAGGTTGGCAGGACGTTGCCGACGGCCAAGCGGGATCCCTCATGATGGTGCC
>CAVRGW010000002.1:0-734770 GCA_963720885.1 uncultured Actinomycetes bacterium | reverse complement strand
GCGCGCGCCGACGATCTGCGTCATCGTCGCGGCGGCAAACGATGCGCCGGGCACGAGCAACGCTGCGGTCACGAGCCCGACGGCGATCCACGCGCCGGTTGGGAGTGAGCGTGGCATCTTCATGTGAGCCTCCCTAGGAGTGGCGGTCGCCGTTCAACCGCGATAGGCGCGATTGTTTCACCTGGCAGCCATCCCGCGGGGGCTGCGACACGCAGTGTGAGCGATGCCACGATGGATCTGGGCCGGACATCAAGCCCAGCGGCCCCGCAAGTTAGGAGCGAGACGATGTGGCGTCATGCCGATACCTCACCGGTCCCGAACGTTCGCCCAGAACTCGCTACCGTCCAGACAGGCAACGATTCGCGGCAACAGCGGCCGATTCCCGCGCCGTGTCGTACACAGAGCCTCACTACTGCGCCGGGCAGGCCGTGCGAATGCGTTGTTCTGCTGCAGCATGACTTCTCCGAGCATTCGTGCGAGTGCTGATCAGGGTGGCTCGGCCGGAGCCTGTCACTATTCAGTTGAGATGCGTAAGGACGTTCGGGAGTTCATCCGTCGGCTTGAAGCTGCTGGGCTGACGGTCGAGGCGACGCCTGGCCATTACCACGTGTTCCGCGACGGCAAGCCGCTGCGCAAGGCCAACGGCATGCCGGTGACGTTGCCGTTCTCGCCCGGCACTACGCGATGGCGTAAGGCAGCGATTCTCGATCTGCGGAAGATCGGCATCGATCTCTAGTCCGGTCAACGACCCGCCGGTCGTCGGCACGTGCCGACAGCCAAACCAGCCGGGTTCCGCCCCGGGAGCGTTGGCGCGATGGACGGGGCTGTCCGCCGTCATGTTTCCGCGGCGGAGCGATCCGCGCCTGTTCACGACGGGGGTGGTGGAACCCGGCGTAACCCAGGTCGTCTTCACCGGCGCGCGCTATCGCTGCCGCCGGCTCGGCTGGCGCGACCACATGCGACGACCGAGCCTGGCCGTGCCGTAGTTCTCCGCATCCGGGTTGAGCGACACCGCTGACGCGGTGAACCGCGTTGTCGTGCGAAGCTGGATCGCGATGGCGGTTGAACCACAGGACATAGCAGTCACGACGCGCGGAGAGGTCACGGATTCCGCGGCGACCTATGCCGCTGAAAAGGTGGGGCGAGTTCTCGAGCTGGCGCCGATGCCGGTGCTTCGAGCGCGTGTCGAGTTGCATCAGCATCCGAACCCGTCCCTCGAGCGCCCATCCTTGGCCAAGGCGGGCGTCGACGTGAACGGGCAGCTTGTGCGTGCCAAGGCCACTGCCGTGACGATGGAGGAGGCGATCGATCTGGTGGAGGCGCGGCTTCGGCGGCGGTTTGAGGTGATGTCCTCCCGGCTTGGCGAGCGCCAACGGCGGACCGCGGTCGCGGCGTCCGGCGAGTGGCGTCACGGCGACCTGCCCACCGCGCGGCCGGCGTTCTACCCGCGCCCCGCCGAAGAGCGTGAGGTTGTACGCCAAAAGACGTTCGACGACGAGCCCCTGAGCGTCGAGGACGCCATATACGAGCTGCACCTGCTGGACTACGACTTCCTGCTGTTCGCGGACGCAGCGGCCGGCATCGACAGCCTGCTCTACCGTCCGGACGGCGGCGGGTTCCTGCGTATCGCCCGGGCGTCCCAGCCGCACCAGGAGCCACGGCCCGAGCGGGACGCTCCGATCAGCGACCCGAACCCAGCTCCCGACCTGACCGTCGCGCAAGCACGTCAACGACTCGACGCGGACGGCGAGCACTGGGTCTTCTTCCGCGACTCCGCGACCGGGCGGGGATGCGTGATCTACCGCCGTCTTGACGGCCACTACGGGCTGATCACCCCCGCCGCGCCGTCGGCCTGAATCCGGCTCGCTGCGCGCCCTCCCTGGTGGAGCGCAACTCGCCAACGCCGCGTCGGCGGCGGGCCACTCGCGTCGGGTCCGCGCTTCCGTGGCGGGAAAGCCGCAGTGCAGTGATCGGCCCGATGTCGCTCCGCGGTGGTCAGCAGCAGCCGTCCGTGCAGCCGTCGCTGCGCCGTGCAGATATAAGCATCATCGCGTCATTCCCTGCGGCCAGCAGACTCGAACGGCCATGAACCACGCCGTCGAACATCTGGTCGAGGATGGCTGCCACTGAGCCACCCCGGATCCGATGGCGGCGCCTACATGTCGTGGTGGCTGCGCAGAACGCCGGAGACGATCAGGGTTCCGCCGGCGGTGCGCACCCTTACGGTGCCGCGACGCTGAGGCTTGGCACCGAGTCGACGCTAGAGGGAGCCGGCTCATCGCCGGCACCCACTTGAGGCCGATTCAGCACCCGCTAGGAGCAGCGCAGGGGCAACGGCTCGCGGGTCGGCTCGTTCGCCGACGGAAATGCCGGCGATCCCGTGATTCGTGAGCAGGGCGTTTCAGCCCTGGCCGGTCACCGGCCGACGCGATCCCCGAGGGCAACTTCGCAGACGCGTCGTCCGGGATAGCCGGAAAGGGGCCGCAGGTTCACGTGGCCCACCCGCGGCCTTGTCCGTTGAGTCGGGGTTCAGATGGGACTCGCGTTTGCCGATGAGTGGCGGGATCCCATGTCCTTCGTGATCCGCATGAGCCAGCGCCTGGTGCCTGGTCGCAACCGGTTGTGGGGTTGGTACGTGGCTATCGGTTGCTCGCTTGCGCTCCTATACGCATTCGTACCGCCCTTCGCGGGCAACGGCCCTCTGATCAACTCGCTTGGGCTGTCGTCGTCGGTGGCAATCTTTGTGGGGATGCGGTTGCACAGGCCGACGGCGCGCACCGCCTGGTGGCTCTTCATCCTCGGCCAGTCCCTGTTCTTTCTCGGGGATCTGTACACGTACAGCTACCCGAAGCTGCTTGGCGCCGACGTCCCCTTCCCGTCCCCCGGGGACGCGGTCTACCTCACCGTCTACCCCGTGCTGATGGCCGGTCTTGTGGTGCTGATTAGACGGCGAAATCCGCTGGGAGACCGAGCGGGATTCATCGACTCGCTGATCCTCACGGTCGGTTTCGCGCTCCTCAGTTGGGTGGTCTTGATCGGTCCGAATCTCCAACTCGCGGGGCTCAGTCCGATCGCAACGGGTGTATCGATTGCCTATCCACTCGGCGACATCATTCTGCTCGCGGCAGCGATCAGGTTGGCCGTCGATTCCGGAAAACGCGCTCCGGCCTTCTACCTGTTGATCGCGAGCATCGTGTGTCTCCTGGTCACGGACTCGGTGTACACCTACGCGCTGCTGATCGACGCGTACCACCATCAGGTCGTCCTCGACCTAGGCTGGATCGGCTACTACCTGTTGTGGGGAGCCGCGGCCCTGCACCCCTCGATGCGCACGTTGGAGGAACCGGCGTCGGTCCCGCGTGGACGCCTCACACCGCTCCGCCTCGGGATGCTGACCACAGCGTGCATGATCGCCCCGACCATCCGGTTCGCCCAGGCGATCCACAGTCTCGACCGACTGATCTTGATAGTCGCGTCGGCGCTCATGTTTCTGCTTGTGCTTGCCCGCATGGTCGGGCTCGTCCGCCAGGAAGAGCGCTCCAGCACGCGAGAACGGGCGGTGCGGAGCGCTGGCCTGGCGCTCGTGCGCGCTTCGAGCGTCGACGAGGTCCACACGGCAGCTCTGGGCGCAGTTCGAAGACTGGTTGGCGATCATCCGTCGCGCCTGGTCCTGTTCGACGGCAGCCGATCGCTTCGGATCTCCGAGACGGTGGACGGCGTGCAGGTGTCTGAGCTCGGGGTCAGAGGAGCAGGATGGCTCCGCGAGAACACATCATTGCACTCGAATCTCTGTAGACCAGCCATCGACGTGCTGGAGGATCTCGATCTCTCCTTCATCGCCGCTCTCGATCGATGGTTGCTCGTGGTGTCACCGCTCTGGATGCGGGATGAGGTCCGTGGCTTCCTGGTCGTATCGTCACCGACGGACGTTTCGGCGGAGGTGATCGCTTCGCTCGAGGCGATCGGGACTCAGGTGTCGCTGGCGATCGAGGGCACAACTGCCGCAGCGGTGCGCTTCCACGAGGAGGGTGATGCGAGACTCCGCTCGTTGGTTGCTGATTCAAGCGATCTGATCGTTGTTCTCGATCGCGACGGCTTGACCGAGTACCTCAGCCCATCGATCGAAAGCGTGCTGGGATACTCCGCCGATGAGCTCACCGGAGCGCCGTTCGAGCGCCTCGTCCTGAAGCCCGATCGCCAGGCCCTTGCTCGGATCTTGGGCGACGGTGGCGCGACTGGACGCCGCGTCGTCGAATGCTCTCTGCGGCATCGCGATGGCACGTACCTGTCGTTCGAGCTCCGTCACAGGAATCTCCTCGAGGACGACCGCGTCCGCGGGATCGTGATCAACGCGCGAGACGTCAGTGAACGAAAGGCGTTCGAGAATCAACTCACCCACCAGGCATTCCATGATCCGGTCACCGGTCTGCCGAACCGGGCGCTGTTCGCTGACCGAGTCGAGCACGCCATCGCCCGCGGCCCACGCGATCGCAAGGCGGTGGGGGTGATGTTCATCGACCTCGATGACTTCAAGACGATCAACGACAGCCTTGGACACGCCTCCGGGGACGAGGTGTTGCGGCAGGTGGGCGTCCGACTACAGGCTGGGCTTCGGGAAACCGACACCGCCGCTCGACTGGGCGGCGATGAGTTCGCGGTGTTGATGGAAGGAGTGGTCGACGACCAGGCGGCATCGTATGTCGCCGAACGCATTCTGGAGACGTTGGAGCCGTCGATCACGGTCGACGGCAAAGAGCTGTTCATCAAGACCAGCATCGGCATCTGCATTCCCGAGGCGGACGCCCCTATCGACGCCGCAGAGCTGCTCCGAAACGCAGACCTAGCCATGTATATCGCAAAGCGGGAGCGCAAGGGCAGCTATCAGATGTTCGAGCCTGCGATGCACGAGCGGGCACTCGACCGGCTCGAACTTCGCGGCGACCTCCAGCGGGCCTTGAGCACGGACGGCCTTGAGGTTCATTATCAGCCGGTGGTTCGGCTGGACGAAGCCAGCTTGTACGGCGTAGAGGCCCTGCTGCGCTGGCCCCACCCGACGCGCGGGAGTATCTCGCCAGCGCGGTTCATCCCGTTGGCAGAGGAGAGCGGTCTCATAGTCCCAATCGGCCGCTGGGTGTTGAACCAGGCATGCGCGCAGGCGACCGAGCTGCACCGATCGTTTCCCGAGGCCTCAGCGATGAAGATCAGCGTCAATCTGTCGATCAAACAGCTTCAATCGGAAACCATCGTGGACGACGTACGCGGCGCGCTCCACCGCGCGGGACTCGCGGCCGACCGTCTTGTGCTTGAGATCACCGAGTCCGTGATGATGGCCGACACCGAGCTCGCGTTGCTGCGTCTGCATGCGCTGAAGGAGCTGGGCGTACAGCTTGCCATGGACGACTTCGGGACAGGGTACTCATCGCTCAGCTACCTCAGCCAGTTCCCCGTGGACATCCTCAAGATGGACCGGTCGTTCCTGTCCACCGACCCCAAGCAATCCGACTTGGCCGCCGCCATCGTCGGCTTGGGGTCCAGCCTGCACCTTGACGTTGTCGCCGAGGGAGTGGAGACCCGTGAGCAGACACAAGCTCTGGTCGATCTCGGCTGTGAGTTCGGCCAAGGCTTCCTCTTCGCTCGCCCGATGGACCACGTCGCACTGCGCTCGTACGTCTCGAATGCGACGATCCACCGATCACCGGGCGAGCAACACGACCAAGCGGCCTGAGCCTTCTCTCGCGTGACCCGTGACGTGATCACACGAGCGAAACCGCGATGCCGGGTCTTCGCATCGCACGGCGATAGAGGATCAGCTACTCATGCGCCCGCGAGGATGATCTCGACAAGGAGCGCCAGGGCAGCGGCGACCGAGACGAGCGTGAAGATCTGAGAGCGGCGCTCGACGCTAATGCCTGCGGTCAGGCGACCGCTCCCGACCAGGCCGGCGACCGAGGCGACTGTGCACACGACTGCGAGTGGCCAGTCCACGCTGCCACTCGCGGCGTGGGCGGCGAGCGCAACCCCGCTTGTGAGCGCGATCACCAGCAGCGACGTGCCGATCGCATCCACCAAGGGCATGCCCACCAGGAGCGTCAGCACAGGGACGATCACGAATCCTCCGCCGACGCCGAAGAACCCGGTGAGCAGGCCGATACCGCCTCCGGCGAGCAGCGTCGAGGCGTTGATCCGCGGCTTTGCCGAAGAGTCCGTGTGCGGTGGCTCCGAATGCCCGCGCATCAGGAACGCGACGACCAGGAGCAGGACGGCGAACAGCCCGAGTATCAGCTCCGGGCTCGCGTGTCGGTTGAACGCCGTTCCCAGCAGCGCACCGGCTGAGCCGGTGACAGCAAACACGCCCGCTACGGACAGTTGCACACGCCCGCGTCGCCACGCTGCCGCTGCGCCGACGGCCGCGGTCGAACCCACGATGAACAACGATTCTGTGGTCGCCGCCTTGACCGGTTGATCGAGCAGGTAGACAAGCATCGGCACTGCCAGGATGGAGCCACCGCCTCCCACGCTGCCCAGCGTTAGACCTATGAGGAGGCCAATCGGCAATGCGAGAAACGTGGCCTCGGTCACGTCTCCGCCGGTGCGCATCGGGAGGGCGCGTCGGCCGTTGGGGAAGTCACGTCGCCACCGTGGCCGTCAGCCACTCCCGATACTTCCTTTCACGCTCGATTAGTTGTAGAGTAATGTATTCGGTGTTCGATCGGAACCGAGTCCTTATGAGCATTCCCTCGCCGCTGCCCGACCAACTCGTCGATGTCATCGCTGAGCGGTTTCGCGTGATCGGCGAGCCGATGCGGATCAAGCTGCTCGACCGTCTGCGCAGCGGGGAGGCATCGGTCGGCGAACTCTCGGAGGTGCTCGGCGCGGGACAGCAGAACGTCTCACGTCACCTCAACGTGCTCCACTCCGCCGGCATACTCAGCCGCCGGAAGGCCGGCACACGGGTCCTCTACGCAATCACCGACGACAGCGTGTTTGCCCTCTGCGAAACGGTCTGCGGATCGCTGCATGAGACGGTCGGCGAACTGGCTGCGCTGCTCGATTCAACCATCGATCCGACTGCGACCGATCGCTCCTGACGTATTCCGTCCGCCGGAGACCGGACACGTAGTCAGATCCGCTCGACTGCGCGGGTGATGCGTTCCTGCGCCTCGTGCGCGAGCGGTTCCAGGTCGGGGTTGTCGGCGAGCTTGAGCGCCGCGGCGGGCTCCATCGCAGCGACGTGGGTCTGCTCCCCATGACTGCGGACGACGACGTTGCAGGGCAGCAGCACTCCGAGGTCGGGCTCGATGTCGAGGCCCCTGCTCGCCAGGTTGGGGTTGCAGGCGCCGAGGATCAGGTAGGGATCGACGTCGAGATCCAGTTTCTGCTTGAGCGTGGCCTGGACGTCGATCTCGGTGAGCACGCCGAAGCCCTCGGCGGCGAGCTCCTCGCGGATGCGGCCGACGACCTGGTCGAACGGTCGGTCGAGATCTCGCGTGATCGCGTAGTTGGTGGTGGTCGTCGTCGTCATCGTGTGCCTCCAAGTGCTGGTTCGGGCGTTTGTGACCAAGTCGTTATGTCGTGGCGGCCGTCGGCGCAGGCGGCGACGACTTCCAGTTCGGTAGGTGCGAACTTGTCGATGTGAGTTTGAACGCGGGCCATGCGCAGCTTGAACTCGGGCGAGGTCTTCCATCCGCGGATCGCCTCGATGCTCTCCCACTCCACGAAGCTGACGAATCGCTCGGGGTCGCGCAGATCACGCGCCAGGAATGCTCGGCCGGCTCCGGGCATCGTGCTGGCCCAGTCGGAGAACTCGATCCAGGCGTGGACGAAGTCTTGCTCGTGGCCGGGGAAGGGCTTCCAGGATCCGGTTGTGTAGGCGTCTGTCATTGGCTCACACCACCAGCGATCCGCGCTTGCGTGCTGCCAGGAAGACCTGTTCGAAGGCGACCTTGGCCCAGTGGGCCTGGGGACCCGCCATGACGTGGGTGTGCTTACCTCCACCGAGCACGCGATCGGTCTTGATCGCCATCCCGGTGTTGCCGGCATCGAGGATGCAGATCGCTCCCAGCTCGTCGACCGGGATGCGGACGTGCTCGCCGCCTTCGAGGTCGGCGGCGATGTTCTGTGCTGCGACCTTGGCCATGTGCTCACTCATGTGGCCGGTCTTCGGCACGCCGCTTGGCACGAGCGTGGGCTGGGGCGGGGCGATGGCGATGTCGACGCCGGCGGCGAACACGGCCGGGTGGTCGGGGTGGCGGTACTCGTCGGTCACGGGGATGAAACCGGCGGCGTTTCCGAGTCCTTCCGTGCGGGTGACGGCGTCGACGCCGGTGAACGGCGGGACGATCATCGAGAAGCCGAACGGGAGCACCTCTCCGCTTCCCAGCCGCATCTCGCCGTCCGAGACGGATTCGATCGTCGTGTTGGGGATGCCGCGGATCCCGAGCTTGTCGAACAACTTCTCGACGCGCTTCTCCGAGTCGCCAACGCCGCCGAGGCCGAAGTGGCCGAGGAACGGCTCCGCGGTGATGAACGTGACCGGGTGGTTCGCGAGACCGGCCTTGTCGAGCTGGTGGCGCGTGTTCAGCAGAAACTCGTACGAGGCGCCGAAGCACGATCCGCCCTGCGCAGTGCCGATGACGACCGGCCCGGGGTTCTCGAGGAACCCCTGCCACGCACTGCGGGTCCGCATGGCGTGATCGAGGGTGCAGACCGACTGGGTGTGCCCTTGCTCGGGTCCGAGCCCGGGAATCTTCTCGAAGGCAAATCGCGGGCCGGTCGCGATGACCAGCCGGTCGTACGGGATCTCGCCGTGGTCAGTGACGACCGTCTGGCGGTCGAGGTCGAAGCTCTCCGCGGTCGCGTTGAGGAAGGCGATGCCGCGCCGCTCATACATCGGAGCGAGTTGGAACGTGATGTCCTCGCCGTCGCGCTTGCCGAACGGCACCCAGATCAACGACGGCACGAAGGTGAAGTAGTCGCGCTGATCGATCACGGTGACGTCGGCGCGACCCTTCAGCCGTTTCTTCGCCTCCAGCGCGGCCGTTAGGCCGGCGAAGCTCGAGCCGACGACCACCACCTGGTGGCGCCGGGAGCCGTTACTCGCTGGGGTGGATGACGTATCCATGATTCCTCCTGCCGCTGGGGTTCCAGGGTATGACCCGTCTGCTTGCGTCCGCGGCGGGGTTTTCGCGGAACCCGAGCCGTAGAAACCCGAGAATGCTGGTCGCGTCACGTGGCGCCTTCCCTTCGCTGCGAGGTCGTGACGTCGGCGGTGAGCTTGAGAGACTCGGCGATCCGCGCAGCGTCGTCCTGAGTCTGGGCTCGGTGGCTGACCACCTCGCGGCCGAGCGGGTCGAACACGGCGACGTTGTAGCCGCGGCCCAGCCGGCGCGTGATTCGCACCCACGGCGCCCGATCGTCTGTGGCGATCCGTTCCAGGCCGCCGCTCCGGGCCAGCTTGAGCAGCTGGTTGATGCCGCCCAGGTGCTGGTCGTCGATCGTGATCTGGGGCATCGTCCTGACGACCCCGAAGCGGCGGGGGAAAGCGGACATAGGGCACTCCCGGTAGTTGATCTGGAACCGGTCGAGCACCTCTTTCGCCTGCGTGCACGCGGGACAGGCTGAGCCGTAGACCGACACGCGCGGAAGCTGAGGCTGTGCGTCCTCCATTATCCACCAGTTTTCGCATTTACAATCATATAGTGGTACACTAGCACAATGATGATGATTGCAGAGCCTCAGACGCCGGTTCCCCATCCGCTCCCGGATCCCCTGGTCGAGGTGATCGCAGAGCGATTCCGCGTCATCGGTGAGCCGATGCGGATCAGGCTGCTTGACCGGCTGCGATCCGGCGAGGCCTCCGTCGGCGAACTCGCCGACGCGCTCGGTGCCGGCCAGCAGAACATCTCCCGGCACCTCAACGTCCTCCACGCCGCGGGCATCGTCCGCCGGCGAAAGGACGGCACCCGCGTCATCTACTCGATCGGCGAGCAGAGCGTGTTCGCACTCTGCGACATCGCCTGCGGATCGCTTCACGAGACCTACGCCGAGCTCGCAGCACTGCTCCAGCCAACCGTTCCAAGCAAAGGATCTTCACGATGACCACCAATCACATATCCACGACCGCATCCACGAAGCCGCCGCTCGAGATCGTGCTGTTCGCGATGGCCGGCACCGTCACGCTGGCCAGCGTTCTCTTTGCCGTCCTCGTCAGCCCCTGGTTCCTGCTGCTCACGGCGTTCGTCGGCGTCAGCGAGTGGCTGTTCGTGCTGGTCGGCGACTGCCCCTCCTCGGTCGTGCTCCGCAAGGTCTTCCACCTCCAGCGGGGGATCGAGCGATGAGCGCCGTCGGCCCGATCGGCCGCCTCGGCCGCGTTACCGCCACCCACGTGCGCGCGGTGGTGCTGGCCTGGATCGTGCTCGCCGTCGGCCTCGGTTTCCTGGCGCCCAAGGTCGAGACCGCGCTCTCCGGCGCGGGTTGGGAGGCGACAGGGTCGGAGTCCGTGCAGGCCCGCTCGCTGATCCAGCAGCACTTCGCCGGCAACAGCTCCAGCGCCATCTGGGTGGTCGTCCACTCCCCCGCCCAGAGTCCGTCCGACCCAGCCTTCGCCGCAACCCTCACGCGCGTCGAGAAGATCCTCGGCGCGGATCACGCGATCGCGTCCGTCACCGCTCCGCGCCCGGGAACCTCGATCTCGCGCGACGGCCACACGGCGATCGTGCTTGGCGGCGCGGCACGCAACCCCAAAGAGATGGTCAGCGCCGCCGAGCGGCTCAAAGGTCCGCTCTCTCAAGCCGGCACCGCTGACGTCACGGTAAACACGACCGGCGCTTCGGCGATGTGGTCTGACTTCAACACCGCCAACCGCACCGCGATGATGCGCTCCGAGCTGTTCAGCTGGCCGGTGACGCTGGCCATCCTGGTGCTCGCCTTCGGGTCCCTGGTCGCCGCAGGCTTGCCGCTGATGCTGACCATCACGGGCCTCGTGGCGAGCGCCGGCGTGCTCTTCCTCGGCACGCAGGTAGCCGACATCTCGATCTGGGCGATGAACTTTGCGCTGATGTTCGCCCTGGCGCTGGGCATCGACTACGCGCTGTTCATCGTCGCCCGCTACCGCGCCGCCCTGTTCGGCGCCGGCCTGTCACCGGTCGAGGCAGCCGCCGTGGCCATGGACACCGCCGGCAAGGCCGTGCTCTTCTCCGGCCTGACGGTGCTGGTGTCGCTGTCCGCCGTGATGCTTGTCCCAAGCCCAGCCTTCCGCTCGATGGCGCTCGGCATCATGGTCTCGGTGATCTTCGTGCTGGCCGCGGCCCTCACCCTGCTGCCGGCGGTGCTGGCCTGGCTCGGCCCCCGCGTCGACCGGCTGTCGCTCTCCTGGGTGCACTCGGGCGAGCACCGCTCGCCGCGCTTCGCAGCCTGGGCCGAGCGCCTGTGGCGACACCCGTACGCCTTCGGCGGAGCGGCGCTGGCGATTCTCCTTGTTCTGGCACTCCCCATCGTCGGACTGCGCACCGGCATGCCATCGATCAAGGTCGTCCCCACAGGCGACACATCGCGCGTCGGCTACAACCAGGTGCAGGCAGCGTTCGGCGCCGGCGCACCAGGTGCGCTGCAGATCGTCACGCCCACCTCGAGGGCTGCCGCGATCTCCGCCGCCGTCAAGGCCGATCCGGGCATCGCCGTGGTCATGCCACCAACGACTGATCGCGCCGGCGAGCTCGCGCTGATTCAGGCCGTACCCTCCGCCGGACCGTCCGATCCAGCCGTCGGCCGGACCATCGACCGGCTCCGTTCCAGCCTGCCGCAGGGCACGCTCGTCGGAGGCGCGACGGCCGAGAACCACGACCTCGAGAAGGCGCTCTCGCATGCCACGCCATGGGTGATCGGGATCGTGATGACGCTCGGCTTCGTGCTTCTGCTTGTGGCACTGCAGGCGCCCGTGATCGCCCTGGTCGGGGTGCTTACAAACTTGCTCGCCACCGGTGCCGCATTCGGCGTCGCCCGCCTGATCTTCCAAGACGGCCACGGCGCCGGGTTCCTTGGCTTCGAATCGCAGGGCTTCCTGGACGCCTGGGGACCGGTGTTCTTCTTCGCCATGATCTTCGCCATCTCGATGGACTACACCGTCTTCCTGCTCGCCTCGGCGAAGGAGCACCACGACCACTCCGGCGACCCGCGCGACGCGATGGTCGGAGGCGTCGCCCACTCCGGCCGCGTCATCCTCGCCGCCGCTGCCGTCATGGTCGCCGTGTTCTTCACCTTCGCCCTCTCCGGACCGCTTCCACCCAAGGAGATGGGAATCATCCTCGGCGTCGCCGTCCTGCTCGACGCGCTCCTCGTACGCCTCATCCTCATCCCCGTCGCCCTGCGCCTGCTCGGCAAATGGGCATGGTGGCTCCCACGATGGGCCGACAGGCTCCTGCCCGACGTCACCTTCGGCCACTCCTGACCCCCGAACCGAGCACATCCGGCTGCGGGTCATCCGTAGGCGGATGGCGAGATCTCGGCGTCGGACACCGACGTGCGCGCTGCGATCGCGATCGAGGCCCGGGCGGTCACGGAGACGTACCACCTGTTCGAGCAGCAGGCGCGGGACGTGGGGGAGAGCGAGACGGCCGAGCGGTTCGCTCGAATCCGCACGCGCAAGGAACAGCGCTGGGCGCAGCTCGCCGCCGCTCTCGACACGCTCGAGGCTTCCACGCCCCAGCCCCACCGGATCCTCGTGGTCGCAAACGAGTCATGCCAAGGCAGTGGACTGTGCAACGAGGTCGGCTACCGGGCGGGTCGCATCCCGTCCGAGGTGCTGATCGTGGCGCCCGCGCTGACCAAGAGCCGTCTGCATTACCTCGCCTCCGACCTTGACCAGGAGAGGGAGCGGGCCACAGAGCGGGTAGACACGCTTCGCACCGAACTGGAACAGCATCGGGTCCGCGCAAGAGGTCAGGTCGGCGACGCAAACCCACTTGTGGCGATCGAGGACGCGCTGCGTGAGTTCCCCGCGGATGAGATCGTCATCGCCACCCACCCGCCGGAGCAATCGACATGGCTGGAACGAAACGTCGTCCACAAGGCGCGCGTTCGGTTCGACCCCCTGTTGATCACGCACGTCGTGGTCGACCCCGCCTATCAGCGCGGAGCCATGCTGCCCGGAGACTGACCGCTCGACGGCTTGGGACAGAGTGTCCGCGAGCCTACGATGCCAAGGACGCCGACAGACGCCGGCGGTTCGGCGAGCGCATCACCGAGTCGGTGAAGTACCTCAAGATCGAGAAGGGCCTGCCGGATCGCCGACCGGATCGCCGACATGTCCAAGGTCATCCTCGTCGCGGTTACCTCCGGACGCTACGACGTCATCGGAACCATGAGCTGCAGCTCCGACGATGACGTCCTTGCGAGCTCGATGCGCTCCGCCTGATTCCAGGTGTGCGGACGCCACCCGATGGGAGACTGCGGCAGCATCACCTCGGAGATGAGGATGGCGTAGAGGTCGTCGTGCACGAGGCGCAGCCTATGCGCCTGCGACCAGCCGCACCATCGCGTCGATCGCCTGCCTGCGAGACAGTCCGTGGCGGCGGACGAGCGACCGCCAGGTCTCGAACTCGACCGCGTGGCCGACCGCGGCGCGGACGGCCTTGCGCCGCGGCCATCCGCGGAGCAGGGCATCGGCAAGCTGGTGCATCCTGGCGGCCGTTCTGGCCATCTCGTCCGCGTGCGCCGGGACGAACTGCGAGTCGCGGAGCAGCACCGCCAGATCCGATTCGACCGACTCGTACCACGCGTAGAGCTCATCCAGCACACCACGCAGCCGTGCGTCGGGAGTGTCCAGCTCGAGCCAGTGCGAGACGTCCGGGAAGGGGTGCGCCGCGCGCCAGTGGCCGGCGCACGCTGCGAACAGCGCCGGCTCGTCGGGAAAGTGCGCGTACACGGTGTGCCGCTCGACGCCCGCCCGGGCGGCGATCGCGGAGATCGTGGTCTGGGCGGAGCCGACCGAGGTGTGCAGCTCGACGGCGGCCTGGATGATCCGCTGCCGGGTCTCCTCCTGGCGCCGCGCCCGCTGCTTGAGCTCGTACTTTCTATTCATTACACAGCAGTGTACCTCGAATATTGACAGGCGCCAGAAGGTCTGCTAGAAATGGCTGCACACTACTGTGCATCGAAAAGGAGATGGGAACATGCAGACGTTCGACATTGACAGCTACGAGCTGATGACGATGGCTCCCGGGTTCCGGGTGGGCTTCCCGATCCACAGCGCGACCGGGTCGGCGAGCACGGCCACGGTGCTGTTCGAGCTCGACCCCGGCGCCGAGCTGGGGGTTCACACCGACAGCGCCGAGGAGCTGCTGGTGATCGTCCAGGGCACCGGCGAGGCGCGGATCGGCGACGAGGTGGGGGTGGTAACGACTCACGACGTCGCGCTGGTGCCGCCGATGGCGCCGCACGGTCTGCGCAACATCGGCGACGACGTGCTGCGGGTGTTCGGCACGTTCTCGGCGTCGACCGTCGTCTCGACGTTCGAGCAGCCGTTCCAGCCGGGTGGTCCGGAGGTGGTCGTGATCGGCTCGCCGGTGCCGACTGCCGCCTATCTCAACCAGCCGGTGACGGCGTAGCCGTCGATCCGGTCCCTCCGCCATGCAGGCTCGATCCGGCCTGCCGGCGGAGGGGGGCGACGGAGTACGCCGGCCCGGCTATCCGAGGTTTCGGACGAACACATCCGGGCTGGCGTTGGCATCCACAGGGACGAGGTTCGACCCTGCCGAGATGAAAGCGATGTGGAGGCCGTCGCCACTCATGTTCGACATCCAGCTGAATCCGTTGCTCTGCATCCCGCCCGACGCCACGCTCTGACGGGTGGTCGTACCGGTTGGAAGATCATGGGCGAACACGTCCGAGACATCGTTGTTGTCACCACCAACCAGGTTCGCTGCATCCGAGGTGAACGAAACGCGACGTCCGTCCGCCGAGATCGCCGGTTCAACGCTGTCCCCGTTTCCTTGGACACCCGCAGCGGACACGCTCACCCGCTCCGTCGTGTCTGCGATGCGATCACGGACGAACACGTCCGCATGCTGGTTTGTGTCTCCCGGCACCAGATTCGCGGCGCTGGACGTGAAGGCGACGTATCGGGCGTCGGCACTTAGGCCGATGCTGTCGCCATATGAGGTGTCATCGCCCTGGGCGCCGGCGTTCGAGACGTTGACCCGTTCAGTCGTCCCCGCCAGCCGGTCGCGCACAAACACATCGATGACGTGGTTGGTGTCCCCGGCCACCAGGTTTGACGCCCACGACAGGAACGCTACATAGCGGCCATCGGCACTGATCGCCGGCGCGAACGACTCACCGTTTCCTTGGTTGCCCATGCCCGAAACGCTGATCCGCTCGGTGGATTTTGACAGTCGGTCGCGGACGAAGATGTCGTCCCGTCGGTTGGTGTCTCCGGACACCAAGTTTCCCGCAAGTGACCGGAATGCGACATAGCGTCCGTCGGGCGTGATGACCGGGCTATCGCTGTTCTCGTTTGCCTGTCCACCACCGTTGTTGACGCTGATTCGCCGAGTGGTATGGGTGACCCGGTCTCGCACGAACACGTCATCTCTCGCGTTGGTGTCGTGCGGTACGAGGTTCGACGCGAGTGAGCCGAAGGCCACGTAGCGACCAGTTGCGCTGACCGAGGGCGAGAAGCTGACGCCGCCGGCCTGGTCTCCGCCGGTCGAGACGCTCACCAGCTCCGTCCGGCCGCTCACCCGGTCGCGAATGAAAACGTCGTCCACGTCGCCGTTTTCGTCGTGCGCGATCAGGTTGTCCGCTTCGGAGGTGAAGGCGACGTAGCGGCCGTGCAGGCTGACCGCTACCGGCGGCACGACGCTGCGGTTGCCCTGGTCGCCACTCGTGGAGATGCTGACAAGCTCGGTGCTCGGAACTTGCGTGGCGGACGCTGTCGCGATCGGCGTCAACACCAACGCCGTCACAGCCGCCATCGACCAAAGTCCCCACGCTGCCTTCATCGTACCGCCTGCCTGTAAGTAGCGTATGTTACCAACACCCTACACTCTACGGCGAGCCGGCTCTACCGCATCCTGTGTAGGCTCGCCCGCATGAGTGCCGACCTGCTGAGGATGGTCAACGGCTACCAGGCGTCGCAGGCGCTGCACGCGGCCGTGGCGCTCGGCCTCCCCGACTTGCTCGCGGAGGGGCCGCGATCGACCGCCGACCTGGCGGATGCCTGCGGCGCGCACGAGCCGACCCTCAGCAGGCTGGTTCGCGCGCTGGCCGGCCTCGGCGTGCTGCATGAGGACGAGGACGGCCGCGTCTCCCTGACCGAGCTCGGTGGGCCGTTGCGCACCGATCGCCCGGACTCGATCGCCGGGTGGACGCGGCTGATCGGCCGGCCCTACTACTGGAACACGTGGGCCGCGCTGACCGACGCCGTTCGCACCGGAGAGAATGGCTTCCGGCTGCTCAACGGCACCGACGTCTGGAGCTGGCGGGCCGACCACCCGGACGAGAGCGCGATCTTCGACGGCGCGATGACGGCGTTGACCGCACAGGTGACGCGCGCCGTCGCCGGGTCATACGACTTCTCGCGGTTCTCGGCGGTGGTCGACGTCGGCGGCAGCCGCGGCACGCTGCTGGAGGCGCTGATGGCGGCCAACCCCGGCATGCGGGGGATTCTGTTCGACCAGCCTCACGTGGTCGAGGACGTCCGGCCGCACGAGCGGCTGGACGTGGTCGGCGGCAGCTTCTTCGAGCAGGTACCGGAAGGCGCCGACGCCTACGTCCTGAAGATGATCGTCCACGACTGGGAGGACGCTGAGGCGATCGCGATCCTCCGCACCGTGCGCGCCGCGATGCCGCCTACCGGCGTCGTCCTCGTCGTGGAGCGGTCGCTCGGCGCGCCCAACGCGGAGCCCGCGGGCAAGCTCTCCGACCTCAACATGCTGCTCATGCCGGGCGGTCGCGAGCGCAGCCACGACGAGTACGCCGCGCTGTTCGACGCGTCCGGTCTGCGGCTCGCCGGGGTGACGCCGGCCGGGCCGATGGACGTCATCGAAGCAACGATCGCCTGAACGGAATCGCAACATTTGCGGGCATGTTCGTGATCTAAGCTGACCGCGTCCGGTCCGGGGAGCGTTCGGACGCGCCATGCACGACCAGCCATCACGAACGTTCTCCCGCCGCCTCTCGGTGCTGGCTAGCATCGGGCTGGTGATCACCCTCGGCGCAGGGCTCACCTGGTACAAGGGCCATCGCACGGCGAGCGTCGCCGTCGCGTTCCAGCGCCGCCGGCCAGACGTCGTCGTCATCCTCACCGACGATCAGTTCTACAACACGCTGTGGTCGATGCCCATCGTGCGGTCGCAGCTCGTTCGCAAGGGCGTCCGGTTCGCGAACATGTTCGCCTCCAATCCGCTGTGCGCCCCCTCTCGGGCGAGCATTCTGACCGGCCAGTACTCGCACACGACAGGCGTGTACGACAACGCGCCGTCGAGCTTTGGCTCGGCGGAAGCCTTCCACGACTCTGGCTACGAGAGCTCGACGATGGCAACGTGGTTCCACGCCGCGGGCTACCGCACGGGGATCGTCGGCAAGTACATCAACGGTTTCGCCGGCGGGTGGACGCCGCCGGGCTGGGACGAGTCGGCGATCGGCGCCGGGTACTGGGGGGCGACGCTGTACGAAAACGGTGTCAAGCACACCTACCCGCATTCGACCTACGAGACGTCGCTGCTCGGCGACAAGGCCGTCGAGTTCATCGCCGGCGCGCCGCGCGACAGGCCGCTGTTCCTGTATCTGGCGCCCTACGCGCCGCATGAGAACGCCTCGCCGGAGCCAAAGTACGCCCATCTTTCCGTCGACCTCGGCCGCGACTGGCCACGACCGAACGTCGACGAGGCCGACGTGTCGGACAAGCCCTCGTTCATCCGCAGCATCCCGCGGCTCGGCGCATCGGGCCGCTGGGAGGTGAACTGGCTGCGCCGGCGCCAGTACCGCACGTTGCGCTCGGTGGACGACATGGTCGGGAGAGTGTTGGCTGCTCTGCAGACCCGCGGCTCGCTGCAGAACACGATCCTCGTACTTATGAGCGACAACGGACAGATGTGGGGCTCGCACAGGATGAGCGCCGACGCCAAGCGCGTCCCCTATGACGAGTCGCTGCGGCTGCCGCTGGTCGTCCGCTGGGACGGGCACACGGCCACCGGGCGGACGTCGCGGCGGATGGTCTCGAACGTCGACATCGCCCCGACGCTCACCGCGCTGGCCGGCGTGCAGGTGCCCGGGCCGACCGACGGCGTCAGCTTCGCCCCGCTGCTCGCCGACCCGGCGGGGCCGCCCGTGCGGCGCGGCCTGCTGCTCGAGCAGGCCGCGGGGCCGAACATCCAGAGCGACCGGATCTACACGCCCAACTACTGCGGGCTGCGCACCGTGCGCTACACGTTCGTGCACTACGCCGACGGCCAGCAGGAGCTGTACGACGACCGGCGCGACCCCTACCAGCTCTCGAACCTGGCCGGCGACCCGCGCTGGAGGCGCGAGGTCGGACGGCTCGAGTCGCGCACGCGTGCCCTGTGCACTCCGGCGCCGCCGGGCGTGCACTGGCGCTGAGTCAGCGCACCGCGAGGAACGTCGCCCGAGTGCCTTCCCGGTAGCGTTTCTCGAGGTCCCCGCCAGTCGCCGGAAGGCGCTCCACACGGGAGAAGCCGAGGAACTTCAGAAGCGCGTCGACGGCCTCGACGGTCGGGCTGAACTGCACCACGGGCCGGTCGCTCCGCCACTCGCCGGTGCGACCGCGGGCCGCGCTCGGCGGCGGTGGGAAGTTCATCCGCCACAGCGGCTGGTGGGCGAACCGCACCCGTGTGACGTTCGTGTCGACCAGCATCGCGCCGGTCGTCACGTCGGCCAGCCGGCGCATCGCGCCGATCGGATCCTCCAGGTGGTAGAGGATGCCGAAACAGAGCGTGACGTCGAACGTGCCGGTCGACTCCCGCGAGACGTCGTCGATGCTCAGCAGCCGGAACTCGGTCTGCTCGAGCTCCAGCGCCCTGCGGATCAGCTGCGCTTGCTCGACGTAGCGGGGCACGATGTCGAAGCCCAGCACGCGCGATGCGCCGTGGCGGGCCGCCTCGAACGAGAAGCCGCCGCAGTTGCATGCGACGTCCAGCACGGCCAGCCCGTCCAGGCTGCCGCCGTACTCGCCGAGCAACGGCGGAAACCCGTGGTGCACCAGCGTCTGCACGCGGGTGTGCTGCCCACCGCCGCCGGGAAGCTCAGGCATGTCCGTGCGGAGGCCGTAGGGCAGGGCGATGTCGTGATGGAAGGGGCTCAGGCGCTCGAGCTCCTGTCGCAGCTCTGCTTCGTCGATCGGCCGGGAAGCGCCGTCGCCCTGCATCGGCCGGACTCTAGATGTTCCAGGGGGGATTTCGTCCATTCAGGATGAACACCTTGCTGAATGCTCTGCGATACTCCCACTGGACAGACAACGACGTGGCGGAGGTACGACGAGTGACGTTTTTGACGGACTATCCCTTCTGGGATCTGATGGGCACGATGCTCATCTTCTTCATCTGGGTGATCTGGCTTTGGCTGCTGTTCACGGTCTTCATCGACATCTTCCGGCGGCATGACATCGGCGGCTGGTCGAAGGCGATCTGGGTGGTGTTCCTGGTCGTCCTCCCGTACATCGGCGTGCTGGTGTACCTGATCGTGGAGCACCAGGGCATGGCGGAGCGGCAGGCGAAGCAGATACAGCAAGCCCAGGCGCAGACCGACGACTACATCAGGTCGGTCTCCACGCAGGGCGACCCGACCGAGCAGATCGCCAAGGCGAAGGCGCTGCTCGACGCCGGCACGATCACGCAGGAGGAGTTCGACGCGCTGAAGGCCAAGGCCCTCGCCTGAGCCCTCGGCCGAGCACCGTCTGAGCGCGCCCGAGCGCGCCGCCCTGGGACGGGCGGCGCGCTCGGTGGCGCCGAGATCCAGCCACGGTGCGTTCCAGCCATCGGCCGGCCGGCCCGATCCGGTCGAGTTGCTCGAGAGCCAGGCGCAGCTGCGCGTGCCCGAGCTCGTTCCCATCCGCTACGGCCGGATGCTCGCCTCGCCGTTCTCGTTCTACCGCGGCGCCGCGCTGATCATGGCGTCCGACCTGGCAGGCACACCCGCCTCCGGCCTGCGCGTCCAGTGCTGCGGCGATGCGCACCTCTCGAACTTCGGCCTGTTCGCCTCGCCCGAGCGGCGGCTGGTGTTCGACATCAACGACTTCGACGAGACGCTGCCGGGCCCGTGGGAGTGGGACGTCAAGCGGCTGGCGGTCAGTCTGCTGCTGGCGGCGCGCGACAACGGCTTCGGGGTGCGCGACCAGGAACGGATCGTGCTCGCGTCGGCCGCGGAGTACCGCGCGTGGATGGCGCGCTACGCACAGATGCGTCACCTCGACGTCTGGTACGCCCGCGCTGAGGTCGACACGCTGGCCCGCGACATCGCATCGCGGCTCGGCGTCAAGATGCGCCGGCGGCTGCAGCGGCGGGTCGACAAGACGCTGCGCCGCGACAGCGCCCAGGCGTTCGCGAAGCTTGCGACCGAGATCGACGGCCGCGCCCAGATCGTGTCGCGGCCGCCCCTGGTCGTCCCCGCGCGCGAGTTCCTGAACGCCGCCCAGCAGACCCGCCTCGCCGGCAGCCTGGAGCACGTGCTGGACGAGTACGCGGCGACGCTGCCGCACGACCGACGGGAGCTGTTTCAGCAGTTCCAGCTCGTGGACGTCGGGCGCAAGGTGGTCGGTGTCGGGAGCGTCGGCACCCACGCCTGGATCAGCCTGCTGCTGGGACGCGACGGCCATGACCCGCTGGTCTTACAGGTCAAGGAGGCGCAGCAGTCGGTGCTGGAGGGCTTCGCCGGCGCCAGCGACTTCGCCAACGCCGGCGAACGGGTGGTCGCCGGGCAGCGCCTGATGCAGGCGTCCAGCGACATCTTCCTCGGCTGGCTGCACGTCGAGCACGGCGTCGATGACGCACCGCACGACTACTACGTTCGCCAGCTGCGCGACTGGAAGGGCACGCTGGAGGTGGGGGCGATGAACGCGCGTGCGCTGACGGTGTTCGGCGATCTGTGCGCCGCGACGCTGGCCCGCGCCCACGCCCGCACGGGCGATCGAATCGCGATCGCCGCCTACCTCGGCAAGTCGGATGCGTTCGACCGCGCGCTGCTCGAATTCAGCCGGGCGTACGCCGAGCAGAACGCCCGCGACTACGAGGCGCTGGCGGCCGCGGTCGAGTCGGGCCGTGTCACTGCTGCGACGGGGCTGTGACGGGCGGCGGCGGGTCGCCCGGGATCTTCGGCAGGATCCGCGCCGAGACCACGTAGGACACGACGACCGACACGATCACCAGCGGCATCAGGTTCACGCCGTCAGCCTGCAGGAACAGCGTGGGCAGCAGCACCGCGACCAGCGGTAGCTGCAGCAGCGCCGCCGTCATCGCACCGATGCCCATCGCAGCGCCGGCGATCATCGGCAGCCCGGGCAGGTGGGACAGCGCGATCCCGATGGTGGCGCCGATGAACATGCCGGGGAACACCGGGCCGCCGCGGAACGAGCTGAGTGACAGACCGTAGGCAAGCCCCTTGCAGATGGCGAGCATCACCAGTGCGCCCACCGTCCAGCCGGACGCCGTCTCGATCAGGCCGGGCAGCTGATCCTGGCCGGAGTAGAGGACGTTCGACGCGGGACGGTCGGTGGTCTGGGTGAACAGCACCACGGTCAGGCCGACCGCGGCGCCGACCACGGGCGTCAGCAGCACCTTCCGCCGCTCGACCACGGGCTGCAGGAACAGTCCGATGCGGCGGATCAGGGTGCCCACCAGCGCCGCACCGATCCCGATCCCGATTGCCCACAGGAACTGGGCGCCGGTCGGGGTGCCGAACGGCGGGATCTGAGGCACCGCGAGCGAGAACGTACCGTAGCCGGTCCAGTTGTCGAGGCCGACGAAGATCAGCGAGCCGATGCCGGCCGCCAGCAGCCCGGGCACCAGCGCGACGCTCATCATGCCTCCGCCCAGGCCGGCAGCCTCCATCAGCAGGAACGCGCCTGTCAGCGGCGACCCGAGCAGGGTGCTGATCGCGGCGAAGCTGCCCGCCGCGCCGACGGCGACGGTGGCCTGTTTCGGCGCGTCCTTACGCAGCAGGCGGATCGCAATCACACCGATCCCGCTGCCGATCGCGATCAGCGGCGCCTCGGGGCCCAGCACGACGCCCAGCGCCAGGGTCGCGAACGAGGCCAGGATCACGGCCGGCAGCTCGCTGGGCAACGTCGCGCCGCCGGCCTTGAACCCCTCGGCCGGCTTGTGGCCTCCGGTGCCGGGGAGGTAACTCAGCACCAGCGCGACCAGCAGGCCCGACACCATCAGCACCGGCACAGGCCACCACGTCGGATTGCTGCCCAGCCCCAGATCTCCGGGCAGCGTGTCGAAGACGTACTGCTGCGTTCGCGAGATCGCCTTCAGGAAGTAGTACGAGAACACCGCCACGGGGACGCCGACCAGGGCGCCCATCACCAGCAGTGCGATGTACGCGCGGCTGCGCAGCAGCGCCGCCGGGTCGGTCGGCAGGCCGGGCTGGGAAGGCGGCTGGTCGGCGGGCGTCGGCACCGGGCGCAATCATGACGCGTTCGGCGGCCGGGCGCATCGCCCTATCCGCGTGATTCCACCCGACCGGCGCTACTCGAATAGCGTCTCGCCGCGGTTGAGCCGCCAGGCGATGCGGTAGGTCTGCGTCTGGGCGCGGGCGGTCGGCGCGTGAGCGGCCAGGTAGCGGGCGGCGGCGATCAGCACCAGCCGCGCCGCGCTCCGGCGGCATCGATCCGTGCTGGCGAACCGCGGCCTCGATCATCTGGATCGTGTGGAAGTCGCGATCCTCGCGCAACAGCGCGGTGACCAGCGCGCTGATCACCGCCGGCGCGTCGCCGTTATCGGCCAGCCAGCCAGCCGTCAGCGATCCGGCGGCGTCGACCTGCTGCTGGCGATCGAGCAGCTCGAACAGCCGATCGCGGCCGGCGCCTGCGCCATCACCTTTCGGGAGCCGGGCCGGCGGCGTGTTCAGGAAGCGGTCGAGGTACACGCTCATCGCTGCGTCGAACACGCCCCGCACCAGCTCGGCCGAGCCCGTGCGATGAAGCCCCTGTTCGACCGCGTTCGCGAACGTGAAGGTGTGCAGCGCGGTGTCCCAGTCGGTGAACTCGTTGCTCACGGGGAAGCGGGCGATGCGCATCGCGGCGGCGTACGTCACCTCGGCCGCGACGTGCTCGGGTGCGGCGCCTGCGCGCAGTGCGTCCAGCAGCGCGGCCGAGATCGCCCGCGGCTGGTCGCCGAGCAGCAGGTCGGTCAGTCCGTCGGGCGGCGCCCAGGGGTGTCGCGGCCCGGCGAGGGCGTCCGGTAGCTGCGCGAACGCGTCGTCCAGGATCACGACCAGGTCGACCGGGCTGCGCCACTGGTTCGACTCCTCCGCCCGGCCGCCCTCGGCGTACATCCGGGCGAGGCTGCCGAGCACATCCTCCGCGAGCTCCCAGCCGGCGTGGTCGAGTGCCTCGAGCGACTTGGTGGTGAAGTCGAGCACGTGGCCAGTCGTCAGATAGCGGTGGTCTGTCGCGGCGGCGTACAGCATCGAGGCGACCCGGCCGGGCGCCTCGCCGCCCCGCACCGCGGAGGCGATCGCGCGCTCGGCGCCCTCCGCGTCGCGGACCTCGACGCAGCGGCGAAACCAGCGCTCGACGGTGTCGGCGTCGCGGCCCTGGGAGGGAAGCGGCGCCACCGGGTGCCTGGGCGGCATTCCGTCGCAGTCCGACGCGACCGCCGCCAGGCCGTGGTGCAGCGCGTGCGCCCGCTCGTCCCGCTCGAGCAGCGGGAGCAGGTTGCGCAGCGCCGTCAGGATCGTCAGGCCCTGGCCCCACCCGTCGGACGATGCCCTGACGCCGAACTCCAGGCCGGCTTCGAACACGGCGTCGGTGTCCTCGGGGGTGAGGGCGATTGCCGACTTCGCGATCACCAGCGAGATGTTGCGCTCGAGCCCGTCGCGCAGGCGCCGCCGCCGGTGGGCGCGCTCATCGCGCTGCAGGGCGACGTCCACGAACACCTCGCCGTCGCGGATCTCGACGGGAAACGCAGGGACGTCGTCGGCCCACTGGTCGAGCGTGCCGCCGCTGGCGAGGTCGAACCGGGCGTGGTGCCAGTGGCAGGTGAGGATGCCGTCGCACACGCTGCCCCGGTGCAGAGGGAATCCCATGTGGGGGCAGCGATTGTCCACCGCGCGAACGACGCCGTCGTCGGCGAACAGGGCGACGGTCTGGCCGCCGACGCTGACGACGACGCAGCCCTGGTCGAGCACGGCCGCCTCGCTCCTGGATGTCGCAGTCATCGCCATCGCCGACAGCGTACGCCCCACGCGCCGCGGTCGCCTCGGCCGTTGGGCGGAGCCGTGCCTCGGTCGTTGGTTGGTAGCGTTCAGGTCGCCGTGGCCGCTCGCGTTCGCTTTGCCCCCAGCCCCACCGGCCGCCTGCACCTGGGCGGGGCCATGACCGCGCTCATGAACAGGCTCTTCGCCACGGCGCACGGCGGGTCGATGTTGCTGCGGATCGACGACACGGACGAGTCGCGGACGGTGGCCGGCGCCGAGGAGTCGATCGTCGAGGATCTGCGCTGGCTCGGCATCGGCTGGGACGAGGGCCCGGTGCGGCAGTCCGACCGCGCTGCCCGCCACGCCGAGGCGGCCTCGCAGGCCGACGGCGCCTTCGTGCGCGACGGTGCGGTGCGGCTGGCGGCGCCGGGAGCGCCGGAGTTTGTGATCCTCCGCTCGGACGGCAGCGCGACCTACCACTGGGCGACCGCGGTGGACGACCTGGACTTCGGCATCACCGATGTCATCCGCGGCAACGACCACCTGTCGAACACGCCGCTGCATGCGGCGGCGATCCGGTCACTGGGCGGCGAGCCGCCACGCTATTTTCACCACGCGCTGATCCTCGACCCCGACGAGGGCAAGCTGTCGAAGCGCGACGATGCGTCCACCATCGGCGGTCTGCGCGATGCGGGATATCCGCCGGAGGCCGTCGCCAACCTGCTCGGGCTGCTCGGATCCTCCGGCCCGGGCGACGTGCTGACGATGGAAGAGCTGGCCGAGCGGTTCGAGGAGGACCGGCTGGCCCGTGGCACCGTCAAGCTCGATCCGTCCCGCCTGCGGTCGCTGTCGACCGCGTGGCTGCGGCGGCTGCCGGCGGCCGAGCTGGTCGCCCGAGTGGCGCCGTTTGCCCCGCCGGGAACGCCCGCGGAGCAGGTCGTCGCGCTCGAGCCAGCGTTGCGCGGCGTGCATACGCTTGCCGAGGCCGGCGAGCTGGTGGCCGCGGTCGTCCGCACGCCGGAGCGGCACTCCCTGCCGTCGCTGGCAACGGTTCGCGGGCGCTACCCGGACCGGCTGAGCGAGCAGCAGGCGCGCGACCTGGTCGACGAGCTGCGGCGCGCCGGCGTGCCGCTCAAGGAGGCCCGGATCGCGCTGACCGGCCGCGAGCGGGGGCCCGAGCTGTGGGCGGTGCTGGCGGCACTCCCGCGCGACGAGGCGATCCGGAGGGCAGCATGAGGCTGCGCGATTCGCTGACCCGAGAGCTGCGCGACGTGGAGCCCGATGATGACGGCCGGATCGGCATCTACGTCTGCGGCCCCACCGTCTACGGCCGCATCCACGTGGGCAACGCCCGGCCCTACGTCGTCTTCCAGCTGATGAAGCGGTACCTGGAGTGGCGTGGTCAGTCCGTTCACCTCGTGGAGAACATCACCGACGTCAACGAGAAGATCGACATCGCCGCCCGCAAGCGGGGCATCGGCTCGGCCGAGCTTGCCGGCGAGATGGGGCGTGCGTACATCGACGACACCAGCCGGCTGGGGATCGGCCGGCCCGACGACGAGCCGCTGGCGACCGACACCGTGCGGGAGATCATCGCCTTGATCGAGGAGCTGATCGCTGCCGGACACGCCTACGAGGCGGGCGGCGACGTGTACTTCTCGGTGCGCAGCTATCCGGAGTACGGCCGCCTTTCCGGCCAGGACCCGGACCAGCTGATCGAGGGCTCACGGGTGGAGCCGGGCGAGCACAAGCGCGACCCGCTGGACTTCGCGATGTGGAAGACGGCCAAGCCGGACGAGGACACCAGCTGGGAGTCGCCGTGGGGCCCCGGGCGCCCGGGCTGGCACATCGAGTGCTCGGCGATGGCGGAGCGCTACCTGGGGCGGCGGTTCGCCGTGCACGGCGGAGGACGCGACCTGATCTTCCCCCATCACGAGAACGAGGTCGCCCAATCATGCGCGGTCGGCCGCCCGTTCGCGCAGATCTGGGCCCACAACGGGATGCTGCGCCTGTCCGGCGAGAAGATGTCGAAGTCGCTCGGCAACATCGAGCCGCTGCACGTCGCGCTCGACGAGTGGGGGCCAGAGACGTTTCTGCTGTTTCTGCTGCGCGCGCACTACGCCAGCCCGATCGACTACACGGACGAGAGCCTGACGCAGGCGCAGGCGGCGGCGGAGACGCTGCGGAACCGGGTGCGCGAGTCCACCGACGGTCGCAGTGAGCCGCTCGAGGCGGCGTTTCGCGACGCTCTCGACGACGACTTCAACACGCCCCGGGCGCTGGCGCTGCTGTTCGACGCGCCGCCGGAGGCCGGCGGGAGCGTCCGCGAGCTGTTGGACGTACTGGGCCTGGGTGGGCTGGCCGAGGAGGAGCAGGCGCCGGCGGAGCTGGTGGAGAAGGCTTTGGAGCGTGAGCGGGCGCGTGCCGATCGCGACTTCGCCCGAGCCGACGCGCTGCGCGACGAGCTGGACGCGGCCGGCTGGGAGGTGCGCGACACAGCCGACGGCCCGCGGCTCTACCGCCGTGGCATCTGACCTCGTCTACGGCCTGCACCCGGTGCGCGAGGCGCTCCGCGGCCGGCGCGAGGTGCTGCGGGTGTGGTGCTCGGAACGGGTGCGCGAGGCCAACGAGTGGGTGCCCGAGGCGGCGCGGGTCGAGCCCTTCGAGCGGTTGGCCGAGCGGGCCGGGAGCGAGGATCACCAGGGAATCGTGGCCGCGGCGGCGCCTTATCCGTACGTCGATCCGGACGAGCTGCTGGCGGGCGATCGGCCGCTGCTGGTCGCCCTTGACGAGGTGACCGATCCGCACAATCTGGGCGCTGTGGCCCGCGTCGCCGAATGCGCGGGGGCCGACGGCCTGCTGACCACCCGGCGGCGGTCTGCAGCCGTGACGGCTGCCGTCTGCCGGGCGTCCGCGGGCGCCGTCGAGCATCTGCCGGTCGCTCAGGTCGAGAACCTGGCCGACACGCTGATCCGCTCCCGTCGGCCCGGGCTATGGAGCTACGCGGCGGCGGGGGAGGCCGAGCGGCGGTTCGACCAGTACGACTATCGCGATGGGACGCTGTTCGTGATGGGGTCGGAGGGCCGGGGCGTGCGCCCGCGGGTGCGATCGGCGTGCGACGAGGCGGTCTCGATCCCGATGGCCGGACGGATCGAGTCGCTCAACGTCTCGACGGCCGCCGCGGTGCTGCTGTTCGAGGCCGTCCGGCAGCGCCGGGGATGAGCGACCTGCTGCTGATCATCGTGGACGGCGACAACGTCGCGCACCGGCGCGGCGGTGACCCGTCAAGAATGCGGGACGATCTCGTCACGGATGTTTCGAACTACGCCGAGCAGGCGGGCTGCGACGTGTCCGTGGTGTTCGACGGCCACGGGCGGGACATCTCGGTGGGCCGCGTGCGAGTGCGGTTCGCCGGCACGGAGTCCGCGGACACGATCATCGAGCGGCTGGCGCACCGCAGCTCGCTCGATAGGCCCGTCACCGTCGTGTCGTCGGACACGGTGCTGCGGCACGTGGCGGCCCGGGGCGAGGTGGATGCGATGAGCGCCCGCGAGTTCGCCGACCGGCTCGCCGCGGCGCCTCGACCCTCGACCACGGCTCAACCGCGCGTCCGCTACCAGCTCGGCGATGCGCTGGATCCCGCCACCAGAGCGGCGATGGAGCGAATCAGAAGGGGTCCTTGACAAATCGCGCGCAGGCGATACACTCCCTACCCTCAAGTTGAAGTTGACATTCAACCTGAGGCACATCGAGGGAGAGAGGTGCTGAGCGTGGCCAGGGAGAATCAAGCGACGGCGCAGGCGGTGGTCGGGAGCCGCGCATGGCGCGAACCGAGCGAGATGATGCTGATCGCCGCCGCCCGCAACGGCGACGAGAAGGCGATGGATTCGATCATCCGCCGCTATGAGGGCTTCGTGCGGCTGAAGGCGAGCTCGTACTTCCTCGCCGGCGGCGACTCGCACGACCTGATCCAGGAGGGCCTGGTCGGCCTGTTCAAGGCGGTGCGCGACTTCCGCTCCGACAAGGACACGTCCTTCCGGTCGTTCGCCGAGCTGTGCATCACGCGCCAGATCATCACGGCGATCAAGACCGCGACCCGGCACAAGCACGCGCCACTCAACTCCTACGTCTCGTTCAGCCACACGCCCGCGGGCCAGGAGTCCGAGGTGGACTGTACGCTGGGCGACGCCCTGCCCGGCCCGTCCGTGGACGATCCGGCGTCCTGCGTGATCTCGACCGAGGAGTTGCAGAGCCTGCTCGACTGCCTCGGCACGGCGCTCTCCTCGCTGGAGTCGCAGGTGCTGACCTGCTATCTGGAGGGGCGCTCGTACGAGGAGATCGGCGAGCTGCTGGGATGCGACCCGAAGACCGTGGACAACGCACTCCAGCGAGTCAAGCGCAAGGTGCAGTCGCACCTCAACTCGCGTCGCGTCCTGTCCTAGCGGTGCCTCAGGCTGAACTGGAGGGTGAGTTCGGTAGACTCGAGCTGCCGCCGGGATAGCTCAGCTGGTAGAGCAACGGTTTTGTAAACCGTTGGCCGCGGGTTCGAGTCCCGCTCCCGGCTCCTCCTTCCCCTCGGACGGCCCTGAACGAGTCTGTCCTGCGGCTCTTCCGATTGCGCGTCCGCGTTTCCCCCGAGTCACGACTCGGTGGTTCACCGATGCCTCCGGGCGCTCCAGGGTCGAGTCTTCAGTCAGACCGAGGATCGATACGGAAAGAGGTGCGTAGTGGCAATAGGACCGGTGCAGCTACTTGTGTTGGGCTTCAGTCATCCCGACTTCCATGGTGAGATCTTGGAGGAGTTGGAGCGACTGAGGGAGAGCGACACGGTGCGGGTGATCGACGCGCTGGCGGTGTACAAGGACGCTGCCGGCGAGATCGAGGTCATGCACCTCAGTAATCTCTCCAAGGATGAGGCGATCGAGCTGGGCAGCAAGGTCGCCGCCCTGGTCGGTCTCGGAATCGAGGGCGAGGAGGGCATGGTCGCCGGTGCAGAGCTGGGTGCCGAGAAGGCGGCCGAGGAGGGCATCGAGGTGTTCTCCGACGAGCAGGCCTGGGATGTCCTTGCGGACATTCCCGACGACTCGGCCGCTGCGCTGCTGCTGATCGAGCATCACTGGGCGGTGCCGCTGCGCGACGCGATTGCGCGGGCAGGGGGCTTCCGGCTCAGCGATGGGTTCATCAGCCCGCTCGACCTGGTCGCGATCGGCCTGGTGGCTGCGGAGGAGGCAGAAGAGCTCCATGCCCTCGAGCAGGGAGCACACACAGCATCTACGGCAGGAGGCACCAAGTGATGGGTTCTCGCAGAGTCGCGCGACGCACCTCACGCCGCGTCGCACGACGGCGGTAGCCGGAAGCTCCACCGGCAAGGCCTCGCTGTCGGACGAGGATAGGCGCCGTCCGAGCGATGCCGACGCGCGTGGGCGGCTCGGTAGCAGTCCGAGCCGCCCACGACTCGTTTCCGGAGCTGACCGGGCCGCGTCGTTAGGGGAGCAATTGTCGTTCTACGACCATGAAGGAGACAACGTGGAGTTCGTGACCGTCTTGAAAAGGATCGATCTAGGCCGTACGACACTGGTGTCGGTCGCGCTCCTCGTTGGCTTCGCGTTGGTGGTGGCGGCGGGTTGCGGAGGGAGCAGCAGCAAACCGGCGTACTGCTCCGATCGCAGTGCTCTGGAGAGCTCGATCAAGGGGCTCACGGTACCCACCTCGAGCAGCGACGTCAGCAGCCTGAAGTCGCAGCTTGCCACGATCCAGAGCGACGCGAAGACGCTGGTCAGCTCGGCCAAGAGCGACTTTCCGGACGAAACGAGCGCGATCACGACCTCGCTGGACACGCTCACGAACGCTGTCAACGCGCTGCCGCCAAACCCGTCTGCGGTGCAGATCGGAGCGATTGCCGCCGACGCCGCGACCGTCGTCAGCTCCGTCAAGAGCTTCACGGACGCCACAAGTTCGAAGTGCTGATCTCAGCTGACCGAGATGGCATCCGTCGGGCATGCGGCGCACAGCCGGCGCGCCCTGTCGGCGTCGATCCGGGAGACCAGCAAGCGTGCGCAGCCGCTCTCGTCGAGCTCAACGGCGTCGGGGTCTTCGGCAACACACTCGCCGTAGCCGATGCAGGCATCGGCGTCGATGGTGATCGTGACGTCCATTGTCGTGCCTCCTGTTGGGGGTAGGAAGGTCATGCGGCCAGTACCGACCTGGCCGCGGCAAGCATGCGAGGCGCGTCGATCAGGAGCACGCACGTCGGCCTGCCTTGGAGATCCAGGCCGATCTGCATGCCGGCGTCCTGCCGCCAATCGACGGCGGCCTCGGCCAGTCCGAGCTGCTGGATGCGCACTGCGCCGATGTCGGAGAACCAGTACGGCTCGCGCACGTACGGCTTGGCCGAACCCATTACCGACTCAGCGACTTGCCGTCCACCGGCTCGCGCATTGTCCCAGTGCGGCACGACCACGCGGCCATATCGGGGGTGGGGGAAACGGGCCACGTCTCCGCATGCCCAGACCCCGTCCAGACCGATCGCCCGGAGGCGGTCGTCCACCTCGATGTGGCCGTCCCCAAGCGCGGCGGGCACCGTCGAGCGGACTCCGGCCGCGACCACCGTGATCTCGCATGGGAGGTATCCGTGCGATGCGGTCTCCACGCCGTGGTCGTGCACTGCGCAGATCGCGCAGTCACCGAGGAATCGAACGCCGACGTCGTCAAGCGCCTCGCCGACGGCCCGGCTGAGGGTCGCGCCAAGGCGCTCGACAGGTTCGTTCGCCCTGTCGAGGATCACCACCCGGTGTCGGCGCGCCAGCGTGGCGGCCGTCTCGCAACCGATCAGCCCGGCACCGATCACGACGACGTCTCGCACCGATTCGGCGGCGGATGCGAGGGCCTCCATCCCAGGGGCAGTCGAGTTGTCGTGCGCGCGATCGATGCCCGGCACGGGCGGCGCGACCGATCGCAGCCCGGTCGCCCACACGAGCTGGTCGAACGTCCGGTGCACCGGCTCGCCGCCGCCCGTTGGCGCGATCGTCAACATGCGTTGCACCAGATCGACGTCGTCGACCAGGCCGTCGATATGGTGGATCCCTTGCGCCGCCAGGCTCCGCCGGTCGGCGAGCAGCGGCGCGCGACCGTGCTCGAGCGCGCGCTTCGAGAGCGGCGGACGGTCATACGGCAGGCCAGGGCCGATCATCACCGGCGACGCGCCGAGCTCGGCAAGCCGGCGCGCGCAGGCATAGCCGGCGACCCCGTTGCCCACCACTGTGACGACGGGTTTCACGCCTGCTCCCGAGCGGGTGCGGGCTGCTCCATCCATCGCCACCACGCGGCGGTGAGAACGAGGATCGCGGAGCCGATATACGCGGCCAGCACGTAGGGTGATCCGCGGTCGGTGCCGGTCGCAAGGCCATGGGCAATGGCCAGCACCCAAACCGCGTACCCGAAGTAGTGGAATCGACGCCACACGCGGAAGGAGATCAGCTTGGTGCGACGGAGCCGCATCGAGAACGGCAACGCGATCACGAGCCACATGGCGGCCACGCCGGCGAGAACTCCAGGGCGGGCGTTGATCCCCGCAAGCGTGGTCAGATGCACCTTGCTGTAGGAGTCCAGCAGGAGCGCACCGACGTGCGTGCCCAGCGCCGCCAGCCCGAGTGACGACAGGAATCGGTGGAACTCCACCGCGGGCGCGGCCGGCCGGAATCCGCGGCCGGCCAGGGCGATGCCCCAGGCCACGACCAGCGTGTAGCAGGCCAGGGCCACGAATGCGCTCGCGCGAGCGATCTCCCACAGGATCATGCCGCTCGCATCCCTCGCCACAGGTTGGTGCAACGCACCCGCCCTGCGGCGTCGATCAGACATGCCTCCGCCCGTCGCTCGATCAGCGACGGACGGACCGCGAGACTCGTCGCGAGCACGTCGGCGGCGGTCACGGTCTCCGCGACCACGGTCGCCCGAGCCGGTGGCGCCGGGGCGCCCGTCGCCGGGTCGATCAGGTGATTGGCCTCCGCGCCGTCGCCGTTGCGCCACGACCGTGTGTCGAACCCGGAGGTGGCGATCGCTGAACCAGGCTGCAGAGTCACGTCTCCGGCCCACGCGACGGCCACCGTATGTGCGCCGCGCACGGCAGCGATGTCACCGCCGGCGTCGAGCAGGAGTGGTCCGAACCGCGTCCGCCGGCGCAGTCGCTCGGCCGCGCGGTCGGCCGACCATCCCTTGGCGATGCCGCCGAGATCGAGCGCGGTTCCGCGCGGCACCTGGGCGAGGCGTCGACCGGCGTCGACCCGCATCTCGGATCGCACGACCGGTGCCGGAGCGGGACTTACGCCAACGCCGGGTGCCCGTGTCCCGAGGCTGTGCTCGTAGCCCCAGGCGATCAGATGCTTGCCGACGAGCGGCTGGAACGCCCCATCCGTCTCGTGCTGCCACCTGATCGCGGCGTCGAGCAGCTCGGCGGTCTCAGCCGACACCTCCCGCCACTCGCCGGCGCAGCGATTGAGACGCTGAAGCTCGCTGTCGGGTCGAAACCGCGACCATCGCTGTTCGTCCTGCTCGACAAGGGCGGCAATCTCGGCCGATGCCGCCCTGTCGACGGTTCCGGCGTGGTAGATGCGCCAGGTGGTACCCATCGCGTGCCACTCCCATGCCACGAGTCCGAGGGATGTCATCAGCTCGTCCGTGTCGTCGGCGTGGGCGGGGACGACACCGGAGCCGGAACGGTCGACATCGTGCTCGCGGGGATCGTCTTGTACACGGTGCCTCCGGTCTGGACGCGGCTGAGAAGCGCCTTCTGCGAGGCGTTCGTACTCCGCACGAGGCTGTTGTAGCGGTGGACAAGTCGGTTCATGCGGCGCCGAGTCGCCCGGTCGGCGACGATCGTGCGCTTGGCGGAGGCTTGCCAGTGTGCGGCCTGCGTCTGCCAGACCCCGGCGGCGTTCTGGCCGTCGAGCCCGTAGGCAAGGGAGGCGCCACAGAGCACCGCAACCCCCACGGTGTAGATGCGGATCGCGCGCCCTCTCATTCGTCGCCACCTCCCTCATGGCCACCGTCCTCAGACGGCTCGTCCGTCCGTGGCGCGGCTGGCGCAGCGGCGACGACGGGGGCCGTCGTCCCCGCCGGCTGGGATACCCAGACCACGCGGGTGGGAGCGGGCCGCGGCATGACCGGGGCCTTCCAGCTCGCCAGCCGGTGGGGACGGGCTGGCCTCATCCATCGGGGTGCGATTCGCTGCGTGGCTGTCTGCGCAGAACCCGCGCCGTCGAACACCGTGTTGGACAGGAGCGCCGCGGTGCCAACGGCGAGCGTTCCGAGCGCGAGTGCGGCGGCGGCCAGGTAGCCGACGTCGCGGAGTGTGGGGGAGATGTTTGTCTGCATGTCACGCATGGTCGCGACAGTCCATGAACGCGGCGTGAATGCCTGATGAGCCGTCTCTCATCGGGAGCCGGCGAGTCGTGGATCCGGCGCTACGGTTTGGTGCGGACGAGCGGTGGCGCAGGGGCGGACAGGATCGGGAGCCGGATTGTGAACCTCGCACCGTGGCCGGGCGTGCTGGCGGCCGAGATATCGCCGCCATGGGCGAGCGTGATTTCGCGGCAGATCGCGAGCCCCAGTCCGGCCCCGCCGCGGTCTCGCGTGCGTGCGCCGTCGGCACGGGCGAAACGGTCGAAGATCGTCGCCAGCGCCTCCGGCCGGGTACCCTCGCCGTCGTCCGTCACGGTGATCTCGACCCGGTCCCCCAGCCGCCGGGTGGACACCTCGATACGGCCGCCCGATGTGGTGTGGCGCGCGGCGTTCGAGAGCAGGTTCAGCAGCACCTGTTCCAAGGCGTCGTGGTCGCCGAGCACCGATACATCCGCAGCCGGATCGAGATCCGTCGCCCAGTCTCGATCTGCGAGCGGCCGGGCGCGCTCGAGCGAGGCTGCGGCGAGCTCGGCCACGGAGACCGGATCGCCTGCCAGCCCCCGATCCTCGATGCGGGCCAGGCGAAGGAGACTGTCGACGAGCCGCGCCATCCGGTCGATCTCCGCGATCGCCAGCTCCACCGCGGCGCGGACGTCGGGCTCGGTCTCCGGGTGTGCAAGCAGCGCCACCTCGAGGTGTCCTCGAACGATCGTCAGCGGCGTTCGCAGCTCGTGTGACGCGTCATCGACCAGGCGGCGCTGGCCGGCGAACGCACGCTCCAGGCGATCCAGCATGCCGTCCACGGCATCGGCCAGCCGCGCGACCTCGTCATGCGTCCCCACCGGGCCGACTCTCTCGGACATGTCGCCGGCGGTGATCTGCGAGGTCCGCGCGGCGATCCGGCTGAGTGGTGCCAACGCTCGGCCGGCGGCCAACCACGCCAGCAGCAGCGTCGGCAGCAGCGCAATCGCCCCGACCGTGAGCATTCCCCGCAACAGGCGGGTGATCTGCGCCTCGGTCTCGGATCGCGGAATCGCCGCAACGGCCACCAGGCCGTCCGGGCGGTGGGTCGTCGCGACCACATACCGCTGCCCTGAGATCGTCACGTCGCGGTGGGAGCCGCTGGGCAGGCCCAGATAGTGACCGAGCTGCTTGGCCTCGGCACTGCTGGTGATCACTGCACCTTCCGGGTTGCGAACCAGCAGCAGGGTGGGGGAGGCGGCCCGATGTTCGAGGTAGGTGGTGATCTGCCCGGGCCCGCCGTCGTCGCCGCCGTCGCCCGAGTCGTCGGCCTCGCCGACCTGAGCCAGACCCCCGGCGGCAACCCGCGCGGCAGCGGTCAGCCGCGCCTGCTCGTCCCGCCCCTGCAGCAGATAGACGGTGGTCATCGCGGCGGCCAGCAGCACGAGCGCCACCGCAGCGGAGACCGCCGTCAGCCGCGTCCGGATGGAGACCCTGGACATCATCGGCCGACAGCCAGCCGGTAGCCCATCCCGCGGACGGTGGCCAGCGAGTCAGGCGCGCCGGCGGCCGCCAGCTTCTTGCGCAGGTAACGAACGTACACGTCGACGATGTTCGAACGTGGGTCGAACGAGTACCCCCACACGCCGTCGAGGATCTGCTGGCGCGAAAGCACCTGACCGGGATGGCGCATCAGGTACGCGAGCAACGCGAACTCTCTGGCCGATAGAGGGACTGCGCCGTTGCCGGCGCTGACCTCGCGGGTCAGAAGGTCGAGGTGCAACGGCCCGGCGTCGAGACTGTCGGCGCGCGGACCTCGGGTGGTCGTCGCCCGGAGATGGCCGCGGATGCGGGCCGCGAGCTCGGCGAAGGCGAACGGCTTGACCATGTAGTCGGTCGCGCCCATGTCCAGTCCGCGGACACGGTCGTCGATATCGCCGCGTGCGGTCAGCATGATCACGGGCAGGTCGGGCTCGATCGCCCTCAGCTGGCTGAGCACCTCGAACCCGTCGACCCCTGGGAGCAGGACATCAAGGAGGACGAGGTCGGGCTCGACCTGCCGAAAGCGATCGATCGCAGTGTCACCGCGGTCGACGATCTCCACCGCATAGCCCTCTGCGCTCAGCCCCTTTGCAAGAAAGCTCGAGATCAGTTTCTCGTCCTCGACGATCAGGATCATCATGGCCGAACCATGTCCCGAGAGAATGAGAGGATGCTCATGGGGAACGGTGGATTGCCAGCCGCCACCAACCGTCCGACTGCCCACCGGTGGTCGCGTCCGGGTCGGTGAGGTAGCCGGACAGGGTCAATCCGGGCACGATCTGCGCCTCGACGGTTCCCTGGTTCGAGAACGGGGCGAGGAGTCCCACCATCCTCGCGGCATAGGCAGACGCGTCCTCCGCGCCGTCCCATTCGTAGATGCCGCGGTAGATCCGGGTGCGGTCGTCCTCGAGCCAGAGCTTCGAGCGGAAGCCGCGAAACCCGGCGAACAACAGGGTGTGGATCAGGCACTCGCGACGGAACGCAGCGTGCAGCGGGGCCAGGTCGTCCAGGAACGCGAGTCGGAACTTGATCGCGAGCAACGTTGGATGAGCGGCGGCGACGTCCCGGACTCGGGTCTCGCGGAACACCCGTGATGTGGTTCCATCCTCGAATGTCAAGGCGTCGCCAACATGCTCCGGCGATCGCATCAGCCGATGGCCCGTCGACATCCGGGCCCATTCGCAGGCGCAGGCCCAGTAGTCCTCGATCGCCGCCAGGCCCCTCATCCGGGGTGGCGCCCCGTCGACGGCGCGGCGATCGGTCCCAGGATGCTCGCGGTGCCGCGGTGCCGGGCGCGAACCTCGAGGGCAAGCAGCCCGAGCGCCTGAACCATGATGGCTGTGCTGACAACGGCGGCGATCGTTCCCTGGGTGGCGTCGGTTGCGCCGAAGGCCGCCAGCGTCGGCCAGATGGACGGCTGGCCGGAGCTTCGTGCTCGTTGCGCCGAGGGCATGGATAACCTCGCCGCGGCACCACGGCTGGGTGGGCGAGTGGTGGAAGACCCGTCGACCATCAGTCGATCATGCCGCCGAGCGGCGACTGAAGACATCGGTGAGCACGCGGATATCGGCCGCGGGAATCCCGACGTCGATGTCCGGTGTCATGCGGATGCGCGGCGCCGCGTGCGGCGGCGACGATGCTGCTGGAGTCCCCGACGTTGGAGGTGCAACATGCGAACGGTGATCGTGTACGAGTCGATGTACGGCGCAACGCATGCGCTCGCCGAGCGGATGGGTGAAGCACTTCGCATGCAGGGCAGGGTGGACGTGGTTCCCGTCGGCGCAGCGACGCACGAGGTGCTGGACGGCGCCGATCTCGTGCTGGTCGGGGGCCCGACCCACGTGCATGGCATGACGACCCCTCGCACCCGCCGTACGGCGATCGAGGCCGCGGCGAAGCCGGACGCGACGGTCGAGCCCGACCCTGACGCCGAAGGACCGGGTCTGCGCGACTGGTTCGACGGACTCGAAGGCGGGGCCACCCCTGCGGCGGCATTCGACACGCGCATGCACGGGCCGGCGATCCTGACGGGCCGCGCATCAAGGGGTATCGATAGGCGCCTTGGCAAGCAGGGGTTCACGACAGTGGCGGATCCCGAGAGCTTCCTCGTCGACAAGGATGGAAGGCTCACCGACGGCGAGACGGATCGTGCGGCCGCGTGGGCCGTGTCCGTTGCCGGATCGCCAGACTGACAGTCGGCCGAGGCTCAGGGCTCGTCAAGGGCGCCGCGGACACCGCGAACGATCTCGAGATCCTCGCGTGACCGGATGACGAACGCCCTGACGACCGCCCCTCGCGCACCGATTTCGGCGTCCGGGGCTACTGCGTCGTTTCCAGCCGGATCGAGCGCGACACCGAGGTATCCCAGCCCCTCGGCCGCTCGATCGCGAACCTCGGGCGCGTTCTCGCCCACACCTCCTGTGAACACGATCCCGTCGAGCCCTCCGAGCGCTGCGACCATCTGGGCGATGCCGCCTCGCAGGTGATGGATGTAGACGGCGGTGGCGAGCGCCGCGGCGTCGTCGCCCTCCGCCTCGGCCCGCAGCACCGCGCGCATGTCGGCGGTGCCGGCGAGCGCGAGCAGGCCCGATCGATGCTCCAGCGCGTCCAGGAGCTCTGCGGGCGGTATTCCCCCTTCGCGCACCAGCCAGAGCACGAGTCCGGGATCGATCGAACCCGACCGTGTCGCCATCACCAGACCGTCCAGCGGTGTGAACCCCATCGTGGTGTCGATCGAGACACCCTCGCGGACAGCTGCCAGAGAGGCGCCTGCGCCCAGGTGGCACGTGACGACACGCAGCCCGCTGCTCCGGCCCATCAGCTCCGCAGCCCGTCGAGATGCGTACGCGTGCGAGAGCCCATGGAATCCGAACCGCCGGAGTCCCCAGCGTTGCCGCCACTCCTCGGGCAGTGCATATGTTGACGCGACGTCGGACAGCTGCGCGTGGAATGCGGTGTCGAAACAGGCGACGTGCGGCTGCTCGACCAGTTGCCGTCCGAGCTCCATCGCCTGGAGTGCGAGCGGCTGATGCAGCGGTGCCAGCGGAATCAGCTTGCGAAGGCGATCCACGACGTCGTCGTCGATCACCACCGGTGCGACGAACTCACGTCCGCCGTGGACGACGCGATGTCCGACCGCGTCGATGTCGCCGGCACGGTCGACCACGGACTCGAGCGCCTGCGCATCGATCGCCCCGTCCCGCACCGGAGCGCTTTCCGCGAAGAGCTCCCGGTCGTCGTCCAGAAGGGAAGTCTTGAGGCTGCTCGAGCCGGCGTTGAGGACGAGGATTCGCACCTGGGCCGCTAGGCGTGGGGCCAGGTCCAGTCACGGATCGATGGCTCGTCCTCGCCGTGTTGGCGCGTGTAGGCGCGGCAGCGAAGCCGCTCGTCCATCATCCGCTGGCGGAGCTCGGCAGCGCTCGAGCCGAGGCTCGGAACGCGGTCGATCACGTCCACGACCAGGTGGAACCGGTCGAGGTCGTTGAGCATCACCATGTCGAACGGCGTCGTCGTTGTGCCCTCTTCCATGTAGCCGCGCACGTGGATGTTCCGATGATTGGTGCGCCGATACGTCAGCCGGTGGATCAGCGTCGGGTATCCGTGGAATGCGAACACCACCGGCCGGTCGGAGGTGAACAATGTGTCGAACTCGTTGTCCGCCAGCCCGTGCGGGTGTTTGGATTCGGGCTCGAGGCGCATCAGGTCGACGACGTTGATGACCCGCACTCGCAGCTCGGGCAGCTCGCGCCGGAGGATGTCCACGGCGGCGAGCGTCTCGAGCGTCGGGATGTCGCCGCAGCACGCCATGACGACGTCGGGGCGGCCGTCGTCGTTGGAGGCCCAGTCCCAGATTCCGAGCCCGCGGGTGCAGTGGAGGATCGCCTCATCGATCGGGAGGTAGTCGAGCGCGGGTTGCTTGCCGGCGACGATCACGTTCACGTAGTCGCGCGACCGAAGACAGTGGTCGCCGACGGACAGCAGGCAGTTGGCGTCGGGCGGCAGGTAGATCCGGACGACCTCAGCCTTCTTGTTCGCAACGTGGTCGAGAAACCCCGGATCCTGGTGTGAGAAGCCATTGTGATCCTGTCGCCAGACATGTGAGCTGAGGAGGTAGTTGAGCGACGACACAGGCCGGCGCCACGGGATCCCTCGCGTGACCTTCAGCCATTTCGCGTGCTGGTTGAACATCGAGTCGACGATGTGGATGAACGCTTCGTACGAGTTCAGCAGCCCGTGCCGGCCGGTCAGCAAGTACCCCTCGAGCCATCCCTGGCACTGATGTTCCGACAGCACCTCCATCACCCTGCCGCTCGGAGCGAGATGGTCGTCGGTCGGCAGCACCTCGGCGTCCCACGCCCGGTCGGTGACGTCGAACACCCCGCCCAACCGGTTCGAGGCCGTCTCGTCGGGACCGAACAGGCGGAAGGAGTCCGGGTTACGCACGATCACTTCGGCGAGGAAGCCGCCGAGGACGCGAGTCGCCTCGCTCGACTCGACACCTGGGCGCTCGACCGTCACCGCGTGGTCCCGGAAGTCGGGCAGATCGAGCTCCTGCAGCAGCAGTCCGCCATTGGCGTGCGGGTTCGCGCTCATCCGCCGGGTCCCCGCCGGTGCCAGTGCAGCGAGCTCAGCGACGAGCGCACCGGATTCGTCGAACAACTCGGCCGGCCGGTAGCTCTTGAGCCAGTCTTCGAGCTGTCCGAGGTGACGCGGGTTCGTCCGCACCTCGGCGAGCGGCACCTGGTGTGACCGCCACGTCCCTTCGGCGGGCAGGCCGTCGACCTCGCGCGGGCCGGTCCATCCCTTCGGTGTTCGCAACACGATCATCGGCCACCGCGGCCGGTCGCGGCCGGGTCGTTGCCGGGCGACGGCCTGAATATCCCCGATGTCACTCACGACCTGATCGAGGACCGCGGCCATCCGCTCGTGCATCTCCACCGGGTCGCTGCCTTCCACCCAGTGGACGGTGTGGCCGTACCCCTCGAGCAGCGAGGTCAGCTCGCCCTTGCCGATGCGAGCGAGCACGGTCGGATTCGCGATCTTGTATCCGTTCAGATGAAGGATCGGAAGCACAGCTCCGTCCGTCGCCGGATTCAGGAACTTGTTGCCGTGCCAGGCCGTCGCCAGCGGACCGGTTTCGGCCTCGCCGTCGCCGACGACGCAGCAGACCAGCAGGTCGGGGTTGTCGAACGATGCGCCGTAGGCATGCGAGAGCGAATACCCGAGCTCGCCCCCCTCGTGGATCGATCCCGGGGTCTCGGGCGCCACGTGCGACGGGATCCCGCCCGGAAACGAGAACTGCCGGAAGAGCTCGCGGAGTCCCGCCTCGTTGCGGCCGACATGCGGATATACCTCGCTGTAGGTGCCTTCGAGGTACGCATTGGCCACTGCCGCTGGTCCGCCGTGACCGGGTCCGATGACCGAGATCGCGTTCACATCCCGCCGCCGGATCACGCGGTTCATGTGGACGTAGACGAAGTTCAGACCGGGCGTCGTCCCCCAGTGCCCGAGGAGCCGCGGCTTGACGTGCTCGGGTCGCAGAGGCTCCCGCATCAGCGGATTGTCCAGCAGGTAGATCTGGCCGACCGCCAGGTAGTTGGCGGCGCGCCAGTACCGATGGATCGCCTCGAGCTCGCTCATGACTGTTCCTGGGGCGGTCGCGCACATGGCGTCAGCAGCATACGGCCGAACCGGCGCGCTTCCGGCCGGGTTGAGGCATACGATCGAGCGAATGGCGACTGACCATCAGACGGCGCTGACGTCGGTGCTCGACCGACGTGTGCACGAACTGATCGCGGATGCACGCGTCGATCCGCCGCTTGTGACGGGGGCCGTCGTGGGCGGCCGCCGGGTGCGCTGGCCGATCGAAGGAGCCCCCGGGGAGCCGGAGGGGAAGCTGCTGCTGGTGCGGGATCTGCTCGACGTCCAGGTGCTCGACCGTGATGGTCAGCACCGTGGACGCGTCGGCGAGGTCGAACTCGCCGCGGACGCCGACGGCCGGCTGCGCGTCGTCGCCGTCGAAACCGGCCTGGCACCGGTCCTCCGAAGATTGGGGTTGAAACGGTTCGCCGGCTACGCGAGCTCGGCCCGCCTGGAGTGGCACGACCTGGCCACGGCACCGGAGCGGCCACACGCCGTCCGCTCGCGCATTCCTCCGCCGCGCCGTCTGTACAAGGGAGTTCTCCGCGTCCGCCGCCGGCCGCCGCGCTAGCCTCGTCGCGCTCGCCGCCATCGCGGGGCCGGGCTTGCTCGCCGGGCTCTCGGATGACGACGCCCCGGGGATCACGACCTACTCGATCATGGGCGCCCGGTACGGGTACGAGCTGCTGTGGGTCTTGGCTCTCTCGACGGTCGCGCTGATCGTGTTCCACGAGGTCGGGTCGCGTGTCGGCGTCGTCACCGGCCAGGGACTGATGGGTCTGATCCGCGACCGCTACGGCGTGCGCGTCGCGGCGGGGGCGCTGGCGGCGCTGGTCGTGGCGAACCTGGGGACGACGTGCGCAGAGTTCGCCGGCGTCGCCGCGAGCCTCGGCCTGCTCGGCGTGCCGGCGTGGGTCAGCGTGCCGGTCGCCGCGGTTGCCGTCTCCGCCCTCGTGCTCCGCGGCAGCTTCCATCGCGTCGAGCGGGTGCTGCTGGCGCTGTCGACCGTGTTCGTCGCCTACATCCTGTCGGGCATCCTGGCTGGCCCGGACTGGTCGGCGGCCGCGCGCGGGCTGGTCGTCCCGTCGATCCCGCTCGACCGCGAAGCTCTGCTGACGGCGACGGCGTGCCTGGGCACGACGCTGGCGCCGTGGGGACTCGCATTCATCCAGTCGTACGCCGTCGACAAGCGCCTGGAGCCCAAGGATCTCGTTTACGAACGCATCGATGTGATCACCGGTGCGGTGATGACCGGCGTGATCGGCTTCTTCGTCGTCGTCGCCTGCGCTGCCACGTTGCATGCAAACGGCCGATCGATCGAGGACGCCGGCGACGCGGCTGACGCCCTGTCCCCACTGGCGGGCGACCTGGCGTCGCTGCTCTTCGGGGCCGGGCTGCTGGGAGCCTCACTGCTCGCGGCCTCGATCCTCCCGCTGTCCACCGCGTACTCGGTCTCCGAGGCGCTGGGGGACGAATCCGCCGTGGACGACTCGCTTGCCCAGGCGCCGGTGTTCTACGGCTCGTACGGCGTGGTCGTGGCTCTCGCAGCGGCAGTCGTCGTCGTCCCGGGTGCGCCGCTGGTGGACATCCTGTTCCTCAGCCAGGCGCTGAACGCCATCCTGCTGCTGCCGCTCCTCGTCCTGATCGCCCGGATTGCCGGTGACCGCGACCTGATGGGCCCGCACGTCAACGGCCGCGTCGAGACGGCGGTGGTGTGGACGACGACCGCGGTGATCGCGGTATGCGTCGGCGCGCTGGGCGTGTTCTCGGTCGTCTGAGATCACTCGTACCGCAGCGCCGCCGCCGGCTCGATCCGCGATGCGCGGAGCGCCGGCGCCAGTGTGGCCAGGAGCGAAACGACGGTGACGGTCGTGAACACCACGGCGAGGTTCAGCCACGGCACGATCAGCGTGACGTTGGACCAGCTGGCGGTCTGCCGCTGGTCGGTGATGATGTTGTTTGCGAGGATCAGTCCCAGGGCCGTGCCGACAAGAATGGCGGTGACCGAGATGATCGCGGACTCGAGCAGGAAGCTGGCCTGGACGGTGCCGCGCCGGAAGCCGACAGCCCGGAGGACTCCGATGTGTTGCCGGCGCTCGACCACCGAACGGGCGCTGACCACGCCGAGCGCGGCAACGCCGACGATCAGTCCAAGCCCCATGAACGCAAGGATCAGCCGGTTGAAGGTCAGTGATGCAGCCGCCGCGTCGTGCACGACGTCGCGGATCGACTGGGCGTCCAGGCCGTTCGTCAGGAACGATCGCTCGAGCCCGGCGGCCACCTGATCGGCATCTGCCCCGGGCGCGAGCTGGTAGTACTCGATCGTCGGAGCAACGCGTCCGGGGAACGCCGCCGCCAGCGTGCGCTGCGACGTCGAGATGCCGGCCATCTCGAGCGGCGCGGTGTCCTTGAGCACGCCGATCACCGTCAACCGGACACGCCGGCCGGTCTGGGGATCCGTGACCACCAGCGGAATCGGCGTGAAGCCGCTCTCGTCGACGTACGCGCCGCGAAGCTGCAGGTCGGGCGGCGCAGCCTGGAATCCGAAGTCGTCGCGCCTGGGGACGATCGCTGTGTCGACCACCGCGAGGCCAGGATGATCGCGGAGCGCGCGCCACACCTGTGCGGAAGTCGAGTACCCCGACGCGATCGCCCCGAGCCCGAACGTCGTGCGGTCGAGGAATGTCCGATCGAGCCCGCGGACGAGGTAGTCGGCGGAGGTGGGCGATGCGCTCTGGCGGACGGACACCGCGAGCACCGACTGCTCGGCCACCGCACGTACGTCGGTGGCAAGCTCCGGGGTAGCTCGGACTCTGTCGGGCATGCCGGTGATCGGCGCGTTTGCGCTCGTCTCCGACCTCACCTGGAATCCGCCGCCGAACTCGTTCAGGTCCCAGCTGCATGCATGAACGATCCGGACGTGGTCGAGCCGGTGACGATCGTGAACACGACGAGCGTGAACATCGCGAGCGTCATGCCGGTCCGCAGACGGTTCGCCAGCGGATAGGCGAGCGACAGCCGCACGACGGGAGCCAGGGCCGGCAGCCGGCCCAGCGTGCGCTGCGCCAGGCCGAGCGCGACGTCCGCGTTGTAGACGATCACCCATACCGTGCCGACGACGATCATCAAGCCGGAGACGATCCAGGTCGTGAAGTTCATCGACATCTGACCGAACACCGCTTCCCATGCGCTCCACGGAAGCATCAGGACGGTCACGAGGACAATCCCGCACGACGTGAAGGCGAGGCGTTCGGGCACACCGATCCGGCGAAGAATCGGCACCAGGCTGACCAGGATGAGCGACGTCCCGAGCATGATCGGCGTCGCCGCCGAGCCGGCAGCGACGAGCAGGATCGCGCCCAGTGCGACGCCGCCCACACCGAGCACGAGCCGGCCGCGGCCTCCGCGCTGGGCGGGTTCGGGGAGGTTCCTGATCGCCGCGGCGATGGTCATCCGGCTGACTTTCCAGGCCGAGAACGCGACCACGGCAAGTGTCATCAGGACGCCGGTTGCGAATGCGATGATCAGACTCCGCGGCGAGACGGCGTAGCTCACGTCGAGCGCCGAGCTCGACTCGTCCGAACCGAACGCCTTCGCCATCGCGAGCACCATCACATACGCCACGGCGGCCCCGAGCAGCGCTCCCACCACCGCAGCGATCAGATCGTATGCAGCGCCCTCGAAGACGAACATCTCCACGAGGTGCCCACGCCGCGTGCCGATCGCTCGGGCGATCCCCAGCTCCCCGCGCCGCTCGGCCGCCAGCATCACGAAGATCAGGAAGATCAGCATGATCCCCGCTGCGATCGAGAACGAGCCGAATGTCGAGAAGAACGCCATGAATCCGCTGCCGATCTCGTCGGCCGTTCGGACGGCGTCGCGCTTGGCCGGCGTGACCTCGAGACCGCTGCCGGCGACGGCAGCCCTCAGCATCGGCAGCACCTCGGCGGTCCGGGCGACGCCCGAGAGCGAGCCGCCGCGGTTGGAGACGAGCACCTGCTGGATCTTGCCCGGGCGGCCCACAAGCCGCTGTGCCTCGGCAAGCGGAACGAGCATCGCGGTGTCGGCGGTGAACGAGCCGTCGAAGGTGACGACATCACGGACGCGCATCGTCACGGGCTCGCCGCCGGCGAAGACGCTGATCGAGTCCCCCGCCTGTGCGTGCAGCGCCGCGGCCGCCTTCCGGTTCAGCTACACCTCACCCGGCTGCAGGGAGCCCAGGCTCAGTCGCTCGCCGCGCACGTCGGTGATCGGTGCGAAGCCGTGCATCCGGTCAGGATCGGCCCCGAACAGGGTGACGTTCGGCTCGTTCTGCCCCGACCGCGGATCCTGCGCGGCCACCTGGCTGACGATGGCGCCGGTCACGCCGTCGACGAGCGAGGACGATGCCGTGGCGCGCTCGATGCGGGTCGCGACCGATTCGTCGAAGTACCCGACGCCCGAGGCTCCACCCAGGTCGACAAGCGTGCTGTCTCCCGCGTGACGGGCCGAAACGACCTCGTCCGTCTCCCCCAGAGACGCAACCGCGGTCTGCCGGATCGTATGGCTCATCGTGTCACCCGTCGTCAGCGCCGCCGCGATGATCGCCGTGCCCAGCATCAGCCCGACCACGATCAGCGACGTTCGCCCGCGGCGGCGGGCCAGGTTCCGGGTGCCGAGCTTGACGAGCACCGGGTTGCGGACGGCGAGCACGGCGATGACGCCGAGGGCGGCTCCCAGCGCGACCAGCAGCGCGTACATCATCGTGACGCTCGGAATGCCGAACAGGCTGTGCATTCAGACCTCGAGTCCGACCCCCGGGAGCTGGGCGAGCGCCACTCGGTAGTACTCGCGCCCCGGCGGCGAGCGGAACAGCGTTGCGAACCGGGCCAGCGCATCTGCTGCAACGCCGTGGGGGTCGGCGGCTGCCTCCGCGGAGGACCACAGCGAGACGATCATGCCCTTTCCCTCCGCGGTCGACAGGACGAGAACGCCCTCGAACCCGTCCTGCCGCTGCATCTCGGGGAGGACGTCTCGGCGGAACAACTCCTCCGCGGCGTCCATCTCCATCCGCACGGTGTCGATCTCAAGCAACGTGATGCGCGAGTACATGCGACACCTCCGGCAGTTCCTCATCGACGACCTCTCCGTCAAGCATTCGGATGATCCGGTCAGCCCTGGCACCGACCGAGATGTCGTGGGTGACGATCAGGAAGGACAGCCCTTGCTCGACGTTGAGCGACCGCATCAGGGTTACGATCTCCGCGGCGTTGTCGCTGTCGAGATCGCCCGTGGGCTCATCTGCCCAGACGATGGCCGGCTCGTTGACGAGCGAGCGGGCGATCGTCACCCGCTGGCGTTCGCCGCCGGACAGTGCCTCCGGCAGATGGGCCGCGCGGCCGGCGACGCCGACGAGTTCGAGCGCGGCCAGCGCGCGCTTCCGCGCCTCGGCTCCGGGGACTCGCGAGACCAGCAGCGGGAGCTCGACGTTCTCTACCGCTGTCAGGACTGGCATCAAATTGTAGAACTGAAAGACGAAGCCCATGTGTCGTGCCCGGTAGTCAGTGCGAGCGCGATCGGACATGTCCGGCAGCGGCGTCCCGTCGATCAGCACCTCGCCACTGTCGATCGAATCGAGGCCGGACAGGCAGTTGAGTAGCGTGGTCTTCCCACAGCCGCTCGGGCCCATGATCGCCACCATCTCGGCACGGGCCACCGTCAGGTCGACATGTTTCAGCACGTCCGTCCGTCCGGCTGCGCTCGGATAGCTCTTGCAGACCGGTCGCGCCTCGACGATAGCTGACCGTGTACCCCCTGTGGTGGTCATGGCGAAAGCTTGCCCGATGGATGACGGGCCGTCATCCGGAATTCGCCCTATCCTGCCGGCAGGGGAACTACTGAGCGGCAAGCGTGGTCACGAGCGTTCCACCCGCGATCGGATGCCTCGCAGCATCGCCCCGGCGTTGACGAAGTCGCCGATCCCGATCACCGGCTCGAGGACCGCCCCGGCCCAGCGCGGCTCGCACCTCACCCGGGCCCGGATGGTCAGCCGCGTGTGGTCGGACCCGGCGTCCGCCAGGCAGAACGCCCAGCTGAAATCGATCCGACGTACGGGTTTCAGGATATGGCGGGTGGAGTGCAGCACGAGCGCCTCATCCGGCCGAAGCTCGGCGACGGTGAAGAAGACCGAGCCGTCGCGGCTGTCCGGCACACGGTCGCCGACGGCCAGGTTCTGCAGCTCTGGCCGGATCTCGATCGCGCTGCCCTCCCGGATCCCCCACTGCAGCCGGTCGAGCCACTGCGGTGTGTACCACCCCGCACGGAATGCCGGGAAGCCCATCTGAACGATCCACGGCCAGACGGCGGCCGGGGATGCGGCGATCGTGGTTGCCCGGGTGGACGACCAGGTCGGCCGGTGCACGAGCCCATCGCCCGGCAGCGGCGCTCGAAGCTCCGCCGCCGAGACTCCCGAACGGCGGCCGACACGCCACACCGCAGCCGCCGCGACTGCTGTCGCGACGGCTGCGGCGGTGGGCCGGAACGGTGGGTGCACGCTAGACGGTCGCCACCGAGCTCGGGGCGGAGTCCTGCGCGCGGTGGAAGGAAACCGCCGTCTCCCGGTTCCGCAGCGCCCCGCCGACGGCGAGGACGCCGAACCCGATGCCCGTCAGCAGCAGGGCGATGCCCGTGACGATTGCGAATAGCGCCAGCTGCGATGCCATGTAGCTCGACTGCAGTGCGGTCGCCAGAGCGGTCTCGGTGATCCACACCTGCCGCGTGCCGTTGTCCTGCGGCTGGCCGTTCACCTTGAGCGCCTCGGCTGGGTCGTTGGTGCCCTTGCCGTCAGCCGTCGCGTAGCGGGGCATCTGCGCATAGGTCTGGCCGCCTGTCGCCTCGAGCGCGTGGATCCGCATGTAGCCCGCGAAGGCATGAGCGCGGTCGCCGCTGTCGATCGGCAGGCCGGCGACCGACTCCGACGGGATGCTCAGTGTCGAGACGTCCAGGCCGGCCTTCTGCGCCGAGGCCTTGATCGCCGACGGCGTCATGTCCGGAGTACCCACGATCTGCTCCTGCGCCAGCGTGTCTTGCACCGTGTTCTGGGCGTTCCAACCCATGAAGATCGCGCCGATACCGAACACGATCAGCACTGCCGCCGCGATGAACCCTCCGTACTCGAATGCTCTCCGCATGATCCCACTCCTCCATTCCGGTGTTTGTCCTACGGGCGCAGTGTCGGTTCCAGCGGCGCGCACGACATCGGGGCGATCACGGGGATGTCGTGTGGAGATTTCCGCGATCGTCGTCCGCAGTTCCCCGCAAGCCGGTTGACCGGCGGCGGACGGGAGGCATAGGTTGGCCAGATGACGAACGAGAGCTGGCGCGGAGGCGATGTCCGCGATGTGATCCTCCGCGACGGCTCGACACTGCGCCTCGAGCAGCCGGGCTCCGACAGCCGGGACGATCTGCTCCGCTTCTTCCGCACGTCGTCCCCCGAGGCACTGCACAGCCGGTTCCGCGAGATGGTCAAGGTGGACGCACGGTTCGCCGAACGGTTCGTGGGAGACGGCGTGAACCGGATTTCGCTGATCGGCCGGCTCGAAGGCGAGATCGTCGCACTCGCCACGCTCGATCGGCTGCGCGATGCCACCGCCGCGGAGGTGTCGTTTCTTGTCGCAGACCGGCTGCAGGAGCGCGGAGTCGGCACCCGCCTGCTGGAGCAGCTCGCCGAGATCGCCCGAGCCGCGGGGATCGTCACCTTCGTCGCCGAGGTGGCGGCCGCGAACGTCGTGATGCTCGCGGTGTTCCGCGACGCGGGCTTCGAGGTTACTCGCGAACGGGTCGGTGACACCGTCGAGCTGCAGTTCGCGGTCGGCCTGACCGACGCGTACGTCACCCGCGTCGACGCTCGCGATCACGTCGCGGCGGCGGCATCCCTCCGCGCCTTCTTCGCGCCCCGGTCGATCGCCGTGATCGGCGCGTCCCCGAGACCCGGCACGGTCGGCAATGCCGTCGTCGGCAACCTGCTGGCTTCCGGATTCGACGGCCCCATCTACCCGGTCAATCGCAGCGGCCGCCCAGTCCATGGGATCACGCCGCTGACGGATGCCGCCGATATCCCTGGCGACGTGGATCTCGCAGTGATCTGCGTGCCGGCGGGTGATGTGGTCGACGTCGCCGATCGGGTGACCGCGCGGGGCCTCCGAGCCGTGTGCGTGCTCTCGGCGGGCTTCGCGGAGACAGGGCCGCGGGGCGCGGAACTCCAGGATCAGCTGCTCGCGGTCGTCCGTGCGCGGGGCGGCCGCATGCTGGGACCGAACTGTCTGGGCATCGCGGTTCCGGGCTCCGCGATGAACGCGACCTTCGCGCGCCATCGGGTGCCTGTCGGCCGAGTCGCATTCTCGTCCCAGAGCGGCGCACTGGGCCTGGCTGTCCTCGAGTACTCCACGTCTCGTGGGTTCGGCCTCGCGAGCTTCGTCTCTGTCGGCAACAAGGCCGACATATCGACCAACGACCTGCTGGAGTACTGGGAGGACGATGAGGACGCTCGGCTCGTGATGCTGTACGTCGAGTCGTTTGGCAACCCGCGGAAGTTCGCGCGGATCGCAGCCCGTGTCGCCCGGCGCAAGCCCATCGTGGCGATGAGAGGTGGCGCCAGCCGGTCGGGAGCTCGCGCGGCGGGATCGCACACAGCGGCGATCGCCGGGTCGGACGCGGCGGCGACCGCGCTGTTCTCCGCCTGCGGCGTGCTTCGCGCCTCGACGCTCGAAGAGCTCGTCGACTCGGCGGCGTTCCTGGCCGGCCAGCCCGTGCCGAAGGGGAACCGCGTCGCCGTGGTCACGAACGCGGGCGGCCTGGGCATTCTCTGCGCCGACGCGTGCGAGGCCGACGGCCTGGAGCTGGCGGCATTCTCGGAGCTGACGACGGAACGCCTTGAGCGGGCGGTTGAGGCCGAGGCGTCGGTCGCAAACCCGGTGGACATTCTGGGGTCGGCCGCAGCGTCGACCTACGGCGCTGTCCTTCCGGCGGTTCTCGAGGATGACGGCGTCGACGCGGTCATCGTGCTGTTCGCGCCCGCCGCGGCGTCGACGGCCGACGAAGTCGCGGAATCGATACGGCTCGCGTGTCGCGGGGCCGCAAAGCCCGTGGCGGCGGTGGTCATGTCTGGTGATGGCATACCCGGTGCCCTGACGGCCGACGGCGCCCCGGCGGGATTCCTGTATCCCGAATCCGCAGCTCGCGCGGTGGCGCTGGCGACCCGTCGCTCGGCGTGGCTCCGAAGGCCGGTAGGTGTGGTCCGCCGCCCAGCGGACATCGATGAGCAAGCCGCTCGGGGCATCGTCGGCGAGGCTCTCGAGGCCGGGTTGGCCTGGCTGGATCCCGGCCGAACCCGACAGCTGCTTGGCTGCTACGGACTCCCCGCCTGCGACCAGCGGATCGCGACGTCGGCCGACGAGGCCGTCGGAGCCGCCGAGGAGCTCGGACTGCCCGCGGTCGTCAAGACCGCCCGGCCGGGGGTTCACAAGACCGAGCTCGGCGGGGTCGCGATCGACCTGCGCGATGCCGCCGCCGTCGCAGCGGCGTTTGCCCGTATCGGCGGGCCCGTGATCGTGCAGCCGATGATCTCAGGCGGCACCGAGCTGCTGTGCGGCCTCGTACAGGATCCGGTGTTCGGTGCGGTAGTGGCACTTGCCGCCGGAGGGATCCTCGCCGAGCTCTCCGGGCCGCCGAACGTGCGAGTGGCACCGATCACCGATGTCGATGCCGACGAGCTCGTCAGCTCGGGCGTCCCGGGTGCGGTGCTCGCCGGTGCGCGCGGACGTGATCCCGGCGACGCCGCCGCCGTCGCCGACGTCCTCCATCGGTTGTCGGCGCTGGGCGACGATCTCCCGGAGGTCGCCGAGCTCGACCTGAATCCCGTGCTGGTCCTGTCGCGCGGCTGCGTCGCGGTGGACGCGCGCGTCCGCGTGGCCGCTCCGGCGTCCGTACGGACGCCGCGCACGTGGTAGCGCTCAGGCTCCGGGGTCGCTGTCGTCGTGGACGATCACGACCGGGCAGTGCGCGTGCGCCGCGCACTGCTGGCTGACCGACCCGAGCAGCAGGCCGGCGAACCCGCCGTGTCCGCGCGAACCGACGACAAGCAGTTCGGCGCCATCGGACTCGTCGCGTAGCACCGCAGCGGGGGTCCCCTGAGTGACGACCAGGTCCGCCCGAGACGCTTGATCGGGCCCGAGCACGTCCTTGATCTGCCGCTCCGCCGTCTCCCGTTGCCAGCTGCCGTAGTCGATCGAGTCAACGGTCGGCACGAAGCCGCCGGCATACACGCCCGACGGCACGTACCAGGCGGTCACCACACGCAGCGGCACACCGCGCAACTCGGCCTCGGCCGCGGCGAAGCGGAGTGCAGCCTCGGATCCCTTCGAGCCATCTATCCCAACAGCGATCATGCGGTAATCATCGCGCAAGTAGGCACCCGATGCGTCGGGAAGATCCGGGAGAGCTGCTGCGGCAAGATACCGACGCCGGACGCGCGGTCAGGCGTGCGACGAAGGACGCAGCTCCGCGCCGCTCGTCTGCAGGACGGGTTCCCCGTGTGCGGACCGACGCGCACGCCGCCGGCGCAGCTCGTCGACTCCCCAGACGATCGGCGGGAATGCCAGCGTGACCAGCAGTGCCTCAGCCGGTGGCGCCGACATCCCGAACAGGTCGCTGACTCCCGGTACGAACACCAGAACCGCTGCGAAGACGAGCTCGAACGCGATGCCCCACAGCAGCAGCGGGTTCGAACGGAGCGAGGGAATCGTCGAGGCATCTCGCTGCGTCCGAGCGGCCATTGCGGTGCCGATCTGGCACATGACGATGCCGACGAACGTCATGGTCGTCGCCTGCTTCCACAGCTCGTGGAACGGCGCGCCCTCCCCGGTCGGGTCCCCTGGGTGCCAGCCGCCGCGGTAGAGCACGAACAGAAAACCCGCCATCACGAGCGCGGCGGACGTCAGCCCGAGGACGAGCCACGCCCGGACGAGCAGAGCGCGCTGGACGATGCCCTGCCCAGGTGGCCGCGGGCGTTCGCTCATGATCCCTGGTTCGGCCGGCTCGCGGCCCAGAGCCAGCGCCGGCAGCGTTTCGGTGCCGAGATCGACGGCGAGGATCTGCAGCACGGTCAGCGGCAGCGGAATGGCCCCGCCCGACAGGGCGAAGCACAGGAACGGCACGACCTCGGGCGTCGCGTGGGCGAACACGTAGACGATGAACTTCCGGACGTTGTCGTAGACCCGGCGGCCCTCCTCGATCGCGGCCACGATGTGCGCGAAGTTGTCGTCGGTCAGCACCATCGTCGCCGCCTCGCGCGCCACCTCGGTGCCGGACGCCCCCATCGCAATGCCGATGTCGGCACGGCGGAGCGCCGGCGCATCGTTGACCCCGTCGCCTGTCATCGCGACGACGTAGCTCTGTCTTCGCAGCGCATCGCAGATCCGCAGCTTGGCGTCAGGCGAGCTCCTGGCGAACACAACCTCCGCCGATCGCCGGAGCGCCTCCTCGAGCTGGTCGTCGTGCATGCGTGCGAGCTGGTCTCCGTTGATCACCAGGGGCTCGCCTCGGCAGATCCCGACCTGGCGCGCGATCGTCGCCGCGGTCAGCCCGTGGTCTCCCGTGATGACGATGATCCTGATCCCGGCCCGGTGACAGGCCTCGACAGCATCCGCCACCTCCGGCCGCGGGGGATCGACCATCGCGACCAGCCCGAGCAGCTCCAGATCGCGTTCCGCGTCGTCCCGGTCGTGCGGCAGCGACGTCAGCGGCCGCTGCGCGATGGCGAGCACGCGCAAACCGCGGGCGGCGAAGCTCCGCACCGCGGCGTCGACCCCGTCCGGCACGTCCCGGCACCGGCTCAGCACCTCCTCGGGAGCGCCCTTGGTGTGGAGCACCAGGCCGTCGGCGGTCTCGTCTGCGGTCGACATCGTCCGCCGGTCGGCATCGAAGTGGAACAGGCGTCTGCGATCCGTCCTGCGCGACTCGGCATCCACCGGCACCCCGAACCCCGCCGCGCCCAGCATCAGCGCCACTTCGGTGGCATCGCCGGTGGCGTCGCCCGACGGACGCAGCTCCGCGTTCGAGCAGCGAGCGGCCGCCTCGAGCATCCGCGCGGCGCCCTCCGGAGGCTCGCCGTCCGGCCGGGCCGTCTCCGGGTCGACATCGATGGCGCCCTGGGGCGTCCAGATCTGGACGATCCGCATCCGGTTGCGGGTCAGCGTCCCGGTCTTGTCGGTGCATATGACGTTGGCCGAACCGAGCGTCTCGACGGCGCTGAGACGCTTCACCAGCGACCCGCCCCTGGCCAGCTCGCGCGCGCCGGTTGCCAGCGCGAGCGTGATCGTCGGCAGCAGCCCCTCGGGGACGTTGGCGACCAGCAGCCCGATCGCGAAGATCGCCGCCTGGGTCGTATCGAGGCCGGCGGCGACGCCGATCGGCACGAACGCCGCGGCGACTGCGCAGGCCACGCCCGCGATCAGCCACGCGACCCGGGTGATCTGGCGCTCGAGCGGGCTGTGCTCCGGGCGCACGCCCTCGGTCAGGCTCGCCACCCGACCGAGCTGTGTCCGCATGCCCGTCGCCAGCACCACCGCCTCCGCCTCGCCGCCGGTGCAGGCCGTGCCGCTGAACACGAGGTTCGCGGCGGCGAGCGGATCCCCGCCCGCGGGGTGGTCGCGTGCGGCGCGCTCGACCGGCATCGACTCTCCCGTCAGCGTCGACATGTCCACCTCGACGGTGCCCGCGACCAGGCGTGCATCGGCCGAGATCCGGTCGCCCTCGTCAATGACGACGCGGTCGCCCACCACCAGGTCGGCTGCGGCGACGCTCTGTCGAGTGCCGTCGCGGACGACCGTCGCCGTCACGGGCAGGTACTCGCGAAGCGCCTCCACGGCGCGCTCCGCCTGGCGTTCCTGGACGAGTGCAAACACCGCGTTCAGCAGGATCACGGCGACGATGACGATCGCCAGTGTCCTGCTCCCGGTGGCCCACGAAAGCAGGGCCGCCACCCACAGCAGCAGGGCGAGCGGGTTCACGAGCTGCTCGAGCACCCGCTGAGGCAGCGTCGATCCGCCACGACGCACCAGTTCGTTGGGACCGTCCAGACGGAGCCGGATTTCGACCTCCGCCTGGGTCAAGCCGGCCGGGCGGCCGTCGACCGGTGGGAACGAACTCATCACAGGATGTTCTACCGGAGCCCGCGAGGGTGCATCGGTGGACACCCCGATCGCGGTTCGGTGACGCCGCGGATGCCGGCCGGAATGCGATCATTCAGAATGCGCGCCATGATGTGCATCGACCACACCGGCGTCTTCAGGCATCCATACGTGTATGCCGGTGCGCGCGGGGTTGCGGCATGACGCTGGTCTGGTTTGTCGTCTGGCTGATCGCCAACTCGATTGGTGACCATGCGCCGCTCCTGACCGATCCCGTGAACGCCTGGACGGGAACGCTGATCCTGGCGGTCGCGCTCGACCTCGCCCGGCAGCACGCCCGAGTCCCCCGGGGCTCCGAGCGTAGACGGGCCGATGGATAGCCACCGCGGACAACGCCCGCCGGCCGGCTCACCCGCTCCGCGGCAGCCCACTCCTCAGGCAGAGCACCCCCCCAGCCGACGCGCAATGGTGGGCTCGACGCTCATGCTCATCGTCTGGCTGATCGGCCTGGTCGGGACGGTGATCGCGCTGGTGGTTCTGGCAAACCGTTCGACGCACCTGACGATCCCGTACAACCCAACGTTTCTCACCCAGGTCCACGCCGACAACGTCTCCAGCATCAACTCCCAGGGGAACTCGATCCAGGGCGTCTTCAAGCACCCGGTCACGTTCCAGAATCAGCAGATCAGCGGCTTCACGACGGAGATCCCGGCCTTCGCAGATCCGGACGCCGTCTATTCCGACCTCGCCGCGAACGACGTGGTGATGACCGCCAAGCCGCCCAGCACGGGGTCGCCGTTCTGGCAGACGCTGCTCGTGTTCTTCGGCCCGGTGGTCCTGATCGGCCTGTTCATCTACTACATGATGCGGCGTGCCGGAGCGGGCGTGGGCGGCGTCACGAGTTTCGGCCGGTCGCGTGCTCGACGCTTCGAGCCGTCGACCCTCCAGCCGAGCTTCGACGAGGTCGCCGGTATCGACGAGGCCAAAGGCGAGCTGGCCGAGGTCGTCGACTTCCTGCGCCAGCCCGACAAGTACCTTCGCCTCGGCGGCCGCATCCCGCATGGCGTGCTGCTCGTGGGGCCGCCTGGCACCGGCAAGACCCTGCTTGCGCGCGCGGTTGCGGGAGAAGCGGGAGTGCCGTTCTTCTGGATCTCCGCGGCGGAGTTCATCGAGATGTTCGTCGGTGTCGGCGCCTCCCGCGTACGCGACCTCTTCGCGCAGGCGAAGCTGGCCGCGCCGGCGATCGTGTTCATCGACGAGCTCGACGCGATCGGCCGCACGCGGGGCGTCGGACTCCCCGGCTCGAGCGGCGGCCACGACGAGCGCGAGCAGACGCTGAACCAGATCCTGACCGAGATGGACGGGTTCGACTCCGACAGCCGGGTGATCGTGCTCGCCGCGACCAACCGTCCCGACGTGCTCGACGCCGCGCTGCTCCGCCCCGGCCGGTTCGACCGGAGGGTGGCCGTACAACCTCCCGATCGGGCGGGGCGCGAAGCCATCCTCCGTGTGCACGCGCGTCACCTGACGCTCGCGCCGGACGTGGACCTCGGGCGGATCGCCGCGACCGCGGTCGGGATGGTGGGCGCCGACCTCGCCAATCTCGTCAACGAGTCGGCGCTGCTGGCCGCCCATCGAAACCGAGACCAGGTCGGCATGGACGAGTTCATGGACGCGATGGAGCGGATCATCCTGGGAAGCGAGCGCAGGATCATCATGAGCCCCGAAGAGCGCCGCCGGACGGCCTATCACGAGGCTGGCCATGCGATGGTCGGCATGCTCACGCCCGGCGCCGATCCTGTGCGGAAGATCTCGATCATCCCGCGAGGCCTGTCGCTGGGCGCGACGCTGTCGGCACCGGATGCCGATCGGCTGAACCACGGCGAACAGAGCCTCCTGGCGAAGATCCGCGTGGCGCTCGGCGGGCGCGTGGCCGAGGAGATCGTGTTCGGCGAGCCGAGCTCGGGCGCGGAGGCCGACATCACGCAGCTGACCGCGATCGCGGTGCAGATGGTGACCCGCTGGGGCATGAGCGAGCGGGTCGGACCGCTTGCGGTCGGCTCACCAGACCCGTTTGCGCAGTGGTCGCCCCTCGGGTCGTCGGCCGCCGCGCAGTCCCTCGTCGACGCCGAGGTCAGGCGGATCGTCGAGGAGGCGCACGCCGAGACGACCGCGCTGCTGTTGGCGCACCGGGCGCAGCTCGATGCGCTCGCAGAGGCGTTGCTCGAGCAGGAGACGCTCGATCAGCCGGCAGCCTACGCAGCCGCGGGGATCGCTGAGCCGGGATCCGTCGGCTCGGTGTTGCTGGAAGCCCCCTGACCGGCGGCCGATCCGCGTGGGGGCGGCGCTAGCCGGACGAGCTGGCGCGGTCGATCACCTGGCTCGAGCAGTGCGGCCCGCCGTAGCCGCCGGCGAGCTGCTCGAACTCGATCCATTCGGCCTTGACGCCGGACTGCTCGAGCAGCCGCTGGTACCGGTCGCCGGCCTGGCGATCGCCGATGTACTCCCTCTCGTCCGTCAGCAGGCCGTTGGCGGCGAACCGGTCCTGCTCGCCCTTCGAGAAGGTGATCACCTCCATGCCGTGATCCTGCAGGTACTCGATGAACGGGCGGTTGCCAACCAGCCGGTACGACTCATCGTGCGGCTCCCAGACGTCGACGGTCGGCTGCTGGCCTTCCAGCCTGTCGTCGCAGATCGCACAGAGGTCGGGACCGAACACGCTGAAATACGCGTCCAGGTGCATCTCGTCCATCTGTGCGCGTGGGTCGCGCACAACGCCGACCTCGACGTCGCCGTACGCGCGCGCGGCCAGCAGCTGCTGGACACCCTCCGCGTTGGTGAGCAAGCCCTGGCCCTGGAGCACGAAACCTCCGCAGGGGATGAAGTCCCCTCCCTCGAGAAATCCGGGCGAGCAGACACGGCAGAGTGGTTCGACGCCGAGCTGCTGGAGCGCGTGGTGGACGATGTCGTTCTCGGGTTGGCGTGCGTCGAGGCACAGCCTGCCCACGACGGCGCCCCGGGCGGTCGTGATCATCGGGTCGCGCATGAAGTACGCGTTGTCGGCCGGTCGCACCGTGTACCGGGCGCTGTAGGCGCTCGTCGGGTCCAGGCGGCGGACGTTCGGCCGCAGCGTGATCACCGGCCGCAGCATGACGACGTCCGCCAGGCTGTCGGGATCGAGCGCCTCGATCGCTGCATTGCGGTGTGCGGCAAGCAACGTCGTCTCGCGGGGTGAGGCTGCGGGCGCCTCGTACGTGAGCGCCTCGTGCGCCCACCGGCGGAGTCGCGCGAGCGCCGCTTCGTCCGACCCGGTTCCGTGTGTCAGCGCCTCGCGGAGATCGATCACCTCCGCACCTCGTGATCGGAGGAGGTCGCGGAACCGACGATGCTCGGATCGGCCCTTGAGCAGGTTGAACGGACGGAGGAAGTTCGCCGCGTCCGTCTCCAGCACCGCGAACAGGGTCTCGATGCCGGGTTCGCACAGCAGTACAGTCTGCGCCGGCAGCCACTCGGCAGGCTGCGCGGCAACGATTTGTCCTGAACTTCCCACACCGGTTTGTCCGGTCATCATCGACGGACCTCCTTCCCAAGTGGGCGTCTCAGCCCTGGTGGCTCCATCGCCGCGGACGGCTCTCGTCCCGGGGTTCCGATCCGCTGACCACGACGCGTCGATGCGCGATGTCAAGCTCGTCGACGTCGTGGCCGTGTGAGACCAGCGTTCGATGGCGAAGCAGGCCCGCGGAGATCACCAGGTCGACGCTGTCGCCATCCTCCTCGACTGCTTCGACGAACCCGACACGACCGTCTGGCCCGAAGACTTGAAACCCGTGACAGTGACGCAGCCAGTAGCCGGAGAGATCCGGCCGGCAATCGCTTCGGGGCTGATCGTGTTGAAGGGTGATGGTCATTCGAATCGACTCCTGAGCCCGGGGTGGACGGAAAGGCCAGCATCATTCGGCGGGAGGGTCACCGGCATCGGCGAAACCACCGAAGTCGTGCTTCGGTCGATCCGCAGTTCCTACGCACCGCCGCCCCGTCCCCGACGGCGGTAGTGCTCGACGAACACGTCTGAGCCGGGATAGATGATGCTCTCGTGGCCGTCGCTCCAGCGGACCCGGTAGGCCGCGCGCTGACCGCTCAGCACCTCGAGGATCTCCGCATCCTGCTCGGGCTGTCCCTGGCGATGCGCGCGCACCACAAGGCGGTCGCCCACCGCGATCGCGGGATTGCCAGCCGAAACCATCTGGGAGGACATCTGATGCTCCTTGCTCGACAACCGGTACCTGCGCAGCATCCTCCGGGGCGGCGGCTGCCGCATCGGGGCGCGCACGGAAGCGGGTCAGGGAGTTCGCGGACGACGGGGTCAGGAACGCAGCGCCCGGAGGGCGTTGAGGATGACGCCGACGTCGATCGCCTCCTGAGCCAACGCACCGGCGAGCGGCGGCAGAAAGCCGGCCGCCGCCAGCAGCATGCCCAATCCGGAGAGGCCGAGGCCGACGAGCACGCTCTGGCGGGCGATGTACATCGAACGCTGGCCGATCGCGATCGCATCCGCGACGCGGGTCACGCGGTCGACCACGATGACGGCGTCCGCGGTCTGCGATGCCGCAGTCGCGGAGCCTGCGGTCATGGCGATTCCGACGTCGGCGAGCGCGAGCGCCGGGGCGTCGTTGACTCCGTCCCCGACCATCACCACACCCGCGTCGCCCGGTCGCGCGCGGAGCTCGATTATCAGCTGCATCTTCTGCTCGGCGGACAGCTCGGGGTGGACCTGCTCGATCCCGGCCTGATCCGCGATCGCACGCGCGACCGAGGCCTGGTCGCCGGTGGCCAGCACGATGTCGCGGATCCCGCTTTCGTGGAGGCGATCGACCAGGCTGGCAGCATCGGGTCTCAAGCGGTCGGTGACGCTGATCGTACCGGCGTAGCGATCGTCGATCGCAACCTGCACGTCGGCTCGACCGGTGCTCGGCTCACCGGGTGGGACGTCGATGCCGAGTCCGCGGAGGAACGTGCGGCTGCCCACCGCGACGGTCGAGCCGTTCACCCGTCCACGGATCCCCTGCCCCGGGGACTCGGCGACGTCCGACGGGTACTGCAGCGGCATCGCGCGGCGCTCGGCTTCGTTCACCAGGGCCTTTGCGACGACGTGGCTGGATGCCTGGTCCAGCGACGCCGCGGCGACCAGAAGCTGGTCACCGCCGGAAATCAGCTGCGGATGCACCGCGTCGACCACCGGCGTGCCCAGCGTCAGCGTCCCGGTCTTGTCGAGCAGGACGGTGCGCGTCGCCGCCAGCCGTTCGATCACCCCTGCCCCCTTCACGATGACTCCGGCCCTGGCCGCCCGGGATACGCCGGACACGAGTGCGACGGGCGCAGCCAGGATCAGCGGGCACGGGGTGGCGACCACGAGCACGGCGACCGCGCGCACCGGGTCGCCGGACGCCACCCAGGCACCGACGGCCAGCATCACGGTCAGCCCGAGGAACCACACGGCGTACCGATCAGCCATCCGAACGAACGGGGCCTTCGAGCCCTGCGCGGACTCGACCAGCCGGACGATGGCGGCGTATGTGCTCTCGCCCGCCCGACGGATCGCGTCCAGCTCGACAGGCGGCCCGGCGTTGACCGACCCGCTTGCCACCTGTGCTCCGGCGGCCACGTCGACGGGGAGCGGCTCCCCGGTCAGCGAGGACGTGTCGAACACGGCATGTGCCGACACGAGTTGGGCATCCGCGGCGACGGTGTCGCCGGTGTTGACGACCATCCGATCGCCCGGGTCGAGGCGATCGACGGGCACGGTGACGACGTCGCCGCCGCGCCGGACTCGAGCGGTGGTGGGGATCTTCGACACGAGTGCGGAGAGCTCCCGCCCGGCGCGCCCCTGCGCATATTCCTCGAGGGCGTTTCCGCCCGCGAGCATCACTGCGATCACCGCTCCCGCAAGGTACTCGCCGACGGCGAGCGCTCCGCCCATCGCGAGCAGCGCGACCGCGTCCACGCCGACGTCACCACGCGCGAGCGTCTTGACGACCGACCAGGTCAGCGGAACGAGCAGCAGCAGCGTCGTCGCGGCCCAGATCGCGCTTGCTGCGTCGCCGAACCCGGCCAGCCAGGCCGCGCACCCGACGAGGGTGCCCGCGCCCGCAGCAACCGCCGGGACCCGCGATGTCATGCTCACGCGGTCGACGCAGCGACAGGCACCGAGCTCGGCACCACGCGCGTGCCGGCGGTACCGCGGATCGCATCGGACGCGTGGGCGAGCGCGGCGATGATCGCGATGCCGCCAGAACCGGCGAACTCCGCACAGGCATCGACCTTCGGGAGCATGCTTCCGGCCGCAAGCTCCGGCCCGTGCACGAGAGATCGGGCCTGTTCGACGGTGAGCTCGTCGAGTCCCTGGGCATCGGGTGTACCGAACGCCGTGTAGACACGATCGACGTCCGTGAGCAGGAGCAGGATGTCTGCCCCCACCGCTCGGGCGAGGACGACCGCCGCCAGATCCTTGTCGACCACCGCCTCCACCCCCTGTGGCCGGCCATCCAGATCGACGATCACCGGTACGCCGCCGCCACCAGAGGCGATCACCGTGACACCGGCGTCGACGAGCAGTCGGATGGATCGCTCCTCCAGCAGTCGCAACGGACGGGGGACGGGACGACTCGACGCCATCCCCCTGTGTCCCGTGCCACGGCGAAGCCGCGCTGGTTGCGAAGCCGAAGGGCGGTGGCCTCGTCATACACCGGGCCAACCGGCTTGGTCGGCATGCCGAGCGACGGGTCATCGCTGCCCACGACGGTTTGCGTCAGGAGGGTCGCCACAGAGCGGCCGGGTGCTTGGCGCCTCAACTCCTGCTCGAGCAGGTAGCCGATCATGCCCTCACTCTCGGCGCCGAGCACGTCGAGAGGGTACGGCCCCGCCGTTTGGTCAGCTTCGGTCTCGAGCAGCAGCACCCCTATCTGCGGGCCGTTCCCGTGGGTCAGAACAACCGTATGTCCGTCGTCGAACAGCGGTGCCAGCGCTCGCACCGCGCCCTCGACGTTCCGGCGCTGAACCTCAGCCGTGATCGGCTCGCCTCGCCGAGCGAGTGCGTTGCCTCCCAGAGCGACAACGATCGTGCTCACTTATCGCCCTCCCAGTCACCTGTGACGAGGGCGTAGATCAGCGCCTGTTCGGTGGGCAGGCGGTTGGCCGCCTGTTCCCAGACGACCGACTGCGGGCCGTCGATCACGCCGCCGGTGACCTCCTCGCCGCGATGCGCAGGGAGACAGTGCATGAAGATCGCATCCTTGCGCGCAGCGGCCATCAGCTCGCCGTTCACCTGATACGGGCGGAGTGAGGCGACATGCGCCTCCGCGTCCGCCTCGTCGCCCATGGACACCCAGACGTCGGTGTACACCACGTGGGCGTCGACCACGGCCGACCTCGGGTTCGACACGACTTCGATGGTGCCGTGATGGCGCTCTGCCATCCGCAGGGCTCGGGTGGCGACCTCTGCGTCGGGCCCGAGCCCGTCGGGCGACGCCACGGCGACGTGCATTCCCGCCAGCGCACCCGCCTCCATCAGCGAATGGGCGACGTTGTTTCCCTCGCCCACGTAGGCCAGCCGGATGCCGGCCAGGCTGCCGAAGTGCTGCTCGATCGTGAGCAGATCGGCCAGGGCCTGACAGGGGTGGTGGGCATCCGACAATGCGTTGATCACGGGAACAGTGGCGTTTCGCGCCATCTCCGCGATGCTGTCCTGGGAGAACACGCGTGCCGCGATTGCGCACGAGTAGCTTGACAGCACTCGTGCGGTGTCGGCAATCGGCTCGCCTCGCCCCAGCTGCAGCTCATCGGGACGCAACAGCAGCGGTACCGCTCCCAGCCGCGCGACAGCGCCGTGCAGCGAGACCCGGGTGCGGGTGGACGGCTTCTGGAAGAAACAGACCACCGTTTCTCCCGTCAACGCTCCCAGGAACCGGTTCGGGTCGCGCTTCATCACCGCTGAGAGATCGAGCAGCTCCCGCAACTCCCCCGCCGACAGGTCGCTCGCCGCGAGCACGTCGCGAACCCGCGTGCCGTGTGTCTTCACCGTCATCATGCTCACCTTGCCTCATCGCGCTCGATTGGACAGGACATGCAGCGGGGGCCGCCGCGGCCACGGCCGAGCTCGGCACCCGCGATCGTGATCACCTCGATGCCGGCGTGCCGGAGACGGGTGTTCGTGTCGACGTTGCGCTCGTAGGCGACGACGACGCCGGGTGCGACCGCGAGGACGTTGTTGCCGTCGTCCCACTGCTCGCGCTCGGCCTCGAACCGGTCGCCCCCCGTCTCGAACAGCCGCACCTCGCCGACCTCGAGCGCCTCGGCCATGGCGGCGAACAGATCGGGCTCGGGCGACACGGAGAGCCGGCCGTCGTGCGGGGTGAGCGAATACGCGTCGAGCGACGCGCGCAGCTCGGGATAGATCGTGAACGCGTCCCGGTCGATCATCGTCATGACGGTGTCGAGGTGCATCGCCGAGCGTTGTGCCGGCAGGACGACGGCTATGACGCGATTGGCCGCGCCGGCCTCGAACAGCCGGAGCGCCAGCCGCTCCACCGCGGCAGGGGTCGTGCGCTCGCCCATGCCGACGACGACCGCACCGTTGCCGATGACGAGGATGTCACCGCCCTCGATCGAGCCCGCGCCGGCACCCTCGTCACTCCACACACCGAACTCATCCGGCGGGAAGCTCGGATGGTGTCGGATGATCGCGTCGAGGTGAACGGACTCCCGCACTCGGGCGGGCTTCGCCATCGCGCTGAGGTTGACCCCGCCATAGATCCACGCGCTGGTGTCGCGCGTGAACAGGTGGTTGGGAAGCGGCGTCAGCACGAACGATCCAACCCGGGTCACCTGATAGGCAAGCGCCGGACTGTTGAACGGCAGCTCGTCGCGCGTGATCCCGGCGACCAGCCGCTCCGCAAGCTCGGCCGCCGGCATCGCCGCCAGCCACTCGGCCACCGCGGGGCCGAGGCAGGGGCCGAGCGGGGCGGTTGTCAGCGTCCGCTCGATCACCTCCTCCCGCACCCTCTGGTCGGCCAGCGTGTCGGCCAGCATCGACTCCAGGTACAGCACCTCGACGCCTCGCTCCTCGAGGGTGTCCGCGAACGCGTCGTGCTCTTGGCGTGCTCGCTTTACCCACAGGACGTCGTCGAACAGCAGGTCGTCCTTATTGGTCGGAGTCAGCCGAGCAAGCTCACGACCGGGCCGGTGCAGCATGACCCGTCGCAGCGTGCCGACCTCGGATTGCACGCCCAGCCGCGACCGGACTGCGGTGGAGTGTCCGCGCGACTCGATCATCGCACGGGCTCCATCGCCTGAGGTGCCGTGGTGGCCGTCGGCAGCTGCTGCGCCTCAGGCGCGGCAGCGTCGTTGGTGTGCTGTCGCCACTTGAGGAAGACGTACACCGGGATTCCCGCGGTCAGCAGGAGGAAGCCCTTGGCGATGATCTCCTCGCCGGCGCCCCAGATCATCCAGAACGAGTAGCCGAAGGCGAGTGCCGCGATCGCGGCGTCGCGAACCAGGTGCTTCGGATTGAACAGCGCCCGGTCCTGGAACAGCATCTGCAGCTGCGCCGCGGCCGAGAAGGCGTACGGCACGAGCGTCGTCAAGGTGGCCAAGAGGATGACCTGGTTGAACTGGTCGACCAGGCTCGAGTTGTAGTTCATCAGCATCAGACCGCTCAGCAGGAGCGACGAGACGATCAGACCGAACACGGGGGTACGTCGCGTGCCGTGCACATTGGCGAACCTGGCCGGGAACAGCCCGTCGCGGGCCGCGGCCAGAGGTACCCGCCCCTGCAGGAGGATCCAGCCGTTCAGCGCACCGAACGTGGAGATCATGGCGATCGCGGCGATCACCTTGTTCCACGAGCCGCCGAAGATCTGTCCCGCAGCGTCCGCGAACGGCGCGTTGGAGTTGGCCAGCTCGTTGACCGGGATGATCCCGAAGATCGCGACCGTCGCCAGGATGTACAACACGGTCGTGGCGACCGTCCCGATGATGGTCGCCCGCGGCAGCGTCCGCTCGGGATCCTTGACCTCCTCGGCCGGGATGGTGGCCGACTCGAGGCCGATGAACGCCCACAGCGTGAAGGTGCCGGCCAGGCTGATCGCACCGAACTGATCCCACAGCGAGTGATCATCCGGCGAAAACGGCGTGAAGTTGCCGCCCTTGACCGAGAACAGGCCGATCACGCCGATGGCCAGCAGCGGCACGAACTTGAGGACGGTGGTAACCACCTGGACGACGCCGCTCTCACGCGCGCCGAGGATGTTGATTGCTGTCAGCAGCCAGATGATGGCCAGGCCGGTGATCGCCGCAGCGAGGTTGCTGGTGCCAAGCTTGCCCCAGAACACCGTGGCGTAGGCCACGAATGCTGTGGCGATGGCAGCGTTGCCCGCCCAGGCCGCGATCCAGTAGCCCCAGGCGGTCTGGAAGCCGATGAAGTCGCCGAACGCCCGCCGCGCATAGGCGTACGGGCCGCCCTCGCGCGGGAACGCGCGGGCCAGGTTCGCGAACACCAGCGCCAGGAGAATCGCACCCGCTCCCGTCAGCACCCAGCCCAGCAGCGAGATCGGGCCGCCGGCGCCGGCCAGCGACGCGGGCAGCAGGAACACGCCGGAACCGATCATGTTGCCGACGACGAGCGCCGTGGCCATCCACAGCCCCATCGAACGCTTCAGCCGGCGGCTACCGGGACGCGGCGCGGCGACATCGGTTGTGTCAGTCATCGATCACAACTCCCCTTTAGCCCACTGCCGCGGCGGTCGCGGCGTCGGTCGAGGTCTCCGAGGCGACTCGGCTGGGAACGGCCAGCACGGGGCACGGTGAGACGTGCATCAGCCGCTGCGTCACGCTGCCCAGCAGAAGGCCGGCCAGCGTCGTGCGACCGCGCGTACCGACGACGATGACGTCGGCATCGCCGGCCCGCGCGTGATCGGCCAGCACATGCGCCGGTCCTCCCGCGGACGTTGAGACGATGGTCAGTTGCGCGTCGATCCCGTCGCTCTTCAGGGCCTCCGCCTGCCGACGGACGATCGCCTCGAGCTCGTCCTCGTTCGCGCGCACGGGCTGCATGCCCGCCCGGCCGCCGATCATGTACTCGTGGACGTGCACGATCTCGACATGTGCGTCCTCGCTCGTCGCGAGCTTCCTCGCGAACTCGAGCGCCCTGGTCGACTCATCCGAGCCATCCAGCCCCAACACGATGCGCTTGAACACGATTTCCTCCCGCATGGAAACGACGTTGACCATTCGAGCATCGCCGCCAATCGCCGGGCTGACATCGGGGGGTTCGCCCAGCGTGCATAGGGGAAGACCCCGATGCCGCACTGCGCGGTCACGGCGATCCTGAGAGGAATGTTCGAAACCATTCTCCTTGCGACCGACGGGTCGGCCGAATCGCACGCTGCGGTGCGCTCCACCACAGAGCTCGCCCAGCACAACGGGTCACGCGTGATCGTTGTTCACGTTGCAGATGCGGGCGCCAGCCTGCCCGCCGTCAGGGATCAGGTGGCCGAGCTGCGCAGGGCCGGGATTCCCGCGCGGCTGGCGGTCGTCGAGGGTGACGGCCAGCCGGCCTCGGCGATTGCCGAACTGGCGCGGGTATGGAGCGCCGACGTCGTGGTGAGCGGCGTTCGCGGAGGCGGCTCTGCGTTCAGGAGTACCGTGGTCGGTGCTGTCGCGCAGCGCTTGGTGGCGCTGGCACCGTGTCCGGTGCTCGCGGTACCGGGTTAGCCTTCCTGTTCCGGCCGGAGTAGCCCGGACTCGAGCGCGTAGTTCACGAGATCCGCCCGGGTCGAGAGCCGGAGTTTCGTCAGGATGTGCGCGCGGTGGGACTCGACGGTGCGGACGCTGACGTACAGCCTCGCCGCAATCTCCTGGTTCGTGTAGCCGCGTGCGAGCAGCGACAGCACCTCCCGCTCCCGTTCGGAGAGCTCGTCGTCGGCGGCCGACTCCGATTGCACCGCAAGCTTCGCCCCGAGCGCCGGCGCGACATACGACTGGCCGTCGGCGACCTTACGGATCGCGTCGACCAGCTCCTCGTAGGCCGCGTCCTTCAGCACGTACCCCGCCGCTCCCGCAGACAGGGCGGCGCGAACGTAGCTGGCGTCCTCGTGCATCGAGAGCATCAGCACCTTCACGCCGGGGCTGGCAACCAGCAGCTCGGGGAGGCACTCCAGCCCGCTCCCGCCCGGCAGCGTGACGTCGAGCAGCACGATGTCCGGAGCCAGGTCGGCCGTCAGCCGGATGGCCTCGGCAGCCGTTCCGGCCTGGCCGACGGGTTCCATGTCGTCCTGGTGCTCGAGCAAGAGCGAGATCCCGGCCCGCACGAGTGAATGGTCGTCCACGACCAGGACGCGGTTCACCTCGGCACCCGGAACTCGACCGTCGTTCCCTCGCCTGGCGACGACGTCAAGCGCACCGTCCCCGCCACCAACGCTGCACGCTCCTGCATCGAGCCCAAGCCGAAACCTCCTGAAACCTCGTGTGGATCGAACCCGCGACCGTCATCGACGATCCGGACGACGAACTCGTCACCCCGCGCCTCACCGCGAACGGCCACCGCTGTCGCTCCCGAATGCTTCGCCACGTTCGTCAGGCTCTCCTGGACGACCCGGTAGATCGCCGTCTCCGTCTGGCTGGGCAGGCGCGCGTGCGGATCACCGAAGGCCAGTTCCGTCGAGATGCCGGTGCGGCGGGCGTAGGAATCGGTCAGCCGTTCGAGCGCAGGCACCAGCCCAAAGTCGTCGAGCGCGGTCGGGCGCAGTTCGATGGCCAGCGCACGCAGCTGCGCAATTGCCACGTTGATCGTCTCGACCAGCTCGGTCATCGCCTCCTTCGCCTCGTCTGCAACGCCCGCCTGCTCAACCAGCCTGAGGCCGAGGAGAACGGAGGCCAGGTGCTGTCCGAATTCATCGTGCAGCTCGCGGGCAATCCTGCCGCGTTCGGCCTCCTGCGCCTCGACGATCCGACCGATCATCTCCCGCCGAGCCTGGCCTCGCCGTTCGGCCTCGGCCAACCGTCCCTCGGCCTCGACCCGGCGCCGCTCGGCCTCGAGCCCACGGCTCACCTCGAGCGCCAACACGGATCGGGCGGCGAACAGCCCTAGCACGCCCAGGTCGTCGCCGTCGAACTGGCGGCCGTCGAGCGGATCGGCGGCCGCGATCACGCCCAGCGCATCACCGCGGTGCAGCAGCGGGACGAACACCGCGGTCCGCGCGCCGAGCTCGTCGCCGGCCTCCGGGTCCTCGATCGTCACCGAGCGCCGCGCCAGCAGCACCGTTTCCGTTGTCGAGGCGGGCGCGACCGGCGTGCCGACGACGTCGGCATGGCCGGCACCCGCAGCGGCGACATACGTCGACCCCGACCCGTCTGCGTCGGGGACGGCCACGGCGACCAGGCGGACACCGAGGCTTTCGGCAACACGCTCGGCGATCACCGTGAGCACGCGCTCGCGAGGCTGGCCGCTGAGGATCGACTCGTTGATCACGGAGACCGAGGACAGGTCACCGAGCGCCCGGCGAAGCGCTTCGGCATGCTCGTTCATCCTGGCGTACAGCCGCGCGTTCTGGATGGCAACTCCGGCCTGGGCGGCGAGCAGGGTCGCGACCTGCTCGTCCTCTTCCGTGAACTCACCCTCGGCCCGTTCGGTCAGATACAGGTTTCCGAACACCGCGCCACCCGCCATCACGGGAACGCCAAGAAAGCTGCGCATCGGGGGATGGCCCGGCGGGAATCCGACGGAGCGCGGATCCTCGTTGAGATCGGCCAGCCGCAGCGGCTGTGCGTCCCGGATCAGCACCCCCAGGATGCCGCGCCCACGAGGGAGGTCGCCAATCAGTCTGTGGCCCTCATCGTCGATCCCGGACGTGATGAACTCGGCGAGCTCGGTGCCCGAGTCGTCGAGCACCCCGAGAGCCGAATACCTTGCGCCGGTGAGCGTGCGGGCGGCATCGACGACGCGCCGCAGCACCTGATCCACCTCCAGGCCGCTTGCCACCGCGAGTCCAGCCTGGAGCAGTGCTTGCAGGCGCTCGGTGCGCGTGGCCGTCGACGGGTCAACCATCGGCGAAGTCTACGTAGAAATGGGCCGCTGCGGGTTCCCCGCAGTCAGGTGCAGTGCCTGCCCGGACGCGCGGCGTGAGCCCGCCCGGCAGTCTGTGCTCAACGAAGGGAGTCGACGATGTCACACCAGATCGCAGTCATTGCACAGATCCGCCCGGGAAAGCGAGACGAGCTCGAGCGGACGCTTGACCAGGGGCCGCCGTTCTCCCTCGCGGAGCACGGGCTGATCCGGCATGTCGCATTCCTGGGCGACACCGACGTGGTGCTGATCTTCGAAGGCGAGCAGCCGTTCGGAGACGTGCGACGGCTGGCCGCATCGCTGGGCCTCGGACATCTCACCAAGATGGCGACGCTCGTGGCCAACCCGCGGGTGCTCGCACAGTCGTTCGCCTGGCAAGCGGCGGCCCCCGAACCGGCCAACGCGTGATGACGCACAAATTCTGCACGCTGCAGGAAGCGGTCGGGCGGAGCGAACGCTGCCCCGGGACAGCATGTCCGTTCTGGGCCGATGAGGGCTGTGCGCTCGACGGCATCCGCAGCGACCTCGAGACCAACCCGGAGCTCGCCGGCTATCTCCTCGACCTTCGCGCCTCGGCCGCGGGGACCGTCGGTTGGAGTCCGTTCCGCCGGTTTCCCCGACGCACCGCGACGCCCCCTGTTTGACGCGGCGCGTGGCGCGTTCAGCGGCTGAGTAAGATCCGATCGGCGGCCGTAAGGCCGAAGTAGAGCGGCAGGTGCTCGCCCATCGCGACGCTCGCGCGCTGCCTGGCGCTGCCGGTGAGCATCCGCAATGCGGGGTCGAACACCAGCTCGACCGCGTCGGGTACCGGGAACAGCTCGAGGCTGGCGACAATCGAGCCGTGCAGCTGCACCAGCTCGTCTTCGAGGGCTCCGGCAACGATGCCCTCGATCAGACGCCCGGCGCGGCGGCTCCTCAGGGCGTGCGGATCCATGGTGAATGCTTGCCCTGGACCGGCGATGTTGAATCAGCGACTCCGGTTCCGGCAGCGCACCGCGGAGGGCGCGCCGCCGGAACCCGACCTTCAGCTCATGTCCCGGCGCAGATCACGTACGCGTTGAACGTCGCCGGCCCTGTGGAGGCGTTGTTCTCGAACACCGTCCAGCCGACGTCGACCGGAACGCTGCTGTTCAGGTTGACGAGCGTCGATCCCGAGGACGAGAGCACGCCGCCACCCAGAGGCACCTTCGGCGTCGGGCAGCGTGCGGTGCCGCCGGACTGGGCACCCGCGGGATTGGCGAATGCCGTCGCGATGATTTCCTTGTACCCCGTCGCATGACCGCAGACGGCCCAGGCCCGGACGTTGGCGGCGCCGGCGCTGCCGTTGTTCTGGTCGATTGCCCAGCCGTACACCGCCGTCTGTCCCTTGCCCGACTTGGTCGGGAACGTGGAGTTCTCGTTCACGGAAGTGTTCAAGGAGTCTGAGAACCCGCCACCGCTCAGGATCTTGTCGCCCGCCGGGCAGGTTGCTGTCGCCCGGGTCTGCGCCGTTGTGGGGTTCGCCGTCAGGTTGCCGGACACGAGCGCCCAGGAGGCGTTCTTCTTGGCGCAGACGACGTAGACGGTGAACGTGGTCGGCGACGCCGTCGCGTTGTTGACGTCGACCGACCAGGAGGTCGACTGCGGGTACGAGCTGTTGATGCTGACCGCCGTCGAGTTGGAGCTGACGATCACGCCGCCACCGTACGTGACCGTCTTCGCCGGGCAGGAAACGGAGCCGTGCACCTGCATGTTCGCGGGCGACGTCAGCGCTCCGCTGTTGACGACCGCGTACTTCGGTGGCAACGCATTCGGCGAGACGCTCAGCAGCGGCGGGCGCTTACCGGCAGCGAAGCTCGCTGCGTGGTGCGCCAGTGGCACGTGCTTCGTTGCCGTCGTCGCCGTCGCCGACCCGGCAAGCACGACCGCCACCGCGGCCACGCCGAACACGACAACCGCACATCGTGCGATCCATCTCATCTTCGAACCCCCTGATCCCCTGGAACCATTGCCGTGGCAGGCGCCACGTGGCGATGCTAACGAGAAATCGGACGGAAGGGAAGAGACCGTCCGGTCAGTGGCCGAAGCCGTCCGAGTCGGTTGCGGCCGACTCGCCGCGGTCGAGCTCTGCGATGGCGTCCATCTCCGCCTGATCGAGCTCGAAGTCGAACACGGCCAGGTTCTCAGCCTGGCGCGCGGGGTTCGCCGACTTGGGGATCGGCACCGCGCCGATCTGGACGTGCCAGCGAAGCACGATCTGCGCGGGCGTCCGTCCGTGCCGCTGGGCGATCTCGGCGATCGCCGGTAGCTGCAGCAGCTCGCCGCCGTTCCCCAGCGGGCTCCACGACTCGGTGACGATGTCGTGCCGCCGGTGGTAGGCGCGTGGCTCTTCGCGGGCGATCGTCGGATCGAGCTCGATCTGGTTGACATCAGGCATGGCGCCGGTCTCGTCGATCACGCGCTGCACGTGCTCGGGCTTGAAGTTGGAGAGGCCGACGGCGCGCACCCGACCGGTGCGCAGCAGCTCGACCAGGCCGCGGAACGCGTCCACGTACCGATCCTGCCGCGGATTCGGCCAATGGATCAGGAACAGGTCGATGTACTCGACGTCCAGCTTCTCGGCGCTCATCGCGAAGGCGTCCTGCGCTTCCTGGAACCCGTGCCACTCGGCGTTCAGCTTGGACGTGATGAACAGCTCCTCCCGCGCCACGTCGCTCGCCGCCAGCGCACGGCCGACGCCGGTTTCGTTCCCGTAGGCGTGCGCGGTGTCGATCAGCCGGTAGCCGAGTTCGATCGCGCTGGCAACGGCCGCCTCGGCGTCCGCGTCGTCGAGCGGGGACGTACCGAGCCCGAGCCGCGGCATCTGGGCGCCGTGGACGAGCTCCACGGTCGGTGCGAGGGCGGCTGCCGTCATGCCCCGGAGCCTAGCGTCGCCTCGATCCCCCGCACATCGCCCTCCTCGTCGGTGAACACGCGGACGCCTGTGAAGCCCGCGCGTTCCAGGTCGGGGCGCAGCAGCTCGTCCTGACGGCCGCCCAGCGCCAGCAGCAGAGCACCGGCGGCGCGCAGGACGGGCGGACTCTCGGCGACCACCCGGCGGAGGATGTCGCAGCCGTCGCGTCCGCCGTCGTAGGCCAGCGGCGACTCGAACGTGAACGTGTCCCGCTGCAGCAGCCACAGCTCGTCGGTCGGCACGAACGGCACGGCCCCGATCACGACGTCGATCGCGCCGCGAAGCTCACGGGGCAGTGGTGCGAACAGATCACCGGCGTACGCCTCGATGCCGTTGGTCCGCGCACATGCCACGGCCGCGGGGTCGAGGTCGGTGCCGACCACCCGAGCGTCCGGCCGGCGGCGCGCCATTACCCGGGCGACCGCACCGGAGCCGGTGCACACGTCGACGCCGATGCCGTCCGGGGGCAGCAGCTCGGCGGCCCGCACGACCAGTGGCTCGGTGTGCCAGCGCGGCACGAACACGCCGGGATCGACCCGGATCTGCCCACCGCAGAACTCGACCGTACCCGTGATCCAGGCGAGCGGCTCGCCGGTCAGGCGGCGCCGCACCATTGCGTTCAGCGCGGACTTGTCGCCGGCCGCCGCCGCGATCAGCTCGTCGGCCTCCTCGTCCGGTGCCAGAAAGCCGCCCTCGGCCAGCACTCCTCGAAGCTCACGCCGGTCCATCGGTGCATTGAACACCTCCGGAATCCGATCGGCGCCGGGTGCCGTACCCCGAGCGGAGCGTTCACACCGGATCGGGTGGCGATGGGCAGCAGGACATGGATCGTCGGATGGGTCGTCGCGACCATCGTCTCGCTGGCCCTGATCGCGGCGGCGGCGGCCGTCGCCGCGCAGGCCGTGTCCACCGTCACCGGCGCGCCGGCCTGACAATGCAACGGGCCGGCCGCCCGCGGTGGCGGACGGCCGGCCGGTCGTGCTGATGGTCAGCCGGCGTACTCGTCCGGGGACTGGTTGACGATGCCCTGGGTGAGGATCTGGCCGGTCATGAACATGTGCATGTAGGCCTGGTCGGTGAGGGTTGCGGAGGTGGTGTAGCGGCCCTGTGCGTAGGCGTCGATCTGGCCCTTGAGCTGTGAGACGTGTTCGCGGAGGTCGCCCTGGACGGCGGTGGCGGGGAGGCCGGTGGCCTTGGCCAGGAAGCTGCCGAAGGTGGTGATGTAGGCGTTGAGTGCGGTGACGGCCTTGTGCTGGCCGGCGGTGTCGTGCTTCTTGAGTGCGACGGTGTAGTCGACGAAGTCCGTGATGTGGTCGCGCCACATGTTCTTGCCGTTGAGGAACTGGTTGCCGGCCTTGGTGCCGTAGATGCTGCCGATGGCCTTGGACAGGGCGACGCTGTTCTGGTCGAGCTGTCCGGCGACCTTGGTGAAGTCGGGGCTGCCGTCGTAGCCCTTCTGCGTCGCCGACACGGCCAACAGCGCGTGCTCGCCCAGCAGCTGGTCGAGCGTGACCTGGAGATCGGAGGCCGGCGAGGTCACCGCGACGTTGCCACCCATGGCGACCATGTCCGAGTTCGACATCATCGATGACATCGCTGAGCTTCCGCTCGACCCGGAGGAGCCGCACCCGGCCGCGAGCGCGACGCCGGCTGCAAGTGCGGCAACGATCAGAGGAATCTTCTGCATGGATTCGTATCCTTTCGACGTGAAGTCGATAAGCGTGCGTGTGATCGGCCGATGTGGCCGTGCAGGAGGTTCGCCACGGATCGCGGATCGGTTCCACCGGATCGTGTGATCCCGCGCGCACCAGCGGGTTAGGGTTGGGATCGATGGAGCTGAGGCCGTTCCGGATCGAGCAGTACTACGCCGAGCACGAGTTCACCGCCCGGTACATGCTGTCGAGCAGCGACTGCGAGTCACGCACGGTTGGCGAGCTGCTCGAGCTCGAGCCCGGCGCCGAGAATGCGCTCCGCGAGCTGTGGTGCGGGTACACCGAGTCGCCGGGCGCGCCGGCACTGCGCGCCGAGCTGGCGGCCGGCTACGAGGGCCTCGAGCCCGACGACGTGCTGGTCACCTCCTGCGCCGAGGAGGGGATCTTCCTCGGCTGCCACGCGCTGCTGCGGCCGGGCGACCACGCCGTGGTCGAGACGCCGTGCTACGAGTCGGCGCTCGAGCTGTCGCGGAGCACCGGGGCGGAGGTCAGCGAGTGGCGGCGGCGTCACGACGACGGCTGGGCGTACGACCTCGACGAGCTGGCCCGCCTGGTGCGGGCGGGCACGCGCCTGATCTATGTGAACACGCCGCACAACCCGACCGGCAGCCACATGACGCATCGGGAGCTGGCCGGCGTGGTCGAGATCGCCCGCGGCTGCGGAGCTGTGCTGTTCTGCGACGAGGTGTACCGCGATCTGGAGCACGAGCCGGGGCTGCGGCTGCCCGCGGCCTGTGAGGCGTACGAGCGCGCGGTCTCGCTGGGCAGCATGTCCAAGAGCCTCGGCCTGCCCGGGCTGCGGCTGGGATGGCTCGCATCGCGCGACCGCGCGCTGCTGGAGCCGGTGCTCGACCTCAAGCACTACACGACGATCTGCTCGAGCGCGCCCAGCGAGCTGCTGAGCACGCTCGCTCTGCGCAATCGGCGGACGCTGCTCGACCGCAACCTGGAGATCGTCCGCGGCAACCTGCAGCTGCTGGACGACTTCTTCGAGCGCCGCGACGACCTGTTCGCATGGGTGCGCCCGGCGGCCGGGCCGATCGGCTTCCCGCAGCTCGCCGGCGACGTCGACGTCGAGCAGCTGTGCGCATCGCTGGTCGCCTCGGCAGGTGTGCTGCTGCTGCCGGGAGCGGTGTACGACGAGCCGCGCCACGTCCGCGTCGGCTTCGGCCGCCGCAACATGCCGGAGGCGCTGGCGCGCCTGGACGAGTACCTCGGGTGACACTGGACGACGTCCGCAGCTTCGTGCTCTCGCTGCCCGAGACCACCGAGGCGCCGCATCACGAGCGCACATCGTTTCGCGTGCGGGGCAAGATCTTCGCCACTGCGCTGCCGGGTGCGAACGAGTGCAACGTGCTGCTCGACGAACCGGAGGCGCGGGCCGCGGTGTTCGAGGACGCGAACGTCTTCGGCGAGCTGTGGTGGGGCAAGCGGCTGGTCGGCGTCAAGGTCGACCTGGCGGCCGCCGATCCGGCCCGGGTCGAGGAGCTGCTGACCGAGGCGTGGCTCGGGCGCGCGCCCAAGGCGCTCGCAGAGCAGCTGGACCGTCGCGATTCCTAGCCTCGAGTTGTACGGTGCGGATCGTGTTCGCAGCCCAGGTAGACATCACAGACAACTGGCGCAGGGTGCTCTTCCCGATCCTGGCGTTCGTCGTCGCCTGGCTGCTTGTCAAGCTCTCGCGGGTGCTGATCCACCGGCTGGCGATGAAGATCGAGCGGCGCCGGCTGCCGTCCGACGGCGACCTCGCGGACACGGCGGCCCTGCGCTCGATCAAGCGCCACGACACGACCGTGTCGCTGGTCGGGACGACCGTCCGGTACCTGATCTTCACGATCGCGCTGCTGGTCGCGCTGACGCAGATCATCGGCCCGGGCAAGTCCGCCGCGATCGCCAGCGCATCGCTGCTGATCATCATCGTCGGCTTCGCGGCGCAGCGGTTCCTGACCGACATCATGGCCGGTACGTTCATGTTCTTCGAGGGCTGGTTCGAGGTCGGCGACACGATCACCGTCGAGCCGCTCGACCTGACCGGTGTGGTCGAGGAGGTGTCGCTGCGGTCGACCAAGCTGCGGGCGGTCACCGGCGAGACGCTGCGCGTCCACAACTCCCAGATCCTGGCCACCCGGGCGCTGCCCCGCGGCGTGCGGGACGTCGAGGTCGAGCTGTTCGTCAACGACGAGGCCGCCGGACGTGAGCTGGTGGACGACGTGGCGGCGATCGTGCCGGTCGGACCCACCCGGTTCGTCAGCCGTCCGCGGGTCGACGACTCCGAGCGGCTGGACGACGACCTGATCCGCCTGAGCGCTGTCTGCGCGGTGGCCTACGGCCGCGACTGGCTGGCCAACGACTTCCTGCCACAGCTCCTGCGGGAGCGGGCGCCGGACGGGCTGATCGTCCACGGACCGGTCGTGATGTTCGTGGACGAGAGCGCGACGCGCCGCTACGCGCGGTCCCAGCGCGGCACGGTCAGGTAGCGAGCACGGTCTCCATGGCGGCCGCGACGATGTCGTAGGCCGCCTCCAGCGCCTCCGGCGGCATGGCCAGCGACGGCTGGATGTTGTACGACGTGCTGCTTGAGTCGGCGAGCACGCCGCGGCGCAGACACTCGACGGCCAGCGCATGCTGGAGGTCGGGCGCACGCTCCCGGGTGGTGCGATCGAGCACCAGCTCGATCGCCTGGAAGCAGCCGATGACGCGCACGTCCCCGACGGCGTCGAAGCGGTCGGCGAGCTCGCCCAGGCGGCGCAGCGCGACCTGCTCCAGCACGCGAACGTTCTCGAGGATCGGCTCGCGACGGTACAGGTCGAGCGTCGCCAGCGTTGCGGCGCACGCCGCCGGGAGCCACGACCACGTGCTGCCGGTGGGGACGTCGTCGAATCCGCCCATCGCCCGCTCGGTGCCCATTACGGCGCCGATCGGCATCACGCCGCCGCCCATCGCCTTGCCCAGGCACACGAGGTCCGGCCTGACGTCCCAGCGGTCGACCGCCAGCATGTGCCCGGTGCGCCCGAATCCGGTCTTCACCTCGTCGGCGCAGAGCAGCCAGCCGTGCTCATCGCACAGTGCGCGAAGCGCCGGCCAGAAGTCGTCCGGCGGCACCAGAACGCCGCCCGAGCCCGCCACCGGTTCGATCACCACGCCGGCGATCTCGGCCGGGTCGACCGCGTGGAACAGCAGGTGATCGCGGATGTAGTCGACCGTCGCGTCACCGCTGCCGCCCGGCCGGGGCGGGCCCAGCGGCGAGCGGTAGGCGTGCGGGTAGGGGACGTGCACGAAGCCCGCGGTCAGCGGCCGGATGCCCCGGCTGATGTCGTTGCTCTCGGCGCCCAGCGCGGCGGTGGCCGACGACTCGCCGTGGTACGACGAGAAGAAGCCGATCACCATCGGCCGGCCGGTCGCCCGGCGCATCAGCTTGAGCGCGGTCTCGACCGCCTCGGTGCCGTTCAGTGCGAGGTCGACCCGGGTGATGCCGGGCGGCGCGATCTCCAGCAGCCGGCCCGACAGCTCGAGCAGCTCGGGGCACGGGATGGAGTGGCTGTCCTCGTTGCCGTACCGGCGCATCGCCTCGACCACGGGATCGATCAGGTCGCCGCGCGCCGCGCCGGCCGGCACCGACGCGGAAGCCGAGATCAGGTCGACGTACACGTTGCCGTCGACGTCCTCGACCGTGTAGCCGCGCTTGGCGGCCATGACCAGAGGCGCCCAGCCGTGCAGCAGCCCCGGGTAGAGGTGGGGAGCGGCCTGGTCGAGCAGCCGGCGGCTCTCCGGACCCGGGGGCTCGCAGAGTATCCGCGGCGCGTCGCGGTCGACCGGAAGCATCACGCCTCGATCTGCTGTGGCGATCGCTCGGCGGACGCGCCGCCGATCACGAAGCTGTGTTCGGGCGCCCAGTGCAGCGTCACCCGCTGGCCGCGGGCCGGGTCGGCGGCCGAGCTGTCGTCGTTCAGCCGATCGACCACCAGCCGCTCCCCTGTCGGCAGGTCGACCGAGATCTGCGTGGTCGACCCCAGGTAGACGACGTCGGCCACCGTCGCGGTGACCTCGCAGGCGCCGTTGTTCCAATGGCCCTCGTCGCCGAGCTTGATCTTCTCGGGGCGCACCGTGATCTGCGTGGTGGCGCCGGCCGGCAGATCGCAGCGAGCGAAGATCCGCTCGCCGTCACCGAGGCGCATTGCGGCCAGGTCGCCGTCACGCTCGTCGACCCGCAGCGTCAGCAGGTTCGAGGTGCCGATGAACCCGGCCACGAACGTCGTCGCCGGCCGCTCGTAGAGCTCGCGGGGCGGCGCCAGCTGCTCGACCACGCCGCCGCTCATCACGGCGATCCAGTCGCTCATGGTCAGCGCTTCCTCCTGGTCGTGCGTGACGTACACGAACGTGGTGCCGGTCTCGGACTGCAGCCGCTTCAGCTCCAGCTGCATCTCCTTGCGCAGCTTCAGGTCGAGCGCGCCCAGCGGCTCGTCCAGCAGCAGCGCCGCAGGCTGGTTGACCAGCGCACGGGCCAGCGCGACCCGCTGCTGCTGGCCGCCGGAGAGCTGCGCAGGACGGCGCTTCTCCATGCCCTCCAGCCGGACGATGCCCAGCATCTCGGCCACCCGCCGGCGGATCTCGTCCTTCGGCAGCCGCTTGATCCGCAGCCCGAACTCGATGTTCTCCGTCACGGTCATGTGCGGGAACAGGCCGTACGCCTGGAACACCATGTTGACGTGGCGCTTGGCGGGCGGCACCCAGGTGATGTCGTCGCCCTGGAGCAGGACGCGGCCGGCGTCGGGCTCCTCGAAGCCGGCGATCATGCGCAGCGTCGTCGTCTTGCCGCAGCCGCTGGGGCCGAGCATCGAGAAGAACGAGCCCTCCGGGGATGGTGAAGGCGACGTCGTCCACCGCCACGACCGAGCCGAAGCTCTTGGACACGTGTTCGAGGACGATCTCGCCCGTGCGGTCGTCTGCGCTCATGGTTCCTCCGCAAGGTCGACGGCGATCGCGAACATATCGTTGACGTTGGTGCCGGTGGGGCCGGTGACCAGCAGCTCGCCGACCTGCTGCAGCGCGTGCCGCGAGGTGTGGCCGAGGATCGCCGCCCGCAGGTCGACACCGGCGGCGGACGCGCGTGCGGCGGTCGTGCCGTCGACCATCGCGCCGGCGGCGTCCGTCCCGCCGTCCAGCCCGTCGGTGTCGACGAACGCTGCGACGATCCGCTCGCCGGGCTTCAGTCGCAGCGCCGCGCCGATCGCGGCCTCCTGGTTGGGGCCGCCCGCGCCGAAGCGCGCGCCGTTGGTCACCGTGACGGTGGTCTCGCCGCCGCAGCCGACCAGCATGCACGGCGGAGGGAACGGTCGGCCTCGGGTGTGCGATTCGCGGGCCAGGGACACCAGCGTCGCGCCGACCTCGCGGCTCTCGCCCTCGATGCTGGTCGAGAGCACCACCGGGCTGTAACCGCGCTGCGTTGCGCGGTCGGCCATCGCCCGGCAGGCGAGCTCGCCGCTGACCAGCATCAGGGTGTCGATGTCCGCGGTCTCCAGCGAGGGCGACTCCGCCCGGGCGGAGTCGGACAGGTGCGCGCGCACCGGCCTGGGCACCGCGTTCCACAGGCCATGGCGCTCGAGCACGGCGATCGCGTCGGCGACCGAGGTCGTATCGGGAACGGTGGGGTCGGTGATCGCGTCCAGCGGGTCGCCGGCGACGTCCGACACCGTGAGGTTGAGGATCGTCGCGCCCCCCATCGCGACCGCCAGGCGGCCGCCCTTGAAGCTGGACACGTGCTTTCGGACGCAGTTCACCTCGGCGATCGACGCCCCGCTCTGCAGCAGCAGGCGGTGGAGGGTGTGCTTGTGCTGGTGGTCGATGCCGGCGGGCGGGAGGCTGGCGAGCGCCGAGCTGCCGCCGGTGAAGCAGCAGATCACGAGGTCGCCCGGCCGGGCCGTGCCGGCCAGCGCCATCAGCCGGCGGGCCGCGGTCACGCTGTCGGGGCTGGGCAGCGGATGGTCGGCCTCGATCACCTCGATCCTGTCCAGGCGGCCGCCCTGCCCGCGGGGGACGACGACCAGTCCGGCGTCGATGCAGTCGCCCAGCATCGCCTCCAGCGCGACGGCGATGCGCAGGCTGGCCTTGCCGGCGCCGAGCACCATCACGCTCCGTCCGGCGATCCGATACGGCCGGCCGTCGGCGGTCAGCACCGCCCCGTCGAACGACAGCCGGCGGTCGACCGCCAGCGCGGGATCGCTGGCCTCGAGGCCCGCTTCGAGGACGTCGAGCACCGCTGTGCGCAGGTCGGGAAGGCCCAGCGCCAGCAGGGCGTCGCGGTTGCGCACCTGGGTGCGGCGGGTTGTCGTCACGCAGCCACCCGCGGGGAACGCACGACCGACCGGCCGGCGTACGCGCTGGTCGGGCCGAGCTCCTCTTCGATCTGGATCAGGCGGTTGTACTTGGCCGTCCGCTCGCCGCGCACCGGCGCGCCGGTCTTGATCTGGCCGGCGTTCAGGGCGACGACCAGGTCGGCGATGATCGGGTCCTCGGTCTCGCCGGAGCGTTCGGAGACGACCACGGTGTAGCCGCTGCGGTGAGCCAGCTCGGCAGCATCCAGCGCCTCGGACAGCGTGCCGATCTGGTTGACCTTCCAGAGCAGGGAGTTGGCCGCGCCCACCTCGAGGCCCTGGGCCAGCCGGCGCGGGTTGGTTACGAACAGGTCGTCACCGACGATCTGGATGCCGCTCGCCTCGGTCAGCTCGGCGAAGCCCTCGAAGTCCTCCTCGGTCAGCGGATCCTCGATCGTGACGATGCCAAAGCGCTGGATCAGCTCCTGGTAGAGCCCGATCATGCCCGCCCGGTCGTAGCGCTCGCCCGCCACCGTATAGGTGTCCGTCGCCGGGTCGTAGAGGTGCGTCGCGGCGCAGTCCAGGCCGTAGACGATCAGCTCCTCGTAGCCGGATGCCCGAACCGCCTCGTGGAGGAGCTCGAGCGCCTCGTGCGGGCTCGACATGGGCGGTGCGAAGCCGCCCTCGTCGCCGGTGTTCAGCGCGACCTTGCCGAACCGGTCGAGCAGGATGTCCGCCAGCTTGAGGTTCACCTCTGTGCCGATCTGCAGCGCGTGCAGCAGGCTCTCGGCGCCCACCGGCATGATGATGAACTCCTGGAAGTCGAGATCGTTGGAGGCGTGCCGGCCGCCGTTGATCAGGTTGATCAGCGGCACGGGGAGGAGGTGCCCGTTGCCGTTCAGGTGGCGGTAGAGCGGCGTCCCGCCCGCCGCCGCGGCGGCCCGGGCGGCGGCCAGCGACACGCCGAGCAGCGCGTTGGCTCCCAGCCGGGACTTGTCCTCGGTGCCGTCGAGCTCGATCAGCCGGCGGTCGAGGTCGCGCTGCGACTCCACGCTCGCGCCGACCAGCGCCGGACCGATCTGGGAGCTCACGTTCGCGACCGCGCCGAGCACGCCGAACCCGCCGAAGCGGGCGCCGCCGTCACGCAGCTCGAACGCCTCGTTGGAGCCTGTCGAGCGGCCGGCCGGCACGTCGGCGCGGCCGAGCGTGCCATCGGCCAGGCGGACGTCCACCTGGACGGTGGGCAGGCCGCGGCAGTCGAGCACCTCGCGGGCGGCGATCGTCGAGATGGTGAGGTCGTGCATCCGGTTCGGCTCCTACGTTTCGAGGGTGTTCAGCTTGGACAGGTAGTAGGCGAGCAGCGCGACCAGCGCCGACGCCGCCAGGAGCAGGAAGTTGAGCGCCGCTCCGGCGCCCCAGTCCCCCTGCTCGAGGATCAGGCTGTTGGCCAGCGAGCCCAGCATGTAGCCGCTGCGGCCGCCGACCAGCGCCGGCGTCGCGAACTCGCTGAACAGCGGGATGTAGACCAGGATCAGCGCCACGAAGATGCCCGGCGCGGCCAGCGGCAGCAGCACGCGGCGGAACGTGGTGAACCAGCCGGCGCCGAGGTCGACCGCCGACTCGAACAGCCGGCCGTCGATCGCCTTCATGGCGGCGTAGATCGGGATCACGGTGTACGTCAGCCAGCTGGTCGAGAGCACGACGATCACGGCGAACTTGCTGAACAGCAGCCAGTCCACCGGGGCGTTGGTGATGTGCAGCCACTGCAGCGCGTCGTTGATCAACCCCTCGCGGCCCAGCAGCTGGCGCCAGGCGTAGATCCGCACGATCGGGTTCAGCTCGTCGGCGAGCACCAGGGCCAGCAGCAGCGGCAGCTCGAAGCGGCCGGCGCGGAACGCCATCACGTAGGCCAGCGGCAGGCCGATCGCCAGCTGGATGATCATGGCGGCGCTCGCGATCCAGAAGGTGTCGAGGGCGACGCGGCGGTAGATCGGGTCGGTGATGATCTCCCGGTAGTTGTCGAGCGTCCAGCCGGTGCGGAAGTCGTAGAGCGACTCGTGGTGGAAGCTGATCTTCAGCATGATCACCATCGGCACCAGGAAGAACAGGATCAGCAGGCCGGTCGGGCACCACAGGTAGGCGAGCGGCCGTAGCGAGCGGCGCAGGATCCCGCGCTTTCCGCGTGCGCGAGGAGGTGCGGCGGCGACGACGGCCACTAGCCCACGCCGCCCATCGGCATGAACCCGCCGGCATCGCCGCGGTCGGGCCGCGGCCGGGCGATCCGCCAGGCGATGAACACCAGCAGCACCTGGACGAGCGAGATCACGGTCGAGATCGCGTTCACGATCGGCAGGTTCTGGCCATGGCGCAGCGTGGAGAACGCCCAGACCGGGAACGTGTAGTCGGGCCCGCCGACGAAGTAGCTGATCTCGAAGTTGTTGAACGACCACATGTAGGCGAAGATCGCCGACGCCACCAGGGCCGGCGTCAGGTGCGGCAACACGACCCGGCGCAGCATCTGCGCCTGCGATGCGCCGAGATCGATCGCCGCCTCTTCCTGCGTGCGGTCGAACCGGGCCAGCCGGGCGGAGACGATCGCGGCGACCAGCGGGAAGGTGCAGACCACGTGCATGATGCCGACCGTCCACAGGCTGAGATCGGTCTGGCCGACCAGCGGCAGGTCGTCGTTGAAGAACAGCAGCGCGCTGATCCCGATCACCAGCCACGGCACGACCAGCGCCGCCCCGACGACCGCCGCGACGCCGCCCCGCATCAGGAAGCGCATGCGGGTCAGGGCGAACGCGGTGAGCGTCCCCAGCACCAGGCAGATCGGGGTGATGATCGTGGCGATCCAGATCGAGTTCGTCAACCCGGTGCGCATCCGCGGGTCGTCGAACGCCTCGGTGTACCAGCGCGTGGTGAAGCCCTTGAAGGGCAGCGACAGGATGATCGAGTCGTTGAACGAGAACGCCGCCAGCAGCAGGAGGGGCAGGTACAGCAGCGCCAGCATGAATACGACGATGCCGATCTCCAGCGTGCGCCGGGTGATCCTGCCCGCCCGGATCGATGCCGGGGGCGCGGTGCGCGCCGCCTGCGCGGGCAGCGCCCGCGCGGGGTGGCCGACGACGCTCATCCGGCCGCCTTCACCTCGTTCCAGGCCTTGATCCAGAGGTCGAAGTTCGGCGGCGGGCTGGCCGGGATGATGTTGCCGAAGTGGGCGGGAGCGTCGAGCCGGGCCTCTTCGACCAGCTTCGCCGGCGCGATCTTGGCCACGTCCTCGTTCGTCATCGTGTAGTTCCAGCGGCTGGCCTCGTAGAGCTGGGCCTTGGCCGACGCGTAGTAGTTGAGCAGCGCGTAGGCGGCGTCGATGTTCTTGGCCGAGGAACTGATGCCGTAGCCGCAGGTCCAGACGATCTGACCTTCCTTGGCCAGCGAGAACTTGATGTTGTCCTCGCCGTCCTTGTTGAGGTCGTTGACGTTGCCCGGGTAGCCCTCGGCGATCGACACCTCACCCTGGGCCATCAGGTTCTGGATGTCGGCGTCGCTCGACCAGTACGTGCGGAAGTTGTCCCGGTGCTCGATCAGGTAGTCCTTGACCTGGTTGATCTGATCCTCGGTCAGGTTCACCGGGTCGGTGATGCCCATCGCCAGGGCGCCCACCTGCATGGCCACCTCGGGGTTGTCCTCGATGGTCGCCTGGTCCTTGTGGCTGGGGTCGAACAGGTCGGCCCAGGACGTCGGAGTCGTCGTGACGACGTCCGAGTTGTACATCAGACCGGTCACGCCGGAATCGATCGGGATCATGTACACCTTGCCGTCGACGATAATCCCCGGCAGCTTCTTGAAGGTGGGATAGATCTTGTCCCAATCCTTGATCCGGGAGGTGTCGATGGGCTGCAGCAGGCCGAGCTTGACCTGGTTGATCGTGCCCTCCTCGACACAGCTGTTGACGACGTCGGTGTCGTAGCCGGCGCGCAGCTTCGCAGTGGCGGCGGAGACGCTGTCGAAGGGCGTCGTCTCCAGCTTGACCTGCGGGTTGGCGTCGGTGAAGGGCTTGATCAGGCCCTTGGCGAAGCCGTCCGAGTAGGCGAACAGCCGCAGCGTCCCGCTGGGCGGCCCGGACGAGACCGCCTGGGAGCCGTCGGACGAGCTTCCGCCGCCACAGCCCGCGGCCATGGCCGCCACCAGCACGAGGGCGGTAATCCTGCCACGCATCGCCTGCACCTCCGTCGTCGCCTACCGCAGAAAGCGACGGTATCGCGCAGACGGTGAACTGTCAACCGTTTACCAGATGTCGGGGTGCGTCTCGATGTACTCGGCGACCCGGTCGCGCGCCAGGTCGACGTGCGCCATGAACCGGGCGGAGGCCAGGTCGGGGTCGCCCGCCTCGATCGCCTCGAGCAGCGGCAGGTGCTCGGCGGCGCTGTCGCCCATCGACGAGTACAGGTGCTCGTCCAGCGGGATCAGCGTCTTCAGCAGCGGGACGTGGCGGGTGAACACGGAGTGGATGCGGCGGTTGCGGGAGAGCCGCACCATGCTGTCGTGGAACTCGAGATCGGCGCGGGAGAACGCCCGGATGTCGCCCTTTTCGGCCGCTGCGTCGAGCTGCTCCAGGCGCTTGCGCATCTCCCGCAGGTCGGCGTCGCGGTGGGAGGCGGCGAGCAGCTGGGCCGCCCGGCCTTCGATCGCGGAGCGCAGGTCGTAGATCTCGCGGATGTCGTCCGGCGTAAGGCTGACCACGTACATCCCGCGCCGCGGCTCCTCCTCCAGCAGGCCCTCGGCGCACAGCAGCTTGAACGCCTCGCGCACCGGGCCGCGGCTGACGTCGAGCGTGCCGGCGATCTTCGCCTCGACCAGCCGCTGGCCGCTGGGCAGGCGTCCGGAAAGGATCTCCTCGCGGATCTGGTCGGCCACCGACTGGGCCAGTGACGGAGGTGCTTCGATGGGTCGCATGGTGGGTTGACAGTCTACCGGTGACGTCGGTTGACCGGCACCCCCTCGGCGTGCTTAGATTGTCAACTGTCTACCATGTCGAGTACGAGCGACCTCCCCACCGTCCGCACCTCGCTGCCCGGCCCACGCAGCCGCGAGCTGCTCGAGTCGCGCGACCGCCTTGCCTACCGGCCGCTCCACGATCCGCACGGCGAGGTGCCGTTCGTGCTGGCCGGCAAACGCGACTGGATCATGGAGGACGTCGACGGAAACACGTTCGTCGACCACGTCAGCGCGTGGGGCGCCACGCCGCTCGGCGCGTCGCCGGAGAGCGTGCTGACCGCGGTCGAGGAGGCCCAGCGGCAGTACGGCATGGAGATCTCGAACTACATCCCCAACGTGCCCATGATCGAGCTCGCCGAGCGGCTGCTCGAGCTGGCGCCGGCGCCGCTGACGCGGTACGCGCCGAGCATGAGCGGCACGCTGGTGGTCGAGGGCGGCGTCAAGCTGGCCCGGGATGCGACCGGCAGGGCGATGATCCTCGGCTTCCTCGGCCAGTACCACGGCGAGAGCACCTACCTGACCGCTGCCCACAGCACCGACCTCTCCGAGGTGACCACGGGCAGCGCCCAGTACGTGCCGGGCGCCGTGTTCGCGCCGTACCCGAACCGGTTCCGCGCGCCCTTCCATCGTGGCGCCGGGCCGTACGACGACACGCTGGTGCTCGACTACGTCGAGGAGTGGCTGCTGGTGCACCAGGTCGAGCCCGACCAGATCGCCGGCGTGCTGATCGAGCCGATCCTCACCGAGGGCGGCATCGTGGCGCCGTCGGAGGCGTTCTGGGAGCGGCTGAACGGGCTCTGCAAGCGCTACGGCTGGCTGATGATCCTGGACGAGGTGCAGACCGGGATGGGGCGCTCGGGCAAGCTGTTCGCCGCCGAGCTGTGGGGCCTCGAGCCGGACATCCTGCTGCTCGGCAAGGGGTTCTCAGGCGGCGGCCAGCCGATCGCTGCGACGCTCGGCTCCGAGAAGGTGATGGCGGAGGCCTCCGCAGTCTCGGGCGGCACGTTCGCCTGGGTGCCGGCGGCGTGCGCCGGCGCGCTGGCAAGCCTCGAGGAGATCGCGACCGGCGGCGTCCTCGAGAACGTCGCCGAGCTGGAGCGGATCGCCAAGGAGGAGCTGGTGCCGCTGGTCGAGCGCCACGAGCAGGTCGGCGACGTCCGCGTTGTGGGCGCCATGGTCGGCATCGAGTTCGTCACCGACAAGCGGTCGATCAGGCCCGCGCCCGCGTTCCACGCCGCGGTGCACCAGGCGCTGCTGACTCGCGGGGTGCTGGGCATCACGCAGTGGGGCAAGTGGATCTATCGGCTGCAGCCGGCGCTGAACATGCCGCCCGACCTGTTCCGCTGGTCGTGCGGCCAGGTGGCCGAGGCGATTGCCGACGTCGCGGCGGCGCCGCCCGCGGAGTTCAGCGTTCTCGACCGCTGATGTAACAACGGGGTCAGACCCCTTTGTTACAGCGTGGAGCGTCCGACGCGGTCGTCCTCAATGCTCGGTCGTGCAACAACGGGGTCAGACCCCTTTGTTGCATGGCGCAACAAGGAGGGTCAGACCCCAACGTCCGGAGGGATCGGCGGCGCCTCCGCGCGGTCGAACCAGTCGCCCGCCATCTCGCCGCCGTCGACCACCAGCGTCTGGCCGCTGATGAACGAGGCCTCGTCCGACGCGAGGAAGAGCACCGCCGCGGCCTGTTCGGGCGGACGCCCCAGCCGGCGCAGCGGGATGCGGCCGATGTACTCGCGCTCGACGGCGCGGTCCTCGGGGCCCATCTTCGCCAGCTCCTCCGCCGTCAGCGTCTCGCCCGGGGCGACGCCGACGACGCGGACGCCGAGGTGGCCGAGCTCGTGCGCGAAGCTCTGCGTCATGCTGACCACGGCCGCCTTCGACGCGTTGTAGACGGCCTCCGGCGACTCCGAGCGGATGGCGTTGGCCGACGCGATGTTGACGATCACGCCGCCGCCGTGCTCGGCGAAATGCTGCGCCGCCCGCTGCGAGGCGAAGAACACGGCCCGGGAGTTGACCGCGAACGCCCGGTCCCAGGTGTCCTCGCGAACGTCCATGATCGGGCCGTCCGGCATCACCGCGGCGTTGTTGACGAGCACGTGGATCCGGCCCAGCCGCCGCTCGGCCTCGGCGACGGCGTCCGCCGCAGCCCCCGGCTCGCCCAGGTCGGTGACGATCGCCTCGGCGTCGAGCCGCGCCAGTCCCGCGGAGTCCCGGTCGACGGCGGCGACCCGGGCGCCCTCGGCGAGGAACGCCTCCGCGATCGCCCGGCCGATGCCCTGCGCCGCGCCGGTGACGATCACCCCGCGGCCCTCGAACCTGCGCGCGGTCACGGCACCTCCGGCATCCGCAGCGGCAGGCCGGGCACGCTCGCCCGGCCGAGCGCCAGATGCGTCTCGCCGACGTTCGGCACCGCCATGATGTCGAGATCGGGGCCGGCGAAGGCGACGTTGGTCGGCGCGTTCAGCACGATGCCCTGCGGATCCTCGGCGAGCACGGCCGGCTCGCCGCCGGGCTCGATGCGGACGACCCGGTCGGGGCGGTAGCAGGCGACGATCATCGCGCCGGACGTGTCCAGCGCCACGCCGTCGGGCACCGTGCCGGGTAGCAGCGCGACCGTCTCGGCGGGGCCGGCGGAGCCGTCGGCGAGGATCGGGATCCGCGTGACGCCGGGCAGGTAGGACTCGACGACCAGCACGGCATCGCCCTCGGCGGTGACGCAGATGCCGTTCGGATAGCGGGGCGCGTCCGTGCTCCACACCTCCGTGGCGCCGCCCGGCCGGACGACGAGCACGCGGCCGTTGTCCTCCTTGGTATCGCCGGAGTCGGTGACGTACAGGTTGCCGGCGTCGTCGAAGGCCGACGCGTTTGGCAGGATCATCTCCGCCGAGGAGTACGCAGTCGTGCTGCCGTCGCGCGGGTCGAGCCTGACCACCTCGCACCGCTCGCAGTCACACGCGTAGACGCGGCCGGCGCCGTCCAGCGTCAGCCCGAGCAGGCTGCCCTCGGTCGTCCCGACCTCGCGCACGTCGCCGTCCAGCGTCACCTCGTACACCTGCCCGGCCTCACCGCCCGCGTACAGCACGCCGGACGGGCTCCAGGCGACGCCCTCGGGGTGGTCGAGATCCTCGACCAGAATCCGGAACGGCCCGCAGGCCAGGTCCACCGTCACACCGCCACCTCCACTCGCTCGACCACGTTCGCCACCGCCCGCGCTGCCCGCACGATGTCCGACACGGCGATCGACTCGCCCGGCCGGTGGGCGTCAAGCAGCGTGCCCGGGCCGAACACGACGGCGTCGCAGCCGGCGATCTCGACGAAGTTGTGGGCGTCCGTCCACGCCGGCATCAGCATCGGCTCGGCGCCGCCCAGTGCCTCGGAGAGCAGCGCGCCGATGGGCGACGGACTGGACGAAAACGGCTCCTCGATCTCGCCGAACTCGATTCCGCCCCCCATCGCCGCCGCCCGGGCCTCGAGGCCGCGCGCGAACGCGGCCGCGTCGCCGCCGGGAGCCACGCGCCCATGCATCTCCAGCCAGGCGTCCTCGGGCGAGACGTTCATCGCGCCGCCGCCGTGCATCTCGCGGACGACCGCGGCGATCACGTCCGGCGGCGCCAGCGGGTCTGCGTCCAGCGAGGCAACGAAGCGGGACAGTTCGTGGATCGGGTTGCCCGGAGGCTCGGCGTACGAGCCGTGCACGGACGTGCCGGTGAATCGCACCCGCGCCTCCACGTGGCCGCACTCCTGTTCGGCGACGCGCAGGTCGGTGCCCTCGCCGACGATCACCCGCGGCGGCCGCAGGGCCTCCGCCATCTGCAGCGACCCGCGGCCCCCGCCCTCCTCGTCGACGGTCAGACCGACGGCCACGCCGGCAGGTGCGCCGGCGAGGTGCAGGGCGAGCAGGAACGCGATCGCCTGGCCCTTGTCGTCCACCGAGCCCAGCCCGTGGACGCGGCCATCCTCGAGCCGCGGCGGTTCCGGATCCCAGGAGGGCGCGATCGTGTCCAGGTGGGCGTTCAGCAGCAGCTCTGGCCGGTCGCCGACCTCGCCGATCACCAGGTTGTCGGCGCAGCCGTCGACCGGCATCCGCCGCACGTCGAACCCCAGCGAGCGGGCGATCCGCTCCGCTTCGTCGACGGCCGGGTGCTCGCGGCTCGGAGGGGACGGCGCGCGGATCAGTGCCAGCAGCGCCTCGGCGGCCCATCGCCCGGCCTCGGAGTCGGTCATCGCCGGCAACTATCCCACTCTCCGCAGGCGCAGGTCGCGCAGCACGACCCCGGCGCAGTTACGTCCGTTGGCTCCGGTGACACCGCCGCCGGGATGTGTCCCGGCTCCGCACAGGAACAGGTTGCGGATCGGCGTGCGGTGGTCGGCATAGCCGCGCACGGGGCGGAACCAGAACAGCTGGTCGGGGAGCATGTCGCCGTGCATGTGGTGGCCGCCGGTCAACCCCAGCCGGCGCTCCAGGTCGAGCGGCGAGAGCACCTGCCGGTGCACGACCGAGTCCGGCACGTTCGGCAGCAGCCCGCCGATCTGCTTGACGATTCGGTCGGCCACGCTCTCGCGGATGTCGTCCCACGTCCCCTCGGCCAGGGAGTACGGCTGCGACCGCGCGCCGACCGTGATCACGTGGTGGCCGGGCGGAGCCAGCGACGGGTCGTGCACCGTGGGTATGCAGAGCTCGACGTGCGAATCCACGGCGGGGACGCCCTGGCGCGCGGACTCCTGGTCGCGATCCATTCCCTCGAGCGGCAACGTCAGCTGGATCAGCCCGTGATGCTCCTCGCCGAGGCCGGTCGTGCCGGGGATCTCGGGCAGCCGGTCGACCGCCAGGTTGATCTTCATGCTGGCGCCGTCGCAGCGGTAGGCGTCGATCGCCCGGGCGAACTCCTCGGGAACGTCGGCGGGGTCGCAGAGGCCGAGGAATGTCCGCTTGGGATCGGCGTTGGAGAGCACGATCCGCGAGCGCAGCTCCTCGCCGGTCTCAAGCACGACCCCGCGGGCGCGGCCGTCGTCGACCACTATGCGGGCGACCGGGCTGGCGGTCCTCAGGTCGGCGCCCGCCTCCCGGGCCGCGTCCGCCATCATCGCTGTGACGGTGCCCATGCCACCCGGCACGAAGCCCCAGGGCACGCCGCCGCCGGGGTGCGCGGCGTGCTCGTGCAGGAGGGAGAGCGCCGTGCCGGGCGTCGAGGGCCCGGCCAGCGTGTTCGAGATGGCGTCCCAGCCCAGCGCGGCCTTGACATGCTCGGAGTCGAAGCGCTCGTCCAGCCAACGTCGGGTGGAGGTCGACAGCAGCCCCGCCGTCTGCTCCGCGACGTCCGGGGCGCGTGCGGCGCGCATGCCGAACCGCACCCGCTGGGGCGGCGAGTCGAGGGTGGGGAAGACCAGCCTGCCGATCGCGCTCAGCTCCTGCTTGAACGCCGGGAACCGGCGCGCGTCGGCGGGCGAGTACCGGCGGATCTCCTCGATCGTCCGCCCATCGCTGTTGTGCAGGACGAACCGCCCGCCGTCGCCGAACAGGTTGACCGACGGCCCCGCCGGGTCGACGCGAAGGCCGCGCTCGCGCAGGCGCATGTCGCGCCAGATCGCGGGCCGCAGCATGCTCAGCACGTAGGCGCCGGGCGACGCCCGGTATCCGGGCGCGAACTCCTCGGTGACGCACGCGCCGCCAAGGATCTCGCGCCGCTCGAGGACGACCGTGCGCAGGCCGCGGCGGGCAAGGTAGAAGGCCGCGACCAGACCGTTGTGGCCGCCGCCGACGACGATCGCGTCGAGCTCTGCGTCGCTCACCGGCGTCCTCTCCGCAGCCGTACGGTGCGCCGGTCGCGGAGCACCTCGCGCGCGGCGTTGCGTCCGTTGGCTCCCGTGACACCGCCGCCGGGATGGGTGCCGGCGCCGCACAGGTAAAGGCCGCGGATCGGCGTCCGGTACGACGCCCATCCGCGCACCGGCCGCATGGTGAACAGCTGGTCGGCCGCCATGTCGCCGTGCAGCGCGTGGCCGCCGGTCAGGCCGAGCACCCGTTCCAGATCGAGCGGCGAGAGCACCTGGCGGTGCACGATCGACGACGACAGGCCGGGGAACAGCTCGTCCAGCTGCGCGATCGCCCGGTCCGCGGCCGCGTCCTTGAGGTCGTCCCACGCCCCCTCGGCCAGGTGGTAGGGCTGGCTGTTGACATCGATGGTGACAACATGGTGGCCCTCGGGCGCCAGGGACGGGTCGTGCACCGTCGGGACGCACATCTCGATGTGCGGGTGACCGGCGAGCCGGCCCGCACGCGCCTCGTCCTGGGCCCGGTCCATGTCGGCCAGCGTCGAGGTGATCTCCATGATCCCGCGCTGATAGTCCTGCACGGCGCCGTTGCCGTTCATCGCGGCCGCGGCGGGCAGCCGATCGACCGCCAGGTTGATCTTGATGCTGGTGCCGTTGCATCGGTAGGCATCGACCGCGCCGAGGAACCGCTCGGGCAGATCGGCCGAGTCGCAAAGCCTCAGGAACGTGTGCTTGGGATCGGCATTCGAGAGCACCGTCGCCGCCTCGATCACCTCGCCGGACTCGAGTTCGACGCCGACGGCGGAGCCGCCGTCGGCCAGCACCCGGGCGACCGGCGCCTCGGTGCGGATCTCGGCTCCCGCCTCGCACGCGGCGTCGGCCATCATCCGCGTCACCTCGCCGATGCCGCCGGGAACGAAGCCCCAACGGCGGATGCCGCCGCCGGCATCCTCGGCGGCGTGGTCGTGCAGCAGCACGTACGCCGTGCCGGGTGTGCCCGGACCGGCAACGCTGTCGTTGATCGCGTGCCAGCCGAGCGACGCCTTCAGGTGATCGGACTCGAACCACTCGTCGAGGTACTGCGAGACCGACGTCGCGAACAGGTAGCCGACCTCCAGCAGCGAGCGGCGGTGGCGGAGCGCCCGGCCGCCCAGCTTGCCCATCCCCAGCAGGTCGCGGGGGTGCATCGCCGCCGGGTCGGGCGGGGTGGCGTCGAACAGCGGGCCGATGGCGGCGGCCAGCTCGCCCAGCCCGGTCTCGAAGGCTGCCAGGCGGCGGGCGTCGCGGGCCGAGAACCGGCGCGTCTCCTCGACGGTGCGGTCGAGCTCGTCGTCCAGCAGAAACGTCGAGCCGTCGGGGAACAGGTTGAGGCTGGGGCCGGCGGGGGAGACGGTCAGGCCGCGCTCCGCGAGCCGCATGTCCTCCCAGATGCTCTGGCGCAGCATGCTCAGCACGTACGCGCCGGTCGAGGCGCGAAAGCCGGGCGCAAACTCCTCGGTGACGCAGGCGCCGCCGACGATCGGCCGCCGCTCGAGGACGAGCGTACGCACCCCCGCGCGGGCCAGGTAGAACGCCGACACCAGGCCGTTGTGGCCGCCGCCGACGATGACGGCGTCCCAGCGGCCGCCCTGCCCCGCCTTCACCATACTGTCGACAGTAGACGAAGTTGGAGCCGCGGGTCAAGCACGCCGCTCGGGCAGGTCGCGCATCCGCGGCACCGGCGTCGGCAGCAGGAACAGCACGCCTACCAGGGCGCCGACCGAAGCGATCCACAGCGCCGGTCGCAGCCCCAGCGTCTCGCCCAGCAGGCCGCCGGCGAGCGACCCGATCGGCCGCACCCCGTAGTTGACCGTCAGGAACGCCCCGAAGAAGCGCGATATCAGCCGCTCGGGGACGGCGGCCTGGTAGATGACGCCGCCGTTGATGTCGAGCATCATCAACCCGATCCCGGAGATGAACTCCGAGACGACGAGCATCGCGAACACCAGCGGCCGCGGCCCGCCGGCCAGCGGCACCAGCACCAGCGGCAGCGGGAACAGGATGACGCCGAGCGTGTACACCGGCCCGATGCCGAACCGCCGCGTCAGCGGGCCAGTGATCACCGAGCCGAGCAGCGTGCCGACCGCGGCGGTCCCGAGCACCAGGCCGATCGCGGCCGCCGAGATGTGCAGCTCGTGGGTGACGTACAGGAAGTAGATCGCCCAGAAGGCGAAGTTGAACAGGTTGATCGTGGCCACCGAGAGCAGCATCGTCCGCAGCATCAGGTCGCCGGCGATGAACCGCGCGCCGACCATCACCGACCCCCGCTGGTGCTCCTCCGGCTCCGGCTGGCGCGGGTGGATCGTGCCGAGGAAGAGCGCCGAGACGAGGAACGACACCGCGTCGATGGCGAGCGTGAACGGCCCCGAGACCGCCTGCACCAGCACTCCGGCGATGCTCGGGCCGACGACGAACGTCGCCGCCCGGCTGCCGTTCGTCAGCGAGTTGGCCTCGACGTAGTGCTCGCGCTCGACCAGGTTGGTGAACACGGTGTTGTAGGCGACGAAGAACAGGACGCTGCACACGCCGCTGAAGAAGCCGACGACGTACAGCTGCTGGATCGTCAGCACGTCGAAGGCGTAGGCGATCGGCACCGTCGCCAGCAGCAGGCCGCGCCCGATATCGGCGGCGATCATGATCTGCCGCTGGTTCCCGCGGCGGTCGACCCAGGCGCCGGCGTGCAGCGAGAAGATCAGGTTGGGCACCAGGGCGGCCGCGGTCAGGTAGCCCATCTCGGCCGGCGTCGCGTCCAGCACCAGCACCGCGGTCAGCGGCAGGGCGATGATCGTCACCTGGTCGCCCAGCATCGACACGGACTGCCCGATCCAGAACCGCCTGAACTCGACCAGGCGCAGGGTGACCGGGATCCGTAGCCGCATCAGGCGATGCCGAGCTCGGCCACCGCTGCGTCGAGATCGCCGCGGCCGGTGATGGTGACGTGGCCCAGCTTGCGGCCCGGCCGCGGGGCCTTGCCGTACAGATGCAGGTGCGCGCCGTCGACGGCCAGCACCTGGGCGGCCGGCGGCGTCTCGCCGATCAGGTTGACCATGGCGCTGCGGCCGATCGCGTCGCATGTGCCCAGCGGCAGGCCGGCGACGGCGCGGACGTGGTTCTCGAACTGGCTGGTGCGCGCGCCCTCGATCGTCCAGTGCCCCGAGTTGTGGACGCGCGGAGCGATCTCGTTGGCCAGCAGGCGGTCGCCGACGGCGAACAGCTCGAGCGCCAGCACGCCGACGTAGTCCAGCCGCTCGAGCAGCAGCCGCGCATAGCCGGCTGCCAGCTCCTGCGACTCCGTTGTCAGATCAGGCGCCGGCGCCAGCGTCAGGCGGAGGATGCCCTCGCGGTGGTGATTTTCGACAACCGGGTAGGTGCGCACCTCGCCCGCTGCGCCGCGCACCGCGATCACCGACAGCTCGCGGTCGAACGGCACCAGTTGCTCCGCGAGCAGCGGCACGTTGCCGAACGAGGCGAAGGCGCCGTCGATGTCCGCGCGCTCGCGCGCGACCAGCTGCCCCTTGCCGTCGTAGCCCAGCCTCCGCGTCTTGACGACGGCCGGCAGCTCCACCGCGTCGAGGTCGGCCTGCGAGTCGATCCGCCGGAAGTCCGGTGTGTCGATGCCCAGCTCGCGGAACAGCGATTTCTCATCGAGCCGGTCCTGGGCGACGGCGAGGGCGGCAGGCGGTGGATGCACCGCCACCGCCGAGGCCAGCCGGTCGGCCGACGACGCCGGCACCGACTCGAACTCGAACGTGACGACGTCGGACGCCGCCGCCAGGGCGTCGAGCCCCGCGGGATCGTCGTAGGCGCCGACGATCAGGTCGCTGACCGGTCCCGCGCAGGCGTCCGCCGCCGGGTCGAGGCAGGTGCAGCCGATGCCCAGCGGATGGGCGGCGAGCGCGAGCATGCGGGCGAGCTGGCCGCCGCCGAGCACACCCAGTTGCATCAGCCGGCGGCGGGGTCGGGCGAGCCGGCCACGGCGCCGGTCTGCGCCCGCCGGTAGTGCTCGAGTCGCTGCAGGATCTCCGGGCGCGAGCCGGCGACGATCGCGGTCGCCAGCAGCGCGGCGTTGACGGCTCCGGCGCGGCCGATGGCGACGGTGCCGACCGGGATCCCCGCCGGCATCTGGACGATGGAGAGCAGCGAGTCCATGCCCGAGAGCGCCTTCGACTCGACCGGCACGCCGATCACCGGCAGCGAGGTCTTGGCCGCGGTCATCCCGGGCAGGTGGGCCGCACCGCCGGCACCGGCGACGATCACCTCGATCCCGCGGTCCCGCGCGTTGTGCGCGTAGTCGAACATCAGGTCGGGCGTCCGGTGCGCCGAGACCACGCGCCGCTCGTACGGCACCTCGAGCTCGTCGAGCGTGTCGCAGGCGTGATGCATGGTCTCCCAGTCGGAGCGCGAGCCCATGATCACGCCAACCAGGGGGCCCCTGTCGCTCATGGCGGGGACACTACACTGCCCCTCGTGAGCGAGGCGGGGCTGACCGAGGCCGAGGCCGGCCGGCGGCTGACCGAGCGCGGGGAGCGGGAGACGCCCCCCTCCAGCCGCACCGTCGCCGGGATCGTCCGCGAGAACACGCTGACGCTGTTCAACCTGATCCTGGTGTCGTTCTTCGTGCTGCTGCTGGTGGCCGGCGACCCGGCGGACGGGTTGTTCCTGGCCATCGCTGTTGCCAACTCGGGCATCGGTATCGTCCAGGAGCTGCGCGCCAAGCGGGCGCTCGACCAGGCCGCACTGCTGGTCGCGCCTCGCGCGCGGGTGGTGCGCGACGGTGCCGAGCGCGCGGTGGTCGTCGACGAGGTCGTGGACGGCGACCTGGTGCGGATCGGCGCCGGCGACCAGATCGTCGCCGACGGCGAGCTGGTGGGCGCGACCGGCCTGCAGCTCGACGAATCGCCGCTCACCGGCGAGTCCGAGCCGGTCGGCCGCGACGCCGGCGACCGGGTGCTGTCCGGGTCGTTCGCGGTAGAAGGCAGCGGCGAGTACGTGGCCACCGGCACCGGTGCCGGCAGCTATGCGCAGCAGCTGCTGGGCGAGGCGCGCGAGCACGCCCACGAGCGCTCACCGCTGGAGGTGCAGATCAACCGCCTGCTCACCCTGCTGGTCGTCGTCATGGTGCCGCTGGGGGCGGTGTTCATCTTCGCGCTGATCCACCGGGACGTGCCGTTCCGGGAATCTGCTGCGACGGCCACAGCCGGCATCGTCACCCTGGTGCCGGAGGGCCTGGTGCTGCTGACCAGCCTGACATTTGCGATGGCCGCCGCCCGGCTGACCCGCAGGGGGATGCTTGTCCAGTACCTGAATGCGGTCGAGTCGCTGGCCAACGTCGACACCGTCTGCCTGGACAAGACCGGCACGCTCACCGACGGCAACCTGACGCTGGTCGAGGTGATCCCGCTGGACGGCACGGCCGAGCAGGATGTGCGGGACATGCTCGGCCGGTTCGCCGCGAGCGCCGCCGGGCGGAACGAGACGCTGGAGGCGGTCGCCGCGGCGATCGCGAGCGACGGCGCCGCGGTCGTCGACGAGGTGTCGTTCTCGTCCCGCTGGAAGTGGAGCGCGCTGCGCCTGGAGTCGGCGCCGGAGTGGCTGGTGCTGGGCGCGCCGGACGTGCTCACCGCCAACGGTGCGCACGACGTGATCGGGGAGCGGCAGGCGGCCGGTCGCCGGGTGCTGGTGTTCGGCACCGCGCCGTCCGCCGAGCAGCCGTCGGGGGGCGCCACGCGCCCGCCCGACCTGCGCCCGCTGGCCGCGGTGGTGCTCAGCGAGCGGCTGCGCGACGACACACGGGCGACGGTCGAGTATCTGCAGTCCCAGGGCGTCGCGCTGAAGGTGATGTCGGGCGACTCGCCGGTGACCGTCACGGCGATCGCCGGCGATGCCGGGATCGATGTGGCCGCCGGCGCGGTCGAGGGCGCCGCACTGCCTGCCGACGACGCCGGTCTGCGCTCGCTGGTCGCCTCCCGCAACGTGTTCGCGCGCCTCGCGCCGCACGACAAGCGCCGCCTGGTGGAGGCGCTGCGCAGCGAGGGTGCCTACGTTGCCATGATCGGCGACGGTGTCAACGACGTGCCGGCGATGAAACGCTCGCGGCTGGGCATCGGCTTCGGTAGCGGCAGCCAGCTGGCGAAGTCGGTCGCAGACTGCGTGCTGATCGACAACCGGTTCGGCTCGATCCCGGATGCGATCGGAGAGGGCCGGCGGATCATCGGCAACGTCCAGCGGGTGGCCTGCCTGTTCGTCACCAAGTCGGTGTTCGCCGCCGCCGTGATCCTCACCTTCGGCGTGCTGACCAGCGGCTTCCCGCTGTTGCCGCGCCACCTCTCCCTTGCTGCGACCTTCACGGTCGGTATCCCCGCATTCGTGCTCGCCCTGTCGCCCATCCAGGGACCGGCGCCGACCATCGGCTTCCTCCGCAGGGTCGCCCGCTTCGCCATCCCGGCGGGCGTTGTCCTTGCGGGCGCGACGATCCTCTCCTACCTGGCGGTCGCCTCGGTGCGCAGCTACTCACAGGAGGAAGGGCGGACGGCGGCGACCACTGTCTACGTGGCGGTCGGGCTCTACCTGCTGCTGGTGCTCGAGGCCGACCGCATGCAGGCATCGCGGCGGCATGCGATCTCGGTGCTCGCGCTGGTCGGCGGCCTGGCCAGCGGCTACCTGCTGGTGCTCGGCTCCGACGCCGGGCGCAGCTTCTTCGCGCTCGCCCAGCCGGGCGTCTGGGTGATGGTGGTCGTGGTCGGCGTCTCGCTGCTGGCGTTCCTCGCGTTGTCCTGGCTGCGGCTCTCCCCGTACCGGGGCGCGCGGCCTGAAAAATCGGGGTCAGACCCCGATTTTTCAGCGAGCCGCCGCAGCGGCAGCCAGCGCAACCAGTAGCGGATGCAGCTCGCCGCTCCGGGAGCTGCCGACCTGCGGCTGGAACAGGGTGGCCACGTAGAAGGCGTGGTCGGGCAGCTCGACCGCCTCGACGCCGGCGTCGTCGGCGTGCGCGGAAATGACGAGTCCCGCGGCGGCCAGCCGTTCGGCGTACCGACCGTCCAGGCCGTAGTTGCACCAGTGGAATCCGGTGAACGGCTCGGTGCCGCACAGCTCGGCGACCCGCGTGCCGGGCACCGCTGTCACCGTCCGCTCCTCGCCGACCAGCGAGCAGGAGAGCCGCGCCAGCACGGGATCCTCGGCGTCCGGATCGGTCTCCTCGTGCGCCGCGTCCTCGATGCCGGCAGCGTTCCGCGCGAACTCGAGCAGCATGTGCTGAAAGCCGCCGCACGTGCCGAGGATCGGCGTGCCGCCCGTTCGCGCCTCCTCGATCGCCGCCAGCACGGCGTCCTCGTCGCGGTAGGGCGTGCCGGGGACAACCCACAGCGCGTCGAACGCGGCCGCGCCGCGCGCCTCGGCGCTGTCCGTCGGCACCCAGCCGGCGTCGACGCCGGACGGCATCAGCTCGAGCGCCGCGTCCAGCTCGCGGTGCGTCAGGTAGCTGGGGTCGCGGTCGCCCAGAACGGCGATGCGGGCCATCAGCAGCAACCCTCCTTGTACCGGCATGCCATGCAGTGCCAGGACGCCTTCGTCCAGATCATCGGATGCCCGCAGCGCGGGCACGGCTCGTCCGTCCCGCCGGGGATCCGGCACTCCTCGGCGGGCTGCTTGACCGCGGGCGTCGTCACCTGCTGCATCGCCGCACCGTAGCTGCCTCTGCGGATGCGCCGCCGGCGCTATCGTCGGCCGATGCTGATCCGCCCGGTGACACCCGCCGAGCACGACGAGCTGGGGAGGATCACGCTCGCTGCGTACCGCGGAATCGACGGCCACGCGCCGAGCGAGTACTACTCCGCAAAGCTTCTGGACGTGGCGTCGCGTGCGCGAGATTCGCTGGTGCTGGTCGCCGTCGAGGACGGGGAGCTGCTGGGCGGCGTGACGTACGTCGGGGACGTCGACAGCCCGTTCGCCGAGTTCGACGATCCGGACGAGTCGTGCTTCCGCATGCTCGCGGTGCGCCCCGAGAGCCAGGGGCACGGCGCCGGTGCGGCGCTCGTCCAGGCATGCATCGATCAGGCCCGCGACGACGGCAAGCGAGCTCTCACGCTCTACTCGACGCCGGCGATGACGGCCGCCCACCGGCTGTACGAACGGTTCGGATTTCGGCGCGACGAGGCGCGTGACATGATCGTGGAATCGGGGGTGCAGTTGCGCTCCTTTGTGCTGGTCCTGAAGCCCGAGGAGGTGGTCCGGTGATCGACTGTGACATCCACAACGAGATCGGCGATGTCGAGGAGTTCCTCTCGTACGTCTCACCCGCCCAGCGCCGCTGGTTTCGCGGCCAGCATCAGCTGGGTCTCCCGGGCTACACCTGGTCGCACCCGCACAGCTTCTACCGGGACGAGCTCGAGGCGGGTCCGGGCGGCGAGCCTGCCTCGCGCATCGACCTCGTCCAGCGGGAGGTGCTCGACGCCTACCAGGTCGACGCCGGCCTGCTGACCGGCGACGTCGGGGTCGCCGTGTCGCTGATGCCGAATCCCTACCGGGCGGCGGAGTTCGCCCGCGCGCACAACGACTGGCTGGCCGACCGCTGGCTGGACGCCGAGCCGCGCCTGCGCGGGTCGATCCTCGTACCCGCCCAGGACCCGGCGGCCGCGGCCGCCGAGATCGAGCGGCTGGCCGGCGATCCGAGGTTCGCGGCGGTGCTGCTGGTCGGCGGCTCGGAGCGGCCGTACGGCGAGCCACGGTACCTGCCGATCCTCCAGGCGGCGGCCGCCGCCGGCCTGCCGGTGGCCATCCACTCCGGCGGCGAGGGCATGGGCATCTCCCCGGCCGCGGGCGGCGCCGGCTACCCGAGCTTCTACATCGAGTGGCATACGCTGGGATCGGGCGGCAGCATCATGGCGCACCTGGTGTCGCTGCTCTGCCACGGCACGTTCGACCGCGTGCCGCGGCTGAAGGTGTTGATGATGGAGGGCGGCATCGCCTGGCTGCCGGGGATCATGTGGCGGCTCGACACCAACTGGCGCGGGCTGCGGGCCGAGGTGCCGTGGGTCACCCGCCCCCCGAGCGAGGTGCTGCGCGAGCACGTCCGCTTCACGACGCAGCCGCTCGAGCACACGGACGGCAACGACGCGCTGCTCTGGCAGATGCTGGAGGCGGTCGGCGCGCCGGACATCCTGTGCTTTGCCTCGGACTACCCGCACTGGGACTTCGATCCACCGGACCGGATGCTCGCGCGGCTTCCCGCCGAGTGGCGGCAGCGCGTCATGCACGACAACGCCGCGGAGCTGTTCGCCGGCAGGCTGGCGCTGAGGGAGGCGGCATGAGCCGCGCCTGGCACGACGTCGCGTCGGTCGACCAGCTGCAGCGGGACGGCGTCGTCATCGCCCTCGCCGGCGGCCGGGAGATCGGCGTGATGCTCGACGAGCACAGCGGCCGGCCGGTGGCGATCCGCAACCGCTGCCCTCACATGGGTGCCCCGCTGTGCAAGGGGACGATCCGCAGCCGCGAGACCGGCACGCCGGGCAGCTACGGCCTCGAGACCGATCGCCGCGTGCTCCACTGTCCTTGGCACGGCTGGGAGTTCGACCTGGACAGCGGTGCGTGCCCTGAGGACGGCCGGATGCGGGTCGCCGTGTACCCGGTGCGCGTCGAGGACGGCCGAGTGCTGGTGGAGGCATGAGCGGCGTCGAGGGGCGGGTCGCCCTCGTCACCGGCGCCGGCCGCGGGATCGGCAAGGCGGCGTCGCTGCTGCTGGCCGAGCGCGGTGCGCGGGTGATGGCGGTCTCGCGCAGCAAGCACGAGCTGACCGAGCTCGGCATGGACTATCTGGTTGCCGATCTGGGCGACGCCGGCGGCTGCGCTCAGACCGTGGCCGAGACGGAGCGGCGCCTGGGGCCGGTCGACATCCTTGTCTGCAACCACGGCATCGGCTCCGCGCACGAGCGGGTGATCTGGGAACAGGACATCGAAGTCTGGGACGAGACGATGCGGATCAACCTCGACGGCCCGTTCCACCTGTCGCGCCTGATCGTCGGTGGCATGGCCGATCGCGGCTACGGCCGGGTCGTCTTCACGAGCTCGACCGCCGGCGAGCTGGCGGAGCGGGAGGGCAGCGCGTACAGCGCGTCCAAGCACGGGCTGATCGGGCTGATGCGGTCGGTCGCCCAGGACGGCGGGCCGTTCGGCGTGACGTCGAACGCGGTGCTGCCCGGCTGGGTGCGCACCGAGATGGCCGAGAAGTCGGCCGCCGAGACCGCCCGCCGCCGCGGCATCACAGCCGATGAGGTCTGGGCGGAGCGCAACGCGCTGTACCTGCCCGGCCGGGTCGCGACCCCGCAGGAGGTGGCCGAGATGATCGCCTTCTTCGCGTCCGAGGAGTCCGGCGGCGTGAGCGGCGAGGCCGTCAAGGTCGCGCTCGGCAGCCCCTGGTAGGCGCGAGGTGGGTCAGCCGGCCTCGACCGGTTCCGCGCGGGCGGCGAGCAGGCGGGCGAACGGGCCGGCCAGCAGCCTGGAATAGGTCGCCGAGAGGTGGTCGGTGTCCCGGTAGGCGACGACGTTGCCAATGACGGTGGGGCAGCGACCGCCGGAGCAGATCCACTGCACCGTGGGCAGGTATCGGACCCCCGACGTCCGGGCGAACGTACGGACCGTGTGGTACGTGGCCCGCTCCTCGGCATCGATGGGGAACACGCACGATCCGAGGGTCGAGTCTCGCGAGAGGAGGCAGTCCACGGGTGTCTGAGCCTTGGGTGGCGGGTCCTCCACCAGCACCGTGACCGGGGCAAGGGCTGAGACGTCCGCCAGTTCCCGCTGCAATGCACTGGATCCGAGCGTGCCCCAGGATGACCAGAAGTGCGACACGATGACGACGCTGGGGCGGAGGCTGCGGATGGTGTCGAGCGCCCACGTGAACCACGCGGTGCAGGCGGCGTTCTCGTAGATCAAGGCCGATACGCACCCAAGCTTGATCAGCGGCACCACCTGCCAGTGCCGATCCTGGCCGAACCTCTGGAACCCCGGCAGCCACATCCGCGCGTGGGAGTCGCCCAGCACCACGGCCACACGACGCGCTTCGGGGTCCCCCCAACGGCAGATCGGGCCGTTCGAGCCGATGGCGTAGCACCCCTTGATGTCGACGACGTCGGCGGGCAGGCGTTGCAGCGGCGGTGCCAGCGCGTCCGGCACCGGCGCGGCCATTCGCGTGGTCGTCACGCTTTCGGCAACGCTCGCCCGGTAGTAGCCCGGGAGCGGATCTCCCCGGTCGACGCCATTCGGAGCGTTGTCCGCGGCGGCGCTGAGCCGCGCGGCCGCCGCCTGCTGCTGGGTCAGCGACGCCGAAGCAAGCGCGGCGACGAGCACGACGGCTGCAATGGTGCTCGGCCAGAGAACGAGCGCCGATCGAGTCGGCCGCAGGAGCCGCCCATGCCTCAGCGGATTCTCGAACAGCGAGTAGGTTGCAAGGCTCAGCAGGAACACCCCGCCGATCAGTGCGAGGTTCGCGGCCAGCGGCAGGTCATGGCCGGCGTACCCCAGGGCGATCACCAGCACCGGCCAGTGCCAGAGATACAGGGAGTAGGACAGATCTCCGACCAGGCGCATCGGCCTGCGGTCGAGCAGGACCCGGACCCCGTGCCGTGGGCTCGCGCGTACGCCACCCGCGATGATCAGCGCGGCCGAAAGGACGGGCAGGAGCGCGGCATACCCGGGGAAGGCCGTGCCCCCGTCGTATGCGACCGCCGCCACCACGATGCCGGCGAGTCCCGCCCATGTCGCGAGCGCTCGTATCCAGATCGGTACACGCGCTATGTCAGCTAGTGCGACCGCGACGAGCGCCCCGATTCCGAGCTCCCATGCGCGTGCGGTGGCCGAGAAATAGGCCGCCTGCGGATCGGACGAGGTGACGTGGATCGACCACGCAAGCGACGCCACGACGCCGGCTGCGACAAGCACCGTGAGCGCCCTCATCCGAGGCGGTCCGCGTCCGGCGCCTCGCCGGCCGCTGACCAGCATCAGCCCCGCCAGCAGCAGTGGCCAGAGAAGGTAGAACTGCTCCTCCACCGCCAGCGTCCAGAAATGCTGGATCGGTGACGGCGGATCGTCGGCCGCGAAGTAATTCGCGTTCACCTGGGAGAAGTGAATGTTGGCCGCGAAGACCGCGGCCCAGGCTTCATCACGTAGCGCGGCGGCGGCCCGTACGTAATTCAGGAGGTACGTGCAAGCCACGGCCGTGGCGACCAGCGTCAGGGTCGCAGCCGGAAGGATGCGCCGTGCACGTGCACCGTAGAACTCGCCGAACGGGACACGACGGGTCTCGGTGGCACGGCGCAGGAGCCACCCGGTGATCAGGAATCCGGAGATGACGAAGAACACATCGACGCCGACATAACCACCCGCGAGCAACGGCACGTGTGCATGGCCCAGCACCACGAGCAGCACGGCGACCGCGCGCAGGCCCTGGATATCGGGGCGCCGGGCCGCGTTTCGCGGCGGGCGAGCACCGCCGTCGATGTCCCGTGGCGTCGCCACGGCTACAGCTCTCACCGAGCCTGGACTCCGTCTGGTGTCAACCGACGAGTTCACCAGGTAACACGGTCGTGGGGTCGCCGAACTCGGCCGGGCGGCGTGTGGTCGCCCCCGGGTGCCGGCGGTTGTCACCACACTACACGTCGCGAGGTATCACAGCTGGATCCGAAAGCATCTGAACTCCTCTGCGGAGCATCAGAGCAGTCCGAGCGTGCGTCGTGCCGTCGCGCTGAGGTCATCCCAGCGTTCCGTGAACGACTGGTACGCCATATTCGCGAGGCCGATGTGAAGTCCGCAGGTGACGATCCGCCGCTCCAGGTCGGGGATACCTTTGCCCACTTCCAGCACGTCGACCGCAGCCCAGCCGGGATGCCACGGCGACCAGAAGTCCAGCCACGCCAGGTCGTATACGCCGTCCCCGTACATGGCGCACCCCCAATCGAACACGCCGGCGATGCGCGGCCCGGCGATGATGACGTTTCGGTGCAGCAGGTCGGCGTGGATCGGGCAGCGCTCGTCCGGCGCATCCGGGGCGAGCCTCGCCAGTGCGGCGAACGCGTCGTCGTAGGGCCTCGCCCCGGTCGGTGAGTCCTCGAGCCTGGCACGCCAGCCGGGCAGACGGTCGCCGGGGTCGTTGCCCACCTCCAGCAGCGCGTCGCCCCAGCTGCGGCTGGGCGCGTTGCCCGCTGGGTCCCAGCTGCCATAGCCGGTCGTGCCCGACGTGTCCGCCGCGCGCATCGCGGCCAGCATCCGACCGATCGCTGGGAGCGCGTCGTCGAGCGCCGCACCCTTCAGATCCTCGAGCCAGGAGCCCGCGGTCACGCGTTCCGAGACGGCGTAGTACCCGCCCTCCGGAAGCTCGCCGATCTCCAGCACGGGTGGCACCGGCAGGTCGGACGACGCGAACCGCATGGCGAAGCGATCCTTCTGGAAGTCCTCGACGTACGCGCCGGCGCGGACAACCAGATCCCGATCGCCGTCGCGAAACGCGTATGCCCGCGACCACTCGCCGCCCGCGAGCGGTTTCAGCGAGGACGGCTCCCAGCCGTGCCCGCGGAGCCCGGCGAGGACTATCGTTTCGTCCGGGCGCTGCTTGGGCATCGTCAGAACCTACCGACCGAGCGCAGGGAGACACAATGTACGCACGAATGGCAACATTCCAGAGCGATCCGGCCAGCGTCGACCAGGCGATTCAGTTCGTCCAGGCCGAGGTGAAGGGCGACACGCCCGAGGGTCTCGAGGGGGCGAAGATGCTGATGCTCGTCGACCGCAAGACCGGCAAGGGCATTGGCATCACCCTGTTCGACAGCGAGGACGCGATGCGGCGCGGCGACGAGGCGCTGAACGCGATGAACCCGGGCTCGGGCGAGCGCAGGACGTCGGTCGAGTACTACGAGGTGCCGGTCGAGACGATCAGCTGAGCGCCTGGCGCTGGGACGAGTCGCTGTACGCCGGGAGCGCCGCCTACTACGCGGCGGGGCGGCTGCCGTACCCCGGGGCGCTTCCCGGGATCGTCCGCGCCGAGCTTGAGCTCGACGGCACCGGCCGCCTGCTGGACGTCGGCTGCGGGCCCGGCTCGCTGACGCTGCCACTGGCACCCTTGTTCGCCGAGGCCGTCGGCGTCGACGCGGACGCGGGCATGATCGACGAAGCGGAGAGAAGGGCAGGGGACGCCGGCGTTGGCAACGTCCGCTGGGCGCGGATCCGCGCCGAGGATCTCCCGGCGGATCTCGGTGAGTTCCGCGTCGTGACGTTCGCCCAGTCGTTCCACTGGATGGACGGTGATCGCGTCGCGGCGCTCGTCCGCGGCATGCTCGAGCCGGGCGGCAGGCTGGTGCACGTCGGGGCCACCACCCACCGCGGGGTGGCGATGGACGAGCCGCTGCCGGCGCCGTCGCCACCGCGCGAGGAGATCTCGGAGCTGGTCGCGCGCTACCTCGGCGCCACGCCCCGCGCCGGTCGCGGCCGCAGGCCTGCCCACGCCTCCCGGGCCGAGGACGACGTCTACCGGCGGGCCGGATTCAATGGGCCGCGGCGCGTCACCGTCCCGCGCGGCGAGGTCTTCCTGCGCTCCGAGGATGAAATCGTCGCGTCCGTCTTCTCGCTGTCCTCGGCTGCGCCGCACCTGTTCGGCGGGCGCCGCGACGCGTTCGAGCGCGACCTGCGGGCGCTGCTGCGCGCGGTCTCGCCGGACGGCCGCTTCGCCGAGAAAGCGCGCGAGATCGAGCTCAGCATCTGGGGCTGACCGCCCGCCCGACGGTCACACGGCGGTGCCGACGACGCGGCCGACGACCATCGTCAGCAGCATCGCCGCGATTCCCCAGACGACGACCCGGATGGTTCCTCGCGCCGGAGGTGCGCCTCCCAAGCGGGCGCCCGCCCATCCGGTGACGGCCAGCGCGACCGTGGTCGCTGCCATCGTCACGGCGATCCGGGCCGCGGCGGGCGCGAGGATGACCGCGATCAGGGGCAACGCCGCTCCCACGGTGAATGAGGTCGCGGAGGCCCCGGCCGCCTGAAGCGGCCGGGCATGCGAGAGCTCGGTCATGCCGAGCTCGTCGCGTGCGTGCACCTGCAGCAGGTCATCCCGAGCGCTCAACTCGGCTGCCACCTCGTTCGCCAGCCGTCTCGAGAGGCCGCGCTTGAGGTAGATCGCGGCGAGCTCTTGCTGCTCGCCTTCAGGGTCACTGCGGAGCTCGTTCTGTTCGACCGCCAGGTCAGCGCGCTCCGCGTCGGCCTGCGAGCTCACCGAGACGTACTCGCCCGCGGCCATCGAGGCGGCCCCAGCGACGAGCCCGGCGGTCCCTGCGGTGAGGATCGCCGCCCGGGTCGAGTCCGCCGAGGCAACGCCAACGATGATTGCAGCCGTGGAGACGATGCCGTCGTTCGCTCCCAGCACCGCCGCTCGGAGCCATCCGGTTCGGTGGCTCAGATGGCGTTCGCGATGACGCGCGGCGATCATCGATCGATCGTAGTCACGCCGACCACGGTTTGCGACTGCCTGCCCGGCGTCACGCCGCGCGGCGGGCGGCGAGCCGGTGGTACAGGCCGGGGATCTGCTCGGCGGGGACGGGCTTGGAGAAGTGGAAGCCCTGGCCCAGGCGGCAGTCGTGCTCGACCAGGAAGCGGCGCTGGGCGAGCGTCTCGATGCCCTCGGCGAGCGGGTCGATGCCGAGGTTGTGCGCCAGCTGGATGATCGTCCGCACGATCGAGGCGGCGTCGCCGTCGTGGGGCAGATCGCTGACGAACGAGCGGTCGATCTTCAGCGTGGTCACCGGCATCTGCTTGAGTCGCGAGAGCGACGAATAGCCGGTGCCGAAGTCGTCGATGGCGAGCCTGAGCCCGCGGTCGTGCAGCTCGGCCATCACGCGCTGCGTGCGGTCGGGGTCGGTCATCGCGGCGGACTCGGTCACCTCGATCAGCACCTTGGCGGCGTCCAGGCCGTGCGTCTCGAGCTCGGTCGACAGCTGCTGCACGAGCGCCGTCTGCCAGAGCACCGGCGGCAGGTTGACCGCGATCTCGACGTCGACGCCGTCGGCATGCCAGGCGCTGGCCTGGGCGAACGCCGTCGAGATCACCCAGTTGGAGATCGGCTGGATCATGCCCAGCCGCTCCGCCAGCGGGATGAAGTCGCCAGGTGCGACCAGCCCCCGCTCCGGGTCGTCCCAGCGGACGAGCGCCTCTACGCCGACCACGCCGCCGGCCTGCAGGTCGAGCACGGGCTGGTAGTGGAGCACGAACTCGTCGCGGCGGATCGCCCGCTGGAGCCGCGATGCAAGCGACATGCGCCGGATCGTCTCGTCCGGGCTGAGGCTCGGCGCGTGCTCGATAGGGCTGTGCCGCTGGCGTCCCGCCTCGACGGCGGCAAACGCCGCGCGGAGCACCCCGTCGCGGTCCCCCGCATCCGACGGAGACAACGCGATGCCCACGGTGGCACCGACGAAGATCTCGGTGCGCGAGATGGTGTAGGGCGCCTGCAGCGCGATCGAGATCTGCCCGGCGATCGCGTTGGCGATCTGCATCGCGTCGGCGTGGTTGGCGGGACCTCGGCCCATGCCGCGCGTCGGCTCGAGGTCGCCGATCAGCACCAGGAACTCGTCCGCGCCGTGGCGGGCGACCACGTCCGCCGACCGCGTCACGCGGGTCAGTCGGTCGGCGGTCTGCCGCAGCAGCTCGTCGCCCGCCTCGTGGCCGAAGCTGTCGTTGACCAGCCGGAAGCCGTCGAGATCGATCGCCAGCACCGCGACCGCATGCCCGTGCCGCTCGGCGCGGGCCAGCGCCAGCTCGAGGTGCTCGGTGAACATCTGCCGGTTCGTCAGGCCCGTCGTCGGGTCGTGATGGGAGAGATGCTCGATCCGCTCCTCGGCTTCGCGCTGTGCGGTGATGTCGGTGATCACGCCGACGAAGTGCGTGACGGTGCCGTCGGCATCGTGCGACGGTGTGATCGAGAGCTCGCTCCAGAACCGCGCGCCGTCCGCACGGGCGTTGAGCACCGTGCCCGAGAAGGGCCGTCCGGTCTCGAGCGAGCCGCGCAGCGCCGCGAGGATGTCGGCGTCGGTCTCCGGCACCTGCAGGAACCGGCAGTTGCGGCCCAGCGCCTGATCCCGGGCGTAGCCGGTGATCCGCTCGAAGGCCGGATTGACGTACACGATCGGCTGGTCGTCCGCGCGGGCGTCGCAGATCACGATGCCGCTCGCCGCGGCGGCCAGGGCGCTGTCGTGCACGGCCAGCGCCGTCTCCCACTCGGGGTCGGCCGCCCGCTCGCGCACGTACACCGCGCGCGTCGGGTGGTCGCGGTCGCCGACATCGACCAGGCTCACCTCGACCTCGACCGGGGCGCCACCGGCGCGGATCGCCGACAGCGCGCCGGCGGACTCGCCGTCCAGCCCCGTGACCTCGCAAAGCGGCTTGCCGACCGCGGCCTTTCGTGTGCGGCCGAACGTCCGCTCGGCAGCGGGATTCCAGCCCGTCACGATGCGATCGCCGTCGACGGTGATGATGCAATCGGGCGACGACTCCATGATCGCACGGGTCACGGCCGCGGCCCGGCGCGCCATCGTCTGGGCGCGCGCCCGGCCGATGTACAGGCCGAGCTGCCCGCCGATCGAGGCGATCAGGGCCAGCCGCTCGGCGTCCGGCTGGCGGATGTCGGTGGAGAAGAACTCGATGGCCCCGACGGTCTGGTCGCCGACCGTGATCGGGAAGGCGAACGCCGTGTGCAGGCCGATGCCGGCGGTGTTACGGACGCGGCTGGAGCGCGCCATGGCCGCGACGTCGGAGACCCAGATCGGCTCGCCCTCCGCCCAGGCCCTGCCGGGGATGCCCGCGCCCCGCGCGAACCGCGCGCGGCGGCACAGCCGGGTGAACGCGCGGGCGTCGATCTCCTCGGTGCTCCAGATCTCGGAGCAGCGCAGCTCGTCGGTGGCCGGGTCGACCAGCCAGACGGCGCCCAGCTCCCATTCCAGGAACGTGCCAAGCAGGGCGAGCACCCGCGGGGCGGCTTCGCGCAGGCTGGACGCGGCGGCCAGCGTCCGGGTCGCCTCATCCTGGGCAGCGAGGCGCGACTTGGCGGGTCTACGGGCCACGAACCCGGTGATCGTCCCTGGAAAGGGTGAATTGAGGCGCCCAGTAGGATGAAGCGATGCGCAAGGTGACCGCCCTGGTGTCCCTCATGGTGACGGTCGATCTGGCGCTCTGGGCGGCGATCCTGCCGCTGCTCCCGACCTACGCGGACGACTTCGGGCTGTCCAAGCCGGAGGCCGCGCTGCTGCTCTCGGCATACAGCTTCGGGGTGATTCTGCTGGCCGTGCCGGTCGGCCACCTTGCCGACCGGATCGGTACCCGCGACGTGGCGATCGCCGGCCAGCTGATCATGGGTGCTGCGACCGTGGTGGTCGCGCTCGAGCCCAGCTACGGCGCGCTGCTCGCAGGCCGCTTCGCCCAGGGGCTGGCGTCGGCGATCACCTGGAGCGCCGGCCTGGCATGGCTCGCCGAGTCCGCGCCGGTCGAGCGCCGCGGCCGGACGATCGGGATCGCCAACTCGGCCGCGACCATGGGCATGATCGCCGGGCCGTTGATCGGCGGGCTCGGCGCGTCGCTGGCCGGGGCCGAGGCGACGTTCCTGGTGGCCGCGGCGGTGGTCGCGTCGCTCGGCGTGGTCGCGATGTTCCTGCCGCGCGGCAGCGAGCTGGTGGAGCGGGAACGAAGCTTCCTGCCCGCGGTGCGCGCCGTCGCGCGCGAGCGTCTGATCGGGCTCGCGCTGCTGGTCGTCACGCTGGTCGCCATGGTCGGAGGCACGATGCAGGTGCTGCTGTCGCTACGCCTCGGCGACCACGGCTACTCGCAGTCCGAGATCGGGGCCCTGTTCGCGGGCGGCGCCGCGCTGGGCGCGGTGGCGATCATCCTCAGCGGGCGCGTCGGCGACCGCATCGGCCGCCCCCGGGTCGCGTTCTGGGACTGCCTCGCGCTGGCCGCGGCCGTGTCCTTCCTGAGCCTGCCCCTGGCGGCCGGCGTGGTCGCCGGCATGGTGCTGGTGCTCGGGCCGCTGCAGTCAGTGCTGTACGGCGTCGGCTATCCGCTGGGGGCCGACGGAGCGGAGCTCGCCGGTGTCGGCCACGGGCTGGTGCTGGGCCTGGTCAACCTGGCGTGGGGCATGGGGTCGGTGGTCGGCCCGCCGGTCGGCGGGACGCTGGCCGAGTTCGTGGGCGACGCACCGGCCTACCTGACGATGGCGGTTGCCTGCCTGGCCACCGCGGAGGTCATCCGCCGCACCGTCATGGGGCGTGTGCGGCAAGCTGGAGGGTCGAGCTCGGCGTCACCTGCGGCCCGTTCGCCATCAGCCAGGTGACCCGCCTGCCGCTGCTCGCCAGGTAGAGCATCAGCGGCGTCTCCCGGTGGCAGCCGCAGCCCCGCGCCACCAGCAGGAATCCGTCGCGGCCTTGGCCCTTGACCGGCCGTACCAGCCTCAGCGCCCCGACGTACGTGCCGGGGTGGTCGCGGACGAAGCCGACGAAGTCGCGCGCCCCGGCGGCCGTGCCGAAAACCAGCGTCCGCGAGACCACGTCCAGATACCGGCTGGGGGTGCCCCCCTTGAACTCGCGCTCGGAGCCGGTGCGGTAGCTCCAGTCCGCCAAATGGGCCTGCAGATCGCCGCCCTTCGGGCCCTCGGCGGCGAGGGCGGACAGGTCGAGGCCGCGCTCCGTGTGGTCGAGGTCGGGCAGTGTGGAGGTGGCGAGCAACGGCAGCTCGCGGGCCGGTTGCTGGGGGGCCGGGATCGGCGCGCTGCCGGACGAACCGCCCGAGGAGGAGCCGCCGCAGCCCGCCAAACCCGCTCCAAGCAGGAGTAAAACGATGGTCCAGCCGACACGGTGCATGAGGCGCATGTGTAACAGGCATTCTGGACTCCGGCCGCAGTTGTCGCTACATTCGTCCCTTCTCTCGTGTCAAGGGCGGCTCTTCAGGAGGACTTCATGAGGCGAATGGATCGGCGCGACTTCCTCAAGGGATCGGCTGCCCTCGGTGGGGCGGTTGTCCTCAGCGGCTGCGGTTCGAGCTCCGGGATCAAGGCCGACACGGGCGGTGGCGCGTCCAGTGTCGCGCCGGTTACCTACGGCGGCGACGTCTCGGCCGAGCCGAACAAGCTGGTCATCTCCGAATGGCCTGGCTACGAGGCCGGCGGCACGAAGGCGCAGACCTACGGCTTGCTCGCGGGGAAGAGCTACACCAAGAAGTACGGGGCGAGCAGCCTCAAGTTCGCGGACTACGGCAACGACGACAAGAACCTGAACGCGATGAAGGCCGGGCAGAAGTTCGACCTGCTGCATCCCTGCGTCGGCTACATCCAGGACTACGTCAACGCCGGCGTCGTCCAGCCGTTCGACACCAGCCTGCTGCCCAGCTTCGGGAACCTCTTCCCCGAGATGGTCGAGCGCGGCAAGGTCAACGGCCAGCAGTACTGGATCCCCTGGGACTGGGGCTTCTCCTCGATCCTGTACCGCAAGGACAAGATCGACCCGGCCGACGCAACCGGCTGGGAGCTGTTCTGGAACGAGAAGTACAGCGGCAAGATCTCGATGTGGGACGGCGGTTCGACGCCGGTCGAGATCGCCGGTCTGCTGAGCGATCCGCCGGCCAAGGAGCCGTACCACATGACGGCGGACGAGCTCGACCGGGCGAAGGAGCTCTTGATCAAGCAGAAGCCGCTGAACAAGTTCTACTGGACGAGCGAGTACGGCAACATGCAGCCGGCCTTCAAGTCCGGCGACATCTGGGTCACGTACTCGTGGCCGAACGACTACAAGGACATGGCCGCGGCGCTGGGCGAGGACAAGGTCGAGTTCATGCAGGAGCCGTCGCAGGGCATCCTGGCGTGGGTGTGCGGGTTCATGCTGGGCAAGGACACGGCCAGCCCGATCCACGCGCACGAGTACGTGGAGTCGTTCATCGCGCACGACGCGTGCGTCGACCTGACCAACCTGTTCGCGTACGGCTCGTCCGACTCGACGGTCCAGGTCAGCGAGATCAAGGACCAGGAGCTGGCCACCAAGCTCAAGATCGGCGATCCGAAGGCGCTGGATCCGCCGACGCATCTCGAGCAGTGGATCCCCAACCGGGCCGACTACCAGCGCGTCTGGGCTGAAGTCAAGGCGAGCTAGGACGGCCATCGGGTGGCCGTCGCCGACAAAGCGACCGAGCGCCGGCCGACCCCCAAGCGGGTCGGCCGGCGGCGTCGCGGTTTCCACCCCGGCAAGGGGTGGCTGGTGCTGCCGCCCACCGCCTATCTGCTGGCGCTGCTGATCTTCCCGATCATCCTGGTCGGGATGTACAGCCTGTTCCTGCTGACCAACCTGACCGGCGTGATCGCCACGTTCTCGTACCAGGACTGGCTCGACTTCTTCCCGGACAAGTGGACGTTCTTCCCGCCCTGGAACACCGACTCGCCGTTCTGGAACACGTTCACGAAGTCGATGGGCATCACCGTCCTGGTGTCCCTGCTGACGACGATCGCCGCCTATCCGGTGGCCTACTTCCTGGCCTTCATCGCCCACCGCCGCCGCTACGTGCTGCTGCTGGTGCTGCTGGCGCCCTTCTTCACGAGCTTCCTGCTGCGCGTGCTGGCGTGGCAGGTGATGCTGAACAACAACGGCGTGATCAACTCGCTGCTCTGGGAGCTGGGCCTGCGAGACCAGGGCAACGCCGTCTCGTGGCTGATCAACACCTGGTTCTCGGTCGGGCTGGTGCTGGCCTACTCGTGGATCCCGTTCGTGGCGCTGCCGATGTTCGTGGTCATGGAGAACATGGACCGGCGGCTGATCGAGGCGGCGCAGGATCTCGGCGCCAGCCGCTTCATGACGTTCCTGCGGATCACGCTGCCGCTGTCGCTGCCCGGCGTGATCGCCGGCTTCGTGTTCGTGCTGATCCCGACCACCGGCGAGTTCATCACGCCGCAGCTGGTCGGCGGCTCCGAGACGTACATGTTCGGCCAGGCGATCCAGGATCTGTTCGTCGGCACCGCCATCGACTGGAACTACGGCGCCGTGCTGTCGATCTGGCTGATGCTGATCGTGGTCGTGCTGGTGGCGTTCTCCGCCCGCTTCCTGACGATGGATCTGAGGGAGGAGACGTGAACCCGGCGGTCGGCAGGCTGGGCCGCTGGGGGCTGGGCACCTACTTCACCCTGCTGGTGATGTTCTTGTACGCGCCGCTGGTGGTCATCTTCGTCTTCTCGTTCAACGACAGCACGATCCCGGCGCTGCCGCTGTCCGGGTTCACGACGCGGTGGTACGACGCGGCGTTCAACGATTCCGAGCTGGTCGACGCGGTCACGCTGTCCGCCAAGATCGCGGTCTGCAACGCGATCTTCGCGACCACGCTGGGCGTGATCGGTGCGCTCGGCCTGTCGGCCCGGCGCGTGTTCCTACGGCCCGCGGTGACGGCGCTGATGATGCTGCCGCTGGTCGTGCCCTACATCGTGCTGGCGATCGGCATGCTGATCCTGATCCACCAGGCGGGGCTCAACCAGTCGTGGATCGCGGTGCTGGCCGGGCACGTGGTGATCACGGTGCCGTACACCATCCTGATCATCCTGCCCCGGCTGCGGACGCTGGACGCGTCCCTGCCCGAGGCCGCGCGCGACCTCGGCTCCAGCGAGGTCGGCTCGTTCTGGCGGATCACCCGGCCGCTGATCACCCCGGCCATCGTCTCGTCGATGATCGTGTCGTTCACGATCTCGTTCGACGAGTACGCGATCGCGTCGTTCCTGATCCCGCCCGGCGACCGCACCTTCCCGATCTTCGTGTACAGCGGCACCAAGGTGCCTGCGTCGCGCCCCGAGCTGCTGGCGATCGCCGCCATCGTGATCGCGATCTCGCTGGTGCTGGTCGTCGTCACCGAGGTCGGCCGCCAGTGGGTGGAGCGCCGGCAGACGGGTTCGGCGGGCGCGGACATCGTCGGCTGACACAATCCGCGCATGCGGATCCTGCTGGTCTCGAACATGTACCCCAGTGCCGGGCGCCCGGAGTTCGGCATCTTCGTACGCAACCTGGAGCGCGCGCTGGTCGCCCGCGGCAACGAGGTGGTGCCGGTCGTGCTCGACGACCCCGCGCACGGCCGCGTGCACACGCCGGCGAAATACGCGAGGCTGGCAGCGCGGACGGCCGCGGCGGCGCGCCGCGTCAAGCCCGACGTCGTCTATGCGCACTACCTGGTGCCGACCGGCCTGATCGCCGCCGCGACACGCAGGCCGTTCGTCGTGACGGCACACGGTGGCGACGTCGCCAACGCCGAGCGGGGCGGCCCGCTGGCCATGGCCACCCGTGCGGTGATCTCCCGGGCGGCGGCGGTGATCTGCGTGTCGGAGTACCTTGCCGAGCGGCTGCCGAGCAGGCCGCGCCGGCTGGAGGTGATCGACTGTGGCGTCGACACGACCGTCTGGCAGCCGGCACCGCGGGCGCCCGGCGACGGAACGCGGTTCCTGTACGTCGGCTCGCTGACGGAGCGCAAGAACGTCGGCCGGCTGCTCGAGGCGTTCCGGCTGCTGGGGCACGGGACGCTGCGGATCGTCGGCGCGGGGCCGCTCGACGGCCGGCTGCGGGCGATCGCGCCGGCGGGCGTCGAGTTCCTTGGCCGCGTCCCGCACGAGCAGCTGCTCGCCGAGCTGGCCCTGTGCGACGTGCTCTGCCAGCCCAGCCTGGTCGAGCCGCAGGGCCAGGCGCTGCTGGAGGCGCTGGCGTGCGCGCGGCCGGTGGTGGCGACCCGGGTCGGCGGGCCGCCGGAGTTCGTGACGCCGGATTGCGGTGCGCTGGTCGATCCGTCGAGCGTCGACGACATTGCGGCCGGGATGCGAACGGCGGCGGCGCTGCCGGTGCCGTGCGACGCCGCGGTGCGCGTGGCGGCCGAGCACGACGTCGCCGTTCAGGCCGCGCGGATCGAAGCGGTGCTCCGCTCGGTATCCTGAGCGGCATGGGGCTGCTTCGCTCCTCGCGACGGCTGTTCGTGCGCCAGCTGACGGCGGGCAGGGGCGTGGTCGCCCCGCGCGAGCTGGGGTTGGACGAGTTTCCGCCGCTCGGCGTGTTCCTGCAGTTCTCGGCGCCCGGCCCGGGCCATTCGCGCGTCTCCCTGAACCGGCTGGCGGCGGCGGCCGCGTCGCACGGCGGCGACGTCGTCGTGGTCGAGCAGCTGGCGGGCCGCGGCGGCCGGCTCGCCGGGCGCCTGGGCGTGCACGTCGCGCCGACCGTGCTCTACGTCGGACCCGACGGCTGCGTCGTCCGGCGCTGGACGCGGCCGCCCGAGCGCTGCGAGCTGGACCAGGTACTGGCGGGCGTGTAAAAACGGGGTCTGACCCCGTTTTTACGCCGAGGGCAGGTCCGCCAGCCGCCGCTCGATGAACGGGCGGAAGCGATCTTCGAGGCCGGCCTCCTGTGCGAGCCGCAGCGCCTGCTCGAACGTTCCGCGTGCCTTCGCGTACTTGTCGTCGCCGCCCTGCTTGAGGCGGTTGTCGCCGACGACGATCAGCTTGCGGATCCGCTCGGCGGCCTGCTCGGGATCGATCTCGGCCACGCGGCCATCATCGCACAGGCGCCGCGTCCGGCTCCGCGGACGGCAGTTCCGGCGGCTCCGACTTGGGCGGGGTCAGCCCCGTGCCCTCGATGTCGATGGTGGGCAGGATCTTCCCCAGCCAGCGCGGCATCCACCACGCCCACTTGCCCAACAGGATCAGCACCGCGGGCGCGAGCATCAGCACCATCGTCGCGGCCAGGAACACGGCGCTGGAGAGGCCGACGCCGAACTGCTTGACCACCGGGTCGCCGTTCAGGATGAAGCTCGAGAAGACCGAGATCATGATCAGCGCGGCGGCCGCGATCACTCGCGCCGCGGCGTGCAGGCCCGCGCCGACGGAGCTGCGGTCGTCTTCGCCCTCCGCGCGGAAGTGGTCGACGGATGAGAGCAGGAACACCTGGTAGTCCATGCTCAGGCCGAACAGGATCGCGAACATCATCAGCGGCACGAAGCTGGCGATCGGCACCGAATCCGCGGTCGTCTCGACGCCGGTGATGCCGATCCCCCAGCCCCACTGGAAGCACGCGGTGACGATGCCGAACGCCGCCAGCGCGGTCAACAGATTCGTTGCCGCCGCCTGCAACGGGATCAGCAGCGAGCGGAACGCGACCAGCAGCACGAGCATGCTGAGCAGCAGGATCGTGATGATCACCAGCGGCAGCCGGTTCGAGATCTCGGCCGCCAGGTCGACGTTGCTCGCGGTTGAGCCGCCGACGAAGGCGACGATCCCCTTGCCGGTGGCGTTTGGGATGACGTTGTCGCGAAGGCGCTTCACCAGATCGGCCGTTGCCGGCGCGGACGGCGCAGTCGTCGCGATCACGGTGAACACCGTGTCGTTGCCCTTCTTGCTGATCTGCGGCGGCGCGACCAGCTTGTCGCCCTTGGTGTTGGTCAGTGCGTCCTGCAGCTTGACCAGCCGCGGATCGGTGCCGCGGTCGTCGCCACCGGCCTTGGTCAGGGTCTTCACGAGTTCGTTGTGCAGCTTCGTCGCCTGTTTCTGCTGCTTCTTGGCCTTGTTCTGAAGCGCGATCAGCTGCTGCTTCTGCGCCTGCAGCTCGTCCGCCTGGGCCTGCAGCTCATTCCCCTGCTGCTCGAGCGCGTCGGCCTGCTGCTGCAGCACCGCGCCCTGCTGCTGCAGGTCGGCCGCCTGCGCCTCGAGCGACTGCTTCTGCTGGTCGAGCTGCGCCGCCTGGGCGGCCAGGGTAACGGCCTTGGCCTCGAGCGCCTTGGCCTGCTTGGCGATCAGCTTGGCCTCCTTGACCATCGCCGCCTCCTCGCGCTGCAGCCGGGCGAGCTTCGCCTCGAGCCGCGCGATCCGCGCCGGGTTGACCGAGATCGAGATGGCGTGCTCGACGCGCTTCTGCTGCGCCCGGTTGAGCACGAGCAGCTTGGCCAGCTCGATGGCCCGGGCCTTGAGCGCCGCCGCCTGGGCCGCCAGCTGGTCGCGCTGCTGCTGCAGCGACGCTGCCTGCGCCTCGAGCGCCGTCTGCTGCTGCGCGAGAGCGGCGGCTTCGCTGTTCAGCTGCGCCTGCTGGGCCTCGAGCTGCGCCTGCTGCTTCTCCAGCTGCGTCTGCTGCTTCTCGAGCGACGCCTGGCCGGTCTCCAGCTGCGCCTGCATCTCGTTGCCCTGCTTCTGCTCCGCGTCCAGCTCGTTCTGCAGCTGCTTGAGCTGGTTCTCCTGCGCGGTCACCGCCGGATCGGCCTTCGCGGCCGGCGTCAGGGCGACGGCGATGATCAGCGGGCCGTTGTAGCCGGGGCCGAAGCCCTGCTGCATCAGGTCGTACGCGCGCCGCTCCATCGTCGAGCTGGGCGTCTGCCCGATGTCCTCCTGGCCCAGGTGGAGGTCGGTCACGGGGATGATCAGCGGCACCAGGATCGCCGCGGCCAGCAGCAGCGGCACGATCGGGCGGTGGACGACGAAGCCGGCCCAGCGGCCCCAGATCCCCTTGTGCGCCGGGTCGTCCGACGCCTGGAACCGCTTCGGGAGCGCGATCGAGTTGATCCGCATTCCGGCCAGCGACATGAACGCGGGCAGCAGGGTGATGGCGGCCAGCACGGCGGTGCCGACGGCCACCGCACCGGTGTAGCCCAGCGAGGAGACGAGCGGGATGCCGGCCACGACCAGCGATACCAACGCGACGACCACGGTGCAGCCCGCGAACACGATCGCCGTCCCTGCCGTGCCGACGGCCCGGGCGATCGACTCATGCAGCTCGAGGCCGTCCGCGAGCTGCGACCTGTGGCGGGTGACCAGGAACAGCGCGTAGTCGATGCCGACGGCGAGGCCGATCATCGTCGCCACGGTGTGTGCGATATCGGGCACGGCGATCAGGTGGCCCATCAGGCCGATCAGGCCGAGCGCCGTCGTCAGGCCGATCACGGCGCCGCCGATCGGCATGCCCATCGCGACCACGGTGCCGAACGTCAGCGTCAGGATCAGCATCGCGGCGAGGATGCCGATCAGGTCGCTGGTCGACGTGTCGTTGGGGGAGAGGGTGGAGCCGATCGAGCCGCCGCCCTCGACCTGCATGCCGGCCTTCACCCCGGGCTCGGCGGCGTTCATCACCCGTTGCGCTTCTTCTTCGGTGAGCTCGTTCGAGCCGATGCTGAGCAGCACCGAGATGAACGCGATCTTGCCGTCCTTCGAGACCTGCCCCTGACCGTCCTGGCTGAAGGGGCTGGTCGCGCTGTGAACGAAGCCGATCTTCTTGATCGCCTTGTACGAGTCGGTGATCGCCTGCTTGTTGGCGGAGTCGGTCACCTTGCCCTTGGTGACCTTGAAGATGATCGGGTTCGACCCGTTCTGCTGCGGCGGGAAACCGGCCTGGAGCAGGTCGGTCGCCAGCTGGCTGCCGGTCCCGGGCAGGTCGACGTTGTTGCTCGTCTCCGATCCGACCTGCTTGACGACCAGCGTAACGCCCGCCGCCGCGGCGACCCAGATCAGGAGCACGATCACCGGATGGGCGGCGACCAGCCTTCCCAGGCGGTACAGCAGCCGTGCCACAAATGCGACGATACCAGCGGTCGTGCTTATGATGCCGGGAATGGCGACCGAAGCGGAGATCCGGCTTACACAGCTGTCCCACGGCGCCGGGTGCGCATGCAAGCTCCCCGCCGGGCTGCTCTCCCAGGTGCTGAGCGGCGCCGAGATGGGCGCCAGGCCGCCCGAGCTGCTGGTCGGCAACGAGACGCTGGACGACGCGGCCGTCTGGCGCATCTCCGACGAGCTGGCCGTGGTCACCACCCTCGACTTCTTCACGCCGCTGGTCGACGACCCGTACACGTTCGGCCGGATCGCCGCCACCAATGCGATCTCCGACATCTACGCGATGGGCGCGACGCCGGCGTTCGCCCTCAACGTGGTGGCGTTCCCCAAGGCGTTGCCCATTGAGATCCTCGGTGAGATCCTGCGCGGCGGCGGCGACGTGGCGGCCTCCGCGGGCGTTGCCATCGCGGGCGGCCACTCGATCGACGACGCCGAGCCCAAGTACGGGATGGTCGTCACCGGCTTCGCGCGGCCCGATCAGATCTGGCGCAACTCGGGCGGGCAGGCGGGCGACCTCCTGGTCTTCTCGAAGGCGATCGGGACCGGCATCGTCACCACCGCGATCAAGAACGGCGACCCGCCGCCGGAGGTGGTCGACGCCGCCGTCGCCTCGATGACAACGCTGAACGGGGAGGCCGCCGCCCAGCTGCGCGAACACGAACCGCACGCGGTCACCGACGTCACCGGCTTCGGCCTCGTCGGCCACGCCCGCGAGCTGGCCGCCGGTGCCGGCCTGCGGGCGTCGATCCAGTATGACCGGATTCCGCTGCTGCCCGAGGTGCGGCAGCTGGTGGTCGACGGCTTCGTGCCCGGCGGCACGCGCACCAACCTCGAGCTCGCCTCCGCCTACGCGACCTTCGACGACTGGCTGGACGAGTCCGACCGGCTGCTGGCCTGCGACGCGCAGACCTCCGGCGGCCTGCTCGCAGCGCTTCCGCGGGACGCCGCGGAGCGGCTCGGGTGGCCGATCGTGGGGGAGCTGAGCGAGGGGGAGCCGGGAACCGTGCTGGTAGACTGACCGGCGCTGTGGCCATCCTGTTCTCGTTCACCCAGATGCTGCTGGCGGTGATCCTGATCGTCCTGGTGCTGATGCATTCGGGCAAGGACACCGGCCTCTCGGGCATGTTCAATCCCGGGCAGAGCCAGTTCGGCGGCACCGCCGTGATGGAGCGGAACCTCACCCGCCTGACCATCGTCGTGTCGGTGCTGTTCGCCATCAACGGGGTGATCCTCGGCTTCGTGCTGTAGACGGCTCGCAGAGGCGCTCTGCGGTACGCTGTGCTCGCTGCCTGCGCTGGTGGCGGAATTGGTAGACGCGCAAGGTTGAGGGCCTTGTGGCCTGAATGGGCCGTGGAGGTTCAAGTCCTCTCCAGCGCATGACCCGGAAGCCGCTTGGTCGAGCGGCTTCCGGCGTTTCCGGTCGTCATCTGGAACCCTGCAGCACAGATCAGAGTTCTCCCGGGGTCCAATCCGCGGGCTCACCGATTCCGGGGCCGGTGGGAAGCATGAGTCTCAGATTCGATGAGCACTTCCCTCGTACGTCCACCGGCAACCGGCGATCGAGCTGGAGTCGAGCGCAACGACTCGCGGCCCCGCGGTCTGGTTCGCGAGCGCTACCTCGACGGTCGGGCGGGCGATGTCGATCAGGTGCCGAGGTGAGGCGGCCGGAGCACACCCAGCCGAGGTCGGCGGGGGTTGCGGGCGCCGACGAGACGCGTCGGCAGGTGGGCATGTCAGAGGAGTTGTTCGACGTGCTGTTCGGCGAGAGCAGCGACCTGGTGCTGGCAACGCGCCTCTCCGATGGTGTGATCCTCGCAGCGAACGAGCGGATCGCACGGACGTTTGGTCATCCGCTTGAGCGGGTGATAGGGAACACGTCAGCGGTGCTTCGCACCTGGACCGACCCGAATCTCCGGGCGTCGATGCTCGAGGAGGTCAGGACGTCGGGAATCGCGGGTTCCCGGGTCGGCCGCTTCCAGCGGGCAGCGGGTGACGACCTGTGGTTGGACGTGTCGATGACACGAATCCACTTCTACGGCGAGGTGGTGGCTCTTTCCATCGCCCGAGACGTGACCGCGCGGGTCCACGCCGAGGCGGCGCTGCGCGAGAGCGAGGCTCGGCACCGGGCGGTGGTGGAGAGCATGGCGGAGGGCATCGTCGTTCAGGACATGGACGGAGCGATCCTCACCTCGAACGATGCCGCCGAACGGATCCTTGGCCTGAGCGCGGATCAAATGATGGGTCGATCCTCGGTGGATGCGCGGTGGCGCGCTGTTCACGAGGACGGCAGTCCGTGGCCTGGCGAGACCCACCCGGCGATGGTGACGATCGCAACCGGAGAACCGGTCACGGGTGCCGTGATGGGTGTGCACAAGCCCTGGGGGGAGCTCACCTGGATCTCGATCAACTCGTGGCCGATCTCGCAGCCCGGCGTGGATGAGATTACGGGTGTGGTGTGCTCGTTCACGGACATCACGCCGCTGAGGGAAAGCGAGCAAGCGCGGATGGAGTTGACGGCGGAGATGTTTCGCGCCGAGCAGGCCGAGCGCGAACGGATCGCAGGTGAACTGCACGACGACACCGTTCAGGTGCTGGCCGCGACCTTGATCTCGCTCGATCGCGCCCGCAACAGTCTGTCCGTACCCGATCTGGACACGCTCGCCCGGACGCTCGACATCGCACGTTCAACGCTCGGGGCCGCGCTCGAACGCACCCGCAGGCTGATGTTCGAACTCCGACCGCCCCTCCTGGAGACCGGCGGTATTGCTGCTGCTGTGCGCGACCTGGCAGAGCAGACAGCGGCAGAGGTCGGTCTCGCCCTGGCGCTCGAGTTGGACGTTCGCCGGCACGACCCGCACACCGAGGCGATCGTCTACGCGACCATTCGCGAAGCACTCGCGAACGTCCGCCGCCATGCCCACGCGACGAGTCTCCGCGTCGCCATCCACGACGAGAATGACCTGGTGAACGTCGAGATCGTGGACGACGGGGTCGGGTTCAAACCGGGCGAGACGCCGCACGATCGACAACGTTTCCACCTCGGACTGGCAACGATGAGCGAGCGAGTGCGCCTGGCCGGTGGACACCTCGAGATCCAATCAGCGCCCGGACACGGCACGCAACTCGCGTTTCGCATTCCGACCTGATCAGCGCCGAGCTTTCGGCGTCTCTGGGGCGCGGGCGGATCGATTCGTCAGGGCGCTGCGTAGACTGACTGGCGATGCCGAACGGCGAGGAGCAGGCACCCGACGTCCCGGGCGAGGAGAGCTCGGCCTCCGACTGGCGGCGGTGGGTGCCGGAATCCGTTCGCAAGTACCTTCCCGATGTCGATGATCCCGCCGCCGCGGGGGACTGGACGCGGTACGTCCCCGCGGAGTGGCGCGACTGGCTCAGCGGATCGCCGGCGCCGCGGCCGCAGACTCGGACGCTGCGGTTCATCGGCGTGGACGAGGATCGGCCGGGTGCGGCTTGGCAGGCGCTCTACCGGGAGACCTGGGAGGCGTACCGCGCGTGGTGGCTGCAGAAAGGCCGCGACCAGCGACCCGGCCGCGCCGAGGCCGAGGCGGCGCTTCATCGCCACATGCCTGAGCTGGTCGGCGTCCACCAGGACCTGGTCCGGCTTGCGGGGGACGACGACACGACGGCGGCCATGCTGACGTTGTGGAACCCGCCGCCGTTCATCGTCGCGTGTTCCCAGACCGTGGTGCCCGACCGCGAGACGGGCGACCCGGTGCTGCTTCGGAACTACGACTACGACCCGCACCTGTTCGAGGCGACGGTCTACCGCTCTCGATGGTCGTCGCGGCGCGTGCTCGGTACCGGCGACTGCCTGTGGGGGCTCGTGGACGGCGTCAACGACGACGGCCTCGCGGTGTCGCTGACGTTCGGCGGCCGCCAGAACATCGGCGAGGGCTTCGGGATCCCGCTCGTGATCCGCTACCTGCTCGAGGTCGCCGGCGATGTCCCTGAGGGCATCGAGGTGCTCCGCCGCCTACCGCATCAGCTCTCCTACAACGTCACCCTCTGCGATCGGTCGGGCCGGGTCGCCACCATCTTCATCGCGCCCGACCGTCCGGCGCGCGTCACCGACCAGCGAGCGACCACCAACCATCCCGAGACGGTGGAGTGGCCGGAGCACGCCGCGTGGGTGAGAAGCGTCGAGCGGCTGGACACGCTGCGGCAGCTCGCCGGGGAGGGCATCGATGCCGACTCGATGACGGCGGCGATGCTCGCACCGCCGCTTCTGGCACGGAAGTGGGACGAAGGCTTCGCAACGCTGTTCACCGCCGTCTACCGCCCCGTGGCCGGGCGCCTCGACTACCACTGGCCCGGCGAGCACGTCTCGCTCGCGGTCGACCGCCCGATCCCGGCCACGTTCGAGGTTCACCTGGCCAGCGACTAGGGAGAGCGGGTCTGATGTCGACGCTCCGGTGACCATCGCCTCGAAGGCTGGTAGGGTCGTACCCAAGCATGAACCGGGGCAGGCTCCACTTCCTGGGTCTCATGACGTTTGGTGTCTGGGCATCGCTGACTTCGACCGCGATGGCGGGGCCCGGGTATCTGACGTTGACGTTTGACCGAGCGCAGTACGTCGAGGTCGTCAGGACCGGCGGCTCGTGCACGGCGTTGTCCAACACGGTGACGCTGCCGTCCGCGCTCGACGAGCTGCAGCGGCGCAAGCTGCCGCCCGTTGTTCAGGTGGTCACCGGCTACACCGGTGAGACTACGAGGCTCTGCCGCGAGCCAGCCCTGATCGCGTCGTGGAACGACCTGCGGGCGTGGCACCTGCAGTACGGGCTCGAGGCCGTCAGCCTGACCAAGACGAAGCCGGAAATGCGCAACCTGTCCGCCGAGCAGCAGCGCGACGAGTCGTGCGGGACGCTCCCGATCTTCACGATGCACGGCTTCAACAGGGCGTGGGGCCTGTTCAACTACCCCAATGACTCCTGGACGGATCAGATGCAGCGGTCGATCGTGGCGTCGTGCTTCGCATACGGCCGGGACTACAACGTCTCGGTCAACACCAAGCCCGTACCCGCACCCTACTTCGCCCGTGTGCGGGAGATCATCGGCGGCGACTGCAACGCCGCAGGTCACCCGTGCACCAACGGACCCGCGCCCAGGCGCTACATCCTGCCGTCGACGTACGCCGCGCTGATGGCGGTGAAGCCCGACCAGTGGCGCGTCCTCCAGGCGTACCGGTTCGCGGTGGGGACGCTGCCGGGCAAGTGGGACTGCACGTCGTCCGATCCACGGCTTCACTGGACGTGGAAGTCCGAGACCTACTGCTGGGTCGATTACCTGAAGATCCTGGACGCCATCCCCAGGAACGGATCGGTGGTGGTCACCGACCCGGCGACCGTCGCCCTGGCGTGGCACCAGTGGCCGCGTCCCTGAGCCACCTGACCTGACGGTGGCCGGGATAGCGCCGTCGTCGCGGATGAGCCGACCAGCGGCCTAGACTCGGCGGCAGCAATGCGCATCCTCGACCTGATCTCGACGCTTCGACACGATCGCGAACCCACGGTCGTCATGGTCACCCACGATCTCGCCGTCGCGGGTCCCGCCGATCGTCGGATCGACATGCTCGACCGGCGCCCAGTCAAGCCGCGATCTGCTCCGACCGGCAGATTCCACGGCGTCCGCGAGTCGAGCCATGCTTGAGCGCGTCTTCGTCGGGCGATCCGACATCGCCGATTACGAGAGCACCGCGTCGGCCGAGACGGTGGCCGAACTGCGGGCGCTGGCCGAGCCGCTGCGGGGTGCTCGCGTGCTGCACGTCAACGCGACCCCCTATGGCGGCGGCGTCGCGGAGTTGCTGCGCTCGTTCATCCCGCTGCTCCGCGGCCTCGGTATCGACGCCGACTGGCAGCTGATCCGCGGGAACGCGCACTTCTTCTCGATCACCAAGACGATCCACAACGGGCTGCAGGGCGACGACGCGCGATTGGACGCCGACGAATGGAAGGAGTACCGGCGCCTCTCCCAGGGGAACGGCGAGATGCTGGACACTGACCACGACGTGATCGTGATCCACGATCCGCAGCCGCTCGCGATCCGCCGCTGGGCGTGCGCCAGCCGCGCCCGCTGGATCTGGAGGTGCCACATCGACACGGCGGCGCCGAATCACGACATCTGGTCGTCCCTGCGGCCATTCCTCGAGGGGTACGACGCCGCCGTCTTCACCATGGCGGACTTCGTCCCGCCCGACCTCGGCGTGCCCGAAGTGGCGATCATCAGCCCGGCGATCGATCCTCGGAGCCCGAAGAATCTCGATCTGGGCCAGCGTCTGGGACGCGAGCTCCTGGAGTGGATGGGGATCGACGTGCACCGACCGCTGATGACGCAGGTCAGCCGCTTCGACCGCTGGAAGGATCCGTTCGGCGTGATCGAGGCGTTCCGCCTCGTGCGTGAGGAGATACCGGAGATGCAGCTCGCGATGGTCGGGTCGATGGCGCTGGATGACCCGGAGGGCTGGAGGCTCTATCGCCAGCTGCAGCGGATCGCGCATCGGGAACCGGACATCCGGCTGCTCACGAACCTGACGGGTGTCGGCAACGTCGAGGTCAACGCCTTCCAGCGCCACTCCGACGTGGTGCTGCAGAAATCGATTCGCGAGGGGTTCGGCCTGGTCGTGTCGGAGACGCTCTGGAAGCGCACTCCGGTCGTGGCGGGCCGGGCCGGCGGAATCCCCTCGCAGATGCCCGACGGTGTGGGCGGGTTCCTCGTCGACACCGTCGAGGAATGTGCGGATCGCGCGGTCTGGGTGCTCGGCCACCCCGACGAGGCTCGGGCGATGGCCGATCGCGGCCACGACAACGTTCGGGCGCGATTCCTGATGCCGCGACTGGTTGCGGATGAGCTGCGGTTGTACCGAACCTTGCTCGGCGGCTGAACGTCAGTACTGCTCCTGCGCGCCCCCCGGCCCCAGCGGGACGCCGGCGAACGGGACGAAGGCACATTCGAAGCGCAGCAGCTTCGACTGCTCGGTGAGGCTGGCCAGTTCGTGGTCGAGGTCGCGCAGCACATGGATCTGGCCGCCCGGCCCGAACGTGCCCGACATGCGGCCGACACGCACGTGGCACTCGCCCTCGAGCACCAGGTAGACCAGCTCGGCCGTGTGTGACACCTCCCGTACGGGCGCGTCGCGCTCGACCGTGGCCAGCGAGGCGGGGAAGGGGTTCCCCGAGGCCGAGTCGTCGCCGTCAAGCGGGCGCGTGACCGTCATCCGCAGGTCCTCGGTGCCGGGCAGGTAGTCGGACGTCCGCCACTTGTTGTGCGCGAAGTTCGGCGCGACCAGCACATACACCCATGCGTCCTCGCCGCCCACCTCGTTGAGCAGGTTGTGGGGCGCGTTGGCGGGGATGTAGACAAGGTCGTCGGTGTTGGCGACGCGCTCCTCGCCGCCCACCTCGACCAGGCAGGCACCGCTCAGCACGTAGTAGTACTCCGCTGCGTCGTCGTGCGCGTGGCGCACCGGCCCCAACGGGTCGCCGGCCAGGTGCGTCGATCCGGCGGGCCAGACCAGCGGGCCGCCGCGCAGCGCCTCGGTGAAGATCAGCTGCTGGCGCAGCCAGTCCTGGTAGATGCCGAGGTTCGCTGTGGCTGTCATGAAGCTGCTCCTTCTAGAGATCGCGGGCGGGGTAGAACCAGGAGTAGGCGGCCCATCCGCCGTCCAGGTCGAGCACGCTGCCGGTGACGTACGAGGCGGAGGACGAGGCCAGGAAGTCGATCGCGTCGGCCAGTTCGGACACGTTCGCCAGCCGGTGCATCGGCGTCCGCGCGGCGAGCACCTCGCGCGACCGCAGGCCGGGGATCGCGTTCGTGTCGAGCGCGCCGTAGGCGACGATGTTGAACCGCCGCCCCTCGTCCGACCAGCGCTCGATCCGGGCACGGGCGAACGACCGGGCGGCGCCGGCAGCCAGCTCGGCGGGCTCTTCGTGCGGTGCGTCGATCACGCCGAAGGCGGGCACCACTGCGATGAACGCGGCACCCTCGCCGACCGGCAGCGCGTCGTCCGCCGCGGCGACGGCGGCGGACAGGCTCTGCAGCTCGTCTCCGCCTCCCGGGACGAGGTGGATCCACGCCTCGACGGCGCCCGACGGCGCGCGCAGCACCGGTCGCCGGAGGAAGGCCGCAAGCTCGTCGACGAAGGCGTCGGTACCGCCGGTGACAACGTAGGAGCTCATGCCGGCCCGGCTCCGCGGAGGCCGGCGCCGAGCATCCAGCCGCCGTCGATGAGGAGCGTGGTGCCGGTCACGAACCGGGCACGGTCGGAGGCCAGGAACGCCACGCACTCGGCGATCTCCTCGGGCTCGGCGACGCGGCCCATCGGCGTGCGCGCCGCGTACTCGCCGCGCTTGGTCGCGCCCTCGAGCGTTCGCAACACGTGCTCCAGCATCTCCGTGCGCGTGACTGCCGGGGCGACCGCGTTCACGCGGATCCCGCGCGCCGCCCACTCGACGCCCAGCACCTGGGTCAGGCACGAGATGCCCGCCTTGGCGGCGTTGTACGCCGAGCGGCCCGGGTGTCCGGCGAAGCCGCCGATCGAGCTCAGGTTGACGATGGCGCCGCCGCCCTCGCGGAGCATCGGCCGGGCCACCGCCTGGGTCATCAGGAAGGTACCGGACAGCATCACCTCGACCTGCCGGCGCCACTCCTCCACGGGCAGTTCGTCCGACGGGGCAACGGTGACGATGCCGGCGTTGTTGACGAGCACGCTCGGCGTCCCGCAGCGCTCGCCGACCTCGCCGACCAGCCGCGCGACATCGTCGGCGTCGCTGACGTCCACCCGCATCGCCTCCGCCCGCAGCCCCTTCTCGGTCAGGATCCCGGCCCGCTCCTCGGCGCCGTCCAGGCGGATGTCCGCCACGACCACGGTGCCGCCGCGGCGGCCGAGGTTCTCGGCGATCGCCGCGCCGATCCCGCGCGCCGCGCCGGTGACGATGCACACGCGACCGGCGAACTCGTCGTCGGCGAGGATCGGCTCGATCATGGGCGCCTCGGCGTGAGGAAGGTGCGCTCGAACTCGCACACGGTGACGCCCTCCTGGTTCCGGCCGACCGTCCGCACGGTGACGACGCCGGCGTCGGGGCGGGACGCCGACGGCCGCGCCGCGACCACCGTCGTGTCGGCGTAGAGCGTGTCGCCGGCGTGCACCGGGCGCACGTGCTTGAGCTCCCGGGTGCCCAGCGCGGCGATCGCCCTTCCCGAGGTGTCGGGGACGCTCATGCCGAGGAGCAGCGCGTAGATGTAGGTGCCGACCACCAGGCTCCTGCCGCCGTCCATGTGCTGCTCGGCGTAGTGGTCGTCGGTGTGGATCGGGCTGACGGCCATCGTCAGGCAGCAGAACAGGTGGTTGTCCGCCTCGGTGACGGTCTTGCCCGGCCAGTGCCGGTACACGTCGCCGACGTCGAAGTCCTCGAGGTAGCGCCCGAACATGTCGCGGCGGTCGGTCGCGGTCACCGCAGCTCCGCGATCACGCCGCCGCTCGGCAGAACGGTCGATCTCTCGTCAGACAACGATCCCAGGGAGGCTCCCGAGGGGGCGGCTTCGCCGTCTTGCCTTCGCTGCGGCTGCTCGCTATACTCGGACAATGCAAACGATTGTAGGCCGGGCACCGGCGCCTGTCAAGAAGGCCCGGGCAGGCGCGTCGTGAGCGACCCGCTGCCGCTCGACGGCGTCCGGATCGTCGAGCTGGCGGACATCGTCGCCGGGCCATCCGTGGGGGCGCTGCTCGGTGACTTCGGGGCCGAGGTGATCAAGATCGAGCGGCCCGGCACGGGCGATGCAGCCCGGCACATGGGCGGCATGCTGGACGACCGCTCGGCGTGGTGGGCGCTGCTCGGACGCAATAAGCGGAGCATGGCGGTCAACCTCAAGTCCGAACGGGGCCGCGAGGCGGTGCTGCGGCTGCTCGACTCCGCCGACGCGCTGGTCGAGGCGTTCCGGCCGGGCGTCCTCGAGCACCTGGGGCTGGCGCCGGACACCCTGCTCGCCCGCAACGGGCGCCTGGTGATCGTCCGTATCTCAGGCTTCGGCCAGTCCGGTCCGCGAAGCACGTTGCCTGGGCTGGGCACGCTGGCCGAGGCGTACTCCGGGTTCGCCAGCATCACGGGCGAGGCCGATGGGCCGCCGATGCTGCCGCCCGTGGCGCTGGGCGACGAGTCGGCCGCGCTATTCGCGACGTGGGGGCTGCTGGCGGCGCTCTACTGGCGCGACGTGCGCGGCGGCACCGGTCAGGTGATCGACGTTTCGCTGTACGAGTCGCTCTACTCCCTGCTCGGCCCATTGCCGACGCTCGTCCGGCACCTCGGCCACGAGCCGCTGCGCTCGGGCTCGCGGCTGTCGTTCTCGTCTCCGCGCAACGTCTATGCCACCAGCGACGGATGCTGGATCGCCCTGTCCGGCACGGCGCCGTCCCGGGCGATGCTGCTGCTCGAGGCGATCGGCGGCCCGGAGCTGGTCGACGATCCGCGATTCCGGACGACGGCCGACCGGCAACGGAACGCGGACGATCTGGACGCCCTGGTCGCCGAGTTCGTCGGCGCGCGCACCGCGGAGGAGGTCGAGCAGGAGCTGGGCAGCCGAGGCGTCGCGTTGTCGCGTGTGTACACGGTCGCCGAGACGCTGGACGACGAGCACTACGAGGCGCGCGGAACGCTGGCCGCGGCGCCCGATCCCGCGCTCGGGTCGGTGACGATGCAGGCACCGGTGCCGCGGATGAGCCGGACGCCGGGACGTGTTCGTCACGCGGGCCCGGCGCTGGGGAGCGGCACCGCCGGCGTGCTGCGCGAGCTGGGCTTCTCGGACGACGAGGTCGAGGCCGGCGTGCGCGACGCCGCCTGGGCGCTCAGCCCGGACTGACGGGCCCGACCGATCCGCGCATCACGATTCGCGGACGCGGCGACGTGATCACCACCTGCTCGGGCCGCTGCCCGGCGACCATCGCCGCGAGCAGGTCGACCGCCCGGCCGCCCATCACGCCCAGCGGCATCTCCACCGTGGTCAGGGGCGGCCAGGTGTAGCCGGCCAGCCAGACGTCCGGCATCGCGATCACCGACATGTCGCCGGGCACCGCCAGCGACCGCTCGTGCAGCGTATGCAGCACGCCCAGCGCGGACTTGATCGTCCAGGCGCAGATCGCCGTCGGGCGGGGATCGGCGGCGAGCAGTGCGGCCGTCGCCTCCTGCGCCGTCTCCGGCTCGAACGCCGACACCACCAGCCTCCTGTCGACCGGCAGCTTGAGCCGCCGCATCGCCTTGCTGAACCCGCTGCGCCGCCGCCGAGCTGTGTCGATGTCGGGCGGGCCGGAGACGTAGGCGATCCGCCGGTGCCCGGCCTCTGCCAGGCACCGCACCGCCGCCTCGACGCCGGCCTCCTCGTCCAGCACGACCGACGCCGGCGCCTCGGCCACGGCGCGGTTGACCAGCACGTACGGCACGGCCGTCGACTCGAGCACGTCGAGCGCCATCGACCGGTCGGACGCGGCGGAGAAGAGCAGGCCGTCGACGCGGTTCTCGGACACCAGGCGGGCGAAGTCGGCGGGCTTGCCGGGGCGGATGGCGTCGATCACCACGCTCAGTCCGAGCTCGGCCGCGCGGCTCTCGATCCCGTCGATCACCGGCGCGTAGACGGGGTTCGAGAACTCGGGCAGCACCACGCCGATGCTGCCGGTGCGTCGCGTGCGCAGGGCGCGGGCGAACGCATTGGGCGTGTAGCCGAGCTCGCGGCTCGCCTTGAGCACCCGTTCGGCGGTCTCGTCGCGCACCAGGTCGGTGCGCCCGGACAGCACCCGCGACGCCGTCGACGGGTCGACCTTGGCCCGCTCGGCAACGTCCTTCAGGCGTACTCTGCCCACGGTTCGGAGAGCCTACTGCCTGGCCGCCGGCACCTCGATGGCCGGGTGAGGGAAGCACCGCACCATCGCGCCGCCGTCGACGATCACCTCGGCTCCGGTGACGAAGGACGCCCTGTCGGAGAGCAAGAAGATGACCACCTCGGCGATCTCGGACGGATCGCCGATCCGCTGCATCGGTGCCAGCGCCGCCTCGCCCGCGAGCCACCGCTCGGCCTCCACCGGATCGTCGGGGATGTCCGCCTGGAACATCGGAGTGTTGATGTTGCCGGGAAGGACGACATTCGCGCGAATGCCGTACGGGGCGTAGTCGAGGGCGACGTTGCGCGTGGCCCCGAGGATCCCCGCCTTGGCTGCGTCGTAGACGAGGTACCGGGGCCAGGCGGCCACGCCCTGGATCGACGAGATGTTGACGATCGAGCCGCGGCGGTCGGGCAGCATCCGGCGGACGGCGATTGCGCACCCGTACATGACGCCCATCAGCAGCACCCGCAGCCCGTCGTCGATGTGCTGTTGCGTCGCCTCGTGGGCCGGGCTCGCGATGTCGATGCCGGCGTTGTTCACCCAGTGGCGAAGCGGGCCACGCGCCTCGGCGACGTCCGCCGCACGCTCGTGCGCCGCCCAGTTCCCGACGTCGCCGCCGACCGGGACGAACGCGTCGCCCAGCTCGGCCGCCGTCTCGTCGAGCGCCGCCTCGTCGCGGTCGAGCCCGGCCACGATCAGGCCCTCCGCGACCAGCTTCGCCGAGATCGCCTTGCCCATTCCCATCGCCGCGCCGGTGACGACAGCGGACCCTGCATTCGCCATGCCTACCTCCACAATCGATTGTGGAGACTGTACATGCTACCCGCGGGCGTACTCCTCCGCGGCCCGCGACTCGAACTCGAAGGCGACGAACGGCTCGTCGCCGACCACCCAGGCGTCGTGGCCGGGCTCGATGACGTAGGGCTTGCCGGATTCGATCTCGGCTTCGGATCCGTCCGTGTGGCTGACGTGCAGGCGCCCCGACTGGACGAAGCCGACGTGCCTCACCTGGCAGCTGTCGGTGCCGGCAACCGGCTTGATGCACTCCGACCATCGCCATCCGGGCTGGAACGTGAGCCGAGCGGCGGTGGTGCCGTCGGCCAGCCGAACGACGTCCATCGTCGTCTTATCCGGCGTACGCGTCTCGTCGGGCGACTCGAAATCTCCCACATGCACACCAGTCATCGGGACCACCTCTCCGCTCGGGTACTGGAGTCCAACCGGACAACCGTACCGATCGCGGCCGATCGCTGCAATCCTCACGACCGGCGCCGCTCCGGCGCGCTACGCCGCGGCCAGCCGGCCGTCGGCGAGCAGCCGGCGGAAGCGGTCGACGGCGTCCGCGACGCCGTCCGCAAACGACAGCTCGTCGACCGGGCCGATCGTCTGCGCCAGCTCGGCCGCGTCGACCGCCTCCGGGAACGGCAGCGTGGCGTCGTCGAACGTCACCTGCCCGGCCGAGTCCGGCACCGCCGACTCGATCGCATCCACCACCTGCTGCATCGTCAGCACCTGACCCGCGAGGTTCAGCACGGAGGCGCCGTCATGGCCCGAGAACGCGGCCTGCACGAAGGCGCGGGCCACGTCGGGTGCGTACTGGAACTGGCTGCGCCCGCCGTAGGGGATCCGGAACGGCAGCCCGGCCGCGGCGGCGAGCATCGCCTGGGTCGGCGCCGAGGTCAGCCCCTGATCGCGGCCGACGCCGTAGACCGTGTGCGGCCGCAGGCCGACGCTGGCCACGCCGCGCTCGGCGTGGTAGACGGCGGCCGTGCCCTCGTTGGCTCGCTTGTAGACGCCGTAGATCGTCCCCGGCACGCCGGACATCGCGGGCGCCTCGCCGAGGTCGATGGCGTCGTACGCCGCGATCGACGAGGCGTAGACGACCGGCCCCATCCGGTCGAGGCGCCGGGCGACGGCCTCGAATACGTTGACGGTGCCGACGACGTTCACATGTGCGCCGAGCGGCGGGTCGTCACGGCAGAACGGCACCTGCAGTGCGGCCAGGTGGATGATGTTGGTGATCTCCTCGACGTCGATCAGCCGCTCCAGCGCGGCCAGGTCGGTGACGTCGCTGGCCACGTGCACGACGCGGTCGCGCGACTCGCCGTCCATCACCAGCTCGAGCCGGCGGGTGTCGGATCCGATGTCGCCGGCGATCACGTCGATGCCGCGGGTGACCAGGTCACGAACCACCCAGGCGCCGATGCACCCGTTGGCGCCGGTGACCAGGACGCGCGTCACTCGTCGTCCGCGTCCAGCGTCCGGTGCCCGATCTCCTCGGGCTCCTCGTACCAGCGGCTGCGATCGCCGATCTTGGACCGGCTCTTCCAGCGGAAGGACTTCGGCTGCTCCTCGACGCGATTCCACAGCGCCGTCAGCCGGCTGTCGATCAGATCGCGCTCGGCCGGCTCGAGATCGAGCGACGGCAGCTCCGCGCGGGTCGTCTCGATCGTCCCGCGGCTCGTCCGCCACAGTCCCCAGTCGCCGGACAGCAGGGAGGCGATGTAGGCCGCGTTGACCGTCTCGCCGTCGGTCTCGCCGACGTCGTGGTCGAGCAGGAGCGCGCAGATGTCGATCACGTCCTTGCGGTTCGTGCGGACGACCTGCAGCTTGGTCAGCAGTAGCTCGGCCAGCGGCACCGTCTGCGGGTCGAGGTTCAGCCGCTGGGCGATCGGGATCTTGTGGCACATCTCGAACTCGCCGACGAAGACGTCCAGCTGACGACCGTTGTCCATGTCATAGAGGACCAGCCTGCGCCCGCCGTTCATGGCGTTGAAACGGTCGTTCGCCTCGTAGCCTGCGGCCTTCAGCAGGTTCAGCGTCTTGCGGCCGTCCTTCTTGCCGGCGACCAGGTCGATGTCGCCGTAGGTGCGGCGAAGGGCGGGGTGGAGGTCGTTGCTGGCGTGCATCCTGACGGCCACGCCCCCCATCACCCGCACCGTGCAGCCGTCGGCGTTTCCGGCCTCGATCAGCCGCGTTGCCTCGACCACGACATCCGGGTCAATACCCATCCACGCAAACGTTAGCGCAATCGGCGCAGGTTCGTTAGGATGGCGACGATGGTGCAGCGACAGAGCTCTCGTCCGACCCGCCTCGAGGACGTCGCCGAGGCGGCGGGAGTGCACGTCTCGACCGCGTCGCGCGTGCTCAACGGCGGCAGCGAGGCGGCCGTCCGGCCCGAGACCAGGCTGCGGATCGAGGAGGCGGCGACGCGTCTGCGCTACCGCCCCAACGCGATGGCCCGCGGCCTCAAGCTGGCGTCGGCCGGCGCCCTCGGACTGCTGGTGCCGTCGCTGCGAAACCCGGTGTACTCGGCGATCATCCGCGGCGCGTTCGACCGCGCCTGGGAGCGCGACTTCGTCGTGCTGCTGGCCGAGGATCTGGGCGCGTCGAGCGCCCAGCAGGCCTACGAGCGGCTGGTGGAGGAGGGCAGGATCGACGGCCTGCTGATCGCCAGTGCGCGGCCCGGCAGTCCGCTGTTCGACCACCTCGTCGAGGACCCGATCCCGTGCGTGTTCGTCAATCGCCGCCACCTGGGCAGCGGCCGCAACGCGGCGATGCGCGAGGAGGACGCCGGGCGGCTCGCCGCCGAGCACCTGCTCGGTCTCGGCCACACGCGGCTGGCACACATCTCCGGCCCCGAGGAGCTGGACACGGCACGCCGCCGCGCGGACGGCTTCGTCGACGCCGTGGGGGCGGCCGGACATCGCTGCACCGTGGTCGCCGCGCCGTTCGACGAGCGGGGCGGGCTCGCGGCGATGCAGGAGCTGCTCGGCAGCAAGACGCCACCGACAGGCGTGTTCGCGTCGAACATCAACCAGGCCGTCGGCGCCATCGCCGGCGCCCGTCTGGCGGGGCGCTCGATCCCGTCCGACCTGTCGCTGGTCGGCTACGACGACGACCCATTGTGCGAGTGCCTGGAGGTACCGCTGACCGCGATCCGGATGCCGCTGTCGGAGCTCGGCCGCGTGGCCGTCGACTCGCTGATCGACCAGGTCGAGGGTGCTGCCCCGCGTGACATCACCGTCGAGACGCCGCCCGAACTGGTGGTGCGCGGCTCGACCGCAGCGCCGGGAGTCGCTGCATGATCATCCGCGCGGCCGTCATGGAGCAGGCCAAGGCGCCGCTGGTGGTCGGCGACGTGGAGCTGGACGAGCCGCGCCGAGACGAGGTGCTCGTGCGCATGCTGGCAACAGGCATCTGCCGCAGCGACCTGTCGTTCATGGACGGCAAGTGGCCGTCGCCGCTGCCGATCGTGCTCGGCCACGAGGGCGCCGGCGTGGTCGAGGCGGTGGGCGAGGGGGTCGACGAGTCGCGCGTCGGCGAGCCGGTCGTGCTCACCTTCGCGCCGCCCTGCGGACGCTGCAGGTTCTGCCTCGAGGGGCGAGCGAACCTGTGCCTCGAGGCCGCGGCCTGCATGGACGCGGGCACGTTGCGCGACGGCACGACCCGGCTGCACCGCGGCGCCGAGCGGGTGTACCACCTGGCGCTGGTGTCGTCGTTCGCCGACCATGCGGTCGTCCCGGCCAACGCGGCGATCCCCGTCACGGGCGATCTGGAGCCCGCCCTCGCGTGCCTGCTTGGGTGCGGCGTGACCACCGGCGTGATGTCCGTGACCCGTCGTGCAAACGTTCGCCCTGGGGAATCGGTCGCCGTCTTCGGGTGCGGCGGGGTCGGCCTGGCGGCGGTGCTGGGTGCCGGCCTGATCTCGGCGCAGCCGGTGATCGCCGTCGACCCGTTGCCCGACAAGCGTGCGATGGCGCTCGGCCTGGGAGCGACCCACGCGGTCGATCCGGCCGAGGGCGATCCGGCCGACCAGATCCGGGCGATCGTGCCCGGCGGCGTCGACCATGCATTCGAGGCGATCGGCATCGCCGACGTCGCCGAGCAGGCCTTCCGGTCGGTGCGCGACGGCGGCACGACGGTGCTGATCGGGCAGCCCGCGATGGGCGTCAAGGCCGGCTTCGACGTGTACGACGCGACGCAGTTCGAGCACACGATTCTGGGGTCGAACCTGGGTGGCGCGAACCCGGCTCTGCACGTGCCGGGGCTGGCGCGGCTGGCCGCGTCGGGGCGGTTGGAGCTGGACCCGCTGGTCACCCATCGGATGCCGCTCGATCGCATCAACGAGGCGTGCGAGATCACCGCGTCCGGCGCCGGCGGGCGGGTGGTGATCGAGCTGTGACGCTGCTGCTGGAAAGGCTTGACGGAGGTCCGCCACCGTGAGAGCATGCTCTGCAATCGTTTGTAGGACAATCTGGAGGATCCCCACGTGCAGCTGATACGCCGCAAGAAGCGCGAGGACCAGGCTGCGGCGGCGACGCTCGACCTGTACTACGCGTCGGACGTCCACGGGTCCGACCAGTGCTGGCGGAAGTTCCTGGGTGCCGGCCGGTTCTACGGCGTGTCGGCGCTGATCATGGGCGGCGACCTGACCGGCAAGGCCATCGTGCCGATCACGATCGACGGCGAGTCGTTCACGGCCGAGTTCCTGGGGGAGCGGCAGCGCGGGAAGGGCGAGGCGGATCTGGAGAAGCTGGAGGGTGCGATCCGTTACAACGGCATGTACCCCTGGCGGGCCAGCGCGGAGCAGGTCAGCGAGGCGCACGGCGATGCCGAGATCCGCGAGCAGCTGTTCGAGCAGGTGATCGTGGACGAGCTGCGGCGCTGGATCCACCTGGCGGACGAGCGGATGGCCGACTACGGCATTGACGTATTCGTGATGCCGGGCAACGACGATCCGTGGAGCTGTGACCCGGTGATCGAGAACGCGGCGCATGTGCAGGCGTGCGACGACCGGATCGTCCGGGTCGGCGACCACGAGATGATCTCGTGCGCCTACGCGAACCCGACGCCGTGGAACAGCCCGCGCGAGCTGGGCGAGGACGAGCTGTATGCGCGGATCAAGCGCATGGCCGAGCGGCTGGAGTCGCCGGAGACGGCGATCTTCAACCTGCACGTCCCGCCCCACGATTCCGGCCTTGACACGGCCAATGAGATCAACCCCGACCTGACGGTCGTCTTCAAGAGTGGTCAGCCGAACCCGATCCCGGTCGGCTCAACCGCGGTCCGCCAGCTGATCGAGGAGTACCAGCCGCTCCTTGCGCTGCACGGGCATATCCACGAGTCGCGCGGGGAGGCGCGCATCGGTCGAACGCTCTGCATCAACTCGGGATCCGAGTACAACAGCGGCCGCATCCACGGCGTGACGGTCAAGCTCGCGCCGAACGAGGTCGTCTCTCACCAGTTCGTGATCGGGTGAAAATGCGTCATGGAAAAGGAGGAACATCGTGAGTGAGATGTCAGCCGCAGGAGAGTCGCCGCCCCCGGCACCCTCCCACGGCATGTTCGCGCGTAACGCCACCGGACTCGTCCGTGGTGTCACGCCGCGATCGTCCCTGATCATCAACTTCATTCCCGGCCACCCCGCGCAGTCTCTCGCGGCGGGGTTCTTCTTCGTGTTCGCCCTGTTCCCGGGCGGCAACTATCTGGTCGGCCTGTTGCTGGTGATCCCGATGGGGCTCGCCATGTCCTATGCGTTCGGGCTCCTGACCGCCATGATCCCAAGATCAGGCGGTGACTACATGTTGGTCAGCCGAGTGATCCACCCGATGGTCGGGTTGATCTCATCCTTCTGTATGACCTTGGCGGGGTTGTTGTCGAACGCCTTCTTCGGGATAGCGTTCGTCACGATCGGCCTCGCCCCGGGGTTACAGGGGATCGGCCTCGTCGGCGGCTGGCCGACGCTGGTCGAGTGGAGTGCCGACATCCAGACGAAGAACTGGACGATCGCCCTCGGCGGCCTGATGATGTGCCTCTCGGCGCTGATCCTGGCCGGCGGGTGGGGCTGGACGCTACGCGTGCAGAATGTGATCTTCTGGCTGGTCACCGCCACGTTGGCACTCAGCGTCCTGATCGCACTGTTCACGTCGCACAGCACGTTCATCTCCAACTTCAACGACTTCGCGAAGTCGATCGGCGCTGGAGACAACTCCTATCAGAACACCATCAAGACCGCCCAGGACGCCGGGGTGAATACGGACCCGTCGTTCGACTGGAGCAACACCATCCCGGTCATGGGCTTCTTCGCGACGTTCTCGATCTTCTCGTACTGGTCGACGTTCATCGGCGGTGAGCTGCGTCAGGCCAGCACGATCAAGACCGCGAACAACATGGCCATCGCGGCCGTCGTCGGCCCGCTGGTCGTCGCGGTCTGCGCGGCGATCTTCTTCCACACGTTCGGTACGCCGTTCATGATCGCGGCGAACGGCGGTGGCGAGGTTGCGATCGCTCCGCAGTACTTCTCGCTGGTCGCGGCATCGACCGGAAGCTCGATCATCGCGATCATCCTGTTCGGCGGCTACATCCTGTTCTGGCCGCTGATCTGCTACATCTCGTTCATCCAGCCGACGCGCATGCTGTTCGCGTACGCGTTCGACGGCATCCTGCCGAAGTTCGTGACGCGGCTCTCCGGCAACGGCTCGCCGTATGTCGCGGTGATCATCACGCTGGTCGCGTCGTTCCTCACGCTGTGGTGGGCGGTGACCGGATCGAGCTTCTTCCAGGTGCTCGTGTATGCGACCCTGGTGCAGCTGATCGCGATGGCGCTGGTCGGCCTCGCGGCCGTGCTGGTGCCGTACACCAAGCCCGACCTCTACCGGGCGTCGACGACGAAGAAGACGGTCGCCGGCATCCCCGTGGTCTCGATCGCGGGCGCCGGCGCAATCGCAACCTGCGTGTTCATCTGGGTGCTGTACTTCCACTACCCGGCGCAGTTCTTCCTCGAGGACAAGCAGAAGATGTTCACCATCTTCGGTGTGACGATCGCGCTGGCGATCATCTACTACTTCGTCGCCAAGGCGATTCGCAAGAGCCAGGGCGTCGATATCGATCTGGCATACGCGGAGATCCCTCCGGAGTGACGGATCTGCAGGGACAGGGGGCCGGGTCCGCCCGGCCCCCCGTCGCCGTCGTCACGGGGGCGGCGATGGGCATCGGGCGTGCGATCGCGGAGCGGCTGCTGGCCGACTCGATCACGGTGGTCGGCGTCGACCGTGACGAGGCTGCGCTCGAACGCACGGCGGGGGAGCTCGGCGGTTCGTTCCATCCGCTGGCCGGCGACGTGGGCGAGTGGGATGACCACGAGCGTGCGGCCGACGAGGCGGAGCGACTGGGCACGCTCCGCCACTGGGTGAACAACGCCGGGATCGACTGGTCGAGCCCGGCCCACGAGGTTTCCGCCCAGCACATCCAGGACGGGCTGCGGGTGCTGCAGCTGGGGCCGATGTACGGCGCTGCGATCGCCGTCCGACGGATGCTGCGGTCGGGCGGCGGCTCGATCGTCAACATCTCGTCGATCCAGGGCGCCGCATCCTTCCCCGGGTACTACGTGTACGGCTCGGCCAAGGCGGCCGTGCTGCTGGCGACCAAGAGCATTGCCGTGGATTACGGCCCGTTCGGCATCCGGTGCAACGCGGTGCTGCCCGGCGTGATCGAGACGCCGATGACGCACACCACGCTGCCGCCCGACCTGAGCCGCGAGGAGGGCATGCGCCGCGAGGGACTGCTGGCGCCGATGCTGCGCGCCGGCCAGCCGGAGGAGATGGCCGATGTCGTCGCCTTCCTGTTGTCCGACCGGGCGTCGTACATCAACGGCGCGGAGATCATTGCCGACGGCGGCGCGATGGCGCGATGCTACGCGTATCCACCTCTCGACATCGAAGGAGCACCGTGAGCACACGACTACAGGGAAGGCGGGCGCTCGTCACCGGTGCGTCCAGCGGCATCGGACGCGAAGTCGCCCTGCGGTTCGCGGCGGAGGGCGCCGCAGTGGCCTGCGGCGGCCGCGACGAGGGTCGCACGAAGGACACGGTCGACCGGATCACGGCCGCGGGCGGCACCGCGGTTGCCGTGGTCGGCGACGTGTCCCAGCCGGAGGGTGCGCAGGCCGTCGTGGAGGCGGCGGCGGAGGCGATGGGCGGCATCGACGCCGTCATCAACAACGCCGGCATCGACGCGACCGAGTGGAAGAACGTCGCCGACTGGCCGGTCGACGAGTTCGACGAGCTGATCCGCACGAACCTGCGTGGGCCGTTTCTGGTCGCCAAGTACTCGATCCCGCACATGCTCGAGGCGGGCGGCGGAGCGATCGTCCACATGAGCTCCGTCTGCGCGATCACGGTGTGGGCCGGCGACTGCGGGTACGACATCTCGAAGGCAGGCCTGAACATGCTCTCGGATCACATCGCCGTGGAGTACGGGCCGCAGGGCATCCGCTCGAACACGCTGATGCCGGGGGTGATCGCGACCGAGCTGCACGAGTCGGTGATGGTGGCGATGGACGACGGCCGCGCTTTCGAGCGGGAGCTGCTGGCGCGGCACCCGATCGGCAGGTTCGGGGACGTCACGGAGGTCGCGGACGCGTGCGTGTTCCTGTGCGCGAACGAGGCCGGCTTCCTGACGGGCGCGAACATCTCCATCGACGGCGGCTACAGCCGGGTCTGACCCGGTGCGCATCACCGACATCCGCACGCACGTCCTGCTCGACCCCGGCTACGACGTGGGGGCGACCAGCTCGGCCCAGGACACGATCGTCGTCGAGATCGAGACGGACGAGGGCCTGACCGGGATCGGCGAGACCGATCTCAACGCGTGGATCGCCCGCGCCTGCATCGACGCGCCGGGGACGCACACGATGGACCGGGGGCTGCGGCCGCTGCTGATCGGCCGCGACCCGGCCGACGTCGAGGCGATCTGGCAGGAGCTGTACGTCGGCACCTGCATGACCGGGCGCCGCGGCGCGCTGGTGCACGCGATCGGCGCGATCGACATCGCGCTGTGGGACCTCCGCGGCAAGGCCGAGGGCGTGCCGTGCTGGCAGCTGTGGGGCGATGCGCGCGGCCAGACGCTGACGCCGTACGCATCGCTGCAGCCGGAGGTGTCGTCGTTCGAGGCGTACGTCGAGTCGATGGTCGGCTGGGCGACGCGGGCGCGCGACCTGGGGTTCACGGCGGCCAAGCTGGAGGCGACGTTCTCCGGCCCGTACGCGCACAAGGGCCTGTCCGGCCCGGACGACTGGGTGGTCGAGGTGGCGCGCGAGGTGCGCGCGGCGGCCGGGCCCGAGATGACGCTGATGGTCGATGCGCAGTACGCGTTCGACACGGTCGAGCGTGCGCTCGCCGTTGCCGAGCGGATCGCGGAATACGACATCTTCTTCCTCGAGACCCCGCTCTGGACGGACGACCTCGACGGCTACGCAAGGCTGGCGGCGGCGTCGCCCGTGGCCATCGCCGCCGGCGAGTGGCTGTCGTCGAGGCACGAGTTCGCGCAGCTGATCGAGCGATCCGCAGTCGACGTCGTCCAGCCGGACATCGGCCGCGTGGGCGGGTTCACCGAGGCGCGGCGAGTGTGCGACATGGCGGGCGAAGCCGGCCTGCGGGTGGTGCCCCACGCGTGGAAGACGGGGATCTCGGTGGCGGCCGCGGCGCACCTGGCCACGGTCACGCCGCATATGCCGTTCTTCGAGTTCCTGCCGGCGGAGCTGTGCGAGTCGCGGCTGCGCAAGGAGCTGACGGTCGACGAGCTGGTCTTCGACAGCGGGCGGCTGGGGATCCCGCGCGCGGCCGGGCCTGGGGATCGAGCTGAACCGCGACGCGGTCCGTGAGTTTGCGGAGGCCGCCGCCCGTGTCGCCTGACCCGCGCGCGGCGCAGGTCTCGGATGCGCTCGATGCGATCGGCCTGCGCCGGCAGAGCATCGGGCGGCTGACCCGCTACTCGGGCACCGGGACGCTGACCGGCCGGGCCTTCACGATGCAGTGCGCGCCGGCCGCTCCGCGGACGGGCGAGCGCTATGCCGGGCTGCTGGCGGCGCTTGACGCCGTGTCGGAGGGCGATCTTGTCGTGGTGGCCAGCGGGCCGTCGGACGCGGCCGCCGTCTGGGGCGAGCTGCTCTCGACGACATGCCGGGCGCGCGGCGCGGTCGGCACCGTGACCGACGGGCTGATCCGTGACACGGTGCAGATCGCCGAGCTCGGCTATCCGGTGTTCGCGGCCGGCACGTCGCCGCTGGACATCGACGGCCGGCTCGATGTGACCGCGCACGGCGTGGAGGTGACCGTGGGAGGGGTGGCCGTCGCCGCCGGTGACACCGTGGTGGCCGACAACGATGGCGTGGTGGTTGTGCCGCAGGCGGTCGCCGCGGACGTGCTGGAGCGCGCCGCGGCGAAGGCCCGCGGCGAGGACGACTTCCGCGACGCCGTCGCGAGCGGCGAGAGCGCCACCGACGCGTTTCGCCGCTTCGACGTGCTGTAACACCGGCGCTTGATGCAACAAAGGGGTCTGACCCCGTTGTTGCGCTACGGCTGCTCCGGGTAGTTGAGCGGCTTGCCGGCGATACCCAGCTCGATGCCCTTCACCACCATGCCGCCCAGCGATCCGATGGCCAGCTTGGTCAGGCCCTCGCCGTAGAAGGTGACGTTGGTCGGCATCGGGATGTGAATGCCCGTCGGGTCGTCCAGGATCATGTCGACGCGGCCGCCCTCCGGCGGCACGTACAGCAGCTGGAACGGGTAGTAGATCGCGACCAGGTAGCCGCCGTCTGCGCAGACGGTGACGCCGTCCGGCGAGGTGCCGGCGAGGTCGGCGATCAGCTCCGCGCGGCCGTCGACCACCTTCGACAGCCGGGGCGTCAGGGTCTCCAGGAACGCGACCTCGCCGTCCGGGTCGACGCACATGCCGTTCGGGAAGTGCAGCGGCCGGCCGACGTCGACCACCTGACCGTCCCCGCCGCCTCGCGGCACGCGGATCAGCCGGCCGTTCTGGATGTTCAGATCCTCGGTGCCGGAGTCGGTGAACCAGAGCGTCCCGTCCGGCGCGAAGGCGCACCAGTTGGGCGTCTCCAGCGGCTGGCCGTCCGCCGAGTCGCACCAGGTGGTGATGTCGCCGGTGTCCGGGTTGACGCGCACGATCGCCGGTGTCTCGCCGATGTTGCAGACGTAGATCATGCCGGCCGCGTCGTGGGCCAGCCCGAGCGCGAAGCCGCCGGTGTTCGCGATCTCGACAGGCGCGCCGGCCGCCTGGTCGATGCGGTACACCTGGCCCGCCTCGCCGCCGGCGTAGAGCTCGCCGTCCGGCCCGGTGGCGATGCCCTCGGGATGGTCGAGCGGCGCCGCGATCACGTACAGGTCTGAGAGAGAAGCCATCGGGATTCCTTTCGTGGAGCGCCGTCAGGGACGGACGCGTTTCGCTGCCTGCTCGAACTCCTCCAGCACGTCCCGGTTCAGCTCGATGCCCAGCCCGGGACGCGCGGGCAGGGCGAGTTCGCCGTCGACCAGCGTCAGCTCGTCGGTCACCAGCTCGCGCCGCAGCCGCGACTCCGCGACCTGCTGCGGCACGTACTCGAAGAACGGCATGTGCGGCGTGACGGCCGCCAGGTGGGCGGTCGCCGCGACGGTGATCCCCGTCTTCCAGCCGTGGGGGACGATCAGCCGGTCGCGCTCGGCGGCGAGGTCGCAGACACGGCGGGCCTCGGTCAGCCCGCCGACCCGGCCGACGTCCGGCTGGGCGACGTGCACGCCGCCCCGGTCCATCAGGTCGAGGAACTCGTACCGCGTGGCCAGCCACTCGCCGGCCGCGATCGGCGTCGGCGACCGTCGCGCCAGCTCGGCATACCCCTCGAGATCGTCGGCCCACAGCGGCGTCTCGACGAAGAACACGTCGAGGTCGGCCCAGCTCTCGATCACCTCGAGCGCGTGGCCGACGTCATTCCATGCGTACGCCACGTCGACCATGATCGCGAAGTCGGTCCCGACCTCCTTGCGGACTCCGGCGATCGTCTCGACCATCCGCGAATCCGGGATGTCGAGGCCGGAGTGCGCGTACGGCCCGGTGATCAGGATCTCCAGCTTGGCGGCCCGGAAGCCAAGCCCCTTGGCCCATGCCGCCTGGTCGACCAGCGTCTGGCTGAACTCGTCGAAGTCGCCGTCGGCCTTCGGCAGGAGTGAGGCGTAAGGCCGGAACGAGTCGCGCGCGCGATCACCGAGCAGCTGCCAGGTGGGGACGCCCGCGGCCTTGCCGCAGATATCCCAGAGCGCCATGTCGATCGCGCCCAGCGCGTGGACGACCGCGCCGCGGCGCCCGGTCATCGCGGTGCCGACATACAGTTTGTCCCACACGGCAACGGGATCGAGCGGATCCATGCCGATCACCGTCTGCCTCAGGCCGAGGTCCATCGTGTGCGTGCCGGGCGCCTCGATGCACTCGCGGGCGACCCAGGCGTTCAGGTCGGTCTCGCCGATCCCGGTGATGCCCTCGTCCGTGTGCACCTCGACGACGATGTCGTCCTGGTTCGAGCTGGTTGCGTCCCGCTCGTAGCCGGGGTCGAGCAGGATGTGGCAGTCGACGCCGGTGATCTTCATGCGCTGTGCCTCCTGTGAAGCTCGCGGAGCCGGTCGGTCAGCGACCGCACGTCACCGGCGAGCAGGTTCTCGGTCAGCAGGCGTCCGGCGTCGAGCTGGAGCACCGGCCACCACTCCTCGCGCGGCCGCACCCACGCGCCGTCGATCGAGGCGCGGGTGCCAGAGTAGAACCCGCCGGAGATCCGGTCGAGCTCCGGGTCGTCCCACGCCGAGCGGTGGCCGGGCTGCCCGCCGGTGCGGGCGACGATCTCGCGCTGAGCGTCCGCGCCGCTCGCCCAGGCGGCGAACTCCGCCGCCGGGCCGGGCTGGGACGACGCCGCGGAGACCGCCAGGCCGGCCCCTCCGAGCACCGCGCCGCGGGGAACGCCGTCGACGACCGGCACGTCGGCGAACCGGCAGGGCCGCTCGGCCGACGACGAGTAGGTGCTGTAGCCATAGGTCAGCGGCACGCAGGCGATCTCGTCCGTGGTCGTCAGCCGGCCGAGTATGTCGGGCGGCTCCCAGCCCAGCGCCTCGGCCGGGCCGACCCGCGCCAGCTCGGCCAGCGTCGCCGTGGCCTCCTCCGAGACGCTCGCGTCGGCGAACGGCTCCGCGCCGTGCGCCGCGGAGATGCTGAGCCAGCTGGAGATGGCGTGGGGTGGGGAGAGCGGCAGCGCGACCGCGCCCGGCCGGCGGCGGGCGAGCTCGAGCACATCGCCCCATGTCGCCGGCGCCGGCTCGCCGTCGAGCAGGTCGTCGCGGACCGCCGACACCTGGCATGCGGCGTCGGTCGCGAGGCCCCACTGGTGGCCGGCGTAGTCGTACGATTCGTGGCTGGGGCCGACCGCGCCGGCGCGCAGCTCGTCCAGCGCCGAGCCGTCGAGCAGCTCGTCGAGTGGCGTCAGGCAGCGGGTGGCGGCGGCGCGTCCGCAGAACGGGTGGTCGATCACGATCAGGTCGTAGCCCGCAGCGGCCTCCTCGAGCGGCTGGTCGCCGAACGCCTCCAGCGACCGGGCCTCCCAGGCGATGTCGACGCCCGTCATCTCCCGCCACCGCTCTGCGCACGCCCGCATGGGCGACATGCAGCGCGGGTGATCCCAGCCCAGCGCGCGCAGCACGCTAGCCCTCGGGGACGGTCTCGACGATGAAGAGGTTCGCCGTCGTGCCGCCGTCGACGGTGAGGTCGGTGCCCGTGATGGCGGCGGCGTCGTCGGAGGCGAGAAACACGACCGCCGCGGCGATCTCCTCGGGCGTTGCCATCCGGCCCTGCGGCACGCGGGCGAAGCTGGTCGTCATGTACTCGTACATCTTCTCTCCGACGTACTGCCGGGTGAGGGGCGTCGCCGTGTAGCCCGGGTTGACGACGTTCGAGCGGATACCGTGCGGCGCGAGCTCCATGGCCATCGTCCGGTTGAGCCCGAGCAGGCCGGCCTTCGACGCGTTGTACGCGACCTGCGTCCCATCCGCACCCAGAGCGTCGATCGACGAGATGTGCACGATCGCGCCGCCGCCGGTCTTCGCCATCACTCGTCCGACCGCCTGCGACATCAGGAACGGGCCGGTCAGGTTGACGCCGATCACCGCCTGCCAGCGCTCGTGCTCGAAGTCGAGGAACGCCTGGTCATGGTCGATCCCCGCATTGTTGACGAGCACGTCGATACGTCCGTCCCAGCGCTCGGCGGCGGCGTCCACCGCAGCCTGCACCTGCTCCGGGTCGCTGACGTCCGCCGTGTGCGCCCACGCGCTGCCGCCACTCTCCGCGATCGACGCGGCGACCGCTTCGACCTCCGACGCCGTGCGCGCCATCAGCATCACGTCGGCGCCATCCGCCGCGAACCGGCGGGCGACGGCCTCGCCGATGCCGCGGCCTCCGCCGGTGACGATGATGTGCCGGCCCTGCTGGGACAAACGTTTGCCTTCCACGACCGGCACGAGCATATGCGATGGCGGACGCGGGCGTCAAGCGAACCCGCGACCCCGAGATGATCTATGATCAAATCGTGATCGAGCGGATCGAAGTGCGGGCCGTCGGCCCCGACGTCGACCGGTACAGCTGGGCGTCGGACCTCGATCAGCAGTACGGCACGCTGACCATCGTCAGGATGTTCGACGACCAGGGGTTCGAGGGCGTCGGCGCCACGCCGTCCTACTCCACGGGCAGGTTCGACCTGGCGATCCTGGAGACGCTGCGCCATCTTGCGCCGCGCGTGCTCGGGGCCGACCCGATGGAGCGCGAGGCGGTCTGGTACGGGCTGCAGGACCTGGCCCTCGAGGTGCTGCTGGGTGCGCAGTCTGCGCTCGACATCGCCCTCTGGGACATCGTCGCGCAGCGAGCCGGCGTCCCGTTACATCAGCTGCTGGGCGGCTCGCGGACGCGGCTTCCGGCGTACGCATCGACGCCGCTGCTGGCGGACGCCGACGCGTACGTCGCGTTCGTCGGCGAGCTGCTCGAGCGCGGATTCCGTGCGGTCAAGTTCCACGCCTGGTGCGAGGCCGACCGCGACCTGGACATGCTGCGCAAGGTGCACGACGCCCACGCCGGGTCGGGCGTCAGGATGATGCACGACGCCGAGCAGCGGTACGACCGGGTGTCGGCGCTGCGGGTCGCACGCGAGCTGGACGCGATGGGGTTCGCCTGGCTGGAGGCGCCGTTGCCCGATCAGGACGTGGAGGGCTATGCGGAGCTGCGCCGCCGCGCCGGGGTGCCGATCATCGCCGCAGGCAACACCATCCTCGACCTGCAGTCGGTCTCGACAGCGCTTCGCCTGCACCCGTGGGATGCGCTGCGCACCGACGCCACCGTCGCCGGCGGGTTCACGCCCTGCCGCAAGCTGATCGCCCTGGCCGAGGGCGCGGGCCTCTGGACGGAGCTGCAGAGCTGGGGCTACACGCTGATCCAGGCCGCCAACCTGCACCTCGGGCTGGGCGTCGCCGGCACCGGCATGTTCGAGTTCCCGGTGCCGTCTGAGCCGCACGAGTACGGCGTGCACAACCCGTACGCGATCACTGCGGACGGGCACGTCGAGGCGCCGACCGCACCCGGCCTGGGCATCGACGTCGACTGGGAGCGGATGGCCGCCGCCGAGCTGGCGTCCTTCACGTGCGAGCGATGATCGACTGGGCGGGCACCATCGCGGGAGTGGCGCTGCCGCTGCACGACGACGAGTCGATCGACTGGGACTCGCTGGAGTCGCACCTCGAGACGTTTCCCGGATGCGGGCTGACCGGCGTCGTGGTGAATGCCGACACCGGGGAGGGCGGGCTGCTCACACGGCGCGAGCGTGAGCAGGTGCTGCGGTTCGCCGTCGAGCGGATCGGGGATCGCGTCACGGTGACCGCCGGGCTGCTGCCCGGCCACACGCCGGAGGTCGCGGACGAGGCGCGCGCGGCCGGCGAGCTCGGCGCGGCCGCGTTCCAGGTGTTCACCCCGCCGGCATTCCTCGGCGCCCCCCTGGCGGCCGAGCCGGTGGTGGCCTACTACGAGGCGATCGCCGGGGCGACGAACGTGCCGCTGATCGCCTACCAGGCGCCGGCCGGCCTGGGGGTGACGTTCGAGCCCGACGTGCTGCTCCGGCTGGCCGACGTGCCGGGCGTCCAGGCGATCAAGGAGTCGTCGTGGAGCCGTCAGGGATTCGCGCGATCGGCTCGGGTGTTTGCCGGAGAGGCGCACGAAGTTGCGCTGTTGTCCGGCCAGGACTCGTTCATCCTCGACTCGCTGCGTATGGGCGCCGACGGCGCGATGCTGGCCGCGGCCGCAAGTGACGCGGCCGTCTACTCGGCGCTCTGGGAGCGCCGCGCCTCGGACGAGGCGTCCGCGCTGCAGGCGGCGTTCGACCCGTACCTCGAGTTGCTGTTCGCGCCGCCGTTACGCGACTTCCGAAGCCGGCTGAAGGCGGTGCTGGCCGCCGACGGCGTGATCGCCGGCACGGCCGTGCGCTCGCCGCTGCGGCGGATCGCCGAGGACGAGGCCGCTGCCGTGGTCGCCGCGCACGCTTCCGCGCGCGAGCGGGCCGGCGCCCTCCGCTAGACCTCGCGGGCGAACCCGGCCACGGCGCGGCCGGTGGAGATCAGGTGTGCGCGCACCGCCGACTCGGCGGCGTCGGCGTCATGCGTCGCCAGGGCGTCCAGGATCGCCTTGTGCTCCTTTCGGGCCTGCGCGCTCCTGTGCAGGCGCTGAACGTAGAGCCGGATGTACGGCTGCGACTGTTCGCGGAAGCGCTGGATCAGCTCCAGCAGGCGCGGCCGCTCCGACGCCCGGTTGATGGTGTCGTGGAAGTCGGCGTTGAGCGCGACCCAACGGTCGATGTCGTCCTCGTTGCGCATGGCGGCAAGGATCGCCCGCAGCGCGGTCAGGTCGGACGGCGACAGCTCGCGGCTGGCGTGCCTGGCGGCGACGCCTTCGAGCGCCGCGCGGATCTCGTAGATCTCCTCGACCTCCGACGGGCTGAGCGCGGTCACGATCGCGCCGCGGTGCGGGACGATGGTGACGAACCCCTCTGCACCGAGCTGGCGGAGCGCCTCGCGCACCGGCATCCGGCTGACCGAGAACTCGGCGGCCAGCGCGTCCTGGTCGATGCGCTCGCCCGCGGGCAGCTTCCCGCTGATGATGCGGGTGCGCACCGCGTCGGCCACGGCCTGCTGGATGGTCAGATGGCTGAGGGCCACCACGTCACCGTGCCGTTCCGGGCGCGACGATCGACTTCAGGAACCCGGTCGGGACGCCCTCCAGCAGCGCCCGGAACGCGTCGCCGCTGTCGTCTAGGGAGACGACGCTGGTTGTGACGGCAGGCGCCAGCTGCCCCGATGCCAGCAGCTCCACGGCTCGCGCGAACTCCGGGTTCGTATACGCGAACGAGCCCTGGACGCGCTGCTCGCGCACGACCATCTCGAACGCCGGGATCTCCGAATCCTGGTCGTGCATGCCGATCCACACCGCGGTGCCCAGCGTGTCCAGCAGCCGCACCGAGTCGCGCCTGGTTGCCGATGTGCCCGCCGCGTCGACCGCCAGCTCGAGGCCGCCGTGGTCAGCGACGGCCGCCGCCAGCTCTTCCGGGGCGCACGCGACGTCGGCGATCGACGCCACGTGGTCGCGGCGCCCGGCGTCGATGTCGCTGACGGCGATCCAGCCGGTGCCGATCAGGCGGAGCGTCTGCGCCATCAGCACGCCGATCGTCCCGGCGCCGAAGACGACCGCGGAGCTCGGCGCGGAGCGGCCGGCCAGGGCAGCCGCGTGGACGCACGTGGCCAGCGGCTCGGCGAACACGGCGAGCATCGGGTCGACGCCCTCCGGCAGCACGTGCACGCAGCGCAGCGGCACCGTCAGCTGCTCGCCGAAGCCGCCCGGGCGCGTTCCGCCGATCATCTCGCGGTTCTGGCAGACGTTCTCGCGCCCCGACCGGCAGGGGCCGCAGAGCCCACACGGCACCTGCGGATTGACGGCCACCGCGCGGCCGACCAGCGACTCGGGCACGCCTGCGCCGACGGCCACCACCTCGCCCGCCAGCTCGTGCCCCATGATCAGCGGCGGCGTCCGCCGCGGGCTCCGCGACGCCACGCCGTGGACGTCCGACCCGCAGATCCCGGCGGCCGCGACGCGCACGGCCACGTCGCCGGCGGCGACCTCCTGGGTCGGGACATCGACGACGTCGAGCGTCCGGTCTTCGGTGTAGAGCAGCGCGCGCATCAGCGGATCACGCGACACGGTAGTGGTCGAGGGCGTCGTCATCGATCTCCACGCCGAGGCCGGGGCCGGGAGGCAGCGGGAACACGCCGTCCACGATCTGCGGCTCGGGGCCGACCAGATTGTGGCGCAACTCGGCCTGCGGGTACAGCTCGGGGTGGCAGTACTCCGTCCACGGGCAGTTCGACAGCGCGGCCGCGAAATGGTTGTTGGCCACCACGCCGAGGGTCGTCGCCACCCAGCCGAACGGGACGACCTGCCGCCCGCGGGCGAGCGCGTCCTCGGCCACGCGCAGCGACTGCGTGAACCCGACCCGGATCACACTGGGCTGAACGATGTCCACGGCGCCGTGATCCATCATCTCGGTGAACTCGTTGCGCGTGACGAACAGCTCGCCGATCGCCACTGGGATCGACGATCCACGCGCCACCCGGCGGTACCCCTCGACGTCGTCCAGCCACATCGGGGTCTCGATGAACCCGGGGTCGCAGTCCTCGACCCGGCGCAGCGTGTGGAGCGCCTCCTTCGGCGTCTGCCAGCGGTGGCCGACGTCGATCAGCATGCGCATGTCGTCGCCGACGAGGTCGCGCGACCGGTGTGCGAAGTCGACGATCTGGTCGTTGGTCTGCACACAGTCGGACAGCGGCTCGATCTTGTAGGCGGGGAACCCGAGCTCCCTCGAGCGGGCGATCTTCTGGAGGTTCACGTCGAGCGTGTCGGCGTACTCGCCGGGGCCGAAGTAGAGGCTGCTGTACGGGCGGATCGGCGCGCCCGATGCGCCTCCCAGCAGCTCGTAGATGGGCCTGTTCTCGGCCTTGCCTTTGATGTCCCACAGGGCAACGTCAATCGCCGCCAGCACGGCGACACCGAGGCCGCGGCGGCCGGACATCACCGTGGAGCGGTACAAGGTGTCCCACAACCGCTGGGGAGACAGCGGATCCTGGCCGATCAGCAGCTGCCCGACGCCCTGGCTCCAGCTGTGCGATCCGGGTGCATCGACCACCGCCTTCATCGCCTGCGGGGTGTGGTTGCCCTCGCCGATGCCGGTGATCCCCTCGTCCGTCTTGACGCGGACGATGAATGCGTCCTGCATCGCGTCGGCCGCGGTGGTGTCGATCGACGGCTTCTGCACGACGATGGCCTCGATCTCGGTGATCTTCATGCGAACTCCTGGTCGTTGGATGCGCCGGCCATCGCCCGGCGGACGCCGCGGGCGACGCGCTCGGCGTCGGGGATGGCCACCGCCTCGAGCGACGGTGCGGACGGTTTGGGGCAGTCGGGGGCGGTGATGCGCACGACCGGCCCGTCGAGGTGCCAGAACCCGCGCTCGGCGGCGAGGGCGGCGACTTCGGCGCCGAAGCCGCAGGTGCGCACGGCCTCGTGGACGACGACCAGCCGGGTGGTCTTCGCGATCGACGCCTCGACCGTGGCCCAGTCGAATGGCGAGAGCCATCGCGGGTCGACGACCTCGGCGTCGACCCCCTCGGCTGCGAGCAGCTCGGCCGCCCGCAGCGCCACGCCCACCATCCGCGAGAGGGCCACGACCGTCACGTCGGCGCCCTGGCGAACGACCCGCGCGCCGGCGGCCGCCTCGACCGGGGCATCGGCGTCGATCGCGCCTCGCTGGTCGTAGATGGCCCGATGCTCGATCACGATCGCCGGGTCGTCGTCGGCGATCGCCGCCAGCAGCATGGCGTAGGCATCCGCCGGGTTGGACGGCATGCCCACCTTGAGGCCGGGGACGTGGCAGAGCATCGCCTCCACACACCGCGAGTGCTGGGCGGACGACGACGTCAGCGCGCCCTGCTGCGTGCGCACGGTGAGCGGCGCGGTCATCCGGCCCTCGGTCAGCCAGCGGACGTTCGCCGCGCCGTTGACCAGCTGATCGAGCCCGACGAACAGGAAGTCCGCCCACATGACCTCGACCACCGGCCGGCGTCCGACCAGCGACGCGCCGAGGGCGGCCCCGAGGATCGCGTTCTCGGAGATCGGCGTGTCGAACACTCGGTCGCCGAACTCGTCCGCCAGCCCGCGGGTGACGCCGAACACGCCGCCGGGCGCGGCCACGTCCTCGCCGAACACCAGCGTCTCCGGGTGCGCGTGCATGGCCCGGTGCAGCGCGGCGTTGAGCGCATCCCGGTACGTCGTCTCAGCCGTAGACATGCCGCTCCAGCTGCGCCGGGTCCGAGGCGGGCTGCGTCGCCGCCGCGTCCGCCGCCGCGCGCACGGCCGCCCGCGCGTCGCCCTCGATCCGCGCCAGCTCGTCCTCGTCCGCGAACCCCTCGCCGAGGATGGCAGCGCGCAGCCGGGTGATGGGATCCGACTCCTCGGCCCACCGCGCCTTCTCGCCCTCCGGCCGGTACTGCTCGGCGTCATGCGTATGGTGGCCGGCGAGGCGGCGGGCTGTGGCGACGACCAGCGTCGGGCCATCGCCTGCGCGCGCCCGCGCGGCCGCGTCGGACACCGTCTCGCGCACGGCCCGGGGATCGCCGCCATCGACTGCGACGCCGGGGAATCCGTAGATCGCCGCTCGGTCCTCGAGCGGGCCCGCGGGGAACATCGACTCGGTCGGCGTGTACTCGGCGTACCCGTTGTTCTCGCAGACGAACACGACCGGCAGGCGGAGGATCGCGGCGAAGCTCATCGCCTCGTGCACCGCGCCCTGGTTGAGGGCGCCGTCGCCGAACGCGGTCAGCGCGACGCGGCCGGAGCCGTCGTAGCGGGCCGCCAGGGCCGCCCCGGCGCCGATCGCCGCGCCGGCCCCGACGATGCCGTTCTCGCCCAGGAACCGGTGGTCGGGGTCGGCGAAGAACCCGGCGCCGCCCCGGCCGCCGTTGACGCCGTTCGCGCGTCCCATGAACTCGCCGAACAGCGCCTCCAGCGGGATCCCGCAGGCGATCGCCCAGTGGTGCCCACGGTAGGTCGCATTGACGGTGTCCGAGGGGCCCAGCGCCGCGTGCGCGCCGACGGCGATCGCCTCGTGACCGTTGGCCAGGTGCAGCGAGCACACGATCACGCCTCGGTTGCGCAGCTGCGCCGCGTGGTTCTCGAACTCCCTGATCGTCGCCATCGTGCGGAACGCCGCGACGGTCTCGGGCCCGGTCATGACGGCTCCTTGACTGGACGGACGATTTGATCGATGATCAAGTCTACACTGCAGGCGGAAGGAGCGAGCATGTCGTGGCTAGAGGGTCGGACTGCGGTGGTGACCGGAGGCGCGGGCGGGATCGGGTCGGAGATCTGCCAGGAGCTCGCGGCCGAGGGCGCCGCCGTGGCGATCTGGGATCTCGACGGCGACCGCGCCGAGGCGCTGGCCGCGGGCATCCCCCGGGCGACCGCCCATCGCGTGGACATCACCGACAGCGCGGACGTCGACCGCGTCACCACCGAGGTGCGCGAGCGTCACGGGACGATCGACACGCTGATCAACAACGCCGGCATCAGCAAGGTCGGCGATTACACGCATGAGCTGTCCGACGAGATCTGGAACGAGTCGATCGCCGTCATGCAGACCGGCGTGTTCTTCTGCTCGCGCGCCGTCGGCAGGGTGATGATCGACCAGGGCAAGGGAACGGTCGTCAACATCTCGTCGATCCGCGGCTACTCGGCGAACCCGGGCCGGCTCGGGTACTGCGCCGCCAAGGCTGCGGTGATCATCATGACCGAGGTGATGGCCGGCGAATGGGGTCCGCTGGGCATCCGCGTCAACGCGATCGCGCCGGGCGTGGTCGCCACCGGCATGTGGAAGGAGGAGGTCGCGCGCGGCCTCTATCGCGAGGAGGACTACATCAAGACGATCCCCTCCCGGCGTCTGGCCGAGCCGAGCGAGATCGGCCGCCTGTGCGCCTTCCTCTCGTCCGACGAGTGCGCATACATCAACGGTGCGTGCATCACCATCGACGGAGCGCTGACACGGATCCCGTCCGGCTAATCCTCGCCGACGCCCCCGAGGGCGCCCGGGTCGAGCTCGTGCGGATCAGCCACCGGCTGGCGACGGCGATCCTGATCGGCGACCTCTGCGGCCTTCGCCCCGGCGCCGGCTGGCCGTCCGCAGGGCTGCGGGGCCGGCTGCGTGCATCGGCCATCGACGGCGTGCCCGCGGGGTGGCTGGTTGTCGTCGACGGGGTCGTCGTCGGCGACCGCGCCGACCCGCGCGCCAGGGTCGTGCAGGGCGGCCGTCGGCTGACCGTCGCCGTCTGACACACTGGACGGGTGCCGTCCGCCGAGCTCCCGCAGGGCTATCGCCTGGTCGACGGGGCGCCCGCCGTCGACGAGTACATCGAGCTCCGCCGCGGCTCCGGCCTGACGCCCAAGCGCCGCGATCAGGCCGCCGCGGCGCTCGCCGGGAGCTGGGCCGCGGTGCACGTCGTGTGCGAGGGCGGCCCGGCGGTGGGCATGGGCCGGGTGATCGGTGACGGCGGCTGGTACTTCCACGTGGTGGACATGGCGGTGCTTCCCGGGCACCAGCGGCGCGGGCTGGGCGATGCCATCCTGACCGCACTGCTCGACCGGATCCGCGCTGCCGCGCCGGATGGCGCGTTCGTCAACCTGCTGGCCGATCCCCCCGGCCGGCGCCTCTACGGCCGCCACGGATTCACGCCGACCGCCCCCGGAGCGGTCGGCATGGGACGGATCCTCGACTAGCCGGCCGTGCTGCGCGCGTCGCCGGGGCGGCGGGCCCCCTCGCGGATCAGCTCGGCCACCACCAGCTCACGCGCTTTGAAGATGCGCCACTTGACGGTCGCCAGCGTCGTGTCCAGGGCCTCCGCGATCTCGGAGTAGCTCAGCCCGATCACGTCGCGGAGCAGCAGCGCCATCCGCAGGTCGGAGTTGAGCGTGCCGACCGCCTGCCACACCAGATCCATCTCCTCGACCGGATAGTCGGGTGCTGCGACCAGCGCGAGGTGGGGCACTGCGCCCAGCTCGAGCATCGGCTTGCCGCGTCGCTCACGCGCCCGCAGCTCGTCCACCACACGGTGCTTGGCCACCTGGAACAGCCAGGTCGTGAACAGGCAGCGGTGGTCGAACCGCGCCAGCGACCGGTGGACGCGCATGAACACCTCCTGGCAGATGTCCTCGGCCAGCGCGCGGTCGCCGCCCAGCACCCGCGCCACGTAGTTGAATAGCGGCGTCTGGTACATCTGGACGATCGTCTCGAAGGCGCGCTCGTCGCCGTGGCGGGCTCGCCGGAGGACGTCTGGATCAGGCTGTTGCAACGACATGGGTTCCAGCACTCTGCACCCCCCATGTTGGAGATAGCTTTGGGGCTATGACGGTTACGTGCTGTCCATCACAGGGCGGTGTTCGCCGCGGCGTCCGGCGGCTCGGCCCCGGTGACGGCGGCCGCGCTCGCCACCATCACCAGCACCACGCCCACCCACTGGGCGAGGCTGAGCTGCTGGCCGCGGATCGCGAAGCCGCTGAGGGCGGCCACCGCGGGCGACAGGCTGAGCACCAGGGCGTAGGTGACGGACCGCAGACGGCGCAGGGCGATCGCGTCGAGCGTCCCCGGCAGGGCCGTGGAGAGCAGCCCGACCGCCGCGCCGATGGCCAGAACACGTGGCGACAGCAGGTCGACCCCTGAACCCGCGAGTGCGATCAGCATCACCGGAACGGCGGCGATGGTCATCGCCAGCGCGAGGCCCTGGGCACCCGGCAGCCGCCGCGCGTGGTGCGCCGAGAGCAGGATGTACCCGCCCCAGCATCCGCCGGCGCCGAGCGCCAGTGCGACGCCGGCGGGGGTCACCGGCCCGTCGACCCCGTGCGCCAGCGCCAGCACCAGCACGCTGGGCGCCGCCAGGGCGGCCGCGGCGAGATCGCGGGGCCGGCGCGACCCGATGATGGCGACTGCGATCGGCCCGACCATCTCGAGCGCGACGGCGACGCCGAGCGGCACACGCTCGATCGCAAGGTAGAAGCAGCAGTTCATGCCGGCGATCACCAGTCCGTAGCCGGCCAGGGTCGCCACCATCGGTGTCCGCAGCGCCGCCGCCGGCGGGCGCGCGGTCGACACCAGGAACGCGCTCGCGGTGACCAGCCGCAGCGCGACGACGGCCACCGGGCCGACGGTGGCGAACAGCGTGATGGCGATCGCGGCGCCGGACTGCACCGACACCATGGCCAGCAGCGTCGCCACCACGCCGGCCAGCACCCCGGTTCGCTGGAGCGCTGCCGATCGCATGCGCGGCACCCTAGCCACGTCCGTTGCGTCGAACGTCGCCTACCGGTGCGGCGCGGTGAGCGTTGCCTCGGGCGGCGTACCTCCGCGGACCTCGCGGGCGCGCTCGACCTCCGCGTTCACCTCGGCAGCGAAAAGGATGCTGACCGCGTTCAGCCAGAGCCACGTCAGCGTCACGATCACCCCGGCCAGCGACCCCCAGGTCTTGTTGTAGGAAGCGAAGCCCGCGGTATACACCGCGAACAGCGCGGATCCGGCGATCCACAGCAGCGCCGCGACGACCGCGCCCGGCGTGATGAACCGGAAGCGCGGGTGCTCCACGTCCGGCCCGAGGTACAGCACGGCGGCGAACGCCGCCAGCAGCACGGCGAACAGGATCGGCCACTGCAGCGTCCACCACAGCCATCCGACCGCCCCCGGGTAGCCGGTGCGGTCGCCGACCCAGCCGGTCATGTACGGCGCCAGCACGAGCACGACGAACACCGCGGCGAGCGCAGCGGTGAGCACGACGGCGATCGTCAGCGCGGCGATGCGCTGGCGAATGAACCCGCGCTGCTCATGCCGCTCGTACGCGATGTTCAGCCCCCAGATCACCGTCTGCACGGCGCCCAGCACGGACCAGACGGCCAGCGCCAGCCCGACCGCCACCATCAAACCGCCCCCCTGCGACTCGGTCACCTGGCGCAGGTTCGACAGCAGCAGGGCCTGGACGCTGGCTGGTACGACGCCGTTGAGCCTGCCCACCAGGCGCTCGATCTCGCCGGGCCCGGCGGTCAGGCTGAGCGCGCCCAGCAGCACCAGCAGCGCGGAGGGGATGGCGAGGAACATGCTGTAGGCGACGCCCTTGGCGACGCTGGTCATGTTGTCCGCCATCAGCTGCGAGCCGGCGCGTCGGAACACACCCACATAGTCGCGACGGCCGAGATCGGTCAGTCCCAGATCGCCGCCGAGCGGAGCGTGGTCGTGCGTCGCAGCCATGCGGGCTCGATACCCCGCGGGTGGTGAGCGGCAAACGGCCTCGGTTGCAGTTGACGATCGCAGCTAGTCACGTCATGATTACCGTTGTGTGACCGCGCAGCGGCGCGCTCTGGGCGCCGGCAGTCGCCGGCGTCGATCCTGATAGCCTCGCCATCCGTGGCGGACGTCGAACCCCTGTCCCCCGGCGAGTGGTCGGTGCTCGCCCTGTTGTGCGAGCAGAAGGCGCACGGCTGGCCGCTCGTCCGGATGCTGGCGCCGGACGGCGAGATCGGGAGGATCTGGACGGTGCGGCGGGCTGTCGTGTACCGGACGCTGGACGTGCTGCTCGAGCGTGGGCTGATCGAGCCGGCCGGCGTCGAGGCGAGCGCCCAGGGCCCGACCCGCACCGTGATGCGCGCGACCCGCAGCGGCCGCGCCGCCGTGCGGCGGTGGCTCGCCGAACCCGTGGATCACGTCCGCGACCTCCGCTCGCTGATGCTGCTGAAGCTCGTGTTCGCCCAGCGGTCGGGGCTCGACCAGACCGCCATGCTGGTGGGGCAACGCGAGGCGCTGCTGGGGATCGAGGCGTCGCTCAACGAGCGGCTGGACGAGGCCACGGGATCCGACGAGCTGCTGCTCCGCTTCCGGCTGGAGACGACGCGCGCGGCCAGCCGGTTCGTCGACGATCTGCTCGCGCGCGGAGCCTCGCGCCGCCAGCCGGTCTGACGAGCGGCCGCTAGGCCGTCAGCGGGACGGCGGCTTCGGGCGTGACGACCCGGAAGCTGAAGCTCTCTTCCAGGTAGAGATGCACTGCATCGGCGTCGTGGCGGTCGTAGCCCACGGAGACGTCCTGACCCGACTCGAACAGGAAGTCGCCGCCCCGTAGGCTGACGACGACGGCGCCGGATACGCCGGGCGCCCAGACCAGCGGGCCGTCGAGGATCTTTCGCAGGTGCTCGAGCAGCGGGTAGCCGCCGTGCTCGGTGGTCTCCAGCACGAGCGAGTAGGTCTCCGGGCCGAGCGCCAGTCCGTACGGGCCGTCGATACCGATCTCGAGCAGCGCCTGAACAGCCTTCGCCACGTGCCGCGGGTACCGCTCGCAGTCCGTCCCCAGCGCCACCGCGTCGTGCGGCGACGCCTGGGAGATGCCCGTGATCGCGCCGCCCTTCCAGCCGTGGAACACCGCCGTGTTCTCGGCGACGGCGAGCCGGCGTGCGGCGTCGTCGAGCGAGGCGAAGTCGACATCCTCCGCGCCGCGGTCGCCGTCGGCCAGCTCCGACCGCGACATCGTGAAGGGCGCGCGGAGCTCCACCAGCGGCAGGACGCGGCGCTGCGCGGCATCCAGCCCGCCGCCCGGCGGCTTGGTGACCCGGTCGATCCGGCCGAGGTTCGTGGCCGAGTGCTGCCAGCCGTGCGGCCCGGAGAAATCGATCAGGCGGCGCGCGGCGAGCGCCGGTGTCAGCCGCTCGCGAGCCTCGTCGTCGACCCGCGACCAACCGGCCTCGGTGATCGGCGCGTGCTCTCGAAGAAGATGGCTCACGAGGCTCCTCTCAGCCCACCGATGCCCAGCGAATCCGAACCCGCCACGGGCTCGCCGCGGTCGGCCGCGCCCTCGACCGCGGACTCCTCGGCCTGCTCACCGTGCTCGACGATGTCGCCTTCCTGGAACAGGATGCCCCGGGCGATCTCGCGCCACAGCGGCGTCCGGCGGAGCAGGAACTCGAGGTCCATGCAGAAGTGCTTGAACTCCTCGCCCTGGGCATCGCGCATGATCGCCCGGGCGTCCCGGTCGGACTCCACCGCCAGCCGCTGCTGGTACCAGCCGATCGCCTCGGCCTCCTCGGTCAGCGACGCACAGAGTCGCGCGAACGTCCGCGTCTCATCGGGCAACTCGTCGGCCGGCTCGTGGTACTGGTCGAACCCCACGGCGATATCTTGCCACGCCGGCCTACGGCCGGGTCGCGTCCTTGTCGTCCCCGTCGTCCTCCTCGACCACCGACCCGGATGCCGTCATGTGCGGCTCGGGCTCGTCAGCAGGCGTCTCGACGGCGCCGTGGGCGGTCATCTCCGGGCGGGTCTCGCCGCGCTCCTCCACGTCCGCCCCGTCGCCGTGCATCCGCGGTTCCTCCCCGTCGTCCGGTTCGGGAGCCGCGCCGTCGCCGCGCATCCGCCAGCGTTCGTCGTCCTTGTTCCGCTCGGTCATCGCTTCTGAGATGCCCCGAAGGGGAGGGGGCAAAACCTGCCCGGCGTTAGCGAGCGGCCCGAGCTGGGTACCCGGATCCGCATGCCACGTGCGATCTGGAGTGGAAGCATCTCGTTCGGGCTCGTCAACGTGCCCGTCCGGATGTTCGCCGCCATCTCCGAGCAGGACCTGCATTTCCACATGATCCACGCCAAGGACGAGTCCCCGATCGGCTACCAGAAGGTGTGCAAGAAGGAGGACCGCCCGGTGCCGGACGACGAGATCGTCCGCGCATACGAGCTGGACGATGGCAGCATGGTCGTGCTCGACGAGCAGGATTTCGAGGCGGCCAAGGCGGACGGCTACCACGCGATCACCGTCCTCGACTTCGTTGCCTACGACGAGATCGACCCGATCTACTTCGAGCGGACGTTCTACCTGGGGCCGCAGGACGACGGCGCTTCCACGCACGTCTACACGTTGCTCGTCAAGGCAATCGAGGATGCCGGGCTCGCCGGCATCTGCTCCTACATCTTCCACAACCGCGAGCAGCTCGGCTGTCTGCGCGTCCGGGACGGCGTCCTGGTGCTGGAGAAGATGTACTTCGCGAACGAGATCCGCGACCCCAAGACCGCCCGCCCCGGGAAGCGGCCGAAGCTCAAGCCGGGCGAGCTGAAGATGGCGCGGGAGCTGATCGACTCGATGACCACCGGGTTCAAGCCGGGCGACTACGAGGATTCGTACAGGGCATCGCTGCTCAAGGTGATCCGGCGCAAGGCCAAGGGCAAGACCATCACCCCGCCCGAGCCGGAGGAGCGCGAGGAGCTTCCCGATCTGATGTCCGCGCTGCAGGCGTCGCTGAAGTCGTCCGGCCGCCACAAGTCCGCGCGGCCGAAGGCGCGGCGCAAGCCCAAGGGCAAGGCAAAAGCCAAGGCGAAGGCGCGGAGCTAACTGGTCGACGACGTCCGCGAGGTAGGCGGCGCCGTTGGCCGAACAGCGGCCGGTGGTGCCGTCGGCGATCGCGATGATGGTCGCGACCACGGTGTGCGAATGGCTGGTGAAGATCGCGGTCGCGGCGTTCCGGAAGTAGTGGGTGGAATCCGGCCCGGGCCCCCCAAGCTGGGTGCGGACGTGCGCCGGGAGATCGAACCGCAGGGTGCCGGCGGTGACGGCGCCCGGCGAGTGCGGGTCGGTGCCGGTGTCGTTGCCGAAGGTGTCGTCGAGGGTCGTCGCCTCCGCGGCCGTGGCGTAGAACACCAGGTCGGTCGACGCTCCTGGGGCCGTCTGCCGGCAGGCCGCCTCGAGCCTGATGCCGCCCAGCCGGAACAGCGTGTGCGGTGAGCCGGCCTCGGTCGCGGCCGTCGCGTACCGCACCCTGATCGCGCCCAGCGTGGTGCGGGTCTGCTGGGAGATCACACGCATGCCCAGCGTCGACGTCGCGACCTTGCGGCCGGTCACGGCCCGGTCGCGGATCTGCTTGGCGCCGACGCTGCCCGGTGGCAGCTGGGTGGCGGCATAGGAGACGCCACCCAGCGCCACGAACAGCGCGATCGTCGACATCGCGTTGGCGTAGGTCAGCCGGGCTCGGAGACGTGCTCCCACACCGGCGGGTTTCGACCTGCCTGCGACGGCTCCTGCGCGATCAGGCCGCCACCGTCGTCAGCTCCCGTGCCGGATAGCCGTCCGGCCGCACCATCAGCGCACCGCCACCGGGGACGCCGAGCGCCCGGGCGACGACCGGGTCGACTCGGCGCACGGCGCGGGATGTCCGGGGCGGCGACGACCGCGCCGTTGCTGCGCGACAGGTCGGGGAGCTCGAACGCGGCGTCCGTGCGGGTCACCTCGTACCGGGCGAGGAAGTCGTCGGTCGGATCGAGGAAGCCGATCGCCTCCGTGCGGTAATGCATCGGCACGAAGACCGCAGGGCGGAGTTCGTCGATAACGGCCGCAGCGCCGCCCGCGTCCAGCGTCGGCCCGCCGCCGACGGGGACGAACAGCAGGTCGATCTCGCCGATCACGGCCCGTTGCTCGGGTCGCAGCGCCGCCTGGCCGAAGTCGCCCATGTGGCAGACGCGGACGCCGTCGATGTCCAGCACGAAGATCGTGTTCGGGCCGCGGACGGTGCCGGCCTGGGCGTCGTGCTCCGACGCGGCCGCGACGACCTCGCCGGCCGGCGTCTCGAACCGGCCGGCAGTCGATCGCACGGTGTGCGGGCTGCCGCCGACCGCCTCGGCGCCGTTGTGATCGACGTGCTCGTGGGTGATCAGCAGTAGGTCGGTCTCGTGCGCGGGCACCGGCGCGTACTCCCAGCGCAGGTCGCGGCCCGGTCTATCGGGGAACTCTCCGAAGGTCGATCGTCACCCTCGTGGAGCTCCCGGTGAGCGTGAGGGGGGACGTCCGTACCAGCGACCTGAATCGACGATCCTTTCTTTACGTAAAAGTCAGATTAGTAACGCCAAGATCGTCCATCGTACGGGCATTCTCACCCCCGAGATGCACATGCTAATCTGACAAGAACGTCATCTTTTCGGACAGAGGGAGCAGAGTGGCAGTCGACGTCGAGAGGTTCAGGATCGGGGAGCTGGCGCGCCGGGTGGGCGCCACGCCTCGCACTGTCCGCTACTACGAGGAGATCGGCCTGCTGCCGGGCGGCGACCGGCCCGAGGGGACGCACCGCCTGTACGACGCGACCGACGAGGCCCGCCTTCGGGATCTGCTGCGGATCCGGGATCTGCTCGGGCTCTCGCTGACCGAGCTCCATGAGTGGGTTGCGGCCGAGGACGCGCGGGCGCTGCTGCGCGAGCGCTGGAACGCGACGCCGGCGCCGGACGACGGCACGCGGGCCGCGATCATCCGCGAGGCGATCGAGCACATCACCACCCAGCTGGACGTCGTCCGCTCGCGGCGCACGGCCCTCGAGGATCTGGAGGATGAGCTGGCCGCCAAGCGCCGGCGCGTCCGTGATCTGCTGACCGAGTTCGAGCTGGAAACCCCGTGACCGGTGCGGTGCGCAGCGACCGCTACAAGTGGGTCGCCCTGTCGAACACGACGATCGGGATCCTGATGGCGACGATCAACTCGTCGATCGTCCTGATCGCGCTGCCCGACATCTTCCGAGGGATCAACCTGAACCCGCTGACGCCCGGCAACTCCAGCTACCTGCTGTGGATGATCATGGGCTTCCTGGTCGCCACGGCCGTGCTGGTGGTCAGCTTCGGCCGGGTCGGCGACATCTACGGCCGCGTCCGCATGTTCACGCTCGGTTTCGCCCTGTTCACGGTCTTCTCGTTGCTGCTCTCGATCACCTGGATGGACGGCACCGAGGCGGCGCTGTGGATGATCGTGATGCGCATCGGCCAGGGCGTCGGCGGGGCGTTTCTGTTCGCGAACTCCGCAGCGATCCTGACCGACGCGTTCCCGACCGACCAGCGCGGCCTGGCCCTCGGCGTGAATGCGGTCGCCGGCATCGCCGGCTCGTTCATCGGCCTGGTGGTGGGCGGCATCCTCGGCCCGATCGACTGGCGGCTGGTGTTCCTCGTCTCCGTCCCGGTGGGCCTGTTCGGCACGTTCTGGTCGTGGTGGAAGCTGGAGGAGCGCGGCATCCGCCAGCCGGCTCGTATTGACTGGTGGGGCAACGTGACCTTCGCCGCGGGACTGATCCTGATTCTGGTCGGCATCACCTACGGCATCCAGCCGTACGGCGGTCACACGATGGGCTGGACCGATCCCAAGGTGTTCGGCTCGATGATCGGCGGCGTGTTGCTGCTGTCCGTCTTCGCGGCCATCGAGGTGCGTATCGAGGACCCGATGTTCCGCCTGTCGCTGTTTCGCATCCGCGCATTCACGTTCGGCAACATCGCCACGCTGCTGGCATCGCTCGGCCGCGGCGGGCTGATGTTCATGCTGATCATGTGGCTGCAGGGGATCTGGCTGCCCCTGCACGGCTACAGCTTCGCCCAGACCCCGCTGTGGGCCGGCATCTACATGCTGCCGCTGACGGTCGGCTTCCTGGTCGCCGGCCCGGCGTCCGGCTGGCTGTCCGACCACTTCGGCGCGCGGCCGTTCGCGACCGGCGGCATGTTGATCGCCGCACTGTCGTTCTTCCTGCTCGAACAGCTGCCGGTCGACTTCGACTACACGGCGTTCGCCGGGCTGCTGCTGCTGGTGGGCATCGGCATGGGGCTGTTCGCGTCGCCCAACCAGGCCGGGATCATGAACAGCCTGCCGCCCAACCGGCGCGGCGTCGGCGCCGGGATGGCGACGACGTTCCAGAACTCGGCGCTGGTGCTCTCGATCGGCGTGTTCTTCTCGCTGATGATCCTCGGCCTGGCGGCGTCGCTGCCCGGCACGATGCAGCACGGGCTGGTCGCACAGGGCGTGGCGCCGCAGGACGCCCATCGCATCTCGCAGCTGCCGCCGGTCGGCCTGCTGTTCGCGTCGTTCCTCGGGTACAACCCGATGCACGAGCTGCTGGGCCCGTCGCTGCAGCACCTGAGCAACGCCCAGGCGGCGCACCTGACAGGGCGCGAGTTCTTCCCGGCGCTGATCTCCCAGTCGTTCTCGGACGGCCTGCACGAGGCCTTCGACTTCGCGATCGCCTGCTGCCTGGTCGCCGCCGCCGCCTCGTGGTTCCGCGGCGGCCGCTACGTGCACGGCATGGAGCCCGCCGAGTCGCGCGCGGTGGAGGCCGGCGACGGCGAGCTGGTGCTGGCCGACAGCGGCGACTGACGCGCGACAGTGCGCACGGGTCTCTGAGAGAATCGGACGCACCCGCGCCCACCCTTCCCGGAGGTCGATCCATGGCAACCGCTTCCTCGCTCGCCGCCACGCTCACCGGCACGCTCCTGGCACCTGGAGACGAGGGGTACGACGCCGCTCGCAAGGTACACAACGGGCTGATCGACCGCCGGCCCGCGCTGATCGCCCGCTGTGCGAACACCGACGACATCGCGGCCGCGGTGCGTCACGCGCGAGATGCCGGGCTGGAGATCTCGGTGCGCGGCGGCGGGCACAACGTCGCCGGCCGGGCGGTGGCCGAGGGCGGCCTGATGATCGACCTGGCCGGGATGCGCGCCGTCGAGGTCGACCCGTCGGCGTCGACGGCCCGGGCGCAGGGCGGCGCGCGCTGGAACGACGTCAACGACGCGGCCGGAGCGCACGGCCTGGCCGTCACCGGGGGCGCCATCTCGACCACCGGGATCGCGGGCTACACGCTGGGCGGCGGGCTGGGCTGGCTGATGTCCACCCAGGGCCTCGCCTGCGACAACCTGATCGCCGTCGAGCTGGTGACCGCGGACGGCCAGGCGCTGGAGGTGACCGACGAGTCGCATCCCGACCTGATGTGGGGTCTGCGGGGCGGCGGCGGGAACTTCGGGGTCGCCGCGTCGCTGACCTACCGGCTGCGGCCACTGCCGATGGTCGTCGGCGGCCTGATCGCCCACCCGTTCGAGGCTGCCGGGGACATGCTGCGGTTCTACCGCGACGCGACGGCGACCTACCCCGACGAGCTGACCTCGTTCGCCGGGCTGGTTCATGCGCCAGACGGGTCGGGGATGAAGCTGGCAGCGATGATCGTCTGCCATACCGACCCTTCCCGCGCGGACGCCGATCTGGCGCCGTTCCTGGCCTTCGGCTCGCCGTTGGTCGCCGAGGTCGGCCCGATGCCCTACCCGGTGATGAACACGCTGATCGATGCGGGGTACCCGGAGGGCGCGCTCAACTACTGGCTGTCCAGCTTCACGTCGGACATCTCGGACTCCTTGCTCGACCTGATGATCGAGCGCTTCGCGAGCGTTCCGTCGCCGATGTCGGCGATCCTGCTCGAGCACTTCCATGGCGCGGTGACCAGGGTGCCGGAGGCCGCGACTGCGGTGCCGCACCGCGAGCCCGGCTACAACCTGCTGCTGCCCACGGAGTGGATGGATCCGGCCGATACGACCCGCTGCATCGCCTGGACCAAGGACACCTACGCGGCCTTCTCCGAGCACTTTTCCGGGCGTCGCTGGCTCAACTACCTGGGCGACGACCAGCGCGAGGACGCCATCCGCGCGGCGTACGGCCCGAACTACGACCGGCTGGTCGACGTCAAGCGGCGGTACGACCCGGAGAACGTCTTCCACCTGAACCACAACATCGCGCCCTGATACTCGGTCACGCAACCCCGCGCTCTAGGATCGGCCGATGCTGGAGCTGCGACCGAACTGCGAGCGTTGCGACGCCGACCTGCCGCCGGCGGCCGACGCGCGCATCTGCACATACGAGTGCACGTTCTGCCCGGACTGCGCCGAGAACCATCTGATGAACGTGTGTCCGAACTGCGGCGGCGGCTTCGTCCCGCGGCCGATCCGGCCGGCCGCCGCGTACCGCGAGGGCACCGGCCTGGTCAACGACCCGCCGGGCACCCGCCGCCGTTCTCTGGGCTACTCCGAGCAGGAGATCGCCGACCTGGTGTCGCGTCTCCGGGCCATCGACCCTGCGGATCGCTAGAATTTGCCTACCCTGAGTGAAGGGAGGTGATGGAAGCGATGGCAAGGAGAAAGCGATTGACCCGGCTGACCGAGCCGCTGGTGCGCGAGAACGGCGTGCTGCGGCCGGCCACCTGGGACGAGGCGCTGGATCGTGCCGCGGAGGGATTCCGCGAGGCGGTCGCAGCCCACGGGCCGAACTCGTTCGGCTTGTTCAGCTGCTCGAAGGCGACGAACGAGGTGAACTTCATGACGCAGAAGTTCGCCAGGGTCGCCATCGGCACGAACAACGTCGACAGCTGCAACCGGACCTGACACGCACCTAGCGTCGTCGGTCTGGCGACGGTGTTCGGGGCCGGGGGCGGCACGAGTTCCTACCAGGAGGTCGAGGAGACCGATCTGATCTTCCTGTGGGGCTCGAACGCCCGTGAAACCCATCCGATCTTCTTCCATCACGTCCTCAAGGCCGTGAACGACGGCGCACGCCTGTACGTCGTCGATCCGCGACGAACCGGCTCGGCGCAGTGGGCCGACGGCTGGTTCGGCATCGACGTCGGCACCGACATCGCGCTGTCCAACACGATGGCGCGGGAGATCATCCACGCCGGACTCCACAACCGCGAGTTCATCGACCGGGCCACCTCCGGGTTCCAGGAGTACGCGGCCAGCGTCGAGGAGTGGACGCTCGAGCGCGGCTCGCGTGAGACCGGCGTGCCGGCCGATCTGATCCGCGAGGCCGCGCACGCCTACGCCAACGCCGACCGGGCGATGATCTGCTGGACGCTGGGCATCACCGAGCACCACAACGCGGTCGACAACGTCTTCTGCCTGATCAACCTGGCGCTGCTGACCGGACACGTCGGCCGCTACGGCTCGGGACTCAACCCGCTGCGCGGCCAGAACAACGTCCAGGGCGGCGGCGACATGGGAGCGATCCCCAACAAGCTCCCGGGCTTCCAGGACATCGAGCGCGACGGCGAGGCGCGGGCGCGCTTCGAGCAGGCCTGGGGCGTCACCATCCAGCCGAAATACGGCTGGCATCTGACGCAGATGTTCGCGGCGATGGAGCGCGGCGAGCTGCGGACGATCTACGTGGTGGGCGAGAACCCGGCGCAGTCCGAGGCCGACGCCAAGCACACGATGCACCTGCTGGAGGGCCTCGACCACATCGTGGTCCAGGACATCTTCCTGACGCGCACCGCCGAGCTCGCGGATGTCGTGCTGCCGGCCTCGGCCAGCTGGTGCGAGGCCGAGGGCACCGTGACCAACAGCGAGCGCCGCGTCCAGCGCGTGCGCCGCGCGCTCGACCCCCCGGGCCAGGCGCGGGACGACATCGAGATCGTCTGCCAGCTCGCCGCCCGCCTCGGCCAGGACTTCGGCAGCCCGACGTCGGAGCAGGTCTGGGACGAGCTGCGCTCGCTGTCGCCGATGCACGCCGGCATGGCATACAGCCGGATCGAGGAGCTGGGCGGCATCCAGTGGCCGTGCGTCGACGAGCAGGATCCCGGCGCGACGTTCCTGCACGGACGGCTGTGGAACGACGAGGCGACCGGTCCGCCGGCGCCGTTCAACGTGGTCGAGCACGAGCTGCCGGTGGACGAGCTGGACGACGACTTCCCGATCCGGCTGACCACCGGCCGGCGGCTGGACTCGTACAACACCGGCGTGCAGAGCGGCGGCTACAGCTCGCCGCTGCGGCGCGGCGAGTCGCTCGACCTCTCGCCCGAGGATTGCGAGCGGCTCGGCGTCACCGAGGGCGAGGAGGTGCGGATCAGCTCGCGCCGCGGCTCGGTCACGGCGCCGGTGCGGATCGACGACTCGCTGCGTCCCGGCCTGGCGTTCATGACGCTCCATTTCCCGGACGAGGTGGAGACCAACGTGCTGACGATCGAGGCGACCGATCCGGCCTCCGGCACGGCCGAGTTCAAGGCGGCCGCGATCCGGGTCGAGAAGCTGCCGCTGGCGCAGCCCACGGAGCAGGCGGGGGGCGTCGCGGTGCCGGCAAGGTAGTCTCGCCTCATGGATCTCCGTCTCACAGCCGGCGAGCCCTCCGCCGCAGAACGCGACGCCGTCGACGCGGTGCTCGGGCCGCCGGGCTCGTCCTGGGTGGGCGGTGACCGCGGCGAGGATGCGCAGGTCGCGCGCGGCGGGCACGCGGCCCGCTCGCAGCGCCACCTGCTGCTGCCGGTACTCCACGAGGTGCAGGGCACGATCGGCTGGATCAGCCCGCAGGCGCTCGGGTACGTCTGCCGGCGGCTGACGATCCCGCCCGCCGAGGCGTACGGCGTCGCCAGCTTCTATGCGCTGTTCGGCCTGGAACCGCGGCCGCCGGTGGTCGCGCACGTGTGCACGGACATCGCCTGCATGTGCCGCGGCGGCGCGGAGCTGGTCGACGAGCTCGAGCGCACCGTCGGCCCGGCCGGCGCGCACCCGTCGAACGGCAACTCGATCTGGATGGAGAGCCCGTGCCTGGGCCTGTGCGAGCGGCCGACCGCTGCGCTGATCACGCGCGCCGGCGTCGGCGCGACGGACGGCGCGATCGGCTCGGCGAGCGTCGCCGACGTGGTGGCCGCGCTGGCCGGAGGCGAGACGCCCGCGTACGAGCCGTGGGAGGTGCGCCCGGTCAGGGGCGAGCTGCGCCTGCTGCGGCGGATCGGCCACGTCGACCCGACCAGCCTGGACAGCTATCGCTCCGCCGGCGGCTACGCGGCGTTGCGCCGGGCGTTCGAGCTGGGCCCGGCCGGCGTGATCCGCGAGGTCACCGAGTCGAAGCTGCTGGGCCGCGGCGGCGCGGCCTTCCCGACCGGGCGCAAGTGGGACGCCGTTGCCCGCAACCCGGTGCGGCCGCACTACCTGGTGTGCAACGCCGACGAGTCCGAGCCGGGCACCTTCAAGGACCGGATCGTGATCGAGAACGACCCGTTCGCGCTGATCGAGGCGCTGACGATCGCCGGGCTGGCGACCGGCTCCGAGCACGGCTACATCTATCTGCGCGGCGAATACCCGCTGGCCTGGGACCGGCTGACCAACGCGGTCACGGAGTGCCGCGCGCGGGGGCTGCTGGGCGAGGACGTGATGGGCTTCGGGCTGCGTTTCGACATCGAGCTGCGCAAGGGCGCGGGTGCGTACATCTGCGGCGAGGAGACGGCGCTGTTCAACTCGATCGAGGGCGAGCGCGGCGAGCCGCGCAACAAGCCGCCGTTCCCGGTCGACGTCGGCCTGTTCGGCAAGCCGACGGTGGTCAACAACGTCGAGAGCCTGATCAACGTCCTGGACATCGTGCTCGAGGGCGGCGCGGCGTTCGCGAGGATCGGCACGGAGCAGTCCACCGGCACGCGGCTGCTGTGCCTGTCCGGCTGCGTCGAGCGCCCCGGCCTGTACGAGGCGCCGTTCGGCGTCACGCTGCGCGAGGTGCTGGACGCCGCCGGAGGCGTCGCCGGCGGTGGCGAACTGAAGGCGGTGCTGCTGGGCGGCGCGGCCGGCGGGTTCGTCGGCCCCGAGTCGCTCGACCTCGAGCTGTCGTTCGAGGCGACGCGCGCCGCCGGGGCCACACTGGGGTCCGGTGTGATCATGGTGTTCGACGAGAGCGCCGACCTGGTGCCCGTGCTGCTGCGGATCGCGGCGTTCTTCCGCGACGAGTCGTGCGGCCAGTGCGTGCCCTGCCGGGTCGGCACCGTCCGCCAGCAGGAGGCGCTGCTGCGCCTCGCGTCGGAGCGGCCGCGGGGCAGCGTCGAGGACGAGCTGGCGCTGCTCGACGAGATCGCGCGAGCGATGCGTGACGCGTCGATCTGCGGCCTCGGCCAGACTGCGGCCAACGCCGTCGAGTCGGCGATCAGGAACCTGGGAGTCTTCGAGCCGCAAGGAGCCGCATGAGCGTCGTCCCCGTCACCATCCGCCGCACTGTCGAGCTCGAGATCGACGGCGAGAAGGTGCGCGTCCCGGAGGGCTCGACGATCCTCGACGCCTGCCGTGAGCGGGGCGACGAGATCCCGACCCTGTGCTACGGCGACACGCTGACGCCCGTCAACGCGTGCCGGGTGTGCGTGGTCGAGGTCGAGGGCTCGCGCGTGCTCGTGCCGTCGTGCGCGCGCAAGGCCGAGGACGGCATGGTGGTCAAGACCGACTCCGAGCGCGTCCGCCACAGCCGCAAGATGGTGCTCGAGTTCCTCGGGTCGAGCGTCGACCTGTCGACCACCCCGAACGCCGAGCGCTGGTCGCAGGACTACGACGCGCGCCCCGAGCGCTACGGGCCGCCGGCGCCGCCCGCCGCTGCCGGCGAGCGCGACCACGCGCAGGCCGGGCATCACCACGCCGGCGACGGCCAGACCGCGGCCACCGTCGCTCAGCCGGTCAAGATCGACAATGACAACTACGTCCGCGACTACTCGAAGTGCATCCTCTGCTACAAGTGCGTCGAGGGCTGCGGCTCGGACTGGCAGAACACGTTCGCGATCGCCGTCGCCGGCCGCGGGTTCGACGCGCGGATCGCGACCGAGTTCGCGACACCGCTCCCCGAGTCGGCCTGCGTCTACTGCGGGAACTGCATCGCGGTGTGCCCGACCGGGGCGCTCATGTTCAAGAGCGAGTACGACATGCGTGAGGACGGCTCGTGGGACGAGGCCGCCCAGACCGTCACCGAGACCATCTGCTCGTACTGCGGCGTCGGCTGCAGCCTCGAGCTGCACGTGCAGGACAACGAGATCGTCAAGGTCACGTCGCCGCTGGATCACAGCGTCACGCACGGCAACCTGTGCGTAAAGGGCCGATTCGGCTACCAGTACGTGCAGAACCGCGCCGAGGAGTAGCCGTGTCCGAGGCCTTCGACCACCTGACCGGCGAGCCGGCGCCCAAGCGGCCGCAGAGCACGTCGCGGGTCACCGTGGTCACCGTCGAGGACGGCAAGCGCCGGCGCCACGGCGACCGGGTCGCCACCGAGGAGCCGATGGAGATCCGGGTCGAGGGCCCCGGGATGGAGCAGCGCAACGTCGCGGTCACGATGCGCACGCCGGGCAACGACTTCGAGCTGGCTGTCGGCTTCCTGCACACCGAGGGCATCATCTCGGGCGGCGGCGATGTCGCGACCGTGCGCTATTGCGCGGTGCCCCGCGAGGAGCAGCACTACAACGTGGTCAGCGTCGCGGTCACGCGCCCGCTGGACGTCCTCCCCGAGCGCAACTTCTACGCGACGTCCAGCTGCGGCATCTGCGGCAAGGCATCGCTCGAGGCGATCGAGGTGCGCTGCGCGCCGGTTGCCGACGGCCTGACCCTGACGCCCGAGGCGATCGTCGGAATGCCGGATGTGCTGCGCGCAGCCCAGCGCGTGTTCGAGCGCACCGGCGGGTTGCACGCGGCGGCGTTGTTCGAGCCGTCCGGCGAGCTGGTGGAGGTGCGGGAGGACGTCGGCCGCCACAACGCCGTCGACAAGCTGGTCGGCTCGGAGCTGCTGGCCGGCCGGCTGCCACTGTCCGACCGGGTGATGATGGTGTCCGGCAGGACGAGCTTCGAGATCGTTCAGAAGGCGGCGACCGCCGGCATCCCGGTGGTCTGCGCGGTGTCGGCCCCCTCCAGCCTGGCCGTCGATGCGGCGCGTTCGTTCGGCATCACCCTGATCGGCTTCCTCCGCGGAACCCGCTTCAACGTCTACACCCGGCCCGACCGGGTGGAGGGGATCGCTCCGGATTTGCGCATCAGCGGGGAGTGAACGATGATCGCTCTCCCGTCATGCGCATCCTGTACGGCGTCAACGGCGAGGGCCTGGGGCATGCCACCCGGTCCCGGGTCGTCATCCGGCATCTGCTCAGTGCCGGTCATGAGGTCAAGGCCGCTGCCTCTGGCCGCGCATTCCCGTACCTGAGCCAGTACCTCCCCGACGTGGACGAGATCTGGGGGCTCAGCTTCGCGCTCGAACAGGGCCGCGTCGACACCTGGAAGACGCTGGTCAAGAACGTGCGCGGCGGCGCCCACGGGGTTCCCGGCGACTGGCATCACGGCGCGGAGATCGCAAGGCAGTACGCGCCCGATCTGGTGATCACCGACTTCGAGGGCTTCGCTTACCTGTTCGCGCGGATGCACCGCATTCCCGTAATCAGTGTTGGAAACATCCAGATGGTCGACCGCTGCGTGCACGATGCACAGCTGTTGCGCGGGCTGCACAGGGACTATCTCGCCGCCCGCTCGTTCGTGAGGATGAAGCTGCCGCACGCGCAGCACTACCTGGTCACGACATTCTTCTGGCCATCGCTGCGCAAGCGCCGGACGACGCTGATGCCGTCGCTGCTGCGGCCCGAGATCCTGGCCGCGGCGCCCGAGAACGGCGATCACCTGCTGGTCTACGGCCGGATCAGCCAGGCGTCGATCGACGCGATCCATGCGAGCGGGGTGAAGGCGCACCTGTACGGCGGGCGCGACGACCTGGTCGCCGATCAGCGCGAGGGCAACCTGCTGTTCCGGCCGTTCGCCAACGAGGCGTTCGTCGACGACCTGCGCACGTGCCGCGGCGTGGTCGGGTCGGCCGGGTTCTCGCTGATGAGCGAGGCGGTCTACCTGCGCAAGCCGATGCTGGCGCTGCCGCTGGCCGGCCAGTTCGAGCAGGAGATGAACGGCCGCTACCTGGAGCGGCTGGGGTACGGCACCGTCGAGACGGCGTTGGACGAGGCCGCGCTGGAACGCTTCCTGGCACGTGAGCCGCTGCACGTCGAGGCACTGTCCGGCTACGAGCAGGACGGCAACGAGGTCGCGCTCGGGCTGGTCGACCGCACGATCGCCGAGCTGGCGCCGAAGGCGGTCGTGTGAGCGACCTGGAGATCGGCCGGACTCTGCTCCTGTTCGCGTGGGGGCTCGGGCTCGCCGGGATCGAGATCGAGATCGAGGGCGCCTACGGCTGGGCCGAGCGCCTGCCCACCTGGTACTACAAGCGCGGGTCGGTGGGCGCCGTCTACGGCCTGGCCATGAGCGGCCGGCCGCTGACCGGCTACCACGTGTTCGCGTTCGTGATCCCGCTGCTGGTGCTGCACCTGCCGTTCGTGTCGGGCGTCGACTGGTCGCTGGCCGGCGAGCTGGTCACCATCGGCACCTACTTCGCCCTGGCCGTGGTCTGGGACTACCTGTGGTTCGTGCTCAACCCGGCGTACACGGTGCAGCGATTCCGCAAGGGCTCCGTCTGGTGGTTCGAGAAGCCGTGGATCGGCCCGTTCCCCATCGACTACTACTCGGGCGTCGCGCTGTGCATCGCCCTCAGCGCGCTCGGCGCCTGGTCGGCCGGCAGCGCCGACGTCCTCTACCGCCAGCTGTGGATGCTGGCCGGGTTCGCCGTGCTGATCGGGCTCGCGGTGCTGGTCGCGCCGCTGTACCACCGCTGGTACCGGCACATGCGGCGCCCGGGTGCCGACGACCGCGCCGCGACGAGTACGTACCCGGCGCCCGCGCCGGACGAGGTCTGGTCGGGGGGTACGCCCGACCTTCATCCGCTGGAGGAAGGGAGCACGCAGTGAAGCGATGGCAGCTGGCAGCCGGGGCCGCCGGGGGTGCGGCCGCGCTCTGGGCGTATTACAACGGCCAGGCCCCGAAGCCGCAGGCGTTCGGGCGGACGTTCATCGGCACGCCCGGGCAGGGCACCCTGATGGCCCTGACGTACGACGACGGCCCGAACACGGCGTGGACGCCGGCACTGCTGGAGGTGCTTGCGAAGCACGACGTGAAGGCGACCTTCTTCACGATCGGCGAATACGCCCGGCAGCAGCCCGCGCTGCTGCGCGAGGTTGCCGCCGCCGGGCATGCGATCGGCAACCACACCTTCCACCACGTCTCGATGCCGCTGCACACCGACGAGACGATCCGCCGCGAGCTGCGGACGACCACCGAGGCGATCGAGGACGCCGGCGTCGAGATGGCCACGGTGCAGGGCAGGCGGCTGATGCGTCCGCCGTACGGCCGGCGCCGGCCGGGAACGCTGCGCGTGCTCCGCGAGGAGGGCTACGTACCGGTCGTCTGGTCGGTCACGCTGTGGGACTGGAGCAAGCGGGTGACGACCGAGAAGATCATGCGCAAGGCCGAGAAGCAGATCAAGGGCGGCGACGTGATCCTGCTGCACGACGGCTGCAATGAGGCCATGGGCTGGGACCGCAGCCACTCGGTCGAGGCGACCGACCTGATCCTCACGCAGTGGAAGCAGCAGCAGGGGATGGAGTTCGTCACCGTGCCTGAGATGATCGAGGCGACCGGGTTCGAGGTGCCGTGAGGCTCGCGGTCTGGCACGGCTACCTGCTGGCCGGCACCGGCTCGAACGTGTTCGCCCGCGAGCTGACGCGGCAGTGGTCGGCGGCGGGGCACGACGTCACCGTGTTCTCGCAGGATCCGCATCCCGAGCGCTTCGACCTCGGCGGGGCGGCGACCGTGCGTCCGGACGTCGGCGGGCTGCTGCCGGTGTTCGTGATCGACGACTACGAGGGCTACCGGGTCGAGCTGGTACAGAACCTGAGCCGCGCGGAGCTCGACGATTGGGCGGCCGCGAACGCCGCGGCGATCAGGGGGCAAGGGCCGTTCGACCTGGTGTCCGCCGACCACGTGGTGATGGGTGGGCCGGTCGCGGCGGCGGCGGGGATGCCCTACACGGTGATCGTCCACGGCTCCGAGCTCGAGTACTCGATGCGCGGCAACGACGACCTGTCGGCGTGGGGCGGCGAAACGCTGGCCGGGGCGCGCGCCGTGATCGTCGGCTCGGAGCACATCCGCTCGGCGCTCATCGAGGTCGTCGGCCCGGTGGACAACGTGCATGCGGTGCCGCCCGGCGTCGATGTCGAGCTGTGGGTGCCGCAGCGGCGCGAGCAGGCGCTGGCCGGGCTGCTGGAGGAGGCGCGGCGTGATCCGCCGAACCCCGGCAACCGGAACGAACGGCTTCCCGACGAGGGCAACGCGGAGCGCTTGGAGGCGTTTCTGGCCGGCGACCAGCCGACCGTTGTCTATTTCGGCAAGCTGATCGAGAACAAGGGTGTGCAGGTGCTGCTCGACGCGCTCCGCGAGGTCGACGCCCGCGCGGTGATCGTCGGTTTCGGGCCCGACCGGCCGCGAGTTCGAGCAGCACGCGGAGGGCATGCGTGTGCTCTTCACCGGTCCGTTCGAACACCGGCATCTGGTGCACCTGCTGGCGTTCGCCGACGTCTCGGTCGTGCCGTCGATCTTCCCCGAGGCGTTCGGGATGGTGGCCGCCGAGTCCGCGGCGGCGGGCTGCCCGCCGATCGTGGCCCGGCACTCCGGGCTGGCAGAGGTGGCGGCCGGGCTGGAGCAGGACTACCCGGACGGCATGGGGCAGTTGGCGGGGTTCACGAGCGGGGACAGCGCCGAGCTGGCGGAGCGGATCCGCGACGTGCTGTCGCTCTCGGACGACCGTCGGGCCGAGCTGCGCGAGGCGGCCCGCCGGGCCTGCGTCGAGCGGTGGAGCTGGTCGAGCGTCGCGCGGCGGATCCTCGCTGCGAGCATGCCGGGGTGAGCGCGGTGTCCGTGCCGGTGTATCCGTCGCGGCGACTGCCTCCGCGCCGTGCCGACGTCACGCAGCTACTGGAGACGGTGCTGTTCTGCGCGATCGCCACCGTGCTGATCGTGCGCACCGAGCTGTACCTGACCAACTACCCGCAGGTGGGCGGCCACGGGCTGCACATCGCCCACCTGCTGTGGGGCGGCCTGCTGATGCTGGTCTCGATCGGCTTCCTGCTGGCGTTCGTCGTCCCCTCGGCGCGCCGCGTCGCCGCCGTGCTCGGCGGCATCGGCCTCGGTCTGTTCATCGACGAGGTCGGCAAGTTCGTCACGTCGGACAACAACTACTTCTTCAAGCCGGCGGCGACGATCATCTACTGCTTCTTTGTCGTCTTCTTCCTGGTCATTCGGCAGATCGAGCGTACGCGCGAGTTCACGCACCGCGAGTACCTGCTGAACACCATCGAGATGGTCAAGGAGGTGCCGATGCTGCGGATGAGCACCGAGCGCCGCGAGCGGGCGCAGCGGATGCTCGCTCGTACCGACCCGGCCGACCCCCTGGTGCCCTGGCTGCAGCGCATGCTGGAGGACCCGCGCGCGGGTGTGACGCCGCATGTCGGGCCGCTGACCCGGGCGGTCGGCGCGGTTCAGCGGCGCCTGCGCTCGCTGGTCGAACTGCCGGGGTTCCGGACCGCGATCATCCTGGTGTTCGCGGTGCGCGTCGCCTTCTCCGCCATCGGCGTCGCGGCGCTGCTCGCCGTCACCGAGCCGCACCTCGAGTCCCACCGGGTCAAGGCGTCGTCCGGCATTCACAGCCTGCCCTACACCGAGGCCGATCGCCACTTCGTGCAGGTGGCGCTGGGGGCGTCCGCGGTGGTCGCCATCATCCTCACGCTGGTCGGCATCGAGCGGCTGCTGCGAGGCAGGATGGTCAGCGGCTATCTGATGCTGGAGTACGGGCTGCTGGTCTCGATCTTCCTGACCGAGGTGTTTGCGTTCGCCCATTCGCAGTTCGCGGCGGCGCTGGGACTGGTGGTGAACCTGGTGCTCCTGGTGATCGTGCGTTCGGCGCTGGCGCACGAGCACGACCGGATGGAATACTCCGTTCCGTGAACGAGCACGAGATGGTCAAGCGGGTGCAGGAAGCGCTCGACCAGGCCGGCGTCCAGGACACCGTCACCGCGGCCGGGATCTTCCTGCCGCGCGGCCACTTCGGCGGCGCGTTCGCCGGCGGGTTGATCGGTGACAGCATCGGCGGGGCGGTCGGCGGCAGCATGGCAAGCGCGGTCGGCACCGGCTTCGGCGCGATGGCGGGGATGAAGGCGGTGGACGGGGCCGCAGACGTGCCAGAGCGCACGATGGTCGCCGTGTCCGACTCCAAGGTCTACGGGTTCGACACCGAGCGCGAGCACGGCCGGCACCCGACGAACCTGGTCTTCGCGCTCGACCGCAGCGACCTCGAGGCCAAGGTGCACCAGCGCGTCAACGTCCGTGTGCTCGAGCTGATCCACGGGCCGTCCGGCGACGCGATCGAGCTCGAGGGCCCGCGGCTGCCCGGCTTCCACGTCGGCTCCGTGATCGACACTCTGCACAACTCCTAGCTGGAGGGTCAGACCCAGATCGTCTGCTGGCACGCCTTCGGCGTGTCTTCCGCGACATGTCGTGGCGCTTCCGCGCGCGTTTTCCCGCCCGGGTCTGACCCCGCTCTGACCCCGCTCTGGCACCGCTCTGACCCCGCGTCACGAGTCCGTCACGAGGCGTGCCGGTTTCGTGCGGAAGCGGACGGGAGGGGGCGGATCGGGTCTGACCCCGACAGCCGGCCGCCTCACAGGTAGCGCTCGACCAGCTTCCGGATGAAGGGGTTCAGCACATCCTGCGTGTGCCCGTAGATCGAGCAATGGCCCATGCCCTCGAACTCGTGGAACTCGCCGTTGCCCGCCAGCTCCGCCACCTCGAGCCCGTCCTGCGGCGGGGCCTGCACGTCCTCGCTGAAGGCGATCACGTGCATCGGCACCTTGCAGCCGGGCAGGCTCGCCGTCTGGTCGTAGAGCAGGCACGCCTCCCACTGCGGGATCAGCGACTTCTCGTTGTCGTCGGTGGAGAGCCAGGACTCGAGGTCGGCGCGCAGCTTCGGCCACAGCTCGCGGTCGCCCAGCACCTTCGCCGGGTACATCATCGCCGCGTTGTGGACGACCGCCATCATCCCGTCGAGGTGGTTGCCCTCCTTGCGCCAGTCGATCTCGGCCTTCTGGTAGTCCCAGCCCCAGCCGGTGCTCAGCGCGCCGGTGCCCATGGTGATGCAGCAGCGCAGCAGATCGGGATAGTCGATCGCGACCTGCTGGACGATGGCGCCGCCCAGCGAGAGCCCGACGATCGCCACCGGCGGGTCGCAGATCGCCTCGATCACCTCGGCCGCGTCCCTTGCGAACGACTCCAGCGGCCACGGCAGCGGGATGTCGCACTCGGTCGCGCCGATGCCGCGGTTGTCGAACGTGGTGTTGCGGAAGTCCCCCTCGAAGAAGGGGATCTGGTACGGATGCCAATCCGTCGCCAGGCCGCCGCCACCCGACACCCAGACGATGTCCGGCCCCTCGCCGTGCTGCACGCAGTGCAGCCGAGCCTCGGATCCCTGAACGATCACGACCCGGCTCTGACCGTGACCGCCACGCGCTGCACGGCGTTGTTGCAGTAGCCGCCGGTGTTCCACACGGGCTCGAGCGGCTGTCGCCGGCCGGTCTCGTCGGTGGCGGCGCTGCACAGCTCGTAGATGCCGGGGCCGTCCGGGCTCCACTCGTACGACCACCCGGCCCACGCGTTCGGTCCGAGCGGCTCGCCGAGCCGCGCCGGCTCCCACGAATGGCCGCCGTCGGCCGACACCTCTACCGACTCGATGCGCCCCCAGCCAGACCACGCGCGACCCTGCAGCTCAACGTGACCGCCGTCGACGAACCGCTCGCGGCTCATGAAGTCGGGGATCCCCGGCGGCACCATCAGCGAGCGGGGCAGCATGCGGGTGACGGGCGTTCCGGGGTCGTCATCGGAGACGCGGATCGTATAGGCCCGCGACTGCTGGTACCCGTCGAACGGTTCGCTGACAACGCGGATCGACCGCAACCACTTGACGTTGGTCATGCCGTACCACCCGGGCACGACCAGCCGCAGCGGGTGGCCGTGCTGCGGGAGCAACGGCGCGCCGTTCGCCGTGTGCGCCAACATCACGTCGCCGGCCAGGGCATCGTCAAGGCTGAGGCTGCGCGCGTACGCCTGCTCGATGCCGCCGTCGATGCCGCGATCGGCGCCTTCGAACACCACCTCGACGGCGTCGTCGAGCACGCCGGCGCGCTCCAGCACGTCGCGCAGCCGAACGCCTGTCCACTCCGCGGTGCCGACCGCCTCGAGGTTCCACGGCTGGCTGACGATCTTCGGCCGCAGGCGGGCGCGGCCGTTTCCGGCGCACTCCATGGTCAGCGGCTGGGTGATCTGCGGCAGACCGGCGAGGTCGGCGAGCCCGAGCGAGAGCGGCTCGCGCACCGACCCGGTCACGTCCACCCTCCAGTCCGCCGCGTCGGCGAACGGCACGTCGAAGTGGATCAGCAGATAGTGCAGCCCGGGCGGTGTCAGCGGGCGGCGCAGCGCCTCCAGCGGCGCCCCGTGATTTCGCATCGCCAGCTGGATCTCGGCCTGGCTGAACTCGTTGGGCGAGGTCTCCACCCCCACAAGCCTATCGGGGGCGTAGGCTCTTCCGTGTGCTCCACGAGATTCCCCTCGGCCGCGACACGATCCACGGCCACTTCTCGGCGGCCCTGCCGCCCGTGCTGACGGTCGATCCCGGCGACTCGGTGCGGTTCCAGGCGCTCGATGCCTGGTGGCGTTGGGCCGGCCCGGACGAGGACTACTTCGATTCGATCGATCCCGTGCTGGACGACGGGCATCCGCTGACCGGCCCGATCGAGGTGCGCGGCGCCCGTGCCGGCGACACGCTGGTCGTGCGGATGGACGAGATCGCCGTCGCACCGTGGGGCGAGACGCTGGCCGAGCCGCTGCACGACCGCTGGCGGCTCGATGCCGCCGCCGGCGTCGGGGTGGACGACCGCGGCGCCGAGGTCTCGCTCGCGCCCTTCCTCGGCGTGGTCGGCATGCCGCCTCCCGAACCCGGCGTCCACTCGACGATCCCGCCCCGCCGGTTCGGGGGCAACATCGACTGCAAGGAGCTGGTTGCCGGCACCACGCTGTACCTGCCGGTGCCGGTCGACGGCGCGCTGCTCTCCGCCGGCGACGGCCACGCGGCGCAGGGCGACGGCGAGGTGTCGGGCACGGCCATCGAGTGCCCCCTCGATCGCGTCGTACTGACCCTGGAGGTCCGCACCGACCTGCCGCTGGAGCTGCCCGTCGCCCGCACGGACGACGCATGGGTGACGCTCGCCTTCGACGAGGATCTCGACCGGGCTGCGGACGACGCCCTGGGAGCGATGCTCGACCTGATGCAGCGCGAGCACGGACTCGACCGCGACCACGCCTTCGCGCTGGCCAGCGTGGCCGTCGACCTGAGGGTCACGCAGATCGTGAACGGCGTCAAGGGCGTCCACGCCGTGCTGCGCGACGCCGCGATCCGCCTGGGCTGACGGCGTGCTCGAGAGCGACCTGCGCGACGAGGCGACGGAGCTCCTGCGCGACCTGCTGCGGATCGACACGTCGAACCCGCCCGGCCGCGAGACACCCGCGGCGACGCTGCTCAAGAGCTACCTCGAGGCGAACGGCGTGGCCTGCGAGCTGGTCGCCCGCGACCCCGACCGGGCGAACCTGATCGCCCGCATCCCGGGGACGGGCGACGGCCCGTCGATGGCGCTGATCGGGCACACCGACGTCGTGCCAGCCACTGCGGAGGACTGGCGGCACCCGCCGTTCTCGGGCCACCTGGACGACGACGGCTTCTTGTGGGGGCGCGGCGCGGCCGACATGAAGAACGAGACGGCGACGCGGGCGGTGGCGATGGCCGCTCTGTCCCGCAGCGGGCTCCGCCCCGGCGGCGACGTCGTGTTCATCGCGGAGGCCGACGAGGAGGACGGCACGGAGCGCGTCGGCATGACCTGGCTGGTGCACGAGCGGCCGGACATCGGCACGGACTACGCGCTCAACGAGGGCGCGGCCGAGCGGCTGGTGCTGGCCGACGGCCGCACGGTGATCACCGTCAGCGTGGGGGAGAAGGCCGCGCTCGCGGCACGCGTCACCGCCCTGGGGACGGCCACCGCCACGACGATGCCCGGCGTCGTCGACGGCTCGGTGCCGAGATTGGCAACGCTGATCTCGCGGATCGCCGGATACCGTCCGAAGCGGCGCCTGCTGCCGGAGACCGGAAAGCTGCTGGACGCGCTGGCCGGCACGGCTGGGGACGATCTGGACGAGGCGATCACGAAGCTGGAGGCGCTGCACCCGTCGTTCTCGGAGCTGCTGACGCCGCTGTTCGCCACCACGATCGCCCCCACGCGGCTGTACGGGTCGCCGGCGCTGAACGTGATGCCCGCGCGGGCCGGCGTCGACTGCGACTGCCGGCTGCTCCCCGGCGACTCCGAGGGCGACCTGCTGGCCGAGCTCGCTGAGGCGCTGGGCGATGACGTGCCGCACGAGGTCGAGGTCATCGACGCGCTGACCGGCGGCAGCATCTCGCCCGCCGATTCGCCGCTGTTCGGCTTCTGCCGGGACTTCTTCGCGGCCAACGATCCCGGCGCGGTGGTCGTCCCGACGATCCTCAACGGCTACACGGACTCGCATCCGATGCGGGAGGCGTTCGGCACCGTCGCCTACGGCGTGTGGCCGGTGCGGCGCACCCCCTACGAGGTGGTGGCTGCCGGCGTCCACGGCGCCGACGAACGGGTGCACGTCGACGACCTGGGCTACGCGACCAGGTTCCACATCGAGGCCTGTCGCGCCGTCGGCGCGCTGCGTTGAATCGGATCAGGCCAGCGCGCGCTGCTTCAGGCGCTCGTATTCCTCGTCGGAGATCGCGCCCGTCGAACGGAGCTCGGCCAGCTTGGCGATCTCATCGGCGGTCGACTGCGGGCTGCCGCCGCTCTCGACCCGCATCGCCTGCTCCATCACCCGCCGGTCGGCCGGCGTCAGCTTGGGGCGGGCGATCAGGTAGACCAGGATGCCGATCAGCGGCAGCACGAACACGAACAGCAGCCAGCCGGCCTTGTGCCATCCGCTCAGGTCGTCGCGGCGGAAGACGTCCGCGAAGACGGCGATGAACATCCAGATCAGCATGAACCAGAAGAACAGGACGACCAGCGACTCGACGACGTCGATCACCGTGAACTCGAGCAGCACCATGCCGGTCAGTCTCGCACAGCGACCGGCCGTCGCGACCGGTGGATCAGCTCCAGGGCAAGCGTCGCCTCGATCAGTCCCACCGCCACGCCGACGGCGGCCCCCAGAGCGGCGTTGGCTACGAAGGCAGCGGCCAGCGGATGCTCGCGATCGAGCACCGAGACTCCATGCACCAGCATCGTCTCGATTGCGATCGGCAGCGTCACGCATCGTGCGGTCAGCCAGAACCGGCGCCGCACCAGCGCGGCCGACCGCCGGAGGGATCGAAAGGCCGGCTCGCCCTCGGAGACGATCACCGCGCCGGACAGGGAAAGGAACGTGAACACGGCCAGCCCCGGCAGCACGAAGAACGCGACTCCGGCGGCCGTCAGCACCGATGTCACCAGGTCGGCGATCAGCAGCGATACCAGCGGCAGCCGGCGGATCGCGACGCCCAGCGAGCGGTGGGGGGCGCCATGCTGGTGTTCGGCGACCGTGTGCTCGACCAGCCCGCCGAACAGCACCAGCCCGCCCGCGGACAGGCCCGACGTCGCCGCGACGGCGACGCCCAGGGCCGACACCGCCGACCGCTCGTGGCCGCTCAGCTCGCCCGCCGCCAGCTGGACGACGGCCTGGACGGCGCCGGACAGCCCGAACACGACGATCCCGACTGCGGTGACCAGCCAGAACCGCGATCGGTACGTCGCCCACGCGCGGCGGTAGATCCACGCGGTGGTCAGCGCCGGCCGCTCAGTCGTGGCGGTGCTCGCTCGGCAGGCCCAGCCGGGCGACGGTGTCGGAGCCGCGGTCGTACTGCGCCAGCACGGACGGCTCGTCGCCGACCACCCAGCCGTCGTGGCCGGGGGAGACGACCACGGCCTCGCTGTGCGGAGCGCCGTCGATGGGACCGTCGATCACGGTCCGATTGTCGCACACCGGCTCGCTCTCCATTTCGGTACGCGCAACGCTGTTGACAACAGCGTTGCGATATGGCACCCTGCGCCGATCATGAGCGCCGGAAAGACCCGTCGCCCCTCGCGGCTCGACCGGGAGAGCATCCTCGACGCCGCATTCGCGGTCGCCGAGGGCGCGGGGCACCGCGGCCTGACGATGCGCCGGGTCGGCGCCCAGCTGGGTGCCGACCCGACGGCTGTCTACCGGCACTTCCGCAACAAGGACGAGCTGATCACAGCGATGGCCGACCGCCTGTTCGGCGGAGTGATCGAGCACTACCCCGACGGGCCATGGCGCGAGGGGCTGCGCAACGGGATGCTGATGGGCCGCCAGGTGTACCGCCGGCATCCCGGCTTCGCCGAGGCGCTGGCGGCGACGCCGGACGACACGCCGAATCTGGAGCGGATCGCCGAGCGGGTGCTGGGGCTGCTCCGCAAGGCGGGGCTGGCCGACCCCGACGCCGTTCTGTACTACCACCTGATCGTCAACTACGTGGCCGGCACCGGTGTCTTCGAGGCGGTCGCAGACGACGCCGGCGAGCCGTCGTGGCAGGACCGCACCCGGCGGAGCTACTCGGCGTTGCCGCCCGACCGGTTCCCCAACTGCGTCGCCCTGGCGCAGCACATGTACCCCGATCCCGACCTCGTCTTCGACACCGGCGTCGAGCTCCTGCTCGACGCGATCGAAGCCCGGGTCGGCCGAGCCCAGGAGGGCCGTCGATGACCGAGCTGCACTACCTGTCCGCCACCGAGGCGATCGCCCGGTTTCGCTCGCACGACCTCTCTCCGGTCGAGCTGCTGGATGCCGTGATCGCCCGCGCCGAGGAGGTGGAGCCGACGGTGAACGCGCTCTGCCACACGTTCCACGACGAGGCCCGCGCGCAGGCGCGGGAGGCCGAGGCGCGGTACATGGGCAAGGGCGAGCAGCCGCGGCCGCTCGAGGGCATCCCCACCGCGATCAAGGAGGAGGAGGCGGTGGCCGACCAGCCCTGGACGCAGGGCTCGCTGATCTACAAGGATCTGGTCGCGGAGGAGTCGTCCAACTTCGCGCAGCGGATCCTCGACTCGGGCGCGATCGTCCACGCTCGGACGACGGCCCCGGAGTTCTCGTGCGCGGCGTTCACCCACTCGCGCATCCACGGCGTCACCCGCAACCCGTGGAACCCGGAGTTCGCCGTCGGCGGCTCCTCCGGGGGCTCTGGCGCCTCGCTGGCGTCGGGCACATCAACGCTGGCCAGCGGTTCGGACATCGGCGGCTCGATCCGGATCCCGGCATCGTTCAACGGCGTGGTCGGTTTCAAGCCACCGTTCGGGCGGGTGCCGCAGGCCGCGCCGTTCAACCTCGACGTCTACTGCCACTGTGGCCCGATGGCGCGCACCGTCGCGGACTGCGCGCTGTTCGAGAACGTGCTCGCCGGACCACATCCCCACGACCACGTCTCGCTGCGCCCCAAGCTCGAGATCCCCGAGCAGCTGGAGGGCGTCCGGGGGCTGCGGGTCGCCGTCTCGCCCGATCTCGGCGGCTGGCCGACCGACCCGGAGATCATCGCCAACACGCTGGCCACGGCCGAGGCCCTGCGCGAGGCCGGTGCGATCGTCGAGCAGGTCGACCTCGACATCCCGCGCGACATGGTCGACCGGGCGACGGCGATCCACTTCCACCTGATCTTCGCGACGTACGTCGACGAGGTGGCCAGGGAGCACGGCGACCTGATGACCGACTACGCGATCGAGTTCGCACGCCAGGCGGCCGAGCAGGCGGACGGCGGGACGATGCTCGAGGAGATCGACATCGAGGCGAAGCTCTACGTCCCCGTGGGCGAGCTGCTGGAGGACTACGACGCGCTGATCTGCCCGACCGTCAACACGCGCGGCCTCGCCGCCGGCGACGGCTACGTCGGCCGCGGCATCGAGGTCGGCGGCGTCGATCTGCCGTTCTACTTCGACTCGATCCCGACGCCGGTGTTCAACATCCTCAGCCGTTGTCCGGTGCTGGCGGTGCCGTCCGGCTTCGCTGACAACGGGGTGCCCACCGGCATCCAGATCGTCGGCCGCACGTACGACGACGTCACCGCATTCCGCGTCGGCGCCGCGCTGGAGCTGCTGCGCCCGTGGCTCGACCGGCCGGAGCGGCAGCCCGCGTTCGCGGCGGGGGCGGCCTGATGGCCGTCGATCTGGCACTCATCGGCGGGCGCGTCCGCACGCTCGACCCTGACCGGCCGTCCGCCAGCGCCGTCGGTGTGGCCGGCGGCTCGATCGTTGCGGTCGGGTCCGACGCCGAGGTGCGCGAGCTGGCCGGTGCGTCGACCGAGGTGGTCGACCTCGCCGGAGCCGCCGTGACGCCGGGGATCACGGACAGCCATATCCACCCGTTCCTTGGCGCCGAGGGTTCCCGCGGCGCCGACCTGCTGGACGCGCACAGCCTCGAGGAGGTGCGGTCGGCGCTGCGGGAGGAGCGTGCGCGGTGCGCACCCGGCCAGTGGGTGCTCGGCTGGGGCCTCGACTACAACGTGTTTGCGCAGGATGGGATCAACGGATCGCTGATCGAGGAGGCGGTCGGCGGCTCGCCGGCGCTGATCACGTTCATGGACTTCCACACGCACCTGGCGACGTCGCAGGCGCTGGCGCTGGCCGGCGTCGACGGGCCGCGCACGTTCACCGAGAACGCCGAGGTCGTGTGCACCGGCGGCGTGCCGACGGGCGAGCTGCGGGAGTCCGCCGCCGACCTGGTGTTCGAGGTGATCCCCGAGCTGACGGCTGCCGAGCGCTACCGGCTGTACGCGGACACGCTCCGCCGGTTCGCCGCAGTCGGGCATCACCGCAGCGCACATGATGGACGGCGACCTGGCGACGCTCGACCTGCTCCGCGAGCTGGAGGCCAACGGCGATCTGGCGACACGGCTGGTGGCGCCCTTCTGGATCAAGCCGGAGATGGATCCCGAGGAGTGGGAGCAGTTCATCCCCCACCGCACCGCCGCCGGGCGCCGCTGGAAGGGCGGCGTCGCCAAGTTCTTCATCGACGGCGTGATCGACACCGGCACCGGCTGGCTGTACGAGCCGGACTCCGAGGGCGAGGGCACGCTGCCGTTCTGGCCCGACCCGTCCCTGTACCGGCGGGCGGTCGCACGGTTCGCGGGCGAGGGGTTCCAGTGTGCGACCCACGCCACCGGCGATCGCGGCGTGCGGGAGGCGCTGGACGCGTATCGCGACGCCGGCGCCGCCCCCGGCGTGCGCCACAGGATCGAGCACATCGAGACGCTGCAGCCGCAGGATCTGCCCCGGTTCGCGGCCGAGGGCGTCGTGCCGTCGATGCAGGCGCAGCACATGATGGAGTTCCGCGCCGACCGCGACGACAACTGGTCGCAGCGGCTGGGCGGTGAGCGCTGCGACCGGGCGTTCCCGATCCGCTCCCTGGGCGAGTCGGGAGCGCGTGTCGCGCTGGGCTCGGACTGGCCGGTCGCGCGGTTCGACCCGCGGATCGGGATGGCGGCCGCCCGTCTGCGCCGCGCGCCCGGTCACGCCGGGCGCGCTGCCTACGACGATCAGGCGATCGACGGTCTGACCGCGCTGGAAGGCTACACCACCGTGTCGGCCCACACCGTCGGCGAGGAGGCACGGCAGGGGCGGATCGCGCCCGGCGTCGTCGCCGACCTGACGGTGTTCGCCGAGGATCCGGTCGAGTGCGACCCCGACGACCTCGTCGACCTGCCGGTGCTGCGGACGATCGTGGACGGCGAGACGGTGTACCGCTCCGATGGGTGATCCCCGCCGCGCGCGCGAGCTGGGCATCCCGTTCGAGGGGACGCCCGGGCCGCTGAACGCGATCACCGACGTACCAGGCGTGGAGGTGGGGTGCGCGACTCTCGTCGAGGGCGAGGACGTCCGCACCGGCGTCACCGCGATCCACCCCCGCGGCCGCGAGCACCCGGCCGACCCGTGCGCCGCGGCGACCCACAGCCTGAACGGCAACGGCGAGATGACGGGGATGGCGTGGATCGCCGAATCGGGCACCGTGTCGATGCCGGTGACGATCACGAACACGCATGCGGTCGGCGTCGCCCACAGGGCGACCATCGACTGGGCGGTCACGCGGTTCCCCGACCTCCGCGAGCTGTGGCTGCTGCCGGTCGCCGCGGAGACCTACGACGGCTACCTCAACGACATAAACGGCGGGCATGTCACCGAGCAGGTCGTCCGGTCGGCCCTCGATGACGCGCGTCCGGGGCCGGTCGAGCTGGGCTCGGCCGGCGGCGGCACCGGGATGAACTGCTACGGCTACAAGGGAGGCAACGGCTCGGCCAGCCGCGTGATCGAGGCGCCTGGCGGCCCGTACACGGTCGGCGTGTTCCTGCAGTGCAACTTCGGCTCGCGGTACGAGCTGCGGATCGCCGGCGTACCCCTGGGCGCGACGCTGGCCGACGACGATCCACTGGGCGAGTGGGAGCCGGCCGTGCCGGGCGCCGGGTCGGTGATCGGCATCGTGATCACCGACGCCCCGCTGCTGCCGCAGCAGTGCGCCGCGCTGGCCCGGCGCGTGCCGCTCGGGCTGGCCCGCACCGGCACCAGCGGCTCCCACTACTCCGGCGACCTGTTCCTCGCACTGTCGACCGCCAACACGGGCGCGTTCCTGACGCAGGGCGCCGCCGCCTCGCTGCGGTTCCTGCCCTGGTCGGAGGTCGACGTGCTGCACGCGGCGGTCGTGCGTGCGACCGAGGAGGCTGTGGTCGACGCGCTGGTCGTGAACCGCGAGATGACCGGGCGCGCGGGAAACCGCAGCCCGGCGCTGCCGGTCGACCGCGTGCTCGAGCAGTTGCGTTCGAGGAACGTCCTGGGGTAGCGTCGGGGCGTGGCCACCGATCTCGGCTCGCGGCTCGACCAGGGAATCACCCTCCCGTTCGACTGGTTCTCCGATCCCGCGATCTACAAGCTGGAGCAGCGCCGGATCTTTGCGGACAGCTGGCTGTACGCCGGCGTTGCCGACCGGGTCGCGGAGCCCGGGCAGTACATGACCTGCCATGCGGGGTTGGTGCCGGTGGTGGTCGTCCGCGACGAGGACATGAACCTGAACGCGTTCGTCAACATCTGCCGCCACCGCGCGACCGAGGTGGCGCAGGGCCACGGCCGGCGGATGACGCTGCAGTGCCCGTACCACGCCTGGACGTACGGCCTGAACGGCTGCCTGCGCCACGCGCCGCGTAGCGAGCGCGAGCCGGGGTTCAACATGGACGACTACGGCCTGCTGCCGGTGGGCGTCGCGGAGTGGGGGCCGTTCGTGTTCGTCAACCGCAACCTGGACGCGCCGCCGCTCGAGGTGTACCTGGGGCGGCTGCCGCAGATCCTGGCGGACGCCGGCATCGATTTTCACCGCCTGCGCTACCACGACCGCTCGGAGTGGGAGTTGGCGGCGAACTGGAAGGCCGTGGTCGAGAACTACCTCGAGTGCTACCACTGCCCGACGGCGCACCCGGACTTCTCGAAGGTGATCGACGTCGACCCGGACGCGTACCGTCTGACGTCGGACGAGTGGTTCTCGAGCCAGATCTCGCAGACCCGTGCCGGAGCCGAGCGCCGCGAGCTCCCGTACAACCCGGACGGTGAGATCGCCGAGGCGCACTTCCACTGGCTGTGGCCGACGTTCACGATCAACGTCTTCCCCGGCCGGCCGAATCTGGGAGTGCTCGCCTTCGTGCCCGCAGGCCCGGGGAAGACGGCGTCGGTGATCGACCACTTCTACGGCGAGGACGTGACGGAGGACGAGATTGCGTCGATCCAGGAGTTCGGCAGCCAGGTCGGACTCGAGGATCAGGAGCTGGTGGAATCGATCCAGCGCGCCGCGGACTCGGGCGGGCTGACCGAGGGCAGGCTGATGCTCTCCAGCGAGCATCTGATCCAGCATTTCCAGCGCCTCGTCGAGCGCGCGCTGGCCTGACGTCGCTAGCGCACCGCGAGCAGCAGGACGGCGCCTGCCACCACGGAGCAGCCGAGCACGACGGGGATGATGACGCGATAGCCGAGAAGAGACCCCATGTCGTCAGGATCGGCCCGCCGGCGCGGCATCGAAACCCCCGGTTGGGGCAGATGCCAGGGCCGCCCTGATCTGGCGGCCGATGCCCTCGGCGTCCAGGCCGAACTCGCGGTCGTGCTGCTCCGGCGGGCCGTACTCCCGGGGCACCCGGCGGGGAACGCCGATCGAGCGGATGCGGGACGGGCGGTCGGCCAGCGCCTCGGTGACGGGTGCCGCGAGCGTGCCGGCGTGGAACGGCTCGACGACGATCACGTCCGGCGCGTCCGCCGCCTCGCGGGCCAGCGTACCGCCGTCCAACGGCCACACGGTCGTCGCATAGAGCACCGTCAGGTCGAGATCTCCGGTCGCCTCGATCACGCGGTCGAGCATCGGGCCGACGGCAACCACCGTGCCCGCATCCCCACGCTGGACGACGTCGATCAGGCCCGGCTCGACGTCGCGAGGCCGGGCGTTGGCGATCGCCTGCGTGCGCAGATACGTCAGGTCGTCGCCCACCAGCGCGTGCCGGAGCAGCGTGTCGACCTCGGCCGGGTGGCCGGGGACGGCGATCCGGATGCCGGGGATCGTCGCCAGCGCCTGCACGTCACCCGGCGAGTAGTGCGTCGCCCCGTCGGTGCCGTAGTCGTAGGAGGCGCCGGTGGAGAACAGCGTGCCGCCAAGCTCCTGGTTGCCGAAGTCGAGCTTGACCTGCTCCAGCGCGCGCTCCGCGAGGAACGGCGTGATCGTGTGGGCGACCGGATGGAAACCCTCGAGCGCGAATCCCGCGGCCACGCCGACCATCGTCTGCTCCATGATGCCGACGTTGACGGCGCGCAGCGGGTCGTGCGCGAACGCACGCTCGAAGTAGTCCGTGCTGATCTCGGCGAGCACGATCGCGATCCGGTCGTCCTCGATGAACGCGTCGGTCACCGTCGCGGCCGCCTGCTGGCGCATGGTGCGCTCCATCAGCCGGCCCCGATCTCCGCGACCACCGCCGTGGGAACGTCGGAGCGGCGCTCCAACGCGCGGCGCAGCGCTGCGTGGTCGCGGCCGTCGACCGGCACAGCCTCCCAGCCGAATGCGCGCAGCCTGGCGTCGATCGGGGACAGCGGGATCGTGCTCGAGTGGTTGTCGATGACGAGCAGGGTCAGGTTGCCGAGGCCGAGGTGCGGCGCCAGCATCACCGCCTCCCAGTTCGAGCCCTCGTTGAGCTCCGCGTCGCCGGTGAGGACGATGACCCGTGGCCCGCGCCGGCCCCGGGCGCGAAGGGCGAGGGCGCTGCCGACCGCCATCGGCAGTCCGTGGCCCAGCGAGCCGGTGGACACCTCGACACCCGGGACGAGCAGCCGGTCGGGATGCCCGCCCAGCTTCCCGCCCCAGGTGATGAACCGCGGCAGCCAGTCCTCGGGAAAGAACCCGCGCCAGGCGAGCACGGCGTAGAACGCTGCCGGCCCGTGTCCCTTGGAGAGGAAGAAGCGATCGCGATCCTCCCAGGCGGGTCGCGACGGATCGACCCGGAGCACGTCCCGGTAGGCGACCAGCAGTGCGTCGAGCGTCGAGTAGCTCGACGCCTCGTGCTTCTCGTCGCCGGTGGCGAGCGCCGCCAGCCTGACGATCTCGGCGCGGTCGGAATCCATGGAGACAACCTAGTGTCCGGCGCTACCTGACGCCACGGGCGCAGGGCTGAACCGCGCCTCCTCCATTCGACCGAGAGCGCTCCGGTGTGCGAGCATCTCTCGATGAACCGCGCACCTGCCGATGGAGTCAGCCAGACCATGCTCGATCTGAGCGAGATCCCGATCGTCGACAACCACTGCCACGGGCTGTTCGCGGACCCGGGCGAGCTGACCGTTGCCGACTACCGGCACCGGTTCTCGGAGTGCGCCGGCGAGCCGTTTCCGCCCGACCACACGTCGACCGCGCCGCACTACCTGTGGGCGCTGCGCCAGGTCGCCGGCGTGCTGGGATGCGAGCCGGACGAGGAGTCGGTGCTGGCGCGCCGCGCCGAGCTGGACGACGACGAGCTTGCAGCGCGGTTCCTGCGGTCGGTCAACATCGATTGGCTGCTGGTCGACGACGGCTATCCCGATCCGGCGCAGGTGCTGCCGCGCGAAGATCTGGCGGCGCGCGGCGGGTTCCGCGTGGGCTGGGTCGAGCGGGAGGAGGTCGTGGCCGGGCAGCTGACGGCCGAGCACGAGCGGTTCGCGGATTTCGACGAGGCGCTCGTCGAGCACCTCGACTCCGCGCGCGACCGCGGCGTGATCTCGTTCAAGAGCGTCGCCGCCTACCGCAGCGGGCTGATGATCGAGCGGCCGTCGCGGGCGGACGCCAAAGCGGCGTTCAAGCAGATGCTCCGGGACGGATCGGAGCGGCTGGAGCTCAAGCCGCTGGTCGACCACGTGGTGCACCGGGTGATGGAGGCAGCGTCCGATCAGGAGCTGCCCGTGCAGTTCCATACGGGGTACGGCGACGCCGATGCCGACCTGCGCCTCGCCGATCCCTTCCACCTCGCGCCCCTGGCCCGGGAATACCCGGACGTCAACCTGGTGCTGCTGCACGGCGGGTATCCGTTCAGCGGCCACCTGGCGGTGCTCGCCGCGACCTACGCGAACATCTACGCGGACGTTTCGTACGGCATCCCGTTCCTGACCAGCCACCAGCTGTACACGGTGACGCACACGCTGCTCGGCCCGGCGCCGGCTTCGCGGATCCTCTACAGCTCGGACGCCGTCGGGATCCCCGAGCAGCACTGGTTGGGTGCCGTGCGCGGCCGCCGCGCGATCGGCGCGGCGCTCGGCGACATGGTCGTGCTGGGCGACGTCACCGCCACCCAGGCGCGCGGCCTGGCCGAGCTGATCCTGCGCGGCAACGCCGTGCGGATCTACGACCTGTAGCCGCGGGCTCCTCGCCCGCGACTGCCACGAGCGTCTGGGACGCCTGGTCGGTCAACCACGACCGCGTGCCAGGCTCCGTGCCTGGCACGTCGACGACGCCACCGAGCGCGACCGACGGCGGGGCCGGTGCCTGGCTCGGTGCCTGGCTCGCCGCCCGCGAGGGCCACGGGCGACAGGTGAGCCGTAGATGTGCCAGGGGGTCAGGATACCTCTGGCACATGTGCCAGAGGTATCCTGACCCCGTGGCACATGCCGCTGCGGTAGGTTCCGCCCCGTGCGCGGCTTCGCCAGCGACAACTACGCCCCGGCCCATCCGGCCGTGCTCGAGGCGATGGCCCGGGCAAACGCCGGCCAGGCGGCCGCGTACGGCTACGACGAGCACACCGAGCGGGCGACGGCGCTGATCCGCGATGAGTTCGGCGAGGACACCGACGTCCGGTTCGTCTTCAACGGCACCGCCGCCAACGTGCTGTGCCTGCAGACGATGCTGCGCCCGCACCAGGCGGTGATCTGCGCGAGCAGCTCCCACGTCAACATGGATGAGTGCGGCGCCCCCGAGCGCTTCCTCGGCTCGAAGCTGCTCGACGTGGCGGCGCCCGACGGGCGGCTGACGCCGGCGCTCGTCGACGTCCACGCACGCTCGTTCGGCGACGAGCATCGTGCCCAGCCGGCGGCGGTGACGATCGCCCAGACCACGGAGATGGGCACCGTGTACTCGCCCGACGCGCTGCGCGAGCTGGCCGACCACGTGCACGGGCTGGGCATGCTGCTGCACCTGGACGGGTCGCGCCTGGCCTACGCCGCCGAGGCGCTCGGCTGCTCGATGCGGGAGGCCAGCCGCGACGCCGGGGTGGACGCTGTCAGCCTGGGCGGCACGAAGATCGGCGCGGTCGGCGCCGAGGCCGTCCTGCTGTTCCGCCCCGAGCTCACGCCGGATATCGCGTTCATGCGCAAGCAGTCGATGCAGCTCGCGTCGAAGATGCGTTACGTCGCAGTCCAGTTCGAGGCACTGCTCACCGACGATATCTGGCGAGCCAACGCGAGCAACGGCAACACGATGGCAAAGCTGCTCGCCGATCTCGTCGGCGACGTCGTCGAGATCACCCAGCCGGTCGAGGCGAACGCCGTGTTCGCCCGGCTTCCGGCGGCGGCGGTGGAGCCGCTGCAGCAGCGCTTCGCCTTCCACGTGTGGGACGACCGCACCGGTGAGGTGCGCTGGATGACCGCGTGGGACACCACCGAGCAGGACGTGCACGACTTCGCGGCTGCGGTGTCCGAGGTCGTCGGCCGGACCGCCGCGCGGTAGGCTCGCCCGCGTGGCCTCGGCGACCACCTGGACGAACTGGGCGGGCAACCAGTCGTGCGCCCCGGCGCGGATCGTGCGGCCACGCGACGAGCACGAGATCGCGGTCGCCGTCCGCTCGGCGGTGGACGACGGGCTCGGTGTACGCGTGCTCGGCACGGGGCACTCGTTCTCGCCGGTGATCGGCACCGACGGCGCACTGCTCGATCTGTCGGCGCTGTCCGGCGTCGTGGCCGTCGACGCTGACCGGTCGACCGTGACGGCGCTGCCGGCGACCACGGTGGGCATGTTCGGCGATCCCCTCTGGGACCTGGGCTTCGCGCTGCACAACCAGGGTGACATCGCCACCCAGCAGATCGCCGGCGCTGTGGCAACCGGCACCCACGGCTCGGGAGTCGAGCTGGCCGGCCTGTCGGGCATGGTGCGTGCGATGCGGCTGATCACCGCCGGCGGCGACGTGCTCGAGATCGGCGCCGACCAGCCCGAACTGCTGCACGCGGCGCAGGTTGCGATCGGCATGCTCGGGGTGATCGCCAGGATCGAGCTCGAGGTGGTGCCCGCGCATCGCCTGGCGGAGCGCATCGAGCATATGCCGTACTCCGAGGTGATAACGCGCTGGGACGAGCTGACCGGGTCGCACCGGCACTTCTCGTTCTTCTGGCTGCCGTCGGAGCAGTCCGCTGCCCTGTATGGACTGACAACGCCTGCCGGGACGACGCTGACCGACACCTGCTACGTGAAGATCTACGACCTCGCCGAGCCCGATCGACCCGACGACCCGACACCGGGAAGGAGGGTCGACCGCAGCTACCGGATCTACCCGATGGAGTTCGAGCCGAACTTCCACGAGCTGGAGTATTTCGTGCCGTTCGATCGCGCCGTGGACGCCGTCGCCGCCATGCGCGAGCTGATGCTCGGCAGCCTGCCGGACTCGGTGTTTCCGATGGAGGTGCGGACGACCGCCGCGGACGAGGCGTACCTGTCGCCCGCGTACGGCACCCCAACCGTTGTGATCTCGGTGTCAGGCGTGCCGGGAACGGCCTACGAGCCGTACCTGCGCGCGGTGGACGAGACGCTCCGCCCCTTCTCGCCGCGTGTGCACTGGGGCAAGCTGCATTTCCTGACGCGTGACCAGCTGCTCCAGCGCTATCCGGCGGCCGGCGACTTCATCGAGACACGTCGCCGGCTCGATCCCGGCGGCGTGTTCCTGAACGATCATCTGCGCCCGCTCTTCGCCTGACCGTCAGAGCACGCGGACGAGCAGCAGGACGATGAGGACGACCAGGATCAACCCGACGATGCCGATGCCGGTGCCGAGTGCGAGAAGAGGAATGGTTGCAAGCATGGCGCGCGCCGTACCCCCATGCGCCGCGCTGCAAACGGCCGCATCGTATCCTCCGATGCCATGCCCGCCGCCGTCCGCCGCGCCCGTACGTCCGACGTTCGCCAGATCCAGCGCCTCGTCCAGGGCTACGTCGATCAGGGAATCCTGCTGGGCAAGCAGCTGGTCACGCTGTTCGAGGACGTGCCCGATTTCGTCGTTGCCGAGCTGGACGGTAAGGTCGTCGGCTGTGGCGCCGTCCACGTCATGTGGGAGGACCTCGCCGAGATCCGCACCGTTGCCGTCGACCCGGGGCTACGCGGCCACGGCATCGGCGACCTGGTGGTTTCCCGCCTGCTGGAGCACGCGCGCGAGCTCGGCGTCCGCCGGGTGTTCGTGCTGACGTTCGAGGTGGGGTTCTTCGCCCGCCACGGGTTCCACGAGATCGACGGCACCCCCGTCCAGCCGGAGGTGTACGACGAGCTCCGCCGGTCATACGACGAGGGCGTCGCCGAGTTCCTCGACCTGCCGCGGGTCAAGCCCGACACGCTGGGCAACAGCCGCATGCTGCTCGAGCTGTAGCGCTGCCGCTACTCAGGCGTCGGCGTCATTCCGTACACGAAGAACGCCGGCTCGTCCCCGATGTTCTTCAGGTGGTACGTCCACCCCGGCGCGAGGTACACGCTGTCGTCGGGGCCGACGTCGAAGTGTCCCTCGTCCCAGGTCAGGCGCAGGCGCCCGCGGATGATGAAGTACGTCTCGTCGACCGGGCCGTACCAGTGGTCGCCCTCCGCCACGTCGTCGTCGTCCCGAGACGACCACCGGTTGGTCTCCTCGCCGGGGTCGAGCCAGCTCGCGCCGAGCAGCAGATTCGAGCCGCAGCGCTTGCGGGTGACGATGCGGGCGATCCGCACCTTCGTCACCGCCTGCTCCGCCGGAATCACGGGCACGTCCTCGAGCGGGATCACCATCGGCTTCGGTCGATCGGTCATTCGGCACCTCCTCGTGGTCGGGGCACGGTAGCCTCTCATGCACGTGGCGAGGGTGATCGTGATCGGCGCGGGGTTCGCCGGCCTGCGGGCCGCGCGCGACCTCGCCGAGGCGGGCGTCGAGGTGACGCTGCTCGAGGCGCGCGACCGGGTCGGCGGCCGCACCTGGACGCGGCCGTTCGCCGGCGACGGGCCGCCGGTGGAGATCGGCGGTTCGTGGTTCACGGCGGAGCACGAGCTGGCCCCGGCCGAGCTCGCCCGCTACGGCATCGACGTGCGCACCTGGGGCGCGCCGAGCGCCTGCCGCTGGCGCACCGGCGGCGTTCTGCGCCACTCGCTGCCGGTGCCGTTCGAGCAGCTCGGCGAGCTCGACCGCGCGCTGGCGACGCTCACCGCCGACGCGGCGGCCGGCACCGCCGGCGGGGAGTCGTTCGCCGCATATCTGTCGAGGCTCGGCCTGCCCGCCGAGGTGATCGAGTTCGTGTCCGCATGGTGGGTGATGATCGGCGGCACCGCGCCCGACCGGGGCGCGGTGATCGACGCGCTTGCGGTGATCCGCTCCCACGGTGGCGTCTCAGGTCTTCTGACCGCGCTCCGCCACTCGCCCGTGCAGGGCTGGTCGGCGCTGTCCTCGGTGATGGCGGCGACCGCCGGTGTGCAGCTGCGGACGGGAACGCCGGTGGCGGCCGTCCGCCAGGACGACGGCCGGGTCGACGTTGTCACCGGCGGCGGCGATGTCGTCCGCGGCGATCTGGCGATCCTCGCCCTGCCCGTCAACCTGTTGCCGCACGTGACCTTCGACCCTCCGTTGCCCGAAGGGACGGCGGCTGCGGCCGGCACGAACGCCGGCAGGGCGATCAAGCTCTGGATGCGCGCGCGTGGCGCGCCTCGCGGTGCCCTGGCGGCCGGCCGAGGGGAGGGCATCCACTGGATGATCGGCGACCGCGAGCTCGACGGCGACGTGCTGATGCTGGGGTTCGGCTATCAGGATCCGGCGTTCGATCCCTCGCAACGCGAGCACGCCGAGCGGGCGCTGCACGCGTTCTTTCCGGAGGCGCAGCTGATCTCGTGGGACTGGCACGACTGGAACGGCGACCCGTGGGCCCGCGGGACGTGGGCGACCGCCTCGGTCGGAGCGCCCGACCTGCTCACCCCCGAGCGCTTCCGGCCGCACGGCCGCGTCGCGTTCGCGACGTCGGACGTCGCGTCGGCCGAACCCGGCTGGATCGAGGGCGCCCTTGTGTCCGGCGCCGAGGCTGCGGGGTGGGCTGCCGCCTTCGCCGAGGGTTGACGAACGCCGGGGCGGGGTACCGCTCCCGTCGCAAACGGAAACCCGAACTCAAGGAGCTGGACATGGGCGAGAAGACCGACCAGATCAAGGGCAAGGCGAAGGAGCAGGCCGGCCGCGCGACCGACGACGAGAGCCTCAAGCGTGAGGGCGAGATGGACCAGGCGGAGGGCAAGCTCAAGGAGGGTGCACGCAAGGTCGAGGAGGGTATCCGCAAGGCCCTCTAGACCTGTTGTGCACAGTGCTTGTTGTTTGCGTCTCGTCATCGCCGGGCAGTCCACCCGGCGATGACGCATTTTGGAGACAATTGGCACGGGCTCGATGCAGGCGAATCGGCCCAACGGTGGATCGCGACGATCGTCATCATTGCGGTCGTCGTCGCGGGTGTGATCGGAGCGCTCGTGTTCGGATGGGCCGGCGTGGCAATCGCCGTCCCGGTCGGACTGGTGTTGGTGCTGTTGCTGGGCTCGGTCCTTGGTGCGGCATCGGACTGAGACGCGCGAGCAGCGTTCATGCATGAGACCCCTCCGACTAGGGTATCGACTGCCGATGGTGAGTCCCTGTGAGATGACGCTGCGTCTGGCGGCAACCGTTGAGTCAGTACGGGCGGCGCGCCACGCGGTCGATGCCATCGATCAGCTCAACGATTTCGAGGAGGCGGCGTTCAACACCCGGCTGCTGGTCACGGAGCTGGTCGGCAACAGCGTCCGTCATGCGGGGCTCGACCCGGCGGACATCATCACGCTCGACCTCGAAGTTCGTCCGGGTACGGTGCGCGTCGAGGTGCGCGACCCGGGGCCCGGCTTCAGCCGGCCCTCGTTCGACGACCAGCCGCCACTCGGTACCTCCGGCCGCGGGCTGTACCTGGTCGACGCACTCGCCGACCGCTGGGGCGTCAGCCGGACGCCCGGCGGCGAAGCGCGGGTCTGGTTCGAGATCGACATCTAACCGCAGCTGGGTGCGCATGGCGGCCGCGTTCGTCAGGGGATGACGTGGACGGTGCGGCTGATCATCGTCATGTCGAGCACACGTCGGATCGCAGGTGATGTGCACAGCAGCTCGAGCCGGCCGCCGCGGCCGGTCATCCGCTGAGCGCAGCTGAGGATGACGCCGAGTGCGGTCGAGTCCAGGAATCCGACGTCGCTGGCGTCCAGTCGGACAACGTCCACCTGCTTCGCCTCGGCCTCGTCGAGCGCCCGTCGCAGAGCGTCCGCAGATCCGATGTCGAGTTCGCCGTGCACTCGCACGACAACCAGCCGCTCCTCGAGCTGCTCCTGCTCGAACTTGGGCTGGTCGCCTGCCGGTGGGTTGTCAGGTTGGGTCATCTGATCAGGACGTACCCGCGGTCACGGGTGAGAAAACGGATCGACTATGCTGGATCGCGGTGACATCTGCAAGCCCCATCGATCTCGAGCGCGACGGCGAGGTCACGGTTGTGGTCATGCGAGGCGAGCACGACCTGTCGACCGCGGACGCGCTCCGGGAGACGCTCGATGAGGTCCGTGACCAGCGGAGCCCGTTCGTCGTCGACCTCACCGAGACGACCTTCATCGACTCCGCGGTGCTGAGTGTCCTGATCGCGGAGCACGATCGCGCCACCGCGGCCGGAACGGCCGTCGGGTTCGCCGTGGGGGAGGGTGCGGGGCACGCCGTCCGGCGGATCGTGGATCTCACCGGCCTATCCTCTGTGCTCCCCATCGCGGACAGCCGCGCCGCGGCGATGCAGGCGATCCGCGGATCGGGGTAGGCCGATGCTCGGTCAGGCGGGCAGCGACTGCGCGAACCGCACAACCGTCCCCGGCCCGTCGGCCCGGGGCGCGACGTCCAGTCGCGAGCAGAGCTGCCGGAGCAGCGGCATCCCGAAGCCGAGGCCGCCGATCGCTGTCTCTGCGCCGCGGCCGTGGTCGGAGACGCTGACCTCGAGCTCGCCATCAGACGTCCGGAATGCGATCTCGACCGTCCCACCGGCGTCCGGGGTGTGCTCGATCGCGCTGGCGCACGCCTCCGAGAGCACCAGCTTGAGATCGTCCAGCGCCTCGTCGGTCAGCGGCAGCCCGGCGCCGACGCCCATCAGGACCATCCGGCAGACGGTCAGCATCTCGGCGTCCGCCGGGACGACGAGCTCAGCCACCAGGCTGAGGTTGTCCGAACGGGCCATGGCATGAACCGTACCCTGACGCTCCGGCTGATGAACACGCCCGGCCGCGCGGAGATCGCGCGGCAGGCCGTGGTCGCCTTGGCGGTGCGAGTGGGCATGCCGCCGCTGGCGGCCGACAGGGCCGGGTTCAACGTGGCGGCCGTGATCGCGGAGTGCGACGATGAGGACGTCTCGATCCTCGCCGAGATCGGACCGTCCGGCGCCGAGCTGACCCTGATCGGCGGCGACGACGGCTGGCGCCGCGAGGCGGTGGCGGCCCTGGACGCCTATGGTGCGCGAACCGACGCCGACGCGGTCTCCCTGCGCCTCGCGCGAACGCCCCTGCACCCCGTCTGAAAGACGTGTTTGCACCGCTTCGGAGGCGGGTAGGCCCGGTTTCATGACCGATTCAACGCGCACCCAGTCCCCTGCCGGAAAAACCCGCGACCAGCTGATCCTCGAGTACGCGCCGCTTGTGCGGGGGATTGCGCGGCGGTATGTGGGGCGGGGGTTTGGGTTTGAGGATGTGTGTCAGTCGGGGTATTTGGGGTTGATTCAGGCGGTGGATCGGTTTGATGCTGGGCGGGGTGTGCCGTTGGAGCGGTATGCGGCGCGGATGGTTGAGGGTGAGATCATGCATTTGTTTCGGGATCGGGGTTGGAGTGTGCGGGTGCCTCGGTCGTTGCAGGAGTTGTCGCGGCGGGTTGGTCCGGTGGGTGTGGGGTTGGCGCAGGTGTTGGGGCGTGAGCCGTCGACCGGGGAGTTGGCGGAGGCGTTGGAGTGTTCTGAGGAGTTGGTGGTGGAGGCGTTGGTGGTGCGGCGGGTGTATGTGGCGGACTCGTTGTTTGGTCGGGGTGAGGATGGTGAGTGGGGGGTTGAGGTTGGGCCTGCGGGTCGGGTGTTGAGTGAGGTTGATCCGGGGTTTGTGGGGGTTGAGGATCGGGATGTGGTGGAGCGGGGGTTGCGGCGGTTGCCGGCGCGTGAGCGGCGGTTGTTGGAGTTGCGGTTTCGGGGTGAGTTGACGCAGTCGGAGATCGCGTCTGAGTTGGGGATCAGTCAGATGCATGTCAGCCGCTTGTTGCGTGGTGCGTTGGCGAAGCTCCGCGACGTGATCGACGCGGACGCCGCAACCGCAGCCTGAGTGAACGTCGAGCCCGCCATCGTGCGGCCGATCGGCGAGTACGACCTGTCGCGCGAGCGAGAGCTTGCCCGCGAGCTGTCGGACGCGATCGGCGCCGGCCGTCCGCTGGTGATCGATCTCGGCCGGACGACCTTTCTGGACTCGACCGTGTTGGGCGTGCTACTGACCGCCCAGCAGCGCTGCGACCTGCGCGGCCTGGGGTTCGCGATCGCGCTGCCCGACGGGTCCGCGCACACCGTTCGCAATGGCCTGCGCCTGCTGGGGATCCACCGTTATGCGCGGATCTTCGGGACGGTGGACGAGGCCGTCGCCTACGTGGCCGAGGACACTGATGAATCGATTGGTTCGGCTTTGTGACGATTCCGAATCAAGTGTTGCTCGGCGCCAGAGCCTCTGGAATACTGCGGGCGCGGACCCGGCCAAGGGGTCCTGCTACGGGAACGAGTTGGGCCTCGGCCGGGCGCTCGCCGGGCCGGGGCCTTCTCGCCTGAAGGGCTCAGCTGCGCGGATCCTGCTCGACCGCCAGCTCGGCTGCATTGCCAATCTTGCGGACGACCAGGAACTCGGGCGCGCGGCGAACGACCTCTTCGACCTCGAGCCGGAGATGGCCGGGCAGCACGACGAACTGCGTAGGGTCGGACCGGATCACCTCGTACTCCGGCCCGTTCATTTCGACCCGCTCGACGCAGTCGCGGTCGGAGCACTCGCAGTAGAACGTGATCGCGCCGCCGTCGGCTCCGTGCTCGTGCGCGTGGTCGCGAATCCGCTCGTTCGCGTTCCGGAACAGCGCCTCGTTGAGCGCCATCCGTTCGTGACGGTCATACATCGGTTGCAGACTACCCGCCTCGTCAAACATCCGTGACCGGGGCGGGGGCCGGGAAGGCCCCGCCCCGGTCGGATCAGGCGGCCGCGGGGAGTGACACTGCGCACAGCGTTTCGAGCAGCTCGCCGAGCCGCTCGGTCTGGGATGCGTTGCGCAGGCGGCCGTCCTCGTCGAACGCCTCGTGTGCCCGGGCGACGGCGAGATCGCCGTCGAGGACGCGGGCGCCGGTGATACCGAGGATCCGGCGCAGATCGGCCTGGGCCCACATCGCCCCGTAGGTGCTGGTGCTGGCGCCGACCACCATCACCGGCTTGCCGTGCAGGACGTTGTCGGGGAACGGCGTCGAGGCCCAGTCCACCGCGTTCTTGAGCACGCCGGACACAGAGCCGTTGTACTCGGGCGTTGCGAACAGCACCGCGTCGGCGGCGGCCAGGCGGTCACGCCAGTGCTGCACCGCCTCGGGCGCGTCCGGGTCTTCCCGCTCACCGTGGAACGGCGGAATTGTGATCAGCGCGTCGTAGGTGTCCCACTTGATCGCCTCGGGAGCCAGCTCCCGCGCGGCGCGCAGGAGCTGGCTGTTATGGGACTCGGGACGCAGGCTGCCGGAAACTGCCAGCACCCGCATCGGGATCACGCCTTGACCAGCGAGAAGCTCGCGATCAGCGAGACGGTGTTGTCGACCAGGAACCCGCCGCCGGGAAGCGGGGCGTTCCAGTTGACGCCGAACTCGGTGCGGTCGATCTCGCCCTCGAGCTCGAGCCCCATCCGCTCGTTGCCCCAGGGGTCGGTTGCCGGCTCCGACAGCCGATAGCTGAACCCGACCGGGCGGGTGACGCCCTTCAGCGTGACGTCCGCGACCAGCCGGTCCTCGCCGATGCTGGTGGCGACCACGGTCGCCTCGGGGTGGCGCTCCACGTCGAAGAAGTCGGGCGCCTTGATGTGGTTGTCACGGCTTTCGTCGTGCGTGACCACGCTGGCGAGCCGGATCGAACCCCGCAGGGCCGGCTCCTCGCCGCCCTCGACGGTGGCGTCGAAGTCGAGAAATCGCCCACGGACCGTCGAAAAGCCCATATGCTTGACGGCGAACTCCACGGTCGAGTGGCTGGGATCCGCATTCCACGTTCCCTCGATGACCCGGACAGCCGGGGTCGTTACGATTGTGCTCATTGTCCGTTCCCTCCTCGGAATGTATACTTGAGCTAGCAAGTACTATATCGGAGACATCTTGAGTACGCAAGTATTGAGTGAGCAAGGATTCCAGGCATGGCTGGGGCTGCTTCGCGGCCACGCCGCGCTCGTCCGCAAGCTGAACGCCGAGCTGATCGCCGACCACGGCATCACGATCAACGACTACGACGTGATGGCGCAGCTGATGCGGGCGCCCGAGCGCAAGATGCGGCGGGTCGACCTTGCGCGGAGCGTCGTCCTCTCGGCGTCCGGGATCACGCGGCTGCTCGATGGCCTCGAGCGCGACGGGTGGGTCTGCAAGGCGTCATGCACGTCGGACGGCCGGATCACCTACGCCGTGCTGACCGACGAGGGTCAGGCGAAGTACCGGGCCGCGCGAACGACCCACCTGGCGAGCGTCCGCGAGCTGTTCGCCGACCGTTACAGCTGCGATGAGCTCGAGCAGCTGGCCGAGCTGCTCGGCCGCCTCGACGGTACGCCGCTCGCCTGCGAAACCGACGACTGACGCCGGGATCTGCCTGAGGGCTCGGTGGCGCGGGCGGCCAGCCGCCGCTCGGCGTCCCGCGCGGCGCGCCTGCCGTCGGCGATCGCGGTGACGATCAGGTCGGCGCCGAGAACGCAGTCGCCGGCCGCGAACACGTCGTGCGGCGTGCCGCGCACGCGGCCATCCTCGATCCGCACCTCGAGGCCCGGGTACACCGGGTCCGGCTCGACGCCCGAGAACCCGATCGCGACCAGCACCAGCTCGGCGTCGATCGCACTGCCATCCTGGCCGCGAACCCGCTGGACGCGGCCGTCGCCCTCGATCGCGACGGTTTCGAAGCGCCAACGCCGTGATCCACCCTCCTCGTGCACCGGGTGCGACCGCAGCACCCGCGGCCACTCCGGCCACGTCTCCTGGGGGTCGCGCTCGCGCGGCGGCATCTCGCCGTGCGCGACCTCGTGCACCTCCGCAGCGCCTTCGCGCAGCGCGTTGCCCAGGCAGTCGGCGCTCGTGTCTCCACCGCCCAGCACGACCACCCGGCGCCCTGCGGCCGAGGCAGCGCCGGCGGCGGGCCGCCCGGCGACGGTGCGGTTGCGCCCGGTCAGGTAGGGCATGGCCAGCTCGACGCCGTCCAGGTCGCGCCCCGGGATGTCGAGGTCGCGGTGCCGCTGTGCGCCGGTTGCGAGCACCACCGCGTCGAACAGGGCGCGCAGCTCGATCGGGTCGAGGGCCGCTCCGACGTCGATGCCCGTCTCGAACCGCGTCCCCTCGGCCATCATCTGCTCCAGCCGGCGGTCGACGAGCTGCTTCTCGAGCTTGAAGTCTGGGATGCCGTAGCGCAGCAGGCCGCCGGGCGCGTCGTCGCGCTCGAACACCGTCACCTCATGCCCGGCTCGCGTCAGCTGCTGGGCCGCCGCCAGGCCGGCCGGCCCCGAGCCGATCACGGCGACGCTGCGGCCCGTGGCCACGGCGGCGGGCTGCGGTTGCACCCAGCCTTCGCTGAACGCGCGGTCGACGATCGCCAGCTCGATCGCCTTGATCGTCACCGGGTCGTCGTTCAGCGAGAGGACGCAGGACGCCTCACACGGCGCCGGGCAGAGCTTGCCGGTCAGCTCGGGGAAGTTGTTGGTCGCGTGCAGCCGGTCCGACGCCTCGCGCCAGCGCCCGGTGCGCACCAGCTCGTTCCAGTCGGGGATCAGGTTGCCCAGCGGACACCCGGAGGTGCAGAACGGCACGCCGCAGTCCATGCAGCGCCCGGCCTGCGACCCCGCCAGGCCGGGGTCGGGCGGCAGGGCCTGGTCGCGGTGGTCGGCGACCCGCGCGAGCACCGGCCGGTATCCGGCGGTGCGCCGGGCGATCGTCAGGAAGCCGCGAGGGTCAGCCACCGGCTGCCACCGCCTCGCGTGTTGCGTCGCGCTCGAGCACCCGCCTCAGGTCGTACGGCATCACCTTATGGAAGCGGACCAGGCAGGCCTCGCCCTCCTCAAGCAGCTCCGCCGCCAGCCGGCTGCCCGTCCGGTCGAGGTGCCGCTCGAGCAGCCGCAGGACGGTCGCCTGATCGGCAGGCTCGGCCACGGGCTCCAGGGCAACCGTGTCGAGGTTGCAGCGCGCCGCATCGGCGTCCAGCAGGTAGGCGGCGCCGCCGGACATGCCGGCGGCGAAGTTGCGGCCGGTGGTGCCGAGCACCAGCACCGTGCCGCCCGTCATGTACTCGCAGCCGTGGTCGCCGCACCCCTCGACCACCGCCGTCGCGCCGCTGTTGCGCACGGCAAAGCGCTCGCCGGCGGAACCGCGGACGAACAGCTCCCCGCCGGTCGCGCCGTACAGCGCAGTGTTCCCGGCGGCCGTCTGCCCCTCGGGCCCGCGGATCACCACGGTGCCGCCACACAGGCCCTTGCCCGGGTGGTCGTTGCACGGGCCGTCCAGCTCGATCTCCAGGCCGCGCGGCGCGAACGCGCCAAGGCTCTGCCCGCCGACGCCCCGCAGCTCGAGCCGGACCGCGCCGGCCGGCAGCCCGGCGTCGCCGTGGCGACGGGCGATCTCCCCGGCCAGCGCGGCGCCCACGCTGCGGTGTGTGTTCTCGACGGTGGCGGCGATCCGCACCGGCGATGCAGTGCGGAGCGCCGGGGCGGCGCGAGCGATCAGCTCACGATCGGCGAGGGGGAGGACCCAGCCGCGCGCCGCCCCGGGCCCGCGTCCCGGCGCCGGCTCCAGAAGCGCCGAGAGGTCGAGGCCGGCCGGATGCCCGACCTGCCGCAGCAGCTCGGCTCTGCCGACCACATCGTCGAGGGCGGGCGCGCCCAGCTCGGCGAGCAGCTCGCGCACCCCCTCGGCGAGGAACAGGAAGTACCGGATGACGTGCTCGGGCGTGCCCGCGAACCGCCGCCGCAGCTCGGGCTCCTGGGTCGCGATGCCCACCGGGCAGGTGTTCAGGTGGCAGACGCGCATCATCACGCAGCCGGCGGCGACCAGCGGAGCCGTCGAGAACGCGAACTCGTCCGCGCCCAGGATCGCCGCGACCAGCACGTCACGGGGCGTGCGCAGCCCGCCGTCCACCTGGAGGCGGACGCGGTCGCGCAGGGCGTTGGCCGAGAGCACCTGCTGTGCCTCGGCGAGCCCCAGCTCCCAGGGCAGCCCGGCGTGTTTGATCGAGGACAGAGGCGACGCGCCGGTGCCGCCGTCGTGCCCGGAGATCACCACGTGGTCGGCTCCGGCCTTGGCGACGCCGGCGGCGACCGTCCCGACCCCCGCCTCGGCGACCAGCTTGACCGAGATCTCAGCGGACGGGCTGACGCACCGCAGGTCGTGGATCAGCTGGGCGAGGTCCTCGATCGAGTAGATGTCGTGGTGTGGCGGCGGCGAGATCAGCCCGACGCCGGGTGTCGAGTGGCGCAGCCCCGCGATCCGCCCGTCGACCTTGTGGCCCGGCAGCTGGCCGCCCTCGCCGGGTTTTGCGCCCTGTGCGATCTTGATCTGCAGCTGGTCGGCATCGACCAGGTACGCCGCCGTCACGCCGAACCTGCCGGAGGCGACCTGCTTGATCGCCGACCGCCGCAGCGTGCCGTCGGGGTCGGGTGCCGAGCGTGCGGGATCCTCGCCGCCCTCGCCCGTGTTCGAGCGCCCGCCGATCCGGTTCATCGCGACGGCCAGCGTCTCGTGCGCCTCCGGGCTGATCGAGCCCAGGCTCATCGCCCCGCTGGCGAACCTGCGCACCAGCGAGGCCGACGGCTCGACCGCGCCGAGCGACAGCGGCGGGCCGACCGGCCCGGGCTCGAGCAGGCCGCGGACGGTGGCGGTGGCGGCGGCCGCGTCCACACCGTCCGCGTACGCCCGGAAGCTGTCGGCGCTGTCGTCGCGGACGGCGCGCTGCAGGCGGACGATCGAGTCCGGATCCCAGGCGTGGCGCTCGCCGCCCGGCCGCAGCCGGTACTCGCCTCCATGCTCGACCTGCGGGGCGTCGCCGAACGCGCGTGCGTGCAGCAGCGCCACCGTGCGGCTGACGTCGTCCGCCTCGATCCCGCCGATTCGCGAGACGGTGCCCGGGAAGTAGCGGGAGACCAGGCGCGGGCCGAGGCCGACGGCCTCGAAGATCTGGGCGCCGCGGTAGCTCTGCACAGTGGAGATGCCCATCTTGGAGCAGATCTTGAGCAGCCCTTTGCCGACGGCGCCGATGTAGCGCCGCCGACCCTCGGCGTCCAGTCCTGCCAGCGCCAGGTATGGGTGCACGGCGGCGGCCCCGTAGCCGAGCAGCAGGGCGTGATGCATCGACTCTCGCGGCTCGCCCGACTCGACGACCAGGCCGCAGCGGGCGCGGGCACCCTCGCGGACGAGGTGGGAGTGGACGGCCGCTGTCGCCAGCAGCGCCGGGATCGCGGCGTGACCCGCGTCGACGTCGCGGTCGGACAGGATGACGATGGTCGACCCTCCCCACACGGCGCGGGAGGCTGCTCGGCACAGCCCGTCGATCGCCCGCTCCAGGGCGTCCTCTCCCGCCGCCGGGTCGTAAACCGTCGGCAGCGTTTCGACCTGGAAGTCGCGGAGCTCCCGCAGCTGGGCGAACTGCTCCCCGTCGAGTACCGGCCCCGGCACCTCTACCCGGCGGCAGTCGGCCGGCCGCTCGCCGAGCAGGTTGCCGATCGCGCCGATCGACGTGCGCAGCGTCATCACCAGCGCCTCGCGCTGGGGATCGATCGGCGGGTTCGTGACCTGGGCGAAGTGCTGCTTGAAGTAGGCGGACAGAGGCCGCGGCCGGTCGGACAGCGCCGCCGGCGGTGTGTCGTCGCCCATCGACCCGGTTGGCTCGCCGCCGCTGGACGCCATCTCGGCGACGATCGCAAGCTCCTCCTCCGTGTAGCCGAACGCGGAGCGCAGGCGGCGCAGCCGGTCGCCGTCGATCGGCGCCGGCTCGCGGGGCGGGGTGTCCTCGAGGAACACCTTGTTCTCGGCCAGCCAGCGCCGGTAGGGCCGGCGCCGCGCCAGCTGCAGCTTGACCTCGCGATCGCCACGAACGCTGCCCGACCGCGGATCGACGACCAGCATCTGCCCCGGGCCCACGCGGCCGGACTCGACCACGGTCGCGCGGTCGACGCCGGCGACGCCGACCTCCGATGCGATCACAACAAGCCCGTCGCGGCTCCGCTCGTAGCGCAGGGGGCGCAGGCCGTTGCGGTCGAGCGCCGCGACCAGCTGCCGCCCGTCGCTTGCCAGCAGGGCCGCCGGCCCGTCCCACGGCTCGACCAGCGCGGCGTGGTACTCGTAGAAGGCGCGCACCTCGTCGGCGAGCCCGGGCGTTGGGTCGGTCCATGCGGCGGGCACCAGCATGGCCAGCGCGTGGGGCAGCGATCGGCCGCCGAGCACCAGCAGCTCGGTGACGGCATCGAGATTGGCGGAGTCCGACCAGCGCTCGTCGGCGATCGGGAAGAGCTTCTGCAGGTCGCGGCCGAACAGCTCGCTGGAGAGCTGCGGCTCGCGCGCCGACAGCCAGTTGCCGTTGCCGCGAACGGTGTTGATCTCGCCGTTGTGCGCCAGGAACCCGAATGGGTGGGCGAGATCCCAGGTGCCGAGCGTGTTCGTCGAGAAACGGGAGTGCACGACCGCCAGCGGGCTGGTGAATCCGGCGTCGGTCAGCTCCGGGTAGAAGGCGGCCAGCTGGCCGGCCTTGAGCAACCCCTTGTGCACCATCCGCCGGGCCGACAGGCTGATGAAGATGAACTCGGCCTCGGGAACGCCGGCCGCTGCCGCGGCCAGCTCGACGCGCCGCCGGATCACGTACAGCGCGCGCTCGAAGCCGTCGGCATCCCCCTCGCGGCGCTCCACGAACAGCTGGCGGACGAACGGCTGCGCCGACCGGGCCAGCGCGCCGATCCGGTCAGGCCGCACGGGGACGTCCCGCCAGCCCAGCGCCCGATGTCCCTCCTCCGCACAGATTCGCACGCAGAGCTCCTCGCAGCGCAGCCTCAGCGCGGGGTCGCGGGGCAGGAAGACCATCCCGACGCCGTAGTGGCCGGGGGGCGGCAGCTCGCCGCCGATCTCCGACCGGTAGACGCGGCGCAGCAGGCCGTCGGGGAGCGCGGTCAGGATGCCCGCGCCGTCGCCGGTGTCCGGGTCGGCGCCGGTGGCGCCCCGATGCTCGAGGTTGCCGAGGGCCAGCAGCGCTCGCTCGACCAGCTCGTGGTCTGCGCGGCCGTCGAGGCGCGCCAGGCCGGCCAGCCCGCAGGCGGCATGTGCGAAGCGTGGGTCGTGCAGGCCCATGCACCCAGGGTAGCAGCAAATGAACCGAATGAATCGTTATTATGTTGTGAACGAATCATATGATTCAGTAGCTAGGCTGGCGCGGTGCTCGCCGTCTGCCTCGCCCTGATCGCCGCGTTCCTGTACGCGCTCGGCACCGTCCTCCAGCAAAAGGCGGACATCGAAGAGGCGGATCCGGCCGGCGTGTCGGCCGGCTTCCTCGCGCGGCTGGTGCAGCGGCCCGTCTGGCTGGCCGGTGTGGCCAGCGAGCTTGTCGGCTTCATCGTGCTCGCCGTCGCCTTGGGCATCGGCCGGCTCGTGATCGTGCAGCCGCTGCAGGTGCTGAGCGTGGTCGCTGCGCTGCCGCTGGGCGTGTGGTTGACCGGGCAGCACGTCGGCCGCCGCCAGATCTACGGGGCCGTGCTGGTCACCGCGGGGCTGGTGGCGTTCCTGGCGCTCAGCGACCCTTCAGGCGGCCGGGACGACGCGCCCGTGCGCGACTGGCTGATCGCCGGCGGCGTGATCGGCGGCCTCAGCCTGGCGCTGGTGGCGGCGGGGCTGCGGGCGCGGCCGGCGCTCAAGGCCGCGCTGGTCGGCACCGCTGCGGGGATCCTGTTCGGCCTCTCGGCCGCGCTGACCAAGGCGACCGTGACGCGAGTGCCCGACGGCATCGACGACGTCGTGCTCGACTGGCACGTCTATGCGCTGATCGTGGTCGGCCTGGCGGCGTTCGGACTGACCCAGGTGTCGCTGCAGGGCGGGCTCGCGCCGTCGCTGGCCGCGACCGCGACCTTCGACCCGGTCTCCAGCCTGATCCTCGGCCTGACGCTGCTCGACGAGCAGCTCCACGACTCGGCGGCGGTCACCGCGCTGTCGCTGGTCGCCCTGGCCGTTTCGCTGGGCGGTCTGCTGGTGCTCCTGCTGGGCAGGGAGACCCCCGCCCCGGGGCCGGCTCCCGTCCCGGCCGGTTGAGCCCGCACGTAGAATGGCGGCCGCGATGAGACCGGTGATCGGCTACACCATCGAGTTCGAGGACCCGCTCCTGCGCAAGGTCGAGGTCGGGCTGCGCGAGCCGCTGCAGCGGTTCGGCGCGCTGCCGGTCGTGCTCCCCCGGGAGACGCCCGAGGAGCTGCTCGACGAGCTGCTCGACATGATCGACGGCGTCCAGCTGTGCGGCGGCGCGGACGTGCACCCCAAGCGGTACGGCGCGGAGACGCACCCGCTGACCAAGCCGTTCCGCGACGAGCAGGACGAGTTCGAGATCGAGCTGGTGCGGCGGGCGTTCGCCCGCGGCATGCCCGTGCTGGGCATCTGCAGAGGAGCCCAGGTGCTGGCCGTCGCCGACGGCGGCACGCTGACCCAGGATGTCGAGGCGCTTCACCCCGGCGCCGGCACGCACCGCAACTCGTGGAGCGACCTGGCGCTCGAGCCGCCGGGCGATCACTGGCACGAGATCGTCCCGGAGCCCGGTTCCGGAGTCGAGCGATGGTTCGACGGCGGGCCGCGGCGCGTCAACTCCTTCCATCACCAGTGTGTGAGCACGACCGGCAAGGTGCTGTCCCCCGCGGCGCGAGGCCCCGACGGCGTGATCGAGGCGGTCGAGCGCACCGACGGCAACGGCTGGGCGATGGGCCTGCAATGGCATAACGAGCTGCAGTGGCAGCGCGACGAGCGCTTCCTCGCGCCGTTCCGCGAACTGGTGGATGCCGCACGTGCATACGCCGTCGCCAAGGCTTGAGGCAACGCCCCCACTGTGCGACCATCTGGTTCGCTCCCAGTGGCCACCACAGTCCCAGCCCGATCCAGTCTCCCCACTGACGCGGAGCTGACCACCCTCGCCGCGGTCGAGCGGCGGGTGCTGTGGCTGGCGACGCGGATCGTCGATCACGCAAACCGCGAGCGCGCCTCGTCGGATCCGCTCAAGGTCGGCGGCCACCAGGCATCGTCCGCGTCGATGGTCAGCATGATGACTGCGCTCTGGTTCTGGGATCTGGAGGCCGAGGACCGGGTCTCGGTCAAGCCGCACGCCTCACCGGTGCTGCACGCGATCTCGTACCTGCTCGGCCGCCTGGAGGAGCCGCAGCTGCGGACGCTGCGCGAGTTCGGCGGCCTGCAGGCGTACCCCAGCCGGACCAAGGATCCGTTCCCGGTGGACTACTCGACCGGCTCCGTCGGGCTGGGCGCGGCGGCGCCGTTGTTCGGGGCGCTGGCCGGCCGCTACGTCGAGGCGCACTTCGGCCGCCGTGGCCGTCGCGGCCGGTACATCTCACTGCTGGGCGACGCCGAGCTCGACGAGGGCAACGTCTGGGAGGCGATCCTCGACCCGGCGACGCAGGGACTGGGCGAGGCCGTGTGGCTGGTCGACGTGAATCGGCAGTCGCTCGACCGGGTCGTGCCGGTGATCAAGGCCGGCGGCCTGCAGCGCGGGTTCGAGTCAGCCGGCTGGAACGTGGTCGAGCTGAAGTACGGCACCCGCCTCCGCGAGGCGTTCGACCGCGACGGCGGCGCCGTCCTTCGCCGACGGATCGACGAGATGCCAAACCAGGAGTACCAGTCGCTGTTCGGCGAGGACGAGCGGACGGTGACCGGGGCGCTCGAGCGCACGCTGTCTCTGGGCGAGCGGTGGAAGCTGCGTTCGGCGCTCGAGCCGTACCGCGGCGGCGTCGGGGAGCTGATCCGCGACCTCGGCGGACACGACCTGAGCGATCTGTGCGGTGCGCTCGTGGACACGCACGGTCGCAGCGACCGGCCGACGGTGATCTTCGCGTATACGATCAAGGGCCACCGGCTGCCCATCGCGGGTCGGCCGCTCAATCACTCGGCCCTGCTCACCGGCGAGCAGATCGACGAGCTGCGCCGCGACCTGCGGATCGATCCGGATCGCGAGTGGGCGTGCTTCGACGACGGTGAGCCGGCCGGCGCGCTGTGCGCCGAGGCCGCCGCCCGGCTGGCTCCGCCGCCCCGTCCGGCCGCCCGGCCGGTGCTGACCGTGGCGCCGTCGGCCGACCGGCCGCCGCGAGGCGCGTCAACGCAGGAGGCGTTCGGACGCGTGCTCACCGGCCTCGCCCGCGAGCGCGGGGTGGGCGAGCGGATCGTGACCACGGCGCCGGACGTCAGCGTGTCGACCAACCTCGGCGGATGGATCAACCGGGCCGGGGTGTTCGGGCCCGACGGCGAGCCCGACGTCGAGGTCGACGGGGAGGCGCTGCGATGGCGGGTCGGGCGGTCGGGCCGGCACGTCGAGCTCGGCATCTCCGAGATGAACCTGTTCCTGCTGCTGTCGCAGCTGGGCCTGACCGAGGAGCTGATGGGCGAGCTGCTGCTGCCGGTGGGGACTGTCTATGACCCGTTCGTGTGCCGTGGCCTGGACGCGCTGATCTACGGGCTCTACTCCGGCGCGCGGTTCGTGCTGGCGGGCACGCCTTCCGGTATCAGCCTGTCCCGCGAGGGCGGCGCCCACCAGTCGACGATCACGCCGTCGATCGGGCTGGAGCTGCCCGGCATCACCTACTCCGAGCCCGCCTTCGCCGCCGAGGTCGACTGGCTGCTGCGCGACGGCCTGGAGCGGGTGGCGCGCCGCGAACGGTCGCTCTATCTGCGGCTGTCGACGAAGCCGATCGACCAGCTGCCGCTCGAGGCGCTGATCGAGCTGCGGGGCGCCGAGGCCGTCCGCGACGACGTGGTCGCGGGCGCCTACTGGCTGCGCGGCTCGCCCGACGCCGACGTGACGATCGCCGTGTGCGGCGCACTGGTGCCGGAGGCGCTGGCCGCCGCCGACCAGCTGCAGGAAGACGAGGGCGTGACCGCAGCGGTGCTCGCACTGCCGTCCCCCGACCGCGTCTACCGCGAGTGGCGGGCCGCCCGCACGGCTCCCCTCGCCGACGGGCGCACCGCGCGGCCGGAGTCCCACCTCGAGCTGCTGTTCGCGGGCCGGGCGACCGTGCCGCTGGTCAGCGTGATCGACGGCGCATCGCACTCGCTGGCGTTCCTGGGCTCGGCACTGGGCGTGCGGCAGGTCGCGCTGGGCGTCGACGAGTTCGGGCAGTCGGGGTCGCTGGCCGACGTGTACGACGCCCACGACGTCTCGGCGGACGCCATCGCCAGCGCAGCGATCGCGGCTATGGTCGGGTGATGGCGGAGGAACCGCTCACCGGCAGGATCGCCTTGGTCACCGGGGCCGGCTCGCCCGACGGCATCGGGTTCGCCTGCGCGCGCCTGCTCGGGCAACGAGGCGCACGGGTGGCGGTGACATCGACCACCGACCGCATCCACGAGCGCGCCGCCGAGCTGACGGCCGAGGGGATCGAGGCGTCCGGGTTCGTCTGCGACCTGGCCGGATTCGCCGACGCGGGCACCCTGCTGGCCGAGGTCGAGGTCCGCCTCGGGCCCGTCGACATCCTGGTCAACAACGCCGGCATCGCGCAGGTCGGCGGGGAAAACCCGTCCGGCGAGTTTCGCTCGTTGTCCGAGGAGACGTGGGACCTGGCGATCGCGATCAACCTGAAGACGGCATTCAACGCGACGCGGCATGCCTTCCCCGGCATGATCGAGCGCGGCTGGGGCAGAGTCGTTCACGTCTCGTCGGTGACCGGGCCGGTGGTCTCGTTCGCGGGCGAGGCTCCGTACGGCGCGGCCAAGGCGGGGATGGACGGGATGATGCGCGCCCTGGCCATCGAGGGCGGCCCGCACGGGGTGACCGTCAACTCGATCGCGCCGGGCTGGATCGCGACCGGGTCGTCGACGCTCGAGGAGATCGAGGGCGGCCGCAACACGCCGGTCGGGCGGTCGGGCACGGCCGCCGAGGTCGCCGAGGCGGTTGCCTTCCTGTGCTCGCCCGGCGCGAGCTACGTCACCGGCCAGTCGATCGTCGTCGACGGCGGCAACACGATCCAGGAGCACAAGGGCGCGAGCTAGCCGAGCTCGCGGACGAGCGCGAGCACCTCGTCCGGGCGATCCATGCTGATCAGGTGGCCGGCGCCGGAGATCGAGCGGCGCTGCGCCCCGGGGATCCTCGAGGCGAGCATGTCCGCGATCTCGGCGAAATCGGGAACGTCCTCATCGCCGCTGACGATCACGGTCGGGCAACCGATTCCGCGCGCCTGGTCGCTGAGCGGCGGGTCGAGCGTCGTGGGATCGACATAGTCGTCGGACATCAGGTCGAACGCGCGGCGCTGCATCTCGGCGACGCGGTCGCGGTAGGGGCCGCGCGACCACATCTCGACGTTGAGCGCGACCGCGCCATCGATGTCGCCGGCCTCGATCAGGCGCTCCTCTTCGGCGCCGAAGCGGCGCACCTGCTCCGACCAGTCGTGGTCGGGGATGCCGGATGCGAGCAGCAGGAGCGCCGAGACGCGTTCCGGATGGAGCACGGCCAGCTCCAGGGAGGCGCGGCCGCCGAACGAGTTGCCGACGACGATGGCGCGGTCGATCCCGGCCGCGTCCAGCGCGTCGCGCAGGTCGTCGCCCAGGATGTGCGGTTCGGTGGCCTCCGGCGTCTCGCCGAATCCGCGCATGTCGACGCGCAGCACCCGGTGGTCGCGGGCCAGGTCCTCGAAGACGCCGTCCCACATCCGCCGGTCGCACACGCCGGCGTGGACGAGCAGCAGTCCGGGGCCGTCGCCCGCCACGTCGTGGGCGAGCACGTTCACGATTCCCGACCCACGCTGAGCAGGCGATAGCCGACGTCCAGCTCGTCGAGCTCGAGCAGCTCCGCGTTGCGCCGCCGCCACTCGCCGCTCTCCAGATCGTCGCCGAGGCGGGCGAGCCCGGCGTCGAACGACGGGGCGTCCGGGTGCGAGAAGAAGGAGATCCCGGCACGGACGGCCGGATCGAGATAGGCGTGAGGCCGCCGCCAGAACGCACCCATGAAGCCGTCCGTGCAGTCGTGCGGGATGGGGACGACCGTCGTCTCGGCGCCGCCCATCAGCGTCGCCACGTCCTCGATGGGAAGGAAGCGGGTCGCATCCCATGCCGCCAGCTCGGGCAGGTAGTCGCGGGACAGCCAGTGAGACGTCCCGACAACCGGATCCCAGGTGAGGATGACCACCCGGCCGGCCGCCACACGGCGCATCTCGGCGATGCCCGCCGCCAGATCGCTCCAGTGGTGGATGGTCAGCACCGCCAGCGCGGCGTCCGCCTCGCCGTCGGCCAGCGGGATCCGCTCGGCCGTGGAGCGGATCACCGGCGCGGCTCCCGGCCGTCGCTGATCGATCATGGTCTGCGACGGCTCGATCGCCCAGCGGGTCTGGGGCGGCTCGTACGAACCGGCCCCGGCACCCACGTTGACGACCGACGACGAGCCGTCCAGCGCGCGCTCGATCGCGTCCGCGATCCGGGGGTCGGGCCGGCGGGTGTCCGCGTAGGAACGGCCGATCGTGTCGTACAGCGCATCCATCGACATGCCGACCGAAGAGTACCCACCGGATGGTTGATTGCACGGGATTCGTGGCTTCTGGGCGCAGGGCGAGGCGTTCCAGACGACGGGAGCGTCCGCAGGGCCAGGCTGGATGAAGCCTGTTCAAGGACGATCGTGGCGTCTGGGGCGTCTCGGACCAGCTCCAGAGCCACGCAGCTCGTGGAATCAATCATCTAGCGTTCGAGTGGATGCGTGCGGTCGTCCTCGTGATCATCGCCCTTGCGCTGCTGGGATCCGGCTGCAACGGCGGGTCGGATGCCGCGACCTCGAACGGGGCGCCGGGCTCCGAGCGGCTGGGGACGCCGGCTCCGCCGCCGACCTGCCCCGACCTGACGGCGGCCGGCGCAGAGGCGATCCGGGTGTTCCGGGTCGAGCCGGCGGGCGAGTGCGTCGACCCGGGCGCGCTGGTCGCCTACAGGTGCACCGCGATCGGGGCGGCCCCCGCGCTGCCGGTGATCGCAGCATCGGGCCGCCGCTACCTGGGCGGGCCGTATGCCGTGCGCGTCGGCGCGCTGCCGGCCTCGGCGGAGCGCGCAGGAGTCGACGGCGTGCTCTCGGTGTACGCCTCGCCGAGGCAGCCGGGGATGCTGTGGACGAAGCGCGGGCATCGCGTCGACCGCTGGCTGCTGCTGCCGGAGGACGGCGGCACGCGGGCCGGGTTCATCGGCGACTCGGTGATGCTGGGTGCCAGCAGCGACATCGAGTCGACGCTGCACCCGCCGTGGCAGGTCAGCGTCGACGCCAAGGTCAGCCGGCCGACGCCGGATGGTCTGGCGATCATCCAGGCCGACCCCTCGGCCTACGCCGACGTCGCCGTCATCCAGCTGGGAACCAACGACGGCGGCATCCCGGACGTCTACGAGCAGCACGTGGCGGAGATCGCCGATGCGCTCGGTAAGAGCGGTCTGCTGATGTGGCTGACGACCGCCGAGGTGCGCAGCTACTACGCGGACGACAACGATGCCGTGCGCCACGTGCTGGGCGAGCACCCCAATGCGATCGTCGCCGACTGGAACCGCGTCTACCCGCGCGAAGACGTCTCGTCCGACGGGCTGCACCTGGGGCCCACCGCGGCGGCCGCGATGGCACACCTGGTGGCGTCACTGGCCAACCCGTGGCGCCTGGCGGTGGCCGGCAAGGGGCCGGACGCCTGCGGCGCCTCGGTCGAGGCGGCCGCGGCCGGCTGACCCGACGGTATGCTCGCCGCGATGCGAGCGCGCAGGACGATCACGGTGGTCGGCTGCCACGCCGGGGGCGAGATCGGCAACGTCGTCACGGGCGGCGTGCTGCCGCCGGCCGGTGGCACGGTGTTCGAGCAGATGGAGACGCTGCGGCGTGACGGCGACTGGCTGCGCAGGCTGCTGCTGCGGGAGCCGCGCGGCAGCGTCGCCTGTCACGCGAACCTGGTCGTGCCGTCCAACCGGCGGGACTGCGACGCCGGGTTCATCATCATGGAGCCGACCGAGTACCCGGCGATGTCGGGGTCGAACACGATCTGCACGGCCACCGTGCTCCTGGAGACCGGCATGGTCGAGGTGCGGGAGCCGGAAACGGTGCTCAGGCTGGAGGCGCCGGGCGGAGTGGTGGAGGTGCGCGCGACGTGCCGGCACGGCCGCTGCGAGAGCGTCGAGCTGACCAACGTGCCGGCGTTTGCCGACCGCCTCGAGGCTCCGGTCGAGGTCGAGGGCATCGGCACGGTCGTCGTGGACGTTGCCTACGGAGGCATGTGGTACGCGATCGCCTCCGCGCAGTCACTGGGATTCGCGATCGAGCCTGACGAGGCGCGAGACATGTCCTTGACCGGTGAGCGGATCCGCTCAGCGGCGCGCGAGCAGCTGCCGTGCGTGCATCCCGAGAACCCGGGCATCGCCGGCATCAGCATCGTCCAGCTCGCGGGGCCGTGGCAGGGGGTGGGACGGGTGAGCCGCAACGCCGTCGTCATCGCGCCGGGCCGGCTCGACCGCTCGGCCACCGGCACGGGGCTGTCGGCCAGGATGGCAGCCCTGCATGCCCGGGGCCTGATGCGTGCGGGCGACGCGATGACGCACGCCTCGCCGATCGGCTCGACGTTCGACGGGCGGATCGTCTCCGAGACCGAGGTCGGCGGACGTCCGGCGATCGTGTCGGCGATCCGCGGCAGCGCGTGGATCACGGGAATCTCTCAGCTCGTGATCGATCCCGATGACCCCTATCCGGAGGGCTACGTGCTCGCCGACACCTGGGGCGTCAGCGGGCTGGATCTGCAGTAGGGCGCCACATGGTCGTCGCCGACGGGCCGCCTTCCAGGTCGATCCGCCCGTACGGCTGGAACCCAACACGGGCGTAGCGCGGGTCGTTGGACGGGTTCGTCGACTCGAGGTAGGCGGGCATCCCGGTCTCGTCGACCCGCTCGAGGCTGTCCGCGAGCAACCGCATGCCGATGCCGTGCCCGCGGTGATCGGCGTGCGTCCCGAGCAGCGTCAGGTAGAAGCAGGGCTCCGGCGGATGAGCCTCGTCGAACCGCTCGAACAGATGCTCCACGCGGGCAGCGCCATCCGTGCCGAGCAGCCGCACCAGCAGCGTGGGCATCCCTTGCTCGTCCTCGGGCAGGAACTCTCCCTCGCCGGGCGGAATCCACAGCGCCGCGGCCTCGCAGCCGTCGGTCACGAACACCCAGGGATGCAGGAGGGCGCCGGCGACGAATGGCCGCCAGAACTCCGTGTACTGCCCCTGCCGGCGCTCGTCGTCGGGGAACGCCCAGCTCCACACCGGGTCCTCGTGGAAGGCCGTGGAGATGGTTTCGACGACGGCATCCAAGTCGTCTGAGGTGGCAACCCGCATGGTGGGTCAGTCTAGTTGGACGCGTGGGCGTTACGCAGGCGTTCGCACCGGTCGCCAGACCGCTATTCCCGAGCCGATGACCGCGACGCCGATGGCCGCCGAGAACACGAGTCCTGTGTCGACCAGCCCGATCGACCGCTCGACCAGGCCGAAGCCGACGACCGGCACGACCAGCCCGACGTACGCCGCGAGGAAGTACGAGGACGCGACCAGGCCGCGGTGCTCGGGAGGGGCGATCGAGGTCAGCAGGCCGAGCCCGGCGCCGATGATGACGCCGGTGGAGATGCCCGAGAGCACGGCCGCCGCCACCAGGGCGACCAGCAGCTCCGCCTCGAGCGCCAGCGCCAGCAGGCACACCGACAGCGCCAGGCCAGCGCAGCCCGCGGCCAGCGCGGCCGACGGGTCGAACCGTCGCGCGAGCAGCTGGCCGATCACCGCACAGGTGAACGATGCCCACAGCAGCAGCCCTGAGGCCAGCGGATCGTTCACGTCGAACACCGAGCGCAGCATCGCCGGCCCGACCGCGCCGAGCACGCCGGAGACGCCGAACGCGGCGATCGCCGCGACCGCGGCGGGGACGAACACCGACCGCACGGACGGCGGCGGGCGGAGGTCGCGGAGGTCGAGGTCGAACCGCTCGCGCGCGACCGTCTCCGGCATCCAGCGATGCGCGATCAGGCCCAGCACCAGGAGCACCAGTTCCACGGCGTACACCAGCCGCAGCGGGCGCGGCGCCCACTGGGCGAGCACGCCGCCGAGCAGCGGCCCCAGGCCGAGGCCGCCCAGGTTCGCGGCGATCGCGATCTTCGCGGCCCGCACCCGGTCGGGGCAAAGGTCGACCAGCCAGGCCGTGCAGGTGCCGGTGTAGACGCCGGCGGTCAGCCCGATCAGCACCCGGCCGAGCAGCAGCGCGCCGATGCCCTGCGCCAGCAGGAACACCACCATCGACGCGATCGCGACGCAGAGCGCGGCGCCCAGCGGCGGCTTGCGGCCGTAGTGGTCGGACAACCGTCCGAACAGGGCGAGCCCGAGCATCACCGCGGCGCCGTACGCGGCGAACACGATCGTCACCTCGAGCGACGACAGGCCGAACTCGGCGACGTAGCCCGGGTAGAGCGGCGTGATCACCGTCGTCGCGGCCATCGCGACGGCGAACGTCGACGCCACGATGCCGATCGCCGGCCACCCGGCAGCTCGCTCGTCAGCTCCCATCGGCGGAAGGCTAGCCACCGTCAGGAACCGTCACGAATCGCGCACGGATCACCAACGCCGGCACGTTTACTCCGGTACCGACTCCGGTACCGTGCCGGAGTCCGTACCGGAGTCGTGGACCGATGAGTTTCGCCGGGTCCGGCGGTCTGGTACACCGAAAGCACTGGAGGTCTCACATGCGCAGGATCGTCGTTTCGGAGTTCATGTCGGTCGACGGCGTGATGGAGGATCCCGGCGGCGCCGAGGGCTTCGACCGGGGCGGCTGGGCGTTCCAGTTCGACCGCGGCAGCGAGGGCGACAAGTTCAAGCTGGACGAGGTGATGGACGCCGAGGCGATGCTGCTCGGCCGCGTCACCTACGAGGGGTTTGCCGCGGCGTGGCCGGAGCGAACGGACGATGCCGGCTTCGCCGACAAGATGAACTCGATGCAGAAGTTCGTCGTCTCGAACACTTTGCAGAGCACGAACTGGAACAACTCGACGATCGTTTCCGGGGACGTCGTCGCCGGGATCCGCGAGCTCAAGCAGGGGGAAGGCGGCGACCTGCTGGTCGCCGGCAGCGCCCGGCTCGTTCACACACTGATCGAGAACGAACTGGTCGACGAGTACCGGCTGATGATCTTCCCCGTCGTGCTCGGCGCGGGCAAGCGGATGTGGGCGGACACGCCGGCCGCCGCCGCGCTCGAGGTGGTCGACTCCCGCAAGGTGGGAGAGGTGCTGATCGTGGTGCTGCATCCCAAGCAGGCCGAGGCCGCCGCCGGGTGACCCCGCCGCCTCCCACCCGCCACCTGCAGCGTGCGAAGGACACGGTCGATGCGCGCTATCGCGAGCCGCTGGACGTCGCCGACCTGGCCCGCGCGGCGCACCTGTCGCCGGCGCATTTCAGCCGGGAGTTCACGCGTACCTTCGGCGAGCCGCCGCATCGCTACCTGCTCACCCGGCGGATGGAGCGCGCCGCCGACCTGCTGCGCAACACCGACCGGTCTGTAGCCGACATCTGCCTGACGGTGGGGCTGCGCAGCGTCGGATCGTTCACCACCTCGTTCGGCAAGGCGTACCGTATGTCCCCGACGGCGTACCGCTCAGCGCACCCGCCGGCCCGCGCGCCGATTCCCGCCTGCCTGCTGCAGGCATACGCCCGTCCCAGCGCAGCACGTTTGGAGAAGACGGCGCGCTGACCCGGGACTAGCGTTGCTCTCAGCAAGTCACCACGAGACCGGAGGGACACCATGCTGAAGTCACTGACCAACGTCAACGTCTGGGTGCACGACCAGGAGGAGGCGCTGGCCTTCTACACGGACAAGCTGGGGATGGAGGTGCGCGAAGACGTCACCGTTCCCGAGATGGGCAACTTCCGCTGGCTGACGGTCGGCGTACCCGGCCAGAGCGACGTGGCGCTGACGCTGATGTCGGTCCCCGGCCCGCCCGTGTTCGACGAGGAGACGCGGTCGAAGCTGCTCGACCTGGTGGCGCGCGGTGCGGCCGGCGGCTTGTTCTTCAACACCGACGACTGCCAGGGCACCTACGAGGAGCTGAAGGGCCGCGGCGTCGAGTTCACGCAGGAGCCGACGGAGCAGCCGTATGGCGTCGACGCCGGCTTCCGCGACCCGAGCGGGAACCAGATGCGGGTGGCGCAGCGCAGCTAACCCTCGGGCGCCTCCTTCGCTGCGGTAGCCTGGTCGCGCACCGACTGGCCAACCGCAGCGAAGGAGGCGCCAGTGCGCAAGATCCAGACCCAGGGCGTCCACCACATCACGATCGTCGGCGCCGGCCGGCAGACGTCGATCGACTTCTGGGAGGGTCTCCTGGGAATGCCCTTCGTCTTCGAGCAGCCCAATCTGGACAACGAGGCGGAGAGCCATCTCTACTTCGATCCCGGCGACGGCCGGCTGATCACGGTGTTCACCAACGAGGAGCGGACACCCGACCCCGAGCGGGTCAGCACCGATCCGGGATGCGTCCATCACCTCGCCTTCTCGCTCTCGCAGGCGACGTTCCGGCAGACGGTCGAGCGGCTGGACGAGCGGGGAATCCAGCACAGCGGCGTGAAGGACCGGGGCTTCATGGACTCGATCTACCTCACGGATCCGCTCGGCCTGCTGATCGAGCTTGCGTCCTATCGGTTCGAGCCCCCGTTCGGGTACGCTCATTCGGACGTGCTGCTCGAGGCGCACAAGCTCCGCGTGGAGCGTGGCGATCACAACATCGCCGAGATCCACCTCGCCGACGCGCTCGAGCTGCTGGTGTTGCGATCGCGGCCGTCGCTGTCGGACGACCGGTCGCCCAAGGACCCGTACTGAGCGAGAGGAAAGCCATGGCCGCGATGAAGCTCCACGTGCTGAAGCCGAGCGTCAACAACCTGACGGTGCGGATCTTCGTCCGCGCCGCCGATCTCGACTTCGAGGAGATCGACGCCTGGGGGAAGACCGGCGAGGAGGAGTTCCTGCGGAAGAACCCGGCGCACCTGACGCCGATGATCGAGGACGACGGTCTGCCCCGCTCGACCCTGTGGGAGAGCTGCGCGATCATGCAGTACCTGTGCAACAAGCACGGGCTGACGCGCTTCTACCCGACCGATCCGGCGGAGCGGGCGATGATCGACAGCGCGATGTTCTACCTGATCGGCACCCTGTACCCGCTGGTGGCGCGGGCGACCTACGGGGCGCTGGCCTTCCCGCATTACCCGGGCGAGGTCGGCCACTCCGACGCGGCGGACGAGCTGAAGGCGATCGCCCAGCAGGTCTCGCAGGACGCGGTCGCAGAGCCGCTCGACGTGTACCGCGCGTTCTTCCTGGACGGCAAGCGGTTCATCGGCGGCGACCAGCCGTCGATCGCCGACATCCGGCTGGCGGCGACGCTCGAGTTCCTGAACGCGATCGACTACGAGTTCCCCGAGTGGGCGGCGGAGTACATGCAGGCGATGGAGAACGAGCTGGGCGACGCCTACCTCGAGCCGGCCGGTGACGTCCGCGGCTACATCTCGCACGTCAAGTCCCAGGCCGTGTGATCCAGGAGGCGCTGCCCACCAGCCTGGTCGGCTCGTACGCGCAGCCCGACTGGCTGATCGACCGCGAGCGGCTCCGCGACCGCTTCCCGCCCCGCGTTCGGGCGACCGAGCTGTGGCGCGTCGACCCGCAGTACCTGGAGCAGGCCCAGGACGATGCGACGCTGCTCGCCGTCCGCGATCAGGAGCGTGCGGGCCTGGACATCATCACCGACGGCGAGGCCCGCCGCGAGAGCTACTCGAACCGGTTCGCCACGGCGCTCAGCGGCGTCGACATCGACAACCCGGGCACGGCGCTCGACCGCAGCGGCCACCCCAACCCGGTGCCCCGCATCGTCGGCCCGGTGGAGAGGATGCATCCGGTCCAGGTGCGCGATCTCCAATTCCTACGGGACAACACGAGCAAACCGGTCAAGATCACGGTGCCGGGGCCGTTCACGATGTCGCAGCAGGCGCAGAATGACTTCTACGACGACGAGGGCGATATGGCGCTCGCCTATGCCGGCGCCGTCCACGACGAGATCGCCGACCTGTTCGCCGCGGGGGCGGACATCGTCCAGATCGACGAGCCGTACATGCAGGCGCGGCCGGAGATGGCCCGGGAACACGGCGTCGCGGCGCTGCAACGGGCGCTCGACGGGATCGAGGGCACGACCGCCGTGCACATCTGCTTCGGCTACGCCGCGATCATCCACGGGCGCCCGTCCGCCTACTCATTCCTGCCCGAGCTCGACGCCGTCGCCTGCGACCAGGTCTCGATCGAGACGGCGCAGTCGGGCATTGACACGGCGGTGATCGCCGAGCTGCCGGGCAAGCGGATCATCCTCGGCGTGATCGATCTCGACGACATGGCCGTCGAGTTGCCCGAGACCGTCGCCGGGCGGATCCGTCGCGCGTTGCCCTACAAGACTGTGCAGGAACTGGTCGCGGCGCCGGACTGCGGCATGAAGTACCTGCCGCGCGACGTCGCCTACGGCAAGCTGGAGTCTCTGGTCGCAGGGGCAGAGCTGGTTCGAACGGAGGCATGATGACCGAAGACCGGGCCGCGCTCGCGGCCGAGGCGTTCATGTACGGCTTCGCGCTGGTGTTCGACCTCGAGGAGGTCGAGCGATTTGTGCGGCAGGGGATGGGATCGCTGCCCGCCGGGGCGTACAACGAGTTCAGCCACGCAGCGACGCTGGCCGGTCCCGAGGACACGTTCGTCTCGATCAACAACGACACGGTCTATTCGATCGCGCAGGTCGACGTCGGCGGCGGCCCGGTGCGACTCGACGTGCCCGACTCCGCCGGCCGCTACTACGTGCTGCAGTTCGTCGACGCGTGGACGAACAATTTCGCGTACATCGGGCACCGCGCGACCGGCACCTCCGCAGGCGCCTATCTGCTGGTGGACCGCGACTGGGACGGCACGGCACCGGCCGGCGTGACGGTGATCCGCTTCCCGACGACCGTCGCGTCGATCGTCGGGCGCTGGCAGGTCAACGGTGAAGCCGACCTGCCCGCCGTCCGCGCGCTGCAGGCCGGACTCTGGCTGACGGCGGAAGGCCCGGTCGCGGGCGTCCCGCCGATCGACCAGGACGTGCCGGACGACCTGCGGTTCTTCGAGCAGCTGCGTGCGTGGATGCGTGCGTTTCCGCCTCCGCAGCGCGACCTGGCGTATCAGCAGCGGTTCGAGCCGCTCGGGCTGTTCGAGGACGACTCACCGTACGCCTCCGCCGACCCCGACCTCGCCGATGCGCTGCGCACAGGCGCTGGCGCAGGGCAAGGCGGTGATGGAGGAGGCGCTCAAGGACGGTGCGAGCCCGGAGCAGAACGGCTGGAAGCTGACGTACCACGTGTTCGACTACAACCTGGACTTCTTCGAGGTCGGGGCGCTGGACGATCCCGCGTGGAAGCTCGCCGATGGGCCGGCGCGGTATCTCCAGCGCGCACTGGCCGCCCGTGGCGGACTGTGGGGAAACCACGGATACGAGGCGGCCTACGCGATGGTGTACGTCGATGCGAGCGGGGAGCCGCTGGACGGCTCCCGCGGCTACCGGCTGACGTTCTCGGCCACCCCGCCTGTCGGCGCTTTCTGGTCGGTCACCATGTATGACATCCCCGAGTTCTATCTGGTCGCCAACCCGATCGACCGATACTCGATCGGCGATCGGACGCCCGGCCTGCACCTGGCCGCCGATGGCTCGCTGACCATCGTCATGCAGCACGACGAGCCGGACGAGCCGGACGACCGCGCGAACTGGCTGCCGGCGCCGGCGGGGCCGTTCCGGCCGATCCTGCGCATGTACGAGCCAACGAGCGCGGTGTTCGACGGCAGCTATGAGCTGCCGCCGATCCGCCGAGACGCCTGAGGAGCTAATCGGCCGGTCGCCGGCGGGCCAATGCCTCGAGGCGCTCGGCCACCTCCGGCGCAAGCGCCAGCAGCTGCTCGAACCGGGTGCCGAACATCGCCAGCACCCGCACCTCGGTATCGGCAAACACGTCGGCGGTCCGCCGGCCGTCCGTGAAGAAGGCCATCTCGCCGAACACGTCGCCGGGGAGCAGCTGGTTGACGGTCGCGCCGTCGACCTCGACCCGGGCGCGGCCCTCGTCGAGGACGAAGAACGCGTAGCCCGATGCACCCTCGCGCGTCAGCCGGGTGCCGGCCGGGTGTTCCTCGACATCGAATCCGGAGGCGATTTGCTCGAGGTTGTCGGTGCTGACGCCCTCGAACACCGGGATCTCGCGGAGCCGCTCGGGATCGGGGTGCATCGCCTAATACTCGTCGTTCTGGGGCAGGTCGTCAGTGATCTCGTACCACGGCGCCTTCGATCCCACGAAGATGTGCTCCGTCGGCCTGATCGACGGCTCATCGGCCAGCGATCCCATCGCCACGTGCACCCACGCGCCCTCGCGGACGACCGAGAACAGCAGCGACCCGCAGCGGCCGCACCGGGTGTGGTTCTCGTCGGCCTCGCCGACGATCATCAGCCCCCGCTCGCCCTCGACCACATCGAGCTTCTCGCGCTCGATCCCGGCGAAGGCCTTGAACGCGGATCCGGTCGCTGCGCGGCAGTTGGAGCAGTGGCAGTTCGCGGCGTAGCGGAACTCGTCGGCGACCCGGTAGCGGATGTCTCCGCACTCGCACCGGCCCTCGAGCATCCTGACGCCGTCTGCCATCTACCCCGCTGTTTCCCTGAGGTACTGGTGGACGAACGCGATTGCCATGCTGCCCTCGCCGACCGCGGCGGCGACGCGCTTCACCGGACCCAGGCGGACGTCGCCGCACGCGAAGATCCCGGGCACGCTGGTCTCCAGCAGGAACGGGTCGCGGTCGTGCATCGTGCCCTCCTCCGGCACCTCGGCGCCGGTCAGCACGTAGCCGCGCTGGTCGAGCGCGATCTCCTCCGGCAGCCAGCCGGTCTCGGCGTTGGCGCCGATGAAGATGAACAGGCCGCCGGAGTCGAGGCGTTCGCGCTCCTCGGTCGACGAGTCGTAGACGTCGATCGCCGTCAGCTCGGTGTCGCCATACACGGCAACGACCTCGGTGTTCAGGCGCACCCCGATGTTCGGCCGGGTATCGAGCTGGTCGATCAGGTACTGCGACATGTTCTTGCCGAGGTCACCGCCGCGATACAGGATGGTCACGCTGCGCGCGTGGTTGGCGAAAAACAGCGCCGCCTGTCCCGCCGAGTTGCCGGCGCCGACGATCTGGACGTCGAGGCCATGGGCGTTGGACGCCTCGCTGCGGGCCGCACCGTAGAAGATGCCCTTGCCGACCAGGCGGTCGAACCCCTCGATCGGCAGGTGCCGCCAGGTCACACCGCTGGCCAGGATGACCGTCCGCGCCCGCAGCACGTCGCCGCCGTTCAGGTACACCTGCCGGGACTTCACGTCGATCCGCTCCACCGAGCGCGTCACCAGGATCTCGGCGCCCAGCCGCCGAGCCTGTTGCAGCGCGCGCATCGCCAGCTCGTCGCCCGACACGCCGGACGGAAACCCCAGGTAGTTCTCGATGCGGGACGAGGTGCCCGCCTGCCCTCCGGGCGCCTCGCGCTCGACGACGATCGTGTTCAGTCCCTCCGACGCGCCGTACACCGCCGCGGCCAGGCCGGCCGGGCCGGCGCCGACGATCACCGTGTCGTACTCGGCCAGGGCGGGTTCGGTGCTCAGCCCGAGCAGCTCGGCCACGCGGCTCATCCGCGGCTTGACCACCGTCTTGCCGTTGACGACGCGGATCACCGGGCAATCGTCGTCGGGCGGCAGCGGGCCGCCCCACAGCTCCTCGGCATCGGGCGTATCCGAGGTGATCCACCGGAACGTGACCTGGTTGCGGTCGAGGAACCGGCGGAGCTGGGAGCACGCCGGATCCCAGCGCGGGCCGACGATGATCGCCCTCGGCGGGGGCTGGTCGGCGGTGATCCCCTGCAGGCCGCCGATCCGGTCGCGCGCCATCTCTCCGAGCTTGACGCCCACCTCGGGCGAGGCGGCGACCACCGCGTGGTAGTCCGCGGCGGAGATCCTCATCACCCGGGACGTCTCGGTTGCCCGGAAGCTGAACGGGAAGGTCGTGCCGAGCGATATCGGCACCTCGCCGATCAGGTCGCCGGCCTCCCGCCCGCCGACGATCCGCTCGATCCCGTCGACCAGCGCGACGGTCTCCAGCTTGCCCCCGAGCACCACGTACAGCGCTCGCTCGTCGCCGGTGTGGATCACGAACTCGCCGGCGTTCGGCCGGAGGTCGGCCGCGATCCGCGCGAGCCGGTCGCGCTGGGGTTCGGTCAGGCTCTCGAAGATCGGGATCCCCGCGATCTCGTCGGCCGTCAGCATGCGCGCGCGCTCCTCACCCGATCCCTCGTTGCCTCCACGGCCCAAGCCTACCCGGACGAGGCTGTGAGGTAGCCTGGCTTCGCCGTGACCGAGCTCTACGATCACCCGTCGCACGAACCGGTGACGGACACGGCGTGGAGTGAGGCCGCCGCCCGGGCGGCGATCGCAGAGATCGCCGCCGACGCCGAGGCGGCGTTCGATCCCGAGACGCTGTGGCACGCTCATCCGCTGGACGCGGACGGCGGGCCGCTGCCGTCGCCAACCGGCTTCTACCTCGGGGCGTCGGGTGTGATCTGGGCGTTGGATGCGTTGCGCCGTGCCGGAGCCGTCGAGTTGCGGCGTGACTGGCCGGAGGTTGCCGCCGGACTGCCCGATCGCTACGCGGCGGCACCCGACCTGCCCGAGTGGACGGGCGGCGGAGCCGTGCCGTCGCTGCTGGTCGGTGAGGCCGGGATCCTGCTGGTCGCACACCGGCTGGCGCCTGCGCAATGGCAGGTTGACCGGCTGCTCGAGGTGGTGCGCGCCAACGTCCACAATCCGACGCGGGAGCTGATGTGGGGCTCACCGGGAACGATGCTGGCGGCGCAGCTGATGCACGAGCGGGCACACGACGACCGCTTCGTCGACGCCTGGCGCGAGTCCGCGGACTGGCTCTGGGGGGAGTGGGGCGACGAGCTCTGGCTGCAGGACATGTACGGCCAGCTGCGGCACTACGTCGGGCCGGGGCACGGGTTCGCCGCGAACGTCCTGGTGCTCGCCAAAGGCGCTCTGCTCGACCGCGCGCGCCGGGCGGAGCTGGAGCGCCGGTCGGTCGACGTGCTGCGCGAGCTCGCCCAGCGCGACGGCGACCTCGTCCAGTGGCCGGCGACGCTCGAGTTCCCACGGCCCTCGTCGGGAGTCCGCACGCAGTGGTGCCACGGCGCTCCGGGGATCGTCACATCGTTCGCGGCGATCGCTCCCGGAGATGACGAGCTGACCGGGCTGCTGACCGGGGGAGGCGAGCTCACCTGGCAAGCCGGGCCGCTGGTCAAGGGGCCGGGACTGTGCCACGGCACGGCGGGCAACGGCTACGCCTTCCTCAAGCTGCTCGACCGCACGGGCGACGAGCGCTGGCTCGACCGGGCCCGCGCCTTCGCCATGCACGCGGCGGGGCAGGTGCGGGCTGCGCGGGAGCAGCACGGCCAGGGCCGCTACTCGCTGTGGACCGGCGACGTCGGCGCCGCGCTCTACCTGTGGGGGTGCATCACCGCCGACTCGTCGATGCCCGCCCTGGACGGCGTCTAGGCGTGGAGGTCGTCCGGCTCGAGACGACGGTGCGGCGGCGGGCGCATCCGCATCCCGACCACGCGTCGTTCTCCGCGCAGTTCGACGCGGTGCTTGCCGACGGCCGGCGGATCGTCCTCCTCGACGACCGCGGTTGGAGCGAGTCACCGGCGGCCGCCGACCATCTGCCGGACGACCTGGCGTTCACGGCGCGGACGGTGGTCGGGCCGGACGAGGGCGAGGACGTGGCCGGGTACTGGGCATCCCTCGTCCGCAAGCTCCACGAGCGCGGGGTCGCGGCCGACGCCTCGGCGCTGGCCGCGCTCCCGCACGACGTGGTTCTCGGCTTCTAGATCACCGCCGCTACTGGCGGGCGAAGGCCGCCTTCGCCTCTGCGACAAGATCGACGAAGGCCTCACCGCTGACGTCGATCGCCACCCGGGCGATCGAGCCGCCCGTGAAGCTGTGCGGCGGCGCGCCGGGGTATCCGTCGACCACCGGTTCGATGCCGGAGGCGCCGACCACCAGGCCGCCCCCGCCCAGGCCGAACTTGCCGGGCTGGGTCATGATCTGGCCGGATCCGACGGCCTGGTCGCGGATGTGCAGCGTCAGCGTGCCGGTCGCCGGGAGCTCGTCGTTCTCGCGCTCGAACGACGCCGACACCACCACGTGCCCCGTCGGGACAGGCTCATCCGCCTCCACCGTCTGGATGTGATCGCCGATCCAGTTGTAGCTGTAGCGCAGCTTGCCGTCCGCGATGTACAGCGCATGGCCGCCGAACCGCGATCCCTGCGAGAAGATCACGCCCTCCGCATCGGGTGAGTCCACGTCGAGCTCGGCGGCGATCGTGTACGACCGGTTGCGGATGTTCGGCGCGACGGACTCGGGGATCTCGGCGCCGCCCGGGTAGTAGATGTAGCGCGTGCGCGGCTGCGACAGCTGGGGGCGCTCCGTGCCCAGGATCTCGATCGCGCCCCGCGATTCGAGCGGCAGCGCCTGGTAGCGGCCCGCCTCGGCCCACCAGAGTGCGATCAGCTCCTGCAGGCGCACCGGCTCTTGCTCGGCCAGGTCGTGGCACTCGCTGGGGTCCTCGTCCGTGTGGTACAGCTCCCAGCGCTGCTCGGCGAAGTCGCCCCACGACTCGGGGGCGGCGGGCACGGCGGTCGCCGCCTTCCATCCGTCGTGCCAGATCGCGCGCGTGCCCAGCATCGAGTAGAACTGCGTCGTCTTCTGGGTCTTGACGGACGCGTCCTCGAACGTCGGGGCGAAGCTCACTCCCTCGATCGGATGCTGCGTGTAGCCGTTGATCGCATCCGGCATCTCGAATCCCAGGCAGTCGAGCAGCGTCGGCACGATGTCGACGGCATGGGCGTACTGCCGCCGCACCTCACCCTTGGCCGCGATCCCCTTGGGCCACGACACGATCAGCGGGTCGGCCGTGCCGCCCTCGAAGTTGGCGTAGCGCTTCCACAGCTTGAACGGCGTGTTGAACGCCCAGGCCCAGCCGGTCGGGTAGTGGTTGTACGTGGTGGGGCCGCCCAGCTCATCGAGCTGTGCCAGGTTGGACTCCATCGAGTCGGGGACGCCGTTGAAGAACTTGTTCTCGTTCACCGAGCCGTTCGGGCCTCCCTCGCCAGACGCACCGTTGTCGGAGACGAGAACGATGATCGTGTTGTCCAGCTCGCCCGACGCCTCGAGATGGTCGAGCAGCCGCCCGAGGTGGTGGTCGGCGTGGGCCAGGAAGCCGGCGTAGACCTCGGCCATTCGACAGAACAGCCGCTGCTCGTCCTCGGTCAGCGAATCCCACGGCAGCACCGTGTCGCCGTGCGGCCATGCCTTGCCGTCGTGGCTGGTGGTATCCGCGTACGGGTCGATCGGCGTCAGCTCGGTGCCGGGGTCGATGATCCCAAGCGACTTCTGCCGCTCGAGCACCCCCTCCCGGTACGCCTCGTACCCCATGTCGAAGCGGCCCCGGTACTTCTCGATCCACTCCTTCGGCGCGTGGTGCGGAGCGTGCGCCGCGCCCGGACAGTAGTAGAGGAAGAACGGCTTGTCGGGCGCGATCGCCTTGGCATCCTGGACGAACTCGATGGCTTTGTCGGTGAGGTCGGCGCTCAGGTGGTAGCCCTCCTCGGGCGTTGCCGGCGGCGGCACCGGGTGGTTGTCGTACACCAGGTCCGGATACCACTGGTTGGTCTCGCCGCCCAGGAAGCCGTAATACCGCTCGAAACCGCGGCCGAGCGGCCACTGGCGCTTCGACGACGCGAGGTTCATCTCGTCCTCCGCGCACAGATGCCACTTGCCGACCATGTAGGTGTTCCAGCCTCGCTCGACGAGCACCTCGGCGATGTTGGCGCACTCGAACGGGATGTGGCCGTTGGCGTTGGGGAAGCCCGACGTCGCTTCCGTGATGCAGCCCATGCCGTTGGTGGTGTGATTGCGCCCGTTGAGCAGGCACGACCGGGTCGGCGAGCAGAGCGCAGTGGTGTGGAAGTTCGTGTACAGCAGACCCGCGTCGGCGATCCGTTGGATGTTCGGCGTCTCGATCAGGCCGCCGAACGGCGCCATCGCGGAGAATCCGACGTCGTCGAGGACGACGTAGAGGACGTTCGGCGAGCCCACCTCGGCGATCGGCTGGGTGTAGGGCTCCCAGTCGGGCACCGAGTCCTTGATGTCGACGTTCACGACGCCGTTGAACCTGCGCTTGGCCATGCGTGTGCCCCCTGGGGAGTTGTGTGCCGACGACGGCCGCGCGCTGCGACCGGAGAGAGGGAGTCTTATCACGTGCCTGGCGGGGCACGAGTGGCCATAGAGTGGGCCGATGCGCACACCTCCCGACGATCTCGACCCGGGCACGCTGACCCATGAGCTGGCCGGCGGCTGGGATATCGCCGTCGACCGCATCGACTACGCCCCGGTGGGCGCCGGCAGCCACCACTGGACGGTGATCGCCGCCGACGGTGGGCGTGCGTTCGCCACCGTCGACCACCTCGGCCAGAAGGCGTGGCTGGGCGACGAGCCCGACGCGGCGTTCGCCGGCCTGCGCGCGGCGCTGGACACCGCTGCAGCGCTGGCCGGCTGCGGGCTTGGATTCGTGGTCGCGCCGCTGCCGTCCCGGGCGGGGGAGATTCTGCGGCGGATCGGCGACCTCTACGCCCTCGCGGTGTACCCGTTCGTGGACGGGCCCGCCGGCCGGTTCGACGACCCGCCGAACGCACCGGGCGTGGTCGAGATGCTGATCGCCATTCACGAGGCGACCGCGGCGGCGCCGCGGGATGCGAACGTCGCCGGCCTGTCGCTGCCGGGCGGATCGCACATCGAGCTGGCGCTGAGGGACGGCGGCGCCTGGCAGGGCGGGCCGTACTCCGGGCGCGCCCAGCGCGCATTCGACGCGCGGCGCGACGACGTCATCGAGCTGCTGGGCCTCGCCGAACGGCTGGCCGCGGCCGTGCGGGCGCGCGGCCGTGCGGACGTGATCACGCACGGTGAGCCGCATCCGGCCAACATCCTGACCACCCCCGGTGGCAAGGTGCTCGTCGACTGGGACACGGTCGCCCTGGCGCCGCCCGAGCGCGACCTGTGGATGTTGGCGCGAACGCCCGAGGACGCCGCCGCCGTCGCCTACACCGAGGCGACGGGACGAGCGGTGGACGCGAACGCGCTCGACTTCTTCCGTCTGACCTGGGATCTCAAGGATCTCGCCGAGTACCTCAACGTGCTCCGCGCTCCACACGTCGAGAGCGAGGACACGGCGCGGGAGCTCCGCGGCCTGGAGCACTGTGTCTCGATCCGCGCCGAGTGGGCCGTGCTGCTCGGCTGAGCGTCAGCGCCGGACCGCGACGATCGCCGCGGCCGTCGGCGCCGTCAGGATCTCGGCCGCCGCCAGCCGCGGGTCGCGCAGCAGGAACTCGCGGACGGGGTCGTCGTCGATCGGCGAGCCGGGGGTGAGGTCGTCCTTGACGAGCACTCCACCCGGTGCGAGCAGGCGCATGATCGCCTCCCAGTCGTACACCCCGCCGTCGGCGAAGACCAGGCCGAACGGGCCGCGCCCGCGCAGCAGTTGACAGGCGTCGCCCTCGAGCAGCTCGACGTTGTCCAGTCCGGCGAGGCGCTCGCGCGCGACCGCGGCACGCTCGGCGTCCTGCTCGACGGTGACCACGCTGCGCGCCGTCTCGGCCATTGCCGCGGCGCCCTCTCCGTAGGCGGTGCCCAGCTCGGCGACGTGCCGGCCGGCGGCCAGCGTGCGCAGCAGCGCGCGGACGGCCGGGATCGAGCTGCCACCGTCGGTCACCTGGGCGCACCTTGTCGCTGCATCTCGGCGACACGGTAGCCCGTCGTCGAGCGGGTACGCTGCCGCCATGAGCGCGCCGCTCGAGCTGTCCAGGACGCAGATCCTTGGCTTCCGGCGGCGGGCGGGTGCGCTCGACGAGCGCCTGCCGTCCGGGCCGGAGTCGCTGCGCCGGGCCGCCTGGGCAGGGCTGCAGGACAGCATGCCGCGGGCTGCGCTGCTCTCGATCCACGCCCGCGTCGTGGGTGCGGAGTCCGCGATCTGGGACGACCCGTCGCTGATCCAGCTATGGGGGCCGCGGTACCAGGTGTACGTCGTCGCCGAGCGCGACCTCCCCGTGTTCTCGCTCGGCCGGTTTCCGGACGACGCCAAGGGACGGCACCGCTCGGAGGATCTGGCGGAGCGGCTGCGGGAGCACCTCGACGGCGGGACGATGACCTACGGCCAGGCGGGGCGGGCGCTCGGCGTCGACCCGAACTCGCTACGGTACGCCGCCAGGACGGGCACGGTCGCGATCCGCTGGGCCGGCGCGCGGCTGCCGACGGTGTGGACGCTGCCGCGGCCGGAGATCGACCCATTCGCCGCCAGGCTCGAACTGGCGCGCAGATACCTGCACGTCTACGGGCCGACGACGTCGGCGGCGTTTGCCAAGTGGGCGGGGATCACAACGCGGATGGGTGCGGCGGCCTTCGAGGCGCTCGCCGGGGCGTTGACCGCGGTACGAACGCCGATCGGGGAGGCGTTCATTCTGGGCAGCGACGAGCAGGACTTCCGTACCGACCCCGGTCCGGCCGCCCCGGTCCGCCTGTTGCCCAGCGGAGACTCCTACTACCTGTTCTGGGGGGATGACCGGGCGCTGCTGGTGCCCGACGCGAACCACCGCGGGGAGCTGTGGACGCCGCGCGTGTGGCCTGGTGCCCTGGTGATCGACGGCGAGGTGCGCGGGACCTGGCGGCGGGCCAACGAGGCGATCACGGTGCAGACATGGGGCAAGCTGAACCGCGCTCAGCGCGACGCGGTGGAGGCGGAGGCGGCCGGCTTGCCGCTCCCCGGCCTCCACCGGTCGATCACCATCGGCTGGGAGCTCTGAGAAACCCGGCGGTTGGCTTTATGCTTGACCCCTGACCGTGCTGCCCACCGAAAGGCGGAGGCCATGAATCCGAACAAGGCTCTGTGGGAGAAGGGCGACTTCACCCGTATCGCGGCGAGCATGCGGGAGAGCGGTGAGGCGCTCGTTGCCTCACTGGGCGTCACGCCGGGAATGGATGTGCTCGACCTCGGGTGCGGCGACGGCACCACAGCCGTCCCGGCTGCCCGGCTCGGCGCGAACGTCCTCGGCGTGGACATCGCCAGCAACCTTGTCGCGGCCGGCAACGCACGGGCGCGCGAGCTCGGCCTCGACAACCTGACGTTCCAGGAGGGCGACGCCACCGACCTGAGCGACCTCGCCGACGACAGCTTCGACCTCGTCGTCAGCGTGTTCGGCGCGATGTTCGCACCCCGACCGGAGGCCGTCGCCCGTGAGGTCGTCCGCGTAACCCGGCCCGGCGGTCGCGTCGTCATGGGCAACTGGATCCCCGGCGATCCGACGCTGGTCGCTCAGATCCTGCGGATCAGCTCGGCGTACTCGCCTCCGCCGCCCGAGGGGTTCGTCAGCCCGATGCTGTGGGGCGTTGAGGAGCAGGTGGTCGAGCGGTTCCGCGCAGCGGGGGTGCCCGAGGATCAGGTCTCGTTCCAGCGCGACACCTACACGTTCACGTCCCCGGCGCCGCCGTCCGAGTTCCTGGTGCTGTTCAAGGACTACTACGGGCCGACCATGAACGCCTACGAGGCGGCAGCGGCGAACGGCCGCGAGGACGAGCTGCATGCCGAGCTGGAGGCGCTGTTCAACGAGCACAACCAGGGCGGCGACAGCACGTCGATCCCCGCGACGTTCCTGCGCGTGACGGTCGCGGTCTAGCCGCGGTCACGGGAGCGCTGCAGCTCCCAGGCGTCGATCACGGCGTCCTCGACGGCGTCGGCGTTGCCGTGCTCGAGGTCGGCGACGACCATCATGTGCTTCGCGAAGCGCGTGGGCACCGAGAACGTCTCCGGGAAGGACTGCAGCAGCAGGTCACGTGCCTCGAACGACGTCCGGATGACGAGGTGGTCTGCGTCCAGCTGCCGGGCGACCACCCGGCCGTGATACCGCCACTGGAGCAGGCCGTCGTGCCGGCGCTCGGAGACGCCGTCAAGGCGCGCGGTCAGCTTGCTGATACGGTCGGCCGTCAGCCGGGCAGCTCGGCGAACTGGGGGGCGTCGTCGCCGATCTCGTGCCAGCTCGCCTTGTAGGCCACCAGCTGGTGGAAGCTGGGCTTCATGTCGAGGTCGGGGAACAGCCCGGCGGACACGAAGTTGACGGCGCCAAGGTCATCCCAGAGGCTGGATCCGCAGTTGCTGCAGAAGTTGCGCGGCGCCAGGTGGCTCTCGTACGTCTTCACCAGATCCTCGCCCTTCGCGAACCGGAAGTTCTCCTTGGCCACGACGATGCCGGCCAGGCTCGATCCGACCCAGTGCTGGCAGCGGCTGCAGTGGCAGTACCCGAGCGCCTGTGGGTCGGTGACCTCCAACTCCACACCGCCGCAGAGGCAGGTACCGGTGAGCGTCTCAGACATGGCGACCCCTTCCCGTGGGTGACGATGCCCGCCACCGTACCAGACCGGACGCCGGTGCTTGGGTGACCGCCCATGCGATCAGGGAATCAGGAGGTACCCGACCATGTCGCCGGGCTCCTGGCCGTACGGCGTGCCGGTCGCGCGGCTCTACATCTCCGCCTGATCCCGGAACGGCGGCGGGGGCGGCACGACCGTTTCGTCCGGTAGATCGCCGTACGCCTCGCGGTCGATCCTGGTCGTGCGTTCGACGCTGGCGCCGTGCCGGGCGGCAGTCTCGTCGGCGATCCACTCGACTTTGCGGCTGGGATCGGGGCTGCCGAACATCAGGATCACGCACGGACCGTCGCCAGTGCCGACGGTTGCGTGCGCGGTACCCGGAGGTGAGTGAAAGTAATCCCACTGCCGCATTCGCCGCTCCTCGCCCTCGACGATCGCCAGGCACTCGCCGCTGAGCACGATGAACCCCTCCTGGGCGGCTTCGGCGTGGTAGTAGCCGTTCGTCTCACCGGGCTGTAGGACGTGGACGTGAACACCGACGCCCGGCCGCTCGTTCGCCCAGTCGAAGCCGCGCCAGACGCCGTAGCCGGGGATGGTCTCCCACGGCATCTCGCCGAGGTTGAGGATGAACCAGCCGTCGCCGGCCGGCAAGCGGCCCTGTGTCGTCTCCCCGATCTGAGCTTCGTGCACGATCCACCTCCCTTGCCGGCCTTACCATAGTCGGGGCTCCGCACTCGTAGAATGGAGGGTCCCGACGGAAGGAGGCCTCCTTGCGCGGCAAGACTCTGCTCTTCACCGCAGGCGCGCTGATGGGTGGCGCAGCCCTGTACCGCTCGTTCCTGCGTGACCCGGTCCTCACCTGGGGGGCGACCCCGGATGAGGCGACCCGACGGCTGCCCGGCGACGAGCTGCTCGAGGAGGCGGACGGGGTCGCGACGCGGGCGATCACGATCGATGCGCCGCCGCCGGCGGTCTGGCCGTGGATCGCCCAGATGGGCCCGGCGCCGCGGGGCGGCGCGTACACCTACGACTGGATCGAGAACCTGCTCGGCCTCAACATGCACAGCGTCGATCGTGTGCTGCCCGAGTTCCAGCATCCGCAGGTCGGCGAGGGCTTCGGCTACGGGCCGAACCAGATGAGCTTCCGGCGCGTCGAGCCCGAGCACGTGCTGGCCGCGCAATCGGCGGACGGCAACTGGGTGTGGACGTTCGTCATCGAGCACGCCGCCGACGGCGGGAGTCGCCTGATCAGCCGCAACCGGTTCCGGCTGCCGAGGCTGAAGGACAGGATCGGGATGATTCCGATGGAACCTGGATCGCTCATCATGGAACGGAAGATGCTCAAGGGCATCAAGGAGCGAGCGGAGAATCTGGACCGCGGCTGACCACATCGGTGCGGCTTCGGTGCGGTGGATAGACTCGCGCCGATGCGCACAACCCGCTATGCGAAGACGGCCGACGGCGTCCACATCGCCTACCAGGTGTTCGGCGATGGCCCACACGACCTGGTGATCCACCCGCCGTGGCTGTTCAACGTCGACGCCTGCTGGGACTTCCCCGAGATGGCGGCGTTCCTCGAGTCGTTCGGCCGTTACGCGCGGGTGATCCTGTTCGACCGCCGGGGGTTTGGCGTGTCCGACCGGCCGACATCGCCTGACGTGATGGCCGTCGAGAAGGGCTTGGAGGACATCCGCACGGTGATGGATGCGGTCGGATCGGAGCGGGCGGTGCTGCTCGGGTACGAGGCGGGCGCCGCGGTGATGCTGCTGTTCGCCGCCTCGTTTCCCGATCGGGTCACGGCGCTCGGACTGGTGGCGCCGCTCGTGTTCTACTGGAAGACGGACGACTTCCCGTGGGGATGGACGACGGAGGAGGATGCCGAGTTCCGGCGCCGCCTCGAGGCCGGGTGGGGCACCGAGGAGTTCTGGCGCTGGAACATGGAGCAGATGACCGATCGCACGCTGGACGATGACGAGATCGCCAGGTGGGCGCGGTTCACCCGGCTGTGCGCGAGCCCGCAGGCGATCAGCGCCATCCTCGACTCCGAACGTCAGGTGGACGTGCGCCCGCTGCTCTCCCAGATCCGATTGCCTACGCTGGTGATGCGCTCCCGGGGCGACGTCGAGCGGGGGGAGGAGGAGGCGGCGCCGTGGGTCGCCGAGCAGATCCCGGGCGCCCGGTACGTCGAGCTCCCCAGCGGCGACCACTACCCGCTGGAGCCCGAGGCGTACCTCGAGTTCGAGACGTTTCTGTCCGGCGTGAGGGAGCACGACGCGGTGTTCGACCGCGTCCTGGCGACGGTGCTGTTCACCGACATCGTCGACTCGACCGCGCAGTCGGCAGCGCTCGGCGACCGGGCGTGGCGGCAGGTGCGCGAACAGCACGATCAGGTCGTGCGCGCGCACCTGGCCCGCTACCGCGGTCGCGAGGTCAAGACCATGGGCGATGGATTCCTGGCGACGTTCGACGGTCCTGCTCGTGCGGTGCGTTGCGCCCAGGCCATCGTCGCGGACGTGGACGGGCTCGGAATCGAGGTGCGCGCCGGTCTGCACACGGGAGAGGTCGAGCTCGACGGCGACGACGTCAGTGGGATCGCCGTTGCGATCGGAGCGCGTGTCGGCGCGGTCGCCGAACCATCCGAAGTGCTCGTCTCCCAGACGATCAAGGACCTGACGGCGGGATCGGGGATCGTGTTCGCGGACCGTGGCGAGCGCGAGCTGAAGGGCGTCCCCGATCGCTGGCGCCTGTATCGCGCCACGGCCTAGCCTGTCAACGCAGAACCAGGAGGTCGAGCCAGTTGCTCCGGGGTTCCGGACTCGCGATCCTCTCGGCCCGTCGCACGGCACGGCGGAGTCGTTCCTTCCCGCGGAGGAACTCGTCGTCGGTGAGACTGCGCATCGTTGTGTCGGCGTGGCGGTACGTGTCCACCTCGCCGAGGAAGCCCGCGAGGCTGGCCGGGTACGTCTCACGAACCTGCTCGAGGGTGTGCCGGCGGAATCCTGCGGCCTCGAATGCGGCGCGGGTGTCCGTGAGGGAGGGGAACGTCTCGATCGTCCGAGCGGTCTCCGGGAACCATCGGGCGATCTCGATCCCGTCCAGCTTCAGCGGCCCCGCGGGCTCGTACCTGTCCGGGTAGCCCTGGCGGATGAGGACGGAGGCCTCGGGCCGGAGGACGCGGCGGATCTCGCGAGCGGCGGCCAGGAGGTCGGGGATGTGGTGAATGACGAGGGAAAGCCAGGCGGCGTCTGCCGAGCCGTCTGGCAGTGGGAGTGAGCATGCGTCTCCCTCGAGCGCCTGGATGGACGGCGTCCGCGGGATCCGATCACGCATCGCGGCCGACGGTTCGACGGCGAGGACACGGAGGTCGAACCAGTCGCTGAAGGCAGCGGCGAACGCGCCGGTTCCGGCGCCGATGTCCACCAGCGTCATTCCCGGCGACGGGCGCAGGTGACGCGCTACCGCCTCGTGCCACTCCGAGAGTCCGTCGCGTGGCACCTCGCGGACTGCCTTGAACGCCGTGGCGGTCTGCTCGTCGTACCTGATCCTGGCCATGTGGCGCCTCCTTGCCGCGGGATGGTCGGCTTCGACACAATAGCCGTCATGCTATATCGCATGGAGGCTATTCGCAATCTGGCGTAGCATGGCCGGCATGCAGCGGGGGTCACCGGAATCGGCGGGGTGTTTCAGCGCGCCGCGCAGGCCGCGAGCCTTCGCGACTGGTATGCCGAACATCTCGGCATCGACATCTCCGATTGGGGCGGCAAGCCGTTCGAGTGGACGCCGGGCGGTTCTACTACCTGGGCGATCTTCGATCGCGAGACCGGGTACTTCGGACGGCCGGAACAGGCGTACATGGTGAACTTCCGCGTCGCCGATCTCGACGCGATGCTGGCCCAGTTGCGGTCGGCCGGCGTCGAGGTGATCGACGCGCTGGAGGAGTCGGAGCAGGGTCGCTTCGCATGGGCGGTCGACCCCGAGGGCACTCGGTTCGAGCTCTGGGAGCCTCCGCGCGGCGCCTGATCGAGGCCCTTGAGCCGCGGGTTAGCGCGGCCGGCGGTACTGCAGCTCGACGATCCCGCTGCTGGAGGGAATGCTGGAGATCAGGTCGAGCGCGTACGACTTGGGGACGCCGTCGAACAGCCGGGTGCCCTCGCCAGCAACGTAGGGGAACATGCTGATGTGGACCTCATCGATCAGGTCGAGCACCATGAGCGACCGCCAGAAGCTCACGCCGCCCCAGACGACGATATGGCCGTCGCCGCCCAGCCTGAGCTTGTCGACCTCTTCTGTCGTGTCACCCGCGGCGATGGTGGTGTTGGCCCACTCCGCCGTTTTCAGAGTCCGGGAGAAGACGACCTTGCGCGCGGCGTTCAGGATCGGGGCGAAGGGGTGGTCGGTGTTGGCCGTCATCGGCCCGGAGATGCTCTCGTAGGCGGAGCGGCCCATGATGTGCGCGTGCGCGTTCCGGAGAAAGTCGAGTTGCTCCGGATCGTCTGGGTCACGGTTTTCAGGCAGGTCGAAGCAGAACTTCCAGAACTCGGTGTCCTGATCGGCGAGTAGGCCGTCGACCGAGTAGTTGAACACTGTCGCTATCAGCTTCCGCATGATCGGAACTCCTTGGTCTGGCTGGCCTGTCGCTGGTACTTCAGACTGCGCTGCCGCCCGGGAGTCATCGGTGCTGGGGCAGCGACAGTTCGGGGCCTTACCTCGTGCCGACGATGCACCGGGCCACGCCCGGAATCCGTACGTTGCCGTCGTGTTCGTAGGCGCTGGCCTTGGCGATGACGGAGTTCGCGATCCGCTCCCGCGCCGCTTCGTCGACATGGTGAAGCGCCGCGACTGCGAGCGAGACGTGCTCGCTGATCATCTCCCAGTACTGCGCCGGCGATTGCGTCACGAGTTCGACGTCGACGTCCCACTCGGCAACGTCGCGCAGCCCCGCGGCCTCGTACAGGGCACTGACATATCCCGGAGCGGCGCACCGGAACATGTTCGGCCCGTCCGGGTCGGGTGGCGCCAGCATCACCTCTGCCGCGATCGCCTGCATGACGACCGCCGTCCACGGGTTTTCCTGGGGCTTGACCCATACCGACGAGCAGACTCGCCCGCCCGGCTTGAGCACGCGCACGAACTCGGCGGTCGCCTTGGCGACGTCGGGAAAGAACATGTACCCGAACCGCACCGAGACACTGTCGAATGTCGCGTCACCGAACGGCAGGTCGTCGGCGCTGCACACCCTGGTCTCGAAATTCGCGATCCCCTGCGCGCCCGCTCGCCGCGTGGCGATGTCGAGCATCTCGGCCGCAAGGTCGGTCAGAACCACGTGCCCCCTTGGCGCGAGCCTGGCGACGCTCAGCCCCGGCTCACCAGTGCCCGACGCGATGTCCAGATGCTGCTGATCGTCGGCGATGTCGAGACGCTCGATCATCGCCGTGCCGACCGGGCCCAGCTGATCCATGATGATCGAGTCCCACTTCTCCCAGCCCGCCGAAAGGCCGGCCCACGTCTCCCGCTGACCGTCCCGGATCTGATCGCCCCTCGACATCGAACCTGCGCTATCGGATGCCGACATCGCGGATTCGGATCCCCTTCGCCTCCTTGACCATGGAGCGATCGTACAACCGGGTAACCCCATTGCGCCGCCGTCCGAGCCGTCTCGTTCTTCCAGGCAGGATGCAAGAATGGTGTCCAAGAGACGTCCGAACGGGGAATGGGAACACCCCGTGGTGCCTCGGAGGAGCAGATGAGCGTTACGAGCACCGGAAACGGCAAGGTGGTCGTGAACAGGGCGATGTCGCTTGACGGCTTCATCGCGGGTCCCGGCCATCGGATGGATTGGGGCGGTGGTCGCCCGCTCGCCCAGTTCGTGGCGCCGGAGGATTTCGCGGGAGTCGCGGCGGCCACCGGCGCGATGCTGATCGGGCGGCGAACCTGGGACGTCGGCAGCAAGATGGAGGCCGAGGAGCCCGGCAGCGTGGACTACCCGTTCGCCGGGCCGTTCTTCCTCCTCACGCATCGACCGCTGGAGCCGCCGGACCCGGACGTCACGATCCTCAGCGGGGACATCGCGGACGCGGTTGCCACCGCACTGAACGCCGCAGGCGGCAAGAACCTGGAGATCCTCGGCGCCGATGTGGCGGGCCAGTGCCTGAGGCGAGGGCTGGTCGACGAGATCCTGGTGTATGTGCTGCCGGTGCTGCTCGGCGATGGCATCCCGTTCTCGTCCCCAGGACTGACCAGGGTCGACCTGGAACCGATCGGCAGCGCGCGGTCGGGCGACGCCACCATCCTCCGGTTCCACGTCCGCAAGTAGCCCCGGCACAGCAACGCTATCTGCCGCCTGGCGACAGGGACCCCGCCAAGCCGCTGCCGGCGTGTGGTTGAGCACACGATCCCGGTAGCATCTGCTCCGGCTCACGGGCGGTCGATGAGGGAGACACGCGTGCGAGTGGTTCTGAGTATCGACATGGAAGGGGTGTCGCAACTTCGCCGGCCGCGCGAGATTTTCGCGTGCCGACCGGAGTACTGGCGCACGGGCCAGCCCCGGATGGAAGCCGACACGGTCGCCGCGGTCGAAGGCCTGCTGGAGGGAGGCGCGTCGGAGGTGATCATCCTGGACAACCACGGCGGCGGGAACCCGACCAACGTCTCGGCGGGATGTCTGCCGACCGAGGCGCGCCTGGAGACGTGGAATGTCTTCGATCTGCCGTCCAAGGGAATCACTGCGATGCTCCAACTCGGCTACCACTCGCGTGGCGGCGGGGAGGGGTTCATCTCCCACACGTACGTGCCCGGGCTTCGGCTGCGCGTCGGTGACGAGCTGATCTCGGAGAGCCACGGCCGAGCATGGGCGGGCCAGGTTCCGCTGATCGGAATCATCGGGAACGATACCCATCAGGAGACGCTCGGATCCTTGTCCCAGACGCCGTATCTCGTGGTCCAGCGCACCATCCAGAACGACCTTGCAGAGCCAGTCTTCCGCGAACAGGACGGCCTGGAGGCGATTCGCGCATTCGCCCGAGATGCCGTACGCGACTCAGCGACCATGCCGCCCCCGGTGATACCTCGCAACGTCGTGTTTGCCGCCAGCATGCCCAACGGCGCCGAGCAGTCCGACGCAATGCAAGCCGCCGGTTGGCGGCGCACCGGCGAGGTCGAATACGAGGCGCACCTCACCACGTGGGCCGACGCGCGTCCACTGCTCGCCACGGCGATGAACGCCGCTGTCTCGCCCCTGCTGCCGTACTTCGACGGGGCAACGAGCGCCGAGCAGGCGGCCGCTCTCGACCCGGCGAAGGTCGCACGGTTCTCCACCCTGGTCGATCGGTGGTGTGGCCAGTCACACCCCGACTGGTACACCACCACCGGCGACGAGATCGGCCTGCTCGAGACCACGTGAGAGCCCATATGCGCCGGGTCGACTCACGGTGTGGGCAGCTCGACCCGATACGTGAACCATGGAGGACCAGCGAGCGAACATCGGCGGCCATACGTCCGTCGCCGCCGGCGTCATCGTCGCGTACTGGTTGGCGGACGGTTACGTGATCGGCCTGCCGGTAGCGGCGTTGGCTGCGATGTGGAACCCGCTGATCGTGTTGCTTGGGGCGCTGACCATCGTCATCTCGATCAACCTGGCCGCATGCCGCTGGATCAACACGGCGTGGAGCAGTTGGGCGGGCGGCAGCAGCGGCGCCCGCATCGAACGCCAGCTGGACAAGGTGCGACCGACGCGAGTGGGCAGGGTGGCGACGCGGTGGATCTCCAGCGACTCGGACGTGCGGTACGCGGCCGCTGCGGCGCTTACCTGCGCGATCGTCACGGTCACGCTCGCGAGGTCGGTCGGCGGCCGGCCGCTCGGTGCTCGTCGCGTCCGCCTGGCGGCGGTGAGCTACGCCCTCTTCTCCGTCGGCCTGTTCACCATGCTCGGTGTGGTGGCCGGCGAGGCGCTCAGCGCCCGGTAGTCGACGCGCCGATTGCGCGGAGGCTCCAGCGGAGTCGCGCGTGGCGATTCCGTCCGTGAGTTGGTGGCGTTACGGTTCGCACCTCGCCGAGCGGGTTGCGGGTCAGGCTCGAGCGGAGTAGCGTCGGCGGCCGGTCACCGGGAGGCAGTCTGACGGGTTCCTCGATCATCCACGAGCTTGGCGACTCAGATGGGTTCGCAGTCGTCTTCCACAACGGCACGCCGTGCTCCCGTCTGATGCCGGAGTGGTGGGACGCGCCGGCGCGCGAGCGGGGACTGCGCATGATCGGCGTCGACCGCCCCGGCTACGGCAACGCGCCCGCCGACCCCAACCGCTCTCTGCGCAGCGTGGCCGAGGCTACCGCCGCGCTCATGGACGACCTCGGCGTCGACCGGTTCGCCGTCATCGGCGTGTCCGGCGGCGGTCCGTACGCGCTGGCCTGCGGCGCGTTCCTGCCCGACCGGGTAGTGGCGGTTGTTTCAGGCGCCGGCCGTTCCGGGTTCGACGAGGAGATCGACAGCGCCGGCATGGACCCCGAGGAGTTGCAGATGACCCGGGAGCAGGCGCTGCGGCCGACGGCGGAGGGGCGACAGGCGCTGGCGCGCTTCTACGACCCCGAGGTCGAACACCTGCGGAGCGCTGACGTGGACGGGTTCATGAGCGCGTTCGGTGATGACCCGGCGGCGGCCACGCCGGAGCAGCGGACGATCGCCGCATACGTGCTGGAGGCGATCCAGGAGGCGATCCGGCCTGGTCGCGACGGGTGGCTGGACGACGGGCTGGCGATGCTTCGGCCTTGGGGCTTCGAGCCGGCCGACGTCTGCCAGCCGGTCGCCGTGTGGCACAGCGAGGATGACTCCATGGTCGCGATCCAGCACGGCCGTCGACTGGTGGCGGCGATCCCGAACGCGGAGCCGTTCTTGGTCGACGGGCTGGGGCACGGGGGCGTCTGCTGCCGCCAAGAGGTGCCGATGTTCGACTGGATCGTGAGCAAGGTGCCGACAGCCGGCCGAGCCTGACAACGGACCGCTCAGGTCCAGCGATGCCATCGCCTAGCCGGAGATCGACGTCCTGGTCTGTGCACCGTCAGCACGTGGCTGCTTGGTGACCAGGAGCGCGGTCGCGGCGCCGAGGCCGTAGCCGACAAGAATCGCGGCTATGGCTTCAGCTGTGCCGGGCTTCACGGTCATGTTCCAGGTGATCGCGAGTGCGATCCCCGGGTTTGCGAGAAGGACGACCCACAGCACCCGGTCGTGTGCCAGTGTGCGAACACGCGAGTCGAGCATGCCGGTCGCCGCGTCCATGGTGAGCGCATCCCTGAGGGCTTTGGCACGCGGTCCGGCGATGAGCGGGCCCTGCACCGTGTCCAGGATCAAACCGGCGATGGAGACGACGATCCACGGTGTGCTCCACGTCCACCGCTCGGTCGTCAGGTACGCACCGCTCGCGACCAGGCCGAGGATCGCGACGGGGAACGCCCAGCTGGCCTGGTCGATCAGTCGGGCCCACTGCGCTGCCTCCCTGAACGACCCGGCGGCACGAAGTCGGAAGTTGCATAACACGACCGTGGTGATGGCGCCGATCAGCCCGAACAACGACAGGAGATGCAGGTACAGGGCGACGTCGTAGGCCATGTCAGGCCGCCGCTGCGGCTGCGAAACCCGCCAGGATACCAGGCCATCCGGAATCGAACTGGTCGTGCATCTGCTCCGTGGCATCACCGTAGGCGTCAAGGCCACGGTGCTCGAGCTCGACGCGAGTGCGGCTTGGCCCCTCGGCCACGAATCGCACCTCGACCTCGGTCAGCAGGTCCCCGTCATAAGCCCATTCGCCGGTGATCTGCCACGCCAGGACGAGACGCGCCGGCGGCTCCCACACCAGTACCTTGCCCCATTCACACTCACTGCCGTCGACGTCGCGCTCATACCAGCGGCCCCCGGCGCGCTGCTCGAGCACGGCCTCTTGGAGTTCTGCGCCGCCGATATGGAACTCACGCGGCCACCATGTGTCGTGTCCACTCGTGAAGGCGGCGAACGCTTTGTCCTGTGACGCCTCGACCATGATCGAATGACGAACGACGGCGCCGCGTGCGGGAATCATCGGCTCTCCATGGATTGGTCGGTCGGGGCCTCGACAGCCCGCTGAAAGTTCTGCAAAGCCTGTCCCCAGAACGCATCGAAGTACTCGCGCAACGCCTCGACCGCCCGGGGGTCGACCTGATACACCCGACGGGTACCCGCCGGCCGGTCAAAGACCAGTCCGGCTTCCTTGAGCACCTTCAGATGCTGCGACACGGCGGGCCGACTGATCGGCAACCCGCCCGCGAGTTCCCCGACCGCAAGCGGACTTCGGCTCAACCGCTCAAAGATCTCACGCCGGGTCGGGTCACCCAATGCCTCCAGCGCCGCCTGTTCGTAGGTGGTCACTAACGGTAAGGATACGCTTACCAAAGGCGCGATGTCAAGCGTGGGAGCGCATTCGTGCGCCGCACTTCGCGGGCGGTGGGAAGATGAGCGGGTGCCGTCACCGCCCACCATCGCGCCGATCCTGGTGGCCGACCTGCTTGCCGAGGGCGAGCGGATGCCGGTCTATGTCCACGTCATCGACCATCCCGACGCGCGCGTGCTGGTCGACACCGGCATGACAGAGCTGCACCCGGCGGTGGCCGACCTCGATCCCCGCCTCCGTCCGCTGAGCGAGCAGGACGTCGACCTCGCCGGCATCGACATCGTCGTCAACACGCACCTGCACTTCGACCACTGCGGCGGCAACCACCTCTTCCCCGGCCGGCCGATCTACGTCCAGCGCGTGGAGCTCGACGACGCGCGTAGCGAGGACGACTACACGATCCGCGAGTGGGTCGAGGCGCCCGGCGTACGGTATGTGCCGGTCGACGGCGAGCTCGAGTTGCTGCCCGGGCTCCGGCTCATCCCGGCGCCTGGCCACACCCGCGGCATGCAGGTTGTGGTCATCGAGACGGGCGAACGTCCGGTCGTCGTCGGCGGCGACGTGGCGGTGTGGTTCGGCGAGCTCGACGAGCCGCACACCGAGGGCCAGCTACGGGTGCGCGCGTTCGACCCCGAGCTGGTCTGGCTCACACACGAGCACGAGCCGTGGCGGGCCAGCACCGTGTAGGGCGCCAGGGGTGGACGTCGTCGGAGGGGAGGCGCCGGCCTCCGTTACGATCCCCACGCATGGGCGCCGTGTCTGGCGCGGGACTCTCCCGCGAGGACTGTGAGCGTATGGGCCTGCACGACGACACGTTCATCGGAGGACAGCAATGGCCGACACCACCTGCCACATGTCGATCTCCCTCGACGGCTTCGTCGCCGGGCCGGATCAAAGCCGCGACGACCCGCTCGGAAAGCGGGGCATCGAGGTTCACGGCTGGCACCTTGGCGACGAGCGCGCGAACGAGGCGGACGTCACCGCCGAGCGCCGTTTGCTGCGCCCCCGCGGCGCCTACATCATGGGCCGCAACATGTTTGGCCCGATCCGCGGCGAGTGGGACGAGGAGTGGTCGGGGTGGTGGGGGCCCGAGCCCCCCTACCACGCGCCCGTGTTCGTGCTCACCCATCACGCTCACGCGCCGATCGAGATGGAGGGCGGGACGACGTTTCACTTCGTCACCAATGGCTTCGACGCTGCCTACGCCCAAGCCCGCGAGGCTGCCGGCGCAGACGGCATCGACATCGCGGGCGGCGCCTCGACCGTCCGGCAAGCGCTGCAGGCGGGCGTCATCGACGAGCTCTGGCTCGACATCGTCCCCGTTCTCCTCGGGTCGGGCGAGGGGATATTCAATGGCGTCGCCGAGTTCGATTTCGAGCCCGACGAGGTCCTCCATTCCCCACTGGCGACGCACATCTGCTATCGCCGGGCGGGATGATGCCGGGGCCTGTGCGGCGACGGCGGACACTCTTCTGGACGGTTATCGGAGGCGTCGTCGCTGGAGTGGCGCTGGTCATAGTGTTGATCCAGGTCAACTCCGGCACGCCGCCAACAGCAGTCTCTTCGTCTGTGCTTCCCGTTTCGGCCGGTGCAAGCTCTCAAGCCGGCGAGTCTGCCCCAGTGGTAACTCCGGTGACTACCAGCACGTCCTCGTATCTCTCAGACCTGACCCCGTCCGGGGATCTTGCCGGGTCGGTGACACCGGGTGCGGTCAAGATCGCCGGATCGATCTATCCCAAGAGCATCTCGTTCTACTGCAACGTCGGTGACCCAACGGCCTTTCCTGTATATAAGATCACGCATAACGCTCGTCGGTTCCAGGCCACTATCGGACTGCCGGCTAACTCATCTCCCCAGTTCAAAGCGGCCGTACTCCTTGTTAGCGACGGGCACACGCTCCGGACCGTTAACGTCAGCGTGCCGAAGCCGAAGATCGTCGATGTCAATGTACGAGGGGTACATGCCCTCCAACTCGAATGCTTCGGCGCCGGCAATTCGGCAACCGGTGGTGAGGCCGTTCCCGTGGCGTGGGGCAACGCACGGTTCGCCGGAGGACACTGACCGCGGAATGGCGGGGCGGGCCCGGACGGCTTGCACACCGTTCTTGTCCGGGTTCCTCCATTCCGTCATGGTTGGGGTGGCCGCCCATGCGGCCCACCCCAGCGTTCCACGGTTTACGAGCCGGCCACGGGCTCCGGTGAGTCCTCGACCTCGGCCACGACGGCTGCTGCGGCGTCCGCAGAGAGGGCGTGCTTCGCGATCCGCTGATAGCCGGCGAGTCCGCTCTCGAGCTGCGCGATCATGCGGTCCTCGGCAATGGCGATGATCGCTGATGAGCCGGGGGGAAGGCTCTCGCCGATCTGCCTGAGGTCCTCATCCTTGAACCCCTTGTCGCGGATCTTGCCCCAGAGACCGCCGGCGCCGCCGCCGACCACCGCGCCGGCGATGATGCTTGGCGGGAAGATCAACCCGACCACGCCGCCCGCGATGGCGCCGCGCTTGGCCCACTTCTTGCCGCTGGGATCGGCCGTCTCCTCGAACTTGACCTTGTCCTCGGCTGTGTGCACGATCACGGCCGCGTCGATCAGATCGATCGATCCGGCCCGTTGCGCCGCCTGGAAATCCTTCAGCGCGGCGCCGGCCTCATGTTCGGTTCCGTACGCTGCGACGAACAACTCAACGGTGCTGCTGCTCATGGGTCCACCTTCCTCGATGTGTCCAGCGAGCCTAGCGCCAACCACGGTAAAGCTCGGCACACGCTTGTCCGAACGGCCAACGACCACAGCACGTGCCCGCGCCGGATTTGACTCCGTCCGACCCGTCTGCCACACTACCCTCCCGAACACATGTTCGGCAACCAGGGAGAGAAACGGTGGAGCTTTCAGAGCGGCAACAGGAGATCCTCGAGTTCGTCAACCAGCACGTCGACGCGAACGGGTATCCCCCGACCGTGCGCGAGATCGGCCAGGCTGTCGGCCTGACATCGCCGTCCACGGTGCACGCGCATCTTGCCCGCCTGGAGGCCGCGGGGCTGATCCGCCGCGACCCGACGAAGCCGCGCGCGCTCGAGGTGATCGAGGGCGGCCGCTCGCGTGAGCGGGTGGCGGTCGAGGTGCCCTCCGAGGATCGCCGGTCGACAGTGCTGCCGCTGGTCGGCGAGGTCGCCGCAGGCGGACCCACCCTGGCCGAGGAGACGGTCGAGGACCACGTAGCGATCCCGGACCAGATCTGCGCGAATGCCGACTTCCTGCTCACCGTCAAGGGCGAGAGCATGATCGACGCCGGCATCCTGCCGGGCGACCTGGTGGTCGTCCAGAAGCAGGCCGATGCCCGAAACGGCGAGATCGTGGTGGCGCTGGTCGGCGATGACGAGGCAACTGTCAAGCGGTTCTTCCGCGAGGACGGCCGCGTCCGGCTGCAGCCCGAGAACGAGACGATGGAGCCGATGTACCCCGACCAGGTCGCGGTACTGGGCGTCGTGCGGGGAGTCCTGCGAAGGCTATGAGCAACGCGCTGGCACTCACCGAGCAGACGCTCGACGACGTGATCGTCGGCGCCCTACGGCAGTCGCGCCGGCGGGCGCGGACGGCCGACTGCCCGGTGTGTGGCGGGACGATGCGGCGGCTCGCGATCGCCTCTCCCGGCGTCGAGCTCGAGCCGCACGATCTGGTGTGCGGCGACTGCGCCAGCGTCCTGGTCGACCAGCCGCCGGCGAACGTGGGACAGCTCCGGCTCGTGACCTGATCCGCCGGGCGGGCCGGCCGCTCCTGCGAGAATGCGCCGGTGCGCTCGACGCGACGCGACTTCATCGCCGGCGCCGCTGCGCTGGTCGCTGCGGCGGGCTGCGGTCTTCATGGGCAGTCCGACCAGGTCGAGACGTTCGGGCCGGGCCTCGTCTCGGGGCCGTCGGCGCTCGACTCGACGCTGCGGCTCGGCATGCCGGCCGACGGCGCCGCGCCGATCACCATCGAGTCGTTCCAGCGGCGCACCGGCGTCCGCGTCACGGTCGAGACGTTCGGCACCGACGACGACCTGCTGCTGTCGCTGGCCGCCGGAGCCCAGGGCCGCCTCGACGCCATCCTGGTCGACGCGGACACGCTGGGGTACCTGGTGTCGGAGTCGAAGGTGGAGCCGGTGGACGGCGCGTTAGTTGCCGACCGGTCGACCCTGGAGGCGCCGTTCGCCGATCCGCCCGCCGACCCGAACCTCGATCACAGCGTCCCGCTCGACTTCGCGTACCCGGGCGTCGCCATCCGCCACTCGCTCTCGTTGTCCGACCTGTCGTGGCGCGCGTTCTTTGCGCTGCCCAAGACCTATCCCCTCCAGGTGACGATCCCCGATGATCCGGAGGTCGTGATCGGCGCCGCCCTGCTGGCGACGGGCCATGACTGGAACTCCGCTGACGACGGCGACCTCGAGGACGTGGTCGACCTGCTGGCGCCGCTGCGCGGCGTGATCCGCGTCAGCCGGCGGCCGCCGGCGATCGGGCCGGGCAGGGCGGTAGCCGCGATGGTGCGATCGCTGGAGGCGGTCGAGACCGGCCGCAGGAGCCGGTTCTACCTGCCCAGCGAGGGCTCTGCCGTACTCGTCCGCAGCTGGGCGATCCCGATCTACGCGCCGCACCCGGTCAGTGCGAACGCGTGGCTGGCCAATGCGCTCAACCCGGCGGTCGCCGCCGGGCAGTCCGAGGCCACGCGGCGGCCGACGCCGGTCACCGCGGCTCGCCCACTGGTCGAGCGGTCGCTGCTCCGCGACCCGCGCGTCTACCCGCCGCCCGGGTCGAGCGAGGTCATGGTGGCGCCCGACGTGTCCGTGGCATCGGCGGGGAAGCGCCGGGCGATCTGGCAGGATCTGGCCCTGTGATCGCGCCGCTGCTGTGGCTGTTGCTGAGCTCGCTCGGGCTGCTCCATCCGGCGAGCACCGGCGTGCACACGTGGGAGGGGCGGGCTCCCGTGGTGGTCACCCATCCGTCCGAGCCGACCGCGGGCGACACCGTCACGGTGGGTATCGCCGGGCTGCCTCGCAAGGCCCGCAAGGTGGCGGTGATCGCGGCCACCGACCACTACCCGGCGTCGCGTAACGGCACGCTCTGGCAGACCAGCTTCCAGCCCCGTACCGAAGGCGGACCGCTGAACCTGTCGGTGCGGTTCGTGGTCGCTGGCCGCGAGTACTCGGCGCCCGGCGGTGTCGTGTTCGTCAAGCCGAAGAATCCAACTCCCTGAGATCCCGGTACAATTCGGGTGCCGATCAGACAGCCGCGGCGCGCAAGCGTCGAGGAAAGTCGGGACACCACAGGGCAAGGGTGCCGGGTAACGCCCGGACGGGGAAACCCGATGGAAAGCGCAACAGAGAGCAGACCGCCTGGGACGTACCACGTGAACGCCCCCGGTAAGGGTGAAACGGTGGTGTAAGAGACCACCAGCGCTCCCGGAGACGGGGGCGGCTAGGCAAGCCCCACCCGGTGCAACGCCAATCGGAGCGATGACGCGGCCCGCCGAGCTCCAGGTAGGCGGCACGAGCCGGCCGGCAACGGCCGGCCCAGATGGATGGCTGTCCAGGACAGAATCCCGCTTATGAATCGGCTAAAGGAAAGCCCTGCATTTGCAGGGCTTTCCCATTTCAGGGAGATGCGCTGGGCATCACCGGGGCATCACGAGAACGGCCTCGGATGGCCCAAGCAGGCTCGGGTCGATCTCGAGAACGGCGTGGTTGCGCGGAAAGCGCAGCAGCGGCCGTGGCGCGAGTAAGCCGCTTGCTTTCAATCCTGATCCGCTGCGCGACTCGACGGGCTCTTGTCGGTATTCATGCATCAGGCCCCGGTGGTCGGAGGGCAGCTCATCAGAGGCGCGAGTCATGGCGCCTTGGTTGGGGCCCTGCCGACGCCCTTCTAAGGCGAGGCCATTCGCGGGACCGTGGGCAGGCGACGACCGAACCCGCGATCGGTGCCGCAGTCGGGACGGCCGCGTCCAACCGATTGGACGCGAGACCGCCGCGGAATGGATTGACCTCAGCCCTTGTCAGTTGACGCCTTGGGATTGCCCCAAGCGTTCAAGGCGCCGCCTCGTTGCAGCGAGTCTGAACTCACCAACCACCTCGCACAGTTCAACCATGGGCCGTACAAGCGAAAGGGGCTTGTCGCGACAGCTCGCGGGGCTGCCGGGAGGGCTACAGCCCGGCAGAGCGGGGCCAGTTCGGGCGTCAGATGATGTGGAAGGTCTCGGTGTGGCCGTCGACCGCGATCGCCTGGCCGTTGATCATGGTGGCGGCGTCGGATGCGAGGAATAGGCAGAGGTCTGCGATTTCGCCGGGCTGGACGAACCGCGCGATCGACTGGCCCTGGAGGTACTCGCGTTGCACGTCGTCGGGTGATGCATGGCGGGCCGTGGCCTCGCGTTCGATCACGCCGCGCATGCGGTCGCCGTCGACGGATCCGGGGCAGATTGCGTTGACCCGGACGCCGTGGCCGCCGAGCTCGATGGCGAGGGTCTTCGTCAGCCCGACCACGGCCCATTTCGCCGCGACGTATGGCGCCCGCATGCCGATTCCGTACAGTCCCGCGGTGGATGAGATGTTGATGATGGAACCGCGTCCGGCGGCCTTCATGGTCGGGGCGACGCGTGCGCAGGTGCGGTAGTGGCTGGTCAGGCTGACGGCGAGGCATCGTTCCCATTCAGCGGCGTCGACGTCTTCGATCAGCGCCGTCGGCCCGGAGGTACCGGCGTTGTTGATGAGCACGTCGATGCCGCCGGCCGCGGTCACGTCCTCGATCCAGCTGTCGAGCGCATCCAGGTCGGCGACGTCGATTTCGGTTGCGAGCAGTCCCCGGCGCGGGCGGATGCGACTGCCGTGGCGTCGAGGTCGCAGACGTGAACCTGGGCGTCCTGGGCGAGGAACGCTTCGGCGACTGCCAGTCCGATTCCGCCGCAGGCGGCTGTGACGGCGACCCGTTGAGCCATCACGAGGGCGGGTCGAGGCGCAGGCGCTGGCGCACGGTCGCAGGGCCGGCGATGGTTCCGCCGAGGCGCTCGACGATGCCCACGGCACGGTCGACCAGCTGGGCGTTGGATGCGAACACGCCGCGGGAGAGGTAGAGGTTGTCCTCGAGGCCGACCCTCAGGTTGCCGCCGAGCACCATTGCCTGGGCGAGCATCGGCATCTCCATCCGGCCGATCCCGAATCCCGACCACACGCAGTTCGGCGGCAGGTCGTGGACGAAGGCCGACATCGCGGTGGTGGTTGCGGGCGCCAGCCACGGGATCCCGAGGCAGACCTGGATGAACGGCGGGTCGTCGATTAGGCCTTCGGCGACCATCCGGTTCACGAACGAGAGCTGGCCGAGATCGAACACCTCGAGCTCGGGCTTCACGCCCAGGGCGCGGATGGCTTCGGCCCCGGCTCGCAGGTACGTCGGCGGCGCCGCGTAGATCATGTCGCCGTCGCCGAAGTTCATCGAGCCGCAGTCGAGCGTGCAGATGTCGGGCCGAAGCTCTCGGACATGGTTGATCCGCTCGCCGGGGCCGACGAAGTCGCTTCCCGGCCCCGGCGTGTCGTCCGCCCCGCCCATGCCGATCACCAGGTCACCGCCCATGCCGGTGGTGAGGTTGATCAGCACGTCGACGTCGCTGCTTCGGATCCGCTCGACGACCTCGCGGTAGAGCGCCACGTCGCGACTCGGCGAGCCGGTCTCGGGATCGCGGACGTGGCAGTGCACGATCGCCGCGCCGGCACGCGCCGCGTCGATCGCGGCGTCGGCGATCTGGGCCGGCGAGATCGGCAGGTCGGGATGGACGTCCTGTGACGCGCCGCTGCCGGTGATCGCGCACGTGATGAACGGCTCCCAGTTCACGCCACGCCACCGCCGACGACCGGCCTCGTCGACTCCGGCACGCCGAGCTGATCCTGCACGAACCCCAGCAGTAACCTGCGCGACCGCTCGACGTCGATCTCGTCCGCGTCCATCAGCATCTGGATGGCCAGCCCATCCATCATCGTCAGGAGGCGAATCACGAAGTCGCCGGCCGGGATCTCGCGGAACCGGCCGCTGTGCTGGCCGTCGCAGACGATGCTCTCCATCAGGTCGGCCCAGCGCTGATATGCCTCCTGGTTCAACGCGCGCAGCGACGCGTCGACGAGGGCTTCGCTCCACAGCTGCAGCCACAACGCCCAGGCCCGCCGACCCTGGCCCTGCGGAAGCTGCGCGTCGATCAGCGCCACCAGCCGATCCCACGGATCCTGGACGCCCTCCAGCGCAGCCTCCGAGCGTCGCCGCGACTCCTCGACCGCGTAGCGGAACGTCTCCTCCAGCACCTCGCTCTTGGTCTTGAAGTAGTAGTGCACCGTGGCGGTGCTCGTCCCGGTGCGCGCGGCGATATCCGCGATCCGGACACTGGCGGGGCCAACCTCGATGATCAGCTCCCAGGTCACCTCCAGAACATCCTCTCGTCGCTGCGCCTCGACGCTCGGTCTGGGACTCACCCGGTACCTCCGACGGACCTGGGATTGCAGATAACTGATGCGTCAGTTATCTTAGCGCACCGTGACCCACCAGACCGAAACAATCAACGGCATCCCGATCTCCTACGAGGTGCGAGGCAAGGGCCGGCCGATCCTGCTCATTCACGGGTGGTCGGCGGATCGCCGCTACATGGTGGCCGATCTCGAACCGATCTTCGAGGCCCACCCCGGCTGGCAGCGCACCTACCTGGACCTCCCCGGTCACGGCGCCACCCCTGCGCCCGAGTGGCTCTCGACGCAGCAGCAGGTGCTCTCAATCCTCACCGGCTTCATCGACGCGGTGATACCGAACGCACCGTTCGCCGTCGCCGGCAACTCCTACGGCGGGTACCTCGCGCTGGCACTTGTGCGATCGATGCCCGGACGACTGCGAGGCGCCGCACTGCTCGTCCCGGATGTACCGGCGGCTGACGGCACACGCGACACTCCCGACCCGGTCACGCTGATCGAGGATCGGTCGATCTTCACGGATCTCGCACCCGACGAGCAATGGATCCCCGACGCCCTGCTAGCCCACGAGCAACGGTGGTCGACGAGATCCGAGCCCACGACATGCCCGCATACCGGGCTGCCGATTACGCCTTCCTGGAACGACTGGAAGCCAACTACGTGCTCCCTGTAAACGCCGGTCATGGCAGCGCCCCGTTCGCGCAGCCGAGCCTGATCCTCGCCGGCCGCCAGGACTCGACCGTCGGCTACCGCGGCGCGTGGAGCCTGATCGAGGAGTTCCCACGAGCCACCTACGCGGTCATCGACATGGCCGGTCATCACCTTGGCCGGATCGAGCGGCCCGCCGTGTTCCAGGCTCTTGTGGGGGACTGGTTGGAGCGCATGCAGGCGACGTCGCCGTAACTTCAGACACTCTCGTGGCGCCGGTCTGGTCCGGCTCGATGAGCGGATCGCGGCCGCCTGGTGAGTGGCGGTCTCGCTGCCTTGCTCAGCCAACACCGGGGCGCGCTGTCAGTGGCGCGAGAGTCGGGATTTGGAGAGGGCGAGTGAGGGCCACCAGATGCGTGCGTCGAGGTCGAGTACGAGTGCGGGGACGAGCACGCTTCGCACGAGGGTGGTGTCGATCAGGACGCCGAGGGCGACGACGAAGCCGATCTCGGTGAGTGCGACGAGTGGGAGTACGCCGAGTACGAGGAAGGTGCCGGCGAGCACGATGCCTGCTGAGGTGATGACGCCGCCGGTGACGGCGAGGCCGCGGAGCATGCCTTCTCGGGTGCCGTGGCGTGGGGTTTCTTCGCGGACGCGGGCCATCAGGAAGATGTTGTAGTCGACGCCGAGTGCGACCAAGAAGAGGAAGGCGAGCAATGGGAAGGAGGGGTCGGTGCCGGCGAACCCGAAGAGCTCGGTGAAGATCACGGAGCTTGCTCCCAGCGCGGCCAGGTATGAAACGACCACGGTTGCAACGAGGAGTACGGGTGCGACGAGGGCGCGGAGAAGGGCGATCAGGATCACGAGCACCACGGCCAGGATCAGGGGGACGAGCAGCTTGTTGTCGCGAGCGGATGCGGCGCGGAGGTCGTGTTCCTCGGCTGTTGGGCCGCCGACGGTGACATCGGTGCCCCCAGCGTGTTTCACCGCGTCCCGGAGCGGCTCGATCACGTCGAAGGCGCTGGTCGAATAGGGATCAGCCTCCAGCGTCACCGACAGCTTCGTGCCTGGCGGTCCCTGCTCGGAGCGAGACGAGACGTCTGCGACACCGGGGACGCCTGTCGCGGCTTTGGCGACGGCTGTGACGCGGGCGGCGTCGGGGACGATGACGACGGTGGGCGCGTTGGATCCGGCGGGGAATGACTGCGAGATCAGTCGCTGTCCGCGGACGGCCTCGGGTTCTCCGCGGAACGAGTCCGCGGTGGTGAGGTCGGTGGAGAACGTCGTCAGTCCGGTCGCGAGCAGGAGCAGGATGGCAAGGCTGCCGATCCAGGTCGCGCGGGGCCGTCGCGCGATGCGATCCCCAAGCCGCCGCCAGCGGCCGTGCGTCGCGTCTGTCCCCGTATCGCCGGGGTGTGGCACGAACGGCCAGAAGGCGCGTCGTCCGCCGATCAAAAGCAGCGCCGGGAGCAGCGTCAGCGACGAGATCATGGCCAATCCCACCCCGACTGCTGAGAGGGGTCCCAGCCCGGCTGTGGAGTTCACCTCTGCGAGTGTGACGACCAGCAGTGCTGCGATGACGGTTCCTGCGGAGGCGATGATTGCCGGCGCCGCGCCGGCCAGCGCGAGGCGCATGGCCTGGTAGGTGCTCTCGTTGCGGCGCAGCTCCTCGCGGTAGCGGGCGACCAGCAGCAGGGCGTAGTCGGTGCCGGCGCCGAACACCAGGATCAGCGCGATGCCGGCGGTCTGCCCGTTGACGGTCACGCCAACCTCGGTCAAGGCGTAGCCGGCCGCTCGCAGCAGCTGCTCGGCGGCGACCACCGAGAGGATCGGGATGATCCAGAACACCGGGCTGCGATAGATCAGCACCAGCAGCACCAGCACCAGCACCAGGGCGGCGGCGAACAGGGTCGTGTTGATGCCGTTGAACACCTTGATGGCGTCGGTCGAGTAGCCGGCTGGGCCCGACACCTCCGCTTGCAGGCCTTCTCCGCGCTCGGCGTGCGCGCGGGCTCGGATCTCGTCCACCGCCGATGTCAATGCGTCGGCGTCGCCCGACACGGCGAGCGGCGTGACCACGAGCAGCGATGTCCCATCCTCGGACGGCAGCGGCGGTGATGTCGGGCGGGAGTGCGCCACCGGGTCTGAGTTCAGTTTGTCGGCGAATGCGGCGATCGCCTGGCGGTCGGCCGCCGTCAGGCCCGCGGCGCGGTGGAACACCGTCACGGCGGGCGTTTCGGCTCCCGAGGGGAACTGGCGTTGCTGGTCGAGCGAGCGCACCGACTCCGCGCCACCGGGAAGAAACGCGGACGGGTCGTTCTGCTGGGCGTTTTGGAACTTCGTGCCCAGCGGCGCGGCGAGGGCGATCAGCATGAGCGCCACCCCGAACACCAGCCAGCGGCGACGCCGACCGACCGAGATCGCACACAACGGCGCGGTCACGTCAGCCGCTCGCTGCGATCGCGGGGCCGCGCGGCGCTGATGGCGGCCTGGGCGGCGGTGTCGAAGCTGGTGAGCTCGAACGGCACCAGGGTTTGCAGGCGGGTGTCGTGGGCGACTGTCGGGTTGCGCAGGCCGTCGATCAGTGGTCGGGCGACGCTGGCCTGGACTGGGGTGACGAGTCGTAGCCAGAGCGAGGAGAGTCTGGGGGTGAGGAAGGGCACCTCGATGATGAGTGGGTGGCGGTGGCGGATGCGGGCGATGCGTTCGATCATCTGGCGGTACGTCATGACTTCGGGGCCGCCCGCGTCGTAGGTCTGGCCGAGTGCTTCGGGGTTGCCGCAGACGCCGGCGATGTAGCGGGCGATGTCGGTGATGGCGATCGGTTGGGTGGGGGTTGACACCCATCGCGGGCAGACCATTCCCGGCAGCCGGTCGACCAGGGCGAGGATTGTGTCGAACGCGGCGCTTCCAGGCCCGACCACCATGCCGGCGCGGATCGTGGTGACAGGGACGCTCCCCGATGCAAGATGACGCTCGGTGTCGCGGCGGCTTTGAAGGTGGTCGGACAGGTCATCGGACTCGTCCCCCAGCCCGCCCAGGTACACGATCTGGCGGACGTGCTGAGCCTCTGCTGCTCGTGCGACGATCGACGCGGCGCGGCGGTCTCGGGCGGCGAAGTCTGCATGGCCGAGCGAGTGGACGAGATAGACCACGACCTCGACGCCCTCGAGAGCATGCTCGACGCTGTTTGGGTCGGTCACGTCCGCCGTGACCCAGCGGACGTTGGTGCCACCCTCGGTGTGCGCCCTGCGGGAGACCGCGATCACTTCGCGTTCGCGTGCGAGGAGGGGGAGCAGCGCCGATCCGACGGTGCCCGACGCGCCGAAGACGGCGATCCTCATGGGGCAGCCCGATCGATCAGGCGGTGAAAATAGCGTCGGCTGACCCGTGCGTGGACGCGTGCCTGGATCTGATCGTAGAGCTCGCCGGTCCACGCCGGCGCTCCCGGGCGCGCCGCGAGCGTGGGGTGGTAGCCGGCGATGGCCGAGCGCAGCTCCACGGGGCCTGACACACCGTGCACCGAGAGCGTGATCGACCCGGCCGCGCGGCGCGCCAGCATGCCTCCGGCGATCGGGTAGGTCGTCGACACCGCATCCGAAGCAACCGAGACCTGCGGCGTACCGAAGCGCAGCAGCGCCGGCCCGCGGCGTGCGACGCGAAGTTCCAGACCGCTGCCGCGGCTGCGCATTCGCACCAGCCCGCGAGTCAGACGTTCCACCTCGCGCCAGTACGCTGCTCCGAGCATCATCGCGCCGTCGACAGTGCGCTCGACGACCGGCCGCGGGGCGACCATCCGCTGTGTCGATTCGATCGCGCCATCGCTTCGCCGTCTATGCGACGACGACCACACGCCCGTCTCGTGCGGCTGGGGGCGGATCATCGCCACGCCCACACCAGCGCGGCCAGCGCGTACACCACGGCATAGGCGGCCGTGAGTCTGATCACGATCGACACCGGCGCGTTTCGAACCGTGAACCCGGTGGAGCGCAAGAACCGGATCTTGACCAGCTCGCCGCACAGCATGAGCACCGCGAACGCGGTCAGCAGGCGACCAGGGCCGGCCGTCGTGACCAGGCTCGCAAGCAGCGCCAGGTGAGCAAGGTTGTTGAAACAAACGAACACCATCGCGACGACCTCGTGTTCCAGGAGGCGGTCTCCGATCGCCGCCAAGAGCCCGAGGGTCGCGATGCCGATCAGCACCAGTTCGGCGACTCTGACCCGGCCGGGGGTCGACCACCCGGTCGAAATCGACGTTGCCAGAGCGACGTACGCGCATAGGAACGCACAGGACTTGACGGCGGTTTCGATCGAGCCCAGCCGGCCCCAACGAGCGACGTGCCAGCCGGTGGTCTGGTGCGCAAGGCTCATCGCACGTCCGCTGCCACCCGAGCGGCGGCGGTGACAGGATCGACGTCGAGGAGTGTTGCGCCGATCTCGTCGGCGACTCGGCGCGTCGCTCCATTTCCGGCAACAGCGATTGGCACGGTTGCGGTTCGGGTCTGACCGGCGAGCGCCCGTAGACGCGATGGCCTGGTCGCTGCCAACACGATGATGTTTGGTGCGACCTGCGCTGCGGCTTCTGTCAGCGTCGTTTGTGGGGTGTCGGCGCCCAGATAGGTGATGCGCCAGCCATGGCCGCGCAGGGCGATCCCAAAGCAGATCAGGCCGAGGTCGTGCTGTTCGCCGCTTGGGCATGCCAGGAGGGCGCGTGGGCCGCTGCCGCCGTCCCAGCCGCGGGCGAGTCCCAGCAGCCGGCCGCGGATCAGGCTGGTCGCGAAGTGCTCCTCGGCGATGGTCGCGCTTCCATCAGCCCATCGCTCGCCGAGGTCGACGAGATAGGGGACGATTACCTCGGAGATCACGGTTGTGACGCCGACGTCGGCGAGCAGACGATCGAGCACGGCGTTCGCGCCGACATCATCGAACCGCGCCAGCGTCTCGGTGAGACGCGAGCGCTTGTCCTCGATCCCGTCCTGTGCCGGTCCCGGATCGGTGTCGGGAGCCTTGGGCACGTCTCCGGCCGGTGTGGAGAGCACCGCTTCGGCCGCCTGCCGGGCTGACACGCCGGCTGCCAGCAGCTGCTGCATCGCTCGCACCCGCTGCTCGTCCTCCGCTCCGTACAGGCGAAAGCCTCCGGCGCTGCGCTGCGGCTGGAGCAGCCCGTAGCGGCGTTCCCATGCTCGCAGCAGTGTGGGCGACTCTCCGACGCGGTCGCTGAGCTCGCCGATGCGAACACGAGGAGCCGGATCAGGAAGGGGCGTGGCCATCAATCACAGAGTATACACACTTTATACAGACATTTGACAGAGTAGAGATAACCATGTACAGTCCTGCTCCGTTAGGGTCAAGTGTTTGTCCAAAGTACGTCTAAGGGGGTTCCCGATGACTCGCAAGCTTCGATGGCTGGTGCCGTTCCTGGCACTGGCTGCGACCATGGTGGTCGGCACGGCCAGCGCCGCTGCCGCGCCGACGGTGCAGCTGGACGGTGTTCGCACCACGCTGTGGACGGATCCGGCGACCACCAAAGTGCTGGTTGCCAACCACATCGCTCCGGTGGCGACCAAGGGCACGTCGGTCAAGATCCGCCACACGCCGCAGGGGACGTCGATTGGCTTCGGCTTCCCGATCCCCTGGGGCCGGGTTGATGCGGCCACGCTGGCCGGCCAGATCAACCACACCGGCGGCCTCAGGTTCGTCAACCAGGCCAACGGCAAGAAGCTGGCGCTGACCAACTTTCGGATCGTGATCGACGCACATCCGCGTCTGACCGCGGCCGTCAACGGCGACCCGAACGTGCGGGTGTCGATCCTGCGCCTCGACCTGTCCCAGGCGACGGTCGCCAAGCCGCTGCCCTACGTCCGGGTCGGAAACGTCGGCGCCTACCTCAACGCGACCGCCGCCGGCGCACTGAACAATGCCCTGGGCGTGTCGTTCTTCGCCCCCGGCATCAAGCTGGGCACGGCGTACGTCAACGCGCACGTCGCCGGGTAACCCATCCACGGCGGGTGTCTGCGGGCGTGACCGTCCGCAGACACCCGCCCGACCACGAGGAGGCGACGTGAACGCCACACGTCCTGTACCGATGGGCATCAGCCCCGTCACCTGGCTGCGACCGGCCGTGGACGTCGCTGCGGCGGAGAACGCGGCCCGAAGCCTGCTCCACGCCCTGGGCGCGGACATCACCGACGAGTCGCTCGCAGACACTCCCGGGCGAGTGGCGCGCATGTACGCTGAGATGCTCACCCCCGAGCCGTTCGACCTCACCACCTTCCCGAACGACGAAGGCTACGACGAGCTCGTGATCGCGCGCAACATCCCCTTCCACTCCCTCTGCGAACACCACCTGCTGCCATTTCACGGTGTCGCGCATGTCGCCTACCTGCCCGGCGAGCGGATCCTCGGGCTCTCCAAGCTGGCCCGTGTGGTAGACCTGTTCGCGGCCGGGCTGCAGGTTCAGGAGCGACTCACCCGGCAGGTGTCGAGCTGGTTGCAGGAGCACCTGGAGCCGTGCGGTGTCGGGGTCGTGCTCGAGGCCGAGCATCTCTGCATGAGCCTGCGCGGTGTCGCCAAGCCAGGCGTGACCACCGTCACCTCCGCCCTGCACGGGCTGATTCGAACCGACCCGCGCACACGAGACGAGTTCCTCGCGCTCGCACGAGCCGGGCGATGACCCTCACCCCGCCGTTGCCCCCGCTGCCAAGTCTCGGATTCCCTGAAGTTGACGTCATCCGGGCGCGATTCGCGGCTGGCGACGAGCGGGCGCTGGAGGAGTGCCAGCGTCGTTTTGGGCCGCTCCTGCTCGCAGATGCGCGCCGCATTGTTGGGTCAAACGATGCGGAGGACGTGGTGCAAACGGTGATCATCGAAGCCTGGCGCAAACGACAGCGATACGACCCGAGCCGGCCACTCGAGGCATGGCTGCTAACGATCCTGCGACGGCGCGCAATCGACCAACTACGCAAGCGGAAGCCGGCGGTCGTCGACCTCGACACCGCCGGCGAGCTGTCGGGAACAGACGGGCGTGAAACGGCCGAACGAGTCGCCGTCGCCATCGACATGCGCCGAGCACTCAACGAGCTTCCAAACCCTCAGCGCGAAACGCTCGTGCTCACCTACTTCGGCGGCCTCTCTCAGAGCCAGGTAGCGACTCGCATCGACACGCCGCTGGGCACAATCAAGACGCGAACAGCACGCGGCCTGCAACGCATCGCCAGCCTGATCGGAGCCAGCGGCCTCGAGTGAGCGGTTCCATGGTCAGCGAGCCGGCTGAGTGACGAGCGGGAACGAACGTCGCGGGCGAGGCATCACCGGGGCATCACGAGCACGTCACTTGGCGGCATTCGGCGACGTCCGCCGAATCCCGTTTTCTGCATAGCCATGCGGAAAACGGCGCACCCGCCCAATCCGCGTCCCAAGAAATCCCGCTTATGAATCGGCTAAAGGAAAGCCCTGCTTTGCAGGGCTTTCCCATTCAGGGAGCAGCGCTGGGCATCACCGGGGCATCACCAGAGCGGCCTCGGATATCCCGATCAGGCTAGGTGCGCCTTCGAAAACGGCATGGTTGCGCGGAAGATGCTTTCACCGTCGGTTCGCGTATAAGGCGGCGACTTACAGGTCGACGCTGGCGCCGGCTTGGGGTCGGGAGCGCCTGGGTCTGGCTCGACGCGGTTTGAATAGGGTCTGCGCCTTCGAGCGCCCGCCCGCAACAACCTGACCGCCTCCCGCCGAAACATCGGCGGATAGGGCGGCCCGCGTCCTGGCGATCATCCGCTTCTTCCTCGGGCTTTCCCAAAAGCTTCGTGGTATCAATCGAACCGGGTCGATTCCAACTCCAACCCCATGTCGTGTTCAGTTGGTGCTCTGCTCGTTGTGTGTGCCCTCGGCGATTCTTAAGCGAAGTTGCGCAAAAGCGGTCAGGCGGTCTGGTTGCTGTGCTGTCAGGATGAGGGCATGATCGATTCCGACAGGTTGCGTGGGCTTCTTGACGCGGTCGAGGCGAGCCTCGATCGGCCCGAGCTGCGCGGCCAGGGTGTGGCCGCACGCGCCCATCTGTCGCGGTTCCACTTCGATCGCCTGGTGAGCGCGGCGTTGGGGGAGGCGCCCGGGGCGCTGCGCCGTCGCCTGTTGCTCGAGCGCGCCGCGTGTCGGCTCGCGCGGTCTGACGATGCGGTGATCGATGTCGCTTTCGATGCGGGGTACTCATCCCCGGAGGCGTTTGCGCGTGCGTTCGGCCGGGCATACGGGGTGTCCCCGTCGGCGTATCGTCGCGACGCTTCGCGCGATTTCGAGTTGCGTACGCCCAATGGCGTGCATTTCCACCCACCCGGCGGTCTACGGCTGCCGGCATTTCGAAGGAGTTCCACAATGGATGTCCTTACGCGCATGGTTGACCATCATCTTTGGCTGGTCGGCGAGATCGTCGATCGCACGGCGCAGGTCGATGACGAGACGCTCGACCGCCCGATCGTGCTGTCGGTCGAGTCGATCGATGATCGTCCGACGTTGCGCCGGGTCACGAATCGGCTGGTGGGCCAGCTGGAGATGTGGATTCTGGCGGTCGAGGGCGGCACGACGATGCCCGACGAGAGTGACGATTCAACCTCCGGACTGCGCCGCCGCCTCGACGCCACCGCCCCGCGATTCCGCGAGGCGGTGATGGTGCCGATCGCAGATGGCCGCGCCGACGAGACGTTCGTGGATGCCATGTGCGATCCTCCCGAGACGTTCACCTATGGCGGTATCGCGGCGCACGTCCTCACGTTCGCGGCGGTGCGCCGCACGATGGCTATCGGCGCCCTGGAGACCGCGGGGATCGGCGACCTTGGTAGCGGCGATCCGATGCAGTCCGTGGGCGGTAGCGGAAGCGATGCCTCCACGATCACCCGAAACCATGCCTCTTCGGGGGCTTCGGGGGATGGAGGCTGAGGTGAGCAAGCCGCTGGGAGTGGCGTTGGTGGCAGGCGCGACGCGAGGTGCGGGACGCGCGATCACGGTTGAACTTGCGCGGGCGGGCTACTACGTCTACGCCACGGGCCGAAGCAGCAGAGCGTCGGGGCCCTCGGAGATCGGACGACCCGAGACGATCGAAGAGACCGCAGAGCTCATCGCCGATGCCGGTGGGGCCGGATCGGCGCGCGTCGTCGACCACGAAGACCCGGCCGCCGTCGCTGAGCTCATCACGACGATCGAGCGCAACCACGGACGGCTCGACGTGCTCGTCAACGACATCTTCGGCGGCGACAGGTACATGCAGTGGGACAAGCCCCTCTGGGAGCACGACTGGCCGGGCGGACTACGCATGCTGCAGATGGGCGTTCACACGCATTTGATCACATCCAGCGCCGCAATCCCGCTCATGCTGCGCACCGCAGAGGCGGGTGGGACCCATAGCCTCATCCTTGAAATGACTGACGGCACTTCAGATGCGAACGCCGAGTTCAGACGAAACGTCGGTTTCTACTATGACCTGGTCAAAGCCAACGTTGAACGAATCGTGAAGGGCCTGAGCGCCGAGCTCGAGGACTACCCAATCACGGTCGCTGGGGTCACGCCCGGTTGGCTCCGTTCCGAGAGCATGCTCGAGCACTTCGGCGTCACCGAAGCAAACTGGCGAGACGCCTGCCGCGCACGACCCGGCTTCGAGATCTCAGAGTCCCCGACGTACGTCGCGCGAGGCGTCGCCGCGCTCGCCTGCGACGCAGACAACAGCCGCTGGGACGGCTCGATCGCGAGCGCACGCCAACTCGCGGACGTTTACGGCGTTACCGACACCGACGGCAGCCGACCCGACTGCTGGGGCTACATCGCCGCCTACGGCTGGGAGCACGACGACGGCTCCGACGTCGAAGGGTTTCGGTGAACCGACCACAGCCCCGCACGCTCATTCGAATCCGACTCTCTGCCGAGGGTCGGATTCGAACCTAGGATCGGGGGTAACCCCCGGTGCCGGTTCGCCGCGGTTGAGGCTGTTAGGCGATCTTGGCCGAGCCTAGTGTCGGTCAGTTGGAGAAGAACTCCTGCCACCGCTCCCACACCTTGCGGCTGCCGGTCGCCGCGGTCGCTCTCTGGTACGACCGCAACCGGTGACGCGCACTCCGGAGCCGCAATGAAGCAGTGAGGTCAGATCGTCAGCGACCTGGGAACCCGCGCGGCGCGGAATACGGCTTCCCGCCGCGACCTCGCTGGGTCGACCGCTTGGGACTCTGCACGCGGCGATCGTCGACCAGGGCGACCAGTGCGTAGATCCCGACTGCGCCGAAGAACGCGATCCACGGCGCCAAGGCGATCAGATATTCGATGTTCTTCGACACAATTAGACCGTATCACGGTATACTTTGGATGACATGGGTGCAATCGCCCAACTCGAGTCGGACTCCGCGAACGACGAACTGCGACAGGTCGCGCGCTTCCGTGTGGCGCTCTGCCACTTCGAACGCCGGACCAGCTCCGTCCTTGCAGAGTGCCGCCTCACACCGCAGCGGTACCTGCTGCTCCTCGTGGTCGAGGCTCAGTCGATGGACGGCGAGGCGACTGTGTCACGCCTCGCGCACGACCTCGAGATGCCGCAGAGCACGGTAACCGATCTCGTCGCTCGGGCGACCGGCGCGGGATTGCTGGAACGTCGCCGAGCGGAACGCGACGCGCGCGTATCCCACCTCACGCTGACGACCGAGGGCCACCGCCGCTTGCAGGCAGCGGTGGATGCGCTACGAACCGAGCGCAGTACCCTGCGCTCGACACTTGTCGACCTCTCCCGTCTGATCTGATGGTCGCGATCGTTCGAGCCGTCACGGCTTCGACCACGCTCGCCGAGGGACGATTGCCCGACTGGGCGATCACGCTCGTCGCCGTCTGCCTCGGCCTGGCGGCGGGCGTCTGGCTGTGGCGGGCCAGGTCGGGCGGTTGAGGAGGTCACCAGAACCACCGCCGGCGTCGAGATGGGCGCCGGCTCATCGGACGCCGGCCAACGCTTTGTCGCCCGTTTCCGGGCTGATCTGGTCTTGGGACGTGTCGTGCCGGTTCACGACGTCCCCTTCGGCGAATGAGATCCGTATCCCGATCGGCGCCGAGGTCCTGGCGCGTCTGCAAAGCGCGATGTCATCAACAGCCCGTGGGCGCCCGTCGCACCGGCAGGTGGACGTGATTCCCAGACGGACGAACGACGCGCCGTTCAAGGCGTCGTGCGCCTGCCGGTCCTGCGGATAGTGCGTCGAGATCTGTGGTTTGCAGCATGCCAAGCACGGCGATATGGGCGAGCAGGCAACCGCCCATCCGGCGCCGAGCACCGCGGAGTTGACCGGTGGCGGCGCGAACGTCGACGGGTCGTCTCAACGGAAGATCTGCTGGCCAAGCTCATGCGCGCCGTTGCGGCCCGAGCTGGCAGCCGAGCTTGCCCCGCGGCCGGCTAGACAACGACCGGCCCGCTATCGCCCTGACAATCGCAGCACACCGCGAAACGGCCATCGACAGGGGGCCAGTAGTTACTGCCGGGAGCCATCGCTGGGGAGTCATCGATGTATCACTGTCCTCTCCCGAGGTAAGCCGCGCGGCTACAAGGTACGGCACTTCGAGCGCATAGCGAAACAGCTTCCGGGAGGTCGGATCCGGTACAACGTCTGCCAGCACATCGCCTAGACCGCGGCGCGGGGTAAGGTGAAGCTGATGCTGGCGCCGCCGCTTTCGCGGTTTTCCGCCCAGATTCGGCCGCCGTGGTGCTCCACCAGCCCCTGGGCGATGGCCAGCCCTAGACCGGCGCCTCCGGTGCGCCGGTCGCGCGCCTCGTCGTCGCGCCAGAAGCGGTCGAACATTCGCTGCAACGCCATCTGCGACAGACCGTTGCCTGTGTCGGAGACCGTCACGACCACTTCGCTGTCGTCGCCCGCAGCGCGCGCGACGACAGCGATCGAGCCGTCCGACGGCGTGTGCCGGAGCGCGTTCGTGAGCAGGTTCATCAGTACCCGCTCGACGTTCGTCGGCGCGCAGCGAACCCCGGGAAGACCGTCGTCGAGTCGTGCCTCCAGCTGCACTCGCCGGGCGAGCGCCTCGGCCTGAAGCCCACGGACACAGCTCTCGATCACCGGGTGGAGCTCGGCTTCGCCGTCCGCTGAGACCGCCCTCGCGTCGAGCTGCGCCAGCTCGAAGAGGTCGTCGATCAGCACGGCCATGGCCCGCACCTGATCGTGGATCGCGGGCATGTAGTGCTCGGCGGGGACGAGCCCGTCGTCGACAGCCTCGAGCATCGCCTGCATCGCCGCCAACGGCGTGCGTAGGTCGTGGCTGGCCCACGCAACGAGCTCCCGGCGAGCGTCGAACAGTCGCTCGAGGCTCTCCGCCATCTCGTTCACCGCACCGGCCAGGTCGCGGAACTCCGCCGTCGAGCTGGCGGGCGCCCGCAGGTCGAGTCGGCCGGCGGCGAGACCCAGCGCCGTGGCCCGCACCGGAGCGAGTCCGCGGGTAACCGAGCGGGCGAACAGCAGCGCACCGATCACCGCGGCGGTGGACGAGGCGGCGGCCACGCCGAGGATCGCGAGGTCGTGGCCGGAGTCGAACATCACGGCGCCGGACAACAGCACCAGCACGATCGGCACCAGCGGCATCGCGACCGCAAACACGACGAGCTGCAAACGCAGCGTCGGCAACCGGCCCGCCAGGAGCGCGATTGCCACGCCCAGCCCGAGTGCGATCACCGATGCGACGACGGCGACGTCGATCATGGCACCAGCCGGTAGCCTATCCCCCAGACCGTTTGTAACCGCCGAGGCTGTGACGGGTCGTCTTCGAGCTTCTCGCGCAGCCGGCGGATGTGCACCGTCACCGTGCCGGTGTCGCGCGCGGATCTGTAGCCCCAGGCGGCGTCCATCAGTTGATCCCGGGAGAACACGTGTCGGGGGTGGCGGCAGAGAAACTCGAGCAGGTCGAACTCCCGTGCCGTCAGACGCAAGGGCCGCCCGTAGAGCTCGACTTCGCGCGTCGCTGGGTCGAGCATCAAGTCCGGCAGTTCGATGCGATGGTGCGCGGCGATGCCGGCGGTCGCCCGCCGGAGAACGGTGCGGACTCGTGCGGTCAGCTCGCGCGGGGAGAACGGCTTGGTCAGGTAGTCATCGGCGCCCAGCTCGAGGCCCACGATCTTGTCGGTCAGGTCACCGCGGCCGGTCAGCATGATCACCGGCAGGTCAGAGCGAGCCCGAATCCACCGGCACAGCTCGAGGCCGTCGGGGCCGGGCAGCATCACGTCCAGGACGACCAGATCGATCTCCTCGGAGCCGAGCAGACGCAGGGCCTCGTCGCCGTCCTCTGCCTCGAGCGTCGTGAACGACTCGCGCTCGAGATAGCGGCACACGACCTCGCGCACGATGGGCTCGTCGTCGACGACCAGGATGTTCGAGCGTCCCACACCATCAGTATCGCTCCTGAGCACGCGAGTCACTGCGTGACGGCCGGCGTTGTTCGCAATTTCGTAAGGATCGAGCAAGACCTCCGCAAGGAGCCGGACCTAATCTGGATCGGGGTCACCAACCGACTCAAGGAGGAGGCACGGTGAAACGACTTCTCGCGTTCATGCTCGGCCTGGCCGCGCTGGCGTTCCCGGCCAGCGCGCTGGCCAGTTCGGGCGGCGCCGTCTACACGCTGTCCAACGGCTCGGCCGGAAACAGGGTGATCACATTCGACAGAGGCGCCGGCGGCGGCCTGCGCACGGTGCACTCGTTCGCCACCGGTGGGCGCGGCACGGGCGCCAACCTGGGGTCACAGGGCGCCATCGCGCTCAGCCCCGACGGCCGCCGGCTGTACGCCGTCAACGCGTCCAGCGACACGCTCTCGGTGTTCCGCGTCTCGGGCACCTGGCTGCATCGGATCCAGGTGATCGGCTCCGGCGGCGACCTGCCGATCAGCGTCGTTGCTCGCGCCGGGCGGGTCTACACCCTGAACGCCGGCAGCGCACCGAGCGTGGTCGGCTTCCGGGTCACCGGATCCGGGCTGGCACGGATTCACGGCGCGTGGCGGCCGCTGGCGGCCGGCGATGCCGGACCGGCCCAGGTCGGCGTCAACCCCGCCGGCACAGCCCTGGTGATCACGAACAAGGCGTCGAGCACGATCGACACGTTCCGCGTGCACGGCGACGGGTCGCTGAGCGCGGCGATCTCGCATCCGTCCACCGGCTCCACGCCGTTCGGATTCGCGTTCACCCCGTCGGGGACCCTGGTCGTCTCGGACGCCAGCGTCCCGCCGAGCAGCGGCGCGACGTCGTACGCGGTGAACGCTGCGGGCGGCCTGGTCGCACGATCGGGTGCCGTCGAGAACCACCAGCAGGCAGCCTGCTGGGTGGCAACAACGCCCGACAGCCGGTTCGCCTACACGGCCAACGCCGGCAGCGGAACGCTGTCCGGGTACCGTGTCCGGGCCGACGGCTCGATCACGCTGCTGGACGCCGACGGCAACACCGCTGACGCGGGCACCGGCAGCCATCCGCTGGACGAGTCGGTCACGCCGGACGGCCGGTTCCTCTACGTGCTGGCCGACGGCTTCGGCAAGGTCGAGGGGTTCAGGATTGCTGCCGACGGCAGCCTCCACCACCTCGGCTCGGCCGGCAGCCTGCCCGCCGGGACGGTCGGACTGGCCACGCGCTAGGCGCGACCGCCCGGGGCGCCGGCATCGGCCGGCGCCCCGGGCGGCGTGCCTAAGAGGTCGTCCGGATTGCGGCTCGCACTCCATCGAACAACACTCGTGCGACAGCCACGACGAGTCGCTGTCACGCGGCAGCCGGTGCCGATGTCACCAAGTGGTGCCGACGGCTACCTCGACCGCCAGTGCCTGCAGGGCCAGGCCTGCGAGCAGCAGCCTCGGTTCGGCGTCGCGGAGCCTCGGTGCGGCGGCGACGGCGACAAACGGTACGGCGAACAGCCAGATCCTTTCGACCTCCGCCTTGGAGAAGCCGCCGAGAGCAGCGATGGAGAGCACGGCCATCGTCACGACCGCGGTTCGCGATCGCCCGGACAGCTGGTCTGCGAAGGCCAGTGCGACCGCCGGCCCGAGCGCGACGAAGAACGCGACCAGATCGCCGACCACCCAGTACCAGTTGGGCCGGTGGCGCGAGACACCGTGGGCGTACGCGTAGCTGGTCGCGCGGAACGCGGCGATCGGGTCGTACCCGGTCGCCACGTACAGGACGATGGAGGAGGCGACGACGCCGGCGAGCATCCAGCCGGCCAACCTGGCGGCACGCCGTGGATGCCCGTGCGCTGCCACGATCAGGAGCGCCCAGACGATCGCGCCGAGGAGTGCGTAGCTGAGGAACGAGCAGGCGATGGCACCGGCGGTCGCAGCCGCCCGCCGATGTCGCACGACCTGCAGCGCGGTGGCGAGGCCCGCTGTTGCGTACACCGCGTCGAACGAGGTCGCGTTCTCGAGCAGCACGCTCGGGGCGAACACCCAGGCCAGCGTCGCCATCCGGGCCGACCGCTCGTCCGCGAGTTCCCGGCCCAGCAGTGTGACCAGCGGCGCCGCCAGTGCGCCGATAGCCAGGATCGCCGCGACCGCGGGCCACGGTCCGGCCAGTCCGACAGCACTCAGGCCGCCGAGCAGCACGGTCGAGCCGGGTGGATGCCCCATCACGTGGATGGGCAGGCCGAGGTCGTGGACGCGAGAGGCGAACTGCTCCAGGAAGCCCACCGGGTGGCGGGTGAACAGGTGCAGGGACGCGAGCGCGTCGTTCTCGCCGATCCGACCGGTCAACGGCCGCGCCAGCTCCCCGGGGCCGTGCCGCGTCACGTTGACGGTGATCTGGGCGGACAGGGCGAGCGGGGCGCTGAGTGCGAGGAACCACCGGCCGGGCGCCGCCGCCAGCTTCGCGGCGGCCAGCACGAGCAACCCGAGGCCCGCGGCGGATGCCGCCAGCCAGGGCGTCAGCACGGGGTGGAAGAATCCGTAGAACGGCGGGCTCGGTGCACCCAGCCTGACGCCGTACCGGGGGAGCAGGTATCCCGCCGCGCAGACGGCGACCGCGACGAGCACGAACAGTGTCCCGACCCGCCGCCGCGGCCAAGCGCTGCGGATATCCGCGTGGATCGGATGGGGATCTGCTCGGGTCATCGATCCTTACGAGAGTGCGAACAGTCATCGGAGTTGGGTGAGATGTCGGCTAGAACCCCGGCATGCGTGTGCTCGTCACAGGCGGTCTCGGGTTTATCGGTTCGCATGTCGTCACACAGCTCGCCGAACGCGGGCACGAGGTGCGGATCCTCGACACGGCCGCAGCCACGGTGCCGCTGCCGGCGGTGGTGATCGCCGGCGACGTCCGCGATCCGGCGGCGGTGGCCAGCGCTCTCGTTGGCATCGACGCGGTCAGTCATCAGGCCGCGATGGTCGGCCTGGGCGTGAGGTTCGACGACATCGCCGGCTATGCCGCGCACAACGATCTGGGCACGGCGGTACTGCTCCAGCAGATGGCTCGGTCGAGCGCCCGGCGGCTCGTGCTGGCGGGAAGCTGTGTCGTCTACGGCGAATCGCCCGTCCGGTGTCCCAGCCACGGCGCAGTCGAGGCGCCGCCACGGCGGCGCGAGAACCTGGAGCTGGGACGGTTCGACCCCTCGTGCCCGTTCTGCGGCGATGCACTCGTTCCCGAGCCAGCAGACGAGGACGCTCGGCTCGATCCGCGCAACGTGTACGCCGCCACAAAGCTGCATCAGGAGCACCTGAGCGCGGTGTTCGCACGGGAGTGCGGCCGTCCGTCCATCGCCCTGCGATACCACAACGTCTACGGCCCCGGGATGCCTCGAGACACCCCCTATGCGGGCGTGGCAGCCATCTTTCGAAGTGCGCTCGAGCGCGGCGAACCTCCGTCGGTGTTCGAGGACGGCCATCAGCTCCGCGACTTCGTCCACGTCGCCGACGTCGCACGCGCGAACGTCCTGGCGCTCGAGTCGGAGGCGACGGGGTACCAGGCGCTGAACGTCGCCACCGGCCGGCCCCGGTCGGTGGGAGACATTGCCCGAGCCCTGAGCCAGGCGATCCGGCCCGACCTGTCCCCGGTTGTCACTGGGGAATTTCGGCTCGGAGACGTCCGCCACATCATGTGCTCGCCCGACCGTATCCGCCGGGTGCTCGGCTTCCAGGCCCGGATCGGGTTCGACGACGGCATGCGCGAGCTGGCCGGCACGCCGCTACGGCCGACCGCGGCGGTTGTCGAGTAGGTACCACGCTCCGGCGGCGATCCAGATCATCGCCACGAGCACTGCCAGTGCCACCGGGTAATCGCCCGGCACCCGGCTGGGGTCGGCGGCGCTTCGTCCCTTGCCGCTGAGCGCCGGTACCGCGAACAGGACGAGGATTCCGGTCGCCACGAGGGCGGCCTCGACCGGCGCCAGCATTCGGCCGCGCGCCCTTCTGCGGATCATCGCTCCGACGGCGAAGACCAGCGGGACGAGGAGGAAATCGTGAAGGGCGACGCCACCCGCCATCCAGACGGCGATGCCCGTGATGTCCAGGTTCCGCGAGATCACCTGATATCCCCCGAAGGCCAGAAATGGGGCGCCGCATACGAGGCCGACCAGCATCGGCCCGCGGCTGTCGTCGTCCCTCATGCGACCACCAGCCTGGCGACCCACTTGGTCTGCTCGACGCCCGGCCGATTCGGGGCGATCAGCCGGAGCGGGTAGCCGTGGTCGATGTGCAGCGGCTCGCCGTTGAGCTCGAGCGCCAGCAGCGTGAGCGAGTCGCGGGCATGGCTCTGGTAGAGCACCGAGCGGCGGAGCCCGCCGTGTTGCTCGAGCGATTCGACGGTGATCGTTGCGTCCTCCGCTGCGCCGGCTCGATCGAGCAAATCGCGGACGCGCACGCCCCGCCAGGTGGCGGACGTGCTCCAGCCCTCGACGCAGGAGATGGGCAGCACGGACGAGGCAAGCGGCATCGCGCGCACCTCATCCAACGAGAGGGACAGCGGGGAGCGCACGGCCCCTGACACTTCCAGGTGGTAGTCGGCCGAACGGGCAGCGGCGCGCACCGTCGGACCCGCGGTGTGGTTGATCGGCACGCCCTGGGGACCGTATCCCGCACGGCGGGGTGCGAGGACGGCCAGGCCCGAGAGTGCCGGTAGCACCGAACCGACGGACGTGGCGAGGATCAGGCCGGACGTCCCCCCGATGACGATCAGGAACCCGCGGCGGGAGAGTCCGGCGCCGGCGGAGGGCGGCGGGCTTGCCCGGAGCGCCCGCCGTGCGATCTGCCACTTGGCGCCGATGTGCATGATCAGGCCGCCGATTGCGATCCACGCCCCCGCATAGTGCGCCGACGGGAACGGGAAGGGGAACGCATACCAGTAGAAGATGTTCAGCAGCCCGGTGACGACCTGGAAGATCGCTCCGGCGACCAGCGCGGCCACGCCGAGGCGTTCGAGTGCGTGCAGCGGGTCGCGCACCGGCGGCCATTCCCAGAGCCGTGGATACGCCACCCATAACTTGGCCAGGAGGAGGGGAATCGATGCCATCCCGGTGAGCACGTGCACGCCCTGTGTGATCCGGTAGAGCGAGACAGGGTGGGCGGGCCAGGCCTCCTGCGTCCATTCCGGGCCGCGCTGGATGAAGTGCGAGATCAGCCCGGTGACGAAGCACACGGTGAACGCCGTGGCCAGCGCGATGCCAAGCATCGCGGCGGAGCGTTCGCCGTGTAGTCGACTCTGGAACGCGTCGTCGCGAAACGGCCCCACGTCGGGCTTCGGAGGGAACGGTCGGTCAGGCAAGTGCGACCGCCTGCTGCTCCACGGCCGCGAGCGTGAGGGCGAAGGGGCTCGCGGGGATCAACGCTGCGACAGCTCTGGCGTCCTCGATCTGGTCGACATCGCGAAGCGTCGGGAGCACCCGGGTGCGGAGTCCGAGCGAACGCAGGCGGCGCAGCTGTCGGGCGCCGGTGTCGGCGCGGCTCATCGGGATGCCGAGGACAGTGGCCGGATCCGCGACACGCACCCCCATGCCCCACCAGCCGCCGTCCTCGGCCAGCCCGAGCACGGCATCGGTGGCCGGATCCGCGACTGCCGCTGCCGCCGATGCGAGTAGCGCCGGAGTGACCTGGGGACTGTCCATCCCGATCAGGAACGCCGGCCCGTCCGCGTCGGCGAGCGCGTTCGCGATCCGCTCGTCGTGCCCGGTTCCGCGCTGGGGCACAACGGCGAATGCCTCCGGCAGCCACTCACCGGGCGCCCCGTCCAGCGCGACAAGGGGCGTCCGAGTCGCTGCGCTCGCGACAGCGGCCAGCGTGGTGGCCAGCGCGGCCTCGGCGAGCATTGCCGCTTGCGACGGCGTGAGCGGTGGGCAGAGCCGGGTCTTCACATGCCCTGGCCGCGGCTCCTTGGCCAGGACGACGAGCCGTGTCACGGCGAGACCCGGGCCATGTCGGCGACCGCGCGCAGCGTTCCGCGCACGCTGCCGCTGACCTTTGAGCGTCCGCCCCGGCGGGGCAGATACGACACAGTCGTCTCCTCGATCCGCCAGCCCGACCGTGCGGCGCGCACCACCATCTCCAGGGGCCACCCCGACCGGCGATCGTGGATACCGAGGTCGAGCGCGGCCAATCGGGGCATCGCCCGCATCGGGCCGAGGTCCGACAGATGCACGCCGCAGCGGTGGTTGAGCCAGTGTGCGATCGCCCAGTTTGCAAGGCGGGCATGCAACGGCCAGGCGCCGGCCGCAGCCGTCCGGGCGCCGAGCACGAGGTCGGCCGCATCGCTCTCCACCCGTGAGGTGACCGCCGGCAACTGGCGGGGGTCGAGCGAACCGTCGCAGTCCATGAAGCAGACGACGTCCGAATCGGCCGCGCACAGGCCGGCGAAGCACGCCGACCCGAACCCTGCGACCGGCGCCTCCACCACCAGCGCACCCAGCGAGCGGGCTGTGTGGCCCGACCCGTCTGTGGAACCGTTGTCGACGACGATCGGCCGGTATCCGTCGGGGATGCGGCCCAGCACCCAGGGGATCGCCTCGACCTCATCGAGTACAGGCAGGACGACGTCAATCACCGTGCTGCGGACGCGTTCGCGGAGCTTGCGATGGGTGAGAGCGCAGCGTCGAGGTCCGCCACGATGTCCGCGGGATCCTCCAGTCCCACCGACAGCCGCACCATCCCTCGGTCGGTGACGGATGCGGTGGGCTCCGAGGCGTGGCGGTCGATCCCGGGCAGCCAGGCCAGCGATTCAGCGGTGCCCAGCGTGGGTGCGCGGCCGATCAGTCGCAGGGCAGCTCCGAAGCGCCCCGCGGCGGGCCCCCCGCCGTCGAACGTGAAGCGGATCACCCCGGAACCTCCGCTCAGCAGTCGTTGGGCGACCGCCGAATCGGGGTGGTTCGGCAACGCCGGGTGGCGGACGTCGGAGACCCCGGTGACCGCCTGCAGACGGCGGGCGACCAGCAACGCGCTCGCCCCGTGGCGCTCCATGCGCAGCGTCAGGGTTTTCAGGCCGCGCTCTAGCAGGAACGCCGCGGCCGGGTCGGCGCAAGCGCCGAGGCGCTGCACGACCTCGCGCACTGCTGCCACCGTGGAGGCGCCTCCCGCCACCGTTCCCGCGATCAGGTCGCCGTGGCCGTTCAGGTACTTGCCGGCGGAGTGGACGACAAGGTCGGCGCCTTGCGCCAGCGGCTGCTGGTTCACCGGCGTCGACAGCGTGGCGTCGACGACCAGTCGGCTCCCGGTCTCCGTCGCGATCGCCGAGATCCGCGGGACGTCCGCCACACGCAGGCCGGGGTTGGAGATCGTCTCGACGTAGGCGGTCGTCGCGCCGCCGGCGAGGGCGGCCCGCCACGCCTCGAGGTCGTCGACGGGAACGAATCGCACGAATCTGCCGAGCAGCGGCAATTGCTCGGTCAGCAGTGCGGCCGCGTCGCCGCAGACCTCGGCCGCGGCGACGATGGTGCCGCGCGGAGGAGTCGATGCGATCAACGAGCATGCGATCGCAGCCGAGCCTGAGGCCACGAGCACGGCACTGTCAGCGCCCTCGAGAGCGGCGATCCGCTCCGCCACGGCGTCGACCGTCGGGTTCGCGAAGCGCGAGTACCGCGGGCCGTCTCGCTCGTGATCCGCGGTGGCGCGCTCGATAGGCGTCGAGATCGCGCGGACCCGGCCCAGCGTTCCGTGGATCGACACAGTTGCTGGTCCAGCGCCGGCCATGCTGCAAGTCTCGGACAGCCAGCTTGCGATTCTGCGACGAAACACTTACAAGAGTCTTAACAACCGCCGGGCACCCCACTCGGGGGTCCGATGGTGCCTTGAGTACCGGCCCTTCGGCGCGCCCCGCAACGGCCTACATGACGCCGGCCCGTCCCAGCGAATGCAATCCCGGGCCGAGGGAGCGGCGTGGGTTGGGCTCAGGTGAAGATGATCTGGCCGCCGCCCGCGAGCTGGTAGAACTCGCCGACGGTGATGACGTCGTCGACCTGGTCGATGAAGTCGCTGCGATCGAGTCCGAACAGGTCGACTGATGCCTTGCAGGCGTAGAGGCCGCCGCCGGAGTCGGAGATCATCTCGACGAACTCGGGGATCGGCGGGATATCGAGCTCTTCCATCTTGCCGGCCAGCTGGTGGGTGACGAGCGTGGACATGCCGGGGAAGCCTCCCAGCCAGGTGGCGAGGTGGAGTCCGGGCTCGCCGACGGTGGCGACCTTGACGTGGTCGTGCTTGGTCTTGTGGATGGCGTCGAGGCCGAAGAAGGTGAAGAAGAGGTTGGCGTCGATGCCTTCCATGCGCGCCCCGTTGGCCATGATCAGGCCGGGGTAGACGCCTTCGAGCGATCCTCGCGAGATGATGATGGAGACTTTGTCGATGGTGTCGCTCATGGTGATGCCCTCCGTGATGGCTTAGATGCAGCCGCGTGGCTTGGGGATCCCGCCGATCTTGGCGGCCAGCTTCGCGGGGCCTTTGGGGAACAGTTGGTAGAGCTCCTTGATGGGGACGCCGGACGCCTTGCCGAGGGTACGGATCGAGGGCGCGGTTCCGGTCTCGAGGTAGGCGTTACGCATGAAGTTGACGACCTGCCAGTGGCGGTCGGTGAGGACGTCGATGCCGTTGGCTCTGGCGATCTCGACTCCCATCCCGGGTGTCCAGACCGCGGGATCCTCCAGGAATCCCTCGGGATCGACGTTGACGACGGTGTCGGCGATGGTGGCGGTCGGCATGTCAGGCCTCCGGTGGTGGTGTGGTCACTTCGACGGGGTGCTTGCCGGCCATCGACATCTGGCTGGGAATGCCGGGGATGTCGCGGCCGGGGAGCAGCAGGTGCCAGTAGAACCACTGGAACATGAGCTTGCCGATGTGGTTCAGGTGCGACTCCTTGAGCAGCGGGAGCGGTCCCACCCCGGGGGCTGGGAATCGTCCGGGCAGCGGCTCGGTGTCGTAGTTGAAGTCGATCAGCAGCGCCTTTCGAAATCCGGTCTCGATGAAGCAGTTGGCGTGCCCATCGAACTCGCCGTCGAGAGGGCGGCCGGCGAGGTGGCGGCGGATGTTCTCCGTCAGTACGTCCGCCTCGAAGTGGGTGACCGAGCCCGCCTTCGAGGTCGGCAGGTTTGTGGCGTCGCCGATGGCGAAGATGTTCAGGGCCGCCTTCGCCTGCAGCGTGTGCGGATCGGCAGCGACGAAGCCCAGGTCGTCGCCGAGCCCGCCCGAGCGGGCGATGAAGCCGGCCCCGCCGTGGAGCGGGATCGTGACGAGCAGGTCGAAGGGGATCTCACGCTCGTCGTAGCTGATCAGCCGGCCGCCGGCGCCGTCGACCTCACCCGTCGCAAACTCGGTGACCAGGTCGATCCCCTTCTCCTCAAGCAGGCCGCCGAGCCGCTGCGAGGCGACCGGCTTGGTGAATGCGCCGTCGAGGGAGGTGACGTAGGTGATCTCGGAGTCGCCGCGGATGCCGCGATCGTGGAGGTACCAGTCGGCGAGGAAGGCGAACTCGAGCGGGGCGACCGGGCACTTGATCGGCAGGTCGACCATGTTCACCACCAGCCGTCCCCCCTCGAAACCGCGAAGCGCGTCCGACAGCGCGGTCGCGCCGGCGGGGTCATAGAAGGTGAAGACATTCTCCATCCAGCCCGGCCCGGTCATGCCGTCGGTCTCCTCGGGCAGCAGCTGGGCCCCCGAGGCGACGATCAGCACGTCGTAGTCGATCGACTGGCCGTCGCTCAGGCGCACGGTTTCCGCCTGCACGTCCACCTCCGCGACCTCAGCCAGCCGAAACTCGATTCCGTCGTGCAACTGAGCACGTCGCGATCGAACGAGCTCCGTTGGCTGCGCGAGCCCGAACGGCACGAACAGCAGGCCCGGCTGGTACACGTGGGAGTCGTCACGGTCGACCACGATGATCTCAGTCGCGTCGCGATCGTAGACGTGGCGCAGCCGGTTGGCCATGATGGTTCCACCAGTTCCGCCCCCGAGGATCACGATGCGATGACTCACGCTTGGTCCAGCCTTCCTGTCGCCATCGACCCCAGTATCACCACACGCCGCTGCGCTCGCATCCGGCCATTCCCCGACACCGTCTGCGGGAGAACCCGGTGCTGGACACTCCTTCTCTGAGAGAGGTGTCGGAGGTCAGGAATGGCCGAACCGGACGTCGGGCAGGAGCCGGTCGGCCCAGCTGGGCAGCCACCAGGCCCATGGGCCGAGTAGGCGCAGCGCGACGGGGATCAGGACGAGCCGGACAAGCAGCGCGTCCAGCAGGACGGCCACGCCGAGGATGACTCCCATTCTCGAGATCGCCGCCATTCTCACCGCCGCCGCGCCCACTATCGAGCGGTGAAGTCCTAGAGCTCGCCTTGAGGGTCGTCACCACCTCATGGTGGTCATCTTGCCGGCGCGGGCCCGAGGGACTCGACGCGTCGACCGGTTGGCGAAACGCGACCGACAAGCGGTTGAAGCTATTGATCGAGATGATCGCATAGGTGAGGGCGACCACCTCGTCTGCGGAGAACCAGCGCTTGATCTCGTCGTACGCGGCGTCGGAGGCGTGGGTCTGCGCGATCAGCGTCACCTCCTCGCACCATCTGAGCGCGGCCCGCTCGCGCTCGGAGTAGCAGGGCGCATCACGCCACACCGAGAGCAGCTGCAGCCGGCTCTCACTCTCATTTCTCGCTCGCGCCGCACGAAAGTGCGTATCCACGCAATATGCGCACCCGTTTATCTGCGACGCGCGGATCTTCACCAATTCAACCAGTGCCGGCTCCAGCGAGCTATGGCGCACCTCCCGAACCAGAGCGACCATGGCCTTCATGGCGCCGGGCATCACGTCTGCATACCGAGAACGCATGATCGCCTCCCATCGAGCCTGTTTCCATCGAGTATCGACGGGACCAGGCGGCAACACATCCGCGGCCACGCGGAACCAGCATGCGGAAAACTGCGTGTCCTTGCCACGACCGGCCTTGCCGGCTCGTCAAGACAGAACCGGCCACCGGGGCAACTACGGAAGACCCGCCGCCGGCCGATCACAGACGCCACGCCCCGTGCATCCGTGAGGCGGATGTCCCCGAGTCTCGCGTGGAGCTAGTGATCGAGAGCGCGACCGAGCAGCTGTTGGAGCCCGTCGAGGATCAGTTCGAGTCCGTGCAGGAACCGTTCCTCGTTGCTAACGCCGTGCTCGGAGATGTGGCGCTGCACTTCTGCTGAGTAGGGGTAGCCGTCGAGGGCGGGGCCGACTTCGCTCCGTTCCTCATGGGTCTGGTGGGAGAGCGTCAGTTCCTGCAGCGCGAACCCGTAGACGTAGGCGTCCTGGACGGAGTAGGCGTGAATCGCCATCTCGACGGAGAAGCCCGCCTCACGGAGGCACGCGAGCACCGCCTCGTGCAGACGCAGGTTCGCATCGCCCGGATTGGGTTGCGCCTCCATGAGGCTGACCGCCCATGGGTGGCGGTTCAGCGCCCCTCGGGTTGAGATGGCACGCTTGCGCATCTCCTCCTTCCATTCCCCTCCGGCAGAGGGTGGGGTGATCTCGCTGAAGACGAGCTCGACCATGCCGTTGAGCAGGTGCTCCTTGTTTGGGATGTGGTTATAGAGCGACATCGCCTCGACGCCGAGCGATTTGGCGAGCTTTCGCATGCTGAGCTCGTCCAGCCCGCCCTCATCGGCGAGAGCGACGGCTGCTCCCAGCACGCGCTCGCGGGTCAGGCCGGGTCGGCGCAGCTCGTTGGCAGGGCGTCGTGGGTTTGGGGTCATTGGGGGGGTTATCCACACTTGACGGGCTTACGCTGTACGTCTAGTGTACACCGTAAGCTTACACCGTATGTTCGAGGAGGGCAAGATGGGTCAGATCCCGGATTCCAACGAGTACGACGTCCTGATCGTCGGTGCCGGTCCGGCCGGCTTGAACGCTGCACTGGTGCTCGGGCGGATGCGTCGCCGAGTACTGGTGGTGGACACAGACGCTCCGGGACACGCCGTGTCGCAAGCGGTGCACGGCTTTCTGGCACAGGACGGCACCCCGCCGCGCGATCTGCGGCGCGTCGGCCGTGAGCAGCTTGGGCCGTACACAACCGTCGAGTTTCGCGATGTCGCCGCCAGTGGCGCCCGCAAGCTCGACGAAGAGACGTTTGCGTTGGAGCTCGGAGATGGCAACCCGGTCACCGGCCGCCGGCTCCTGCTTGCGCACGGCATGCATTACGGACTGCCTGCCGTGCCGGGCCTTGCCGACCTGTGGGGCACCCGGGTCTTCCACTGTCCGTACTGCCACGGCTGGGAAGTGCAGGATCAACGGCTCGCCGTCTACGGCTCTGGCGAGCGGGCGGTCCATCAGGCGCTGCTCCTGACTTCGCTCAGCGACGACGTGGTCGTCTTCTCCGACTCGCCGACAGCCTTCAGTGTCGAGCAGGCGCGAGAACTCAACGCCGCCGGCGTCGGCGTCCCCATCGAGCGCGTCGAGCGGATCGAAGCGCGAGACGGCGACTTGCACGTCGTCTTGCGGGAGCATTCTCCGGTAGGCCGAGACGCCCTGTTCATCCAGCCGCAGCTCGCGCTGGCGAGCGACCTCGCCGTCACCCTCGGCGCCGAGCTCACCGACACCGGAACCGTCGCCATCGATCCAGCTGGCCAAAGCAGCGTCTCCGGCCTCTACATCGCCGGCGACGCCGCCACGCCGGTGCAATCCGTCGCGGTCGCGACCGGCAGCGGAGCACGAGCTGCCTACGCAGTCAACGCATCCCTGCTCACCGAGCTCCCCGAGACGCGCCATGTGGCCGCTTTCCGGATGGAGCCGGCGTCGAGGCTGAGGCACGTGGACGAACAGTGAGCGTGAAGGCGATCTCGGCGGCCTGTGCGCGGATCTCGGGGATCGCGACCGATTCCCAGAGCTCGCCACGACGCAGCCAGCCGAGCGTGAAGAGGGTCGTGGAGATGTCGCCCGATCCGTCATACAGAGCTCCGGTCGCGGCGGTGTCCAGTCCCAGGCCGAGCGGGTGGGGGCGGGCCAGGCCGGCGCTCAGGAGCGAGTCGTACAGGGGCGAGCCGGCGTCGACCACGGATCCGGCCGGACCGGTGCAGTTGACTGCGGCGGCGAATCCCCGCTCGTCCAACAGCCCGTCGCGGCGGCGGATCGCAACGCGCAGGCGGCCGCCCACCTCGGTCACGCGATCGATGCGACCGGCCCCGGTGCGCAGCTGGCCGTCCTCGCGCAGCGAGCGGATCCAGGCGGCGACCGCGGGGGCCATGCGGTGGCGGTGGATGTCCCAGTAGCGCCGGTAGGTGTGCAGAAACCGGCGCTGCTCGTCGAGTGAGAGCCCCTTCCAGATGTCCTGCGTGTAAGGGCGCATGGCGTTGATCGCGTCGCGCCAGACTCTCACCGGCCCGGGGCGGCAGCCGCCCTGGGCCGGTGAAGTGTTGGGAACCATCACCCCGCGGCCTCTGTCGAATGGCCATGCGCGGGTTCCGAATCCTGCAGCCGGCTATCGTCGCCGCCTGTGCGGCGACGGCCGCGGGTTGTCTTGGCGGGTCGGCGGATGAGGCAGCGCCGCCCGCCACGGCAACACCACCCTCGGTCAGCTCGGAAACGCACCTGCGGATCGCGCTCGACACCCAATTCGTGGGCGGCTCGACACACCGCGTCTACCGGCTCCGCTGCGATCTGCCATCGGGAACACTGCCCGATCCCCCGGCGGCCTGCCGTCTGTTGGGGGCACAGCCGCTGCTGTTCTTCGGTGCGCCGGACGCGCCCGGCGAGGCGAACAGGGGCGGCAGCGCCGGCGTGACCGTGACCGGCACGTACCGCGGGCGGCCGGTCAGCGCCTCCTACGACGCCGCCGACCGGCCCCAGGGTCTGGCGTGGGCATCGCTGATCGCACCGCACCGCCCCGTGCGCGTGGCGTACGGGCCGGAGTCGACGATCGAGGCGCAGCGGCTGACGTGCAGACCGCCGGTTGTGCCGCTCGCGGGGCCGTCGATCGGCGACGCGTCGTTCCCGGTCGTCTGCCCCTAGAGCCGCTTGGCGAACCAGTGGTGGCCGTACGGCTCTTCGTTGAACGCCTCGACCTCCTCGTACCCCGAGCTGCGGTACATGGCGATCGCCTCGGCCAGCACCCTGTTGGTCTCCAGACGGACAACGGTGGCGCCGGCCAGCGCCGCCTGCCGCTCGAGCTCGCCCAGCAGCCGCTTGCCGAGCCCCAGCCCGCGGACGTCGGGCGACACCCACATCCGCTTGATGTCGGTCTTGCCGCCGGCGTGATGGCGGAGCGCGCCGCAGGCCACCGGCCGCTCGTGCAGCCGGGCGACCAGCAACAGCCCGGAGGGCGGTGCAAAGTCGCTGACCGGGACCGGCATGGCGTCAGCGTCGAAGCCGTTCTCGAACCGCTCCGCCAGCTCGGAGTAGTAGCAGCGGATGCAGAAGCCGGCGTCGTCGCTGGCCGGGTCCTCGACGCCGATGGTCACCGACGACGCGCGGATCAGCCGCTCGACCTCGTCCATGGCGTCCAGCAGCCGTGCCCGCTGGCGATCTCCCAGCGGATTCAGCATCGAGACAACCAGCCGGTCGGACAGCCGGTCGAGCTCGCCGCGCTCGGCCTGGCCGGCGTCGGTCAGCCGCACCCGGCGGACGCGCCGGTCGCTCTCGCTGATCTCGACGGCGACCAGCCCCTGCGACTCCAGCGAGCGGAGCATCCGGCTGGCATAGCCGGCGTCGATCCCCAGCCTGGAGCGGAGGTCGCGGACGTCGGCGCCGTCCGGCCCGATCTCCCACAGCAGGCGCGTCTCGGCAAGCGGCCGGCCGCGGCCCAGGTAGGTCTCCTCGAGCGCGCCGACGCGCTCCGTGACCGCCCGGTTGAACCTGCGCACGCGTCCGACCGTCGCTCGATCCATTCTCTGACTCTAGTCAAAGAACAGTCGCCGGGTCAAGCGCTACCGGTTGAGCATCCCCATGCCGGCCTGGTCGTAGCGCTCGCCCTCCGCCTTGGGCAGCTCGGCGTCGATCCGGGCCAGCTCGTCCGGCGTCAGCGCGACGTCGACGGCGGCCAGGTTCTCCTCGAGATACTCGCACGCGCTTCGTGCCGGGGATCGGCACGATGTCGTCGCCCTGCGCCAGCACCCAGGCCAGGGCCAGCTGCGCCGGCGTGCAGCCCTTCTCGCTCGCCAGCGTCCTCGACCTCGTCCACCAGCTCGAGGTTGTGCTCGAAGTTCTCGCCCTGGAAGCGGGGGCTGGTGCGCCGGAAGTCGCCGGCGGCCAGATCCTCGGGTGACTTGAAGCGCGCCGGTCAGGAAGCCCGCGGCCGAGCGGGCGGTAGGCCACGAAGCCGATGCCCAGCTCGCGCAGGTCGGCAGGATCTCGGCCTCGACGGTCGCGGCTCCACAGCGAGTACTCGGTCTGCAGGCCGTGATCGGGTGCATGGCGTGCGCCCGGCGGATGGTCTCCGGCGCGGCCTCGGACAGCCCGAGGTAGCGGATCTTGCCGTCCCTGACCAGCTCGGCCATGGCGCCGACGGTTTCCTCGATGGGCGTGTTCGGGTCGACCCGGTGCAGGTAGTAGAGGTCGATGTGGTCGATGCCGAGCCGCGTCAGCGAGCCGTCGCAGCGCCGACCTCGGCACGTAGTCGGGCTGCCCGCTGATGCCGCGGGTGGCTCGTCGTTGCGGCGCCGGACGTTGCCGAACTTGGTGGCGATGATCGACCTTGTCGCGGCGGCCGGCCAGCGCCTTGCCGAGCAGCTCCTCGTTGGTGTGCGGCCCGTAGATCTCGGCCGTATCGAAGAAGGTGCACGCCCAGCTCGAGCGCGCGGTGGATGGTGGCGATCGCCTCAGCCTCGTCGGTCGCCGCCGTAGAAGGCGGACATGCCCATGCAGCCGAGCCCGATCGCGGGCACGGCCAGCTTGCCGAGTTTCCGTTGCTGCATCAGCTGTTCATCTCCGTGTGTCGAGTTAAAGATTGCGAACGCAAGGTTACTCGGAGCGCTCCGGCATTCGGTCCGCCAGCTTGCCGGGGGTGATCGGGAGGTCGCGGACGCGAATGCCCGTCGCGTTGAAGACGGCGCTGGCGATGGCCGCCGCCGTGCCGACGATGCCGATCTCGCCAATCCCCTTGGAGCCCATCGGGCTGACCCGGAAGTCCTCGTCCTCGATCCAGCCGACGTCGATCTCATCGATGTCGGCGTTCACCGGGACGTGGTACGACGCCAGGTCGGTGGTCACGTAGGCACCGAGCTGCGGATCGACCACGCTCTCCTCGAACAGCGCCATGCCGAGCCCCATCGTCATCCCGCCGATGAACTGCGAGCGCGCGGTCTTGGGATTGAGGATGCGGCCGCAGGCGAACACCCCGGTCAGCCTGGGCACCCGCACCTCGCCGGTGTCGGCATCGACGCGAACCTCGGCGAACTGCGCGCCGAACGAGTGGCGCGCCACCGGCGGGCCCTCATCCTCGTCGTCCGCCGTGTCAACACGGACGTCCCTCTCGCCGGCCCGCAGTGCGCGGCAGGCTTTGACCACCGCCGCGCCCCAGGATGAGGTGCCCATCGACCCGCCCGCCACCATGGCCTGGCCGAAGGAGCTGTCGCCGATCTCGACGTGCACCAGCTCCGGCGGGACGTCCAGCTCGTCCGCCGCGATCTGGGTCAGCACTGTACGCGCGCCGGTGCCGATGTCGGCAGCGGCGATGCGGATGGTGAAACTGCCGTCGTCCTCGGCGCGGCCGGTCGCCGTGGACGGCATGCGGCGGGCTGGGTAGGTCGATGCTGCGACGCCCAGGCCGGTCAGCCACCTGCCGTCGCGCCGCGCAGCGGGTCGCGGGTCGCGGCGTGACCAGCCACATCGCTCCGCGCCCTCGCGCAGACATTCGACCAGGTGCCGGGAGGAGAACGGGTTGCCGCTCTCCGGGTCGACATCGGGCTCGTTGCGGATCCGTAGCTCGATCGGATCCATGTCGAGGGCGACCGCGAGCTCGTCGATCGCGGACTCCAGGGCGAACATCCCCGGGCATTCGCCCGGCGCCCGCATCCAGGATGGCGTCGGGACGTTGAGCGCGACCACTCGGTGGGTCGTCCTGCGGGCGGGCGACGCGTACATCATCCGCGTCACGACCGCCGTCTGCTCCGCGAACTCCTGCACCTGCGAGGTCTGCTCGGCGACGTCGTGCGCGATGCCGACCAGGGTGCCGTCTCGCTCCGCTCCCAGCCGGAGGCGCTGGATCGTCGGCGTCCGGTAGCCGGTCAGCGTGAACATCTGGCGGCGGGTGACCGCGAGCTTGACCGGCCGGCCGGTCTCCCGGGCGCAGATCGCCGCCAGCACCGCCTGCGGCCGCGGTGTGCCCTTCGACCCGAACCCGCCGCCCACGTGATGCGAGACGACGCGCACCCTGTCCGCATCCAGGCCGAGTGCTTCGGCCAGCGCCTGAGCGGCTCGCCACGCGCCCTGGGTCGAGTCGTACAGGGTCAGCCGCTGGTCGTCCCAGATCGCGACCGTGGCGTGCGGCTCCATCGCGTTGTTGTGCTCCGCCGGCGTCGTGTACGTCCGGTCGACCACGACTGCGGCGCCGGCCAGCGCGGCCTCGACGTCGCCCTCGGCGGTGTCGGTGGGGAAGCTGGGGTTGACCTTCTCGGGCGCGTACAGGCCGGGATGGTCGGCGCGCAGGACGACGTCGTGCTCGAGCGCGTGGTACCCGACGCGCACCAGCCCGGCCGCGTGCTGGGCCGTCTCCAGCTCGTCCGCGACCACGGCCGCGACGATCTGGCCGCGGTAGGCAACGTCGGCCGACTGCAGAACTGCGAGCTCGCCGGCCGCCGGTAGCCGCGGGGCGTTGCCGTGGTGGAGCACGGTCACCACCCCGTCCAAGGCGAGAGCCTCGCCGGCGTCGACGTGCCGGACGGTGCCGTGGGCGATCTCGGACTGGACGATTACTGCATAGGCAACGTTGTCTTGGTTGTGCTCAAATGCGTAGCGGGCGGCGCCGCTGACCTTCTCCCGGCCCTCGATGCGATCGACCGGCATCCCGATCGAGCGAGTGGTGGTGCTCACTCCGCCAGCTCCGTCAGCGTGCGGACGAGCGTCGCGTGCGCGAGGCCGATCTTGTAGGCGTTGTCGCGGAGCGGCTGCGCCTGCGCCAGCTCCACCCGCGCGGCCCGGTCGAACGCTGCGGGATCTGCAGGTGCGCCGCGCAGCTCGTCCTCGGCCGCCCGCGCGCGCCACGGCTTGTGCGCGACGCCGCCCAGCGCGATCCGCACATCGTCGACCCGGCCGTCCCGGACGTCCAGGGCGGCCGCCACCGAGACCACGGCGAACGAGAAGGACGCGCGCTCGCGCACCTTGCGGTACGTGGAGTGCGCGGCGAGATCGCTCGGGGCAGCTCCACCGCCACGATCAGCTCGTCCCGGCGGAGCACGGTGTCTCGCTGCGGCGAGGTGCCGGGCAGCCGGTGGAAGTCGACCAGCGGGATCGCGCGGACGCCCGCCGGGCCGATCACCCGGACGACGGCGTCGAAGATCACCAACGCGACGGCCATATCCGAAGGGTGGGTGGCGACGCATGTGGAGGAGTGCCCGAGCACCGCCAGGTTGCGATGGTCGCCATCGACCGCCGGACAGCCGGTGCCCGGCTCACGCTTGTTGCACGGGCTGGCGACGTCCTGGAAGTACGCGCAGCGCGTTCGCTGCAGCAGGTTGCCGGCGGTGGTCGCCAGGTTGCGTAGCTGGCCCGAGGCACCCGAGAGCAGCGCCTCGGCGAGCGCGGGGTAGCGGGTGCGGACGTGGTGATCGGCGGCCAGATCGCTGTTGCGCACACCCGCGCCGATCAGCAGCCCGCCGTCGGGCATCACGTCGACCCGGTTGGCGGGCAGGCGCGTGACGTCGACCAGCACGTCCGGGGTCTCCACGCCCAGCCGCATCAGGTCGACCAGGTTGGTGCCGCCGCCCAGCAGCCGCGCCCCGGGCGTGCCTGCGAGCACCGCCACGGCGCTGCGCTCGTCGTCAGCCCGCTCGTACCGGAAGGGCTTCACCGGGTGACCTCCTCGATCGCGGCCACGATGTTCGGATAGGCGCCACAGCGGCAGATGTTGCCGCTCATGCGCTCGCGGATCTCGGCCGCGTCCAGCTCCGGATCGCCGGCGACGTCGGCGGACGCGTAGCTCGCCCAGCCGGCGTCGGCCTCGGCCAGCATCGCGGTCGCCGAGCAGAGCTGCCCGGGGGTGCAGTAGCCGCACTGGAATGCGTCGTGCTCGACGAACGCGGCCTGCAGCGGCGTCAGCGACCCGTTGTCGGCCAGGCCCTCGATCGTCAGCACGTCCGCGCCGTCGTGGGCGACGGCCAGCGCGAGGCAGGCGTTGGCGCGGCGCCCGTCGAGCAGCACTGTGCATGCCCCGCACTGGCCCTGGTCACAGCCCTTCTTCGCGCCGGTCAGCCCGACGTGCTCACGCAGCAGGTCGAGCAGCGACGTCCGCGTGTCGATCTCGAGCGTGTGCTGCTCACCGTTGATCGTCAGGGAGACAGTGGCGCGTTGGGCCATGCCTCCTGATGTACCCCGGCGCGGCCGGAGCTAACGCGGGCAGCCTCAGCTGCCGTGCAGCGCGTCCTGCAGCTTCGTCGTCTGCTCCTCGGACAGCGAGGTCTTGAGCACGGTGCCGCCGTACTGGCTGAGGGCCGCGACGGCCTTGTCCGGCGTGACCTTCTCGACCACCATGAACAGCGCGGACGTGCCCGGCTTGAGCATGTCGCGCACCTGATCCTGGAAGCTGTCGTCGATCGACTCCTTGCCGAAGTGGCCGAACAGTGCGCCCAGCCCCGCGCCCACCGCCATACCGAACACGGGGACGAAGAAGAGGATGCCGAACAGCAGACCCCAGAACATGCCCCAGGTCGCGCCGCCGCCGGTGGTCGGGCCGTGCGTGGTGTGCACGTGGAAGTTCCCGCCGCCGTCGCGCACGATCGCCGCGACCGCGTCGGCCTCGATGATCAGGTCGCCTTCCAGCTTGTGCACCTCGGCGGCCGCCTTGTCGGCGGTCGTTTCGTCGTCGTATCCGATTGCGATCAGGTCAGCCATGCCCGGCCTCCGTTCTCGGTGATGGGGCGGTCAGCATACCCACGCCTGGCGTTTGCGAGCGAGGAAACCGCCGGTCGTGCTCACTCCACCGGGTGAGGCGGCCGCCCCCTGCATGCGGCACCATTTGCAATGAGGGTCTGTAACCGCTGAGGGTGGGGTAGCCATGACAGATGTTCAGCCATCTCTGGCTCGGGTGGTGGAGCAGTTCGAGGCGGTCGGCGAGGCGCGGTTCGTGCGCGACGCCGGCGGAGAACTGGTGGTCGCGGTGGGGCGCACGCGCGGCCTGGATCTCTTCGGGACGACCGACCGCTACGGCGTCGCCGCCGGGATGTCGCTGACCAGCGAGATCGTCGTCGACAGCTGGCTGTGCAAGGTCGAGTTCGTCGTCGAGCGCGCGGTGTTCGACACGCCGACGACGGCCCGCGTGCAGATGGAGGCGTTGTTCGTGACCTGCACGCCGTGGACGCCGAGACGGCGTGCCCCGCGGATGCCGGTACGCGGCTTGGCCTCGGTGCGCGCTCTGTGGTGCCAGAGCGTCGTCGACGAGACGGTGTTCGATGCGGTCACCGTCGCACTCTCCCGCGACGGCGTCGTGCTCTCGACGTGGCGGACGCTCCGCCCGGCCGACCGGCTGTGGCTGCGCACGCGGCTGTACGGGATCCCGGTCGAGGCCGAGCTGTGGGTCGATCGCACCCATCCCGGCGAGCGGGAGGGCGACATGCTGGTCGAGTGCCTGTTCGCCGAGCCGGGGCGCGCCGTCAAGGAGTCGTTCGAGCGCGTGGCGGCGGTGCACGCCGAGCGCGGCGGCGTCTCCCTCGCCGATCTCGAGGAGCTGCGCCGCGCGTTCATCGAGGCCGAGGCCGTCGAGGCGAGCCCCGACCGCCTCGGCCTGCTCAAGCGGCTGGCATGAAGGGGCCCTAGCCGGAAACCTCCTCGGATGCGGCCAGCCCGATCGCGACCAGGTCGGTCGGGTGGATCCACGCGTCGGAGAGGAGGAATCCGCCGGCGTTCATGATCGACTCGCGCAGCGGGATCGCCCAGCGGTGCTCGATCAGTGCCACCGCCGCGGCCGTCCCCTCGGGGATCTCGTCGGCGATGTACCACATCTGATCCTCGAGCATGCCGCCCTCGGCGGCTGCCTCGGCACCCTCGATCGCTCCGATCTCGGCACCTTCCTCACCGGCGGCGCCGAAGCCGATCAGCGCGCCGACGACAGCGCCGAACTCCGCCGCCTCCTCCTCGCTGAGATCGCTCCGCTCGACCATGATCAGGTCGCCCTGCTCGTCCTTGCGGACGAAGGCCATGTCCACCAGCCGGATCACGTCCCGGTCGCGCAGGTCGTCCAGCACGGCCATGATCTCACCCTTGAACTCGCCGCCGGCGAAGCCGACAACGAGCAGTTGCACGGGTCCTATCGTCATCGATGTCTCCTCGTCGTCGCTTGGGTCAGCCGGCCAGCAGCTTCTGCTTGGCCTGGTCGAACTCGTCCTGCGTGAGCACGCCCTGGTCCATCAGACCCTTGAGCTCGACGAGCTTGGAGGCGATGTCGGTACCTCCGGCCGCGGGTGCCGCAGCCGGCGGCGGCGGGGGCGGGGGCGGGGCCGCCTGGGGCGCCTGCTGCTGGGCCTGCTGCGCCTCCAGTTCCTCGATCCGTGCCTCCTGGTCAGCCTTTTGCTGCTGGCCCTGGGCCACGTGCTTGCCGGCGACGTACGCGCCGCCGCCGACCATTGCCGCTCGCATCAGCGGCCGCCTTCGTCTCATCATCGTCTTGATCCTTTCGGTGGGTTGGTGTGACTAGTCGAGCACGCCGGCGTCGGCGGCGCCGACTGTCAGACCGTAGATCACGAACACGTTGACCGTCACGCCAACGATCGCGGCAAACGGTGCCGCGAACAGAAAGAAGAACCACATGATCGCCGAGACTCCGGCCAGGATCACGCCGAGGTAGCTGCCGTACTGCTGCCCCGAGAGCGCTCCCAGGCCCGCCGCGACCTGCAGCGCGCCCCAGATCAGGAACACCCATCCCCAGGCGCTGAGATTGCTGTACAGCACCTGGTTCGTGAAGTAGCTGCTGTTGTGGATCGCCGTGATCCCGTGGATCACGTTCAGCCCGCCGGCGATCGTCAGCATCACACCTGCGAACGTCAGCCACCCGGTGTGCCGGGACGCGGCTCTTGACATGGTTTCGCCTCCTCGTGTCGTCGCGGGAGACGCTACTCCGGGGCGAGGAGGCGGTCAATCGTCCAGACTGGGTTAAACACCCGACGCCAGGTTCCGAGAGGACGGTAACGTTGGGACCTGGCGTCGGGCTCGGGGGGTATGTCTGGCGGGGCAAGCCTGTGCCATTCCACAAGCCCACGTCAAGGGGGTCTCCGGGTTTTCCACAGGCAGAACCCGCAACGTGCGGGAGAAACCGGCTTCTCATCCACAGACAACACCGCCTGGCGCAGCGTTGTCCACAGCCCCTGTGGACAGCGTCACTCGGCGGTCAGCGCCGCGGCCACCGCGTCCGTCAGCACCTGGACGCCGGCCAGGCAGTCGCTCTCGGACGCCGCCTCGGCAGGCGTATGGCTGGCCCCCGTGGGGTTGCGGACGAACAGCATGGCTGACGGCACGTGGGGCGCCAGGATGCCGGCGTCGTGGCCGGCGTAGCTGGGCAGGTCGCCGGCGGGCAGCCCGCGCGCGGCGGCGGAATCGCGGAGCATCTCGCGCAGGCCGGCGTCGAACGCCGCGCCCTCGTTGCGCGACTCGAGGCTGAACGCGGCGTCCGGGCAGGTCGACCGCAGCTCGTCGACCATCTCGTCGACGGTCGTCACGTCCAGGGCGCGGACGTCGAGCGTCACGGCGACCATCCCAGGGATCGAGTTCGTCGACCCGGGATGCACCTCCATCCGGCCGACCGTGCCGACGGCGCCGGGTCGGGCGCGGGCGGCCTGGTCGACCGCCAGCACGAACCGGGCCGCCGGCAACAGCGCGTCGCGCCGGTCCTCCATCCGGGTGGTGCCGGCGTGATTCGCTTCGCCCTCGAACTCAACCCGCCAGCGCTGGCGGGGCGCGAGCACATCGGCGATGCCCAGCGCGAGGTCGCGGTCGGCCAGCGAGCGGCCCTGCTCGACGTGCACCTCGAGGAAGCAGCGCACCCGCTCGAGCTGCTCGCGGCTTCCGGCCAGCGAGTCGCGCGTGACGCCGTAGATCGCGGGTGCATCGCCCATCACCTCGAGCACGTGGTCGATGTCCAGCCCGCCGGTGATGGCGAGGCTGGCGAACGTCGGCGTGCGGAAGCGGGCGCCCTCCTCGTCGACGAACGCGACGACCGCCAGCGGGTGGCGGCGGCCGGCCTCCGACTCGAGCACGCTGGCGGCGGCCTCGAGCGCGCTGACGACGCCCAGCGCCCCGTCGTAGGCACCGCCGTCCGGCTGCGTGTCGAGGTGCGAGCCGGCGCACACCCAGGGGCCGCGGTCGGCGTCGTCGGTGACAGCCCACAGCGTGCCGGCACCGTCCTGGCGGACGTCCAGGCCGATCGTGGTCGCGGTGCGCGAGAACCAGGCGCGCGCCTCGGCCTCGAGCGGGCTCCAGGCAAGGCGGTTCCAGCCCGTCTCGGTACGTCCGATCGTGGCCAGCTCCCCGAACCAGGACACGAATCGTTCTCGTGAAACCTCGGGCATGAAGATGGGAGGATACGCCCATGCCCGATGCCACGCTGCGCATCCCCGGATTTGCCAACGCCCACAGCCACGCCTTCCAGCGGGTGCTGCGGGGGCGGGTCGAGCGCGTCGATCCCGCGCATCCGCACGACGACTTCTGGACGTGGCGTGAGGCCATGTACGCCGCCGCGAACGCCGTCGATCCGGACGGCTGCTACCAGGTCGCACTCCGCCTCTACGGCGAGATGGTGGCCGCCGGGTACACGGTGGTCGGCGAGTTTCACTACCCGCACCACCAGCCGGGCGGGGCTCCCTACCCGGACCGCAACGCGATGGCCAAGGCCTGCGTTGCCGCCGCAGCCGACGCCGGCATCGAGATCGTGCTGCTGATGTGCGCCTACGCCCGCGCGGGCGCGGGGCAGCCGCCCGCTGAGCGGCAGCGGCGGTTCTGCGACCCCACGGTCGCCGACTACCTGTCTCGGGTGGAGGAGCTCGCCGCCGAGTGCCGCGTCGGCCTGGCGCCCCACAGCGTCCGCGCGCTGCCTCGCGACTGGCTGGAGGAGATCGCCGGGTTCGCACAGACCAGCGGCATGGTGGTGCACATCCACGCCAACGAGCAGCGGCGCGAGGTCGACGAGTGTCTGGCCGAGCATGGCATGCGACCGATCGAACTGCTGGCCGACATCGGCATGTTGACCGACCGGACGACGATCGTGCACGCGACGCACGTGACCGACCACGAGCTCGACCTGCTGGCGGCCGGTGGATCGACGGTGTGCGCGTGCCCGACCACCGAGGCGAACCTGGGCGACGGCTTCCTGCCCGCCCGCCGGCTGCTGGAGCGGGCGATCCCGGTGTGCATCGGGTCGGATTCCAACACGGTGATCGATCCGATTCTCGAGCTGCGCGAGATCGAGGCGTGCGCCCGGCGGCAGGCCGAGCAGCGCAACGTGCTGGTACCGGCGGGCGCGGACGGTCCGACCGGGTACCTTCTGGACGTCGGCACGGTCAACGGAGCCCGCGCGCTCGGGTTCGACGGGCCGGTCGGGGAGGTCGACGTCGACCTCGGCACCCCGTCGCTGCGTGGGGTCGAGCGCTCGGACGTCCTCGCCGCGCTGATCTTCGGCGGCACGGCGGCCGCGCTCCGCCCGGTCTGAACAGGAAAGGGAATCGATGGACTTCACTCTCAGCCCAGAGCTCCTGCAGCTTCGCGCCCGCGCGCGCGCGCTGGTGGACGACGTGCTGCAGCCCGCTGAGCTCGAGGCGGAGAGCAGCGGCGGCCGGCTCAGCCCGGAGACGCACGCACGGATCAAGCAGGGCGTGCTCGACTCCGGCCTGAACGCCAACAACATCCCCAAGGAGTTCGGGGGCGGCGGCCTCAACCTGACCGAGCAGATCGTCGTGCACGAGCAGCTCGGCCGGCTGACCAACTGCCTGTGGGTGCTGGTGTGGAGCCCGTCCAACGTGCTGGCGCACGGGACGTCCCAGCAGATCGAGCGGTACCTCCTCCCCGACGTGCGCGGCGACCACCGGCATGCGTACGCGATCACCGAGGAGGGCGCCGGCTCCGACCCCCGCGGCATCCGCGCAGAGGCGATCCGCGACGGCGATGTCTACCGGCTGTCGGGCGTCAAGTGGTTCGTCACCGACGGCGACATCGCCAGCTATTTCCTGGTGCTGGCGTGGGCGGTGGACGGCGAGGAGCGGCGGCCGACGCTGTTCATCGTCGACAAGGATCTGCCCGGCGTCGAGATGACCGACGACCCCGACTTCACGCACAACTTCCCGTACCGGCATCCCGAGTTCACGTTCACCGACACGCCGGTGCCGGTCGAGAACGTGCTCGGCGAGGTGGGGCAGGGGTTCGACCTGACGGCCGAGTGGTTCATCGAGGAGCGGGTCCACATCGCCGCCCGCTGCTGCGGCGCCTGCGACCGGCTGATCGAGCTGGGCACCGAGTGGGCGCTGGAGCGCGAGCAGTTCGGCGGGCGGATCTTCGACCACCAGGCGATCTCGTTCATGCTCGCCGACTGCGCCGCCGAGACGACGGCCGCGCGGCTGCTCACGTACTACGTCGGCCAGTTGTACGACTCCGGCGCCGACCCCAAACTCGTGCACGCGAAGGCGTCGATGGCGAAGCTGATCGCGTCCGAGACCGCCGGCCGGGTCGCCGACCGCGTCGTCCAGATCTTCGGCGGCCGCGGCTACATGCGCCGGAACCCGGCGGAGCGCCTCTGGCGCGAGCTGCGCGTCGACCGCATCTGGGAGGGCACCTCGGAGATCCAGCGCCTGGTGATCGCCCGCGGCCTCGAGCGGCGCGGCGTCGAGCGGCTGATGGAGATCTAGCCAGGAGGAGTACACTGGCCGTTCATGTGCCAAGTGTGGCAACGGTTGGTGGTGGCGAGATGCGCGTAGCCCAGCTGGGCGAGAGCGGCGTGGCGCTGTCGCGGATCGGTCTCGGCGGCTTCGAGCTCGGCCCGGACGACGACAAGCCGCCCGACGTCGACCGAGCCCGTACCGCGATCGCCGCGGCCATGGCGTCCGGCGTCAACTGGATCGACACGTCGGAGAACTACATCTCCACGGCGAACGAGTCCCTGATCGGTGCTGCGCTGCACGGGGTCGACGGCGAGTTTCTGGTGGCCAGCAAGGTGGCACCGGAGCCGGCGATCACCGGCGGTGGCTCCGGATTCCGCCATGACGAGGTGCATGCGGCGTGTCGTGACAGCCTGCGTCGGCTGGGCCGTGACCACCTGGACGTGTACTTCCTGCACTGGCCGGACGAGTCGGGCGTCCCGCTGGACGAAACCTGGGGCGCCATGGCCGAGCTCGTCGACCAGGGGCTCGTGCGGGCGATCGGTCTTTCGAACTACGAGTTCGCCGACATCGAGCGCTGTCATCGTCAGCGTCCCGTTGACGCTGTCCAGGACGGCCTGTCGCTGATCGACTACCTCGAGGCTCGGGCGATGTTCGAGAAATGTGGCGAGCTGGGGATCGGCGTGACCGTGTTCGAGCCGCTGGGGACCGGCATCCTCACTGGCAAGACCGTCGACGAGCTGCTCGCACTCTGGACCGGGCCGTGGGTGGAGTCGGCGTTCTACAAGCGTCTTCTCGGCGGCGGCAACGCGGCGCACAGCTTCGCCGTTGCGGACGGCCTGCGGCCGATCGCCGATCGCCACGGCGCCACCGTCGCCCAGGTCGCGATCGCGTGGGTGCTCCACCAGCCGGGAGTGACGGCGGCGATCGCCGGCAGCCGCAACGGCCGCCACATCGCCGCGAACGCGCTCGCGGCGGAACTTGACCTGACGGACTCGCTCGCCGAGATCGACGCGCTGATCCCCCTCGGCCCGGCCTTCGCCGCACCGCGTCCGTAGCCGGCCTCGCTCGGCTCGGGTATCAGTGCGACGTTCCCATCACCGCCGCATGCAGAAGGACGTGCCAATTGGCGGTTGGTGCATCCGCCAATTGGCAGACACATCATCCGCCACTTCATATCGGATCGGATATGAAGCGGCAGATCGCGAACCGCGGCCGGGGAACCTTGCGCATCACCGGCGGGTCATACTGACCGGATGGTCCGGCTTGGCAACCTCGCTCTGCTCGTCGCGATCGCTGTTGCCGCAACCGGTTGTGGTTGGAGCCCGGTGGATGCCTCCCGCGGCGTTGCCGACCGATCGTCGCACTCGGCCCCCTCGGCTCGCTGGGAATCGCACATCCGAGCTTGGCAGCGCGAGCTTCGCGCAGCCGCCGGCGACAACCCCAGCGCCACGTACCCGACCCCGAGCCGCTCCGTGCTTCTCCAGCGGCTGCACCGGACGAGTATCCGGTACGGCTTCCGAGTCGTGTCGGTGCACATCCTTCATGCACCTCAGGGATCGCCCCAGGTGATCGTCCAAGCCGCCAAGCCCGAGGCGTTCGCGCGCAGCGTCCCGGCCATCATGCGGGTCATCGACCCGCGCCGTTCTGCCGCCGAGGACTGGCTCGGCTGGTCGTACGAGGGATTCTTTCTCGGCGCCCAGGACAGCCGGCGCCGTCCGTTCCTCGCAGTGTTCAACACCATGCGCGTTCACAGCGGCGGCCAGTGGGCTCGGGCCGAGCGGCTCTTCCCGTATCCGCACGGCTGAGGTGTTTTGAGGACACTCCGCCGTCAGGCTGCGAGCGGCATCTTGTCGTGCTCGCCGTGCGGGCGAAGGGCGACGATGTTGGTGCCGAGCATGGCGGCGATGCGGTCGAAGGCGCGCTCCAGCTCGCGCGGCGGCAGGCCCGGGTTGAAGAGCGGGCTGGTGACGCCGTCCGTGACGAGGCGCTGGAGCAGCACCATCCCGGCCGGCTCGACGTCGACGGCCAGCGAGCGCAGCGCGCTCGCGATCGCCTGGGCCTGGTGGGCGCAGTGGAGCATGGCTACACGATTGACCGGAACGGGCGCAACGCGCTCCATCCGGGCGGCCTCCAGGAACCGGTCAAGTGCGCTGGCCAGGCGAAGCCTGCTTGTGACGCCCACGAGCTCCGCGGCCCGCTGGGCCACTTCGGGCGCGTGGACGTGCCGGAAACCGGCCACGATGATGTCCTCGTAGATGCTTCGCCGCTCGAGCGACGCGAACCACCCGCCGGCCAGCAGACCGAGGCCTCCAAGCAGCCCCAGTACGGCGATCGTCCGTCCCAGGCCGGGCGCCAGCTCGTGCACGCCGTAGCTGGCCACGACCGCCAGCACCGCGAGCGCGAGCAGCGACAGCGCGCCGGTCAGCAGGGAGCGGATGCGGTCGTTGACGACGGTGAGAGCTTGTGTGAAGTCGGAAGGTGTCATGTGGAACCTGCCAAGAGAATCGATCCGAGTGGACGGTTTCTTGAGGCCCAATACCACGATCCGGGGATGAAATACCTCAGATCGTCGATACCGCGGCCGATCACCCGGCGCGAAAGTGCCCCGACACCGCATGATCACGCAGACGGCTCCAACCTCGGCTATGCGCGCGGCGATGCTCCTGATCGACTCGGGCAGCTGCGTGTGGTGCGAATCCGCACCCGCCACGACGACGTCCTACCTCTGCTCCGACTGCAGCGGCCAGGACACCGAGGGACTGCTCGCCAAGCCGTTCGAGGCGCCGGCCTGCAGCACGCACCGCACCGCTTGACCTCCGCGGCGTGACGTAGGCTTCGCGGGTGGCTCAGACCGTCGACGCGGCCCGGTCGGCTCGCGATCCCCTGCCCGGCGTGACCGAGCGCGCCGTGAGCATCCTGCCGCTGCTGCCGCTCGTCCTGCCGATGGCCTGCTGGCTGTGGCTCGCCTGGCGCGGCGGCGGCTACACGATCAACGAGTGGGGGATGTGGGCCGTCGTCTCGGCGGTCGCCATCGCGATCATGCTGATCGCCGTCGGCCTGCCGCTGCTGGGATGGCTGCCGTGGGTCTCACCGGGCGCGCTGGCCGGGCTGACGCTGTTGGCGTGGCTCTCGATCCTCTGGGCGGCATGGCCGCAGAACGCGTTGGTCGAGGGCGACCGATCGCTGTTCTACGCCTGCGTGCTGGTCGTCTGCCTGCTCGCGCTCGGCCGCGTCGACGGCCGCCGTGTGGCGGCCGGACTGGTCGTCGTCGGCGTCGGCACCATCGCGCTGATCGAAGCGTGGGCCTTATGGCGGATGGGCGACGTCTCCGCCTTCTCTTTCGGCCGGCTGGTCGGCGGCATCGGCTACGGCGGCGGCATGGCCGCCCTGGTAGCGGTGGGCGTCTGGCCGGCCACGGCGTTCGCCGCCGATCGGGCGACGCCGATCGCGCTGCGCGCCTGCTCCGGGGTGGCCGCTGGCGCGGCTGCGGCGCTGGTCGTCCCCACCGGATCCCGCGCGGCGCTGGTTGCGCTCGCCGCCTCGGGCCTGATCTTCGCCGCGCTCTGCCCGACGCCGGTGCGCTGCGCGGCGATCGCCGTGCCCGTGCTCGTCGTGGTCGCGTTCCGGTGGACCGACCTCAACAGCGCCTTCGCCATCGCCGCCGGCGAGAGCCAGGTGCGCGCGGCCGGCTCGGCGGTGATGGCCGCCGCGCTGATCGGTGGGCTCGCCGCGCTCGCCCAGTCGCTGATCGACCGCAGGGTGACCCTGGGCGCCCAGTCCCGGCGGCTCGTGACCGGCGGCGCCGCGGCGCTGGTCGGCACCCTTGCAGTGCTGCTCGTGGTGGCGTTCGTCGCCGCGACCAACGGCAAGCCCGGCGCGTGGCTCGATGACAAGTGGCAGCAGTTCCAGGTGCAGGACAGCCCGTACCGCGGCGGGTCGGACAGCCGCTTCGGCTCGGTCGGCACCGGCCGCTACGACCTGTGGCGGGTCTCCGTGCGCCTGTTCCGCGACCACCCGTTCGACGGGGTCGGCGCAGGGAACTTCCTGTACGACTACGCCCAGGAAGGGCGATCGGAGGACCAGCCGTTCCACGCCCACAGCCAGGTGCTCGAGGACGCGTCGACGCTCGGCCTGCCCGGCCTGCTCGGCCTGGTGCTCGCGCTCGGCCTGCCGATCGCGGCGGCGGTGCGCCTGCGGTTCCGCGGAGCGTCGACGGCGGAGCGCCTGCTGGCGGCGGGGCTGGCCGGCGGCCTCGCCGACTTCGTGCTGCACGCGTCCGTCGACTGGATCTGGCAGCTCGCCGCCTGCGTCATGCCGGCGCTGATGCTTGCTGCCGCCGCGCTGGCCTCGCTGCCCCGCCCGCCCGGCGACGCGCCGCCGCCGCCCGAGGGGCAGCGACGGCTGGTCATGATCGGCGGGTCGGCCGCGCTGCTGCTCGTCGTCGGCGTCGCCGTGCTCCCAGCCACGCTGGCGCAGGCCTACCTGCTTCGCTCCTACGGCCAGCCCGAGCAGCAGGCGATCGAGTCGGCCCGATCGGCGGACAACCTCGACTGGCTGTCCAGCCGCCCGCAGGTGGCGATCGCGCGGGCCACGCTGCGAAACGGCGACGCACGCGCAGCCCTCGACGCGTCGCGGCTGGCTGTCGACCGGGAGCCCGGCTTCTGGGTGGCCTGGCAGATGCTCTACCTGAGCGCGCAGCGGGTGGGTGACGCCCAGCTGGCACAGGAGGCGCAGCGGCACGTCCGCGCGCTCAATCCCTCGCTGCGCACCGACTTCCGTTTCACCGAGCCGCCGCCCAGCTACGACCACTACTGAGCGAATCGCCCCGGGAACGCAGAAGGGGCGCCCTCAGGCGCCCCTTCGCAGGTTCATTACGTCGCTCGCCGAGCGTTAGCTCGTGCGGCGAGCGGACAGGGCACGAAGCCCGAAGCCGCTTGCGACGATCGCCGCGCCCACGATGACGTACAGAAGCAACTCGGAGCCCGTGAAGGGCAGAGTGCCCCCGCCGCTGCCGCCGCCGGTCTGCTCACCGGCCACGGAACCGCCCGGCGTGTTGTAGTCGCCGCCTGCGAAGGCCGTCGTGGCCGTGATGGCCATGATGGCAGCGACGCTGAGCAGGCCGACCGCCGTGCGAACTACCTTCCTCATGTCTTGCACCACCTCTCCCTGTATAAGGACGTTGGAGCCTCTACCCAATGCGTGGCAAAAGGGTGACCACACGAGGATACGGGCAAACTCGGACGGATGCAACACGGAAGGCCGTCTCCGGACCCGAGCGTTTGCAGGCTCGATTACCGGTTATTTCTCGTGCGGTAGGGACAATCCTGCCCCGGCTTGCGGCCTGCTGAAACAATTTCGCTGCACATCCCGTAAATCAGTTTGCCCAGGAATGCAATCCGCTGACCTGCCAGGGCAGGGGAGCGAAGATCGGCCGCCGCTGACGGGCCTCGGCGAGCGCATCCTCGATCGGTAGCCCTTCGAGGTCGGAGATCACCGCGATCGCGACCGTCGCCGAGCGTTCGCGCCCTCCGCGGCAGTGCACGTAGACGGTGTGCGAGCGCGCGAGCTCGACCGCCTGGTCGAGCACGTCGGCCGGCACGGTCGACCCGTCGATCACCGGCAGGTGCAGCTCGGTGATGCCGTATGACGCGTACGCGTCGAGGATCAGCTCCCGCTCGCCGTCCCAGTACTCGCGCTCCTGGCACAGGTTGACGACGGCGGTCACGCCCTCGGCGTGCAGCGCGTCGACGTGGTCGGCCCGGAACGGCATGGCGCCGGCCAGCAGCGAGTCACCCAGCCGGTGGTAGTTCAAGCGCGCCATCACCCGATGGTAGTCGGGTCAGGCAGAGCCCCGGCGCACGTCGTCCGCCATCCGCGCGGCTGCTTCCGCGCGTGCGTCGAGCTGGGCGCGGGCGCGCCGCTCGAGCTCCCGGGCGAGCGTCCGGTCGCGGCGGCGTCCCCTGAGGCGGTCGATCAATCGGTGCACACCGCCAGGATGCATCCAGTCTGGGCTGAAAACAAGCCCATTTGCAGGATGTTCACCCGTCGGCCACCAGGCAGACTCGGGGCCGGCGGCGGCCGCGCGGGAGGGCCGCTGCGATACTGGCGCGCGTGAGCGATGCCGTCGCCCTGCTCGATCTCGCCGAGTCCGTCGCCAGGGACGCCGGAAGGCTGCTGCTCGAGCGCTTCCGGCGGCCGGCGACCGGGGTCGACTCCAAGAGCTCCGCGACCGACCTGGTCTCCGACGCCGACCGCGACGCCGAGGCGCTGATCCGCGCGCCGGCTGCTCGCTGCCCGGCCCGACGACGGCCTGCTGGGGGAGGAGGGGTCGAGCGTCGAAGGCGGCTCCGGCGTCCGCTGGGTGGTGGATCCGCTGGACGGCACCGTGAACTACCTGTTCGGTCTGCCCGAGTGGGCGGTCAGCGTCGCCTGCGAGGACGAGGACGGCACGCTGGCCGGCGTCGTCCACATCCCGACCCGCGGCGAGACCTTCACCGCCGCGCGCGGCGCCGGTGCGCGGCTGGACGGCGCGCCGATCGCCGTGTCCGGGGCGACCGAGCTCGCATCGGCGCTGATCGCGACCGGGTTCTCGTACGTCGCCGAGGTGCGCCGCGCGCAGGCCGCCGAGCTGGCGACGATCCTGCCCAGCGTGCGCGATATCCGGCGCGCGCGGCTCGGCTGCCGTCGACCTCGCCTCGGTGGCCTGCGGGCGCGTGGACGGGTTCTACGAGGTCGGGCTGAATCCCTGGGACCTGGCAGCCGGGGCGCTGCTGGTGCGCGAGGCGGGCGGGCTCGTGACGCGCGACGTCGTCGCGTCCGGGCCAGCGCTCCATGAACCGCTGGCCGAGCTCGTCGCCGGCGCGCTTGCGGCGGAGAATTCGCTACACTGAGATCTCACCGCCGGTGCCGCCTTTTGGCGCCCGGATTAACCCGGCGGTCGAAGAGATGACTTTGGGGATCAAGGCCGATCTGGAAGCGGCCGCGCATCGCGTCGAGACGTGGTGTGGGGAACCGCTGCTGCACGAAGGCGAAGCCGCTGAGGTGGCGCTCGCCCCTGGAACCGCTCGGCGGGCGGCGCTCGACGCTGCCCTGGCCGAGATGGGCCGGGGGGCGACTGCGCCCAGCTACGAGTGGCGCCGCGACTTCTCGCTGATCCTCGGGCTCGACCGCGTCCTGTCCGACCCGCAGCCTCGGCTGGCATCGGGCACGACGCTGCGCCGCCACCAGGTCGACGCGCTCGCCGGTCAGCTGGCCGCGCTGATCAGCGACGTCGAGCGCGGAGCGGTGCCGGAGGACGAGGAAGACGACGACGAGACCGCCGAGAACGGTGACGCCCCGGCCGAGAACGGCGACGGCAACGGGAATGGCAACGGCAACGGCAACGCAACGGGAGGCCTTCGTCGAGCTGCTCGGCCCCGAGGATCCGACCCAGGTCGTGGTCGAGGACGTCGTCGAGGAGGGCGAGCACGGCCCCGACCCGGGTGCCCGCCGCCGCTACCGCTTCAAGCATCCCACGGCGTCCGGCAAGACGATCGCCGCCGCCGGGTTCGTCGAGGCGGCGCGGACGACCGGCGTCCTGATCCTCACCCACCGCCGCCTGCTGGTCGACCAGTTCACGCGCGACCTGACCAAGGAGGGCTACGGCGGCCGGCTCCACGGTCCGGTGCTGCGCGGCGAGACGGTGCCGCAGACGCCGCCGCTGACGATCAACACGTACTCCTGGTTCATCAAGCACGCGTCGAGCATCCGCGAGGATCTGTATGGCGTCGTGGTCTGCGACGAGGCGCACACCGCCCTCGGCGACAAGACCGCGGCCGCCATCCGCTCGTTCAGCGAGCCGGTGTACATCGGCATGACGGCCACCGACCAGCTGCTGCAGAAGCACGTGGGCGACGTCTTCCCGGCCGAGGTGGCCGACTTCCCGCTGGCCGAGGCGGTGCGCCGCGGCGTCGTCGCGCCGCTGCGCTGCTCGAGGGTGCGCCCGATCGCGTCCCTGCGCTCCGTCGACATCGTCGGCGGTGACTTCGACCAGAGCCAGCTGGCCGCCGCACTCGACCTCGATCCGCTCAACCTGGCCGCCGCCGACCTGTACAAGAGCAGGTTCGGCGATACGCCGGGCATCGTCTATGCCGCCGGCGTCGAGCACGCCGAACGGATCGCCGCGTCGATGAAGGCGATCGGGCTGAAGGCCGGCGCCGTGTCGGGCAAGACGCCGCCGCGGCAGCTCGCCGAGACGCTGGCCGCCTACGACCGCGGCGAGATCAACGTGCTGGTCAACGCGCAGCTGCTGGCAGAGGGCTGGAACGCGCCGCGGGCCACCGTGTGCATGCACCTCGCGCCGACGGCCAGCCGCCGTGTCTACCAGCAGCGGGTCGGCCGCATCATGCGGCTGCACCGCCGCAAGGAGGCCGGCATCGTCGTCGACTTCGCCGAGCCGGGGGCGCCGCACACGGAGCGCGTGATCACGCTGCACTCACTGCTCGGTGTCGATGCCTACCGGCCGAACGGCCTGGTCACGCCTCCGCCGCCGCGCCGCCGGCGCTGGCGCCGCCGACCGGCCAAGCCGATCGTCAAGGAAGGCAACTGGATCGTCCCCGTCTCGGACGATCCCGAGCGGCGGATCGCGGTGATCGCCAACCAGTGGCGCCTGGTCGACGCGTCGAAGCTGCCGCTCGACGAGCAGCGCGCGTGGGCGGTGGTCGCGGCCCGCGCCGTCAGCCCAGCCGACGTGCAGCTGCTGGCCGAGCGGATCACCGGCCTCCAGCCCGAGGCCCGCGAGCTCTTCTTCTTCACCTGCGCCGCCGAGAACAAACACCGCCGCCTGCGCCTCCAGGCGCTCGGAGACCTGGCTTCGCAGGGGCCGACGCAGACAACTTTCGCGATGGCCTGCCGCCTGGTCGAGGCCGCCCCGACGTGGCAGCAGGATCGCGGTCAGGGCGCCCGGGTGCTGCTGCTGGCAATGGGCGACGAGCGGATCGAGGCGCCGGACGACCGGATCGTCGCGTGGACGTGGCAGCTGGCCCGCGCCGCCCGCGACCACGAGTACCGGTACGCCGGCAGCCATGTCAAGGACGGGCGCAGCCTGCTGGGCGCGCTCGCCGCGGCGTCCGACGAGTCGGCCCACACCGAGGCCGCCGCCAAGCTGGCGGCCGTCGCGACCTCATCCCCGCTCGAGGCCGGCGCCGCGCTTCTCGCGGTCGCCTCGCCGCGGAGGGGGACGACGGCCGAGCGGCTGATCGAGCGTTCGCGCCTGGTGCTCTCCGCCGACCCCCACCGGCTGGCCGCCGCGCTCGGCTCGAACATTCCCGCGCCGGCGCAGCGCGCCAAGACGCAGAAGCGCGCCAAGACCAAGGAGAAGGAACGCGGCGACACCGTCTCCTTCAACGGCGCGGTGGTCGGCTCGACGCCACCGGCCGTGTCCGTCCGCCGCAACGATGGCGCCGTGGTCGTCGAGGTGCCACCGCAGGTCGCCGTCCGGCTGCGCGACGACGCCGACCAGGTCGTGATCCCGCAGCTCGGCGAGTCCGAGAAGCTGGTCTGGGCGCTCTCCGGCGACGGCGACCGCCGGTTCGCCACGGCGCCCGAGGTGCGCTCCGCCGCCGCCGACCAGGCGCCGCTCGAGGTACAGGTGGCCAAGCTGGTCAGCGAGTCGAGGCCCGAGCGGACGGCCCGGGTCTCGGTCGAGGGCGCCGGCCTGGTCGTGCAGCTCGGCCGCGAGGAGGCGGAGGTGCTGCTCGACGACGCCGCCCGCAAGGTGCTCGCCCAGCTGAAGACGGCCGGCGTGCGCGGCCGCGTGCGGGTGGAGTTCGAGCTGGAGGGTGGCGAGGGGAAGACCGTGCGTGACTCGCGGCCCGGCGCCGTCCGCAAGATCGCACGGGGCGAGCCGGTCGGCGCGTCGTCCGAGCGCCGCGATCGGCGGCGCAGGTCGCGCTCGCGCGGCCGCAAGCGAGCCGAGGGCGGCGGCGAGCAGCCGGCGGCGGCCGTCGAGGCGCAGCCCAAGGCGTCCTAGACACCGGCTCCAAGCCGGCTCCAATCCTCGGTTCACCACCGGCCGGATCTCCCGCCGGGCTCGGCTACGTTGAAGCCCATGCTCCGGGAGTTCATGGATGTCGACGCGGCGCGGGAGCGGCTCCGCGACCTGCGCCACCGGCGCAACGACGCGTTCGGTGCGGCCGGGATGCTGGTCGCCTGCGCGCTGATCGCGATCGTCGCCCACTTCACGAGCGTGGCCGTTGCGCTGGCGTCCGGCGCACTGGCCGGCGCCGCCATCGGCATCGTGGCACGGCAGCAGCGGATCCACCTGCTGACGCGGCTCGTCGCCCAGGGCGATGCACGCGGCCTGCCGTCCGTCGACCGTCACGCGCGCAAACTGGTGTCGTTGCCGCAGCGGGCGAGGCTTGCGAACGGCGTCGAGAAGGCGACCGGGAAGTCGGGCGTGGCGCTGCAGTCGCGCGTCGAGCTGGTGCGGCCGCAGCTGTGGCAGATCGCGGTCGCGCTGCGCGACGCCGAGCGCCCGGTCGAGCCCCACGCCGTCGCGCTGACGATGGTGATGCTGCAGGAGGGCCCGGACTCGCCGCTGCTCAACGACCGCATCTCGGCGACCGAGTTGGAGCGCCTGGTGCGGGCGATTCAGGCCGGCGTCAAGGCGGCCTGACGCTCGGCGATCAGCCGGTCGACCGCGGCCCGGTCGCCGCGCCGCAGCAGCGCGACGGGATCGGGATCGCCGTTGACGATGCCCTCGAAGAACGCCTTGCGATCGTCGTAGGTGGGCAGCGTGGCCTTCGCCCACCCGCGCACGTCGTTCAGGATCCACGCCAGCTCGGCGTGCTCCGGGCCGAAGATCTCGCCGATCTCGCGCTTCATCCGCTTCGCCAGCGCGGGGCTGGCCCCGGCCGTCGAGATGGCGATCGCGATCGGGCCCTGGCGGACGATTGCCGGCAGGATGAACGAGCAGAGCGGCGGCACGTCGACGACGTTGCACAGCATCGCCCGGCGCTCGGCCTCCTCGAACACCCGGATGTTGGTTTCGGTGTCGCTGGTCGCCGCGATCGCCAGGAAGTGGCCCTCCAGGTCGCCCGGCTGGAAGTGCCGCTGCGTCCACTCCACGTCGCCCGATGCCGCCAGCTCAGCGACCTCGGGACACGCCTCGGGCGCGATCACGTGGACGACGGCGTCGGCCGCGAGCAGTCCCTCGATCTTCTCGAGGCCAACTGACCCGGCCCCGATCACGAGGCACCGGCGGCCTGTCAGGCGCAGGCAGGCGACATAGAACGTGGTCGACATCATGTCCGCGACGCACCGCTGGTCGCACAGCTCCAGCCGGTGCTGGCAGATGCACGGTTTCCCCCGGTAGGCCTGGGCAGGCATGACCATATGGTATCCCGGGGCCGTCCTCGATTCGCCGGACGCGGTAGGATCGGCGGTTCATGAGCACGGCCTACCAGCGCGCACCCGACGAGCTCGTCGCGAACACGATGACGACGAGGCTGCTCACCTGCGCGCCGGCGACCACGCTGATTGAGGCGGCCCACATCATGGCGGAGCGCCGCGTGGGGGCGATCCTGGTCACCGAGGGCGACCGGCTGAAGGGCATCCTCACCGAGCGCGACGTGCTGCGCACCGTGGGCACCGGCTCGATCGACGGCACCGTCTCCGATCAGATGACGCACGACCCGATCACCGTCGGCCGCGGCGCCAGCAACGGCGAGGCAGCGTCGCTGATGATCCATGGCGGCTTCCGACACGTACCGGTGGTCGAGGACGACCGGCTGGTCGGGATCGTGTCGATCCGCGACCTGCTGCGGCTGCCCAACGAGTCGCCCGCCGGCGTCTGAGTCCGCGCGCGCTCCGCGGGAGTAGGCTAGGCGGCTATGAGCAACGGCATCTTCACCCTCCCCGCGCCGGTCAATGAGCCCGTGCGCGACTACGCCCCCGGCTCCCCCGAGCGGGCGTCGCTGAAACTGCGGCTCGCCGAGCTGAACGGCCAGCGCATCGAGATCCCCATGATCATCGGCGGCGAGGAGGTGCGAACCGGCACCACCGCCCGGTCGGTGAAGCCCCACGACCACGAGCACGTGCTGGCCGAGTACCACGTCGGCGGCGCGGCCGAGGTCGAGCGCGCGATCGCCGCGGCCGGCAAGGCGCGCAAGGAGTGGGCCGAGACCCCGTGGTGGGAACGGGCCGCGGTGTTCCTGCGGGCCGCAGACCTGCTGAGCGGGCCGTGGCGGGACACGATCAACGCGGCGACCATGCTCGGCCAGTCGAAGACTGTGTACCAGGCCGAGATCGACGCAGCCTGCGAGCTGACCGACTTCCTGCGGTTCAACGCGTCGTACATGCGGCGGATCCTGGAGGAGCAGCCGACGTCCTCGCCCGGCGTCTGGAACCGGCTGGAGTACCGCGGGCTGGAGGGCTTCGTCTTCGCGGTCGCCCCCTTCAACTTCACCGCCATCGCAGGCAACCTGTCGACCGCACCTGCCCTGATGGGCAACACGGTGGTACTGAAGCCGGCGTCGACGGCCATCTACTCGAGCTACTTCCTGATGAAGATGTTCGAGGAGGCGGGCCTGCCGCCGGGCGTGATCAACATGGTGCTCGGCCCGGGCTCGGCGATCGGCGCGGCGGCGCTCGACAGCCCCGAGCTGGCCGGCATCCACTTCACCGGGTCGACGGCCGTGTTCCAGGACATGTGGCGCACCGTGGGCAACAACATCGCGAGCTACAAGTCGTATCCGCGGATCGTCGGGGAGACCGGCGGCAAGGACTTCATCGTCGCCCACCCGTCGGCCGATCCGGACGCCGTTGCGACGGCGATCGTCCGCGGCTCGTTCGAGTACCAGGGCCAGAAGTGCTCGGCCGCATCCCGGGTCTACGCGCCGTCGAACCTGTGGCCGAGGATCCGCGAGCGGCTGGAGCAGGACGTCGACCAGATCCAGGTCGGCGACGTCCAGGACTTCCGGAACTTCATGGGTGCTGTCATCGACGGCAACGCCTACAAGACTCAGGTGGACGCCATCGAGCTGGCCCGCAGCCAGGCCGAGGTGGTGGTCGGCGGCGACGCGGACGACGCCCAGGGCTACTTCGTCAAGCCGACGGTGGTGGCGACCACCGATCCGGACTTCGATCTCATGCAGCGCGAGCTGTTCGGCCCCGTGGTCACGGCGTACGTCTACGACGAGAAGAAGTTCGACGACACGCTGGAGGTCGTCAACGGCACGTCGCCCTACGCCCTGACGGGTTCGATCTTCTCGACCGACCGTGCCGCCATCGAGACGGCGCACCACGCGCTGCGCGACGCCGCCGGCAACTTCTACGTCAACGACAAGCCGACCGGCGCCGTCGTCGGCCAGCAGCCGTTCGGCGGCGCGCGCGCGTCCGGCACCAACGACAAGGCCGGCTCGATGTGGAACCTGATCCGGTGGGTCAGCCCGCGCACCATCAAGGAGACGTTCGTCCCGCCGAGCGACTACCGCTATCCGTTCATGGCGGAGGAGTGATGGAGGGAGACCAGCCTGCGCAGGTCGCCCGCGATGCGGTGGCAGCACTCATCGGGCTGTCGTCGGTCTCGGCAACGACGCAGGAGGGAACCGAGCTGCGGGTCGCCCCGCAGTCGGTCGACGGCTTCGTGATCCGCGCGCTGGTGCCCAGGCTGAGCCTGGTCGGGGTGCAGACGGTGAAGCTGCGGTGGTCGATTGCCGGCAAGCCGTGGGTGGCCGACGCCGTGCTCGACGATGCCGAGTTCCACAGCACCGAGCAGGCGATCGCCGTGTTCAGGGTGGAGGCGGCGGAGCCGGCGGACCTGGGCCGCGAGTCCGCCCGCACCGAACTGCACGCCGCGGGCCTGCTGCGGGCCGTCCACTGCGTCAACGCCGTGCCGGGCAACGAGTATCAGGTGCGGATCGACGACGTGTCAGAGACGGGCGTGCGGATCTCGAGCGAGTTCGCGGTCACCCGCAACGACGAGTTCGTGCTCGAGTTCGACGCGCGGGGACGCCGGTTGCACCTCGAAGCACAGGCGGTCGCCGTGCGCACGGATGCCGGCGGCACCTACGTGACCGGCGCTCGGATCACCGGCTCCGGGCCGGGCGACCTGCGGACGCTGCGCGAGCTGGTCGCCGGAATCGGCTGACCTCAGCGCTGGCGCTTGGTGACGTACAGGTACGCCGTCACCGCCGCCAGCAGGGCGAACACGATGACCGCGAGAACGGTCATCCGATCCCGGGCGGCAAGCTCGATGGGTCGCCGTGTTCCGGCAGGGTGGTGCCGGCGTAGCGGTCAAGGGTCGACGGCGGCAACTCGTCGTCGACCACCAGCTCGTCCGGGTGCACGCTGCGGTAGCCGAGGTACGCGCCGGCGATCAGCAGCGCGATGCCCGCAAGCCTGCTCGCGGTGATCGCGTAGTCAAGGCCGTTGTCATGGTGGACCGTGACCTTGCGGCCGTGCTCGAGAACGTGGGTCGCCGGCGTCGGATCAAGGGCGAAGGACAGCGCCAGCAGTCCCACGCCGGCAGCCAGCAGCACCCAGGCGAGCGGCCGTATCCGGCGCACGTGACGCATGCCTCGAAATGATACGGCACAACACGGCGTGCGGCCATCTAGCGTGCGGTGGTGTCCGACCGGTCGCGACTCCCCGTGCTCGCAGCGTTCGCCGCGGTGTACTTCGTGTGGGGGTCGACGTTTCTGGCGATCGCCTGGGCGGTCGAGACGATCCCCCCGTTGTCGATGATGGCGATTCGGTGTCTGATCGGCGGCGCCATCCTGCTCGGGATGTGGCGGGTCACCGAGCGCGGCGCCCCGTGGCCCGCCGCTCGTGAGTGGAGCGGCTCGGCGGTCGTCGGCATGCTGTTCTTCGTCGGATGCCACGGCCTGCTGGCGCACGAGGAGCAGTTCGTCCCCTCGGGCATCGCCGCGCTCTGCCTCGCCACGATCCCGCTGTTCGTCCCGCTGCTGGCGTGGCGACTGACCGACGCCGGGCCGCCGACGGCACGCACCGCGGTCGCCCTGCTGGCGGCGTTCCTGGGCGTGGCCGTGCTGGTCGCCGCCCAGGGCAGCGGCGGCGGGCTGTCGGGGATCGACGCCGCGCTCCTGCTGTTCTGCGCGTTCTCGTGGGCGGCCGGGACGGTGCTCAGCAGAATCGTCCCGGTGCCGCACTCGCCGCTGGCGGCCGGTGGCGCGGCGCTGCTGTGCGGCGGCGTGATGCTCTCGGCGGTCGCGCCGTTCGGCGAATCGGTCGACGTCTCGGCGATCAGTGGCAAGTCGGTGCTGGGGCTGAGCTACCTGATCCTTGCCGGCACGGTCGTCACCTTCTCGGCATACATGTGGCTGCTGGGCCGGGTCGCGCCGACCCGGGTCGCGACCTATGCGTTCGTCAACCCGGTGGTGGCGGTGCTGCTGGGATGGGCGCTGGCGGACGAGACGCTGGACGCCGCCACCCTTGCCGCCACGGCGGTGATCGTCGCCGCGGTGGCGGTGGCCGTTACCGCGCGGCCGCGCCTGAGCTGACGGCGGGCTGCAGCGCCTGGTCGAGGTCGGCCCACAGATCCTCGACGTGCTCGATGCCGACGGACAACCGCAGCAGCGTCGGCGGCGTGCCGCTGAGGCGCTCCGAGGCGTACCGGGCGCGTCGCTCGATCAGGCTCTCGATGCCGCCCAGGCTGGTCGCGGCGGTGACCACGCGGACACGCTCACAGACGGCGTCGGCCGCCGCCGCGTCGCCCAGCGTCTCGAACGACAGCATCGCCCCGTAGCCGTCCATCTGCCGCGAGGCGACGACGTGCCCGGGGTCGTCGGGCAGGCCGGGGTAGCGGACGCGGGTGACCGCGGGATGCGACTCGAGACGGCGGGCCAACTCGCCGGCGTTGGACTGCGCCCGCTCCAGGCGGACGCCCAGCGTGCGTAGCCCGCGCAGCGCCAGGAAGGCCTCCAGTGCGCCGGGGATCGCGCCCTCCCGGTGCCTGACCGCCCACAGCGCCCTGGCGGCGGACGCGTCGCGGCAGATGGCCAGTCCGAGCAGCAGGTCGGCGTGGCCGCCGATGTACTTGGTGGCGCTATGGATGACGATGTCCGCGCCGTGCTCGATCGGGCGCTGGAGCAGCGGCGTCGCGAAGGTGCTGTCGACCACCAGCAGCGAGCCGGGGTCGCGCGTGGCGGCCGCGGCAGCGATGTCGGCGATCGCCATCAGCGGGTTGCTCGGCGTCTCCAGCCAGACCATGGCCGCGCCGCGGGCGGCCTCCGCGACGGCCTCCGCATCGGCGATGTCAACCCAGCGAACGGTCAGCCGGCCGACCGCCTCGCGGGCGCGGAGCTGATCCGTGAAGCCGTGGTAGGCCGACCGCGGCGCGACCACTGCTGCGCCGGCCGGCACGGCGTCGAGCACCGCCGCACAGGCGGCGAGCCCCGAGCCGAACGCGACCGCTTGGCCGCCTTCGAGCTCGCCGACCAGGTTCTCGAGTGCGGCCCAAGTCGCGTTGCCATCGCGGCCATACTCGAGCTCGGCGCCCAGCCGGTACGTGCTGGACAGGATCACGGACTGGCCCAGCGGCGCACCCGGTCCGTGTGCCCGCCCGCCCGTCACCAGCCTGGTCTCGACCCGCTCAGCCACGGCCGTAGCCTACGCCGCGGGCCTGATCGCAGCCAGCACTGCGGCCTTCGCCGGCCGCGATTCGCAGAATGCACGGAACGCTGCGGACTCGGGCAGCTCCCGCCCCGCGTCCCGGCGCAGCACGTACCACGACCGGCGCAGCGGCGCGCCCTGGACGCGCACGCGACGCAGCGTCCCGTTCGCCAACTCGGCTCCCGCCGCGTGCGTCGAGAGCAGGCTGATCCCCAGGCCCACCGCGACGGCCTGCTTGATCGCGCCGTTCGACCCCAGGGTCATCGTCGAGCGCGGGCGGATGCCGTGCTCATCCAGGAACCCCTCGACCGCTGCCCGCGTCCCCGATCCCTGCTCCCGCAGCAGCCAGGTCTCGGCCTCCGGATCCTCCACCGGGTGGTCTGCGGCGGCGACCACCACCAAACGGTAGTCGAGGAAGGGCGTGCCGGTGATGCCCGACCCGGCCGGGGGTCTGCCACCGATCGCCAGATCCGCTTCGCGGCGCAGCAGGCGCTCGAACACCCTGGCGCGGTTGCCCACCTCGAGCGACACGCCGACGTCCGGCCGCTCGCCCTGGAACGCCTTGAGGATGGGCGGTACGACGTACTCGCCGGCGGTGGTCACCGCTGCCAGCCGCAGCGTGCGCGTGCCGTGCAGCTCGCGCAGCGCCTGGTCGCGGACGCCGAGCAGCTCGGCTGCGTACCGTGCCAGCGTCTCGCCGGCGTCGGTCAAGACGATGCCACGGCCCTGGCGGGCGACCAGCTCGACCCCGAGCTCACGCTGGAGTGCCGAGACGGCGGCCGACACGGCGGGCTCGGTGACCACCAGCTCGGCCGCGGCGCCGCGCACGGAGCCGGTGCGGGCGACGGTGAGGAAGGTCTTGAGCTGGCCGAACGTCATTGCACCAAAACGTTATCAATCGGGGACAGGCTGCATCTGGGCCTACAGAGTCGAGGATCGCGGTAGGCTGACCGGCCCATGGCGCGTCCGATCATCCTCGGCGTCGTCGGCGACTCCGCCAGCGGCAAGACCACGCTCACCCGCGGGCTCGTGCGCGTGCTCGGGCAGGAGCAGGTGTCGCACGTATGCCTGGACGACTACCACCGGTACGACCGGGCGCAGCGGGCGGGGATGGACGTGACGCCGCTGGCGCCCGGCTGCAACCACATGGACGTGATGGCGCAGCACCTGAAGCTGCTGCGCTGCGGCGAGCCGATCCTGAAGCCGGTGTACCGCCACGCGGACGGCACGTTCGGGCCGCCGGTCTACCTCCGCGCGGGGCGCTTCCTGATCGTCGAGGGGCTGCTCGGCTATCACACCGACGAGCTGCGGGGCTGCTTCGACATCCGCGTATTCCTCGATCCGCCGGAGAGCCTGCGGCGGCGGTGGAAGGTCGTCCGCGACTGCTCGCGCCGCGGCTACACGACGACGCAGGTGCTCGATGAGCTCGACCGCCGCGAGGCCGACTCCGAGCGATTCATCCGCCCGCAGCGCCACCACGCGGACATGGTCGTGCGGTTCGCTCCGCCGGCCGGCGCCGACGAGGGCGACACGGCCGATGCCACGCATCTCGATGCCCACCTGCTGCTCCGGCCCGGGCTGCCGCACCCCGACCTGTCCGACGTGGTCGGCGACGGCGATGACGGGCTCCAGCTGCTGGCAGCGGGCGACGACCAGGATCTGCGGGTGCCGGGCCGTCTCACGCCGGCCCGCGCGCTGGAGCTGGAGGAGCGGATCTGGGAGCACATGCACTTCGCCAGCCACCTGCGCAGCGAGCGGCTGGGGGAGTTCACGCTGGGCACCGCGCTGCACCGCTCGGACTCGCTGGCGATCGTCCAGCTGCTGGTGCTGTACCACCTGGTGACCGCGCGCGCCCGGGTCGCGCTGGGCGGCCCCGAGGCGACCACGCGCGACTGACGCTCAGGCGCGGCGCGCCGTACGCCGATACCGAAGGCATGGCCGGATTCGTCGCCTGCCTCGTGCTCGGCGCCGCGACCGCGTGGGTCGCGCAGCGCAAGAACCGCAACACCGTGATCTGGGCCATGCTCGGGTTCATGTTCGGCGTGATCGCGCTGGGTGTTTGCGCGCTCTTCCCCCGGCAGAGCTCGGACGCCGCCTGGTTCTAGGCGGTCAGTCCCGGGCGAACCGGATGCGGGCGTCGTAGCTCGCGCTGCCGTGCTCCTGGCGGACGTCGAGCAGCACGATGCCGGGGCGGTGCGCCGTGAATGTGATCGTCCTGTCCGCGTGCACGCGCACCGGCACGCCGCCGATCGTCAGGTGCGCACTTGAGGGTTCGAAACCCAGGTGGATCCGTCCGATGGCGTCTCGACCGACGATCAGCTCGGGCAGGTTCGGGTCGTTCTCGGGCGACGCCGCGTCCAGGCAGCCGGTGACGCCGCCGCTCGACCAGCAGCTCGAGCCGCGTGACATCCAGTGCCCGGGCTCCCCGAACTCGATGTAGGCGGGCGGCGGGATGGTGCCGCCTGCGGCCGGCGCCGATCCCGGCGGCGCGTTCGAGCCGCTCGGCGTGCCGACGCCGCTGCCGCAGCCGGCCAGCGCCAGGGCTCCCAGCACGATGCACGCGATTCTCATGCCCGGTCAGACGGCGCGCGCCGGGCGCCGGTTCCCTAGGCCGACACGGCGACGAACCAGCGCCCGTCGAACAGGACGCTTCCGCCGCCCAGCTCGGCGGCGAGCCCTTCGCCGGTGAAGAAGCGCTTGTAGACGCGGTGGCTGGAGCCGTCGTTCAGGATCCGCTCCTGCCACTGCTCCGCCGGCTGGCCGTCGCGTTCCGCCGAGTCGACGACCACCAGCTCGCTGGCCACCCGGCGGGCCTCTGCCAGGAACGCTGCTCGCTCCTCGGCCAGCAGGTGGCCGTAGAAGTGCCCGGTCAGCACGCGGTCGAACGTGCCGTCGGCGAACGGCAGCGGCACGGCGTCTCCCTGGACGGTGCGGATGCCGGCGCCGCGGGACGCGGTGATCTCGAGCATCGACGCGCTCTGGTCGAGGCCGGTCACCTCGCCACGCAGGTGGCGGGTCAGGAAGCCGGTGCCGCAGGCCACGTCCAGCACCCGCGCCGGCGGCAGCCCAGCGAGCACGCCGATCAGCTGCTCGACCTCGCCGTGCCAGCCGGGACGGTCGAGCTCGGCGTACCGGCCGCGGCCGAGCCACCAGTCGTCGTACTCGGGCGCCCGCCGCTCGTAGTAGGCGCGCATCTCGTCGTCGACGACCCTGGCCATGCCACCAGCCTAGCCGCCGCGCGCGGTAGCCTCCTGCGCCGTGTGGATCCGCAACACCAGCCGCTACCCCGACGACGAGGTGAGCCGCCTGGTGCAGCTCGCCGCCGGGTGGCTCGACGGGCCGCGAGTCTGTGTCAACGTCAAGAACCTGGGCAAGGGGCGCGGCGCGTTCCGCGGCAGGGCGTACTCGGGCGTGCCCAAGATCTCGAACGCGCCACGGCGGGCGACGCACCTGGTGACGATCGCGCTGGGGCCCCCCGACAGCTTCTCGCAGGATCCGTGGCGGGCGACCGCCCGCAGTCCCGAGGTGCTGCTTGCGGACTGGCGCTCGGCGCTCGTCTACGTCGCCGCACACGAGGCGCGCCACGTCGAGCAGTTCGTGCGCAAGGCACCGAAGAGCGAGATCGACTGCAACCGGTTCGCCGCCGCCCTGCTCGAACGCTGGCGCGTTTCCGAGGTGCGCTCAGGCGCCGCGGTTGCGTGTCGATAACTCGTCTGAAAACTCGGAGACACGCAACCACGCCGATTCCGCGTAACCACGCGAGTCGTCCCGGCTGTGGGTGCTGCTGAATGCCGTCCTGGTGTGGCCCCGGTGTGGCCTCGGAGCAGCGCGTGGCGCGCTCGGCGTCGATGCGTGTTCAGCCGTCAGACGACCTAGACTCGGGCGTCGTGTCTGGTGAAGTCGCCACCTACCTGCTCGCGGGTATGTCGATCTTCGTACTCGTCCGTCGAGCGCCTGCGCTTTGGCGTGGCCGCTCCTACCGCGATGGTGACTGGGACACGCCAGCGAGTTCGTGGCTGTGGAGCCGTCTCTCTTGGCGCGCCTATCTGCGCGCCGGGTTCATCGCCGCGGTCGGGATCAGCTTGGGGTTCATCTTCTTGGCTGTTGGAATCGCGATGGATTCCAGGCTGTTCGTTCAGTTCGTTGCCGGTTGGTTCGCGGCGGTGTTCCTGCTCGTAGGCTGCGTCGCGTTGACGGGTCAGCCGAGGATCTTGGTTCCGCCGCGGTTTCGATCCGCGACGGCGGGCTTGGGCATCCGATCGGCTGGTCGGAGGAACTGGGTTGATCTCCTGGCCGCGTTCGGTTGTTTCGCGATCGTCGTCGTAGCGGCGATCCTGATAGGCGGGGTGAACAAGTACCTCGTCCTGCTGCTCGGGCTGATCTTGTTCGTCTCGGTCAGGCTCGTACTACGCCGCCTCGGTTGACATGAGCGTTCTGACCCACCACCCCGGCGGGAGGGATCGCGTGGAGCGATCTGCTCGGCCTCGGCGTGGGATCACGAGCGGGCGTGACCCGGCCTCCAGGACGCGACGTCTACTCGGACGACGGCCAGGCATATGGAGTCGCTTGTCGGGATTGGGCCGTCAGGGATAATGGGGATGTGGAAGCTACCGAGGCGACGCCCTGTCCGAGTTGCGGTCGGGAGACGACCACGGTGGATGGCGTCTGCAAGGAGTGTTGGGCGTACAAGGGTGATGACGGACGCGCACCTCGTATGCTCGCGCGCCTAGTGGTCAAGCCCAACCGTGATGACGCTAAAGCGGACACACTGCCGGCGGCGCGCTTTCGGCACGCTTCTCGGTGGCGGGCTGTTTTTCAGCATCGAGCCTGCGGCCCAACTCTTGGGTGCGAAAGCGTGGCCGTCAGGAGAACCGTGGGTTTCGTTCGCCGGACTCTCTCTGTGTGTCGGTTACGCAGGCTGGGCACTCTGGCAGGCTCACCGCCTCGACAAGCGTTCCACGCCGTAGCCGCGAGTCGGGAGCCAGCCCGCTAGCTCGACCTCGACGTGGGATCACAGACAGGCATTACAGGGCTTTCCGGGCTGGGGTGTCTGATCGGACGACGGCGAGCCGTCTGCGCGGGATGGTCGCGTGCCGCCGCGCCGCGGCTCAGGCTGGACGGTGGGCGATGCTCGGCAGCGAGCGGAGTGCCGGGCTTAGCGTCGCGACGAGCGCGGAGATGAGCGCGACGGCGACGAAGAACGCAACGGTTACTCGGGGTGACGTCACCCCGAGAGGAAGCCAGTGACCAGCTGTCCGAACGGGACGGGGAGAAAGGAGACCGTCGTGATCGCGCTGCTGACACGGCCGACGAGGCGATCCGGCGTGAGCAGGAGCCGGTACGCGCCAGCGACGGAATCGCTTGAGGGAACCGCGAGCGCTGCGGGCAGCAGGCTCACGCCGAGGACGTAGACGTTCGGCCAGGCGAGGAAGACGATCGGTACCGCCCACATCCAGAGTTCGAGCAGGAGAACAGCCCGTGCCGGAAGCTTCCTGCGGATCTGCGGCGAGATTGCAGAGCCGAGGAGGACGCCCGCGCCGAACGAGGCGACGAGCGCGCCGATCGCGGACCCGGAGAGCCCCTGCTCCTCGGCGATGATGATCACGGCGAGCGTGTAGCTCATTCCGACGAAGCCGAGCGGTGCGAAGATGAGCGTGGTCGCGCGCAGGAACGGGTGGCTCCACACGAAGCGGAATCCCTCGAGCAGTTGCCCTTTCACGCGCGGTGTCGGCGCGTCGCGCTGCTCCTCGAACGGCATCCGCATGGCGAGCAGCGAGAGCGTCGAGAACGCATAGGAGACGGCATCCACGAGAAACGGCAGCGCCCGCGCGAGACCGAACAGTGCACCGCCGATCACGGGACCCCCGAGGTTGACGGCAGCGCTTCGCCCCGTGATGACGTTGATCGCCGCTGGGAGCTGCGTCGCGGGCACGACAGCGCGTAGGGCACCTTGCTGTGCAGCCTCGAAGAACGACGACCCAAACCCTTCGACGAATGCAGCGAGTGGAATCATCCACAAGGCAAGCTCTCCACTGACAATCAGGCCGGTGACGACGGCGATCATCCCGAACCGCAAAACATCCGACGCGATCATCAGGCGCTTACGGCTCCAACGATCAGCGAGCAGGCCTGCGGGTAGCGCGAACACCGCCTCCGCGATGAAGCCCGAGAAACCGACAACCCCGGCCAACGTCGCAGACCCGCTCAGGCTCAGAACGAGCAGCGGGTACGCGATCGAAGCCACCTTCGAGCCCGACTGCGAGAGCAGCTGCCCAGTCTGCAGCAGGACGAAATCGCGGTTGCGACGAAGCGGCGAACTCAGACGACCGACACACTCGGGGATCTCCCCGTGTTGACCTTGCATTCCAAGAACCTCCCGTAGACGCAGGAACAAGCACGCTCGCCGCTACAAGCGGCGAACGGACGAGGAGCGTCAGGAACAGGCGGTAGTCAACACGCCTGCGACTCTACAGGGATGCATCTTCGTGTGTCGGCAAGCAGGCGAAAGCTGGGTCCCGTTGCCATCGCTGCGCTGGTGGTTTGGGCGGCGAGCCGTTTGCGCGGGTTGGTCGCGTGCCGCCGCGCCGCGGCCAGGCGTGGCGATCCAGTACGGCGAGCCGAACTACTCGGGTGCAAGCGGGATGCCAAGCGCCGTGCAAACCCGGTCGTCAACAGTGCGAAAGCTCTCCAACCCCCAACGTCCGATCGGGTCGGTCGGATTCGACACGACGTTCCCGTCGTCGTCCACAACACCACCAGACGGCGTACGGAAGCAATGGCGGGGCAGGACGTCGCTGGTTGTGAGGTCGCGATGGGAGAGTGTTTGGAAGTACCCTCGCGACCACGGCAGGCGATTGATAAACAGCGGCGCGAAGAGGAGTCGCTGCGGGATCAGATGATCGACCTCCGGAAGCACCGGATGGTTGGCAACCGAGTCGTAGATGTAGATCAAGACCGCGGTTATGGGAACCTAAGACGGCGTCGGGCCTGACGACCTGGCCGAACACGAACGTCTCGGGTGCGGGCGACGCCGTGAACAGGTCGCCCGGATGCAATCGTTTCCGGGAAGGCTGGAGCACTCGGAGATTCGGCTCCGCCTGCGGCGGTTCGCCTTCCTTTCCTAGTATCGGCACGGACAGCCTCGCAGGGTCCCGACCACGCGGTGCCGCACTCGCTGCCCGACGACCCCCGGGGCGCGACTTCCGCTCTCGGTCGTGTCTCTCTCGGCCACGCGGCAATCCTTTCCGCCAAGAATGCCGGAGTCAAGGAACACGTCCACGGGTTGGCCGCGTGCCGCCGCGCCGCGACAGGCTCGGAGGCAGGGAGGGATCGCAAGGAGTGTCGCTTGCTCGGCCTCGGCGTGGGATCACGAGCGGGTGTGACCAGGCTCCCAGGCTCGGGTGTCCGCTCGGGCGACGGCGAGCCGTGTCCGCGGGTTGATCGCGCGCCGCCGCGCCGGATTGCCGGACGGTTGAGCGCGTGGCCGGGGGCGTCGATAATGCGAGGGATGAGTGGTGTGCCCAGATCCCGACGGTGGATGCCGTCAAGCAGTCGCCGTGGGCGTGTGCTGCCGCGTGTTGTCTCCCTGCTCGTCGTTACCGCCGTCGTCGCGACGGCGGGCTGTGGGAGCAGCCGGATCAGGCGGACAGCGCCGCCACGTCGCCCGTCTACCGAACTCGTGGCGTTGTACGGATGATGGATCGTGCCATCCCGGAGTTCCGGCTGGTCGCTGGCGATGATCTTGCGACTGCGAAGGAGTACGCTCCAGATGAGTTCTGGAGCCACGAGCCGGTGGCCGTGATGGCGAACGTCGGCGGCGACCTCCCCACCCACGGGATCGCACTGGTTGCCGTGTTCGCGACGGTGGCGGATGCGAATGACGCGGCACGGGAGATGCAGCACTGGATCCTCCGAGTCGGCAACACCGAGACGCAGGCAATCACCGACGGGCAGTCAGGCGTTCCTCAGGGCGGCGGCTACTTCCAGGCGTCGAACGTAGTCGGCATGTACCTGCCGATCGCGGCACCGATCGGCGATGAACCACGCGGCGACTCGCTGCCAGCACAGTCGGCACTCGACCACTACAAGAGTTTCAAGAAACGCGAGTCCGACACGTTCGACTACTTGATCCCCATCGACCGACCCGCCAAGACCGCGAGTGCGGCGAGCGGCGACTCGTAGCGCATCGACCTGCGTGGCGTCCGCGGGTGGGTCGCGTGCCGCCGCGACGCCGCTAGGGAGAAGCTAGGTGGAGCGTGTCAGGTGGCGGCGAAGGCCCCGGCCAGACCGCAGATCAGGCCGATCACCCCAAGCACAGTTCCTTGACGGTTTCGCAGGTGATAGCGGCGGCGGGACGACTCGGCCTCCTGATCGTTCGATGGCCGGTCGAGCAGTGCTTTGGCGTGGCGGGCACGCTCCCAGTAGTCTCGTCGCGAGCGCCACGGGAGCAGGAAGCCGAGGCCCGACCCTCGGTCGTTGCCCGAGTTCGACCAACCGGCGCGACCAAGCCCGGTACGCCATCATCGCGTTCACCCAACAGAGCAGGAAACCGACCCAACAAAGTATCCCCATCGACAGCAGGAAGCGATGCACTTCGCACCACGATACGGGATGCTGCGGATGTCCACGCCACGGATAGACCGGCTGCTGCTCGGCGTCGCGCTGGGTCGCCACGCGGGCGTGACCAGGCATCGGCGTCCGCGGGTTGGTCGCGTCCCGCCGTGCCAGGCTCGGGCAACAGAAGGGATCCCGTGGCTCGTCGCTGCTCAGCCTCGGCGCGGGATCACGGGCGCACAGCCTAAGGCTTCGTCTGTGATCAAGCACCGGAGCCGACTGGTCGATGCATCCTTGATGCCCGACCAGCCACCACCGGAGAAGCCACTGCTGCGTCACCTTGGTGATGCCACGATTGACTCCATCCGACGCACGGACGCGGCTATCGACGCTGCGAGAGGATCAGACTGGGCCGCGTTTGTGAAGGCGCGGCAGGCAATCGCCGACCAGGTCGTCAGTTACCTGAAATTCTGCCGTGCGATGGCGATGGAATCGACCGAGCGCGGCTGGCACGAGAAAGCCGCTGAATGGGCCGCTAAAGCTGACGTGATGGAGAAGGCGCTTGCGACGTTAGAGCGACCTGACGATTCAGATGACGCCGTAGATCGCCCGAGCAGCTAGGGACGTGGGCGATGCCCCCCCGGGTCACGCCTGCTGGACGGGCTTTCGGGGCTTGCTCAAGCGTGGATACCGTGGGAAACTGGCTGCCGTGTCGGGTCGGTTGGTACTCGTTGCGTTAGCGGTCGCCGGTTTGGTAGCCGGTGGTGTTGGTTGTTCGTCTTCGTCAGGCTCGGCTACTTCAGCTCGATCGGTGGCGACCTCGGACGTCGCGAGCGGATCGCTCGGGCAACAGGCTGCGCCGATGCGACGGACGATCGTCCTCTCACGGGGCAGGCACGTTCTCCGGATCGGCCCAAACCTCCAGCCCGGTGACCGGCTGGAATGCAAGCTGAGCAGCGGCGTTGCAATGTCCGAGGTTCCGAGGCGTAACGTGTCGGACGACGTCTCGTACACCGCGGGCGGCCAGGCGATGGCGGAAATCTGGCTGACTCGGACGGGCGCACGCTGGAAGCCGAGTACTGCTCTGCGTAGTCCGCGGGTTGGTCGCGTGCCGCCGCGTCGCGGCCATGGCGGGATGGCAGCTAGAGGGGCGCAGTAGGCTTGGCGTGGATGACTCGATCACCCTGGCACGAGCTTGCCTCCGATTCGGGGCGTCTGCTGGAGATCCGAGGGAGATCGCGAGCGACCGGGCCGCTACACGGCCCTGGCGTTCGTCTTCAACAACAGCGTGGCGACGCTCACCTGCGACGGAGACACCGATGAGATCGTTGTCGAGGTCAGTCAAGAGCCACCTGACGGTCTACTGCTTGTCGAGTCGGATCCAGCCCTCGACGGACTCACGGGCATGGTTATCGACTACGTCTGGACGATGGAAAACCACCGCGGCTACCACGACGCGATCCAGATCAGACTGTTGGCTCGCGACTCGCGGGAAGAGCAGACGCGGCAGTTTGAGGTTGCGGCGTCCGCGATGACGATCAGTCGCGTCTCAGAGATCTGATCGCTGCCGCCTGCCCGTGCCGCGTGCAGATCTGTGTCTGCATGGCGACGAGGTCTTCCCATGAGAGCGAGTCATGCGATGCCACCCGCGGGATCCTAGTGACCGGACGCCCGGCGGATTGTGGGGGCTGGTCGCGGCCACGCCGAGCAGCAGATCCGCGAAGCGCGGCCCCGCGTCAGGTGCTTGTGAAGCCGCACGGGTCGCCTCCGCTCCACGCTGCTGCGACGGCCACAAGTACCACTCCGAACGCGACCAGATTAACGTCCGGGCCACCCATGCTTGCCTGAAGAAGTGCGGCGCGACAAGCACACCCGCGACCCCTAACGCGATCATCGCCGCGACAGCGAAATCATGGCTGAGCTGGTTGTTCTGAAGTAAAAGCCGTCGCTGGCAGACGGATCCTGCCGGCACCAGTCGGGCTGGTGCGTGGTCGAGGTCGCGGCGGCGATGGCCAGGAGAACAGCCAGGCCGTAGCTGATGATCGCTCCCGCTGCTGTGACCACTGAGCGTACGCGCATAGCTCTCATGCTATGGTCGCTGTGGGGAGTCGTCAACCTCGCCGGTGGCTGGTCGCAGGCGACGCCGAGCGGCGGAACGACGAGGCGCGCGTCACCCTGTTCGCGGGTTCGTTGCGTGCCGCCGCGCCGCGCCAGGCTCCTGCGGGCAGGTGGGCGATCGCGGGGAGTGTCGCTGCTCGGCCTCGGCGTGGGATCACGAGCAGGCGTGACCAGGCGTCAGGCTCGGTGTCTACTCGGGCGACGGCGAGCCGCGTCCGCGGGTTGGTCGCGTGCCGCCGCGTTCGCACACCATTGATCGTTCTCTCCAGCGTTATACGCTTGGGGCACGATGGATGACCACTCACAGTTGCAAGCCGACGTTGGACACCCCGACCCTGGGATGCCAGCGATGGTCAGACTAGAGATCGTCGACTCGGATGGCACGCACGCCTTCTGGTTGCTGCCGAACGCTGCCAGGCGCTTCGCCGGTGATCTGCTGGGGTTGGCTGACGAAGCTGAAGCGACCTAGAGGACGGAATCGTCGCGCGATTCCCGGACTGGCGCTCGTTCGCAGCCAAGCTGATCACGTTCTCGCTGCATCGCCGCGCGGACGTGACCAGTCTACTCAGACGACGGCGAGCCGCGTCCGCGGGCGACCTTCTGCTCGTAGCGGCGCTCGCAACAGCCCCGGAGGGCCGCTAGGTTGAGGTTGTCATGACTGCGATCGCCTACGACCGGATTGCTGACGAACTCGCGGTGGCGATACCCGAGTTCGCCGGTGAGATCGAGGAACATCGAGCCGACCAGGGCGAGGTGTTGCCGCACCTGCTGTTCGGAGACTTGGTGCGGTTCGTGGAGCGGGCGGCGGAGCGGGGGGATTGGCCTTGTCGATCGCTGCATCGCGTTCTGCGAGGACGCGTTGGCGAGGGGCGACGAGAAGGTGGTCGAGTTGATCGCCGTCTCGTTCGTCGAGAACCTCGTCCCCGAACAAGACGAGACCGCGAGGCTGATCTGCCAACGCTTCCCGCTTGGTCTGTATCGCGAACTCAAGCTGCAACATCCCCCACTCGTTGAATCTTTGGCGGAGTGAGGACATCACTATCGTCTACCCCGAGGAGAGCATCCGAGATCATCCCGAGATGTACTTCCACGGTGGCCGGTTCTCGGCTGAGGAAGTGTCCAGCCAGATCGTGTCGGAGGCCCTGCTCTTCGGGGTCACGTGCATCCATGTGGAGCGCGTTGAGGCTTGGTGGCTGATCGGCGCTGACTCCGACTGGCTACCACCTCCCTGGATGCGGACGCTTTCGTCGGGCTGTTGCCATTTCCCGAGGCGGGTCAGAACAGCTTTCGCAGCGAGATCCTGCTGACAGTCTTCGCCTCGGACGTGCTGGTTGGCAATGGCGGCGCTGTGAGAGTGATCAAGGGCGACTCGGATCCTCAGATCGACTCGGCCATGCGCGAGAAGGGGTTCGCCCGCGCGGTCGCCTTCCGAGGGTCGAGGTGGATGGATGACGAAGACGCGGCTAGTCCAGAGGGATCGCAGGGCTGACCGCGGCGAAGCGTCGCGTTGGGTCGCCACGCGGGTGTGACCAGCCAATCGGGGCGTGTCCGCGGGTTGGTCACGTGCCGCCGCGTCGCAGACACCCGAGTTGCTCTTAGAGTTGCTGCCAGCTTCCGTCTCGGACGCTGAGGGGAATGTGCTGCTGCACCGGCGGGCGGGCGTCCGGGGGCTTGGGTGGATGCCAGACGCCGTCGGCGTCGTGGAAGCCGGTCAGTTCGTTCGCCACCTCCCAAGCTCGTTGCTGGTCGTACCGGCTGGATGTGTTGCCGTAGAGCTGCTCGTTGAATCGCACGATGCGTCGAGTCAGGCCGCGAGGGTCGGGCGGATCGAGATACACCCTCCAATCCTTGGGCAGCCAGAACGCGTCCTTGGTCTCAGGTAGCGACACGTTCGGAGCATAAGCGTGCCAGCACCCCGCTTCGCCAACCCGTCGATGCTCGCGAGACGAAGTGTCGGCAGGAGGGTGCCGCGGAGTGTCGCTGCTCGGCCTCGGCGCGGATTGGCGGGCTGGTCGCGGCCACGCCGAGCGCAGACCGCGAAGGGCGGCACCCGGTGGGCGGATCGCGTCGTACGTTCTCGTGTTAAGCCGACGCGGTGGTGAGCCGATGCAATGGGTATGCCAGTCCTGTCCGACGCGCTGATGGCGTTCGACTTCGCGGTGTGCGTCGTGATCGGCATCGTGCTGTTGGCCGGTATCCCGTTGATGTGGCGTGGCAGGCGGGGATGGGCGGAGGAGATGCCGGCGTACTGGCGGTGGGGTGAGCGCTCCTGGTACGGGATGCTGATAGCGTATGCTCCTGGTGCGGTCGGCTCCGCCCTCTGCTTCGCGGCGTATGGCGTCATGGAGTACACCTCGGCGCACACGCTTGGCCTCGTCCTGGGCTTCGGCTGGGTCGCATGTTACGGAGTGGCGGATTCTGATCTGGTTTCGCGAGTGGCCGCAGTTCCTCATTGCGCCTCGTCATCGCCGTGCAACGAGGGCACGCCCCGGTAGGCTGGAAGCATGAGTGGCGACCGCGACGAGTTTCGGCCAGGCGACTTCTACGAAGACTGCCGTTACCACCCGATGGTGTGCGTCGAGGTTCTCGACGATGAAGACGAGCTGACTGGCATTGACCTGCTCACGGGGGCGCTGGGTTCGTGCAGTGTCGCCCACTGCGGCCCCGTGAAGCTTTCTCCGGCCGAGGCTGTCGAGCGGCGGATGAAGTGGGCGGAGTACGTGCGCGAGCATCAGCTTGAAAGCTACGAGCCGGCGGTCGAGGGCTGGAACCCGGTGACCACGCTGCCATACAAGCCGCAGCGTCCCGTTGTCGCGTTCTTTGAAGCCGCCCGACGCGCAGGCGAAACTCGCCGAGTGGAAGTCCCGGCACTCGGAAACGCTGGCGTCTGTCCCAGCGGACGCGATCATCTTCGACACCGGCCGCGCCGACGACGGCCGGACATTCGTCCGCGTCCGAGTGGCGCACGCATACGCGGAACGATTCGCCACCGATTCGTGACGCCGGAGACGCCTCCTGACGCTCAAGAGTCGCGTGGAGCGATGCTGCTCGGACTCGGCGTGGGATCGCGGACAGGCGTGACCAAGCTTCCAGGCTTGCGTGTCTGCTCCGTGGACGGCAGGCGCTGGTCGCGGCCACGCCGAGCCGAGCGGTCATTGTGGGTCGGGTAGGTCTTCTCGGCGATTGGATTCGCGTTTAGGCTCGATGCAATGTCAGTTGTAGTTCGCAAGCCGGGGTTTCGGATCGGCAGTTCGTACGGGGTTTGCTTCTCGCCGGACGGGAAGCGGCTGGCGACGTTCGGCCGTCGCGTCGTGCTGTGGGATGTGGACGGAGCGAGCGCGGATCCAGTCGGCTCACCCGTTCTCGCACCCGAGCGCGATCGACTTCTCGCCAGACGGCAGCCATCTCGCGGTGAAAAGCACGGCCGGTGAAATCGTCCTTCTTGACGCGGTGTCGCTCCAAGTGGTCGCAGAACCCGCGCACAAGCGTTGGGGAGAAGGCTCCGACGTGATGTTCTCCCCTTGTGGCCGATACCTGGTCGATGGCACGTGGAGCGGCGATCTCGTCGTGCGCGATGCGTCGAGTGGCGAGGTCGTCTGGCAAGACCACGTCGCCAACACGGCCATCCGTTACATCGCCGCCACACCCGACCGTCAGCGGTGGGTCGTCGACCGCGCCGGGACGTTGAACAGGGCGACCGGCATATGTGACGAGTCGGCGTTGGAGATCTACCGCTGGGTGTCCGGTGGGGAGGTCGCCGCTCGCCTCGAAGGGCAGGCATGTGATCGGTGATCCACCGGACGCGCTCGCCGTAGATCCCACGGGGGCGCGAGTCGCGTTTCAGCAGCGCTCGCTGCTCACCGTCTTGGCCCTCGACGAGGGCGGCCGGAGTGCTTCGGTCGTCGGCCAGCGAGGCGAGATCCCGACAGGAGGAACGGGCAGCCACATCGCATGGCATCCAGCCGGACAAGTGCTTGCATTGAGCGGCGCTACGCAGGCGGAATTGACCGATGCTGGGATGAATACGTTCTGGCGAACCGAGTTTGAGTACCCGAGCGATGTCGCGTTCTCTCCGACCGGGCAACTCGTCGCATTCGGCGACTGGAGCAAGGGGATCGTGACTCCAGTCCCCGACCTGCAATAGGCTGGCCGCTGCCACGCCGACCGTCACCGGCACCTAGGTGGTCGTCAGCGGCGGATGAACCAGTTCGTCCAGTGATCGGCTGGCCTGTACCAGTGCCAGGGAAGCCATCTCCGCCAACCCGTGACTCTCGCTGACCCGGCGAGTTTTCCGCGCTCGGAGGGCGGGATGTTTCGCCAGCCGCCATGAACGAACCGCTCGCGCTGGGTGTGGTTCTTGGGCACCTGGTGATCCTAGAGGCTGCTGGCTCTGCTCGCGGCGTCCTCCCGGCACCTCAACGGAGGGATCGCGGGGCTGGTCGCGGCCACGCCGAGCCGCAGCCTGGTCGTCGTGGTGGGACGGCTCGCGGCGCGTCGTTCGTAGGCGTCTCGGTGAACGATCGCCTCCGAGCAGCTTGTCTGGTCATCGTTGTCGTGTCGCTGTTCGCGGCCTCGTGCAGTCACGGCTCGGCGGTGTCCTCCCAACTTGCCCAATCGGCTGCTCCCACGACCGGCACCACATCGGCGGCTTCCACCGACAGCACGCCGCCGAGCCCGCTCGTCGTTGGCGGAGTACGCCTCTACCCTGTTCCGCGGGTGGTGGCGAAGGTCTGCGCCGGGTTTGGCGTCCCGCTACAGCGTTCCCGTGATCTGCCCGAGCGTGCTACCGCGACCGTCACCCGAGCTGCCGACGACGCCGGCGCAGCGCAGGTTTCGTGCCGATGTATACGGCCCAGCCGGGCGCTACGACTTGGTCGTCGGCTACGGAGCGCCCTACGAAGATCCCGCCCAGCTTGACCAGAACTCGCCCAAGCAGTTCCTTCACTTCGAAGTGATCGGCGGGCGTGACCTCCGAACCGTCGTGGCGTGGGGAACCCGCTTGCAGCATGACCTCGGGGAGACAGTGATCGCCGGCCACCACGGCCACCTGTATTACGGGCGACCATACTCGCAGGGAGGCGGAAACTTCAGCGACCACCTGACGTTCGTCTGGCACCAATGCCACGTCGGGTACGCGACGAGCCTCCATAGCTGGCCACCACGATCCGAGACGCTCGCCCTCCTCCGTGCGGTCACCGCGCGACTCGTCCCGGAACGTAGCTGTTGATTGCGCGGATCGGAGCGCACGCCAAGCTCGGACGGCTGGAGGCTTCGCGTGGGGCGTCGCTGCTCCGCCTCGGCGCGGGATCACGGGCGTGCGTTACCAGGCTTCCAGGCTTGGGCGTCTCGGACGACCGCGGGGCGCGTCCGCGGCCGGTCGCGGCCGCGCCGAACGCAGCACCGCGAGCCACCCGTGGCTAGGCCGACGCAGGATGGGCGGGGCAGGTGACTTTGACCCTGCCTGGCATCGTCACCTCCACGCGAACGCCGCTGGACGATCCGACGCTGTGGCCGCGTTCCGGGACGGATGCGCCGCCAGTGGGCGCTCCGCTGTCGGTGAGGCAGATGATCCGATCCCCGGTCAGCAGCCGAAGCGCTGCGCTGTCGCCGTTGCCCGCCCCGATCAGGAACGAGTAGCGGCCGGGGTGCAGCTTGATCGTCTTCCGTGTTCGTGGGATGGCGTTCGCGTATCGCGCTGAGGCGAGCAGTTGTTGAACTTGCTTCTGTGTGGCTGCGAGGTTGGGGCGTCTCAAGCAGGCGTCCATTTGCGTCCACGACGATTCGGGCAGCGCGATGGACGCCGTAACGCTGCGATCGCCGCCGATCTTCGCGCACCACTCCAGCGGTTTGCCGATCGTCAGCTTGGCGGGGTGTTTCGCGATCCGGGTCGGGGTGCCGTGCAGTGTTTCCAGGCGGTGGCCGGGGAACCACCACCGTGTCCAGGTGACGAGTAGGCCGGAGGGTTCGAGTTGGCGGATCGGCGCGGAGCAGCGGACCGTTTCGGAGCCGTCCTCGTAGTGCGTGGTCGTGCAGGGGTTGCGTTCCACGCCGGTACTCAGGTAGACGATCGAGTCTGAGAAGCTGGTGTTGAACTGCCACGTGTAGCGTCGCCAACCCTCCGGATAGCGGAACGACAGTTTTCCGTCCGTGAATGTCTTGAGCGACGCGGGAGCCGTGTTCTGGTTCGATGGCGGTTGCGCGTCTGAGGACCCTCCGCCGAGGCATCCAGGGCACAGGAGAAGCGCCGCCGTCAACATCCGCGTGAGTGATCGCAGATCCATCTCGATGAGTATGACTCTCGCAACGCGCGGCTGGTTTCCAGAACCGCTCGCCGTCTTCGCGCGGTGCCTCGCGGCGTCCTGATCGGCACGGCGTCGGGGCAGGGATCGCGTGGAGCGATGCTGCTCCGACTCGGCGCGGAATCTCGGACAGCCGTCACCCGGCTTCGGGGACGGGATGCCTACTCGGGCGACGCGAGCCGTGCGGCGGCTTGGTCGCGTGCCGCCGCGGCCAAGCTGTGTGGGAGCGCCGCGGGACTAGCTGAGGTCTAACGACCGAAGCTGCCCAACCTCGTCGAACTGGATGACGACGCTTCCGAAGGGGCACTCAACGCTCAAGACCTTGTTCGCGAACTCCGGGTCCACCGGCCCGCTCGGTCGGCCCGGCTCGTCGAACCTGATCTCCAGGAAGAAGCCACCAGGAGCGTATGGGGTCGCGTCAGGCGCTCCGAGATCGGCGAGGAGCTTCTGGATTTCGGTGATGTGGATGGTCGCCATTCAGTCAGCTTACCCACGCACGACGTAGCCTCGCCTAGCGGGACCGGGGGCGTGTCCGCGGGTTGGTCGCGTGCCGCCGCCTCGCGGCTCGGTGGTGCGTCGGGCCGATGCCTACAAGCCAGCATACGTAGCGCGTAAAGTCAACGCCGGCCCGCGTTCTCCCGCTGGTGGTGACGCTCCCGTACAATCTGCGTATGGACGGCCCCGAACGGAAGCTGAGTCCCGTTGCCATCGCTGCGCTTGTGGTTTGGGCGATCATCTTCGTACCGCTCCTAGCGTTGGTGGTGCTGTTCCGGGTTGGCGCGTTCGGCATCTAGCCGATTCGGAGAACAGCCTGCACCTGTGCGTCCAGTCCGTGTGCGGCACGGTGGGTCCGCGTGGAGCGTCGCTGCTCGGCCAGTCGCGACCCCAAAGCGCCCATGTGACGGCACGGTCAAGTAGCTAGCGCCGCTGGCCGATGCCCTCCTGGAAGTGGATGAAGTCGAGCAGCTAGTCGCAGGAGTCGGAGCACCTGTTCATCGGAGTCGTTGGGCTGGCCCAGTTGGCCGCGCGGGACTGGAATCCGATGGAATGGGCCGTGCCCGTGTACGACCTCGGGCCAGGCCATGGCGAGCGATCGGCTGAACCGGGTCACTCCCAGGAGCCTGCCTAGTGGGCGTGATCTACGACGTCGTCGGCGAGTTCGCCAACGACGACCAGCTGCGGTCGTTCGGAGCCCGCCGGACGCGCGACGAGGCTGAGGCACTGCTTTCGGAGCAGCGGCGTGTGTACGCCGGTACTCGGTGGGAGTTTCGGATCGAAACCGTCGACACCGCAGGACTCTTCGACATCCCCGAACGACCAACGCCCCGCGAACGCTTCACCGTACGGATCACGCCGGCCGAGTTTCCCCCTGACGTCTGGCCGCAGGTATCGGTCGAGGTACTCGATGGCGATCACGTAGTCGGCGAGTACCAACGGAACTACCAAATGCTGCGCACGTTCGAGCCATTCCGCCAGGACGATCGCAACTACGCGCTCATCTCGCCGAACTACACCGCAACCTCAGTGATGAACCTCCAGACTGGCGAGATCATCGCCGGTGAGGAACCGCACGCCGCCGGGTTCTGCCCGGTCGGCTTCTACGTCCCCGACTGGTGGGACGTCCACCAAGCAGACGCCGGCTACGGCAGGCTGCCCGGGTCGCGCGGCTGGACCGACGATCACGAGTGGCCTGCCGGCGACTTCGGCTTCGTCTGGGGATGCATCTGGGGCGACGACTCATCCTGGAAAGTCCAATACCTCGACCTCTCCCGCATCCAGGAAGGCGAGCTCGGACGAGACGAACGCTTCGGCTACGTCGCTCTGGACACCGGCGGGGCAAGAGACAGCGCCTGGACTCCGGCCAACGAGTTCATCCAGATCTGGGCAGGCTACGGAGAACGCCACATCACCTTCCGCACCGAACAAACCTTCCACCTCGACACCGGCGAGCGAGTCGATCCCTATGCATGACCAAGCCACAGGGCACTAAGGGACTGGGGGACGGCGGGTCGCGGTTGGCCGCGATCAGCGCGTGTCGCGCCCCATCGCTTCTGCAAGCCTGGTCGCGAGTCGTTCACCATGGGGTGTCCGAGCGGCGGCTTACGCCGAGTCCCAGTACCCAAGCTCGGTGCCGCATTGCCGGCAGCGGAACCCGTACCCGAGCGCGTCGTTGTTGCCCAAATCGGCAAGGAACCGGCTCGTGTCGCCTTCGCTCCAACCAGCCTCCCGGCACTGAACCGCAAACATCTCGGCGATTGCCGGATGTTCGACCAGATCAGCCGCTCGCATCTCTCCGAGGTACTCGGCAGCATCGCTGCAATGGAACATCCACTGCTCTTGCTGCCAGCCAGAGAACCCGGGCGTCTGGCGAAGCACGACTCGCACCACGTCGGCAGGGACCGACTCCTCGGCGTACACGGCGACATCGGTGAACTCCGCGTCGAACCGCTCCGCCGCCGAGGCATCCCCGATACACCACGGGCACAAGCCCTCCACCTGCTCGTCCGAGTAGACCGGGCCAGCGTAGGCAAAGCCACGGGCGCGCCCGCAGCACGGACACGTCCCGTCGGACTCGACGACCGATCCCGTCGCAACAGGGTCAGGGTGGTACACGAACTCGGGAAGCGGCTCTCCCACCTCCCGGATCCTAGTGACCCCCACGCGGGCTGGAGGGATCGCGTGGAGCGTCGCTGCTCAGCCTCGACGTGGGATCGCGGACGGGCGTGACCAGGCATCTGGGACAGGTGGCAACTCGGAGGCCGAGTAGTCGGTGGGGATCATCAACGACCGATGCCGCCGGTATGGACGCCCCAGAGGAACGCGGCCACCACGTAAACCAGCGGAGCGGTTACGAGCAGGACGACGAACAGTGTCTTCTTCTGCATGTCCAAGCCAGGTTATCGGGATCCAAGCCCCCCGCCTTGACCGCGTCCTGCGGGGCTGGGTCGCGGCCACGCCGAGCCGCAGGACGCCGAAGGCGTGCCACGGTCGGTTGGCGCGGCTAACCTCCTGTCGATGGAGGAACCGCGGGTGCGCATGGTGCTTCGTTCGAGCGAAGACGGTCAGCAGACGCTGACGATCTACATGAATGACGGCGGACAGCTGGAACTCATCCGGCTTCTTGCACGACTCGGAAAGTCTGATCGTCACGTCCATCTGGACGGGATACTGACTCCGGAGGGCGCAGCGGACATCGACGAAGTCGTGGCCGTCTTCACGGAAGGCCGGGCCGATATCGCACACGCTCCGCCCTCCTAGGTGTGCCTCCTAGCGACTAGGCGATCGCCCGGCTGGTCGCGGCCACGCCGAGCCACAGACTCAGAGTCGCAACTGCTCCCCAACCTTGTTGAATGCGCGGGTGCCCCACGTCTGTTCAGCCCACACTGTGATCCCGTCAGGGCTGTGTGAGATCTCGACGCGCTGATCGGCTGGGAGGACTGCTTCGACTCGGAACCAGTCGTCTTTCCGCAGCGTGTGCATCGCGCCTTCCGGCTCGAAGTACACGGTGCATTCGGGAGCGTCGTTGCATACGAGGACGAACACGGTTCTTCTCAGATCGGGCTGCGGCGTTTGGCGCGGTGTCATCGAGTCGATCCTACCGGCAGCTTCAGTAGTAGTGCCTCGATTCGCCGGGGCTGGTCGCGGCCACGCCGAGCCGTGTCCGAGGGTTGGTCGCGTGCCGCCGCGACGCGCCAAGCTCCAGCGGCGGGAGGGGATCGGTGGAGCGTCGCTGCTCGGCCCCGGCGCGGATCGCGGGCGGGCGGTGACGAGCTTCGGGCCGCGGCGTCGAGTAGTCGCACGGTGAAGCAGACTACGATAGCATGGGAGCTATGGCGAGAGTTTCATGGTGCCTTGCTGTTCTTGTGGTGATTCTGGGGTCTAGCTCGGCGTGCGCATCTGGTCACGCGGCCACGAGTACATCCGGAGTCGCCGGGAGCATGAATCTGGCGGCTGGATCATTCGCAGGTGTCGCGATCGGCGATCCTACGGCGTCGATCCAGGAACACTTGGGTGCCGTGTCCCCCGCCTCGGCGAGCGAGCCTGTTATTCCTGCGGATCAGGATGTCGGCGACTATCAGGGGCCGGGGGCTATGAAGTCGCCAGATCAGTGGTATCGGTACGCAGGTCTGCTGGTGCTTGCTAAGGATGGACTGGTCGAGGGCATCATGGTTACGACGCCCGACGCGACAACGCGGGATGGCTTGGCGATGGGTGACGATCTGCAAAGCGCCAAGGCCCGTTACCCTGGTCTGCGATGCGGATCTGTGACACGCGAGTCCGGTCGGCAGTACCCCGCGTGCGCGGGTCAGGTGTCGTCCGGGGTGTGGGTGTGGTTCGGCGGCGACCCGATCGCGAACATCACCGTGAGCCACTCCATGCCCGAAGGAGTGTAAGGAAACCCGCACTCCTTGTGCGTCCAAGCGCCGTCGAGGCTCCAGCGGTGTGTCGCACGGAGGGATTGCGTGGAGCGTCGCTGCTCGGCCTCGGCGTGGGATCACGAGCGGGCGTGACCGGGATGTGGTCAGACGCACTCAGTCCCCGACGCTCAGGACATGCCCATCGCGCACGACGACGGTCAGTGGGTTTACTCCGGGACCGGGGTAGTCGTCGTAGCAGTCGTCGACGTACGTAGCGTGCGCCTGGTACACCGCTTCATAGACGTGGCTTTCAAGGTGGTCGTATCGGCAGGTGATCCTGTTGTTTGAGCCGAGAACCCGTGCCGCCACCTGAGGCTCCAGCGCGTCATTGGTCGGCTTCCCGGGGAAGAAGAACGCACCGACCTTCGCCAGCGCCAGGAGCAGCAGGACGAGTAGGACGCCGACGAGGATCTTGTGACGCATGGCGCGCGAGAGTGACTACTGCGCCACGGGAACTACGGCCCCGACCGCTCCTCTACCCACTCCCACGCCGACAGCGGCGAGTCGTGTCCGCGGGTTGGTCGCGTACCGCCGCGCCGCGGCTAGGCTCGGGGCGGCAAACCGAGCCGCCCTAGAGCCAGATCGCTCCGGTCAACAGAACGAGATCCAGAACGATGCCAGCGCACACCACGGTCTTCAGCAGAGTGCGGCTCTGCGTGACGACGCCGACGATCCCCGCGAGAGCGAGGGGTGCGAAGACGATGGTGAGCCGCGTTGCGGGGGAGACGTCGCGGTCCCATATCACGAACGTGTTGCAGAACTGGTCTGCCACAGATCCGGGTGATCGCCGTGCCGTGCCTCCGTCTCCTCCGCAGACGCCGGCGTCAGCGCCGAGTAGCCCGAACAGGAAGCAACCGCCGACGCCGAGAACCACCAGGATCCACAGGACGGTCAGATCGACCCTGCTGCTTGTCTCGCCGTGCGGCTGGTCATCTTGAACCGCCATAGCACACATGGTATTAGCGCCTGTCATCTTGTCAAGCTCGACCGGCGAGCGTCGCGCTGGGTCGCCACGCGGGCACCGAGCCGTGGCGTGTACGCAGCCGCGAGTACGATCCCACGACCATCGACGAGGGAGCACCTATGGCAGACGAGAAGGTTCTTGACGTTACGGCGATCGACATGACCGACGCCGCCTTGGCGAAGCGCAAACCCACAAAGCGAGCGGCCAGGACGACGAGCAAGCGGGATGGCTCGATCGGCCGGGCCACCTTCGAGGCGGTCAACAAGTTGATCGCTGATGGCTCGATGACCAAGCAGAGCGCCTTCGTGGCCTACGGGAAGCAGACGAAGACCCAGCCGGGCACCGTCGGCGCCAACTACTATCGAGTCGCCCGAGCCGAAGGCGCTGTGAAGCCTCGTACGAGGCGTGTCGCGGCCGCATCCGGCGTGTCCAACACTGACGTTGTCTCAGCGAAGCCCACTCGCGCACCGCGTCCCAGAGCTTCGGCCAGCACGGGTCTGGATGCGACCCTTGCCACGCTAGTCACGAGCATCGAGGATCTTGCCGTCGCGCTCAAGCAAGAGCAGGCGGAGAAGGCTGATCTGCGGCGGCGATTGGACGGGCAGCGGGCGCTGGTGTAGTTAGCGTCCGTGACACTGGCCGCTGGGTTGACTCTGGCTACAGTCGACTGCCAGTACGTCGCCGACCAGGTGATGATGAAGGCCACCTACCGGCTGTGGGTGACGCCGGCCGAGCGCGCCGCGATGGAGGGCGTGCTCCGCGGCTGCTAGCTGCCGCCGCCCTCTACCTGGCGTCGCTACGTTAGGAGGTCGGGGACAGCGAGCTGACGACGTCCGCCTTTGTCGAGACAACGACGCGACCATTGACGACAATCGGGCCACGCAAGATCGGCGATCCCAGCGGCGTGTCCAGCAGGACGCTCCCCGTGGATGCGTCGACTGCGAGCAACTCGCCGTTTCCATCACCAGGAAGACTCGAAAAATGGTTGCTCTCCGAAAAACACGACACCATTCGCCACAACAGCCGCCTCGTCGTCGAGTGGATCGTCAGTGGGGACTGACCACAGTGGTGTTCCATCGACCGTGGAATACGCGTGCAGCCCGTCGGTCTCAGGCAGGTAGATGACGTTCCCCGAGACCGCCGGATAGGACCCGATCACGTTCGGACGCGCCCATAGCGCCGCGCCGGTATTCGCCTGAATCGCCCACAGCGACTCTCCGTCGGCCCAGTACGCCACGCCGTCCACGATCGCCGGAGTCGAGAGGTAGCCCGACGGGAGCGCCTTATTCCAGACAACAGCTCCGGTCGACTGTGAGTACGCGGTGATCGACGCGCTGTGGCCGATCAGCAGCTCGCCGTTCCACAGCGCGGGCGGTCCATGCACCGCCGTCATCGGCCGCAACCACAGAAGCTTCCCGGTGCCGAGCGCTAACGCATACAACCGCCCGTTGCCCGTAACGAACACCCGGTTGGATGCCACCGCTGCTGAGTTGTTGAACGACGCCATCTTGCCGGCCTTGAACCGCCAGATGACCGCTCCCGTATCGGCCCGCAGTGCGACCACCTGCTCAAAGCCAACCGGGACGATCACCGAGTTCCCCGTAACGGTCGGCGTGGCGTTCAGCTCTGCCGCCCATCGCACGACTCCAGAGGACATGACCATCTGATGGTGCTCTTGCGACCAGTGTCGAACCCTGCCCGAGAAACACACGGCCCTGACTGACGACCGGAGACGTACCCGCTCCAGCACGCCCGGCTTTCGACCAGGACACCTGAAGTGACGACGCGTTGCTCACCCCAGGACGTTCTCCCATGGATTCACACCGGTACGGGCTATCGAAAACTGGAAGGTGCTCCACGATGTCCCGCACCGGCCAGGAATGGCTCGCCGATCGCTTCGAGCGAGCACCCACTGCGTGGAGCCTGTAGACGCCGGGGTGCGTGGACGACGGGATGACAACCACCGCCTTGAAACCACCCCGTGTACCCGTTGTTGCCGTGCCGATGACAGCCGACTGGCCGAGCGTCAGCGTCACGTGCTCGGCAGAGCCGAAGCCGGTACCCGAGATCGTGATGGACGACCCCGGCGGCGCCTCCGCCCGACTCGCCGAGACCGCGGCGTTCGTCGCACCCCAGGTAATCGACGCGAACATGATGCTGGAGCAGATCACGAACACGAACATGGAGATGCGTCGCACCATTCAGTTTGGAGTATCGAGCCACGAGCGACGCCTGTCAACCGCCAACCGTAGACCTAGCTGCGCGCTCAGGCCAGCACGTCGAGCACGCGCTCGGGCTGACCGACCGGCGCTAGATACGTCGAACCGAACCCTCCGGAAGCAAGTCCGTACGTCGACAACAATCGGCGGAGGTCGAGCCGTCGATGGCTGTGGAAGGCGGAACGCGGTGGCCCGGCATTCCGATCGACACGTCAGGGCAGGTCGCAGCCACGCCCGCCGCGAAGCTGTGCGCTGCGTCGCCACGCGGGCGTGACCTAGGCCACGGGCGTCCGCGGTTGGTCGCGTGCTGCCGCGTCGCGGCTAACTCGGGGTGGCAGGAGATGGCGGTGTGGCGTGCCGGAGAATGGATGGGATACTTGTTGCATGACGCAGCCCGGCGATCGGGGGATGTCGAAGATGACCGACGACTACTCGGGGTTGATCAGCCCTCGCCGTCGAACGGAAGCACGTGGGTAGCGATCACAGGCGTGCTGGGTCTGCTGGTTGTCGCCATCCTGGCGGCGATCGTGCTCGTCGGTTTCGTCGTCTGGTTCCTGTTCGGCGGGGGCGGCGGCTTCTAAGGCCCGCAGGGAAGATCGTGCTCGGCGGTGCACCGTTAGATCGTCTACCGTTGCTCGCGTTGAACGACGGTTCGATCTTGGACGGCGTCTTCCTGATCAGCGGCGTTCCTGGTGCGGGTAAGACCACCGTCGCTCGACTCCTGGCCGAGCAGTTCGCCCTGGCGGCGCACATCGAGGCCGACGAGATCCAGAACCTGATCGTGTCCGGTGGCCTCACCCGCAAGAAGCTCCGGAGGCCGAGGCCGCTCGCCAGTACCGACTCCGAACGACGAACGCCAGCCTGCTGGCGGACAGCTTCGCCGGTTCCGGGATCCTGCCGGTGATCGACGACACGGTCGTTGAGCGCCAACGGCTAGACGACTATCTCCGCGACTTGAAGACGCGGCCCCTGCGGCTGGTGATGCTGGCCCCCCGTTGGAGGTCGCGCTTGCCCGAGACGCAGCCCGACCGGGGAAGACGGTCGGCCATATCTGGGGTCACCTCGACGCGATCATGCGACGAGAGATGACGGGGCAGGGCCTCTGGCTCGACACCTCTGCCAGTCCCCCTCCATTACGGTCGCCAGCATCCTCGATCACGTCGAACAGGCGATCGTCTCAACACATGAACGACTCGACCAGTGGCGGGTGCGCGCCAACCCGCGTCGCCAGCCTAACCGGCGAGCAGCAGAGGGGATCGCGACGCAACTGTCCCCACCTCGCCGCGGCGGGGGATCGCAGGCGGGCGTCACAGGCCATCCAGGCTCGTGTGTCTACTCAGACGATGGCGTTTAGTCGTGCTACCGGTTGGCGAGCTGGGTAGCGATCTCGGCGACGCTGGGCCGGTACTGCTTGCGGCTGCGCATCCGGAGTTCGCGGAGGCGAGATAGCTCAAGGAGAGGGGTCAGGTCGCCGTCGGCGATGCGGGTGGTGCCCCATGCGTAAAGCACTTCAAGCTGTTGAAGGGATCGCAGTGGATGCAGCGACATGATGGTGCCGGCGTCGTTGACTCCGAGGAACGTCAGATTCACGAGATCGCCGATTGCATCGAGCGACTCGACTCGGCAGTCTTCGAGGTCGAAGCGCCGCAGGGTCGTCGAGGTCGTGGCCACTCCGTCGAGGTCGCTCAGGTTCAACGCTCGGAGGATCGAGAGTCTTCGGAGCGCCGGGAATGATTCGATCCCAGCAATGCGCTCCAAGCGCGGCGCATTCTTGAAGACGAGCGTCTGGAGCGATTCGTGTTGCACGAGCGCGGTCAGATCGGACTCGTCGTAGTCGAACACCATCAGATCTGTCAGGCTCGGCGCGTCGTCGATCGTGTCGCGCAGGCAGGCCCAGTAAAGGCAGCCACGACTCGATGTTCGGGACGCTGCTGACATCGAACGTCGTCTTGGCTCCGACTTGGGAACGAACAGCGTGCGGAGCGCCTCTCGGCCATCCGGGCGACCGGCGTTAGGTCGGTGATCGTGCGATCGAGTACGTGCACATGACGGATCGGCCAGTCTCGCAGGAACCCCAGATCCGGCTCGCAGTAACCGCGAGCGTAGTTCAGGACAAGTCCCTCGATGCCGCGACTGGTTAGCGCCTTCTCGGGTCGCAGCGGTCCACGGACCACTGACCACTAACGTGCGACCCTCGGCCTGATCCTCAACCACGAACCCGCTGGAACGCGGAACTTCACGGCGTTCTGCAGGCGCTGCATCACTGGCCGCATTGTCCCATCTAGCCAGGGTCGCGGGGCCGGTAACCGATGCATCCTGTTGCACAGGGTGAGCGACTCCACGAAGGGCGCGTCCGCGGGTTGGTCGCGTGCCGCCGCGACGCGACGAGCCAGTATGGTGGCGGGATGGGGTTTCCGACGCCTGAAGACGTGGCCCGCGACGGGATGCCTCTCGCGATCACCCATGTTGTCGAGGTGCAGATCGACTCCGCCGGTCAGCGGGCGTACGTCCAGCTTGCAATCGAAACCGGAGTTGGTTTCTACATAGATGAAACGACGTGCGTCCGCTACGCCGACGGGAGCTGGACAGGTGATACCAGCACTGGTAGCGGGTGGACGGATCGCACGTTGGAAGACCTCCGGCGGAATCCCCCTCGCCGAAGCATCATGTGATTGATCGCCGACGAGGCCGGGGGATCGCGTGGAGCGTCTCTGCCCGGCCTCGGCGGTGATCACAAGCGGGCGTAAGGGTGATGGTCGTCGCCACCCGCAGCTTCTCGACAAGCTACGACGGCGAGACGGTACGGATCCAAGCCGGCGTCACCCGAGTGGCGACCAGCCACGAGTTCGCGCGGGACGGCCGCGGCGGGTGGACACCGACAACGGATCGGCTTATGAGACTCGGCTCAGTTCAGGCCAGGGTCAGCGAGCCGTCTGCGCGCACGCGGACGTTGCGTGCGCCTGGTGGTAGCGCCGGCTGCTTGTCCTGGCCGGAGAAGGTGAGCCGGATCGGGCCGCCGTCTGGATCCGCCGAGAAGTAGATCAGCTGGAGGAATGCCTCTGGCTCTTCGTCGTAGAAGAGCGTCGCAACGCAAGCGTTCGTGGATCGGTTGAAGTAAACGGAGCCACCGCTCGCAGCCCGCAATACCCTGCGGGGCACGAAGTTGTCCGAGCGGTGCAGCGGCATGAGAATGCTCGTATTCCAGATGCGGACACACAGCGCGGTCTGCTTCGGATGGCCGGGAGCAGCCAGAGCGCCGGTCGAGCCGCCGCTAGCGGCCTGCCCACACGCACCGGCGATGATGAGCGCGACGAACGCCGCCGGGACACCCAGGCGGGGTGGCAGCCGACAACACGCGCATGACAGCCACTTCACCGGTCAGTTATCGACGGAGTCGGCGCGTGGCTTGACGGTCGAACAGTTCGGCTGCGCCGAGATCCGGCTTCGATCCGTAGTGGCGTCGGGATCGCGATGCGCCGACTGGCCGTCCGATCGTCTGACCAGCGGGTATGGTTGGCGCGGATGGCTGGCTCGGTCGACCCGCGGGCGGACATGGACGAGCTGCCCGACGCTCTCCTCGGGTTCGCGCAGGAGCAGCTCGGGAAACACGGCGAGTTCTACCCATTCGGGGAGCCGTATCGGCTGACGGATCGTTGCGGATGGTGCACGCGTTCAGCGGCGATGAGCATCCGGAGTCGCAGCAGGTGATCGACGAGCTCTACGTCGGACTCGCGGCGGACGCGGCGAGAGACGAGATCCGTGGATCAGCGGTTTGTTGTGACGTGCGGCTCGCCGGGGCGGACGCTGGCGACGCGATCCAAGTCGCGATCGAGCACGCGTATGCAGACCCGGAGTCGTGTTGATGCCGTACAAGAAGCGCCGGCTTCGCGGCGTCGACTATGGCGAGCTGTTCGCCACCCCGGGTGAGCGGCGCGTGTTCAAAGGCTCGATATGAGCGACGAGCGTCTGTGGCACCTCCGCCATCCTTCGCAGGAGTTCCAGACCGGCCCGCGGATTACCTACGAGCAGTCGACGCTGAGGGTCGACTACGACTATGAGTTGGCAGATGGCATCTATGCGTGGGAAGCCTTCTCGTTCATCGGTACCGCGAGTTTCAGGTTCATCAACGACTCTGATTGCACGGTGGAGCAAATCAGCGCCTACGACACGGTTGTGCGCGTCGGGCACGCTGACCCTCCGAGCGGTTACCCCCATCGCTTGTTGGCGCGGCTCCGCGATGCACGAGAATCCCACCGAAATCGGAAGATCGACCGTGCCGCCTATCTGGCCTCGGAGACGTCATTCTTTCGGATCTACTTCGATGAGATCGGATGCCTCGAGGTTCGCGCCAGGTCTTTCGAACCCTCCGCCTAGAGTCCGGCTTCTACGCTGGCCGCGCTAGACGGACGACGCAACGCGCCAGTCGCGGATCGCGACTGGCCCCGCGACGGTGGGTTGTCCGCCTCGAGTGCGGCCATGACCTTGTTCGCCGCTTCGTTGGCCCAGGATGCGCAGCACCAGTCGATCGTCCCATCGGTTAGGCTTGCCTGCAACGGTACTTTCGTAACCTCGACTGAGCGGACGCCCTACTGCGCCTGTTCGGATCAGGGTTGAGGCATCGACCAGCCCTGGCCCGGGCTACCCGTACTTCGTCCAGCCGATCCCCTTCGAGTCGGTACTGAAGGCCAGCCCTTCATGATGGCCATCTGGCGAGATTGCGTCGCACGCGATTTCGTGGGCTGATTGCTTGCTGCAGGAGACGCTCTTGTAGTCGTGCTGCTCGAGGAGCTGGTCGAGTTGGGTGATCGACCGCTGGCTGGTGTCGAAGCGCGGGATCTGGGCGACCAGCGACGACAGTTGATGCTCGGGCTGATCGTCACCGGCGTGGAGGCCGCATCCGCTGGCCGCCAGCGCGGCCCCAAGCAGCAGCGTCATGTGGAGCCTCGGTTTCATGCCTGTCGGAGTATCCACGCGCCGGTCGTGCGTGACAAGCCCCTGAGACGAGCGGCGTGACGATCCGGCGCGCACCCGTGTCGGCGACCGAGCCTGCGATCCGGCCGGGCTAGATGTCGCTGCCCGACCAGTTGTTCAACCCCGCCGCCACGAGGCCGAACAGCACCAGCGGCACGACGATCTTGCGATCACGGCGAGCACCTGCGGCACCTGGAACGCGAGCAGCAATAGCGCGAGCACGACCGCCAGCGCCAGGTAGACCACGACCACCGTTTTCGTGAAAGAGCGCCCAGCCACGCTCCGAGTGTACTCGCGCACAGCGCCATTTCAAACTCGCCCGTACCCCGGTACGTTCCGAGTCCCGTGGCGTTTAGCGCTGTCTGGCCGTGCGCAGGCAGGGCCTCCAGCCTTGTCCGCAACTGTTGTGGCGGGGGGACGCGAAAGAGCGCACAATGCGTAGTGGTGACAATGAATCGGACAATTCGATGGGCCCGGCGTGACTCTGCTCGTGGCGGTGCCGTGCGCCGCCTGCGGTCAGGCCGGGTCAACGTCCTCCGAGTCAGGCGTCGTATCGGCCAAGACGCCAGGCGCTGGCCGAGCGTTGACATCCGCAACCCGGCTCTACGCATACACCTCAGGCACCACCGTGGGATCGACCGCGACACCGATCGTGTCCATCCCAATGCTCGGCACCCTCATCGGAAGCTGCGCCGACGACGGTCGCCTCACCACTCGGTTCGACCTTGCCGCGAAGGCGCCGACCACGAGCATCGTCGTGACGACGGCCCCTGGAGCGCGAGTCCGGGGCACAACCACTGCACGGTCGCTGACTAGCCCCACTGGACAAGCCGCGCAATCTCACAGACCTGGCAGCTCGCACCGATCAGCTCGGCCACCATCCAGGTCGCCACGATCACCGTAACCGCTCAACCGGCCCCAGCCGCGTTTGGCGGCAAGGGATGCGTCGTCGCTGCACCACACCGATCGTCACGACGCGCCCCCGATGATGCAACAGCAGTCTGCTTGCATCAGTCGCCGGGTGGTGGCGATACCGGGGCGCTTTAATGACCCACAGCGCGCCCCCGAGGCTCAGCCACCTCCGGGTCCGATGCGACGGGCGAAGGGGTGATGCCCCGGTGTGGGCGACGTGCGAAACTTCGCAACGTGCCCGACCGGAAGCTTCCGATGTCTCCGCGCTCGACGGCGAGCTTGGAGGTTGGCGATCTGATCGCGGTGCCCCTGCCGTCCGGACGCTGGGGATGCTTGCAGGTGACCGACCTCAAGCGCACTGGGGCTGGCGCCAGAAAGGCTTTCATCGCGGGCTTGCTTCCCTGGTCGGTACCGACCCGCCGACGTCGCAGATGGTCGGCGGATTGGCGGCTCGGGAGCAGGCGCTGACCCGGATCGAGCTTTTCACGCAGGGTGGTCTCGAGGTAGTTGACACTGCGGACGTAACACCATCGGGTCTTCCATCGAACTTCCGAGACTTTGAGGTCGGCACGACAACCGCAGTCTGGGGCTGGAAAACAGCGATCGCGAGGGTCGCTTCGCTCGACGTCTGATCCGCCTGGCCCCCGAGCTGCTGGCGCACCGCCCGTGTCTAGGCTGCGGTCGTTGTCGGCGTATGATGGCACCATGAGATGGGTCGCTTGGGTGCTGGCGATTGTGCTGCTGTTGGGCGGTGTTGTTGCTTGGGGGATGATGTCGCCCGCCCCGCCGCCGTGTCGTGGGTTTTGCGTATTGACGCCCCCGCCGCATCGGCTGCACACCGAACTGGCGGTGATCCTGTGGGCGGGCGGCTTGGTGTCACTCGTCGCTGCTCTTCGTTCCGCCCGCCAGTCCTAGGTTCGGCGCGGGCTGGTCGCGGCAACGCCGAGCGCCAGACCACCGAGCGAGTCGGCTATGACGAGCCAGCGACCACCATCGCGACCGCGCCGATGAACCCGACGCCGGCGAGGACAATGGCCCAAATCACGGACAACGCAAAGGTCGGAATGTCAGGGACTCGCGGCCAGTACACCGAGCCGGCCCCGACCACCAAGGATTCGAGCCTGTCCCGAACGACCTCCTGACCGATCCCTTCCGTGCGAGCCATCGTCAGATCACTGACCCAGATGAAGGTCGGAAAGCGCGACCGCTTCGACACAACCATGGGTAGCGAGAACTCGTCCGTCCCAGCCCCCAACGTCGGGACGACGAACCATCCGACACCGCGCACGTCAGACCATGCGACCTCCAACGTCCGCCAGCGGTTGGCAATCCTCAGGCCGGTGTCCACCACTTGCACGTCCACCCGCCGCGTGCGAACAAGTCCGATCACCACGGGCAAGCTGCCCGCGAGGCCCAGAACGATCATCCGCTGCGTCGGGTAGTAGCGGTTGCCGAAACCGACGAACAACCAGATCCCTGCCAGGCAAAGCCCTGAGAACCCCACCAACCTTCGTTGGAGGGCGGGGCGATCGACAGCGATGACGGCCGGCACACCCAAACGGTAACCGACCAAACGACACTGCGAGGATCGCGGGGGTTGTCGCGTCCACGCCGATCGGCAGAGCACGAGGCGCTATGGCGTGACCGCTGCGCCCCACGCAAAGACGACGACGGCCAAGAACACGCCGGATGCTTCAAGGGCAACTCGCCCTCCAGTCAAAGCTCCGCCCCGCCACCGTCGCAGACAGCGCGTCGCGACCCACCACACGACCCGAAGCTCCCCGACCACGATAGCCAGTGCGGCTACGACGGCGAGTGCGGTCAAGGCATCGCTCAGCACTGCCGTCTCAATATACGAGCCTAGGCCGCGACGTGGTAGCCATTGGCTCGCCCGCCACCCGGGCGGTGGTGGGTCGAGATCGCTGGCCCGTCGCCCCGATAAGCGGGATCAGGGCTGCTCGCCTCGCGAGTGGCGCAAGACTCGGTCGAACAGGCGTCTCATCGGAGATCGGTAGCCCGACATCCGCTTGGCCCGATCCACCTCCGCCTTACGCATTTTCGCTTCGCCCCTCTGTCGTGCGTGATCGCGTTCGAAGTCGCCGAATGACATTCCGCTCGCCCCCTTTCTTATCGGTTGCGCCCTCGCGTGTTAGATCGGCGCTCCGCTTGATCGGCTTGAGTCGAGCCCACCGCCCGACCGCGCGCCATGGCTATTGGGGGTGGGATCGGATCGCTCGCGACGTTCCGTGAGAAGCCGCGTGGTCAGGCTCCCTCGCTGAGCCGCACCGCGAACACAAGCACCATCACCCCAACGGCGGCCAGTGACAGAAACAGAGCCCACACCGAGCGCCTGTACCCACCCAGCTCCTCATGTTCCCGCGCCCTGACGGCCCCCATCGAGCCGAAGACCAGTCCCAGGACGGTCATTACCAAGTATGTCAGGTCGAACGGCGCGATCACCACCGCTATGATCGCGCACGTCAGGCCTAAGGTCGCCTGCCAGTTTCCCGGTTCGCCCATACGCCAATCCTACGGTGAGCCCGCAGACGGACAACACGCCGGACGACTGAGTGAACGAGATGACCTAGGCCGGGACGAGTTGTCCATAGAGGCTCACGATGCCCAGCCGATCGAAATCTCAGACATCAGCGTCTCTCCCGCCTTCAGCACGAACCCGACGCCAAAACTCTGATTCTGCGATACGTGGTCGTTGCTAAGGATGCCGTCGACCAAAAAGTCGCCGCAAGCTGAGTTAGTGCCCGGCGACTTCGCCAAATGTAGCTGGGCCTCCACTACTCCACCAGCAGGCTCCGCATCGAGGTAGAAGGTGGCCGCCTTGATGACCAACGCCTTACCGGCAGGCACTGTGTAGTAACCCTTGCACTCGCTGCTCGGCGCAATATAAAGACGCCAGATGTTTGCGGGTGCTGCGTCTGTGACCTGTAGCTGATTGGCCTTCGTCCGACATCCGCGGCGCGTGCGCCGCCGTTACTGAAGATCGTCACCTTGCTCGTCGCGACGGCGCCAACCGCCGCTGACGGCAACACGACCGCAGCCACAAGGAACCCAGCGATAAACCACCCTCGACAACCCACTGTACGGATCCACCCCATCCCGATCCTCCGTTTGATCGATTGCGGCCACGCCCCGAAGCGGCCTCTTTTGCGATCGTACCGGAGAGGGGGGTGGGCGCCAGCATTGAACACGTCGCGCCGAGAAGCCGGGTGGCCAGCCGCGTCGGGACGGAAACCTAGTGCCGTTTTTGCTGGAATCCTGCTCAGCGTTTGCCGAACCGTCGGACTAGGACTGGCTCCGTCAGTAGATTGATGCGATCCAGATCAGAAGTGCCACGGTCACTGCCAGCACCCCAACGAACGCGAGACCAGCCACAAACCAGTTCGAAGCGCCCACGCGGATCGCGCGGCGGCCGCATCCTCGGGCGGGGAGTCACGTGTAGGTGTGGGGCCACGAAGGCCAATCACGAACAAGATGACGATCTCACCTACCACGATCGCGAACCCGACGGGCGGCGAGAGGAACCAGAACAGCGCGACGCCCACGATGAAACAAGCACGGCGATGGGCGTTCGTCGTTTCATGCGCCCGTTATCGACCCGGCCTGCGGCGCCCTTGACTAGGTCTTCCGGACGCCGGTTCGAGGTCGTGAACCAAGCACCCCCGATTCCGCATGTCCCCGCCGGCTGTCCATCGTCGGAGCTAGAGGATGGCGACGAGCTGCTCGGCGAGCCACACAATAATAAACGCCACTTCGACCACGACGTAGATGGCGGCGATTACCAGCACTAGAGCGAACGCGACCTGCCTCCACCGCGGAACGCCGGTCGTCGCAGCGCCCGAAACGTCGGCCCAATCACGTCGTGCCCGACGGGCGCGGGCCCGACCGTGATTCCGCCAATCCCGGCATCGTCGGCTCTGATCGACGACTCGGAGGAATCAACGGCGTGGCCGATTCGTCGCGATGATCGAACACGCCAGCACGAAGGCAAGCAGTGCAGCGAGGATCAGCGGTAGCGCGAACGGCTCAGCGTATCAATAGCGATCGAACCGAGGCAGCCACAGACGATGGTCACTCCGAACATCGGCATAGCACGGATCATGGCCGGCCAGAGTGAGCGCCCCCAGAACAGGCAGCGTCTTCTGGATTCGCGCCCTCCCAGCCGTTCCACGTGCGCCAACCCACCATCGCACCGACGCAGCCGAAGCCAAACACGCAGATCGTGGAGAACCCCATCACCGATCACATCGACCTGCGGCGACCCCGGCTTTAGTTGCTGCGGGCCGGACGGCGATCACACGAACATCCGGTCTACATCGCGCCTGGCGGCGACCTACGGGCGGAGATACTCGGCAGTGTCGTAGAAGGTTCGGTCGCCGCCGCCGTCGACTCGCCCCCGATCGCCCAGACGCGATCGTCGGCAGTGGCCATGGCGAAGAGCATTCTCGGTTGGTTGAGGCTCGGGCCGGCCGTCCACGTGTCGGAGGCGGGATCGTAGATCTCAACCTGTGCGATCGCTGTGTCCTCACCGGTGAGGGTTATGCCTCCAGCGACGTAGATGTGGCCGTCGGCGCCGAGCGTGGCCTCGCCGCCGCCGCGTGCTCGGCATCGGTGCCCGTGCCGACCATGCCTTGGTCGTCGGGTCATACGCCTCGACAGAGGTGGTCGGTGTTCTTATCCCGGACAGTGGGTCGCGGACGCCGCCGCCGAACACGTAGATCACGCCGTTCTTGTCCTTGGCAATCGCGGCACCCTCACGCTCATCGGGCACCCTGTCTACCTAGTCCATTGTCCGGTCGGCGAATCGAGACGCAGGACAACCCCGCTGCCGATCAGGTAGATGGCACGGTGGCTGACGATGGCAGTTGACCAGCGGCAAGGACTGGGCAGACGCGGGCCGTGCCGCCACGTATCGGTCTGCGGCGAGTACACGAACACGCTGCTGCTGTTCGTCGTCATCGTGCCACCACCGATCGCGTAAATCCTATGGTCGAAGGCTACTGCCGCCGCGCCGATTCGAAGCACTGGCAGGGGCGCACGCCGACTCCACGTACCGGTCAGCGGGTTCAGGGCCAACAGCGAACGCGTCCAGGCGTTCGCGCCCGCACCGCCGATCACGAACACGGTGCCGTGCGCACCGGTCGCGACGGACTGGCCCTCCACCACGCGGGCCCGGCATCCGAGCCGGCAACGTCCGCCACGCCGGCGTAGCCGCCAAGGCTGGGCTCGCCGCGATGCCCATCACCACCGCAACGCCCACAAGACCGATCCTCGCTGCACGCACGTCGTGCCTCCTGTCGAATGCCACTTCCAGCGTACGGCTGCCACGACACGCGGCAACCCGGGAAACCCCAGTCCGCGTCGTCAGAGCATCTCGCGAAGCTCGTTCGACGATCCCGACGTGTTCAACGAGCTTCGCGATCGCGACGGGTTGGAGCCCGCGCCGGCGCCGGCCGATCCGACCTGAACGCCGCCATGACGACCCAGACAGCGAGCGCCCACCATGCGGTATCAGACACCCACCACCAGCCGCTGACGACGAGACCCCACGGCAAGCCCGCCAGGGCGATCAACGCCGCGTACCAGCTGCACCCTGATCCACGCGGCGCAGGGACGTCGTGGTGCCAGCCAGTCAACACAGGCCTATTTCCCGACCCAGCGGCGCGGGCCAGATCGGACTGAACGCGAACCAGATCGACGCCACCGATCCCGTGACCATCCCGTACCCAACCGATCCGCCCGACCAGATCAAGGCCGATGGTTCCGAGGAGGCCCAAAGGATGCCGCCGATCCACAGCAGGGTGATCGGCCATCCACGCCATTCCTCCGGAAGCACGACCCCAGTTAGGCCGAGGCTGGGCCGGGGGCGGGGTTCGGGTGTGCCGAATCCCCGTGCGTTCCGGGGATGCCGACCACCCCCGGCCAGGCCGATGGCGTTCGGGAGGGCACCCCGGAGCAACGGTTTATATCCGGTGGTAGAGCTTGCATTGTGAGAGGAGTGGTGTTCGTCGTCCAACTTGGAGGGTTTCCTGTTGCGTAGCGTCCGGTCGCTTGGGTTTGTCTCGTGGTTCTGCTCACCACGCTTGTGCTCGGCTCTGGGGGTTCGGCGTCGGTGTCTCAGCGCTGGTCAGGTGATGCCTTTCCAGTATTTCGGCGGTATCGCTGTGGACGCGGCGCATGACCACGTGTTCGTCACTGGATTCAACACCGGTCGCCGTCCGCAACCTGGACGGCAGCGCGGTGACGACGATTCCTGAGAGCGAGGGGCCGGTTTCACCGGTGATCGACAACGGCCTGCTCTACATCTCGCAATGTGGCGAGCACAAGATCGACGTGATCGACACGGCGACGCTGGCGGTGGTACGCACGATCGACGCGACGGTTGACGGCGGGCAACTGCCCATCGCGGTCGCAGGCGGCCGGATCCGGACGGCTCGGGTACGGGCGGGCAGACGCTGATGAGCGTGCCGGTCGACGGGTCGTCTGCGGAGGCGTCGGCGAACGCGTACCCGGAGTCCGTACTGGCCGATCTTTGCCACCACGCCGGCGCATCCCAACTGGCTGATTGTCGGCAACGGCGACTCAAACGCGCGGATCTCGACGCTCCTACGACGTCACCGGCGACCCAGAGCATCCGACCAAGCTCGCCACGCTGAATAACCCTGGCGGTGCCGAGAATCTCGAAGATCTTGAGGTGACGCCCGATGGCACTACGCTGTTGATCGCCGACGGTGCGACGGCGGGCCTGCTGTCGTTCTCGCTGCCGAACCTCGACACGCAAGGCACGACGTACACGCTGGGCCCAACGGGTCACATGGGGGATCGCCGTCGCCGTGACGCATGACGGGAACCGGGTGGCCGGAACCAACAGCGCCGTCGACGACTCGATCTCGATCTTCGACGCCGGGGACTGAGCGGCCAAGCGCACGACGCTGACCGATCCCGAGGACGTGACCCGCGCCGGCCTGGCGTACTCGCCGGACGGCACCAAGCTCTACGCGGTCACGCTCGACCACGACGATCACACGGCGTTCCTGCACGTGCTACCCGGCCTCAGCGTCCCACCCCGATCACTGTCACTGAAACCCTCGGCATCGACGATCAGCACGGCAAGTCGCTGACCCTGACCGCGCACCTGGGCACCAAGAGCGCCAACAAGACGGTCACGATCTACCGCACACCCTTCGGCCAGAGCGAAGCGCTGCTCAAGACCGCCGTCGTCAGCTCCAAAGGCAACCTCGTCGTCACCGTCAAGCCGGGTCTGAAGACGACCTACCGCGCTACCTGGGATGGGGACTCGACGCACGCAGAGACGCACTCGGCCACGATCACGGTCAACGTCCGCGTCGTCATGCACGCCCCCAGCCAAGGCGGCTACCGGACACGTGGCCTCTACCGCCTCTACCACTACACCACCGCCTGCCCCGGCACCAACCACCGCGGCTGCCCACAGTTCCTGCTCTACGCCACACCCGGCCACGTCAGCGCGCACTTCACCATCACCCTGCAGACCTACTCCCGCGGCCCTGGCACACCCGAATCACCGCCACCCGTACCGCAGGAGTCCACGGCCGACTCCTGCTCAACGTCGTCTACACCGGACGCGGCGTTATCGGCGTCAACCAACGCCTCCACGCCTCTATGGCCAAAGACAGCGACCACCTCGGCGCCACATCGCCCTGGCACTACTTCAGAGTCACAACCTAGCCACGCGGCGCCGCGCGCGCCGGAGCACGACAACTCGACTCCTCGTTGACGCGGTCGAGGAGGTCGCGGCGCCTCGGATCAGCGTCGCTACGATCATCGGGCTGTTGCGCGAGCTGGACGCCCTGGAATCCTGAAGTGCTCCCCGAACTCAGCCAGCTTGGCGACGGCCTCGGCCTAGCCGGAAAAGCGCCCAACCCCAGATCCCATCCTTCGCCGCCGACACGCTGCTCAACTCACGGACGACGGCAAGCAGTCGGAGTGCTGTCTCCCGGTCACGCTCAAGGGTGCCCATGGCATCGTCGGGGTCACGCACGGGGCCGATCCTACATCGACTGAGGCGATCCGAAACCCTGGCCGCATCGACTGGACTGATACACTGAGACGATGGAGCGCGACACCGACGCCCGCGACGTTCTCATCCGCCCGTCGCGTGCCAGCGAACGCGCACAGGCCAACGCCGCGCTCATCCCGGTCGAGACGAACGACAGCGAGGGACGCGTGACCAGCGGTCGCGTGCCCGTCAAGATCGGGCACGGCGGAGGCCGCCCATCTAAAGCCCGTGCTTGCCCGCCTCTGCCCGAAGTGCGGCCGCGTCAACCAGCGCGACGGCAAGCGTGGCCTCGCCCCCGCTGCGCCCCCGCCGAGAACCGGCGACACAACCAGCAGCGGGCGCACCTGCACACCGTCGAATACCGCCAGCTGCGGGAGCGCCTCCTCAGCCAGCACATCAGCGAGCACGGCCACTGGTGCCCCGGCGATCTCGGCCACGCAGCACACCCATGCACTGACCTCACCGTCGACCACATCCATCCCGTCGCGCGTGGTGGAGCCGTGCTCGGCGAGTCGAACCTCCGAATCGTATGCCGACGAGAGAACAGTCGGAAGGCACACAACGTCGCGGGGCCACGTGGGTAGGGGGGCGGGAGTGCAGTCGAGAAACCTCTGCGTCGGGCACCCGTGCCCCAGCACACTTTTGATGGATCTAATGCATAGAAACCGGGGGGTCGCGCGGTGAGCCAGTGGCGGCGAAGCCGGGGCCGCGGCCTGCGGTGGGCGTGGTTGAGTTGCCTGCGGCTGGTCGTGATGGCCCAGTGCCCGTCTTGCCCGGAGCGAAGACGCTGAGCAAAGCGACCCTCGATTGGTGGGCCGTGATGTGGGCGAGTCCGATGGCGACGATGTGGGATCCGGAGGGAGATGTGCCGGCGTTGGCGCGGTTGGCGGAGGTTCGGAATCGCGCGGAGTCGGGGGGTTGGTCGCGCACGTTGTCGGCGGAGGCGCGCCAGCTCGAGGACAGGTTCGGCATGTCGCCGTTGGCGCGCGTCAGATTGGGTTGGCGCATCGTCGATCTCGAAGACGAGGGGCTGTCGCCGGCGGCGGTGTGGCAGCGGCGGCGGGCGGAGTGGGTCGAGAATGGTCGGCAGAGCAAGCCTGAGCCGCCGAAGCTGAAGCCGGTGGACGGCGACGCGCGCTGGGAGAGAGCGATTCGAGATGGCGAGTGATCCGCTTCATTGAGGCTGGCTGAGCGGTGGCCAGCCTTGGGGCCGTGTAGGGTTCGTATCCCATGGCCCGCGGCCGCTACAAGCAGACAGTTCCCGTCACCAAGAAGGTCGTGGGCGAAGCTTGGTGGAAAATTCCACCTCAAGGACAAGCGTGCCGCGGTCGATGTCGTTTCCGTGATGGAACCGCAGAAGTACACCTCACGTCGCACGCGTGGAGCGCGGCTCTTCAGCAAGGTTCGGCCCTCTTCGGGCGCGGTGCCGGTGCAGGGGCCGCGGGAGATGACGCGCGCGGAAGGGCTCGCGATCCTCGATCGAGAGGCGCGGCGCCGACTGGGGATTTCGGGCGCGGAGTTCTGTCGTCGTTGGAACGAAGGCGAGTACGCCACGACGGCGCACCGGGCAGACGTGTCGAGCGTCGCCATGCTCCTCCCACTTGCCCGGTAACAAACCCAGAGCGGCGGCTGCTGCGTATTTGGACATGCTGCAACGGGCAGTCTCCTGTGTCACCACCGACATCCTGCGGCCACAACGCGGTGGCTACGAGGAAGGTGGCCCGCACCTTCTTCTCCTCAACCGGAACGAGCCGTCGCTACTCCGGTCGGCGGGCCACGATCTCGCCATGAGAGTCCAGCAGGAGTACCACATCGTCAAGGGCGAAGGTTTTCGCGGAAAATGGCGTGCGAGGATCTCCGCGTGGCACTACACGCTGCTCGATGGCGACCACGAGTTGCTCGTCTATCACTGGCACCCCAAGATCGAGGGAGTGGCGGAGCCGCATCTCCACGCAAACCTCCATGATCGATGCTCGCCCGCGTTGACCGCTAACAGTCACGTGCCGACCGGACGGATCGCGCTCGAGCAGTTCATCCGGATGTTGATCGACGAGTGTGAAGTCGAACCCATCCGGAACGACTGGCCGGCAGTCCTCGACAGTGGACAAACGCATTTTGAGAAGCACCGAACGTGGCCGATGCCGGGGTGACCGCTGGCGGCGGGTTCACCACCGCAAACCGCGCCTGAAGGTTCACCGGCCTACGATCGCGTGCCGGTTTGCGCGATCGACTAAACGCGTCGGCGAGTCACCGGTGGAAGCAGCCCGGCGTCGCGGGCGAACCGTATCCGTTTGTCGGCGGCGTATGGCGTGAAGTTGTGGAGGCCGGCAACCGCCTCTCGGCCCGACATTCCGGCGCGCTCTGCGTGGAGGAACACTTGTGCGTCTCGGCGCAACTCGTCCTCCGTGAGCCTGGGGCGGCCAACCTTGCCTCGACGCAGCTGGGCAGTCCGCTGAGGGTCGCCGTAGGCGCGGATCGGGTCCGTGACCATCCAGACGCAGTGAGTCGGCGATAAAGGCTTGGTGTTCGACCGTCCATCGCACGAGCTCGTCGAGTCGCACTCTGAGGCCAGTTGCTTTCACGCCAACGTCCGGGTGTTCGAACCGCGCCGACACGCAGACCGATCGTTCGTTGACGACGCCGATCTCGATCTCGACGACTGGGTGGTCGAGGACGATCGGCCAGAACATCATCTTGCACGGATCGGGCAGCACCCATGTGCCGCGCGACGCACTGCAGGGCCCGGCGGTGGCGCCGGTGCAAGAACCACGGCGCCAAGTCCGCTCGGCATCGCCGCGGGGCCTCCGAAGCTAGCCGGCAGGACCGCATAGTCCCCGTTCCACTTTGTAGAAAACCCCTGGGTGGGTTCTGCCTGGTATGGCACAACAAGAAGATACACAATCCACACCATGAACACCGAACACGGAACACTCCTGACGCCGGGCCAGGCCGCAACGGCGCTCAACGTCACGCCACGCTACGTGCGGTACCTCGCGGATCGAGGCCGGCTCCCCAAGATCGTGCTCGGCCACCGCACCGTCCGCTACCTCGAGTCGGACGTGCTCGCGCTGGTCACCCCAGGCCCCCCGAACGACGAACGCCCGGACGCAGACCCGGGCGCTCGTGAAACCAACGCGGAGGCGACCGCGCATGACGAATCTTACTCCGCAACCTGATCCGCTCCGCATCGTCGAACTGCTGCTGCTGTGGCAACTCCTGACCTACCGCGTCGAGACGTTGGCGGGTGAGACGCGCCAACTCCGCAAGGCGGTGAACACAGCGCACATCGACATGCTCGCGATCGCCGAGGACCGTTGGCCCGACCGCGGAGTTCGAGCGGCGTGAAGACACTCCCCAGCGTCGAGCGAGCCGCGGAGCTCGCCACCCGCCTCGGCCACCGCGTCGACCAGCTCGAGCATCGGGCAACGGCCGATCTCAAAGCTGGCGGTGTCGCGATCAGCCCGTGCCCTGGTTGCAATGACGGGTACGACGCGGTGCTTCACGATCTCCTCGGCGGTGGCGTCGCCGCGGCGTGCAAGGGCTGTAACGACCCGGAAGGCATCGCCCGCGCGTTACTCGCCGCACCCGCCAAGCCCGGCGACGATCGGCTGCGCCTGGTGAGCCTCGCCGAGGTCCGCCGCATCCAGCTCGCGATGCTCCACCCCAAGCTGCGGATGCCGCTTGGCACGCTCACCGTCGTCTGCGGCACGCAAGGCCTCGGTAAGACGTTGTTCACCGGCTGGCTCGCCGCCGAGTTGACCTGCACCGGGTCAGGCGCTACATCTTCCTCGCCGAGGAAGACGCGGCCGGCGCCGTCATCCGGCCTCGCCTCGAGGCTGCCGGGGCCGACCTCAACCGCGTCTTCATCACAGAGGCGCTGCGCGACGACGACCTCGGTGTGCTCCTGCCCCGCGACACAGACGAGCTCGCTCGCCTCGCCACCGAACACCGCGTCCGCCTCATCGTCCTCGACCCGTGGACGAACCACGTCGATGTCGCCGATCTCGACAAGGGCGTCGTCCGCGGCGCGCTCATGCCCGTCGCCCGCGTCGCCCGAGACAGCGGTGCCGTCGTACTGCTCGTCGCCCACCCCACGAAGCGCACGGATGGTGACCCGCTCTCGCAGATCGCGCACGCCTGGGCGGTCAGCCAGATCGCGCGGAGCGCGTTCTTCCTGACGATCGACCCGGAAGCCGACGGCGGCCTCAGCAAGCGCGACAACCCATACAGGCTCGTCTCGCATGAGAAGCACAACCTGACCAGGCCGCGCAGACACGCTCAGGTTGAAGATCGAGGAGCGACTGCTCGAGGCCGTGGATGGCCAGCCCGAGATGCGCGCGCCATGCCTGACCCTTCACGGCACCAGCGACCTCGACTACCCCGAGATCCGCAACCGCATTCGAAAGCTCGAGCGGCGCACAGCGCCCGCCGAGGACACAGCGATCGGACGCGCGACGCGATGGCTCGCAGACGAACTCGCCGGTGGAGGTCGTACGACCGACCAACTCCAGCAGGCGGCGGCGGACGCCGGCCACGCGTGGCGGACGGTGCAGCGCGCCGCTCAAGACCTCGGCGTAATCCACCCGCGACGGGTCGACGCCGCCAGCATCCGGAGGCTCCCGTCGAGGCTCGCGCCAACCTCGAGGTGGAGCGGGAACGTTGGCGCGACTGGCGCGATGGTCGATGGTTACTTGAGGGTTCGCGCGCGCGGGGATGCGACTTCTTGGCGTAACCATGCGGTCGCGCCAGTCGCGCCAGTCGCGCCAAGCGCCACGCCCTACCAGACTTGGCGCGAGCCCCTCGGCGACGCACAGATCAGCGCAGCGCACGCACTTAACAATCTGTCACGAACCCACCAACCGCAGCAGCACTACCACCCCCTCGCCGCACTGTTCAACCTCGCCCCACCCAGGGGGCAGGTCTTCTCGCAAAACGGCTGCGCCTATAACCGGCGATGCGGTCACGCGGGAGGGATAGGAAAGAAGAAGTTACGCAAGCGGGGTCGGTCGTGACCATCCAGAGCCAGTGGCAACGCCAAGTGGCTGAGTGGGAGTCGCGCGGGATCTTCGTTGACTGGTCTTGCGTCCCGCACTACGACTTGCGCGATCAGTGGGGCCGGCACGTCGATGTGACGGGCCGACCGATGGAGATCCGCAACGGCGTCTTCGAGCACGTTATCGATCCGATCGACCCCGTCGTGTGTCCGGGGTGCGGCGAGGAGTGGTTGCCGGAGCGGCGTGGCCAGCAGTACCACGACGGGAAGTGTCGGGTGCGGGCGCATCGGCGGCGGAAGGCGGAGGAGTCGTGACCGCGGCGGCGCTTGAGCGGCATCATCAGGCGGCGATCGAGCAACTCCTCACGCTGCGCCGCTGGAAGTTCGTCCATCAGCGGAGCTCGATCGGTACCGTCGCCGGCTGGCCGGACATCTTCGCAGTCCGTGGCGCCCGCGCGATCGCGATCGAGATCAAGGCCGAGCGTGGCCGCGTCAGCCGCGAACAGACAGAGTGGATCGACGCACTACGGGCAGCCGGCGTCGAGGCGTTCGTCGCTCGATTGCCGCGAGATGGGCGCGGGTCGAGGCGGTGCTCCGCTGACGCGACTAGAAGAAGTCTTTCGGCACCTTGTTGCCCACGTAGCACACGGTGACATCTCCGCGCCCCTCGCAACTTCCCGGGGGCCGGCGCGTTGTACAGCGCCCGGGTCAGCGCTCCGAACTCATCGCGCCCGTGAGTCGTGCAGGTCACGATGCGGCCAGCGGCGACACAGTCGGCACCGGCCGGGCCGTGCTCGTCGATGTAGTCGAGAAGGCGCTGGACGCCTGGATTGACGTGCGCCGGCGCCGGCGCGGTGTGGAACGCGAGGATCGCGCCGGGCACCGCGACGAACACGCCGAGGATCACGAGGATCAGGACACGGTTGCGCATCGTCGATCCCGCCTACTCGGATTGTGTCCAGCCGACGGCTCGGTGGTGCCCGAACTCGAATCCGAGGTTGGTGGGCAGACCGTCCGGGGATGTGGCATCGCAGTTCACTTGGTGCTGGCGCGTTGTGCAGGTGATCGCGGTGTACCCGCTCTGCCTCATGAGATTGACGAGCTCGGCGCGCACCTCAGGGCTGCCGTCAACGTACGGGATCGGGCCGACCAGGTTCGGCAGCGCTGGCGGAGTTGGCGGCGAGCTGCCGTGCGCGGGCCCCAGCGCAATGAGTCCGACCGCGCCTGCCAGGACGAGGAACACCAAGCCTACGATGATTGTCCGCCAGCGGGGCATCCCGGTGAGTATCCACGTGGCGGCGCCCAATGACCAGCCTCGGGATACCGTCGCCGCTGCCTGAGTTGCTGGACACGAAGGGGCTGATGCTCGAGCTGGGCGTCAAGCGGGCGACGGCGGAGGCGGTCATGCGCCAGGTGCCCGTCGTCCAGATCCCCGGCCTGCGGAAGTCCTACGTCCGTCGCGGCGACGTACTGGCGCTGATCGACGCGAACACGTTCACGAACGGGCAGGTGCCACAGTGAGGCGGTACTGTGCCCGACGGGCGAGCGGGGTGGACTCTGTGACAGGTCTCCTCTCCCGCTCGCCCGCTACGGCTGGTAGTGTCGGTCTCGTCACAGAGTCCGATACGAGGAGGCCAAGTTGCCGACCTTGACCATCACCAAGCGCCGTACCGGCAGCGGCGAGACGCGCTACGCCGTGCGCTATCGACTTGGCGGGCGGGCCTACCCCGTCAAGCACGCGGGGAGCTTTCGCACGCTGAAAGAAGCGAAGGCGCGCCGCGACCTAGTCGGCGGCTTGATTGCCGCTGGGCGAAACCCCGGAGAGGTGCTCAGTGCCCTGCGGGTCGAGCCGCCGGCGCCGACAACGTTCGGGCAGGCCGCGGTCAGTTACCGGCGATCACGCGTCGACGTCGCCCCTCGCACCGCGACTGCACTCGACGTGCATATCCGTCACCTCGACCGGACATTCGCCGCGATCCCAGTCGAGTCGATCACCGCCGACGAGATCCAGGAGTGGATCGCCTCGTCCGGCGCGAAGTCGTCGACACTGCGGGTCTACCTCTCGACGCTCCGCCGCATACTCGACCACGCTGGCATCGAGCCGAACCCGGCGCGTAGCCCTCGGATCCGTCTGCCACGGTCGCAGCGCGTCGAGATGGAGCCACCGAGTGCGAGTGATGTCCGGAGCATGGTCGCCGAGATCGCGCCACGATTCCGGCTCGCCCTGACGACGCTTGCCGAAACCGGTATGCGCGTCGGCGAGATGGTCGCGCTCGACTGGCGGGACGTCGACGCCGCGCGCGGCCGCTTCCGGATCCGTTCGGGCAAGACGCGAACCGCGCGCCGCTGGGTGCCCCTGCCTGACGCGCTGCTCGCCGACATCCTCGCAGTGACGCCGCCCGACCACCGAAACGGTCCGGTTTCCCCGACCTCCGCGAGTCGAGCCTGCGCGCCGCGATGACGCGGGCCTGCCAACGCGCGGAGATTGCCCACCACTCACCGCATGACCTCCGGCATCGTTGGGCGTCCGTACAGGTAGCGCGCGGCGTGCCGATCACCGAGATTTCCGCAGCGCTCGGGCACGCCGATAAGGCGCTCACCCTCAACACCTACTCACACGTCCTGCTTGCCGACTAGTCCGTCAAACGCCGTTCTGGTGTGGTCCCCGTGTGGCTTCGCAAGCGTCGAAGCGCCGGCAATGCAATCCCACAGCCAAGCTGTCGATAACTCGTCTGAAATGTCACAGGACGAGCGGCGAAACTTCCTGCGGGTGCCGATGCGGCTGCCCGCGCAGCTCTGGCGGCTGGGCGCAGGCGCGCCCGACGAGCCGCTGCCCGCGCAGACTCTCGACATCTCGGGAGGCGGGCTGCAGGTCACGGTCGATGGCCCGCTGGGGATGCACGATCGAGTCCGCATCCAGCTCTGCCTGGCCGATCCGGCGTTCGAGCTGGCAACCGAGGCGCGCGTCGTCCGCATCAGCGCCGGCCGGGATGGCCGGCCGCACTATGCGCTGGCCTTCGAGCGGCTCGACCGGCGGGCCGAGCAGCGCATCGTCCAGCTGGTGTTCGCCGAGGAGCGGCGCGCCGTGGCGCAGCACTCCAACGTCCGGCTGGCCCTCTGGCTGCCCGTGCTGTTCCGCTGCGAGCCCGCCCCTGAGCCGGTCAAGGCTCGCACCTTCGACCTGTCCGCCGACGACCTGCGGCTGATCACGCGGGAGCGGCTCGAGCTGGGCACCCGGCTGCATCTGCGGATCGAGGGCAACGACGACCACTTCGAGCTGGAGACCGCCGCCACGGTGGTCGCCGTGCAGGACGACGGTGAGGGTGACGGCCGGCTGCTGGTGACCGCGCAGTTCGACCCGCTCGACCGGGTCACGCGGTCGCGCATCCTCCGCTTCGCGATCGAGGAGGAGCGGCGCCAGGAGGTGCGGCGCCAGGCCGAAACCGCGTAGACGGCCGCCACGGTGCAGGCCCGACAGACTGAGGCCCGGCCGCGGCTCGTAGGGAACCAGCCACGCTGCTCGCCTGTCCGATGGACATGAAGCTCACGTCGACGATCTGCCTCGTTCTCATCGCGACGGGGGGCTGTGGGCACCCTGCGTCAGAGACACCGAGCGCGTCGCTGGTCGTCACGGTGACGGCGGCGCCGACCTGCCCGGTCGCCCGCGTCGATGACCCAGCCTGCGCGCCCCGCCCGGTTGCGGATGCCGAGATCAGGCTGCAAGGGCCGACCAGCCTGACCCTGACCACGGATGAACACGGTCGCGCCCACGGCAAAGTTGCGGTAGGGACCTACCGGCTCGCGCCCCAGCCGGTCAACGGGCTGATGGGCACACCAGCGCCGCGCACACTCGCAGTCCACCAGACCGCGACCAGCGTCAGTATCAGCTACGACACCGGTATCCGCTAGCCGGATAGCGGTCAACGCACGCGTCGGAAACGGCCCGCTACCGCCCCGATGGCGATCAGCCGGATTCGGCCTGATCAACCGGCAGGCCGGACGCATCCGTACCTGCCCGCAACCTCGATTCAAACCGCGTAGAGTCCCGCTCGATGCGGGTCGCGGTGATCGGACTGGGGACGATGGGTGCGCCGATGGCGCGCCACCTGCTGAACGCGGGGCACGAGGTCACCGTGCACAACCGCACCCGCGACCGCGAGCTGCCGCTGGCCGAGCTCGGTGCGAGCCGCGCCGGCACGCCGGCCGAGGCCGCGCGTGGCGCCGATGCGGTGCTGACCTGCGTCTCCGATACGCCGGACCTCGAGCAGGTCGTCCTCGGCGAGGGCGGCGCGGCTCAGGGGATGGAGCCCGGCGCCGTGGTGGTCGACTGCTCGACGGTGTCGCCGTCGGCCACCGCCGAACTCGCTGGCCGGCTGGCCGAACGCGGCCTGGGCATGGTCGACGCGCCGGTCTCGGGCGGCTCCGAGGGCGCGGAGCAGGGGACGCTGACCATCTTCGTCGGCGGCGACGACGAGCACGTGGCGCGGGCGATGCCCGTGCTGGAGGCGTTCGGCAAGCGGATCACCCACCTCGGGCCGAGCGGTTCGGGGCAGATGGGCAAGGCGGTGAACCAGGTGATGATCGCCGGAACCTACGCGACGGTTGGCGAGGGGATCGCCCTGGCCGAGGCGGCGGGTCTGCCGCTGCCGAAGCTGGTGGAGGCGCTGTCGGCCGGTGCCGCCCAGTCCTGGGTGCTGGCCAACCGCTCGCAGAACATGATCGACGACCGCTACCCGCTGGGCTTCAAGACTGAGCTGCATCGCAAGGATCTGGCGATCGCGTTGGACGAGGCTCGCGACCTCGGCCTGGACCTCCGCGTCTCCCAGCAGGTGCTGGGCGAGGAGGACGAGCTGATCGCCGACGGCAAGGGCGACGAGGACGTCAGCAACCTCGCCCGCGTCGCGAAGCGCCGGCGATGAGCCTCGAGTTCCGCACGGTCGAGCCGGACGAGCTGCCGGCGTTCGTTCACGCCCAGGCCGTGGCCGGCGGCGGCCACCGCACGCAGGAGGACGTCGACCGCCTGCTCCCCGGCTTCCAGGGCACGACGCCGCGCGCGGCGTACGACGGCGGCAAGATCGTCTCGACGCTGCTCGACTTCCCGGCGCCGATGGTCGTGCCCGGAGGCGGTGAGGTGACCGTCAGCGCGATCACCTGGGTGTCGACGCTGCCCACCCACCGCCGGCGCGGCGCGATGCGCGGGCTGATGGATCTGGCGCTGGCGGACGCCCGCGAGGCGGGCCTCGACCGCGCTGCGTTGTGGGTCTCGGAGTACGGGATCTACGGCCGCTTCGGCTTCGCGCCCGCCGCTCCCGTGCTGAACCGGATCGAGGTCGACACGGTGCACGGCGCGTTCGTCGAGGGGCCGCCGGACGGCGGCCGTGTGCGACTGCTGGCCGCAGGCGAGGCGCTGGAGCTGCTGCCCGGCATCCTGGCGCGCTCGCGCAGGGACTGCGTCGGCGACGTCGGCCGGCCGGAGATCGACTGGCTGTACCTGCTGTCGGAGTCGCGGCTGTCCAGCCGGTTCGTGGTCATCCATGAGGACGCCGGCGGCACGCCGGACGCCTACGCGATCTACCGCCAGGACGACATCTGGGAGCGGGGCGTCCCCGCCGGCGTGATCGAGTGCGAGGAGCTGTGCTGGACGACGAACGAGGGGCATGCCGCGGTCTGGCGGTTCCTGCTCGACATCGACCTGGTCGCGACCGTCCGGGTCGAGAGCCGGCCGCTGGACGATCCGATCCGCTGGCGGCTGGCCGATCCCCGGCGGGCGCGCTTCGGCTGGGTGACCGACGGCCTGTGGATCAACCTGCTTGACGTACCGCGGGCGCTGGCGTCGCACCGCTATGCGACGGACGGCGTCCTGGTGCTGGACGTCGAGGGCACCGTGCTGAGGCTGGAGGCCGAGGACGGCCGGGCGACATGCGAGCCGGGCGGCGGCGATCCGGACATCGCGCTCGGCGTCCGCGCGCTCGCATCCTGCCACCTCGGCGGCCACCGGTTCGGCGAGCTGGCGCAGGCCGGACTGGTGCGCGAGCTGGCGCCCGGCGCCCTGCTGCGCGCCGACGCGATGTTTCAGCCGGAGCGCGCGCCCTGGTGCCAGGGCGAGTTCTGAGCGACCGGCGTCAGGTCGAACTGCAGGAGGTCGGCGGCCGCCTCGTAGCGCTCCAGCAGCGACTCGCGATTCGGCCCTGACAACGCCACCACCGCGAGCCGGTGGGACAGCACGTCGTCGTCGTTCTCGGACAGCCGCTGCCCGACGCGGACGAGCAGCTCGACGTGGGCGCCCGGCAGCGCCTCATAGACGGCGGCCGGATCGGGCGCCGAGCGGACGACGGCGTCCTCGTACGTCCGCAGCAGAAAGCTGGCGGCCACGACGCCGTCGCGTGCCGGCGGCAGCTCCGGGCGGCCGCCGCACGCCAGCTCGAGCTGCAACTCGTACGTCGACACCCCGTGGACGGCCCGCACCAGTGGTGCGAACTGCGACGCCATGCGGCCGTTGACCTCGACGATCCGCGGCCGCCCGTCGTCGCCGACGAAGAACTCGATGTTGAACAGCGAGCCGTCGAACTCCAGCGCCGGCATCAGCCGTGAGGCGATCTCGGCCATCTCCCGCTGCGGACCTTCGGGGAGGCTGGTCGGGTACTCGAACCGCAGGAACGAGATGCCGTTCTCGTGCATCACGGCGTCGGTCACGCCGATCGGTGTCACCTCACCGTTCGACGCGAACCCCTCGAACGTGACCAGCCGTCCGTCCAGCAGCTCCTCCGCGATCAGGTAGCGAATCTGGGCGCGGCGGGCGGCGGCGAGCACGTCGGCCAGCCGCTCGGGGCCGTTCACGGCGTAGGCGTACTGCGACAGGTGCCCCTGGACGGGCTTGACGAAGAAGGGGTAGGGGAGCGGTGCCCGCTCGGAGCGCTGGTGGGTGTCGATCGCCGCGAACGCCGGCACGGCCTCGGGCACGGCCTCGGCCTGGATCCGCCGGCAGACGAGCTTGTCGTGGCAGCGCATGAACGCGTCGTAGCCCGATCCGGGCAGGCCCAGCCGTTCGGAGACCACGGTCGCCAGCGCGGCCGTCGAGTCGCTCGAGCCGAACACGCCGGCCACGCCGGGCGATTCCTCGAACACGAGGTCATATCGCGACAGCACCCGGCCGTCTACCAAGTTGAGGAGGTCGCGCCTGGTCGGAGCGACGATCAGCACCTTGCGCATCGTTTTGGTCTTCGCTCAGAGTTCGGGACGGAGTGCGAGTGCGGAATCCTACGCGCTGCCGGCCAAGTTCGCCTGTATCGGAGGTCCTACCCCCAGATCGTGTCGGCTACTCGCCCGATCGTTACCAGCTTGTGACGCTGATCCTCCATCGTCAACGCGTTGCCGCCGATCGACGTCGCGAAGCCGCACTGCGGGCTGATCGCGAGCCGCTCCAGGTCGACGTGGTGCGCCGCCTCGCGGGTGCGGGCCTCGAGCTCCTGCTCCGTCTCCGGCCGCGGCGACTTGGTGGTCACCAGCCCGAGCACGACCATCTTCGAGTCGGGCACCTCGGCCAGTGGCTCGAAGCCGCCTGAGCGCTCGTCGTCGTACTCCAGCAGCAGGCGGTCGGCGGCGACCTTGCGGAACACGGTCGAGGCGATCGGGTCGTAGCCGCCGGACACGAGCCAGCGGCTGTGCTGGTTCCCGCGGCACAGGTGGAAGCCGAAGGTGACCCCGGGCGCCGCGGCGATCACCGCGTTGTCCATCTCGATGCCGCGCTCCAGCCAGCGCTCGACGCTCCAGCCCTGCGACTCGTAGAACGCGCGGGTCGCCGGATCGATCAGCAGCGGGTAGTGCGGGGCGTCCAGCTGAAGGTACGTCGCACCCAGGCGGGCGAGCTCCCGCACCTCGTCGCACAGCAGGTCGACGACGTCGGCGAGGAAGTCGTCGAGCGTGGGGTAGGCGTCGCGCGAGACGTCCGGCGACCAGAGGTTCGCGTACAGGCTGGGGCTGGTCAGCGTCACCTTGGGCGTTGCCGTGCGGACGGCGCCACGCAGATAGGTGAGCTCCTCCGCGGCGATGTGGCGGCGGCGCCGGAGCTTCTCCTTGACGCCGATGCGCGCCGGCCGCTGGGTGTGATCGTCGCCGACGCTCTCGTCGCCGTGCCATTCGCCCCACAGGTAGGCCTCGAGCGGGACGTCGCCGAAGCCGTCGACCGCGTCGGGCAGCCCGCTCTGGAACGAGAGACGGCGCATCTCCCCGTCGGTGGCGACGTCGATCCCGGCATCCTCCTGGAGGCGCACGGCCGCGTCGACCGCCGCGTCCTCGATCGCCTTGAACTCGGGCGCGGGGAGGTCGCCCCGCTCGTAGCGCTCGCGCGCGGCGAGCAGCTCCGGCGGCCGCAGGAGCGAGCCGACGACGTCCGTATGGGCGGTGACCATCGGCCTCGAGCCTAGCGCGGTCGCGGTGGTGCCGGGCGCCGTGCCCGGCACGGTGCCGGGCTCGGTGCCGGGCACAGTGCCAGGGCCAACGCCCGCCGCGCGCGAATCGTTGCGCTTTCGCGCGCCGTGCGACGGGATCGGCACAGGTACTCCGGAACCGACTCCGGTACCGACACGGAGTCGGTGCCGGAGTCAGCCGCCGCCGACCAGCGAGCGGTCGGCCGCGTTCAGCTCGCGGCAGCCGTCGTCGGTGACCACCACGATGTCCTCGATCCGCGCACCGAAGCGACCCGGCAGGTAGATGCCGGGCTCGACCGAGAACGCCATCCCCGGCTCCAGCGGCAGCCGGTCGCCGTCGACGATGTACGGATCCTCGTGAACGTCCAGGCCGATGCCGTGGCCGGTGCGGTGGATGAACGCGTCGCCGTAGCCGGCCTCGGCGATCACGTCGCGGCAGGCGGCGTCCACGGACTCGCACGTCACGCCCGGCCGCACCGCGGCGCGCCCTGCCGCCTGTGCGCGCTGCAGCACGGCGTACAGCTCGCGGAACTCCGCGCCCGGATCGCCCGCGGCGAAAGTCCGCGTGATGTCGGAGCGGTAGCCCGATGCCATCCGCCCGCCGATGTCGACCACGACCGGGTCGCCGGGCTCGATCGCGCGGTCGCTGAACGCGTGGTGCGGGGAGGCGCCGTTCGGGCCCGAGCCGATGTCGGTGAAGTCGGTCTGCTCGTGCCCCTCGTCGCGGATCGCACGATCGAGGGCGTCCGCGATCTCGCGCTCCGTGACCCCGGGACGCACCAGCTCCGCGGCGCGCGAGACGGCGCGGTCGATGGCCGCACCGGCCTCGGCCAGCGCCGCGATCTCTTCCGCGTCCTTGATCATCCGCAGCGGCCGCATCACCGCCGATCCGAGCACCCAGTCGGCCTGCAGCCGCTGCTGCAACGGGACGAGGAACATCGCCGCCAGCTGATCGCCGGCGGCGACCCGGCGGGCGTTGCGCGGCACCGCGTCGATCGCGCGGGCGATCGGATCCTCGGTCTCGCCCCACGGGTCGATCGCAATCCCGAGGTCGGCGATCCCGACCGGCGCGAGCGGCGCCTCGAACGCCGGCGTGACGATCCGCGCCTCGCCCTCCGCGGGCAGCACGAGCATCGTCAGCCGCTCCATCGGCATCGTCTCGTAGCCCGCCAGGTACCGGAAGTCGGCCGACGGGCCGAGCATGATCGCGTCGATCCCGGCCTCCCGCAGCGCCGCCCGCACGCGCTCGATCCGGGCAGCGCTCACGGGCCGCCCGCCGCCTGCTCGTCGAGCATCACCAGCGAGCGCGCGCCACGTCCGTCGCGCAGCCGCTGGAACGCGTCCTCGATCCCGTCGAGCCCGATCACGTCGGAGACCACGTCGCTCACCCGCAGTCGGCCGGAGGCGACCATCCCGACCACGGCCGGCATCTCGGCCAGCACGTTGCCCGATCCGTAGAAACAGCCGCGGAGCGTCTTGTCGTTGATGAAGTCGAGCGCAGGGATGGGCACGTCGACGCCCCGCGGCGCGATGCCGACCACCACCGCGGTACCGCCCTCGCGGATCATCGCGAACGCCTGGCGGATCGTCTCCGGGCGGCCGACGACCTCGATCGCGTGGTCAGCTCCCCCGCCGGTGAGCGCACGGACATCGTGCACCGCACGGTCGGATGCCTGGACGACGTCCGTGGCGCCATGGCTGCGGGCGAGCTCGAGCTTCGCGGGGTCGAGGTCGATCGCGATCACCCGCGAGGCGCCGGCCAGCGATGCTGCGGACACGGCCTGCACGCCGACGCCTCCGCAGCCGATCACGGCGACGGTGTCGCCAACTTTGACACCGGCAGCGTTGCGCACGGCGCCGACCCCGGTCATCACGCTGCAGCCGACCAACGCCGCCTCCCACAGCGGTAGATCGTCCGGCACCGGGACGATCGAGCGGGCATCGACCACGCACCTCTCCGCGAAGCACGCGAGGTTGAGAAAGTGCTTGACGTCGGAGCCGTCCGGCCGGTGCAGGCGGGTGCCGCCGGCCGGCAGCTCGCCGGCCGAGTTGCTCGCCGCCGCCGCCTGACACAGGTTGGTCTGCCCGGCCAGGCAACGCGGGCAGCTGCCGCATGCGGGAACGAAGCACAGCGCGACGCGGTCGCCCGGAGCGACCGCCGTGACGCCCGCGCCGACCTGCTCGACGACGCCGGCGCCCTCATGCCCGAGCACGATCGGCTGGCGGTCGGTGCCGAGGTGGCCGTCCGCGAGATGCAGGTCGGAGTGACAGACCCCGGCCGCTGCGATGCGCACCAGCGCCTCGCCGGCGCGGGGAGCGTCGAGGCGCAGCTCCTCGACCCGCACCGGTTCTCCCATCCGGTCGAGCACAGCGGCGCGGACCGAAAGCCGGCTGCTCATGCGACTCGCCACCGTTCGAGGGCATCCAGGTCGGGCTCGACGCCCAAGCCGGGGCCGTCCGGCGGCGCGATGGTGCCGTCCGCGGCGATCTCCACCGGCGCGGGGAGCAGCCAGTCCCGCCGCTCGGCCGACCACGCCGGCGGGTCGAAGGGCACCTCGACGTAGTCGTAGCCGGAGAACGCGCACGCTGCGTGCAGGTTCGCGACCAGCCCGTAGCCGTTCGACCAGGTGTGCGGAGACCACGCGGCGCCGCGGTCCTCGGCCAGCTCCGCCAGCCGGCGCGTGCCGGTGAAGCCGCCGCAGAACAGCACGTCGCACTGCAGCACGTCGATCCCGCCGCGGAGCACGAGGTCGCGGGCCTCGCCGGCGGTGCGCACCATCTCGCCGGCCGCCAGCCGAACCTGCGTCCGCTCGCCCAGCGTCCGGTACGCCTCCGGATCGTCGGTTGGCAGCGGCTCCTCCAGCCAGTGCACGTCGTACTCCTCGAGCGCGCGGGCGCACGCGGCCGCCGTCTCCACGTCCCACCGCGGCGTCAGATCGCCCGGCATCCGCCAGCCCTGGTTCGCGTCGACCATCAGCTCGACCTCCGCGCCGACGGCGTCGCGCACCGCCGCGACGGTCGCCATGTCGGTGCGCCAGTCCTCGTGGTGGAAGCGCAGCTTGATGGCCCGCACGCCGCGGCCGGCCACCAGGGCCTTCGCGCGGGCCGCGCGGTCGGCCGGTTCCAGCAGCTCGCCGGTGGACGCGTACGCGGTGAGCCGCTCGCGCCGGCCGCCCAGCAGCTTCCACAGCGGCTCGCCCAGGGCGCGGCCGACCAGATCCCAGCACGCGATCTCGACGGCCCACGGCCGCCCACCGTGGAAGTCGACCGTCTCGCACACGCCGTGCACGCGGTCGGCGTCCTGCGGGTCGACGCCGCGCAGCAGCCGGTCGAGCAGCCCGGCGTCGGGCAGGCCGTCTCCGCCGCTGGCGTAGCCGACGACACCGTCGTCCGAGTTGACGACAACCAGCGTCGCCTCCTGCGCGGTGCGGGGAACGGGATCCCATGCCGCGGCGAACGGTGGATCGAGCGGATAGCGGTAGGTGCGGGTTTCGATCGAGCTGATCTGCACCGTCACTCGCCGCTGTAGAAGGCGTTGCGCGCGCCGTCGCGCAGGTCGACCAGCTCCTGGACGCGCGCCGCCCGGTCGGTCTCGAGGGCATCGAGGATCGCCCGGTAGGTCGCGTCGCGGTTCGCCAGGCGAACCGCGGTCTCGTCCGTCGTGTCGGGATCGACCCACGCGGCGACCAGCAGCACCAGCTCGCCGGCCTGCTCGGCGGGCAGGGTGCCGTCCGCAACCGCGTCCATCACGCCCTGGCCGACGCCCAGCTGCGCCGCGCCCCAGGTGATCAGCGCGTGCAGCTGCTCCGTCGCCGGAGCCTTGTTGGTCATGATCGTCACCGGCCGCACGGCGTTGCCCGCGCCCAGGCAGACAACCAGCGGCGCGTGTCCCGGCCGCGGCTGGGCCAGCGCCGTCAGCCCCGCGGCGGCAGTCGCCGAGCCGCGACGGGCCAGCACCACGTTGATGTGGCTTCCGTCGGGCACGGTGCCCGACCATGCCTCTCCGACGCAGCCGTCGATCACTTCCAGGTCGAGCATCAGGCCGCCTCCGTCAGGTCGAGCACCGTCCGTAGCGACGATCCACTGCGCAGCAGCTCGAACGCATGCTCGATCTCGTCGAGCGGCAGCCGGTGGGACACCAGCCGATCGAGCGGCAGCCGGCCGCGGCGGTACTGGTCGAGGATCACCAGGAAGTCCCGGTCGGGACGCGCCGAGCCGTAGAGCGCGCCGATCACGCGCCGCTCCATCCGCGGGATGGAGAGCGCCGGCAGCGGCACTACCGCGTCCGCGCGGGGGATGCCGATGAACACCGCAGTGCCCCGGCGGCGGGTGGCGAGGAAGGCGGTCAGCATCGCCTCGCTGCGCCCCGTCGCCTCGACGGCGACGTCCACGCCGCCGCCGGTCGTCCGCTGCACCTCCTCGGCAGTCGCTTCCGGCGAGCCGGCCCAGCGGACGGCGTCCGTCGCGCCCAGCGAGAGCGCCGCCTCCAGCTTCGCGTCGTCCACGTCGACTGCCACGATGGGCGCGGCGGCCACGGCGGCCAGGCCGATCACCGCCGAGAGCCCGACGCCGCCGCAGCCGATCACCGCGGCCCGCTGACCGGGCCGGACCTCGGCGCTCCTCCACACCGCGCAGATGCCGGTGGTGACTGCGCACCCGACGAGCCCCGCGATCTCCAGCGGAATGTCGTCGGGTATAACAACGCACGACGCCTCGGGCACGACCGCATACTCGGCGAACGTCGACAGGAACGAGTAGTGATGTATGACGTCGCCGCCCCGCGACAGCCGGCTGGTGCCGTCCATCAGCGTGCCCTGGGCCATCATCGGCCACGCGGTGCCGCACAGGTGCGGCAGGTCGTCCAGGCACTCGGCGCAATGACCGCAGGCCGGCGCCCAGGACAGAGCGACGTGGGCGCCCTCGGCGACGCGGGTGACGCCCGGCCCGACCGCGATCACGACGCCGCCGCCCTCGTGGCCCAGTACCGCCGGGCATGGCGTCTCGGCCGTGCCGTCGATGGCGTTCTGGTCGGAGTGGCACACGCCGCTCGCGTGCAGCTGCACCAGCGCCTCCCCCGGGCCCGGCGGTGCAAGCTCGAGCTCCGTGACCTCGAGCGGCGCGCCGACCCGCTCGAGCACGGCGGCGCGGGTGATCACGCCTCGACCGCTTCCTCGGACTGCATCCGCCTGAGGTCCTCGATCGGGATGTGGCACCGCATCATGTGCCCCGGCTCGGCTTCGGCCAGCGGCGGCTCGGTCGTTTCGCAGATCTCGCCCAGCTTGCGCGGGCAGCGGGTGTGGAACACGCAGCCGGACGGCGGGTTCGCGGCGCTGGGGATCTCACCCTGGAGCTTGATCCGCGGCCGCTCGCCGCCCTCGATCGTCGGCACGGCGGAGAGCAGCGCCTCGGTGTACGGGTGGTGGGGGCCCGAGAAGACGCGCTCGGCGGGGCCGAGCTCCATCAGCCGTCCCAGGTACAGCACCGCGATCCGGTCGGACAGGTAGCGGACGACGCCGAGATCGTGCGAGATGAACAGGTACGCCGTCCGCTCGTCGCGCTGCAGCTCGGCCAGCAGGTTGAGGATCGCCGCCTGCACCGACACGTCCAGCGCGGACGTCGGCTCGTCGCAGACCACCAGCCTGGGGTTGCCTGCGAAGGCGCGGGCGATGGCGACGCGCTGCTTGAGGCCGCCCGACAGCGCTGACGGCCGCACGGCGAGGAAGCGGTCGGCCAGCTTCACCGACCGGGTCAGGTCGAGCAGCTTCTCCTCGCGCGCGCGGCCCGACAGCCCTGCCAGCTTGGTCAGGGCGCGGCCGACGATCATCCGCACCGAGTGCCGGCGGTTGAGCGCCGAGTCCGGGTTCTGGAACACGATCTGGATCGCGCGCACCTGCTCCGTCGACCGCTTGCCGGTGGTCGGCGGCAGCGCCTCCCCGTCGAGCTCGAGCACACCGCCCTCGTCCCGCGGCGTGATGCCGAGCAGCACGCGCGCGAGCGTCGTCTTGCCGCTGCCGGACTCGCCGACCAGGCCCAGCGTCTCCCCCGGCCAGATCTCGGCGGACACGTCGGCCAGCGCGTGCACGTCGTGGCCGGACTGGTGGAACGTCTTTGCCAGCGCGTCGGCGCGCAGCAGCGGCTCGCCCTCCTCGCGCACGGCCGGCATCGGCATCTCCTGCGCCTCCTCACGGGGCAGCGTCTGCGCCCGCTCGTGGAAGTGGCACCGGCTGCCGCGCCCGGGGCCGACCTCGTACAGCGGCGGCGGCTCGGTGCGGCAGCGGTCCTCGGCCAGCGCGCAGCGGTCGGCGAACACGCAGCCCGGCAGGTCGGCGCCCAGCTCGGGCAGGAAGCCGGGGATCGTGTCCAGCCGGTGCTTGTCCTTGCGCTGGCCGCCCTTGGGAATGCAGCGCAAGCAGCCCCACCGTGTAGGGGTGGCGCGGGATCGTCGAACACCTGGCGGGCCGGGCCTTCCTCGACCAGCTTGCCGGCATAGAGCACGCCGACGCTGTCGCACATCTTGGCGATCACCGCCAGGTTGTGGCTGATGAACAGCACCGAGCTCTCGAACTCCGTGCGCAGCGCGGCGACCAGGTCGAGCACCTCCGCCTCGACCGTCGCATCGAGACCTGTGGTCGGCTCGTCGAGGATCAGCAGTGCCGGATTGGGGGCGAGGGCCATCGCGATCACGACGCGCTGCTGCATGCCGCCCGACAGCTGGTGCGGGTAGCGCTCCATCACGCTGGCGGGATCGGCGATCTGCACCTTCGCCAGAATCGCCTGCGCCCGTTCCCGCGACTCGTCCTTGGAGGCGCCGCCGACCTCGAACACCTCGGCGACCTGGCGGCCGACGCGGATCGACGGGTTGAGCGCCTTGCCGGGATCCTGGTAGACCATCGAGACGGCGCCCGCCCGGGTACGGTGCAGATCGTCGCCCGACATCGCCAGCATGTCGGCTCCGGCGACCTCACCGAGCCCGCCGTCACCTTGCCGTTGCGCGGCAGGTAGCGGACGGCGGCCAGCGCCGCGGTCGACTTGCCGCAGCCCGACTCGCCGACCAGGCCGTACGACCTGCCCGCCTCGACCGTGAAGGTGAGCGACCGCAGCACCTGGCGGTCGACGCCGCGCACGCGGTAGGCGACGCCGAGGTCGCGCACCTCGAGGGCGTGTGCTCGGGCCGTCGCGCTCATCGGTCGAACACCCCCGCCAGCGCATCGGCGATCAGGTTGATGCCGATCACCAGCGTGGCGATGGCCAGCGCCGGGAACAGCGTCGGCCACCAGTAGCCGGCGGAGAGGTACGTGTACTCCTCCGAGACCTGGAGGCCCCAGTCGGGCGACGGCGGCTGGATGCCGAAGCCGAGGAACGACAGCGTGGCGACCGTGAAGATGGCGTAGCCGAGACGCACGGTGAACTCGACGAGGATCGGCGGCAGGACGTTGGGCAGGATCTCGACGAACATGATGTAGGGCGCCCGCTCACCGCGCAGCTTCGCGGCGGACACGTACTCCAGCTCGCGCTCCGCCAGCACCGCGGCGCGCACCGTGCGCGCGATCAGCGGCGTGAACACGAGGCCGATGACGATGATCACGGTGGTGGTCGACGGTCCGACGGCGGTGACAGCCAGCAGGGCGACGATGACCACCGGCAGCGCCAGCACGGCGTCCACGATCCGGCCCAGGATGTCGTCGACCAGCCCGCGGAAATAGCCCATCACCAGCCCGAGCGCCGTGCCCAGCACGGTGCCCAGGATGGTCGCCAGCGGCGCGACGATCAGGATATCGCGCGCGCCGACGATGACGCGGGAGAACACGTCGCGGCCGAGCCGGTCGGTGCCGAACCAGTGCTCGCTGGACGGCGGCTTGAGCACGTCCAGGCTGGTCGCGTAAGGATCCTGGAACAGCCGGGCCTGGCCGATCGCGCAGAGGATCCAGAAGCCGACGATGACCACGCCGATGATGAAGGTCTTCGATCGGAGCAGCGCGCGAAGCGTCTCCCGGCGCGCGACCGCGCGGGCGTTCGGCTGCACGGCGGGCGCCATCGGCGTCGGGGGCCCGAGCTCGTTGGTGACGCTCACTGGTCGCTCCCGGCGTGGCGGATGCGCGGATTCAGCAGGGCGTAAAGCACGTCGGCGATCAGCGTCGCCGCCAGGTAGACGACGCCGACCACCAGCACGCCGGCCTCCAGCATCGGGAAGTCCTTGCTGGTCGCCGCGGTCAAGATCAGCGGCCGATGCCCTGGTAGTGGAAGAGCATCTCGACCACCACCAGGCCGCCGATCAGGTAGCCGAGCTGCGTCGCGATCACGGTGATCGTCGGCAGCAGCGCGTTGCGCAGGACGTGGCGGACGATCACCGTGCGCCAGGGCAGCCCCTTGAGCATCGCCGTGCGGGTGTAGTCGGAGTCGAGCGCCTCGATCATGCCCGCGCGGGCCATGCGCGCGATGTACCCGAACAGCACCAGGCACAGCGCGATCGCGGGCAAGAGCAGGTGGTAGATCTGGTCCCAGATGCTGGCGCCGGGCGGCGTGGCCGCCGTGATCGGCAGCACGTTCAGCCAGATGCCGAAGACCATGATCAGGATGACGCTGGTCACGAACTCGGGCACCGCCGCCAGCGAGAGCCCGCCGGTGGTGATGATCCGGTCGAGCGGCTTGCCGACCTTGAGCGCCGCGGCGATGCCGCCGATCAGGCTGACCGGCACGACGATCACGAAGGCCAGGGCCGCCAGCTTCAGGGAGTTTTCGAGCGCCGAGGTGACGAACGGCCGCACCGGTTGGCGGTAGGTGAGCGAGTCGCCGAGGTCGCCGTGCAGGAGGCCCTTGAGCCAGTTGAAGTACTGCACGATCACCGGCTGGTCGGTGCCCAGCTGGTGGTTGAGGTTGTCGACCGTGGACTGCGCGGCCAGCGGGCCGAGGATCGAGCGGGCCACGTTGCCCGGCAGCAGCTGCACGAGGAAGAAGACCAGGACGCTCAGCAGCCAGAGCGTGATCAGGGCGAGACCGATGCGGCGGAGGATGAAGCCTGCCATCGTGGGCGGTGGCTCGTCCCGCCGCCGGCGCCGGGCCGGCGGCGGGCGTGAGTCGTCAGGAGGTGAAGCCGGCGCCCTCCAGCTGGACGTGACCGATCGGCGTGATCACGACGCCGCCGACGTTCCCGGCGGTGGCGCCCAGGTAGTCGTAGAAGTAGGCGAAGATCACCGGTGTCTCGTCGAGCAGCAGCTCCTGGATCTGCTTGGCGACCGTCTGCTGGCTCTGGACGTCGGACGCCGCGTTGTACTGCTTGACCAGGCTGTCGTAGGTCGTGTTCTTGAAGTGCGCCGAGTTCCATGTGCCGTCGGACAGCAGCGGCGCGCCCAGGATCACGTTGGGGACGCTGCGGTGGCCGTAGTCGGTGATGCCCATCGTCGAGTCCAGCCACGGCGAGCCGCCGAACGTGAAGTCGCCGTAGTACTGGGTGGCGCTCTGCTGGAGGATGTCGATGGTGAACCCGATCGCCTTCGCCGAGTTCTGGATCAGGACGGCGTAGTCGGGGATCTCGAACGCCTTCTCCGTGTTCAGCTTGACCGACGGGTTCGAGAGCGCGACGTCCGAGAGCAGCTGCTTCGCCTGATCGATGTTCTGCGTGCGCTGCGGCACCGACGGGTCGGTGGACGGGAAGACGCTCGCGAACGGGCTGTCGTTTCCGATCTTCGCCTTGCCCTCGAACAGCTGCTGGATGATCGCGGGCCGGTCGAGCGACAGCGCGATCGCCTGGCGAACGCGCTTGTCGGTGAAGGGCTCCTTGTCGTTTCGCATGTGCACCTGGCGGTGCGCGGTCGACGGGATGTCGAGGATCACGTAGCTCGGGTCGTTGAGGATCGCCCGGCCGCCCGAGACGGAGATCTGGCCGACGACGTCGACCTGCTTGCCCTGGAGGGCGAGGATCTGCGGGCCCTCGTCCTCGTAGAACGTGAACTCGATGCGGTCCGGGTTTGCCTTGGTGCCCCAGTAGTCGTCGTTGCGGACGAACGAGGCGCCCACCTTGGGCGTGTACTTGTCGAGCTTGAACGGGCCGGTGCCGGGAAACGTCTTCTCGAAGTCCTTGGGGTCGGTGCCCGCCTTGATGATGATGGCGTTGTAGTTGTCTCGCGAGACAAGGTATGGGAAGTTGCCGTTGGGCGCCTCGAGGGTGAACTTGACCGTGCTGTCGTCGACCGCCGTCGTGCCGCCCTTGTCGAGCACCCCGCGGAACACCGACAGCGCCTGCGATGTGCCCTTCGAGTCGGAGAGCAGGTCCATCGTGTACACGACGTCATCGGCCACCAGCGACGAACCGTCATGGAACGTGACGCCGCTCTTCAGCTTGAACGTCCATTCCGACGAGTCCGAGTTGGCCGTCCAGCTGTCCGCCAGCACCGGCTCCAGCTCGAACGTGGTCGGGTTGGCCACGCAGAGGAACTCGCCGACCTGGCCGAGCATGCAGAGTCCGCCCTGATCGCCCACGGTGACGGGGTTGATCGCTCCTGTGGGGACGACGATCGCGGCGCGCACGGTGCCGCCGGGCTTTACGGACGCCGGGCCCGAGCTACCGCCGCTGGCCGCCGAGCTGCCGCCGGTGTCGTTGGCGCCGCCGCACGCTGCGACGATCGCGCCGAGCAGCGGGATGGACATGCCCATCACCGTGCCGCGGCGGACGAACTCCCAACGGGTGAGCCTTCCCGAGATCAGCTCATCGATCAGATGGTTTTCGAGCTCAGTGCGCTGACGCCTGATGTCGTCCATCGCTCCTCCTGGTTTTCCGGCATGCGTTGACCCTTGACAGGGGGACAGACTGTACACCGGAGCTCGGCGCGAGCCCAAATGCGCCGGTAGGCTCCGGCGATGCGCGCCATCGTGTTCAGAGGAGCCGGCGGGCCCGAGGTGATGCGGCTCGAGGAACGGCCCGATCCGGTGCCCGGGTCGAACGAGGTCGTGGTCGCCGCGTCGCACGCGGGACTCAACCCGGCGGACCTGATCCAGCGCGCCGGCCACTACCCGGCACCTCCCGGCGCGGTGGCCGACGTGCCCGGGCTGGAGGTCGGCGGGACGGTGGTCGCGACCGGGGCCGCGGTGCTCGGCTGGCAGGTCGGCGACCGCGTGTTCGGCATCGTCGGCGGTGGAGGTCTGGCCGACCGGGTCACCGTGCACGAGCGGCACGTGGCGCGCGTTCCCGACCGGCTCTCGGACGAGCAGGCCGCCGCGGTTCCGGAGGCATTCATCACCGCCCACGACGCGATGTTCACCCGCGCTGGGCTTGTCACCGGCGAGACCCTGCTGGTCAACGGCGCCAGCGGTGGCGTCGGCACGGCCGCCGTCCAGCTCGGCCTGGCGGCCGGCGCGCGGGTGCTGGCCAACGCACGCAGCGAGGCAGCCCACGAGCGGCTGTCGGCGATGGGCGCCGACCCGGTGGCGCTGGAGGACGTGGACGGTGAGGTGGACGTGGTGCTCGAGCTGGTCGGCGCGCCGAACCTGCCCGGCGACCTGCGCGCGCTGGCGACCAGGGGCCGGATCATCGTCGTCGGCACGGGCGCCGGCGCGGAGTTCGACATGTCCCTGCGGGCGCTGATGGGCAAGCGCGCCTCGCTGATGGGCACCGTGCTGCGAGCCCGGCCGATGGAGGAGAAGGGCGCCGCGGTGCAGGCGTTCGCGCGCGGGGTCGTCCCGCTGCTCGCCGAGGGCCGTGTCGCGCCGCCGATCGACCGCGTGTTCCCGGCCGAGGACGCCGCGGCCGCGTTCGACCATCTGGCCGCGCCGGGCAAGTTCGGCAAGGTGCTGCTGCAGTTCGCCTAGGTCGAGCTGCGGACGGCCAGCGCCGGGTTGATCACGACCTCCGCGGCGGGCTTGTCACCGGCCACGGCCGCAGCGATCATCTCGGCCGCGGCGACGGCCGCTGCCCGCGTGTCCCAGCCGACCGCAGTCAGCGGCGGGTCGAGCAGCCGGGACACCGGGTGGTCGTCGAAGCCCACGACGGCGACCCGGCCGGGGATCGCCAGGCCGAGCTCGCGGGCGGCGGCGTAGACGCCGTAGGCGATCGAGTCCGACAGCGCGAACACGGCGGTCGGCCGGCGCGCCTTTGCGGTCAGCATCCGTGCCGCCGCGTGCTGCGCCTCGGCAGGCGAGGGGCCGCAGCGGGTGCGGCGGACGCCGGCGCGGCGGGGGATGACGTGCGGGCCGCCGCCGAGCACCGCGATCTCGAGGTGCCCGCGATCGTGCAGGTGGCCGAGCGCCAGGGCGATCCCGGTTGCCGAGGCGAAGCGGATCGCGCGTGCCGGGCGGGGGAGGGACTCGTTCACGGATACGGTCGGCGTCTCGCGGGCGATCCGTCGCCAGCCCGCGGCCGACGGGTCGAGGGGCAGCACCACCAGCCCGTCGACGCGGCGGTCGGCGAGCTCCTGGGCGAGCGCCAGCTCGGCCGCCGGGTCGCCGTCGGCGTCCGCCAGCAGCAGCTGCAGGTCGTTGGCGCGGAGCGCACGCCCGAGGTGCGAGATGAACTCCTGGTGCCAGTAGTCGGCGAGGCTGCCGCCGACGACGCCGACGGTGCCGGTGCGGCCGCTGCGCAGGGCGCGGGCGACCGGGTCGCTGCGGAAGCCGATGCGGTCCGCTTCGCGGCGCACACGGGCGGCCGTCTGGGCCGACACGCGCTCGCCGCGCAGGGCGTATGAGACGGCGGCGGTGGACAGGCCGGTGAGCTCCGAGAGCTCCCGCATCGTCGGTCGCTTGCGTCGATCCGATCGGTTCGTCACAATGGCATGTTAAACGATTCACCACCGTTTCCTGTATGCGCATCGATCTCCATCAGCACCTCTGGCCGGACTCGCTCGTCGAAGCCTTGCGGCGACGCTCCGAGCCGCCCTGCCTGGACGGCGATGTGGTCCGCGTCCTCCACGAGAAGCCGTTCCGCCTCGATCTCGCCGCGCAGCGGGTCGACGCCCGGATTGCGGCGCTGGACGAGGTCGCGATCGACCGCGCGGTCGTCTCGCTGTCGACGCCGGTCGGGATCGAGGCGCTGCCGGCAGCCGAGGCGGTGCCGCTGCTCGACGCGTACCACGAGGGCGTTGCGGATTCCGTCGGCCGGGCCGGTGGCAGGCTGGCTGCGTTCGCCGCTGTGCCGCTCGATGCGCCGGACGCCGGGGCGGGGACGGTCGCCGGGCTGATCCGCGACGGCTTCGCCGGCGTGTCGATCGCCAGCGAGGCACTGGCCTCGGACCGCGGGCTCGACCGCTGCCGTGACCTGCTGGACGCGCTCGCCGAGAGCGGCGCGCCGCTGTTCGTGCATCCCGGGCCGGCCCCCTGGACGCCGCCCTACGGCGAGGAGCCGGACGTCGTCTGGTGGTGGCGCAACCTGGCGGTCTATCCGGGGCTGATGCTGCGGGCGTTCTTCACGTGGCGGATGGCCGGCGCGGCGCGGCATCCCGGGCTGAAGGTGGTGTTCACGATCATGGCCGGCGGCGCGCCGTTCCTCGAGGAGCGGTATCGCACGTTCAGCGGGGAGCCCGGCGAGATCGATCTCAACGTGTTCTTCGACGCGGCGACGTGCCGCCGCAACGCCCTCGACCTGGCGTTCGCGACGTACGGGCTGGATCAGGTCGTGTACGGCACCGATTACCCGGTGGTCCCCGGCGCGGAGCTGCTGCGGACGCTGGAGGAGATGGGCGAGCCCGTCGCGGAGGCGGTGCTCGAGCGCAATACGGCGCGAGCTCTCGGATGGCAGGAAGGAGGACGACGATGACCGACGGCGGGCTGGAAGAGGTGCGCGAGTACATGCGCGCGCGCCTGACCGAGGACCGCGAATCTCGACCCGGACGAGCTGGCAGCCCTCGCGGAGGACCTGGCTGGGCACCCCGAGCTGTGGCGCGGGTTCGTGCGGCACAACGCCGAGGAGCGGATCTACACCGAGATCCACCGCGACCATCATCTTGACGTCTGGCTGATCTGCTGGTCGGGCGCCCAGCAGACGGGGCTGCACGACCATGACCTCTCGGGTGGCGCGGTGCGTGTGATCGAGGGCGAGCTCGCGGAGGACCGGCTGGTATTCGGCTCGGGCGTCGAGACCGTCGGTTACACCGGTGGCGACGGATTCCGGTTCGACTCCTCCCGAATCCACGACGTGCGCCACATCGGCGAGACGCCCGCGGTGTCGCTGCACCTGTACTCGCCGCCGCTGTGGCGGATGGGGTACTACGACGTGGGCGACGACGGGCGGATCTCCCGCCGGTCGACGAGCTACGCCGAAGAATTCCAGCTCTAGAACCGCGGCCCTCGGGCCGATATCGGGGGCATGCGCCGTGCGCCGCTCGTCGTCTTTGCTCTGCTCGCGGCCGGGTGCGCCGGCGGTGGCAAGGCTGCGCCGTCCACGCCCGATCCCGCGCTGGCGATGACCCCCAGGGCACGGTTCGCCGCGGCCAGGCCCGAGGTCACGAAGTACCTCCAGGCGCTGGCCGTGGACAAGCCGCTGGTCGCGCAGCAGCTGGCCGGTTCGGACGCGGCCGGCTACGACGAGCCGTCGCTTTCGGCGCTGCGCGGATGGTTCGCGCGGCTGCCGATCGGTCAGCTGCACACCACGGCGACGCTGTACAAGGTCAAGCAGCCGGGCGCCGTCGGGGTGCTCGTCAAGATGCGCGCGCGGCTCAAGCCGCAGCCGCTGTCGCAGTGGGTCGAGCTGGGGCGGAGGATGATCATCGCCGCGCACGTCCGCGAGGGCTGGCGGGTGATCGCCGACGCGACCCGCCGCAAGGGCGTCAAGGTCAAGCAGCAGGGCCTGTCGCTCTTCCCTGAGCCGGCGGTGTTGTCAGGAAAGCATTCGAGCGTGATCTACGAGGAGCTCGAGGCGAACGAGGCCGCGCGCCAGATCCTGTCGGACGCCGACGACGTGGTGCCGGTGCTCGACAAGGCGTATGCGCGTGACCTGGCGGCGCACCATCCGGTGATCTTCCTGGTGCGCGACGAGAAGCAGGGCGAGCAGCTGTCCGGCGTCAAGTCGTTCCGCAGGGAGGTGCCCGACGGGTTCGTGCTGGACGGCGTGTCGTACATCGAGTGGCCCGGGTGGAGCGCCGGCGGGCCGGTGGAGCGGGACGGCACGATCGCGCACGAGCTGACGCACGTCGCCAGCTGGACGATGCTCGGCCGGTCGCCGCACAGCATGGCCGAGGGGCTGGCGATGTACCACCAGCAGCTGTTCCTCCACTCGATCGGGTATTCGATGCCGCTGCTCTACATCAAGCCGCTGTACGCGAGCGGGCGGTTCCCGAGCATCGAGATCTGGCGGCGGCGCGTCAGCGACTGGGGGATCAAGAACCCGCAGGCCGTGGAGGCGTGCTACGAGGACGCGCAGATGATGGTCACCGTGATCCTTCAGCGCCACGGTGGGCCGGAGGGGCTCGAGCGGCTGGCGAATGCGTTCACGGCGATGCATGTGACCGGGTACGACTACAGCGAGGCGCAGGTGCGCGAGGCGTTCCAGCGGGGGCTGGGCGTGTCGTTCGACCAGGTGGTCGCGGAGGCGCACGCCTACGCAGCGTCGGTGCGATAACGTCGCCCGGCGTGGATGACGTGCACGAGCTGCTGGCCGATCTGGTCGCGATCGACTCCGTGAACCCGAGCCTGGTGCCGGGAGGTGCCGGCGAGGCGGCGATCGCGCGGTTCGTTGCCGCGTGGCTGCAGGCGGAGGGGCTGGAGGTGCACATCGAGGACGTGGCGCCGAGGCGGCCGAACGTGGTCGCGGTGGCGCGCGGCACAGGCGGGGGACGGTCGCTGCTGCTGAACGCGCACATGGACACCGTGGCGCTGGCGGGCGTCGAGCAGCCGCTGGTCGGGCGCGTCGAGGGCGGCCGGATGTACGGTCGCGGCGCCTACGACATGAAGGCCGGGCTGGCGGCGATCATGTGGGCGGGCGCCGAGGCCGCGCGGTCTCCCCGAGCCGGCGACGTGATCGTGTCCGCCGTCTGCGACGAGGAGTTCGCCAGCATCGGCGCGCAGGCCCTGGTGCGTGGCTGGACGGCGGACGCGGCGATCGTCACCGAGCCGACAGGCGAGGAGGTGTGCCTCGCGGTGGCGCACAAGGGTTTCTCGTGGCACGAGATCGAGGTGCGCGGCGTCGCGGCGCACGGCTCACGGCCGCAGGACGGCGTCGATGCGATCGCGCGAATGGGCCGCGTACTCGTCGGCATCGACGCGCTGGCCGCTGATCTCGCGGCGCGGCCGCCGCATCCGCTGCTGGGCAACGGCTCGGTCCACGCCTCGCTGATCGAGGGAGGCCGTGAGCTCTCGACGTATCCCGACCGGTGCCTGTTGCAGCTTGAGCGGCGTACGTTGCCTGGCGAGACGCGAGAGGTGGTGGAGGCCGAGCTGGCCGCGATCCTCGATGCCATCGTCGCGGACGATCCGACCTTCGAGGCGGGCACGCGGACGACGCTGGTGCGGCCGTGGCTGGAGACGTCGCCGGACGCGGAGATCGTGCAGGCGATGGACGCCGCGCTCGGCGGCGGTGCCGAGGTGATCGGGGTGCCCTACTGGGCGGACTCGGCGATCATCGCGGACTCGGGTATCCCCACCGTCATCTGTGGTCCCGGCGGCGCCGGGGCCCACGCGGACGTCGAGTGGGTCGATCTGGCGCAGCTCGACCGCGTGGCCCGTGCGCTGATCGACGTCTCCGCCTCCTTCTGCGGCTAGCCGCGCGTTGGCCCCGGCCGCGCCCTGGGGCGACGCGCCACCGGTGCGTGCCGGGCACGGTGCCGGGCTCGGTGCCGGGCGCTGTGCCGGGCACCCACCGGTGGGTGGGTGCCACCCGTCGCCGCACTCGTGCTCAGACCCACGGGATGGGCGAAGGCAGCGGCTTCAGCCCGTCCAGGACGAACCGTTCCAGCTCCGCAACCGACGAGAACTGCGCTCGCAAGAGATCCGCGTTGAGGAAGTCGGGAGCCGGTTCGAGGCCGACCATCGAGCGATAGCTCGACCATCGCCAATCCGCTGGGGCGAGGCACAGGCCCGCTCGCACAGGGTTCAGCGCGAGGTAGCGCACCAGCTCGCGGAGGTGCTCGTCGGTCTTGACGACTTCGGCGTGGAACCGTCGTTCGAAGAGGTGGCCGCGCAGGCCATGCCGGTTGTTGAATCTCCTCGCATAGAGCGAGTTCAGGTAACACATGCCGGTGGAGATGGTCGGCTCGGCGGTCTCCACCAGCAGGTGGAAGTGGTTGTCCATCAGGCAGTAGCCGTGGAGATCCCAGCCGTGCCGGACGATCGTCCGCCGGAGCAGCTCCATGAACGTCCCACGGTCGATGTCGGTCAGGTAGATGAGCTGCCGGCTGTTGCCGCGCATCGTCAGGTGGCAGATGGCGTCGGCGATCTGAGGTCTCAGTGGTCTGGGCACCGTCCCAACGTACGGGCGCGACCAGCCACAGGTCAGTCACGAGGTGTCGCGATTGCGTGCCGAGGGCGTGTCAGGCGCCGTCGGCCCTGGCACTGTGCCCGGCACCGAGCCCGGCACGGCGCCCGGCACCGTGCCCGGCACCCCCGAGACGAGGGCGCCGCGGCGCCCGGCGCGCCGCGCTGGTGACGAGTGCTGGGGTCGCGGCGCCAGGGTCGCGGCCCAGGGTCGCGGCCAGGGATTCGCCGATCTCCTGGTCGTCGTGCGCTCAGGCGTTCGCTGCGTCGGCGATCCACTCGCCGAACGGCTGCTTGTCCGCCGCGGGCGTCGCGCCTACACAGACGATCCGCGTGCCCGGCTCGAGGGCCTCGAAGCCGCGGGTCACGGCCGGGTCCGGCGCAGCGACCACGGTGCCCGGGCCGGCCTCGATCCGCTCGTCGCCGACGGTGAACACGGCGCGCCCGGCGACGACGATGTACGCCTCCTGCTGGCCCGTCTCCGTCTCGTCGTGCGAGATACCGATGTCCTCCGCCGGATCGCACACCACGGCGTTGATCCCGAACGCGTTCACGTTGAGAGCCCCGTTCAGCTGCTGCCACCGCCCGTACGGCGTGGCGGTGATCGGCTGATCGCTCAGATTGACCGAACCCATCTCATACCTCCCGTCGCTCACGTCCCGCGGATTCCGCGGATGATGACACAACCGCCGACGGACAGCCGTCGGCATCGAACCTGCTCCATCCCGGCCGCCCGCCACATGGCGACGACGTCGCCGAGCGGGTGCCGGCGCCAGAACTCCTCGATGCTCGGCCCGAGGAACCTGCCCGTCTCGTACCACCCGTCGCCGGCGATCAACCCTCCGGCCGGCAGGCCGGCGCGCGTCCAGGCCCACCACGCCGGGTACCACGCACCGTCCGGGACGAAGAACTCGAGCGACGCCATCGCGCCGCCTGGCTTGAGCACGCGCGCCAGCTCGCGCAGCGTCGCCGCCGGATCGTCGACGTAGCGGAGCAGGTAGGTGTGGGTGAGGGCATCGACCGAGGCGTCCTCGAGCGGAAGCCGCTCCGCCTCGCCCTGGCGCAGCTCGATCGACTCGGAGAGCCCGGCGGCGGCGACCCGCTCCGCGCCGCGGGCGAGCATCTCCGGGCTCTGATCGATCCCGATCACCCGGCATCCGTGCCGCCGCACCAGGTCGATCGCCACCGCCGCCGTGCCCGTCGCCACATCGGCGACCACGTCGTCGGCGGCCAGGTCGAGCGGCTCGATCATCACCCGGTGCCAGCGCGCGTCCTGCCCGAACGAGAGCAGCTGCGCCCACCGGTCGTAGTCGCCCGCGATCCCGGCGAACAGCGAGCGCGCGTGATCCTTGCGGCCGGTCATGCGGCCGCGTGGACGTCGCGCTGCTCGCACGCCAGCTGGTCGGCCCGCTCGTTCAGCTCGACGCCGGCATGCCCCTTGACCCGCACGAACTCGACGTCGTGCCCGTTGACCGCCGCGTCCAGCCGCTCCCACAGGTCGCGGTTCTTGACCGGCTTCTTCGCCGCCGTCTTCCAGCCGTTGCGCCGCCACCCCTCGAGCCACCGCTGCGCGAACGCCTGCTCCACGTACGCGCTGTCCGTGTGCACGAGCACCCGCATCGGCCGCGTGATCGCCTCCAGCCCGGCGATCACCGACATCAGCTCCATCCGGTTGTTGGTGGTCATCTCTTCGCCGCCGACCAGCTCCCGCTCGTTGCCGTTCCAGCGGAGGATGGCCGCCCAGCCACCCGGCCCGGGATTGCCCGAGCAGGCCCCGTCCGTCCACAGCTCGACCGTATCCGACATGCGGGGCAGTCTACGATGTCGCCCGCCATGGCCCCCGGCCGACCCCTCGCGCTGGCGGTGCTCGGACACGGCGTAGTCGATTCCGAGCAGCCGCACCTCTTCGCCGACGACGAGGCGGTGCTGCGCGGCCGCGCGGCCTTCGAGACGATGCGCATCTATGACGGCCGCCCGTTCCGGCTCGAGCGGCACCTCGAGCGGCTGGTCTCATCGGCGGCCGTGCTCGGCCTGCCGGTGCCCGATGCCGCTGCGTTCTCGGAGCTGGCAGCGCAGGCGGTGTCCGCCGCGGCAACCAACGAGGCAACCCTGCGCGTCGTCTGGACCGCCGGCCGGGAGAGCGAGGAGGACGGCGCCGGCTTCGCCCTGGTGACGCCGCTGCCCGCAGGGCTGGGGGAGCTGCGCCGCCGCGGCATAGCCCTGACGGCGCTGCAGCTGGCGATCGGCGCGCACACCCGCACCGCCTCGCCCTGGCTGCTGCCCGGCGTCAAGTCCACGAGCTACGCCGTCAACATGGCTGCGCAGCAGGAGGCGCGCCGCCGCGGCTCTGACGACGCGCTGTTCCTGTCGCTCGAGGGTCTCGTGCTGGAGGGCCCGACGTCGAACATCTGGTTCCGCGAGGGGAGGACGCTGCACACCCCGGCGCTCGACCTCGGCATCCTCGCCGGCGTCACCCGCGACACGCTGATCGGCGCTGCCACCGCGCGCGGCTACTCCGTCGCCGAAGGTGCATACGAGCTCGACCGGCTGATCGTGGCGGATGAGGTGTTCAGCTCGAGCAGCGTCCGCGAGGTCGTCGGCGTCGTCGCCATCGACGGCTCCCGGGTCGGAGGCGGCGCGCCGGGAGAGGCGGCAGTGGAGCTGCAGCAGGCGCTGCGCGGCGCCGCCGCGGGTTAGAGCGCCGCGGCCGGCACGCGGTGCCAGGCGGCGACGTACTCGCGCTGCAGCGGGTGGCGTGAGCCGGCCGGCCCACGCCACCTGCACCATCGTCGGCACCTTGGGCGTGCTCTTCGGGTACATCCCGGCCTCGTACGGGAGCCGGTCGCCCTTGCGGTGGTTGCACCGGCGGCAGGCTGCGACGACGTTGTCCCACTCGTGGGCGCCGCCGCGCGACAGCGGCTTGACGTGGTCGATCGTCAGGTCGAGCGGGCCGCCCTCGCGTCCGCAGTACGCGCAGCGCCAGTTGTCACGGCAGAACAGCACCCGCCGCACGACGTTCCGCCGGACGATCGGCCGCAGCTCGACGTAGGCGGGCACCTGCACGATGACGGGCAGCGCGACCGACAGGTGCTCGGAGCGGTAGACGACCGAAGGCTCCTCGGCGATCACCTGCGCGTTGCCGCACACGACCAGGCTGACGGCTCGCTCCCGCGAGACGAGCGTCATCGGTCGCATCGCTGCATCCAGCAGCAGGCAGCGCATCGCACCTCCAGTCGGTTGCGTACAAGTGTAGTTGCTCGCGCCGCCGAATCCAGCCCTCAGCCGGCCTCGAACCGGAGCACCTTCCCGGACTGCGAAACGGCGAACAACCGGCCGTCCGGATCCTCTCCGAACGACGTCAAGCCGGGCACCTCGAGCGCCAGCAGCCGCGGCTTCCCGCCGGGGGCGAGCGACCACAAGCGGCCGCTGCAGTAGTCGCCGTAGACGTAGCGCCCGTCGAGCGCAGGGATCGACGGGCCGCGGTACACGAACCCGCCGGTCACGGAGCACCCGAGCTCGTGGCTGTACTCGGCGACCGGGTTCGTGAACTGCGGCCCCGCCGGCGACGTCGCGTTGAACTCGTGGTCACCCTCGTACAGGTTCCAGCCGAAGTTCGTCCCCGCCGGCGCGCCCGCCCGCAGGTGGTCGATCTCCTCCCACGCCCCCTGCCCGACGTCGCCGATCCACAGGTCGTCGGTCTCCCGGTCGAAGGAAAACCGCCAGGGGTTGCGCAGGCCCAGGGCGTAGACCTGCGGTCGGGGGTGGTCGATGTCCATCCGCAGCATCTTGCCTAGCAGCACGTCCGGGTTCTGCGCGCGGTTGCCCGGGTCGCCCGCGCTGCCGCCATCGCCCATCCCGATGTACAGCCGGCCGTCCGGGCCGAACACGACGTCGCCGCCGTTGTGGTTCGAGAACGGCTGGTCGACGAACAGCAGCCGCTTCGCGGTTGATGGGTCGGCATGCCAGTCGCTGACCCGGTAGCTGACCACGTTCGTGTCGCCGGACGGGTCGGTGTAGTCGACCACGATCCGCGGGTCGTCCGGGAACGTCGGCGCGAAGGCCAGCCCCAGCAGCCCCTGCTCGCTCCCGGTCGACACCTTGCCGCGGAGGTCGAGCAGCGGACGCCCCAGCCGGCGCCCGTCCTCGAACACCATGGCGTCCCCGCCCTGCTCGACGACCACCATGTGCGACGGGTCGCCGGGCGGGAAGACGACGTCGACAGGGCCGTCGAGGCCCGTCAGCACCGGCGCCAGGCGGATGCCGGCCGGCGGCGGGGCCTCGCTGGAGCCGGCCGCGGGCGGGGGCGACGACGTCGCGGGCGATGTGCCGGCATCGCCTCCCGACGACGCGCAGCCGCAGGCGGCGAGCAGCATGGGCAGCGCGATCAGCCAACGGCGCATGCCGGAAGCCTAGGCCTCAGGCTGCCAGGCGAAAGGTGTGCTTGCCCGCCCGCTTGGCGTCGAGCAGCGCGCGGTCAGCTCGCGCGATCGCCTCGGCGGCGGTGCGGTCGCTGCCCCGGCAGACGGCCACGCCGACGGACACCGACACGCCCGCCTCCATCTCGATCACCCGCGCCAGCCGCTCGGCGACCTGGCCTGGGTCGCCCTCCAAGTCGACCAGCAGCACGCAGAACTCGTCGCCGCCGATCCGCCCGGCGACGTCGCCCGCGCGGCATACGGCACGCAGCGCATCGGCGACCCGCCGCAGCGCCCGGTCGCCCGCCGGGTGCCCATGCCGGTCGTTGACCAGCTTGAAGTCGTCCAGGTCGGCCACCAGCGCCGCCCCCGGTCGGCCGCTGCGGCGGATCCGCTCGAGCTCCTCGTCGACGCGGCTGTAGAACGCGCCGTGGTTGAGCAGCCCGGTCAGCGAGTCGTGATCCACCTGCCGCTGCAGATCCTCGTACAGCTGGGCGTTGCGGACGGCCAGAGCGGCCTGCGTCGCGATCGTCTGCCCGAAGCTGATGTCCCTTGGCGACCAGGGCTCGGCGCTGTCGTAGTCGGCAAGCTCGATCAGCCCGACCGCGCGCTTTTCGACCACCAGCGGGAAGCAGATCCAGCTGGCCCACGTCCACTCCTCGACCTGCTCGCGAACGCGCGGCTCGAGTGACGCGTCGCTCAGGCAGAACTCCCGATGCTCGGAGCCGGCCTCGAGCACGGCCAGGCTTTCCGGCCAGTCGGCCAGGTCGTAGACGACACCGCGCCAGCTGGGCTCGATGCCGCCAGGCTCGCACACGGACAGCACCGACAGCGTGTTGGCGTCCCGCTCCCACGACGTGATCGTGCACTCGCAGGCGCGCTCGATCGCGTCGACCAGGCCCTCGGCGAGGGCGTCCGTCACGCCGGTCACCGTGAGCGAGCGGGGGAGGCTGACGGCCAGGCGGTGCAACACCTCCAGCTCCCGCCGGTCGCGGTCGCCCCTCATGCGGCCAGCCGGTATGTGCGCTTGCCCTGGCGCTTCGCCTCGAGCAGCGACACGTCCGCGCGGGTCATCAGCGCCAGCGCGTCGATCTCGCCGGGAGCCGACACGGCGACCCCGATCGAGGCGGACAGGCCGGCCTGGCGGCCAACCACGTCCAGCACCCGGCGCGCGACCAGCTCGGCCTCCATCGAGACGTCGGGCAGGATCACGCCGAACTCGTCGCCGCCCAGCCGGCCGGCAACGTCGCAGACGCGGCACGCGCCGGTGATCGCGGCCGCCGCGTCGCGCAGCGCCCGGTCGCCGGCCAGGTGGCCGCGGACGTCGTTGATCGCCTTGAAGTCGTCGAGGTCGAGCACCAGCACGCCGACCGACGAGCCGGCGCGATGCGCGCGGGCCAGCTCCTGGGTCAGCCGGTCGTAGTACGCGCGGTGGTTGAGGACATCGGTCAGCGGGTCGCGGTCGGCCTGCCGCTGGAGATCCTCGTACAGCTGGGCGTTGCGGACGGCCATCGCCGCCTGGCTGGCGATCGTCTGGATGAACGAGATGTCGCGCTCCGTCCAGCGCCGGGCCGAGCGGTAGTCGGCGACCTCGATCAGACCCACCGACCGGCCCTCGACCACCAGCGGCAGCTCGATCGACGAGCGCCATCCCCAGTGCTCGAGCACCTCGCGGTCGTCCGGCTTGATCGCCGGGTCTGTCATCCGGAACTCGCGATGCCCGTGCCCGCGGCGCAGCAGCTCGCGGGTCTCCGGATAGAGCGCCAGCGAGTTGACCTCCTGACCGCGCGGCCACGCCGGCGGTCCGTGAGCCGTCCAGCAGGCGGCGTCGACCAGCACGTCGTCGTGCTGGTTCCACAGCGAGATCGCCACCTCGCCGGCGCGCTCGACGCCGTACACGAGCTCACGCGTGAGCGACGTCAGGACGTCGGCAAGCGACAGCGACTGGCTGAGGGTGACGGCGACGCGGTGGAGGACTTCGAGCTCTCTCCGGTCGCGATCCGTCGCACGACCACGGAGCTGGGGCATACAGCGTGTATCGGCAGATACATGGTGCAGTTTGAGCGCCGAACGTCACGCGTCCTCCCCGGACCGGCGTACAGGGGGATCCCCGTTTTGCGGTAGGGGGCGGCACCCTGGCGCGCTGCGCGAGGTCGCGTGTGCGGTAGATTCGGCGGCCATGCCGGATCCCCTGGTACGCGTGGAGCCCAAGCAGGACGGCGTCGTGGTCGTCCGGCTGTGCCGCGACGAGAAGCTGAATGCGCTGTCCGAGGAGCTGTGCGAGCAGTACCTGGCCGCGCTGGCGTCGGACGCGGTGCGGGGGTCGCGCGCCGTGGTCGTGACCGGCTCCCAGCGGGCGTTCTCGGCCGGCGCCGACCTCACCGAGTTCACGGATCCCAGCCCCGAGGCGACCGTCCGCTACTACCGCGGCCCGGGACGCCTGTGGGAGGCGCTGCCGGCGCTGGCGCAGCCCTCGATCGCCGCCGTCTCGGGCTGGGCGATCGGCGGCGGCCTGGAGCTCGCGCTGTCGGCCGACCTGCGGGTCGCCGACGAGACGGCGCGCTTCCAGCTGACCGAGGTCTCGCTGGGCATCCTGCCCAGCGCCGGCGGGCTGACCCGCCTGACCCGGCTGATCGGCCCGGCTCGGGCGAAGGAGCTGATCCTCCTCGGCCAGCGGTTCGACGCAGCCCGCGCGGCCGAGCTGGGCGTCGTCAACCGGCTGGTCGCGGAGGGCGAGGCGGAGTCGGCGGCGGTCGAATGGGCGGGGATCCTGGCGGCCCAGCCGCAGCTCGCGCTGGAGATCACCCGCGGCCTGATCGACCGCTCGGCGGACAGCCCGCTGGAGGTGTCGCTGGAGCTGGAGAAGCTGGCGCAGGGGATGCTCGCGCACTCGGCCGAGAGCTTCCGCGCGTCGTGAGCCGGATCGCGATCGTCACCGGGGGCGGCACCGGCATCGGCCGGGCGACGGCGCTTGCCCTGCACCGCGACGGCTGCAAGGTCGTGATCTCCGGCCGCCGGCCAGAGCCGCTGGCCGAGACGCAGGCCGCGATCGGCGAGGCCGACTGCCTGACGCTGCCCGGCGACATCCGGGAGCCCGAGGTGGCGGACGCGCTGATCGGCCTCGCCCTGGCGGCGCACGGCCGCATCGACGTGCTCGTCAACAACGCCGGCGGCCAGTTTACCGCGCCGGCCGAGGAGATCACCCCCAACGGCTGGGCCGCGGTGCGGCGCCTCAACCTGGACGCCCCCTGGTACCTGACCCAGCAGGTCGCCATCCGATCGATGATCCCGAACCGCGGCGGCCGCATCGTCTCCGTGGTGCTCTGTCCGACGCGCGGCATCCCGGGTATGGTGCACTCGTCCGCCGCGCGCTCCGGCACGGAGGCCGTCGCCCGGGTGCTCTCCGTCGAGTGGGGCCGGTTCGGCATCGGCGTCGTCTGCGTGGCCCCGGGGTGGATCGCCACCGAGGGGATGAAGCAGTACGGCGACGATCTGGACGAGCTCGCGAAGTTCGTGCCGATGGGCCGGATGGGGACGGCGGAGGAGGTGGCAGACACGATCGCCTTCCTGGCGTCGCCCGCCGCGTCGTACATCACGGGGCAGACGATCGTGATCGACGGCGGCATCGAGAACACGCACGCGTCGTGGCCGGGCATCACCGCCGAGTAGCTACGCTGAGATCATGGCCGACCAGCTTCCCTCCAGCGTCGACGACCTCGCGACGTCGCTGCGCGAGCACGCCTACCTGGCCGACCGCGGGCTGGCCACGGTGCTTCACCTGTCGATCGTGCTGGAGAAGCCGCTGCTGCTCGAGGGCGAGGCGGGCGTGGGCAAGACCGAGCTTGCGAAGGTGCTGGCCGAGCTGTCCGGCGCGCGCCTGATCCGGCTGCAGTGCTACGAGGGCATCGACGTCGCCCACGCGCTGTACGACTGGAGCTACTCGCGCCAGCTGCTCTACATCCGCACCCTGGACGCCGGCAGCGCACAGGACGCCCGGGAGACGCTGCACGAGCTGTTCTCGCGTGAGTTCCTGGAGCGGCGCCCGCTGCTGGACGCGATCGAGCATGACGACGCGATCCCGCCGGTGCTGCTGATCGACGAGATCGACCGAGCCGACGACGAGTTCGAGGCCTTCCTGCTGGAGCTGCTCTCCGATTTTCAGGTGACGATCCCCGAGATCGGGACGATCGCCGCCACCGTCCGGCCGCGCGTGATCCTCACGTCGAACCGCACCCGCGAGCTGCACGACGCGCTCAAGCGCCGCTGCCTCTACCACTGGATCGGCCACCCATCGCTGGAGCGGGAGATCGAGATCGTGAAGGCCCGGGTGCCCGGCGTCCCCGAGCGGCTGGCCGGCGAGGCCGCCGCGTTCGTCGGGGCGCTGCGCGAGCTCGACCTGGCGAAGGCGCCGGGCGTCGCCGAGACCATCGACTGGACGCAGGCGCTGCTGGCGCTGGGCCAGGAGGAGCTCGACGCCGACGTCGTGGACGCGACGCTGGGCTCGGTGCTGAAGTACCACGAGGATGTCGAGCGGGTGCGCGACCGCGGACTACGCGAGCTCGTGGGGGAGGCCCGGGCGCGGTGAGCCGCGGCGACGCCGTCGCCCGCAAGCTCGTCACGTTCGGCCGGATCCTTCGCGAGGCCGGCCTCGAGGTCGGCCCCGGCCGGCTGCAGGACGCGCTGCGCGGCCTGGACGCCGTCGATCTCACGTCGCGCGACCAGGTCTACCACGCGCTGCGCTGCACGCTGGTCTCGCGGCACGACGACCTGGAGCCGTTCGACGTGGCGTTCACGGCGTTCTGGGAGCGCGCGCCGGTGCCGCAGCTGGGCGGCCGGCCGCCCGACGTGGGCATCGACACGCCCGCCGCACCGCCGCCGATCGTCCCGACCCACATGCTCGAGGAGGCGCCCGAGGACGATACGGAGGAGCCCGAGCAGGCGGCGGCGATGGCGTCGCCGGACGAGCTGCTGCGGCGCCGGGACTTCGCCCAGATGACGCCGGAGGAGCTGCGCCGGCTGCGCCGGCTGATGGTGCAGCTGGCGGCGCTGCGCCCGCTGCGGCGGTCGCGGCGGCTGACCCCGGCACACGGCGGCGGTGTGCTCGACGCCAGCGCGCACGCTGCGCCAGGCGATGCACACCGGCGGCCTGCCGCTCGAACGCGCGTGGCGCCGGCCCAAGCTGGTGCCCCGCAGGCTGGTGGTGCTGTGCGACGTGTCCGGGTCGATGGAGCCCTACGCGCGGGCGCTGATCATGTTCCTGCAGGCGCTGGCCGCGCCGGACGGCGCGAGCCGTCACCTGGAGGCCTTCGCCTTCGGCACGCGACTGACCCGGCTGACGCCGCACCTGGCCGGCGCCGATCCGGCGACGGTGCTCGAGCGCGCCAGCATGCTGCTGCCCGACTGGGGCGGCGGGACGCGGATCGGCGGGTCGCTGGCCGCGTACAACCGCGAGTGGGGGCGACGAGGGATCACCCGCGGGGCGACGGTGGTGATCGCGTCCGATGGCTGGGAGCGCGGCGACCTCGAAGAGCTCGACCGCGAGCTCGGCCGGCTGGCGCGCCAGGCGTACGAGGTGATCTGGGTCAACCCGCTCAAGGGCCATCACGGCTTCGAGCCGCTGGCGGGCGGCATGCGTACGGCGCTGGTGCACGTCGACAGGTTCATGGAGGGGCACAACCTGGTCGCGCTCGAGGCACTGTCCGAGGCGCTCGCGGCGCCCGGCGAGCGGCACCGCAGCCACGCCGTCTGACCGCTCGTGACGCTCGGTTCAAGTTCCCGCGAACTCCGGTCGATCATGGATGCATGACCCTGCCCTGGCGGATCGCGGCCGCCTCAGCCGCATTCGCACCGGTGATCGCGTACTTCGCATTCCGGTCGCACCTCACCACGATGTACGTGACCGTCGATGGTCACTTCCTGATCGTCGCCGGCTCGTCGCTCGCCGCGGCCGCGATCAGCGTGTTGATCACGCGGGTCGCCGTCCGCCGCAATGACATCCGCGCCGGCCTCGTCGGCCTGGCGTTCACGGTGATGGCCGGCATGCTCGCGATCCATGGTCTGAGCACCCCCGGCTTCATCCTCGACGAGTACGGCCGCAACGCCGTGATCGGCCTCGCGGGCGCCCTGGCGGTGCCGGCCGGCGGCGTGATCATGGCGCTGGCCGTGGTCGCCCCGCCCAATCTCCCGCAGGGCCGCATGTGGATCGTTCGCGGCCAGATCGCTGTGATCGCCGCCCTGGTCTCCTTCGGCGTCATCGGGCTGATGCACCCCGAGCTCGTCCCGCAGGTGCCGGTGATGGTGCACCCATGGGTGCTGCTCGAGCTGATCCCGACGGCAATCCTGTACGCGCTGGTCGCGAATCACGTGCTGCGCACCTTCCGGCTGACGCGGCGGCGCGCCGACCTGTGGGTGTCGATCGGCATGGTCTGGCTGGGCAGCTCGATCGTCCTCTACCTGCTCTCCGGCGTCTGGACCGTCGGCTTCTGGGGAGCCCACACCCTGGAGGCGCTGGGCTTCGTCTCGGTCGCCGGTGCGGTCGCGGTCGACCTGGCGCGCCAGCGGCCGTCGAACATGCTCTTTGAGCGGCTGGGCGGCAGCGACCTGATCGAGTCCGAGGAGACGCTGCTCGGCGGCTACGTCCGTGCGCTGACCGCGGAGCTCGAGGAGCACGACCCGTCGACCGGCCGCCACTCCCGCCGGGTCGCTGTGCTGTCCGTCAGGGTGGCCGAGCAGATGGGCCTGCCGCCGCACCGCGTCCGCCGGTTGGCAGTTGCGGGGCTGGTACACGACATCGGCAAGCTGCGGATCGACCCCGACGTGCTGAACAAGCCGGCGCGGCTGACCGACGAGGAGTACGAGCAGATCAAGAAGCACCCCGAGCTGGGCGTCGCGCTGCTCCGGCACCTGGGCGGCTTCGACGACGTGCTCGCGATCGTCGAGGCGCACCACGAGCGGTGGGCCGGCGGCGGCTACCCGCACGGGGTGGCCGGCGATGAGATCCCGCTCGAGGCGCGGATCCTGACCGTGTGCGACGTCTACGACGCGCTGACCGAGAAGCGCGTGTACCGCGACGCCTGGTCGGCGGAGCGGGCGGTCGCGCTGATCAAGGACGAGACCGGCACCACGTTCGACCCGGACTGCGCCGACTCGCTGCTGGCCGTCCTGGCCGGTCCCGAGGTGCGCGTGGTCACGCACCGCATGGGCGCGCCGTCGACGGCGCCGTCCACGGCGCCGAGCCCCTGACCACGTCTCCCGGCTACCCGATGCAGGGCCCGGCGTCTGCGCGCCCGGACATCCTGGGCAGCGCCGCAAGAATGTCCTCGACGGGGATTCCGAAGCCTCCCGAGCCGTTCTGGTTGGCCGCGAACATCATGGCCAGCACGCGCCCCCGGCGGTCGACCACCGGCCCGCCCGAGTCGCCGTGGCGGAGCGGTCCGCGGATCGGCACCACCGTGCGCGGCGCCAGGCCGTGACCGTATGCGTCCGCGGCGAGCACCGTCACCGAGCGTCCCGCCGTCCCGGGGGCGACCGTCAGCCCACCGCCGCCGGGGTACCCGATCAGGGCAACCGGGGCTGTGTCCGCTGCCAGCGGATGTGTTGCCAGTGGAGGCGCGTTGAGCCCTGGGACGCGCAGCAGCGCGATGTCGAGATCCTTGTTGACGTAGACCGGGTATGCCGACCAGCTGCCATCGGAGAGCTGCACCTGGGTGTCGTCCTCGCCGGCGATGACGTGTGCATTGGTGACGACGAGCTGTGGGCGGATCACCCAGCCGGAGCCGCGCAGCTCGAGCGAGCAGGCGTCGCCGTCGATGCGCACGACGCTGGCGGCGGCGGTGGCGACCGGCGTGTCGTGCGGAAGCTCCGGGTCGGGCGGGGGCAGCGAGTCACCGAGGGCTGCGGCGATCACCGGCAGCCGATCGAACCGCTGGAGCGCGTCCATCAGCACCCCTGCCGGCAGGCGATCGACGATGGGCGGCAGCAGCGCCGAGCGCTGCACGATGTGGCGCATGCCCAGCGCCGGCTGGTGGAGCGCCGCGACGGCCAGCATCCAGACCGCGAGCAGGCCGAGCAACGATCCGGTGATCAGGCCGCCGGCGCGGTCGAAGGGCGCCAGCGGGCTGGTGTGCACCGCGTTGCGCATGCGGTTCGCAAGGGGGGTGGCGGCCGCCTGCAGCAGCAGCCCGCACACGATGGCCCCGACCAGGGCGGCGATCGGCTTCCAGGGAGAGCGGCCGCCGCCCGAGAGCAGCGCCGGCGCCAGCCGTGAGCCGATGATCGCGCCGATGGCAAAGCCGATCAGCGCCACCGCTTGCCCGGTGAAGCCGCGCCGGAGCCCGACCAGGGCGGTGATCGCCAGCCAGGCGATCACGAGCACGTCGATGGTCTGCACCTCCGTAGTATCGGCGGCTTTACACCGGTGTGTCAGACTGCAGGTGTGGATCTCCCCGACTTCGTCGAGATCGAGCGGACTCCGAAGCTGCGATCGCCCCGCCTGGTGGCCGCCTTCCGCGGCTGGAACGACGCCGGCGCCTCGGCCAGCCTCGCGGCGGGGTATCTGCGGGCCGCCACCAGCGCCGAGCGCTTCGCCGTGATCGACTCGGAGCCCTTCGTGGACTACCAGCAGACCCGGCCGCACGTCCAGCTCGCCGACGGCTACGTCCGCAACGTCGAGTGGCCGGTGACGGAGCTGTTCGCCGACGAGGACAGCGACCTCGTGCTGGTGCTGGGCAGCGAGCCGAACTTCCGCTGGCGCGCGTACACGGACGCCGTGTGCTCGATCGCCTCCAGCCTGCATGTGGAGCTGGTTGTCACGCTCGGCGCGCTGCTGGCGGACACGCCGCACACCCGGCCGATCCCGGTGTCGTCGACCGGCTCGGACGAGGAGCTGATCGGCCAGCTCGGCCTGACGCGGTCGAACTACGAGGGGCCGACCGGGATCGTCGGCGTGCTGCACGACGCGTGCGACCGCACCGGCATCCGCTCGGCGAGCCTGTGGGCGGCGACGCCGCACTACATCTCGGCCACGCCGAACCCGAGCGCTGCGGTCGCGCTGCTCGAGCGGCTGCGCGATCTGGTGTCGACCCCCGGGCCGAACGACGACCTGCGCCGTGCCGCCAGCGAGTACCAGGTGCGGGTGGCTGCCGCGATCGCGGAGGACGAGGACGTGCAGGCCTACGTCGCGCAGCTCGAGGAGCAGGCCGACGAGGAGGACGCGCCAAGCGGCGACGAGCTCGCCCGGCAGTTCGAGCGCTATCTCCGCGAGCAGGGCGAGAGCGACCCCAACGCTTGATGTCAGTAGAAGCAACCGACGCAACGTTCGAGCAGGACGTCATCGAGCGGTCGCGTTCGGTGCCCGTGGTCGTCGACTTCTGGGCCGAGTGGTGCGGGCCTTGCCGGCAGCTGACGCCAGTGCTGGAGAGCGCGATCGACGCGACGGACGGTGCGGTCGAGCTGGTCAAGATCGACGTCGACGCGAACCCGCGCACCGCCGTTGCCCACCGGGTGCAGGGGATCCCTGCGGTCAAGGCGTTCCGCGACGGCCGGCTGGTCGACGAGTTCACGGGCAACCTCCCGCGGGCGTCCGTCGACTCGTTCCTTCGCGGGCTGCTGCCGTCGGAGGCCGATCGACTGGTCGAGCAGGGCGACGAGGAGTCCGTCCGCAAGGCGCTCGAACTCGAGCCCGATCACCCGGGGGCGCTGGCGGCGCTCGCCCGGCTGGAGCTTGCCGATGATGACAACGGGTCGGCAGCGCTGGCCGCGATCGAGGCGGGCGACGTCGAGGGCGGGCTGCAGCTGCTCCTCGATGCGGTGCGCACCGCCGACGGCGAGAGCCGCGACCGGCTGCGTCAGGTGATGGTGGGCGTGTTCGCCGACCTCGGCCAGGACGACCCGCTGGCGACGCGCTTCCGGCGCGAGCTGGCCCGCACGCTGTACTAAGACGCTCAGGGTGTGCCGACGCCGCTGCGCGAACGGGGGATGGCCGATCCCCAGGGCGAGTGATGCCCGCACCCCCCGGTGCGTCGCATGATGAGACGGATTGCCGCCGGTTCTCCACCCGGTGTACTCGTGCCCGTCCCAGAGGAGTAGCCACACCCTGTGCCTCGTCGTCTTCGCATCCTGACCGTCATCGCAGCGCTCGCCGGCCTCGCGCTGGTCGCGGCTGCTCCCAGCTATGCCGTGCTCGCCGCCCCGACGCCGGACACCACCGACGTCGGCACCCCGGTGCCGGCGTTCCACTGGACGTCCGTCTCCGGCGCCGCGCAGTACCAGGTTCAGATCTCGGCCGCCTCGGACTTCAGCGCGCTGCTCAATCCGGATCCGAACTCGCAGCTGACGAAGAACACGTACTACACGCTGACGACGACCGTGCCGGACTGCACCTGCTACTGGCGCGTGCGCGCGGTCTCCTCGACGGGCGTGTCAGGCGCCTGGTCGTCTGCGACCGAGTGGGACAAGTCCTCGTCAGCCCCCACGCCGTCCGCGCCGAGCGACGGCGACACCGTCACCTACCCGACGCCGCTGGTGCTGAGCTGGGATCCCGCGGACGGCGCCCAGAAGTACGAGGTGCTGATCGGCGACTCGCCGTCGCTGACCGGCACGCCGGTCGAGACCTCGGCAACGCACTACGCGCCGACCGGATGGCTGGCCAACGGCACGCACTGGTGGGCCGTCGCCGTCAAGGATGCAAACAACGTCACCTCGGCGTACTCCACGCCCCAGTCCTTCGACTGGGAGTGGCCGTCGGCCGTCTCCGGCCTGACGGTCACCGACACGGTCGACAGCACCGGCGACTCGTACGCCGACGACACGATCTATGAGCCGCGGTTCTCGTGGGACGCCGTGGCGGGCGCCGCGAAGTACGACGTCGACATCAGCCTCGACTCGAACTTCGCGACCGGCTCGACCACGCGGTACACGACGATCGGCACCTCGCTGTCGCCGACCGCGGTGCTGGAGAACGCGGACTACTACTGGCGCGTCCGCGCGATCGATCCGGCCAGCGGCGTGGGTGACTGGACATACGGCGGCGACGCCGCCGCTCCGGGCGACAGCTTCTCGGAGTCCTACGACACCCAGTCGCCGTCGATCAACAACCTGCGGATGACCGATGTGACGTCCGATCCGGGTAACGACGACGACGCGGACTCCGGCGACGGCTACCAGACGACTGAGCCGATCGTGCAGTGGGATCCGGTGCCGGGCGCCGGCGCCTACGTGGTGGACGTCCGCCAGTACGATCTCAACGATCCGTCCGCAGGCTGCAACTGGTCCGGCGTGCTGGGCCAGAAGAAGTGGCTGAACATCGTCGAGGGCAACGCCTGGACGCCGCTCGGCAGCGGCCTCGGCGCCGGCAACACGGTGCTGCCGGGCAAGTCGCCGAGCAAGGACTCGACCACCGCGGCCCTGGTCGTCGGCAATGCCTACTGCGTCCGGGTCAAGCCGGTGCGGCTCATCAACGGCGTCGCGGCACCGTGGACGTACCTCGACCCGAGCAACGACGGCACCGACTGGGCGTTCCAGTACGACGGCCCGCCGGCCGGCGACGTGTGCCAGCCGTCCTGCGCCAGCGAGGACTACCTCGGGGCGGACGACTACCTGACGCCGCAGACCGGCTCCACCTCGACCAGCATGCCGCTGTTCACGTGGAACCCGATCTCGGGCGCCGGCGGGTACTTCGTCGTGGTCGCCACCGACCAGGCGATGACACACGTCATCGACTACGCCTGGACGGAGGTTCCCGCCTACTCGCCGCGCACGTCCAGCGCCAGCTCGCTGGTCTCGTACCCGGACTCGACCACCAACTACTACTGGCAGGTCTTCCCGGCCAACGGCATCAACGGCACCGGCGCCAACGGCGTCGCCGGCCAGGGCGACCGCGGGTCGTTCCTGAAGCAGACCATCCCGCCGACGCTGGTATCGCCGGTCGGCGGAGAGACCGTCGACGGCCAGGTCACCTTCCAGTGGCTGCCCGTGTACGGCGCGACCAGGTACACGCTCCAGGTGTCGGACGATCCGAACTTCCCGACATCCGGCAGCCATATCCTGGAGACACTGAACTCGACGTACTCGACCTCGTACACCAGCACCCTCAACAACTTCAAGAGCGGGCTGCTGTACTGGCGGGTCCAGGCGATCGACGCCAAGGGCACAGCCCTGTCCTGGACGGCTCCCGAGTCGTTCACCCAGACCTACGACGTGCCGACGTTCGACGGGATCGACAACCCGACCGAGGGCTCGGACACGCCGGTGCTGCAGTGGAACCCGGTGCCCGGCGCGATCTCCTACGACGTCGACATGCTGTGCTCGGTGGGGCAGTCGTGCACCGACGGCACTGCGATCAAGACCACGGCGCACACCATGCTGCGGCTGACCGGTGTCGGGGACATCGGGTGGCACGTCCGGGCCAACTTCCCGGGCGGCGCGGAGCCGAGCGACTGGTCGGCGACGCAGACCTACACGCACACCATCCCCGATCCGACGAACCCGAGCACGCTGCGGACGTCCACCGGCACCCTGTTCTCCTGGGATGCGATGCCGGGCGCGACCAAGTACAAGGTCGAGATCTCGCGGTCGAACAGCTTCGCAACGACGATCGGCGGTGGCTCGTTCCTCACGCAGAACACGAGCTGGGCGCCGACGCTGTCGAGCACCGACTACCTGAACGGCGGCACGTTCTACTGGCGCGTACGCTCGCAGGACGGCGACGGCAACCTCGGGCAGCCCACGCCGGCGCAGTTGATGAGCACGCCGGCCAGTCTGTCGAAGACGACGGTGTCGCCGGGCATCCTGCTGCACGGCACGACGACCACCGTGACGGTCACCGTGAAGTCCTTCGACGACCACGCCGTCGCAGGTGCGCGGGTGGCGGTATCGGGTGCGGGGCTGAAGGCCACCTCGAAGCTGACCGGCACCCTCGGCAAGGCGACGTTCAAGCTGCACCCGACGAAGAAGGGCACGATCACCTTCTCGATCACGAAGACCGGGTATCAGAGTCTGAAGAAGACCGTCACGTCGAGGTAGCTAGGTGCCAGGGGGTCAGGATCCTTGGCACATGTGCCAAGGATCCTGACCCCCTGGCACACCCGAAGCCCTAGAGCTCCTCGCCTTCCCAGAAGTCGACGTGCTCGATGCGGCCGACGACGCCGAGGCCCGGCCAGAACATCTTGTTCGAGCGCGGATAGAAGAGGACGTCCTCGGGTCTGCGGGTACCGTAGGCCAGCAGCTCGAGGCCCCCGCCGCCGCCCCGGAACGTGTGCGCCACGGCCGTCCCCGGCGGCCGCGCCACGACGCTCCCGCGGCGCACCTCGTGCGCCTCGTCGCCCAGCAGCAGGTGGCCCTCGCCCTCGAGCACGACGAACAGCTCCTCCTCGGCCGAGTGGCAGTGGGGCGGCGCCGTCAGCCGGCCCGGCTCGGCCGCCACGTGATGCAGCCCGGTCCGCTGCGAGCCGGCGGCGGTGCCCAGGTCGCGGCGCACGCGGCCGTCCCGCGGGCGGCGGTCGGGCACGGCGGCCGCGGCCACGACGTTCGGCGGGCGCTCGCCCGGCGGTGGGAAATCGAGCGGCTCGGCGGCGTCGTCCATCGGGAACAGGTCGATCCGGCCCGGCGAGGGGAGGACCGTCGGCCCCGCCCACGAGTGCTCGGCCCGCGGCAGGTAGCAGAGCTCGATCGGGACGCGCGTGCCGAAGGCCAGCACCTCGAGCCCGTCGTCGCCCGCGCGCAGGGTGTGGCGCTCGCGGTTCGGCAGGTGGACGATGCAGTCGCCCGGCCCGACCTCGCAGGTGCGGCCGTTCTGCCACAACAGCCCCGAGCCGGCGAGGACGAAGAAGATCTCCTCCTCGGCGCCGTGCACGTGCACCGGCGTCGACCGCTTGCCGGGGTGCAGGCGCAACCGCTGTAGCCCGATATCGATGCTGCCGGCGCCCGAGCCGAGGTCGGTCCAGGTGGCGGCGATGTTCATATGGACGCGATCGCGCGTCCGCAGGTCGTCCCAGTGCACGACGGCGGTCATGCCGCCGCAACCCCCTCGAGCAGCCGTCGTGCCTCTTCGGGCAACGGCGCGGCATTGGCGCGCTCGTCATCGGTGTGCACCATCACCGTCTCCGACCGTGCGGCGACCCGGCCGTCAGCGACGGCGATCAGGCGCTCGCTGGTGGTCACGCTGGAGCTGCCGATGCGGGTCACCTCGAGCTCCACGTCCACCTCGTCGTCGTCCTGGACGAGGCCGCTGAGAAAGTCGATCTCGACGCGGCGGGCGACCATCCGGCCGACGGTGTCGTGGCCCAGCAGCTGCGTGTAGAACTCGTCGCGGGCCTCCTCGAGGTACGTCAGGTACACGGCGTTGTTGACGTGCCCGAAGCCGTCCATATCACGCCAGCGGATCTCGATACGTTTCGTATAGGGCATGCCCGCGCAGTCTCTCAGAACCATGAACCCGACCCGCGCACATCTGACGCTGTTCACCGTGGTGCTGCTGTGGGGCGGATCGTTCGCCGCGATCAAGCACCTGCTGGGCGCCGGGCTGACCGGGCCGGACATCGCAGTTGCCCGGTATCTGGTGGCCGCGCCGGGGTTCGCCCTCTGCCTGCACCTGTCGGGCGGCGTGCGCGGGTTCTCACGCCGCGACCTGGTGCGCCTGGCGGCCGCCGGCATGATGGTCGTCTTCACCTACCACCTGGCCCTGAACGTGGGGGAGCGGTACACGTCGTCGGGCACCGCGGCGGTGATCGTCGGCACGGCGCCCGGCATCACCCTGGCGCTGGCGTGCGCCCTCGGGCTGGAGCGGTTCTCCGCAACGCGCGCGATTGGCCTGGCGATCGCGTTCGCCGGCGTGGTGGTGGTCGTGCTGCTCGGCTCGGGGCAGGAGGTCTCGTTCGACAATGCCAAGGGCCCGCTGATCGTGCTCGGCGCGCCGCTGGCGTTCGCACTGTTCAACGTGATCACCAAGCCGCTGCTCGCCCGGCACAGCCCGCTCGGCGTCAGCGCCGCGGCATCGCTGATCGGCACCGCCGCGCTGCTGCCGCTGACCTCCCACGATGTGCTCTCCACAGCGGGCTCGCTGGACGCATGGGACTGGACGCTGATCCTGTACCTGGGGCTGGTGTGTACCTTGTTCGCCTACGTCGCGTGGACGGCGGCGCTCGGCCATCTGGATGCCTCCCGCGCGGTCGCCTACATCTACCTCGTCCCGGTGTTCGCGGTGATCGTCGGCGCGGCCGCGCTGGGCGAGGAGATCACGGCCTGGCTGCTCCTCGGCGGGCTGCTGGTGATCGCCGGGGTGGCCCTCGCGCAGTTCGGGATCCGGCGGTCGCTTCCCCGGGTCGTTCCGGTGCGCGGCCGGTAGACTGGCCGCATGGGCAAGGGGTACGCAGAGGGGCCGGCGGCCGAGGAGGCCGAGGCCGCCCGCGAGCGCGGCGACAACCTGGGGGCGAGCGAGCAGCCGCAGACTCGGCGTGCCGTCTGGGGCAGCACCGCGGACGACCCGAAGCAGCACTTCATCGGCTGGGCCGACGAGGTGGACGCCGAGCAGCTGTTCACGTCCGGCGCCGCGTGGGGCGTCAAGGTCGTAAGCCAGTGAACCCGTACGACCGGCCGAGCGATCCGGCCAAGCGACACAGCGCAGCGCTCACCGACGGCCCCGACCGGGCGCCCGCGCGGGCGATGCTCAAGGCGATCGGCTTCACCGACGACGATCTGGCGCGGCCGATCGTCGGCGTCGCCACGACGTGGATCGAGACCATGCCCTGCAACTACAACCAGCGCGAGCTGGCGCAGCGGGTCAAGGCCGGCATCCGCGCCGCCGGCGGCACGCCGATGGAGTTCAACACGGTGTCCGTGTCCGATGGTGTCTCGATGGGCACCGAGGGCATGCGCGCGTCACTGGTCAGCCGAGAGGTGATCACCGACTCGATCGAGCTGGTCGCCCGCGGGCACCTGTTCGACGGACTGGTCTGCCTGGTCGGCTGCGACAAGACGATCCCGGCTGCCGCCATGGCGCTGGCCCGGCTCGACCTGCCCGGCCTGGTGCTCTACAACGGGACGATCGCCCCGGGCACCTTCCGCGGCCGCGACATCACGATCCAGGACGTGTTCGAGGCGGTCGGCGCGTACGCCGCGGACAAGATCGACGCCGAGGAGCTCCACGAGGTCGAATCCGCTGCGTGCCCCGCGGCGGGGGCGTGCGGCGGCCAGTACACCGCCAACACGATGTCGATGGCCCTCGACTTCCTGGGCATCAGCCCGGCCGGGATGAATGGGATCCCGGCGATGAACCGGGGCAAGGGCGACGCCGCCGAGGAGAGCGGGCGGATGGTGATGCGGCTCGTGCGCGACGACGTGCGGCCCTCCCAGATCATCACGCGCGAGGCGCTGGAGAACGCCGCGGCCGCGATCGCAGCGAGCGGCGGCTCGACCAACGGCGTGCTCCACCTGCTGGCGATCGCGCGTGAGCTGGACATCCCGTTCTCGATCGACGACTTCGACTCGATCGCCGGGCGAACGCCGATCGTCGCCGACCTCAAGCCGGGCGGACGCTTCGTCGCCGTGGACATGTTCGACGCGGGCGGCGTTGCGCTGGTCGCCCGCGAGCTGGCCCGCCGCGACCTCGTGCACGTCGGCGCGCCGAACGTGGACGGCCGGACGCTGGGCGAGATCGCCGACCAGGCGGTGGAGACGCCGCAGCAGCCGGTGGTGGTCTCGATCGACGAGCCGCTGAAGGCGACCGGCGGCCTGGCGATCCTCCGCGGCAACCTGTCGCCGGACGGCTGCGTCGTCAAGCTGGCCGGGCACGAGCGGCTGTTCCACAGCGGGCCGGCGCGCGTGTTCGACTCCGAGGAGGAGTGCTTCGCGGCTGTCAAGGCGCGCACGCTCAAGGCCGGAGACGTGATCGTCATCCGCTACGAGGGCCCGGCGGGCGGCCCGGGCATGCGCGAGATGCTGCATGTCACCGCGGCGATCGTCGGCGAGGGGTTGGGCGAGGACGTCGCGCTGCTCACCGACGGGCGGTTCTCGGGTGCCACGCATGGGCTGATGGCCGGGCACGTCACCCCGGAGGCGGCGCACGGCGGCCCGATCGCAATCGTCCAGGACGGCGACGTGATCGAGTTCGACATCGAGGCGCGCGAGCTGCGCGTCCAGCTCTCCGACGACGAGATCCACGCCCGCCTCCAGGGGTGGACGGCGCCGCCGCCGCGGTACACGCGCGGGGTGTTGGCGAAGTACGCCGCGCAGGTGACGTCGGCCAGCGAGGGCGCCGTCACGCTGCCGCGGTGAACGTCCTCGCGATCGGGGACACCCATGTCCCCGACTTCGCACCGACGTTGCCGGAGTGGATCGTCCAGCACCTTGAGTGGGCCGAGCAGATCCTGCACACGGGCGACGCCACCTCGCCCGACGTGCTGGCCGAGCTCGGCGCGTACGCACCCCTGCGGGCGGTGACGGGCAACTGCGACGGCTGGGACGTGGCGGCCTGGGGCGCGCCGGAGCAGCTCGAGCTGGAGCTGGCCGGCGTGCGGATCGCGATGGTTCACGACTCGGGGCTGACGAAGGGTCGCGAGGCGCGGATGCACCGGCGGTTCCCGGAGGCCGACCTGGTGGTCTTCGGCCACTCGCACCAGCCGCTGTTCGAGCGCGGTCAGGAGGTGGCGCTGCTCAACCCCGGCAGCCCGACCTGGAAGCGCCGCGCGCCCGAGCCGACCGTCGCGCGGCTGGTCGTCGCGGACGGCGCGTTCGACGCGACGCTCAGGTCACCGTGACCGGCCGCACGTAGCGCCGGAAGACCATCCCGTCCGGCCCGGCGAAGCGCGGCCCGTCGGGCGTGAACCCGTGGCGTTCGGCCACCGCCTGCGAGCGGCCGTTGAACTCGGCGATCGTCAGCCCCAGCGCCTTCGGCCGGTACGTGCGCTCGGCGTACTCGAGGATGGCCGCCGCGAACTCGCGGCCGCGGCCCTGGCCCATCAGGTCGGGGCGCATGCCCCAGCCCACCTCCAGCTCGCCTTCTCGGTACGTCCCGCCGCGCACCTGCGCGTCATCACCGAAGCAGCAGTAGCCGATCAGCTCGCCATCCTCCACCACCGCGTGGTAGCGGTAGGCGGGGTTCAGCAGGTTCTCGCCTTCCTCGAGCATCACGTCGTAGGTGTCGTACGGCGGCGGATGACGCCAGGTGACGACCAGCTTCGCCCGCTCGGGCGTCATCGGCTCGATGCGAAGCGGCATCTCAGAGCGCGGCGACTGCGTCCTCGACCAGGCTCTCGAGCAGCCGCCGCTTCCAGCGCGACATCTCGTGGCCCGGCAGGCCGTCCAGCGGATCCGCCGGGTCGAGCAGCCGCGGCGTGTTGCTGATGCCGATCGCCGCCAGCCGGATCTCCGATCCGAACCGCGCGGCGGCGACGCCGGTCAGGGCGAAGCTCCAGGCGGCGCGCTCGCCGGCCCGGGCGTAGGCGCTGGCGTCCGGCGGCGCCGGCAGCGTGACGGCGGTCAGGAACTCGCCCGGCTCGACGTCGACGGTCACCCGCCGGTCGTCGGTCGGCCGCCGGTAGAGCTCCGCCAGCGGGAATGCCTCGCGGCGGTTCGTGGTCACCTGGGCGTCCAGTGCGAGCAGCGCCGCCGCCAGGTCGGATGGGGCGACCGAGATGCAGTCGCCCTCCTCCAGCCCGTGCTTTCGGTGGTCGCCGATCTGTGCGTAGCAGGTGTCGCCGCCGCGCAGCCAGCAGGTCAGGTCGGGATGCCGGAAGTACCAGCACCGCGGCTGCTGGCAGAGGTTGCCGCCGACGGTGCCCATCTGCCGCAGCTGGGGCGATGCGACCGCGCGCGCCGCCGCGGACAACGCCGCGTACCGCTCGGCGACGCCGGCGTCGGCCGCGACCGCGGACACGGTGGTGGTCGCGCCGATCCGCAGGCCCTCGCCCTCGGCCCCGATGCCGCTCATGTCCAGCCCACGGAGGTCGACGACGGTCGCCGTCGGGCGGATGCCGCGGTCGAGCTGCGAGAGCAGGTCGGTGCCCCCGCCCATCGCCCGCGCATCGCCGGCCAGGAGCTCCGCCGCCTCGTCAGCCGTGCCCGGGCGGGTGTAGGCGAACGACCTCACGACAGCGCCTCCAGGATCCGCCGCGGCGTGAACGGCGCCTCGCGCAGCCGCACGCCCAGCGCGTGGGCGAGCGCGTTGCCGATCGCGCCGGCGGTGGGGATGATCGGCGGCTCGCCGAGGCCCTTGATGCCGAGCGCCAGGTTGGGGTCGGGCCGGTCGACGAACTCGCACACGACCTCCGGCAGGTCGGCGATCGTCGGCAGCTTGTAGTCCTCGAAGCCCGCGTTGACGACGGTACCGGTGGTCGGATCGACCACCCGCTCCTCCATCAGCGCGTAGCCGATGCCCTGAAGGATCCCGCCCATCGCCTGGCTGCGGGCGCCCATCGGGTTGACGACCCGGCCGATGTCGTGCACGGCGACGATCCGCTCGACCCGGGCGACGCCCGTGTGCGTGTCGACCGCGACCTGCGCGATCTGGCAGCCGAAGGTGTTGACGCTCATGCCGTCGGGGTTGGGGGACCGAGAGCCGCGCCCCGTCACCCAGGCGTTGCCCAGCTTGCCGGTGAGGTCGGTGATCGGCCGCCGCAGCGTGCCGTCGACCGAGCGGATCTCGCCCTCCTCGAGCGTCAGGTCGGAGGCGGCGATCTCGAACATGTCGGCGGCCAAGTCGAGCAGCTGCGCTCGGCTGTCGTGGGCGGCCGCGCGGACGGCGGGCGCGACGGAGGCGAGCGTCATCGATCCGCCTGACGCCGGCCCGTGCCCGGCCCGGGTCGTGTCGCCGGCCAGCACGAGCACCTCCTGCGGGCTGACGCCGAGCCGCTCCGCGGTGATCATCGCGCAGGCGGTGGTGACGCCGGTGCCCAGATCCTGCATGCCGATCTCGAGCATGGGACGGGCATCGCGACCGACCCGCACCTCGGCGTACGCCGGCGGGCCGCCACCGCCCCACCAGATCTGCGTCGCCATCCCCATGCCGCGGCGTACGCGATCCTCCGAGCGGAGGCCGTCGCGGTCGGACCAGCCGGCCAGCTCGGCCGCCCGGTCGTAGCAATCCAGCAGGTTCTTTGAGCTGTATGGCCTGCCGGCCTGCTGATCGCCCTCGACGTAGTTGATGCGGCGAAGCTCCAGCGGATCCATGCCCACGTGCCTCCGCGAGCTCGTCCAGCGCGATCTCGAGCATGAAGGTGCCCTCCATGACACCGGGCGCGCGGAAGGCGGCGGTCGGCCCCAGGTTCTGGGCGACTGGGAGCACGAACCCACGGACGTTCTCACATTTGTAGACAGCCTTCATCGGCTCCAGGATCGGGTACGTCCAGCCGTCGCTGCCCAGACCCATGACGACCGACGCCTCGATGCCGCGGAGCGTCCCGTCCGCGTCGGCGCCCAGCCGCAGCTCGCCGCGGGCCTCGGACCGGTAACCGGCGGTCAGATTCTCCTCGCGCCGGGAGTAGACCAGCCGGACAGGATGCCGGCTGCGCTTGGCGAGCGCCGCTGCCAGGACACCCTCGGGCCCGACGCCGAACTTCGACCCGAACCCGCCGCCCATGAACTCGCAGATCACGCGCACCCGCTCGGCCGGGATGCCGAACGCCCGGGCCAGCTCCGCGCGGCCCTCGTAGATCGCCTGGGTCGAGCTCCACACCGTCAGGTCCTCGCCGCGCCACTCGGCGACGGCGCAGTGGGGCTCCATGCTGTTGTGCAGCTGGGCCGGCACCCGGTACTCGGCCTCGACGACGTGCGCTGCGCCCTCCAGGGCTGCGTCGACGTCGCCGCGCTCGTACTCGGTCGGATCCTCGATGAAGTGCTGGGCGTCGGCGGCGACATCCATATCGATGATGAAGCCGAGCTCCTCCCACTGCGGCGCCAGCGCTGCCAGCGCGGCCTCGGCCGCCTCGGCGCTCTCGGCGGCGACCGCGGCCACGGCGGCGCCGGCGTACCCGGGCTCCGCGGTCAACAGCGCGCTTCCGCCGTAGCCCGGAAGGTCGTCGTCCGCGGTGACGACGCAGCGGACGCCGGGCACGGCGCGTGCGGCCTCGACGTCGATCGCCGTCAGCTTCGCGTTGGCGTGCGGGCTGCGCAGGACGGCGGCCTCGAGCTGCGCCGGGAGCTTGATGTCCGACGTGTAGCGGGCGCTGCCGTCGAGCCGAGTCCTGGCCGTCACGCGCGGGGTCGGCGTGCCGATCACGGTGGGCGGGTTCGCGTCGTCGTACTCCGGGGTCGCGTCGTCCTCGACGAGCGTCCACCGCTCCTCGACGCGGCCCTCGACGACAGCCTCGGTCTTGATCAGCCGCGGGCTCACCCGGTCGCCTCGGTGACGGCGTCGATGATGCCTTCGTACGCACCGCAGCGGCACAGGTTGCCGCTCATCGCGTCGACGATCTGCTCGCGCGAGGGCGACGGCGTCGTCTCCAGCAGGGCCAGCGCGGACATCAGCTGGCCCGGCGTGCAGAAGCCGCACTGGAAGCCGTCGTTGGCCGTGAACGCCTGCCGCAGCCGGGTCAGCAGCTCGCCGTCGGACTCGACCGTGCGCACCTCGGCGCCGTCGATCGCGGCCACCAGCGTCAAGCACGACAACACAGCGTGGCCGTCGACCAGCACCGTGCAGCTGCCGCACGTGCCCTCGCTGCACGCGACCTTCGTGCCGGTCAGCCCGAGGTCGTCGCGCAGCAGGGAGGCAAGCGTCAACTCACCGGGGACGTCGCGCTCGTGGCGCTCGCCGTTGATGTCCACCCGCACCTGCACCGGGCGGCAACCTAGCACGGGATGAACCGGGCGGGAAATGGACGATCCTCCGCTAGGTTTCAGTGTTTGTCCCTTCCGTCGACATCCACCTCCCGGCGGGCCCCGCTCGAGCTGACCTTCGTGCCTCGGGGAGCCGAGGAGCCGCTGATGGGGTTCTACTCCGTCAGCCCGCTGACGCCGGGTGGCTGGGCGGACCTGCTGGATGGTGCCGGGCTGCCGCACACGCTGCGCCGGCTGCCGCTGCGGATCGGCGTCGGAGAGTCGGCGCGTGAGGTCGAGACGCGTTGTTTGCCGATGCTCCCGGCGCTCGCCTACCTGCTGGGACAGAACGGCGGCGACGAGAGCGGCTCGGTGCGGGCGTGGCGGCTGGCGGCGCGGCTGGTGGAGCGTGTCGCCAACAACGGCAGCGAGCCGCCTGACCTGGCGCGCTTCTCGGCGGCCTTCCCGCCGCTGGCTCACGCCGCGCTGCTGGAGACCCTCGATGAGCCGGAGCCGCTGACCGCACAGACCGCGCTGGACGAGTTCGTCGGCGCCGCGCTGCGGGCACTGGCCACCGCCGTCCGAGAGCCGAAGGTGCTGAGCGCCGCCGAGAGCCACCCCGACTCGATCGACCTGACGGTGCTCGAGCCCGCGCTGCGCGTGGTCGCGCCCGACCTGGGCACCGTCGCGCCGGCGGTGACCCTGCGCGACGGGCTCGCGCAGCTGGAGCTGGAGCTCGAGCTGCCGCCGGATCCCGACGCGCTGTGGCCGCTGCACGTCCGGCCGGCCGATCTGCCCGCACTGCCCCGCGCCGCGCACGTCTTCCCGCCGCTCTCCCGCGTGCGCTCCGGATTGGTGCTGCTGACGCTGGACGAGGTGGCGACGCTGCGCAGCGCCGCGGCCGCGCTGTCCTACTCCGGCGCAACGGTCACGCTGCCGCCGGCGCTGACCGAGGAGTCCGACCTCGAGCTCGACCCGGCGATGATGACGTTCGAGCGGGGGCCACTGTCGCTCGACGGCGTCGTCCGCTACGACCTGTCGGCGGCGCTTGGCGGCACCCCGATCTCGCCCGACGAGTTCCGCGCGCTGGCCGCCGCCACCGAGCCGCTGGTGCGGATCGGAGGCGAGTGGAAGGTGCTCGGCTCGACGGCGCTGCGCCGCGCACGCCAGCTCGCGCAGCTCGCCCTGCACGGCTCGAGCATCCCCGCGCTGACGGCGCTCGGCGCGACGCTCTCGGGCGCCGCCGAGGTGCGCGGGTTCGCGGTGCAGGTGGACGAGGAGGCCGACACCGAGCTGGAGCGGCTGGCCGCCGAGGTGCGGGACGAGGCGATGCGCGAGGGGCACGACCCCAGGGAAGGGTTCCACGGTGTGCTCCGCCCCTACCAGCGCGTCGGGCTGGGCTGGCTGGTGCGCATGCGCGAGCTGGGCCTGGGCGCGCTGCTGGCCGACGACATGGGCCTCGGCAAGACCGTCCAGCTGATCGCCTACCTGCTGGACAGGAGCGATGGGGCGGAGGGGCCGGCGCTGATCGTCTGCCCGGCGTCCGTGCTCGGGAACTGGAGCCGCGAGCTCCACCGGTTCGCGCCCGACCTGTCGGTCGTCATCCATCACGGGCCCGACCGCACGCGCAACATCGAGCAGCTCGACGGCTACGACGTTGTGCTCACCTCCTACTCCCTGCTGCCCCGCGACCGCCGCCTGCTGGGCGAGGCCGAGTGGCGCACGGTGGTGCTGGACGAGGCTCAGCAGGTGAAGAACCCGCTGACCCGAGGTGCGCAGTCGGCGCGGGCGCTGCGGGCGCGGCACCGGATCGCCCTCACCGGCACGCCCATCGAGAACCGGCTGGACGAGCTTTGGTCGATCATCCACTTCCTCAACCCCGGCCTGCTGGACACGCGCACGTCGTTCCGCCGGGTGTACGCGACGCCCATCGAGCGGCGCGGCGACGAGCTGGCCGCCGAGCGGCTGCGCCGGGTCACCCAGCCGTTCATCCTGCGCCGCCGCAAGACCGATCCGGACATCCTGCCCGACCTGCCGCCGCGGCAGGAGTCGAACGAGTACTGCACACTGACGGTCGAGCAGGCCGCGCTCTACCAGGCCACGATCGACGCCATGCTGAACGACGTCCGCGGATCGTCCGGGATCGAGCGCCGCGGGCACGTGCTGGCGCTGCTGACGCGCCTCAAGCAGGTGTGCAACCACCCGGTGCACGCGCTCGGCCGTCCGGGCCCGCTGTCGGGCCGCTCCGGCAAGCTCGACCGGCTGGACGAGATGCTGGCCGAGGCGGTGGACGAAGGCGACAGCTCTCTTGTGTTCACGCAGTACGCCGTGATGGGCCGGCTGCTGGCCGACCACCTGAACCGCACGCTGGGCATCGAGCGGCTGCTGCTGGACGGGTCGACGCCGATTCCGGAGCGCGAGAAGGTGGTCGACCGATTCCAGCTGGACGACCGCACGCCGCGGGTGCTGGTGCTGTCGCTACGCGCCGGCGGCCTCGGCCTCAACCTGACGCGGGCGAACCACGTCTTCCACTTCGATCGCTGGTGGAACCCGGCGGTCGAGGACCAGGCGTCCGACCGCGCGCACCGAATCGGCCAGACGCGGGTCGTCCAGGTGCACCGGATGATCTGCGCTGGGACGATCGAGGAGCGCATCGACCAGCTGATCGACGCCAAGCGCGGGCTCGCCGAGCAGATCGTCGACCGCGGTGTGGAGTCGGCGCTGTCGGAGCTGTCCGACCAGGAGCTGAGCGAGCTGGTCGCGCTGCGAACTGAAGCCTAGATCGACCTACCGCAGTCGGCCCAGGCGGAGGCCGACGACCCAGTCGTGCGTTGCCTCGACGTGGCGCTCGACCGCGGCCCGCGCTGCCGCCGGGTCGCCGGCGGCGACGGCCGCCAGCAGCGGCGCGTGGCCCTCGCTGGACGCGCGGAGCGCTGTCTCGGGGCCGGGCACCACGGCCAGGATCTCGCCCAGCTCGGCCTGGATGGCCGTCTCGGCGGTGACCAGGCGGCTGCTGCCCGCCGCCTCGGCGATCGCCAGGTGGAAGCGGCTGTCGGCCAGCCGGTAGCCGGCGAAGGAGTCGACGGCGGAGTCCGCAGCGGCCGCCGTGTCGGCGATCCGGGCGAGCGCCTCGCCAGTCGCCCGCTCGGCCGCCAGCGCCGCCGCCTCGCCGGACACCGCGCGCCGCCAGTCGGTCAGCTCGCGCAGCTCGCTGGCCGCCGGGACGCGGCCGGCCGCCGGGGTGGCGAGCGATGCACTGGCGCACGAACGAGCCGCCGCCGCGGCCCCGCCGGGTCTCCAGCACGCCGGCGTCGCGGAGCACGGCCAACGCCTGGCGCAGCGTCATCGGCGCGACCTCGAGCATCGCCGCCAGCTCCGCCTCGGACGGCAGCCGCTCGCCCTCGGCGAGCACGCCCGAGCCCACCGCCTCGCCGATCCGGCGGACGATGCGCTCGACTGCCCCCTCGACCTGGAGCGGGGCGAACACCGCCTGGCGGGCGATCGTGTCGGCCATGATTTGAAACTCTAACCGATAGATGGTAGAAGTTTCCAGCACAGCGATTCAGGAGCGAGCCAATGCAGCCCACAGACGAGCAGATCGAGTCCTACCGCCGCGACGGCTTCGTCGTGGTCGAGGAGTTCCTCCCGGCCGACGAGGTGGAGCGGGTGCGCGAGCACTTCGCGCGCTGCTTCGAGCACGACTGGGAGACCGGTGTCATGCCCGACGAGGTCAACTACCAGCCGGGTGTCACCCCGCCGGACAAGACACGGCAGCTCTGCAACCTGTGGAAGGCCGATCGGACGATCGCCGCGACGACGCTCGCCGCGCGCAACGCCGAGTTCGCCGCCAGGCTGGAAGGCGCGCCGGGGATGCGGCTGTTCATCGACAACGCCGTCTGGAAGCCGGCCGGCGGCAAGGCGCTGCTGGCTCACCAGGACGCCGCCTACCAGGGCTACTTCGATCCGGCCAACCTGACGACGTGCTGGATGGCGCTCGACGAGACCCATGCCGACACCGGCACGATCTACTACGCCCGCGGATCGCATCTGTGGGGCCACATGCCGATGGGTGGGCAGTTCCACGCGCCGGACGACTGGACCGGGCATGCGCAGCAGGTGGCGCCCCCCGAGCTGTACGCCGAGGTCGAGTGGGTGCCGATCGAGGTGCCGCCCGGCGGCGCGGCGTTCCACCACGGCTGGACGTTCCACGGCTCGCCGCCCAACGAGCGTCCCGACCGCGAGCGGCGCGCGATCATCAGCCACATGATGACCACCGACACGCGATGGCATCCGACGAACGTCCACCCGATCTACAGCCACTACCGGCGGCCGGGCGAGCTCGAGATCGACGAGGCGTTCTTCCCGGTGATGTGGCGCGAGGACGGGTACCGCAGCCCGTTCATCGAACGGATCAGCGAGCCGGCGGCCGCCTGACATGGCGTCCGCTGCGCTGGAGCAGCGGCTGGAGCAGAACGCGGCCGCACAGGCGGGGCTCGCCGAGCGGATCCGCGAGTCCGGCGTCGAGCTCGTCTACTACCAGTTCGTCACGCTGAACGGCCGGGTGATGGCGAAGGTCGCGCCGGCCAGGCATCTCGCCCGGAACCTCGAGCGGGGCGTGCAGTTCCACGGGTCGGCCGTCGCCGACCTCGCGACCAGCCGCCACGGCACGCTGATCGCCAGCGGCCCGGAGCGCGAGGAGTTCCTGGCGCTCCCCGACGCGGCGACCTTCGCCGTGCTGCCGTGGGACACCACCTACGGCCGGTTCTTCTGTGACCTCTACACCCGGCGCGACCGGGCGGAGGAGCCGGGCGAGCCGCTCTCCACCTGTGTGCGGAGCAACCTGGCGCGCGTCCACGAGCGGTTCCGCGGAGCGCACCGGCCTCGAGCTGCGGTCGGGCACGGAGCCGGAGATGAGCTGGCTGGGCGAGGACGTCGAGGTGTGGTCGCAACCCAACGTGTCCCCGGCGTACCACATCGGCGCGCTCGAGACGATGCGGCCGATCGTCAAGCGCGTGATCGCCTACGCGCAGGCGATGGGGCTGGACATGATCGAGGGCGACTACGAGGACACCGGCCAGCTCGAGCTGAACTTCCAGTTCGACCGCTGCGAGCGCACCTGCGACCGCCTGGTCACCTACCGGCAGATCTGCGCGCAGGTGGCGCGCGAGTTCGGGGTGATCGCGAGCTTCATGCCGAAGCCCGCCGTCGGCCTGATGGCGAACGGCTGCCACCACAACCTCAGCCTATGGCGCGGCGACGAGAACGTCTTTGTCGACAAGGGCAACGACACGCTGCACGTCAGCGAGACAGCGCGACACGCGCTGGGCGGGATCCTCGAGCACTCGCGGGGGATGCTGGCGCTGCTCGCGCCGACCGTGAACTCCTACGCGCGCTACTGGGATGTCGGGCAGTTCGCCCCGGCCGTTGTCAACTGGGGCTTCGACAACCGCACGTGCGCGGTGCGGGTCAGCGCGTCCGGGCGGCTGGAGTACAAGCTGCCCGACGCCAGCGTCAACCCGTTCATCTCCCATGCCGCCGTGCTGGAGGCGATCGCCGATGGTCTCCAGCGGCGAATCGATCCCGGCGCTCCGCAGTCCGAGGACTCGTACGGCGATTCGGCGGGGCGGTTCCCCGCGCTGCCGCGTACGCTGGGCGACGCACTGGCCGCGCTGGCGGAGGACGATGTCGTGCGGGGCGCGCTCCCCGACGCGCTGTATGACGCGTTCGTGGAGTACAAGACCGACGAGTGGGAGCGGTTCTGCGGCACTGTGACCGAGTGGCACCGCGAGATGTACCTGCGGGCGATCCCGTGAGCGGGCTGGTCGCCGACGGCGTGCTGACGTTGTGCTGCGCCGACATGGACGCGCGGCCGCTGTTCTGGACGACGCCGGAGGGCGCGCGCGACGGACTGGAGCCGGGGCTGGCGCGGCTGGCGGCGGAGCACGCCGGCCTCGTCGTTGCCTGGGAGTTCCGGCGCTGGGACCGGTTCCGGCCCGCGCTGGACGCGGGCGAGGTGGATGCCATCTGGTGCGGCTCGGCGATCACCGAGGAACGGCGCGAGTTGTTCGACTACTCGCGGCCCTACGCGGCGTTCGACGAGGCCGTCCTGGTGCGCGCCGACTCGCCGATCACATCGCTCGCCGGCCTGCGCGGCGCCCGCGTGGGAGCCATCGCCGACTCCACGAACATGCGCCTGGCCGAGACGTTCGGCGCCGCCGAGCTCGTTGCCTTCGACGGCACGTCCGACGACGTGTTCGCGGAGATGATCGACGCTGTCGGGAGCGGCGACATCGATGCCTTCGTGGACGATGAGCCGGCGTTCGGTGGAGTGGTCGCCGGCGGGGGCTTCCGAATCGCGCATGTCGCGGAGACGCAGAATCCGTGGGGTGCGGCCTGCCGCAGGGGCGACCACGCGGTGCGCGAGCTGATCGACCGCGGACTGTCGGCGGCGATCGCCGACGGCTCGCTGGCGGCTGAGTGGCGCAGGTGGATGGGCGCGAAGACGGTCCCAGCCGCCATACTGCCCACATGATGAAGCCGGTCGACACGCTGCGGCGGCTGGTCGAGCTCGAGAGTCCGACCGGCGACCCCGCGCGGATCGCTCACATCGGCGAGTTCATCACGGCCGAGCTGGCGTCGCTGGGGGGGCGCGTGCACCACGACGGCGAGGTGGTCCGTGCCAGCTTCGGCCCCGAGGACGACGGTAAGGCGGGGCTGCTCCTGCTTGCCCATCTGGACACCGTGTGGCCCGCGGGGACGCTCCAGAGAATGCCGTTCCGCGTGGACGGCGACATGGCCCATGGGCCCGGTGCGCTCGACATGAAGGGCGGCATCGTGGTCATGCTGGAGGCGCTGCGCCGGGGCATGCCGTTCGGCAGGCCGGTCAGCGTGCTGGTGACGGCGGACGAGGAGATCGGCAGCCCCAGCGGGCGGCCGCACGTCGAGGAGCTGGCGCGCCGCGCCGAGGCTGCGCTCGTGCTCGAGCCGCCGGTGCAGGACGGGACGATCACCACGGAGCGCTCGGGTCTGGCCCGCTATCAGCTGCGGATCGAGGGCGAGGCGGCCCACGCGGGTCACGGAGGACAGGGCATCTCAGCCGTCGAGGAGCTGGCGCACCAGACGCTGCGGCTCCTCGAGCTGCGCGACCGTGAACGCGGCGTCCGTGTCAACGTCGGCCAGGTCGCTGGTGGCACAGGAGACAACGTCGTTGCGGCTGCGGCATGGGCGCGGGTTGACGCGCGGGCCTGGACGGACGACGAGCAACGGACGCTCGAGGAGGCGATCTACGGGCTGCGGCCGATGCTCGACGGCGCGAGACTGACTGTGACCGGGGGCATCACGCGTCCTCCGATGATTCGCGACGACGCGGCGAAGGCGCTGGCCGCACGGGCGATCGAGATCGCCCGCGGACTCGGTCAGCAGGTCAGCGAGAACGCCTCCGGCGGCGGCTCCGACGGCAACTTCGCCGCGGCCGTGGGAACGCCGGTGCTGGACGGCCTCGGCCCGCTGGGCGCCGGTGCCCACGCCGACGACGAGCGCGTTTCGCTCAGGTCGGTCGACGAGCGCGCCGACCTGGTCTCGGCGCTGCTGCGCCAGCTCTGATTGCGGGTTCGCCGCAACGGTGTCCGTGCGGTCACCGATGCTCGGCCGGCGGAGGAGTAGGATGATCGCGCCATGAGTGATGAGCCGGCCGGCAGGCAAGGGAGTGGAGATGTTCTGGTCGCCGTCGCTGCGATCACCTTCGTCGTGATCGCCGTTGCCCTCGCTGCGTTCTGGTCGGGCCGGAACAGTGCTCCGGCGACCGCGGCGTCGAGCCAGCCGCCACCTGCCAAGCCGGCCCCGGTGTCACAGGAGGTCGCGGTCGGTGCACGCGCCTTCAGCCAGTTCGCCTGCGCCCAGTGCCACGGCCCGCGTGGAGACGGCAGCGTCTCCGCCGACGTGCCCGGTCTGCAGGCGGTCGCCTCGACCCTCACGTCGCAGCAACTCACTCAGATCATCGAGCACGGGGCCGGCGTGTCGTCCGACCCCACGAAGCCGTACATGCCGGTCTGGAAGGGCGTCGTCTCGAAGGGCCAGATCAATGCCCTGGTGGCGTACATCAAGGCCGGATTCCCAGCCGTTCCCGGCACGGCCGTGGCGACCGTCCCAACGGATCAGGGCGACGTGGTCGCCGGCATGGTGCTCTACGACAGCTTCGGCTGCGTCAACTGCCATGGCCCGAATGCTCTCGGCGGCGTTCCCAATCCTGCCTCGCCGGACGGGACGATCCCGCCGCTGGTCGGCGCCGACTTCCACAACGAGTTCGACGACCAGGCGATGGCGGAAATCATCCGCAGCGGGAGCGTCCTCGGCAAGGCGCCGATCGTCAGCATGCCCCACTGGGGCGGCATCCTGACGGACACAGAGGTCAACCAGCTGATCGCCTACATCGACTCGCTCACGCCGGGCAGCTAGCGACCACGCGCAACAAAGGGGTCTGACCCCGGTGTTGCGTCAGACGTTCTTGACCGAGGTGACGAGGTTGGCCAGCGACTCCTTGGCGTCGCCGAACAGCATCGTCGTCTTCGGGTCGGTGAACAGCTCGTTGTCGATGCCGGCGAAGCCGGTGTTCATCGAGCGCTTGAGCACCACCACGGCCTGCGACTGATCGACGTTCAGCACCGGCATGCCGTAGATCGGACTGCCCGGCGTGTTCTTCGCCGCGGGGTTGACGACGTCGTTGGCCCCGACCACCAGCGACACGTCGGTGCGCGGGAACTCGGCGTTGATCTCGTCCATCTCGTAGAGCTGGGTGTAGGGCACGTCCGCCTCGGCCAGCAGCACGTTCATGTGGCCGGGCATCCGGCCTGCGACAGGATGGATGGCGTAGCGCACGTCCACGCCCTTGCGCTCGAGCTGGTCGGCCAGCTCGCGGACGACGTGCTGCGCCTGGGCGACGGCGAGCCCGTAGCCGGGAACGATCACAACGCGGCGGGCGTAGCCGAGCATCACGGCGACATCGTCGGCCGAGGCAGAGCGCACCGTGCCCTGCGCGCCCGTGGGACCGGCCACCGCCGTCCCGCTGCCGGTGCCGAACGCTCCGAACACGACGTTGGCCAGCGAGCGGTTCATCGCCCGGCTCATCATCTGCGTCAGCAGTGCGCCCGACGCGCCGACCAGCGTGCCGGCGATGATCAGCAGGTTGTTATGCAACGTGAAGCCGGTCGCCGCGGCGGCGAGGCCGGTGAAGGAGTTGAGCAGCGAGATCACGACGGGCATGTCCGCGCCGCCGATCGCCATCACCAAGCTGACGCCGAGCAGCAGCGAGAGGGCAACGGCCAGCACCAGCACGCCCTCGCTCTCGTTGCCCGCCGCCAGGTAGACCGCCAGGACGACGATGGCGGTGAAGTTGACGGCGTTCACCGCCTTCTGGCCGGGCACCGTGACGGGGCTGCCCGAGATCACCTCCTGCAGCTTGCCGAAGGCGACCATCGATCCGGCGAAGCTGACGCCGCCGACGATCGCCGAGAACAGCGTCGAGATCAGGAAGCTGGTCGCCGGGTCGGTGGCAAGGCTGATCCGGTCGTGGTACTCGGAGATCGAGATCAGCGCCGCTGCGCCGCCGCCGACGCCGTTGAACAGCGCCACCATCTGCGGCATCGCGGTCATCTTCACCGCGCGCGCCGAGTACGCGCCGATCACGCCGCCGATCGCGATGCCGGCGATGATCCAGGCCAGGTTGCGGGCGTCCGCATCCCACAGCGTCACGCCGATCGCCAGCACCATGCCGAAGGCCGCGACCTGGTTGCCGCGCACGGCGGTGCGCGGGGACGAGAGCCGCTTCAGCCCGATGATGAAGGTGATCGCACAGACCAGATAGGCGAGGTCGACCGCCTGGCGTTTATCCATCGCGCTCCCCGTCGCCCGGGCGCCGCTTGAACATGTGCAGCATCCGGTCGGTGACCAGGAAGCCGCCGACCACGTTGATCGCGCCGAACGCGATGGCGATCGTGCCGAGCACCTTGACCAGCGTCGAGTCGGTCGACGCCGTGACCAGGATCGCCCCGACGATGACGATGCCGTGGATCGCGTTCGTGCCGCTCATCAGCGGCGTGTGCAGCGTGGTCGGCACCTTCGAGATCACCTCGATGCCGACGAACGCCGCCAGCACCAGCACGGTCAGCTGGGCGACCAGTTCGGCGCTCATGCCGCCGCCCCCTGGAGCAGCCGGGAGACGATCTTGCCGTCGTGCGTGATGCAGGCGTCGGCGACGATCTCGTCCTCGAAGTCGATCGCCGGCTCTCCGTCCGCTGTGATCAGGTCGAGCAGGCTGGTGATGTTGCGCGCGAACATCTGGCTCGCATGCAGCGGCATGGTGGAGGGGAGGTTGAGCGTCCCCACGATGGTCACTCCGTTGTGCACGATCACCTCTCCTGGACTCGTCAGCTGGCAGTTGCCGCCGGCCTCCGCCGCCAGGTCGACGATCACCGACCCGGGGCGCATGCCCTCGACGGCGGATGCCGTGATCAGCTCCGGAGCAGGCCGTCCGGGGATCAGGGCGGTGGTGATCACCGCGTCGCTCTCGGTCACCGAGCGCTGGACGAGCGCCTGCTCCTGCGCGTGCTGCGCCTCGGACAGCTCGGTGGCGTAGCCGCGGGCGTCCTGGCCCTCCTCGACCTCCAGCTCCAGCTCGACGAACGTCGCGCCCAGGCTCTGCACCTGCTCCTTGACCACCGGCCGCGTGTCGAACGCCGAGACGACGGCGCCCAGCCGGCGGGCCGTGGCGATCGCCTGCAGCCCGGCGACGCCGGCGCCCAGTACCAGCACCTTGGCGGGCGGGATGGTGCCGGCGGCCGTCATCAGCATCGGGAAGAAGCGGGGAATGTGCCCGGCGGCGATCAGCACCGCCTTGTAGCCGGACACCGTCGCCTGCGAAGACAGCGCATCCATCGACTGCGACCGTGTGATCCGGGGGATGGCGTCCAGGCTGAACGCGGTCAGCCCTGCGGCGGCCAGCCGGTCAACCAGGTCGCGGTTCGACAGCGGCTGGAACAGGCCGACCAGCACGGCCCCGCGGCGCAGGCCCTCGATCCAGTCGTCCTGGGGGCGGCCGACCGTGACCAGCGCGTCCGCCTGGGCGAGCAGCTCGGCCTCGTCGGCCACGATCCGCCCACCGGCATCGACGTACGCCGCGTCCGGCAGCGACGCGCCGGCACCGGCGCCGGCGTGGACGAGTACCTCGATGCCCTGGCCGGTCAGCCGCGTGACGGCGTCGGGCGTCAGGGCGACCCGTCGCTCGTGCTCCCGGCGCTCGGTGGGGACTGCGATCTTCATCGGCGCGGCGATCCTACCGTCCGGACCGGAGCGCGGACGCCAGAAGCGGCGCTCAGAGGGCCAGCACGTTCGGCCCGGTGCGCTCGCGCTCCCGCTCGTAGCGCTCGATCTCCTCCAGCCGGCGCTCGGTCAGGGCGATCTCGTCCCAGCCGTTGAGCAGCCGCTCGCGGGTGTCGTCGTCGATCGGGAAGGCGACCTCCCGGCCCGACGGCAGCGTCACGACGCGCCGCTCGAGGTCGACCGTGGCCTCGTCCGGCGCCCTATCGAGCAGCTCCCGGACGTCGGCCTCGTCCAGCTCGACCGCCAGCAGGCCGATCATGGCGCAGTTCGCCTTGAAGATGTCCGAGAAGCTGGGGGCGATGATCGCCTCGAACCCGTGATCCTGCAGCGCCCATGGCGCATGCTCGCGTGACGACCCCGAGCCGAAGTTCCTGCCGGCGGCCAGGATCGGCGCGCCCTGGAACTCCGGGCGGTTGAGCGGGAAGTCCGGCTGCTTCGCCCAGTCCCAGAACAGGAACTCGCCGAATCCCGTGCGCTCGATCCGCTTCAGGAACTGCTTGGGGATGATCTGGTCGGTGTCGACGTCCGTCCGGTCGAGGGCGGCCACGCGGCCGGTGACGACGCGAACCGGCTTCACGCGACCAGCTCCCGGACGTCCGTCAGGCGGCCGGTCACCGCGGCCGCCGCGGCCATCGCCGGCGAGAGCAGGTGGGTGCGCCCGCCGCGGCCCTGGCGGCCCTCGAAGTTGCGGTTTGAGGTCGAGGCGCAGCGCTCGCCGGGCGCCAGGATGTCCGGGTTCATGCCCAGGCACATCGAGCAGCCGGCGCTCCGCCACTCGAACCCGGCGTCGCGGAACACCGAGTCCAAACCCTCACGCTCAGCTTGAGCCTTAACCAGCATCGAGCCCGGCACGACCATCGCCCTGACGCCGTCGGCGACCCTGCGGCCGCGGACGACGTCGGCGGCGGCCCGCAGGTCCTCCAGCCGGCCGTTGGTGCACGAGCCCAGGAACACGCGGTCGATGCGGATCTCCTCGACCGGCGTCCCCGGCCGCAGGTCCATGTACGCCAGCGCGCGCTCGTCGGACTCGTTCCGCGGCTCCGGCACGGCGCCGGTCACCGGCACCACCTGCCCGGGGTTGGTGCCCCACGACACCTGCGGCGCGAGGGACGGTACGTCGACGATCACGGTCTGGTCGAACTCGGCGCCCTCGTCCGTGCGCAGCCCGCTCCAGCGCTCGATCGCGGCGGCGTAGTCCTCGGGGACACCGGGGCGGCCCTCCAGGTACGCGAACGTCGTCTCGTCAGGCGCGATCATGCCCGCCCTGGCACCGGCCTCGATCGACATGTTGGCGATGGTCATCCGGCCCTCCATCGAGAGCCCGCGGATCGCGTCGCCCGCGTACTCGATCACGTGGCCGGCGCCGCCGGCGGTGCCGATCTGGGCGATCGTGCCGAGGATCATGTCCTTGGCCGTGCAGCCCGGACCGAGCTCGCCGCGGTAGTCGATCAGCATCGTCTTCGGCCGGCGCTGGACGAGCGTCTGTGTTGCCAGCACGTGCTCGACCTCGCTGGTGCCGATTCCGAACGCCAGCGAACCGAATGCGCCGTGGGTCGACGTGTGCGAGTCGCCGCAGACGATCGTCATCCCCGGCTGGGTGACGCCCAGCTCGGGCCCGATGACGTGGACGATCCCCTGGTTGCGGTGGCCCAGCGGGTAGAGCCGCACGCCGAACTCCTCGCAGTTGCGGGAGAGCGCGGCCAGCTGCTGCTCCGACAGCTCGTCGGCGCGGTCGCCGCCGGTGGGGACGTTGTGGTCGGCGGTCGCCAGCGTCCTGTCGGGACGGCGGACGGGGCGGCCGGCCAGCCGCAGCCCGTCGAACGCCTGGGGGCTGGTCACCTCGTGGACGAGGTGCAGGTCGATGAAGAGCAGGCCGTCGCCGATCTCGTGGTCGGACCAGACCTTCTCGAACAGGGTGCGCGGCATGTCGTCAGTGTAAATCGCGGTGTGCAGGCGGCGTCGCCGGCCCCGGCTATGGTCCGATAGGTGAGCGGCTCACGTCACTTCCGCCAGCGCACGGGGGAGGAGCAGCGGGCGACCTGGCTGGAGCTGTTTTTCGACCTCGTGTTCGTGTTCGCGGTGACCCAGCTCAGCCACCTGCTGCTCGCGCACCTGACGGTGCACGGCGCCCTGCAGACGCTGTTCCTGCTGCTGGTCGTCTGGTGGGCATGGATCTACACGACGTGGATGACCAACTGGTTCGACCCGGACTCCGTGCCCGTGCGGCTGGTGCTGCTGCTGGTGATGGGCGCCAGCCTGCTGATGTCGGTCGCCATCCCCGAGGCGTTCGGCGACCTGGCGCCGCTGTTCGCCTGCTCGTATGCGGCGCTGCAGCTGGTGCGCAACGGGTTCAACGTCTACGCGACGCCCAGGGACCACGACTTCCACGTCATGTTCGAGCGCATCCTGGCCTGGAGCATCGTCTCCGCGGTGCTCTGGGTTGCAGGCGGGTTCGCGCCGGACGACGCACGGCTGGTGCTGTGGGTGGCGGCGCTGGCGATCGACTATGCCGCGCCGTCGGTCGGCTACTGGACTCCGTTCCTCGGCCGGTCGGAGACGACCGACTGGGAGATCGAGACCGCGCACTTCGCCGAGCGCTTCCAGCTGTTCGTCATCATCGCGCTGGGCGAGTCGATCGTGGTCACCGGTGCCACGGCGTCGGCGGCCGGGATCGACCTGGCGATCGGCACGGCGCTGATGGTGGCATTCGCGACGTCGGCGGCACTGTGGTGGCTGTACTTCGACGAGGTCGGCTGGCGCGCGCAGCGGTTTCTCTCCCGTGCCGACGACAGCGGCAAGCTGGGCCGCGACGCCTACACCTACCTGCATGTACCGATCGTCGCCGGCATCATCGTCGTCGCGGTGGGCGACGAGCTGGTGATCGCCCACCCGGGTGCGACGGCCACCGGCGTCGAGCTGGCCGTGCTCGTCGTCGGCCCGGTGCTGTACCTGGCCGGCCACACGCTGTTCCGGCTGCGGATGATTCACAACGTCAGCCGCAAGCGCGTCGTCGCTGCCGCTGTGATCATCGCGCTGGCGCCGCTGGGCACCGTCATCTCGTCGCTGGCGCTGGCGTTCTGCGTGCTGGCGGTGCTCGCCGTGCTGGCCGCCTTTGAGACGCGCAACCGGCTGGCGGCCGCCTAGCGCAACAACGGGGTCAGACCCCTTTGTTGCGCCGCGTCTTCGCCTGCCGGGACATCAGCGCCGTCCACGGCCGTACCGGCACCAGCCGGGTCGCCTTCATCAGCACCATCATCGGCAGCGGGAACACCATCTCGGCCTTCTCGCGGGCGATGCCGTCGGCGATCCGCGTCGCGGCGTCCGGCGGCTCCATCAGGAACGGCATGCGGAAGGTGTTCTGCGACGTCAGGTCGCTGCGCACGAACCCGGGGCACACGGTGAGCACCCGGATGCCCAGCGGCAGCAGATCGATGCGCAGCGACTCCAGCAGGTTGATCTCCGCCGCCTTGGTGCTGCCGTAGGCCTCTGAGCTAGGCCAGCCGCGGTAGCCGGCGACGCTGGAGACACCGGCGATCACGCCGCCGCGGCGCCTCCGCATGCCCGGCAGCACGGCGTCGATGCCGTGCACCATGCCCATCAGGTTTGTCTCGACGTGCCGCCGAAAGAGGTCGGTGTCCCACGCGGTGACGTCCATCTGCCGCCACGTCCCGGCGTTCAGCACGGCCAGGTCGATCGGGCCGAGCTCCTCCTCGATCCGCGCCGCCGCTGCGCGCATCGCGTCCAGGTCGGTGACGTCCGCCGGCACGGAGAGCATCCGGTCGCCTGCGATCGCGTCCAGCCGGTCGCCGCGGCGAGCGGTGATCGCGACGCGGGCGCCGCGGCCGCGCCAGCTCGCGGGCCAGCGACTCCCCGATCCCGCTGGACGCCCCCGTGATCCAGACGACGGCGCCCGGATACCTCACCGGCGCTCCAGCCGCAGCTGGGCGTCGCCGATCGCGCCGGTCGCGAATCCCGCCTCGCAGTATGCGAGGTACAGCTCCCACATCCGCACGAAGGTGTCGCCGAAGCCGAGCGCGTGGGCCTCGTCGACCCGGGAGAGGAACCGCTCCCGCCAGCCCCGCAGCGTCCGTGCATAGTGCAGCCCGATCTCGCGGTCGGCGGTCACCCGCAGCGCGGAAGCGCGGGCCATCGCCGCATCGATCGCCGGCCGTGAAGGGATCGCGCCGCCCGGGAAGACGTACTTCTTGACCCACGTGTAGGCGCGGCGCGTCGCCAGGTAGCGCGAGTGCGACATGGTGATCGTCTGCAGGCCGACGGCGCCGCCCGGCTGCAGCAGCCGGTCGCACTCGGCGAAGAAGACCGGCCAGTATCGCTCGCCGACGGCCTCGAACATCTCGATCGAGACGATCGCGTCGTAGCGGCCCTGCAGGTGGCGGTAGTCGCGCAGCTGGATGTCGACCGCATCCGCCAGGCCCGCGTCGCGGACGCGCTGCGCGGCCAGCTGCGCCTGCTCCCGGGAGAGCGTCGCAGTGGTGACGCGGCACCCCTGGCCGGCGAGGTGCATCGCCATGCCGCCCCAGCCGGTGCCGATCTCGAGCACGTGCATGCCGGGCTCGATCTCGGCCAGTTCCGAGACCAGCGCGTACTTGCGACGCTGGGCGGCCGCCAGCGGCTCGTCGTCGCCGTCGAAAACGGCGCAGGAGTACGTCATCGTCTCGTCCAGGAACAGCGAGAACAGGTCGTTCGAGAGGTCGTAATGCCGTGAGATGTTGCGCGCCGAGCCGGCAGGGTTGTTGTCGTCCCCGGACGGCTCGCGGCGCTCCCAGACGCCGCGCAGCCGGCGCAGCGGAGTGGGCACCAGGTTGGAGATGTGCGCGGCGAACGCGGTCAGCACGCCGACCAGGTCGTCGGCGTGCCACTCGCGCGCCATGTACGCCTCGGCGAATCCCACGTTGCCCTGGGTGGCGATACGGTCGAAGAAGCTGTTGCAGGCGATCGTCATCCGCGGCGCCCCGTGCCAGGGGCGGATCGCCTCCCCGCGTGGGCCGATCACCTCGAGCGGTCCCAGCCGGTCGACAGCGGAGGCGAACAGCCGGCGGGCAACGGCCCCGCGCACCGGCGCGCGGATCGCAGGCGGCACAGCGGGCCCGCGGCTCACGCGGCCCCCTCGCGGCGCCAGCGGACGAGTGGCACGCGGCGCAGGTACAGCCGCACGCCGTGCAGGTGGATCAGGCCCGTGACGCGCTGGGGCATCAGCGGATGGCGCACCGCCATCCGCGCCAGGTTGCCGGCGGTCAGGGGCCGCCTCCGGCCGGTCAGCGACGCGGCGAACACTCGTGCGCCTTCCTGGTGCAGCTCCATCTGCACCGAGAGCCGCTCCCCCGGTTCTGCGAACGCCATTCGGTAGCGGCCGTCCACGGTCAGGAACGGGGAGACGTAGAACTCCTTGTCCGCCTCACAGCGGCCGCGGTCGCTCGGCCGCAGCAGGTAGCAGTGGAGCTCACCGTGCGTGTTGTGCACCTCGGCAACGATACAGCGCAGATCGCCGTCCGGCCCGTGGCACCAGTACACGGTCAGCGGGTTGAAGACGTAGCCCAGCACTCGGGCGTTGGCAAGCATCAGGATCCGCCCGCCGTCCAGGTGGATGCCGTTGTCCGCCAGGTAGGCGTCCACGTTCTCGCGGATGCCCTGCGCAGGGTCGCCCAGGTGGTCGCGGGAGCGGATCCCGGCGAAGGGGCGCAGCGGCAGCGGCATGCGCACCGGCCGGTCGAGGTCGACCAGCCACATGTACATGCGGTGGCGGAACAGGTAGCGCGCTCCCGACGGTCGCGTGTGCATCACCTGCCCCTCGTAGAGCGCGGGGCCGGTCACCACGCGAACCCCAGTGCCAGCGCGGCGCGGATGCCCGAGACGCAGCCGTCCTCGTGAAACCCCCAGCCGTGGTACGCGCCGCAGAACGCCGTATTGCGCTGCCCGGACAACCCGGGCAGCAGGCGCTGCGCGTCGAGCGCATCGGCCGTGTACACCGGGTGCTCGTAGGCGAACCGCCGTAGCTCGGACTCGGGGCAGATCCGTGTGGTGTGGTTCAGCGTCACGCAGTAGTCGATCGGCTCGTCAAAGGCCTGAAGGCGGTTCATGTGGTAGGTCACATGCACCGGAGGCTGCGTCGCGGAACATGCCTCGAGCAGATAGTTCCAGGAGGCGCGCGCCGCCGACGAGCGGGGGAGGATCGAGCCGTCGGTATGCAGCACCGTCTCGTTCGCCGAGTAGCGGAACCTCGACAACACCTCCTGCTCCGCCTCCGATGGGTCGCCCAGCAGCCGCAGCGCCTGGTCGGCGTGCGTGGCGATCACCACGCCGTCGAACCGCCGCTCGCCGCCGCTGGCGTCGCCGACCACGATGCCGTCCGGTGTCCGCAGCACGGACACCGCCGGAGTCCCGCCCAGCGCGCCGGCGCCCAGCCGCCCGAGGATCGCCTGCACGTAGACGCGGCTGCCGCCGGTCACGGTCCGCCAGCGCGGCGCGTGACGCACGGTGAGCATGCCGTGGTTCGCGAAGAAACGGATCAGATAACGGGCCGGGAACTCGTACATCTGGGTGGGTGAGGATGACCAGATCGCGCCGGTCAGCGGGAGCACGAAGTGGTCGCGGCAGTAGTCGGAGTATCCACCCTCGTCGAGGAAGTCGCCGAGCGACATTCGGTCGGCGGCGGGATCCAGCAGCACGCGGCGGGCGTGCTGGTGGAACCTGCGCACCTCGGTCAGCATCCGCAGGTAGCTGGGCTTGGTCAGGCTGCTCGGCGTCGCCAGCATGCCGCGGACGCCCCGCGCGCCGGCGTACTCGAGCCCGCAGTCGTCGCACCGCACGCCGAACGACATGTCGCTCTCCTGCGTGGCAACGCTGAGCTCGTCGAACAGCCGGATCAGGTGGGGGTAGGTCCGCCGGTTGTGGACGATGAAGCCGGTGTCGACGCCGATCTCGCCGCGCTCGCCGGCAACCGTAACGGTGTTCGAGTGGCCGCCGAAGTAGCCGTCCTTCTCATAGAGGGTGACATCGTTGCCACGACGGGCGATGACGTGGGCCGCCGTCAGGCCGGAGATCCCGCTGCCGATGACCGCGACCTTCATGACCGGGCCCGAGGGATCGTGGCGGCGCACAGCGCCGCCCAGCCGAGGGCGACGGCGGCGATCTTGCGGCGGGCGCGTGGCGTGGGCAGCAACGTGCCGAATGTCGCGGCGTCACCGAGGTCGAATGCGACGCGGACGCCCAGCGCCGCCGTCAGCGGCCGCCCCGCAGGCGCCAGCACGATCAGCGTGCCGGACACCAGGTCGCGGACGCCGACGATGGTGGACAGCAGCCGCACGGCATCGGTGTCCTCGAGCTCGCCGTGACGACGGATGATGTCGGGCCGGGCGATCGCCGAGACCCCGTACGCGGCGGTCAGCAGTCCCATGATCCGCGGGACGGCGGTCAAAGGGGGATCCTCGTCGCCCTGTCGGCCGAAGCGCCGAGGGCGGCGCTCAGCTCGTCACCAAGCGGGGCAAGTCCCAGCGATCCGAGCGTGAACCGGCGGACCAGCGCCTGCCAGAGGCCGCTCCGCTGGAGCATCGCGTGGCCGGCGCGGGCGACCTCGAAGCGGCAGAGACGGCCGGCAATGGGATATGCCAGCTCGGCCCAGGCCAGCGACCGGGCGGGGTCGGTGATGCGGTCGCGGGCTCCGTGGGCCAGCATCACCGTGCGGCCGGCCACCTGCTCGACCGGATCCTCCGCCGTCAGCCACGGCGCCAACCCGGCCACGGCGACCACGCCGTCGGCGCCCGCCGCGCGGATGCAGGCCCGCGCTCCCATCGAGTGCCCCACGAGGCACACCGGCAGCTCGCCGAACCGCCCGCGCAGCTCGCCGATCGCCCACTCGACGTCCCTGACGGGGTCGCCGTCGTTGAAGCCGACCACCCGGTAGCGGAGCTGGGCGACCGCCAGGCCCTCCCGGCGCCCGCTGCGGTGCAGGCCGATCGTGAACGGGTACATACGCAGCGCCGGCCGGCCGGCGCGGGATGCCGGCGCGGTCGAGTTTGCCCGGCCACCGTGGGCGACGATCGCGATCGCGCGTGCCGCCCCGGCCGGCGACAGTGTCCAGACGGAGGGCGACGTCCCGGTGTCTGTCATTCCCGGGGAGGCTAGCGAGTGGTCGTCAACGGCGGCCATACCAGGTCTTCGACGGCACCCAGCTGATCGGTTCCCGCGGCGGCGGAATCCCCCACAGGTGGGGTGGCGGCATCCCCCGACCGGCCGTACGCTCGGAGGGTGTTCTCCGACCACGAAGGCACGAGCGAGCTCTGCCCCGAGCCGCTGCTCCTCTCATCGCTGATCGACGTCCACAGCGGGAGTCCGGCGGGCAGCGGCGCGGTCCTGGAGATCATGCGCGGGCTGATGGAGTCGCCCCGCACCGACGCCGAGCGTGCGGGCGAGCAGCTCGCGGTGTTCGGCTGGCAGGTGGAAGGGCCCGATCACACGCTCCGCTGGGTCTACCGGATCGTCGGGCGGGACACCGGTGAGGAGCACGCGCGCTTCATCCTGGCGGTGCCGTGGGCGCCCAGCGATCTGCCCTGCCGCCTGCTCGGGCTGCAGCTGCAGATCACGCTGAACGGGGTCGAGAACGCGTCGAGCGGCGAGCTCGATGCCTACCTCGAGCTCGCCCAGGCCGCTCGCAGCTGACCCCGCGCGGGCGATAGCCTGCCGCCCGATGCCGCTCACCCCTTCCCTCGCCCCGTTCGCCGAGCGGGACTACCGGCTGCTGTTCGCCGCCCAGGCGGTATCGCTGCTGGGGTCGTGGATGACGCCGATCGCGCTGGCCTTCGCGGTGCTGGAGCTGACCGACTCGCCGACCGCGCTGGGCGTCGTGCTCGGGGCGGAGCTGGTGCCGGTGGCGGTGCTGCTGCTGGCAGGCGGTGTCTGGGCCGACCGCCTGCCGCGGATGCGGGTGATGGTGGCGGCCGACGTCATCTCGGCGGCGGGGCAGGGGGCGATGGGCGTGCTGCTGATCTCCGGCCATGCGCAGGTCTGGCAGCTCGCGGTGCTTGCGACGGTCGGTGGGGCTGCCGACGCGTTCCACCAGCCGGCGTGGGCCGGGCTGCTCCCGGAGACCGTGCCCGAGGAGCTGCTGCAGCGCGCCAACGCGCTGCGCCATCTGGAGTCGAACGTGGCGCGAGTCGCGGGTCCGGTGATCGCTGGCATCCTGGTGGCCACCGCGGGGGCGGGATGGGCGATCCTCGCGGACGCCGCGTCGTTCCTGGTCGCCGCGGCGGTGCTCTCACGGATGGCCGTCGGCCGTCACGCGGTCGACGCCGAGCCCAGCGGGTTCCGGGAGGATCTCGCCCGCGGCTGGTCGGAGGTGCGATCCCGTCTCTGGCTGATGGCGATGGTGCTGGACACGGGGCTGTGGGTGCTGGTGATCTGGGGGCCGTACTGGGTGCTCGGGCCGATCGTCGCCAACCGCGAACTCGACGGCGCGTCGTCGTGGGCGCTGATCAGCGCCGCGTACGGGCTGGGCACGGTCGCCGGCGGGGCGGCCGGGCTGCGCGTGCACCCGCGGCGGCCGCTGCTCGTCGCCGTGGTCATCAATGCGGCGTTCGCGCCGATGCTCGCCCTGCTGGCGGTGGCCGCACCGACCTGGAGCATCGCCCTGGCGGCCGTGCCGGCGGGCGCAGCGGTGTCGCTCTACCTGGTGCTATGGGACACGACGGTGCAGCAGCGCGTCCCCCGCAAGGCCCTGGCGCGCGTGGCGAGCTACGAGCGGGCGGCCACGTTCGCCCTGATGCCGGTGGGGATGGCACTGGCCGGACCGGTCGCCGCGAGGCTGGGCGTCGCCGAGACGCTGTGGATCTCGGTCGGCTGGCTCGGCGTCTCCACGGTGTTCCTGCTGTGCATGCCCAGCGTCCGCGGGCTGGAGCGGCTCAGCTCGTCGGCGCGGGCCTGAACTCGAGCGAGCGCGAGCGCGGGTCGGCTCGCACCAGCAGCACCGCGACGCGCCGGCCCAGCGGCGGCCGCGGGTCCGCATGCAGCCGTGCGCGAACCGGCGGTTCGGCGATCTGGATCACCGTCCCGCGGCGATCCTCCTCGAGCGGCGTTGCCTCGAACCTCTCGCCGATGCGGTGCTCGAGCATCCGCGTCTCCATCAGGTCGATGACGGCGTGCTCGACCCGGCCGCCCCGCGTCTGCGCCTCCGCCATCGCCTTCGGCAGCCGCTCCAGCGTGGCGCGGTCGCCGCCGCCGGCCAGCAGGTCGAGGACGTAGCGGTCGGCGAGCCGGCGCAGCGGCGCGGTCGTGTGCGCGTAGCGCGCGGCGATCCCGGCGTGGATCGCGTCCTTCGGCGGCGTCCCGTCGAAGTACAGGTAGGACGCGTGCCCCATCACGCCGCGCGCCTCCTCCAGGATGACGGCGTCGCGCGGCCGAGCCGGGTCGAGCCGGCCGACGAAGTCGCGGTACGGCTCGTCCTCCGGCCACTCGACGTGCAGCCCGTGTGCGACGCGCCGCAGCCGCGTCAGCCGGTACTCGTCCGCGCCGCCCATCACGCGGAGCAGTCCGAAGCCGCGCTCGGCCATCAGGTCGGCGGCCGCCATCCCCGCCAGCAGGGAGATCTCGGCGTTCCAGTCCTCCGACTCGACGCGCGGCTCCAGCTCGAGGCGATATCCCAGCGGCGACGAGGGGTCGGCGATCACCTCCTGCGCCGGGGCGTTCAGGCTGACCGCGCCACGGCGGCGGGCGATCGCCATCCGCAGGCGGCCGATCTCCTTCAGGTGCGGCACCTCTGCGCTCCCGTACGTGAGCTTCGCGGTGCTGCAGACAGTCGCGCGCTCGACCCGTGCCGAGGTGCGCTCGCCCTCCGCGTCGAGCTGGATCGTGAAGACGATCGCCGGCCGCGTCTGGTCCGGCAACAGGCTGGCCGCGCCCTCGGACAGGGACGTGGGGTAGAGGGGCGCCTTGATGTCCGGGCAGTAGACGGTGGTGCCGCGCTTCCACGCCTCCTGTTCGAGCAGCGACCCGGGTGGCACGTGCGCGGCGACGTCGGCGATCGCGTAGCGGACGACGAAGCCGTCCGCCGTGCGCTCCAGGTGCATCGCCTGGTCGAGATCCATGCTCCCCGGCGGGTCGATCGTCACCCAGGGGACGTCCGTCAGATCGACCCGGCCGGCCGTGTCGAGCGGTGCCGCCGCGGATCGCTCGGCCTCCGCCGTCACGTCGTCGGGGAAGCCGACGGTGACGTCGAACTCTGCGCGGATCCGGTCGAAGTCGGCCCGCAGCTCGTCGGTGGGGCTGCCCGGGCGGAGATAGCGGCTGGGCACGGCGGGAGCGTAGCGGCGTGTGGCCGGCGGTTGGCCACCGGTGCGGTGAGTGTGCCAGGGGGTCAGGATCCTTGGCACATGTGCCAAGGATCCTGACCCCCTGGCACAAGCAACTAAGCTTCCGCCTTCTCCTCCGCGCCCTCCTGCGTCCAGGGCATCATCGAGCGCAGGCGGGCGCCGACCTCCTCGATCTCGTGTTCGGCCGCGCGACGGCGGAGCGCCTGGAACTGCGGCCGGCCGGCCGCCTCCTCGGTGATCAGGTCGCGGGCGAAGCGGCCCTCCTGGATCTCCCTGAGCTGCGCGCGCATGCGGTCGCGGACGCTGTCGTCGACGATCCGCGGGCCGACCGTCAGGTCGCCGTACTCGGCGGTGTCGGAGATCGAGTCGCGCATCTTCGCCATGCCGCCCTCGTACATCAGGTCGACGATCAGCTTGAGCTCGTGGAGGCACTCGAAGTATGCGATCTCCGGCTGGTAGCCGGCCTCGACCAGCGTCTCGAACCCGAGCTGCACGAGCCGCGTCGTGCCGCCGCAGAGGACGGCCTGCTCGCCGAACAGGTCGGTCTCGGTCTCCTCGCGGAAGGTCGTTTCGATCAGCCCGCCGCGGGCGCAGCCGATGCCGTGGCCGTAGGCGAGCGCCAGACGCTTCGCGCTGCCGGTCGCGTCCTGATGCACGGCGATCAGCCCGGGCACGCCGATGCCCTGCGCGTACTGTCTGCGGACGAGATGGCCGGGTCCCTTGGGCGCGATCATCGCGACATCGATGTCCTTTGCCGGGATGATCTGCCCGAAGTGGATGTTCAGGCCGTGCGCGAACATCAGCATCGAGCCGGGCCGCAGGTTGGGCGCGATCTCGTCGCGGTAGACGCCGGCCTGGATGTGGTCGGGGACGAGCACCATGACGACGTCCGCCTGCGCGGTCGCGTCGGCCACCGAGGCAACGGGAAGCCCGTCCGCCGACGCCGCCGACCATGCGCGCGAGTCCGGCCGCGCGCCGACGACCACGGTGTTGCCGGAGTCGTGGTTGTTCAGCGCGTGGGCGTGGCCCTGGCTGCCGTAGCCGATGACCGCGATCGTCTTGCCCGCCAGCGCGGTGGGATCGCAGTCGGACTCGTAGTACATCGTCGCGGTCATGCAACCACCCTCATTCGTTTGCGTGTACCCAGCGCACCGTCACGGTCGAGCGCGATCCGCCCCGTGCGGACGAGGTCCTTGATGCCGTACGGAGCGAGCAGCTCCTCCAGCGCCTGCAGCCGGTCGGGCTGCGCGACGCAGGAGAACGTGATCGCCTCCGGCCCGACGTCGACGACGTTCGCCTCGAACACGTCGGCCAGCGAGATGATCTCCGGCCGCTTCGCCGGGTCGCTGATCACCTTGATCATCATCAGCTCGAGCTCGACCGCGGTCGGCCCGAGCTCCTGCACCTTGAGCACGTCGACCAGCTTGTACAGCTGCTTCGTCACCTGGTCGACGGAGTGCTGCTCGGAGTCGATGCGCAGTGTGATCCGGCTGCGGCTCGGATCCTCCGTTGGCCCGACGGCCAACGACTCGATGTTGAATCCGCGGCGGGCGAACAGCCCGGCGCAGCGCGTGAGGATGCCCGGCCTGTTCAGGACCAGCACGCTCAGCGTGTGCATGCTCATCTAGACACCCTCCTCGACCCAGGCGTTGTCGTCCTCGGCCCACTCGACGTCGATCATGTCGGCCGACGATGCCCCGGCGGGCACCATCGGATACACCTTCTCCTCGTGGTCGACGCGGGCGTCGATCACACACGGGCCGCCGCACTCGAGCGCCGCGGTGATCGCGGCGTCCACCTCGTCGGTGGTCTCGCAGCGGAAGGCCGCGATGCCGAAGCTCTCGGCCAGCTTCACGTAGTCTGGCAGGTCGACCTCCAGCAGGGTCTCCGAGAAGCGCTCGCCGTGGAACAGCTCCTGCCACTGGCGGACCATGCCCAGCCAGCCGTTGTTGACGACCACGTGGATCGCCGCGATGCCGTACATCTTGGCGGTCGCCAGCTCCTGCATCGTCATCTGGAAGCAGCCGTCGCCGTCGATGTTGATGACGATCGCGTCCGGCCGCCCGACCTTGGCGCCGATCGCAGCCGGCACGCCGAAGCCCATGGTTCCGGCGCCGCCCGAGGTCAGCCACCGCCGCGGCTTGTCGATCTCGAGGTACTGCGCCGCCCACATCTGGTGCTGGCCCACGCCGGTCGTCCAGACCACGTCCTGGCCGCGCGTCAGCTCACGCAGCCGCTCGATCACGAACTCCGGCTTGAGCGGTGGCGTGTTGCGGTAGCGGAACGGGTTGTCGCGCTGCCAGCCCTGCACCGTCTCAAGCCAGTCGCCGGCCTTCGGCGGCCCGCCGTTGCTGCGCGACTCGAGCGCCTCGGCCAGCTTGGGGATGACGTGCTCGAGCGATCCCACGATCGGGATGTCGGCCGCCCGGTTCTTGCCGATCTCGGCCGGGTCGACGTCCATGTGGATGACGCGCGCGCCCGGAGCGAACACGTCCAGCTTGCCGGTCACCCGGTCGTCGAAGCGTGCGCCGCACGCGATCAGCAGGTCGCAGCGGTTCATCGCCCAGTTGGCGGCCTTCGACCCGTGCATGCCGGGCAGCCCGATGCACAGCGGGTGCGAGTCGGGGAACGCGCCCTTGGCCTGCAGCGTGGTCACCACCGGGATCTGCGCGGCCTGGGCCACGCGGATCAGGTCGGCCGGGTCGAGGCCCGAGGTGACGGCGCCGCCGCCGACGTAGAGCGTCGGCCGCTCGGCCGCCAGGATCGCCTCGGCCGCCGTGATCACCTGCTTCGGGTGGCCGTGCTTGGACGGCTTGTAGCCGGGGATGTCGACCTGCTTGGGATACGAGAACTCGAACTCGGTCAGCTGCAGGTCCTTGGGGATGTCGACCAGCACCGGGCCGGGCCGGCCGGTGCGGGCGATGTGGAACGCCTCCTTGAACACCCGCGGGATGTCCTCGACCCGGTCGACCAGCCAGGAGTGCTTGACGATCGGCATCGTGATGCCCTGGATATCTGCCTCCTGGAAGGCGTCCGTGCCGATCAGGTGCGTCGGCACCTGGCCGGTGATGCACACGATCGGCGTCGAGTCGAGGTACGCGTCCGCGATCGGCGTGACCAGGTTCGTCGCGCCGGGGCCGGACGTGGCGATGGCGACGCCCACCTTGCCGGTGGCGCGGGCGTACCCCTGCGCCATGTGCCCGGCGCCCTGTTCGTGGCGCACCAGGTAGTGGCGGATCGAATGATCGCACGCCGCCCAGGCGTCGTACAGCGGGAGGATGGCACCGCCGGGCAGACCGAACACGTCGGTCACGCCCTCGGCCTCGAGGCAGCGGATGACGGCCTCGGCCCCTGTCATGCGTGTCGTTGCGCTATCCACGGGCAGCCACCTCACGGTAAGGGTTTCGCTCGAACTCCGCGCCACCGGTCGCGTGGTGCTTGAGCGCTTCGCAGACGGCCTGGCCGACCTCCCAGGTGGCATAGGCGCGGCCGCCCGAGATCTGGTCGGCGGTCGAGATGCCCCCCGCCAGCACCTCGTCGACGGCAGCGGTGATCGCCCGGCCGACGTCGCGCCGCGCCAGGCCGTGCGTGAACATCAGGCCGACGGAGAGGATCATCGCGATCGGGTTCGCCTCGCCCTGGCCGGCGATGTCCGGCGCCGAGCCGTGCACCGGCTCGAAGATGCCCGGCGGCTCGGTGCCGATCGACGCCGACGGCGCCAGCCCGAGCCCGCCGCCAACGGCCGCGGCCAGGTCGGACAGGATGTCGCCGAACATGTTCTCGGTAAGGATCACGTCGTACGCCTGGGGGCGGGTCGCCAGGTTCATCGCGAACGAGTCGACCAGCTCGTGCGTCAGCGCCATCTCCGGGAACTCCTGCTCGTGGAGCTCGGTGACGACGCGGCGCCACAGCTTCGACGTCGCCAGCACGTTCGCCTTGTCGACTGAGACGACGCGACCGGACCGTCGCCTCGCCAGCCGGAACGCCCAGCGCGAGACCCGCTCGACCTGCTCGCGGGTGTAGCTGCAGACGTCCATAGCGTTGTCGTCCCCGAGCTCCTTGCGGCCGAAGTACAGGCCGCCGGTCAGCTCGCGCACGACCATCAGGTCGATGTCGCCGTGGCGCACCGGTCGCAGGTTCGCGTACGTGTCGAGCTCGCGGCGGAGCTCCAGCAGTCCCTGCTCGGGGCGCCGCGGAGAGGTCTCCCAGCGGGGGCCGCCGACGGCGCCGAGCAGCACCGAGTCGGACGCCTTGACGGCGGCGCGCACGTGCGACGGGAACGGGTCGCCGTGCTTGTCGATCGCGTCGCCGCCGAACGGCAGGTGTACCTGGCGCACACGGAAGCCGAACAGCTCGCCCGCCGTGTCGATCACGCGCCCGGCCTCGGCCATCACCTCGGGGCCGATGCCGTCGCCCGCAAGGCAGGCGACTATGGGGACAGGGCGGGTATGGGTCATCGTGGCTCCAATCTCATCAGACTCCGGCGAGCTCCTGCTCCGGTTCGGTTGCTGTCTTGGCGTGAGCGCACGCCCGCAGATAGGCCTCCGCGGACGCCTCGGTGATGTCGGTGGAGACGGCCTGGCTGGCGAAGCTGCGTCCGGCCGACTCGACGACGACGCGCACCTCGCCGAGCGCGTCCGCGCCGCCGGAGACGGCGCCGATCGTGTACTCGACGAGCGTCGCCGGCACCGCCAGCAGCTCGTCGATCGCCCGGAACACGGCATCGACGGGACCGTCGCCCTCCGCCTCCGCGGTCTGGTCGCCGCCGCCGTTGCGCACGGTGATCTCGGCCCGCGCCGGCTCGCCGGTGCGGGTGGAGATAGCCAGCGAGACCAGGTGGTAGCTGTCCTCGCGCTCGCGCAGTGAGTCGGACGCGATCGCCTCCAGGTCGAGTGAGGTGATCTTCTGCTTGCGGTCGGCGATCTCCTTGAACCGCGCGAACGCGCGCTTCAGGTCGTCGCCCTCGATGTGGAAGCCCAGGTCGGAGAAGGCCTGCGACAGGGCGTGCCGACCCGAATGCTTGCCGAGCACGATGTCCGACCCGGTCAGGCCGACGGACTCGGCGTCCATGATCTCGTAGGTGCGGCGGTTCGCCAGCACGCCGTGCTGGTGGATGCCGGCCTCGTGGGCGAATGCATTACGTCCGACGATCGCCTTGTTGGGCTGGACGACGTAGCCGGTCAGCCGCGACACCATGCGCGACGTGCGGACGATCTCGGTTGTCTCGATCGAGGTGTCCAGGCCGAACCGCGGGCGCCGCGTGCGCAGCAGCATCACGATCTCCTCGAGCGAGGCGTTGCCCGCCCGCTCGCCGATGCCGTTGATCGTGCACTCGACTTGGCGAGCTCCGGCCTCGATGCCGGCCAGCGAGTTTGCGACCGCCATGCCCAGGTCGTCGTGGCAGTGCACCGACAGCACGACGCCCTCCAGCTCGGGCACCCGCTCGTACAGCCCGCGCAGGATGGCGGTGTACTCCTCGGGCACCGTGTAGCCGACGGTGTCCGGGATGTTGATGGTGGTCGCCCCGGCGGCGATGGCCGCGCGCACGACCTCGGCCATGAACTCCGGATCGGTTCGCGTCGCGTCCTCGCATGAGAACTCGACGTCGGACGTGAACGACCTGGCGCGCCGCACCGCCCGCGCCGCCGACTCGAGCACCTGCTCGCGGGTCATCCGCAGCTTGTGCTCCATGTGGATGTCGGACGTCGCGATGAACGTGTGGATGCGCGGTGTGTTGACGCCCTGCAGCGACTCGATGGCAGCGTCGATGTCCTCGTCGTTGGTGCGGGCCAGCGACGCGACGACGCAGCCGACCGCGCTCCCGACCTCGCGGATGCCCTCGATCTCGCCGGGCGACGAGATCGCGAATCCGGCCTCGATGATGTCGACCCCGAGCCGCTCGAGCTGGCGCGCGATCTCCACCTTCTCGCCAGCGTTGAGCGCGATGCCGGGCGACTGCTCGCCGTCACGCAGCGTGGTGTCGAAGATCCGGACGGCGTCCGTTGTGGATGACATGCGCGAAAACCTCCTCAGGGTCGCGGAAGAGGGCGCACCTCTCCCGTTGAGTTCTCCTCGTGTGCGTGTGCGCCGGTGTGCGGCGCGTGTGCAGAAGTCGCTCGCCCTACCGGGCGAGGAGGATGAGGAGAAGGCCGAGGAGGCTGAACGCGAACAGCGAGGAGAACCCGACGGGACGCCCGCTCAACGGGGAGCGGGCGGCAATCTCCTTGGCAGTCGCGTGACTCGGCATCCTGCGCACACGATACGCGGGCGGCCCCGGGCAGTCAAACCGGAGCCGCACGCCGAGTACCTAGAACGTGTCAAGCGACGCCCGCCGCCGCGACTCGACCTCGAACAGCTTGAACAGGGCGAACGCGACCGTCCCCCAGACCAGCCCGACGAGCAGCTCCGCGCCCACCAGACCGGCCGAGGCGGAGAGCGAGCCGCCGGCGGCGACCTCGCGCGCGGCCTTGATCCCGTGTGTCATCGGCAACGCGTTGCCGATCGCCTGCATCCAGCCCGGGAGCTCCTCCTGCGGCACGTTGACGCCGCAGAACAGCAGCATCAGGAAGTAGACGAGGTTCGAGAAGAAGAAGACGTCGCGGGCCCGCAGGCCGAACGAGCCGAGCATCATCCCGAAGGCGGTGCACGAGGACACCGTGACCACCAGAACCACGGCCAGCGCCGGGAGGCTGCCGGCGGCCAGGTCGAGGTCGAGCAGCAGGATGCCGACCAGGAAGCCGAACACCGACACCACCAGGCCGTTGAAGATCACCGGGAGGCTGCGCCCGAAGAACAGCACCACGCGGTTCGCCGGCGTCGCCAGCAGCGGAGACAGCGTGCCGAACTGCCGTTCGTTGGCGATGGTCATCGTGGCTGCGTAGATGCCGGACATCGCACTGACCTGCACAGCGTTACCGACGATGAAGAAGCGCTCGGGGAGTGTGGTGTACGTCTTGCCGACGTACGTGAAGAACAGGATCTGGAACAGCGGGCTGCCCAGCATCGTGGTCGCGTACATGACCGGCGAGATCCAGTTGAAGAGCGCGCGGTAGGTGAACCTGCCGCCCGACCAGAACAGCCGTAGGTCGTTCATGTCAGGGACAGCGTTGCCTGCTGCCGCGCCAGGCGCTCGAAGTTGCGGAGCGTGAGTGCGCCGATCGCGAGGTAGGCGGCGGCCAGCAGCACGCACATCGCGATGGCCGGCCACGGGTCGCCGCCGAGCGCCGCGCGGCGGATCGCGCGGACGCCCCAGGTGGGGGCGAGCACCCAGGAGATCGGTTCCACGAACCCGGGCAGGAGCGAGACTGGCACCAGCAGGCCGGTGACCAGCCAGACCGGATACTCGAGCAGGTTCGAGAACGCGCTGGCACTGCGATAGAGCACGAACGTCGACGCCAGCACCAGTCCCAGCAGCCCCAGCGACGCGACCGCCGCCGGCAGGGCGATCGCGAATGCCAGTGGGTGGACGAGCGTCAGCGGCATCCCGAACAGCAGCCAGCCCCAGCACAGCGTGGCGACGATCGAGTACAGGCCGACGGACGCCGTGGCCAGCGTGATCGGCAGCAGCGTCAGCAGGAACGGCGCGGGCGCGGCGATCAGCACCTCGAGCGTGCCCTGCCAGCGCTGCCACTGGATCGCGCCGCCCGAGCCGAAGAGCGTGGACGACCACATACCCATCAGCCCGGCGCCGAGCGCCACCGCGAGCAGCGTGCCCGACCGCTGGCCCGATCGCCACATGTAGAACGCAATGCTGGCGAAGATCACGGGCTGCAGCAGCGAGATCAGCAGGAAGAAGCCGGATCGGGTGAGGTTCTTCAGGTGGAACCGCCAGCCCGCGACCATCAGCCGGCCCGCAGCGAGCGCGCTCACGCCGCCTCCCCGTCGTCGACGCCGGTGACCAGCGCGACGTAGGCGTCCTCGAGCGTCGGCTCGCGCGATGCCACCCGGCCGACGCGGGCGCCGTCCAGCTGCGCGAGCAGCTGCTGGGTGATCTCGAGCCCGTGGGCGGACTGGACGAGCAGCAGCTGGGCCTGCTCGCGCTCCTCGACCGCGACCGATGCCACTCCGGGCAACGAGCGCAGGCGCTCGAGCGCCGCCTCGTCGACGCCGTACGCCTCGATCTCGACGACCGTCCGGTCGGTGACCTGCGACTTCAGCTCGCCCGGCGTGCCCTGGGCGATCAGCCGGCCGCGGGCGATCACCGCGATCCGGTCGCACAGTGCATCGGCCTCGAACATGTAGTGCGTGGTCAGCAGCACCGTCTTGCCGGCGGTGCGCAGGGAGTCGATGGTCGCGCGCAGCTCGCGCGCACCAACCGGGTCGACGCCGATCGTCGGCTCGTCGAGGAACACCACCGGCGGGTCGTGCAGCAGCCCGCGGGCGATATGCAGCCGCTGGCGCATTCCGCGCGAGTAGCCCTCGACGCGCTCCCGCTCGCGACCGCGCAGGCCGACCAGCTCGAGCAGCTCGACGATCCGCCGCTCGCGGGCGGCCGGCGCGACGCCGTACAGCTCAGCGAAGTAGCGCAGGTTGTCGATCGCCGGCACGCGCTCGTACAGGCCGCGGTCGCCGCCGAACACGTACCCGATCTGGCGGCGCACCGCGCGGGCGTGCTCCACCACGTCCATCCCAAGCACGCTGGCGTGGCCCGAGGTGGGCAGGAGCAGCGTGATCAGCATCTTGATGGTGGTCGTCTTGCCCGCGCCGTTGGGGCCGAGCAGCCCGAACAGCTCACCCTGGCCGACTTCGAACGACACACCGCGGACGGCTTCCACCTCGATCGACTGGCGACGCAGCAGCCCCGTGCTCGTACGGTATGTACGATGAAGACCGCGTACGTTGATGACAGAATCAGTCATGACAGTGTCATGGACGCGTTCCCCGTTTTCAGATATCCGAACCTCGGTTCTAGTGCCAACTATTGCACGACATCGTCGGGCACGCTCTGTATAGTGCAACAGTACGAAAGTCCTCCCCCCAGTCTAGAGGTGAATCATGCCCCGGTCAGGTGAGATAGGCGAGAAGATCTACGAAGACGTCGAGAAACTGGTCGCCCAGGGAATGAACCGGACCGAGGCGTTCGCGAAGATCTCTGCGGATACCGGCCGCCGTGCCGGCACGGTGGCGGCGAACTATTACCGCGTCGCGCGCAAGCGCGCGGGCGGCTCCCTCCGCAAGACCCGTTCCCGCGCCGGCACGACCCGCAAGGCGGCATCGGGCGCGCGTCGCGGTCCGCGGCGAGCGGCGTCGGCGGCCGCCCGTGACATCGATTCGATCGTCGATGACCTGGTGAGGAACGTCCAGGCGCTCGCCGAGGCGGTGAAAGCGAACAGCGTCGAGAACAAGGAGCTCCGCTCGCGTCTCGACGGTGTCAAGAAGATGCTCGGTTAACCGCGCGTATACGTTGCCTTGGTCACAAACGCGGCGGCTGACCACAGCCGTCGCGTTTGTGACATCAAACCGACACTGCGGCCGCGCCGCGGTCGCGCATATCGTAGGCGCGCAGGGCGAGCCAGAGCTCGAGTCGATCGCGCGCGTCGCTCAGGTCGCGGCCGGTCAACTCCTCGATCTTGCGCACTCGGTAGCGCATCGTGTGACGATGCACACCCAGCGCCGACGCGGCGTCCGCCCACCGGCCGTTGGCCTCGATATAGGCACGCAGCGAGTCGATCAGCGCCGAGCCGTGCCGCTCGTCGTGGGCGACCAGCGCGCCCAGCAGCGACTCGCAGAAGAGCTCCACGCCGCGCTCGCCCTGTAGTGAGAGCAGCAGCTGCATCGAGCCCAGATCGCGGAACGTGGCCACGGCCGGCTCGCCGTTCTGCACGCGCGCGTCGATCGCGTACAGCGCCTCGTCGTAGCTGCGCGGCAGCTCCGCCGGGGTCGCCCGCAGCCGTCCGACGCCCGCCGCAGCGGCGCCGGTCTCGCGCATCAGCCGCGCGGCGGCCTGCTCCGCCTCGTCGTCACCGGCCGCCTCGATCAGCACCGCGACGCCACCGTCGCGCACCGTCGAGGGGCCGTAGGCGGTCGCGCGCTCGGCCAGCCGTGCCAGCCCCGACGCGCCGCCGTTGTCCGGCCGCAGCACGGCGAAGGTCAGCGGTGAGCCGCCGGTCAGGCCAAACGCGGCCGACCGGCGGCGTAGCTCGGCGGCGCCGATCGTGCCTCCGACGACGGCCTCGACCAGGTCGCCCGCAAGCCGGCGCTCTGCGTCGGCGACCGACCGCCGGCGCAGCAGCTCGACGGCCAGCACGGTACGGACGTGATGGAGCAGTGCACGGTCGGCGTCCGCGGCGGGCAGCGCCAGCAGCTCAGCCTCGACTCGCGCGCCCGTGACCACGCGCTCGCGCACGATCCGGGGGTCGGCGGTGTCGATCGAGCCGGTGGAGGCGAGAGCCTGGCCCCGGCCGTCACGCAGCTCGAGCACGGCGCCGGCGATCGCCGCCAGCTCCGACAGCAGCGAGTCCAGCTGCCGGTCGTCCAGGATCAGCTCGGTCATCTGCTCCAGCGTCTGCACGCGACGGTCGGCGATGGCCGCGAACACCGCCTCGCTGATCGCGATGAACGGCACCTCGTAGGGGATGGTCAGTACCGGGAACCCCAGCCGGTCGCCGGCATCGATCGCCTCGGCCGGCATCTCGTCGAGATCGAAGCCGAGGCCGAGGCCCATCCCCGCCAGTCCCCGCGAGGCCAGCCGCTCGACGAACCCCGCCGGGTCGCGGCGCAATGGGCGCCCTGTCGAGAGCAGCAGCTCGCCGCCCCGCAGCCAGGGCGTCGGGTCGTCGAGCTCGCTGGTGTGCACGCCGCGCACCGGCCGGTGCACCCCGGCCGCTCCGCCGACACGGCGAAGCTCGAGGTTCTCGATCGCAAGGATGTCGGCGACGGTCAGCATCGCCCGGGTGCAGCTCGGCTACCCGCGCACGACCTGGCGGTTGCGATGCGAGTGCATCTCCTCCCAGGCCTCGTCGAGCACGGTGTCCAGGATCTCGTGGATGTGCTCGAGTTCCTCCCGGGTGGCGATCAGCGGCGGCGACAACTGGATCACCGGGTCTCCGCGGTCGTCCGCGCGGCAGATCAGCCCCGCCTCATAGAGCCTGCCGGACAGGAACCCGCGCAGCAGGTACTCCGACTCCTCCTCGTCGAACGTCTGCTTGGTCTCCTTGTCCTTGACCAGCTCCAGCGAGTGGAAGTACCCGGCGCCGCGCACGTCGCCGACGATCGGCTTCTCGCCGAGCCGGTCGAGCAGCTCGCGGAAGTACGGCTCGTTGCGCTGCACGTTGCCGATCACGTCCTCGCGCTCCATCACCTCGAGGTTCTTGAGGGCCACGGCGCAGGCGACGGGATGGCCGCCGTAGGTGATGCCGTGGTTGATGATGTTGGTGCCCTCCATGAACGGGGCTGCCACCTTGTCGGTGGTCAGCACGCCGCCCAGCGGCACGTATGCGGAGCCGACGCCCTTGGCGAACGTGACCAGGTCGGGGCGGATGTCGTACTTCTCCGACCCGAACCAGGCGCCCAGCCTGCCGAACCCGCAGATCACCTCGTCGGCGACCATCAGGATGCCGTGCTCATCGCAGATCGCGCGGACGCCCTGGAAGTAGCCCTGGGGCGGCGTGAACGTGCCGCCCGAGTTCTGGACGGGCTCCATGAACACGGCGGCCACCGACTCCGGGCCCTCCTGCTCGATCACGTCGCGCAGCTCGGTCAGCAGCGCATCGGTGAACTCCTCCTCGGTCTCACCCTCGGGCCGCCGGTAGCGGTTCGTATTGCTGACGTGGCGGACGCCCGGCATCAGCGGCTCGAACGGCGCGCGCAGCGGCGCGATGCCGGTCAGGCTGAGCGCGCCCAGCGTGGTGCCGTGGTAGGCGATCCGGCGGGCGATCATCTTGTAGCGGCGGGGGTGGCCGTTCAGCTGGTGGTACTGCTTGACCAGCTTGATGATCGCCTCGTTTGCCTCGGAGCCGCCGGACACGAAGAACACGCGGTTCAGGTCGCCCGGCGCGAGCTCGGCGATCTTCGCCGCCAGCTCGATCGACCGCGGGTGGGCGTAGCTCCAGTTGATGTAGAAGGGCAGCTCTTCCATCTGCCGCTTCGCAGCCTCGCCGAGCTCCTCGCCGAAGCCGTAGCCGATCTGCGTGCAGAACAGCCCGGACAGCCCGTCGAAGAAGCGCTTGCCGGTCGAGTCGTACAGGTAACAACCGTCACCGCGCGCGATCACCGGCACCTCGCCGTGCTCGTACGACCCGTGGCGGGTGAAGTGCATCAGGAGGTGGCGCTTGGCCAGCGTCTGCAGCTGCTGGTGGTTGGCGGAGCCCTGCGAGCCGTTCGTGCTCATTCACCCAGTCCTTTCGGTGCGACCCGCCCGTCGCGGGTTGGACAGACTGGCCAATGCTATCAGGAGCTCCTGCGCGATCTGACCGCCCCCGCTTATACTCGCTGGAGCAAATTCTCTCGGAAGGCGGGCATCCCATGGCAGTGCAGGCAACCGGACGGACGCAGGAACTGATGGCCAAGCGCGACGCCTACGTGGCGCGCGGGGTGTCGCTGGCGCCGATCGTCGCGTCGCGCGCGCACGGCGCGCGCCTGATCGACGCCGACGGCCGCGAGTTCATCGACTTCGCCGGCGGCATCGGGGTGCTGAACCTCGGCCACACGCCGGACGCCGTGGTGGCCGCCATCAAGGAGCAGGCGGAGGCGCTGCTGCACTCGTGCTTCCCGGTGGCCGCCTACGAGCCGTACCTGGAGGTCTGCCGGCTGCTGGTCGAGCACGGCCTGGGCGACTTCGACAAGAAGGCCGTGCTGATCAACTCGGGCGCCGAGGCCGTCGAGAACGCCGTCAAGATCGCCCGCTACCACACCGGGCGCGACGCGGTGATCACGTTCGACCGGGGCTTCCACGGCCGAACGCTGCTGACGATGACGCTGACGTCGAAGCTGGTCTACAAGAAGGGGATGGGCCCGTTCGCGCCCGAGGTCTACCGGGCGCCGGCGCCGTACCCGTACCGGGGGATCTCCACCGAGGACGCGCTGGCCGGGCTGGACTTCATGTTCAAGGCGACGGTCGACCCCCAGGAGGTCGCCTGCGTGATCCTCGAGCCGGTGCAGGGCGAGGGCGGGTTCACGGTGATGCCGCCCGAGTTCATCCAGGGGCTCAAGGAGCGCTGCGAGCGCCACGGCATCCTCTACATCGACGACGAGGTGCAGTCCGGCATGGGCCGCACCGGCACGCTGTGGGGGATCGAGCACTCGGGCGTGGTGCCCGACCTGATGACGGTCGGCAAGTCGCTCGCCTCGGGCATGCCGCTGGCCGGGGTGGTCGGCCGCGCCGAGGTGATCGACTCGGTACACCTGGGCGGCCTGGGTTCGACCTACGGCGGCAACCCGGTGGCGTGCGCGGCGGCCATCGAGAGCATCAAGGCGATCGCTGATCCGGCGTTCCTGGCGCAGTCCGTGCGCATGGGCGAGCGCATCCAGGCCCGGCTGCGCGAGATGGCGGAGCGGATTCCGGCGATCGGGGAGGTGCGGGGCATCGGGCCGATGGCGGCCATCGAGCTGGTCACCGACCACGACACCAGGGAGCCGGCCGCCGACATCGCGGCCGCCACGGTCGCCGGAGCGCTGGAGCGGGGTCTGCTCCTGCTGAAGACCGGCATCTATGACAACGTCCTCCGCGTGCTCGTCCCGATCAGCGCAACCGACGACGATCTCGAGACCGGTCTCACCCGGCTCGAGGAATCGCTTGTCGCAGCAGGCTGAGCCCGCGGTCCGGCTGCGCGGTGCCAGCAAGGTCTACGGCGACGTGCGCGCCGTGGACGGCATCGACCTGGACGTCGGGCAGGGTGAGTTCTTCACCATGCTCGGGCCGTCGGGCTCCGGCAAGACGACCACCCTGCGGATGATCGCGGGCTTCGAGCTGCCGAGCTCGGGGACGGTCGAGCTGGAGGGCCGTGACGTCACCCGGCTGGCGCCGTACGAGCGGGACGTCAACACCGTCTTCCAGGACTACGCGCTGTTCCCGCACATGCGGGTCGGCGACAACGTGGCCTACGGACTGATGGTGCGCAAGGTGCCGAGGTCGGACCGTCGGGAGCGGGTCGCCGAGGCACTGCGGATGGTGCGCCTCGAGGGCTACGAGAAGCGCAAGCCGTCCGAGCTGTCCGGCGGCCAGCGGCAGCGCGTCGCCCTGGCGCGGGCGCTGGTCAACCGGCCCAAGGTGCTGCTGCTGGACGAGCCGCTGGGTGCGCTCGACCTGAAGCTGCGCGAGGAGATGCAGATCGAGCTGAAGACGATCCAGCAGGAGCTGGGGATCACCTTCATCTTCGTCACGCACGACCAGGACGAGGCGCTGACGATGAGCGACCGCATCGCCGTCTTCAACCAGGGCAAGATCGAGCAGGTCGGCTCGCCCTCCGAGGTCTACGAGGCGCCGCGGACGGCGTTCGTCGCCGGCTTCGTGGGCACGTCGAACCTGCTCACCGGCGACACGGCGAAGGCGATCACCGGAGCCGACGGCACCTTCACCGTCCGCCCCGAGAAGATCCAGCTCGCCGATCCCGACGCGGTTGTCAATCAGGACGATTGCGCGGCGCCCGGAACCGTTCGCGATGTCGTCTACGTCGGCATCAACACCCGCTACATCGTGACACTGGACGGGGGCGGCGAGCTGGTCGTCGTCCAGCAGAACCTCTCGACCTCGTCCATGGACGCGCTGGCGGCCAAGGGAAGGCGGGTCAAGCTCGTCTGGAGCCGCCATCACAATCGTCCACTCGACGAGGACGCGACAAGGGAACCACTCGAGGAGGTCTCAGCATGAGGATTCGAATCGCCATGGCTGCGCTCGCCGTGGCGGCGATGGCCGTTGCCGCGGGTTGCGGTGGCTCGTCCGGCTCCGATACCGGAGGCACCGGAGGCGGAGGCAGCTCGTCGAGCCTGCCGACGTCGATCGGCGAGGGCGAGGGTGGGCTCAATCTGATCGCCTGGCAGGGCTACACCGAGCCCAACGTCGTCAAGCCGTTCGAGAAGCAGACCGGGTGTCAGGTCAAGGTCAAGTACGGCCAGACCTCGGACGAGATGGTGCAGCTGATGCGTTCGGGCCAGTACGACGGCGTGTCGGCGTCCGGCGACGCGACCAACCGGCTGATCGCCGGCGGCGACGTGGTGCCGATCAATACCGACCTGATCCCCGACTTCAAGGACATCTCTGCGCCGCTGCAGTCGCCGCCGCACAACACGGTCGACGGCGTCCACTACGGCGTGTCCTACGAGTGGGGCGCCAACGTCCTCATGTACAACACCGACGTCGTCAAGCCAGCGCCCGACAGCTGGGGCGTGGTGTTCGACGGCACCAGCTACTCCGGCAAGGTGACCGCCTACGACAACCCGATCTACATCGCCGACGCGGCCGTCTACCTGAAGGCGACGCAGCCCGACCTGGGCATCACGGATCCGTACGAGCTGACGCAGGACCAGTTCAACGCGGCTGTCGACCTGCTGAAGACGCAGCGCAAGCAAATCGGCAACTACTGGTCGAGCTTCACGTCGCAGATCCAGGACTTCAAGAACGGCAGCATCGTGATCGGGACGACGTGGCCGTACCAGGTGAACGCGCTGAAGGCCGAGAAGTCGCCGGTCGAGGCCGTGCTGCCCAAGGAGGGCGCCACCGGCTGGGCCGACACCTGGATGATGTCGTCCAAGGCGGCGCATCCCAACTGCATGCTCAAGTGGATGGCCTACGCGACGACGCCCGAGGTGCAGGCGAAGACGGCCTACACGTTCGGCTCGGCGCCGGCCAACCCGAAGGCCTGTGCGATCCTCGACAAGGAGGTCGCGAACTACTGCGCCGACTACCACGTGACCGACCAGAACTACTTCGACAACATCGCGTTCTGGAAGACCCCGCTGGCCGACTGCGCCGATGATCGGGGCACCCAGTGCGTCGACTACTCGCAGTGGACGACGGCCTGGACGGACATCAAGGGCTGACCGATCGCCGGCCCGGGGTCGCCTGACCCCGGGCCGGCCCGTTCCGATGGCGACCGCCGAGCATCAAGATGCCGTTCCCAGCCGCCGGCTGTCGGCGTTCTTCTACCGCCGCCGCTGGCTGAAGGCGATCCTGCTGCTGCTGCCGCCGCTGGGCTGGATGACGGTGATCTACCTGGCGTCGCTGGGGGTGCTGCTGGCGACGGCGTTCTGGCAGCAGAACGTGCTGACCGGCCAGATCGAGCGCACGTTCACGACGGCCAACCTGGAGGCGCTGCGCACCGACGACGTCTACCGCCAGGTGACGCTGCGCACGGTGGGCGTAGCGGCGGCCGTCACGGTCACCGACGCGATCCTGGCGTTCCCGCTGGCCTACTACATGGTGCGCATCGCGTCGCGGCGGACGCAGGCGCTGCTGTTCGTGATGGTGCTCGTCCCGCTGTGGTCGAGCTACCTGGTGAAGGCGTACACCTGGCGGCTGATGACCGCCGACCAGGGCCCGATCAACTGGGCGCTCGAGAAGGTCGGCCTGGGGCCGTACCACACCGCATACACGCTGCTGGCGATGTGGCTGGCGTTCTCGTACATGTGGCTGCCCTACATGGTGCTGCCCATCTACGCGGCCCTGTCCCGGGTGCCCGACTCGCTGCTCGAGGCGTCCGGCGACCTGGGCGCTCGCTCGTGGATGACGTTCCGGCGGGTGATCGTGCCGCTGGCGTTGCCCGGGGTGGCGGCAGGGTCGATCTTCACGTTCTCGCTGACCCTGGGGGACTACATCATCCCCGACCTGGTCGGCGGCAACGTCCACCAGTTCCTCGGCAACCTGATCTTCGTCAACCAGGGGATCGCCAACAACCTGCCGCTGGCCTGCGCGATCGCGCTGATCCCCGTGGTCGTGATCGCCGTGTACCTGATGATCATGAAGCGCTTGGGCGCATTCGAGGCCCTCTAGTGGAGGGCCGCGGCACCCGCATCGCTCTGTGCGCCTGGGCCGTCGGCGTGATGGCGTTCGTGTACATCCCGCTGGCCGTGATCGTGATGGCGTCGTTCGACGCGTCGCGGATCACCAGCTGGCCGATCCAGGACTACTCGACCAAGTGGTACCACCTGGCATGGAGCGACCAGCGCATGCGCGACGCGCTGGTCAACTCGCTGACGGTCGGCCTGCGGGCGACGCTGATCGCCCTGCTGCTGGGCAGCGCCGTGGCCTTCGCGCTGCACCGGTTCCGCTTCTTCGGCAAGGACGCGGTCTCGTTCCTGCTGGTGCTGCCGATCGCCCTGCCGGGCATCATCACCGGCCTGTCGCTGCTCTCGACGATCTCCTACCTGAGCATCACGCCGTCGCTGTGGACGGTGGTCGTCGGCCACGCAACGTTCTGCATCGTCGTCGTCTACAACAACGCGATCGCGCGGCTGCGCCGCTCGTCGACCTCGATGGAGGAGGCCTCGATGGACCTGGGCGCCAGCGGGTGGCAGACCTTCCGGCACATCACGCTGCCGAACCTCTCCTCGGCGCTGGTGGCCGGCGGCCTGCTCGCGTTCGCGCTCTCATTCGACGAGGTCGTCGTCACGCTGTTCACCGCCGGCCCGCAGGAGACGCTGCCGCTGTGGATCTACAACCAGTTCCGGCTGCCGAACACGGCGCCGGAGGTGAACGCCGTCGCCGTGTTCGTGATCGCGCTGACCGCGATCCCGGTCGTGCTGGCCCAGCGGCTGATGCGCGACGAGGGCGGACCGCAGGGTGGAGGCGCGGGCTAGTGGGGTCTGACTCCGTTGTGACAGGACGCCGCCCTGTCATGCTCGACAGGGTCAGACCCCTTTGTTGCCTGCGCAACAAAGAGGGTCAGACCCTACTACGTCACCGTCAGCGTGCCCTTCATCCCGGCGTCCTCGTGGCCGGGCACGGAGCAGTAGAAGGTGTACTTCCCGGGCGTGAGCGTGACGGTCACCTGGGAGACGCCGCCGTCGGAGACGTTCGGGCCGTCCTGATCGACTGAGCCGTCGTCGTTCTCGATCGAGATGTTGTGCGGCGTGCTCTGAGGATTCATCGCCTTCAGCGTGACCGCGCCCGCCGGGGCGGTGGCGGTGGACTTGACGAACGCGAACCCGGACTGGGCGATGTCGATCTCGACGACCGTGCCGCCGCTGGACGAGCTCCCGCCGGCCGCGGGCGTGCTGGTCGCCGGCTCCTGGGTGGACGGCGCGGCGCTGGACGAGCTGCTGCTGCTGTGCCCCCGCCGCACCCGGCGGCGACGCCCACGGCGAGCACGGCGGCCGCCAGTCCGATGGTCAGCCTGGTCGTTGTCATTGCGGATACTCCTCACGAGAAATCGGTATATGGGTCGAGTACCCGGCTTGTAAGGATTCGGTTTGCTGGCGCAGATATCCGGGCCGTCTGATAGCGTGACGACCCATGTTCGCCGCCCGTGGACCGGCGCGCGTGGGGGGGAAAACGCGCGCAACCCGAGCGACACTCGCTCTGATCGTCACCCTCACAGCCGGCGCCGTCGCAGCGTCAGGCACTGCAGCCGCGTCCCCGATCGCCGCCAAGCGGGCCGAGGCGCAGCAGGTCGAGGCGCAGATCCAGCAGGCGCAGAGCAGTCTGGAGCGCCAGATCGAGGCGTACAACAAGGTCCACGACGACTACGCCGCGACCAAGACGAAGCTCCGCCGCAGCCGTGAGCTCCTCGGCGTGGCCAAGGCCAACCTCGGCCGCGCACAGAAGAACCTGGCCGCGAGCCTGACCCAGGCCTACAAGAACGGCGACAACGACAACCTGGCCTACCTGCTGGCGTCGTCCTCGTTCTCCGACCTGGTCGACAACGTCTCCGTGCTGGAGAAGGCGTCGAACGCCAGCGGCCAGCTGCTGACGACGATCGTCAAGTACAAGAAGGAGGTCTCGACGCAGGAGGCGACCCTCCAGACCGAGACTGCGAAGCTCCACCAGGAGCTGAGCGAGATGGCCCAGCGCAAGCAGGCGATCCAGTCGCAGATCAGCTCGCTGCATACGCGCGAGGCCCAGATCTCGAGCGACATCAAGCGGCTGATCGACGAGGAGCAGCGCCGCCAGAACGCCGCAGCCGCGGCGGCCGCCGCTGCGGCCACCGGTGGCAGCAGCTCGTCGACCTCGTCGTCGTCCACCGGCGGCGACATCCCGATCCCGCCGTCCGGCACGCTGGGCGGCCAGGCGGTCGCGATCGCCATGCAGTACCTGGGCACGCCGTACGTGTGGGGCGGCGCGAGCCCCGGCGGCTTCGACTGCTCGGGCCTGACGATGTACGTCTACTCCAGGCTCGGAGTCGGACTCCCGCACAACGCCGCAGCGCAGTACGGCATGGGCGTCGCCGTCCCCCGCAGCGCGCTCGAGCCGGGCGATCTGGTCTTCTTCGACGGCCTCGGCCACGTCGGGATCTACGTCGGCAACAACGCGTTCATCCACGCGCCGCACACCGGCGACGTGGTGCGCGTCTCGTCGCTCTCCGGCTACTACTCGTCGGCGTACGTCGGCGCCCGCCGCGTCGGCTAGCTGATCTCGATCAACGCGGCGCCTGGCGCTCGAGCCAGCGGGCGAGGGTCTCGCCCGTGTCCATCACGTGCTCCTGCAGCAGCCGCCGCGCCCGCCGCTTGTCCGGTGCATTGAGTGCCTCGGTGATCCGGTCGTGGTCGCCGGCGCTACGCGGCACGATCCCCGGGTCGTCCGCGAACGTGTGCCAGGCGAGCGTCCGCGGCACCTGGTTGGCCAGCGACTGGACGGTGTCGCGCAGCGGCGGGCAGTTCGCCGCCGCCAGGATCACGTTGTGGTACAGCTCGTTGGCCTGTGAGCACTGCTCGAGGGTGATCCGCCGCTCCTCCTGCGCGCTCTCCGGCAGCGACTTGTGGCGCTCGGCCCCCGCGCGCAGCAGCGCCTGGGCGGCCGCCAGGTCGGCGTTGTCGTAGTTGGTCAGGCGGCCGGCGGCGCGCTCCGCCGCGAGGCCCTCGAGCTCGGCGCGGACGAGGAAGATGTTGCGGCACTCGTCCGGCTCGAACGACTTGACCAGCGCGCCCCGGTGGCCCAGCTGCTCCACCAGGCCGATCGCCTGCAGCTGCCGCAGCGCCTCGCGGATCGGCGTGCGGCTGACCCCGAACCGCGCCGCCAGGTCCTCCTGGCGTAGGCGGGTGCCGAGCGGGATGCGTCCGGTGAGGATCTCGACCTGCAGCTCGTGAGCGAGGTCGTCCGCGCGCGACGGGCTGGTGGGGGGGCGCACCATGGGATCCGATCCTATCGACGGGGGTGGCGGTTGGGGCACGTTCCAGGAATGTATCCTAAGACTTGCTGTTTGGATCCAAAGTCGCTAGGGTGCGACCGGTCAGAAGTCGATCGCCGAACGGGGGCCCAGGATGACAGATTCGACGGTGAAGCTTCCGGAGATCGAGCACGTGAAGTCGCGCAAGGACGGCCTCGACGTGCTCGCCGACATCTACCGCTACGCCGAGCTCGGCTTCGACGCGATCACGGCAGACGACCTGGCGCTGTTCCGCTGGTACGGGGTGTACACACAGCGCGCGGAGGAGTCCGCGGCCAGCGGCGAGCCCGGGCCCTCCGACGAGACGGACGGGCTGTTCATGCTGCGCATCAAGTTCCCGGGCGGCGGCGTGACCTCCGAGCAGCTGCGGCTGATCGGCCGGCTGGCGGAGCGCTACGGCCGCGGCATGGGCGACATCACCACCCGCCAGAACATCCAGCTCCACAACCTCACGATCGAGGACCTGCCGGTGGTGCTGGACGAGCTGAACGCTGTCGGCCTGTCGTTCACCCAGGCCTGCGGCGACGTCTGGCGCAACATCGTCGGCTGCCCGCTGGCCGGGGTGGACGGCCACGAGCTGCTGGACACGCGGCCGCTGATCGAGGAGCTGGAGCGCGTGTTCGTCGGCAACCGCGAGTTCTCGAACCTGCCGCGCAAGTTCAAGGTTTCGGTCAGCGCCTGCGCCCATCGCTGCGCACAGCACGAGATCAACGACATCGGGCTGGTCGCGGTCGAGAAGGACGGCGTCGTCGGCTATGACGTGTGGGTGGGCGGCGGACTCGGCGCCTCGGCCCGGATGGGCCGACGGCTGGACGTGTTCGTCGCGCCGGACGAGGCGGTCGAGGTGTGCCGCGCGATCACCGAGCTGTTCCGCGACGAGGGCAAGCGCACCAAGCGGACGCGGGCGCGGATCAAGTTCCTGGTCGACGAGTGGGGCGTCGAGCGCTTCCGCGCCGAGATCGAGGACAAGCTGCGCCGCGAGCTGCCGACGTCGGTCGACCCCGGCCAGCCGATCGATCCCCACCGCGACCACCTGGGGATCCATCCGCAGGCCGAGCACGGCCTCTACTACGTCGGCGGCACCACGCTGCGCGGCCGGTTTCTGGCCGACCAGATGATCGGCGTCGCCGACATCGCCGACCGCTACGGCTCGGGGCAGCTGCGCTGCACCAACCGCCAGAACGTGATCGTGCTGGACGTGCCCGACCAGCACGTCGAGGCCGTCGCCGCGGAGCTCGCCGACCTCGGGCTGCCGACCGAGGCGTCCGTGTTCCGGCGGGGGATCATCTCCTGCACGGGCATGGAGTTCTGCAAGCTGGCGATCGTCGAGACCAAGGAGCGCGCGTCGCAGCTGATCGAGCACCTGGAGCGCCGCGTCGGTGACATGGACGGCTCGATCCGGATCAACCTGAACGGCTGCCCCAACGCCTGCGCGCAGTACCAGATCGCCGACATCGGCCTGCAGGGCGGCATCGCCAAACTCGCCGACGGGAGCCGTGTTCAGGGCTTCATCCTCCATGTCGGCGGGCGGCTGGGCGAGGGCGCGGCGTTCGGCCGGCGGGTCGCCTCGAAGGCGATCCCTGCGGACGACGCCCGCTACGCGGTCGAGCGCATCGTGCGGGCCTACCGCGGGGAGCGGGCGCCGGGCATGACGTTCGGCGAGTGGGCTGACGGCCAGCCGGACGCCCGCCTGACCTCGCTGATCGGAATCGCGGTCAGCCGCGAGGCCGAGGAGCGCGCAGCCTAGGCAACGGTGCCGCATGTGGTTTGACGGCCAAGGCGGTCATTCCCTACCATGTGGCCAGGAAGTGCGGAGTTCGTCGGGGTGATCCCCCGGCAGTCGCATCGAGAGAGGCGGAGGGACCGGCCCTGTGAAGCCTCGGCAACCTTCCCGCGAGCCGGCGGGAAAGGTGCCAAACCCGGCGGAGCCCAGGCTCCGGATGATGTGGAACCGGCCTCGTCAGAGGCCCGAACCGAGGGATCACGATGTACGCCACCCATCTCGTCTGCAAGGGCTGCGGCGCCGAACACCCGCTCGACGCCCGCTTCGCCTGCGATCGCTGCTTCGGCCCGCTGGAGGCTGCCTACGACCTGGAGGCGATCGCTGCCGCGGTCAGCCGCGAGTCCGTCGCCGAGGGTCCGGCGACGCTGTGGCGCTGGTCGGCGTTCCTGCCCGTCGACACGCCGGCGCGCGGCCTGCCCGTCGGCAACTCGCCGCTGGTGCCTGCGCCGCGGCTGGCTGAGGAGCTCGGGCTCCGCTGCGAGCTGTTCGTCAAGACCGAGACGTCGAACCCGACCCACTCGTTCAAGGACCGGGTGGTGGCGGTCGCGGCCGCGAAGGCGGTCGACCTCGGGTTCGAGGCGCTGGCCTGTGCCTCCACCGGCAATCTGGCGGGTGCGACCGCCGCCGTCGGCGCGGCGCTCGGCCTGCCGACCTACATCTTCGTGCCCGACGATCTGGAGCGCGAGAAGATCATCTCCGCCGCGGCCTACGGTGCGACGGTGTTCGAGGTCAGCGGCACGTACGACGACGTCAACCGGCTGTGCTCGGAGCTCGCCTACGACCGCCCGTGGGCGTTCGTCAACGTCAACATGCGTCCCTACTACGCCGAGGGCTCGAAGACCATCGCCCTGGAGACCCTCGAGTCCCTGGGCTGGCGGGTGCCCGATCGGGTGGTTGCGCCGATCGCATCCGGGTCGCTGTACACGAAGATCCTGCGCGGCTTCGAGGAGGCGCGGGCTGCGGGCCTCGCCGACGACGGCCCGGCCCCGGCGATGCATGGCGCCCAGGGGGCGGGCTGCGCGCCGGTGGCCGACGCGTACGCCGCCGGCGCCGACGACGTGATCCCCGTGCGGCCGACCGGCATCGCCAAGTCGCTGGCGATCGGCGCGCCCGCGGACGGGGTGTATGCCCTGGACGTCGCCCGTCGGACGGGCGGCTCGATCGAGTCCGTCGACGACGACGAGATCGTCGAGGGCATCCGCCTGCTCGCCCGCACGACCGGCATCTTCACCGAGACGGCCGGCGGTGTGACCACGGCCGTGCTCCGCAAGCTCGCGGAGCGCGGAGAGATCGGCCACGGCGAGCGGGTCGTCGTCTACATCACCGGCGACGGGCTGAAGACGATCGACGCCGTCGAGCCGACGGTGACCACGGTGGCCGTGCCGCCCGATCCGGACGCGGTGGACGCCGCGCTGGAGAGGGGGGAGTTGCGGGCCGGCACCGGCGGCTGGTGATCGGCCCGCAGACCGGATGATCGACGCGCCCGGGCGCGCCGCACACCGCTGGGCAGGGGGTCTGGGATCCCCAATTCGTGGTGTTTGCGGGCTACCCGGAGCGCATCGTGCGGCCGTTAGGCCGCCGCTGCGGCGTGCGTGTCGAGCTCGAGTGCCTCGACCAGCTGGGGCTTGGCGCGAGCACCGATGGCGCCGGCCACGATCTGGCCGTCCTTGAGCAGGATCAGCGTCGGGATCGACTGCACGCCGAACGCGGAGGCCAGCTCGGGCTGGGCGTCCACGTCGACCTTGCCGACCTTCAGCCGGCCCGCGTAGTCGTCGGCGATCTCCTCGACGATGGGGCCGACCATCCTGCAGGGACCGCACCACGCGGCCCACAGGTCGATCAGCACCGGGACGTCGGCGTTGATCACCTCGGCTTCGAAGTTCTCGGCTGTGATCTCGATCGGGGTCATGCGGAATCGGTCTCCTCGGAGTATTTCACTGTGTAGCTATATGGTTGCACATGGGGTACACTTCGCGCAAATGCCGGTACCCGTTCCGTTGTCCGCGTACACCGCCGACTCGCTCGCAGACCGGTTCCGGCTCCTGTCCGAGCCGACCCGCCTGCGGCTGCTCTACCTGCTGCGCGACGGCGAGCGGTCCGTGGGCGCGCTGGCGGCCGAGATCGGCTGCACGCAGGCGAACGCATCCAGGCAGCTGGCGCTGCTCGCCGACGGCGGGGTGCTCGCCCGCCGCCGTGAGGGCCTGCACTGCTACTACACGGTCGGCGACGAATCGGTGTTCGCGCTGTGCGACGCCGTCTGCGAGTCGCTCACGCGGCACATCGACGCCCGCGCCGACGCGCTTCGTCCGCTGCGCTGACATCGCCGCCGGATATTCTCCGGGCGGGGGCGACTTCGTCATCTTCGCTGGAGGGAGCGCATGCAGACGGACATCACGAAACGGCTGGCGGCCGAGGTCATCGGGACATTCGGCTTCTTCTTCATCGGCTTCACCGGCATCGCGGCCCTGTGGACACAGGGCCCCGGCGCCATCCAGAACCTCGGCATCGCCGTCGGCTTCGGCTTCGGCCTCGGGCTGATGATCTTCGCGTTCGGGCACCTCTCGGGCGGCCACTTCAATCCGGCCGTGTCGGCGGGGCTGGCGGCCGGCGGGAAGTTCCCGACCTCCGAGGTCGTCCCGTACTGGGTCGCCCAGCTGGCCGGCGGCCTGATCGCGGCGATCGCCGTGCGCGTCATCTTCTCCAGCCAGGTCGAGGACAAACTGGTCAACGCGCCGGGCGCCGGCATCTCGGACGGCAAGGCGCTGGTCATGGAGGCGATCTTCACCTTCCTGTTCGTGCTCGTGATCGCCACCGTGGCCACGGACGAGCGGGCGCCCTGGAACGGCGTGTTCGCGCCGTTTGCGATCGGCCTGTTCATCTTCACCGCGGCGACCGTCTGCGGCCCGATCAGCGGCGGTTCGTTCAACCCCGCGCGCTCGATCGCGCCGGCCATCATCGGCACCGAGTTCGGCGACGTGTGGATCTACATCGTCGGCCCGCTGGTCGGCGGTGTGCTGGGCGGGCTCGTCCACGCCTACTTCCGCGCCGACCCCTGAGCCTCGCGGAGCCGCCGCCGCGCACGTCGCGGCGGCGGCATCCGCTTGACTATTGACTGATCAGTCAGTCAAGATGCGTGCGGTGAGCGATCGCACCGCAGACATCCTCGAGGCCGCGTGCCGGGTCATCGCGCGGGAGGGCGCCGACGGCTTACGGATGGGCCAGGTCGCGCGGGAGGCGGGCGTCTCCAGCGCCCTCATCCACTACTACTTCGCGACCCGCGCCGACCTGCTGCTGCGCGCCTTCGAACACGCGGACGAGCAGGCCGACCTGACGATCGACGAGCTGATCGGCGACCTGCCCACGGGTGCAGCCAAGCTGGAGCGCGTGCTGGTCGCGTACGCGGTGGGCACGCACTTCCGCAGCGACTGGATTCTGTGGGTCGAGATGTGGCGGGGCGCGATCTTCGACGAGCGCCTGCGCCCCGTCGTCCGCTCGTCCAACGACCTGTGGGTCGAGGAGATCGCCGACCTGATCCGCGGCGGCCGCAGCGACGGGTCGATCGGCCCGGCCGGCGACGAGGCGGGCGCGGTCGCGACCCGCTTGACCGCGCTGGTCGACGGCCTCGGCCTCCAGGTGCTCTCCGGGATCATGGATCACGACCGGGCCGGCACGCTCGTTCGCGGCGCGATCGCGGCCGAGCTCACTGTCACACCCTCGAAGGAGACGGTTGCATGAGCGTCACGCGTTCCCAGGGCTACACACTTCCGGCGACCGCCTACACGTCGCCCGAGATCTACGAGCGTGAGATGCGCGAGGTCTTCATGCGGTCGTGGAACTTCGTCTGCCACGTCAGCGACGTCGCCGAGCCCGGGCGTTACTGGACGACGTCGATCGCGGGTGAGCCGGTCGTCGTCATCCGCGATGACGATGGCACGCTGCGCGCGCTGTCCAACGTCTGCCGCCACCGGGCGTCGCTGATCGTGCGCGGCGAGGGCACCTGCCCGAAGGTGCTGCGTTGTCCCTACCACGGCTGGACGTACCGCAAGGACGGGCAGCTGGCCGCCGTCCCCGAGGCGCGCGGGTTCCCCGACCTCGACCGCGAGGCGGTGCGTCTGCCCAGCTTCCGGGTGGGCGAGCTCTGCGGGCTGGTGTTCGTCTGCATGAGCGACGAGACGGAGCCGTTGGACACGTACTTCGGCGACCTCCCGCAGCGGCTGGCGCCACTCCGGCTGCCCGAGCTGACCGTGGGCCGCCGTGGCAACGCGAGCTACGACCACAACTGGAAGGTGCTCGCCGACAACTACCTCGAGGGCTACCACATCCCGGTCGGGCACCCCGGGCTGCTGCGGCTGCTCGACTACAAGCGCTACGTCGCCACGCTGGGCAAGCGGCACGCGTGGATCGACGGGCCGTTCCGGGACAAGCCGTCCAAGAACCGGCAGGAGCGGCTCTACCAGCGGCTGATGCGGCCGATGCACGGCTTCCCTGAGGAGCTCGAGGGCGCGTGGACGTACGTGCACCTGTGGCCGTGCACGTTCATCGACATCTACCCCGATCTGATCGACACCTGGCAGCTGCAGCCCGACGGGCTGCGCCGCACCCGCACGGAGTACCGGCTCTACCACTCCGGCTCGCCGTCGATACGCGACCGGGTCGTGCGGAACATCAACTTCCGGGTCAACGCGAAGGTGATGGACGAGGACGTCGAGCTGTGCGACGACGTCCAGCGCGGGCTCGAGTCGCGCACCTACGAGCGTGGTGTCCTGAATGACAACGAGAACGCCGTCCGCAACTTCCACGACCTGCTGCGGGAGGCCGTTCCCGGGATCGACGACAGGGCGTCGTGATCGGCCGCCATGGCGCCGGCGCCGACAGCTGGCTGTTCCTCACCCCGGAGGTCGAGCGCGAGGTGCCTGGCCTGCTCGACCGGCTCGACCAGGGTGCCCGGGCGATGGAGGAGCGGCGAATCGAGGAGCTGATCCACCGCGGCACGATCGGCTCGTGGTTCGGGTACCTGCGGGACTGCCGCGCGCGGCTGGAGCGTGCGTCAGGATCCGGTGGCGATCCGGCCGCGGCGCGGCGGCTGGCGCTGGTGTTGCGCGAGCAGTATCTGCTCGTCCCGTCGATCCGGCCGGAGCTCCCGGGCGATCGCGTTGAGCTCGAACGACTGGAGGAACTGACGTGGACTTCGACCTGACCCCCGCGGAGCGGGAGCTGCGCGACCGTGTTGCCGGCTTCGTGGACGACGTGCTGATCCCGCTCGAGGTGCCGGCCGAGCTGGCGCTGGGCCGGCTGCCGGCCGAGGACGCCGAGCGGGTGCGGCGCGAGGCGCGGGCGCGCAGGCTGGACGGCGGCAACCACGCCGCCGAGCTGGGCGGCCAGGGGTGGTCGAACCTCGAGCAGGTGATCGTGCACGAGGAGCTGGGCCGCAACACCAACGCGGTGTGGTGGCACGTCGGCGGCGCCTACAACGTGCTGGCCGACGGGACGCCGGAGCAGATCGAGCGGTACCTGCGCCCGACCCTGCGGGGCGAGCGCTGCGACGCGTACGCGGTCACCGAGCGCGAGGCAGGCTCGGATGCCGGCGGCGTGGCCGGCACGGCCAAGCGCACCGAGTCCGGCGGCTGGCGCCTGCGCGCCGAGAAGTGGTTCGTCACCACGGGCGACGTCGCGGACTACTACATCGTGATGGTCAACGTGGTGGACGGCGACGCGCGGCTGCCCACGCTGTTCCTGGTCGACCGCGATGTTCCCGGCATCGAGTTCCTCGAGGATCCGCCGTTCACGCACAACTACCCGCACGGCCACCCGACGATCCTGTTCGACGTGGAGCTGCCGGCGGACGCGGTGCTGGGCGGCGAGGAGGCGATCGGCCGCGGCGACGAGCTGCAGAACCAGTGGTTCGTCGAGGAGCGGATCCACATCGCCGCCCGTTGCGTGGGCGCGATGCGGCGGCTGCTGGCCGAGACCGTCGACTGGTCGCTCGACCGCCGGCAGTTCGGCTCGCGGATCTTCGACTTCCAGGGCGTCAGCTTCCCGCTGGCCGACTCGGCGGCCGACTGCGTCGCCGCCCGGCTGATGGTCTACCACTGCGCGGCGATGGCGGACGACCCGGCGGTCGATCGCAAGCTGGTGCATGCGCACGCGAGCATGGCGAAGCTGCTCGCCGCCGAGGCGGCCTACCGCTGTGCCGATCGCTGCGTGCAAGCCTTCGGCGGGCGCGGCTACATGCGCACGAACGTGGCCGAGCGCTTCCTGCGCGAGCTGCGCGTCGACCGCATCTGGGAGGGCACCAGCGAGATCCAGCGGCTGATCGTCGCCCGCGGCCTGGAGCGCCGCGGCGTCGACCGCCTGCTCTCGGTCTAGGGTTGGGGTCTGACCCCGCTCTGACCCCGCTTGAGCGCCGATTGGGTCACGACCCGTGCCAAACCGTGAGCGTCCGCGTACCCCACCCGCCGGGATGCGGGCCACGTGCAACGCGGCCGTCCGGATCATCACGCCCGCCGTCGCAAACGCGGGGAGTCGCAGGCGGAGCGTGCGCTGAACCGGCACGGAATCGGCACGCGTGGGGTCAGAGCGGGGTCAGAGCGGGGTCAGACCCCGGTAGCGTGTGCGAGGTGCGCAGGGTGGCGATCATCGGGGCCAGCGGGTCGGGGAAGACGACGCTGGCGGACGCGATGGCCGCGCGCCTGGGGGTGCCGCACATCGAGGTCGACGCGATCCACCACGGCCCGAACTGGACGGAGATGCCGACCCCCGAGTTCCGGGCGAGGATGGAGCAGGTGGTCGCCGCCGACGGGTGGGTGATCGACAGCCTCTATCAGCAGAAGCTGGGCGAGCTGGTGCCGCTGGCCGCGGACACGATCGTCTGGCTCGACCTGCCGCTGCGCGTGACAATGGGCCGGCTGGCGCGGCGCACGGCCACCCGCTACGTCCGCCGCACCGTGCTCTGGAACGGCAACCGCGAGACCCTGCGGAGCGTGCTGTGGGGCCGCGAATCGCTGTTCGCGTGGGCGATCGCGCGCCACCGCGAGTACCGGCGGACGCTGCCCGCCACGTTCGCCCAGCCCGCCTACCGGGACAAGGACGTGATCCGCCTGCGCTCCGAGCGCGACGTCCGGGCCTGGCTCGACCGGGTCAGCCGGTCTCCGGCGGCCGGCGCTGCCTGAGACGCTCGAGCGCCGCGGCGATCCGCTCCTCCGCCTGGTCGAGTCGCGCCTGGCAGAGCTCGTACAACGCCTCTCCGCGCTCCCACAGTCGCAGCGCCTCGTCCAGCGACGTCTGCCCGCTCTCCAGCCGGCGCACGGTCTCCTCCAGCTCGTCGCGCGCCTGCTCGAACGTCAGCTCCTCGTCGCTCACTCGCTCACCTCCTCGACGCGCGCGGCCAGCCGGCCGCGGGACAGTCGCACGGCGATCTGGCGCCCGGCCGCCGTGTCCGCCGAGTCTCGCACCACGCGGCCCTGATCGTCGAGCACCACCGCGTAGCCACGCTCCAGCGTCGCCGCCGGGCCGAGCAGCCGCAGCCGGTCGCGCGCCGCCGTCAGGCGCGTCCGCTCCCGCTCGATCCGCGCAGTCGGGTAGCGGTCGAGATAGTCGCGCTGCAGCACCAGCGTATGCCGTCGCACGGCGATCCACGTCGTCGGATCGGCGAACGCCGGCCTGGCGGCCAGGGCGGTCAGCCGCTCCCGCGCGCGCGCTGCGCCGTTCGCAAGCCCGGTCGCGCCGCGGTGAAGCAGCGAGTCGAGCGCCGCCGCCTCGGCGGCGTGGTCGGGCACCACGAGCTTCGCTGCGAGGCTGGGCGTCCCCGCTCGCACGTCGGCCGCGAGGTCGACCAGCGGTACGTCCTGCTCGTGGCCGATCGCCGAGACGACGGGCGTCGTCGCGTCGGCCACGGCGCGCACCACCCGCTCGTCCGAGAAGGGCAGCAGGTCCTCGAAGCTGCCGCCGCCCCGGGCGAGCACGATCACGTCGATCGCGGGATCGCGATCGAGCAGCTTGACGGCCGCGACGATCTGCCCGACGGCGGCCGTGCCCTGCACCGCGACCTCGCGGATCCGAAACCGGGCCGGCGGGTAGCGTTCCGCCGCCGTCTCCACGACGTCCCGCTTGGCCGCGGCGTCGTTGCCGCAGATCAGCCCGATCGTCCCCGGGAGGAAGGGCAGCGGCCGCTTGCGCGCCTGGTCGAACAGGCCTTCGGCCGCCAGTCGCGTGCGCAGCTCCTCGATCGCCCGCAGGAGCTGCCCCAGGCCGAAGCGCTCGAGCGCCGTCACCTCGAACGAGAACGTCCCGCGCGCCAGGTAGATCTGGCCGCGGCCGTGGACGTGCACCCGCTCGCCCTCCTGGATCGGGGGCGAGATGGCGTCCAGCCGCGTGCGCCCGATGAACGCCGGCAGCAGCGAGCCGTCGCTCAGGTCCTTGAGCGTCAGGTAGGCGAGCGCCCAGCGGTCGTTGCGCTTGAGCTCCGAGACCTCGCCTTCGACCCACACGCGGGGCAGCCGCTCGAGCCAACCGGCGACGCCCCGGTTGAACTCCGAGACCGGGTACACGGCGCGGTCGCCGTACTGCGTCGGCGCCGGCCGCGCGGTCACGGGATCACGTCAAGATCTGCTCTGCCACCTGTGGCTGGCACCCTTGCTGGAGCATATCCACCGCAGTGTGGAGGTCGGCTCCGCTGCGCGCGATTCGCTCGGCGACCTGCAGCGGATAGCCGGCTTGGAGCAGCGTGTGGAGGCGCCAGGCCTCGACCGCGTCGGCGGCGGCCGGACGGGGCTTCGTCAGCTGTGCTGAGGCCATGCGGATGATGGTAGGCAGCGCTTCGGACAGACCGCGGACCGCTTGCTAGGGTGGTCCTCTGATGTCGCGAATGCTGCGAGGGGTGTGGCTCGAGGTGCGAGTCATCCCCGTGCTCCTCTGGAGCTTCTCGGCGATCACGCTGGGCACGGCCGTGGCCGTCGACGGCGGGGAGCTGCACGGCGGCCTGTACGTCGGCGCCATCCTGCTCGGCGTCCTCATTCAGGGGCTGCTCGCGCACTGTGTGAACGAGCTCGAGGACTGGCGCTCGGGAACCGACCGCTACGACTCGCCGCGGGTCATCTCCGGCGGCAGCAAGGTGCTGCTGAACGGTCTGCTCAGCCATCGCGGGCTGCTCGTGCTGTTCGCCGTCGCGTTCGCGGCGACCACCATACTCGGGCTGGCGATGGTCGCCTCGCGCGGCCTGGTGATGCTGCCCTTCGGGCTTGCCGGCGTGCTGGGCGCGGTCTGCTACACCATGCCGCCCGTGCGGGCCGCCTACCGCCCCCTGGCCGGAGAGCTGGTCGCGTTCACGTGCCTCGCGCTGTGCGTGATCGGCGCAGCGGTGCTGCAGCATGGGACGGTGGACGCCGAGCTGCTGCTGGTGGCAGCCGCGGTCGCCGCCTACGCGGTGGGCATGCTGATGGTGCACCACTTCCTCGACCACGACGCCGACCGGGCCGCCGTCCCGCAGAAGCGGACGACGATCGTCGCGCTGGGGCTGCGGCGCGGCCGCCGCTACGCGATCGCCTGGTGCGCCGGCGCCCTTGCCTGTGCGGCCGCCGCGTCGCTGATCGAGCCGCTGCTGCTGCCGCTCGCGGCCTGTTACGCGCTGGGTCTGGCGGCCCACCTCCGCTGCCGGCCGGACGACGTCGAGTCGGTGACGAAGAGCGAGATGGCGATCATCGTCGCCGGCATCGGCGGCGCCCTGCTCTCGGCGGCGCTGATCGAGCCGGCCCTCGCCTGGACGCCGATCGCGGCCGCGGCGCTGATCGCCGCGGAGCTGCGGATCGCCGTGCCCCCGGCCCAGGGGACGCCGGCCTGATCGCCGCGGAGCAGCTGGAGCGGGCCCGCGACGCGGCCGCCAAGGATGCCGCCGCCGACGAGTCGGTGGTGGCCGTGCTGCCCGCCGAGCCGGGCGCCGGCTCGCTGGTCTACCTGGTCGCGTTCGACCGCCAGGGCGAGCTGACCTACCTGGCGCTGGACGAGGGCCACCGGCCGGTCGACGACCGCCGCCTGGTGCGCGACGCGGTCGCCATGCTGGCCCTGGCGGAGCGGGCGGAGGAGGTCGCCGGTGCGGCCGTGGCCGAGGAGCTGGCAGCCGCCCTCGAGGCATCGGCCGCCGAGCTGGACGCCGGCGGCTACGCCGCGGTCGCTGCCGCGGCCCGTGGGGCGGCCGCCCGGGCGGTGGCGCTGGATCACGTCGCGCAGGGGCCGCGGGTCGCGACGCCCGCCTATCTCGATCGGCTGGCGGCCACGGCACTGGAGCTGGGCGCAGCGCTCGCCGCCTACGAGACGGAGCTGTCCTCCGTCGGCAGCGACGAGGCGGCGGGAGGCGCGCTGCCGGAGCACCTGCACGACGCCTGGCGGGCTGCGGCGCTGGCCCGCTCGGCCGGGAGCCCGGGGGAGCTGCCGGTGCTGCTGGCGGCCACCACCGGCGCCGCCGAGGCGCTCGCGGACGATGTCGTCGGGCGCTACCGCGTCCCGCTCGTATGATCTCCCAGTGCGCATCGTCGACCGCCTGATCGCCACCTCGCTGCCGGTCGTGCCGCGACCCGTCGTGCGGCGGTTCGCCGACCGCTACATGGCCGGGGAGCGGCTCGACGACGCGATCGCCACGGTCGGCCGGCTGAACCGTCTGGGTGCGTCGGCGACGGTCGACGTGCTCGGCGAGTTCGTCCATGACCGCGAACAGGCCGCGCACACGGTCGAGCAGTACCTGGAGGCGCTCGACGCGATCGCCCGCACCGGCCTGGATGCCAACGTCTCGGTCAAGCTGACCGCGGTCGGCCTCGAGATCGAGCCGGCGCTCGCGCTGGGCAACGCCCGCCAGATCGTCCAGTCCGCCGCCTCGCTGGGCAACTTCGTCCGCATCGACATGGAGCACTCCGGCGTCACCGACGAGACGCTCGACGTCTACACGACGCTCCGCCGCGAGGGCTTCGACAACGTCGGCATCGTCCTCCAGTCGTGCATGCGCCGGTCGGTCTCCGACGTCCGCAGCATGGCCAAGCTCAAGCCGCGGGTGCGCCTGGTCAAGGGCATCTACGTCGAGCCGCCGTCGGTCGCCTACACGACGCCCGCCCAGATCAACGCCAGCTTCGAGCGGCTGATCGAGGAGCTCGCCGACATCGGCAGCCACATCGCGGCGGCGACCCACGACGAGGGGCTGATCGCGGCGATGCAGCGGGTGGCGCGCGAGCGATCCCTGTCGCGGGACATGTACGAGTTCCAGATGCTGCTCGGCGTGCGTGAGGGGCTGCGTGACCGGCTGCTCGCCTCGGGCGAGCGCGTCCGCATCTACGTCCCCTACGGCGACGCCTGGTACGGCTACTCGATCCGCCGCCTGAAGGAGAACCCCAGCATCGCCGGCTACGTCGCGCAGGATGTCGCCCGCCGGCTGGTTCGCCGGTGACGACCGCCGACCTGGTCGAGCGCTGGCGGCGCCACGAGGGGCCGCTGGGCGATCCCGGCACGCCGCCGCCGGTGTGGCAGCGGGCGGAGGGCAGCCACGTCTGGGATGCCGACGGCCGCCGCTACCTCGACCTCTCGTCGGGGTTCGGCGTCGCCGCGGTCGGCCATGCCAACCCGCGCGTGGTCGAGGCCGTGCGCGCCCAGGCCGGGGAGCTGCTTCACGGGCTCGGCGACCTCCACCCGACCGCGGTGCGGATCCGGCTGGCCGAGCGGCTGGCCTCGGTCGCCCCCTACGGCCTGACCCGCGCGCTGTGGTCGCTGACCGGCGCGGGCGCCGTCGAGCTGGCGCTGAAGACCGCGCTGCTGGCGACCGGCCGCAGCGAGGTGATCGCGTTCCGCGGTGGCTACCACGGCACGTCGCTGGGCGCGCTCGGCGTCTGCGGATGGCCGCTGTTCCGGCGGCCTTTCGAGGCCTGGCTGCCGGCCGTCGACCTGGTCGAGTGGGGCGGTGTGCCCGCCTTCGGCGAGAGCGTCGCCTGCGTGGTGGTCGAACCGATGCAGGGTCGCGGCGGCATCGTCCCGCCGCCCGACGGCTGGCTGCAGACGCTGCGCTACGAGTGCGACCGCTGGGACGTGCTGCTGGTGGTGGACGAGGTGTTCACCGGCCTCGGGCGCACCGGCTCGATGTGGATGAGCGAGGCCGAGGGCGTGCGCCCCGACCTGCTGGTGTGCGGCAAGGCGCTGGGCGGCGGCCTGCCGCTGGCCGCCGTGCTGGGGACGCCCGAGCTGATGGACCGCGCCTGGGCCGGCCACGGCGAGGTCGCCATCGACACCCACACGCACCTGGGCAGCCCGCTCTCCTGCGCCGCCGCGCTGGCCGTGCTCGACGTGCTCGAGGACGAGCGGCTGCCCGAGCGCGCCGCCCGGCTGGGCGACCGGGTGCGCGACGCGCTGCCCGGCGTGCGCGGGCGTGGCCTCGGGCTGGGGGTGCCGTGCGACGCCGTGCGGGCGTGCGAGCGGCTGCTGGAGCTGGGCGTGATCGCCGTGCCCGCAGGGATGGAGGCCGAGGTGCTCGAGCTGAGCCCTCCGCTGACCATCTCCCAGGAGGATCTCGACCGGGGCATCGCGGCCGTGCTGGAGGCCGTCTCGTGATGGTCTCCACCCGCTACGTGACGGTTGCCTGCCTGTTCGTCACCTGCCTGATCATGTCCAACATCCTGGCCGTCAAGCTGACGGAGGTCGACGGCCGGGTTCTCGACGCAGGCAACGTTGTCTTTCCGGTCTCATACATCATCGGCGACGTGCTGACCGAGGTCTGGGGGTTCAAGGCTGCGCGCCGCGTGATCTGGATCGGCTTCGCCTGCAACCTGCTGGCCGCGCTCGCGATCCAGGCGGCGATCCACCTGCCGGCGGCGGGGTTCTGGCAGGACCAGGAGGCGTACGAGACCATCCTCGGGTTCTCCTGGCGGCTGCTGCTGGCGTCGTTCTGCGCATTCCTGGTGGGGGAGTTCACCAACTCGGCGATCATGGCCAAGATGAAGGTGGCCACCGAGGGCCGCTGGCTGTGGTCGCGGACGATTTCCTCGACGCTGGTCGCGGAGGCGCTCGACTCGACGATCTTCGTGACCATCGCGTTCGCCGGCACCGGCGCGCCGCTGCTGAACACGATCACCACCAACTGGGTGCTCAAGTCCGGTTACGAGATCATCGCGACCCCGCTCACGTACCTCGCCGTCGGCTACCTGAAGCGGACGGAGGGCGTCGACGTCTACGACCGGGACACGCGGCTCGTCCCGATCGAGCTCTAATGGACGCCGCTAGTGATGACCGGTCTCATCGCCCTTGGTGGTGCCGTGGCCGAGATGGTCGAGCTCGACGAGCTTCTGCTCGCCGTATCGCCTGACCGGGTCGTCCTCCGGCAGATCGGCGATCAGGTCGCGAACTCGAACGGCAATCTGGTACGCGAACTGCGGCGTCGCGGGCGCCCACAGCGTGTCGATGTCGCGCCTCGTGACCTGGCTCATCGGCGGGGGAGCATACCCGAACCCTCGTTCACCACCTCGTCACATCCCGGACACCGTCCCGCGACCCCGGCGATGCGGCCGGATGCGCATCATGCGGGCATGATGAATCAGACACATGACGAGCGCGCGGCGCTCGACCAGGGGCTGCTCGATGGAGGCAGCCTTGCGGCCAGGATGCTTGCGGCGGCGGCGGAGAGCGGCCTGCGCCGCGACGCTGCGCGGGCGAACGTCGTCCTCGCATTCGAGCCGGACGTCAGCCATCACCTGCGCGCGGCGTTCCTCAGCGCCGACGCGGACATCGACCTGATCAGGCGCCATGAGCGAACCCGCGGCCTGGTCGAGCGAATGGTGGAGCTTGCCCTGCGGGTCGCAGACATCGCGCGGCTGGCGTCGCGACCGGGTGCGCCGGCGATCGATGAGCTCGACCGGCTGTGCCGGCTCTCCGAGATCACCGCAGCGTCTGGGCGCGCACTGCTGACGGCCCCGGAGTCGGCGTTCCAGCCGCTCGCCGAGGTGCTCGACGAGCTCCTGTGCCGCGCCGAGGGCGCGGCACAGCGATCGGCACAGATCCTCGACGGCAGGAGCGCGTCGTGCCTCGCGTCCTGATCGCCGAGGACGACCGCGTGATCGCCAACGCGATGGCCACGCACCTGCGACATGCCGGAATGGACGTCGAATGGGCAGACCGCGGCGACCGGGCGATCCGCAAGATCCGGTTCGAGCGACCGGATGTCGCGGTGATCGATCTGATGCTGCCCGGCATGGACGGCTGGCGGGTGATCGAGTCGCTCCGGGCGGACGACGTCCAGATCCCGGTGATCGTGATCAGCGCGCGAGCCTCCGAGCAGGACAAGGTCCACGCGCTCGGGATCGGCGGCGACGACTACCTGGCCAAGCCGTTCGGAATGAACGAGCTGGTGGCGAGGGTGAACGCCGCCGTCCGCCGGGCGAACGTGCCTCGCGCCGCGCCCGTCGACGAACGGGTGGAGGTACCGGGCCTGGTGATCGACCCGGCGCTCCACCAGGCTTTTCTCGACGGACGGGACGCCGAGCTGACGCGCACCGAGTTCCGCCTGCTGCTGGTCCTGGCGTCCGAGCGCGGGCGCGTGCAGACGCGCGACCAGCTGCAGCAGCGGGTCTGGGGTGTGCCCCATCGGCCACGCGACCGGTCGGTCGACGTGTGCGTGCGCAAGCTGCGCGAGAAGCTCGACTACCGGTCGGCGACGCACGCGTACATCCACACGCACTACGGCGTCGGCTATCGCTTCGACGCCGTCCCCCTGGAGCGCTGAGGCACACCTAGGCCGGCTGGGCCACGCCCTGCGGCGTGGCGATCGCGTCGCCGCTCTCGCTGTCGAAGAAGTAGAGGCGCGACGTGTCGACAGCCAGGCGCAGCATCTCGCCCTGTTTGCAGCGGCTGCGGGCGTCCACCCGGGCGGTGCAGGCAACGCGGCCGGCGTCGACCATCAGCGGGATCTGCAGGTCGCCACCCTCGTCCTCGGCGATCGCCCGCGTGTCCGCGGTGTCGACCGGCGGCGCGTCCAGCGTGAACAGGACGTTGACCTCGGAGCCCAGCTCCTCGGTGACCTCGACCTGCACGTCGATGGTCGGCCGCGACTCGTCGCGCTCCAGCGAGGCGTCGGCGAAGTCCGTCGGGCGGATGCCCATCGCGACCGTCCTGCCGTCGAAGCGAGTGCAGCTCGCTGCCCTGCTGCAGCGGTAACGACGACGACCCGAACCGCACCGTCCCTCCGTCGATCCGCGCCTCGATCAGGTTCATGGACGGCGAGCCGATGAACGCCGCGACGAACAGGTTGGCGGGATCCCAGTAGAGGGAGTGGGGGGTGTCGAGCTGCTGCACGACGCCCTCCTTCATCACGGCCACGCGGTCGCCCAGGGTCATCGCCTCGACCTGGTCGTGCGTCACGTAGATCGTGGTTGTGCGCAGCTTGTCGCGCAGCCGCGCCAGCTCGGCGCGCATCTGGACGCGCAGCTTGGCGTCGAGGTTGGACAGCGGCTCGTCCATCAGGAACGCGCGCGGCTCGCGCACCATCGCGCGGCCGATCGCCACGCGCTGGCGCTGGCCGCCGGAGAGCTGCGCCGGCTTGCGTTCGAGCAGGGCGTCGAGGCCGAGGATGTGCGCGACCTCGGTGACCTTGGCCTGGCGCTGGGCCTTCGGCGTCCGGCGCATCTTGAGGCCGATGCCGAGGTTCTGGGCGACCGTCATGTGCGGGTACAGCGCGTAGTTCTGGAACACCATCGCGATGTCCCGGTCCTTGGGCGTCATATCGGTGACGACCGTGTCGCCGATGATCACCTCGCCGTCGGTCAGCTCCTCCAGCCCGGCCACGATCCGCAGCAGCGTCGACTTGCCGCAACCCGACGGCCCGACCAGCACCATGAACTCGCCGTCGCCGACCTCGAGCGACACGTCGTTGACCGCAATCACGTCGCGCCCGAACACCTTTGTGACCCCATCGAGGACGATCTGCGCCACGTTCACACCCTCCCGTCGCCTGCGAGCCGCTCGTCGGTGAGCGTCTCGCGTACCTTCGCATACGCGCCGTTGGATGCGCCCAGCCGGTCGAGGCCGAGCAGTGCCGAGCCGACCACCGGCGGCCCCGTCAGCGGCCGCATCCGGGCCTTCGGTGCCACCGACAGGATACCGGCGGTCACGCATTCCATGAAGTGCGGATCGCCCCCGCGGAGGATGCCGCCTCCCAGCGCGACGTCGACGTCGAGCCGCGTCATCCGCAGGCGGCGGATCGCCGACCGCACCATCCCGGCAACCTCGTCGGCGAGGTGCTCGACCAGCGCGCGCGAGGGCGCATCTCCCTCGGCCGCGCAGCGCATGACCAGCGGCGGCAGCTGGGTCAGCCGTCGCTTCTCGACCTTGCCCGTGTGGAGCGCCTCGGTCACCGCCAGCGGGGCTCGCAGCCCGAAGTGCTCGGGAACGGCGCGCTCCAGAATGCTCTTCGGCCCGCGGCCGTCCCGGCTGCGGACGGCGGTTGCGAGCGCCATCTCACCCATCCAGCCGCCGCCGCCCTCGTCGCCGGAGATCTGGCCGAGCGCGGCGTAGCGCACCGTGCGGCCGCTGGGGCTGACGGCCGCGCAGTTGAGTCCCGTGCCGCAGACCACGCCGACGCCCCACTGGCGGTCGGTGCCCGCGCGCAGCACGGCGAAGGTGTCGTTGCGGACGATCACCTCGTCGGCCACGCCGAGGCCGCGCATCGCCTTGGTCAGGCGGCGGTCGTCGACCGGCAGGTCGTCGCCCGCGATGCAGAAGACGCCGACATCGGCGCGCGGTCCGTCCGCCGTGCCGGCGACCGCCTGCAGCACCCGCACCAGCGCCTCGACGGAGCGGTCGTGGTCCTCGGGCGAGAACGACGTGCCGCGCCCGCGGACGGCGGCGATCACCCGTCCATTGGCGCCGATCAGCGCCGCGTCGATCTTGGTGGCGCCGCTGTCGACGGCGAGGACGGTTGCGTGCCTAGAGCTCATCGATGCCCACCAGCTCGGCGCCGTCGGCGCGCAGGTCGTCGACGACCTGCCCCAGCGCGTCGGCCGTCACGTCCGGCCAGGCATGCAGCAGCACGCGGGCGCCGTCGCCGTGCTCGCGCACGCCGTCGCGCACCCGCCGGCGCAGCTCGCCGGCCGCCAGCCCCGCCTCCCAGTCGTTGGCGTCCACGTCCCAGTCCACGACGCGATAGCCCATGCCGTCGAGCAGCTCGCGGATGTGCGGGTCGTCCTGCCCCGCGCCGTAGGGGCAGCGGAACCACGGACGTGGATCGAGGCCCGCCGCCTCGGCGATGGCCTCTCCGGCATCGGTGACCGAGGCGCGGATGCCGTCGTCGGTCAGCTCGGGCATCCGGGAGTGCGAGCTCGAGTGGTTGCCGATCACGTGCCCGTGTTCCGCCAGGCGGCGCGCCAGCGCGGGGTTTGCACTCGCCCACCGTCCCTGCAGGAAGAACGACGCGCGCGCGCCGGCCGCATGCAGCGTGTCGGCGACCGTCGCCGGGTTGCCCGGGCGGCAGGGATGGTCCGGGTGCTCGGTGTCGATCGTCAGCGCGACCCTCACGGGCTCACTCCCTGGTGGTCACCTTGGCTGCGATCGAGAACTCGCCCGGGGTGCGGCCGCGCTCGGCGGCGAGCCGCCAGGCGAGCAGCTGCGCGGGCAGGATGGCCACCGCCGGGGCGATGCCCGTGCCCAGTGGCCCGACGGCCAGCCCCCGCGCGCCGTCCGGCGCCTCGCCGTCCTGGGACACGACCAGCACCGGGCTGCCCGCCGCCACGAGCTCGCCGGCCAGTCCCATGTCGAGGTGGCGCGTCCGCGGCTCCGTGGCGAACACCATCGCCGCGAGATGCGGCCCGGCCAGCTCGAGCGGGCCGTGGCGGAACTGGGCCGTCTGCAGCGACTCGGCCGGCAGCTGGGCCGCCTCCTTGAGCGTCAGCGCGCCCATCTCCGCGGCCGCCCGCGCGCAGCCGCGGCCGAGCAGCGCGAGCACCGACCGGTTGCCGAACCAGGCGGCGAGGTCGGCGGCGTCCTCGTCGGGGGTCGTCAGCATGTTGTCCATGCTGTCCGCCGCCGCGGCGGCGCCGTCGCCATCGCCGGCGACCGCGCAGAGGGCGACCAGCGCGGCGGCGAACGTCATCGTCGAGGGGCCGTGCTCCTCGCCGGCCCGGGTGTCGAGCGCGATCGATGCCGCCCGTGCCAGCGTGTTGTCGGTGCCGTTCGTGACGCTGACCAGCGAGGGCTGTGCCGTCGCCGGACGGCTCGCCAGCGCGTCGGCCAGGCGCACCAGCTCGGCGCTCTCGCCGGACTGGCTGACCGCGACCAGCAGCGTGCCCGCACCCACGGACGCCAGCCGGAAGTGCAGCAGCTCGGCGCTGTCGACCATCGACGTGCGGACGCCCTGCGACGCGAGCTGGGTGACGGGGGAGTAGCACGCGTCGTAGGAGCTGCCCATGCCCGTGAACACGATCGCGTCAGCGTCCCTGGCGGCAGCCCGCAGGCGCTCCATCGCGTCGTGCTGCTCGGCGACGCCGGCCGAGGCCCGTCGCATCGCATCGGGCTGGCCGGCGATCTCGCTGAGAAAACTGTCAGGAAACTTTCCTAACGATTTCACTTCGCGATCAGGATACCGTAGGATGCGGGCAGATGGGAGGCCATCGATGAAAGTCGCGGTGATCGGGGGTGGCAGCACGTACACCCCCGAACTGGTCGAGGGCTTCGGTCTCCGGCAGGGGGTGTTGCCCGTTGAGGAACTGGTGCTGCACGACATCGACCAGCAACGGCTGGACGTCGTCGGAGGCCTCGCGGAACGGATCCTCCGCAAGCTCGAGTTCCCGGGCAGGCTGACCACGACCACCGACCGCGAGGCGGCGATCGAGGGTGCGGACTTCGTGCTCGTACAGCTGCGGATCGGCGGCCTCGCGGCGCGGCTGACGGATGAGACGATCCCCCCGAAGTTCGGCCTGATCGGCCAGGAGACGACCGGCGCCGGCGGCTTCGCCAAGGCGCTGCGCACCGTGCCCGTCGTGCTCGAGATCGCCGAGGACACCGCGCGGCTGGGCGCACCCGGCGCGTGGCTGCTCGACTTCACGAACCCCGCCGGCCTGGTCACCCAGGGCCTGATCGACCATGGGCACCGCGCGATCGGCCTGTGCAACATCCCGATCGGCTTTCAGCGCGAGCTCGCCAAGCAGCTCGGGGTCGAGCCGGAGCGGGTGCAGCTGGAGCACGTCGGCCTCAACCACCTGTCGTGGGAGCGGAAGGTGCTGGTCGACGGGGAGGACCGCCTCCCCGGCCTGATCGACACCTACTCCGATCAGCTGGGCGAGGAGGTCGACCTGCCGGGCGAGCTGGTCCGCCTCAACCGCGCACTGCCGTCCTACTACCTGCGCTACTTCTATCTGACGTCCGACGTGGTGGCCAAGCAGGCGACGGAGAAGAGCCGGGCTCGCGAGGTGATGGAGATCGAGGCCGGGCTGCTGGAGATGTACGCGGACCCGGCGCTTGACGTGAAGCCCAAGCTCCTCGAGCAGCGCGGCGGCGCCTTCTACTCGGAGGCGGCGGCGATGCTGGTCGAGTCGCTGCACACCGACCGCGGCGACGTCCAGGTTGTCAACGTGCGCAACGACGGGGCGATCCCCAACATGGACGACGACGCCGTGGTCGAGGTGGGTTGCCGGATCGACCGGAGGGGCGCCCATCCACTGCCCGTCGACCCGCTGCCGCCGGAGTGGCTGGGGCTGGTCGAGGCCGTGAAGGCGTACGAGCGGCTGACCGTGCGCGCTGCGGTCGAGGGCGACCGCGACCTCGCGCTGAAGGCGCTGATCGCACACCCGCTGGTCGCCGACTATCGGGTGGCCAAGCCACTGCTGGAGGAACTGCTCGCTGCAAACCAGGCGCTCCTACCGCGGTTTGCAGCCTGAGCAGGCGTCCTCCGCAACGGAGCAGCGGTGCGATAGAGTCAGCGCGGACGTCAGGTGCTGCCGAGACTCGCCTACCCGGGCTCCACGTTGTCCGCCGGCACCTGTTCAAATGGGGATAGATGTGGACGCTGAATCGCATCAGCCGGAAGACACTGCGCCGCTCCTGGCGGCCGTGATCGACGGCGGTTCGGGAGCCGCCGACGACTGCATGGCGCTGATGGCGCAGCGCACCGAGGTGATCGCCCGCGTGGCGTCCGTCGTCCAGGCGATTTCCGCGCTGGGAACGGCGCTCCGCCAGGAGGATGGCGCGGTCGTCATCGTCTGCCCCGCATCGCGTGTGCCCGAGCTCGCCGCGGCGCTGCCGGGAGACCGCGCCGAGCCGCGGATGCCGCTCACCGCCCGCGAGCTGCAGGTGCTGGTGCTGATCGCCGACGGGCTGACGAACCGCGAGATCGCCCAGCAGCTGGGGATGGTCGAGCAATCCGTCAAGAACCACATCTCGAATCTGCTGCGCAAGCTGCGCGCGTCCAACCGCACCGCGGCCGTGACCGCGGCGCGGCAGAACGGTCTGCTCAGCTGACGGCGTGCCGGCGGCGCCGGCGCAGGGCCATCGCGCAGCCGCCCGCCGCCAGGAGGGCTGCGGCGAACCCCGCTGCGATCGGCGCCCACGGCCGACCGCTTGGGGTCTGTGGCGGTGTGGAGCCCGCTGTGTGTCGCGGCTGCACCTTGGACACCGGGGTCAGGCGAAGGTCGTCGACGCCGATCCTGGCGACCACCTGCCCGTGCTTCACGAGTTCCACCGAGTCGTGGTCGGCGGCCAGGCGGATGAGCAGCTGCGACAGGTCGCGCGTGATCGAGTGCGGGATGTTGATGCACATCGCGAACCGGTGGGCGGTGTCCAGCGCGTGGACGAACTCCGTACCACCGTGCGGCCCCTGGTACAGCGTGAACACCCAATCGCCGTCCGGCCCGGTAACGCGGTCGATCGGGTACCCGGACATCGTCGTCGACCCGGCCCAGCGTTCGGCGATCACCTTCGGCAACAAGCGGTGCTCGCGGGTGTCGTAGGCCCGCACGCGGTAGACGCTCCCGTACGGGTTGCCGACGTGCTGGATCAGGTACAGGGTGCGGCCGTCCTGTGAGAACGCGTCGAAGGAGAACGACCCCGGCAGGTGGACGATGTGCCGCCTGCGCGTGTGGGTCTGGAACAGCAGCAGCCGGGTGCCGTGAACCGTCGACGCCTGGCCGACCTCGCCGAGCACCAGCAGCCGACCGTCGCCGCTGATCCCGCCGAGCTGCCCGTAGGTCGTCACCAGCCAGGTGCCCCAGCGGCCGGGCAACGTGTCCAACAGGAAGACGCCGCCGCCCTGGGCACTGACCTTCTCGATCAGCGTCTGCCGCGCCAGCGGGACCGACACATAGCGAGTCCCGTTGACGACGGGTCCCTCGGTCGAGGACGAGACCCCCAGCTGCGGCCCGTCGGCGTGGGCGATGCCCGGTGCGGCGAGAGCCGCGATCGCGGCGAGTGCGGCTGCACGGCGGATCACGCTCAATGTACGGCCCAGCGGGCGGTTCGCGTCCCCGTGGCCGTGCCGATCCCGCGACGACCCGTCACGAACCGGTGCCGAAAGCGTCGCGCCGGGCGTTGGCCCTGGCACTGTGCCCGGCACCGAGCCCGGCACTGTGCCCGGCACTGTGCCCGGCACGCCCCGGCCGGCCCGACGTCGGACCGGCCGGCGGGGCGGCTACGCGGCGGTCAGCGCACGCAGCTCGTCGGCGTGGCGCTGCACCTTGGCGATCGCCTCGACGACGTGCTCGACGCCCTCGCGCCCGGCCCGGAACACGTTCTCGTTGAGGTAGACGGCGCGGCGCTCGCCCGCCTCCTCGGCAACCGGGAACGACCACCGCGACGGATCCAGCGCCTCCGCGTGCTCGACGCATACCGGCAGCCGCGACAGCTTCGGCTGGAACAGGTCGTAGCGGCTCATCGGCGGGTACTGGAGCTCGGCGGGGATGCCCTCTGCCTCGAGGGCGGCGACGACGGCCTCGTTGCCCGCGCCGGCGAAGTCGTCGGGGTCTATGGCGAACAGATAGCGGTAGAAGCCCCAGCGCGTGATCCGCGGGTCGATCGGGTTCAGGCGGACACCGGTCAGGCCGGCGGCCAGCTCCTCGAACAGCCGTGCGCCCTGCTCGCGCTCGGCGCGTTGCTCCTCGTAGCGGTCGAGCTGGGTGCACAGCAGCGCGCAGTTCAGCTCGCCCAGCCGGTAGTTGCAGCCGAACGTGTACTCGCGCTCGTCGGCGTCCTTCGGCCGCCCGCAGTCGATGATCGAGTGTGCGCGGCGGGCGAGCGCCGGGTCGTTGGTCAGCAGCGTGCCGCCCTCGCCCGCGGTCAGCACCTTGCTCGACTGGTGGCTGAACGAGCCGAACGCGCCGATCGATCCGGCGCCGCGGTCATTCCACCGCTGCCCGTGCGCGTGGGCGCAGTCCTCCACGATCGCCAGGTCGTGCCGGTCGGCGATCGCACTCAGCGCGTCCATGTCGCACATCTGCTGGCCGAGGTGCACCGGCATGACCGCGCGCGTCCGCGGCGTGATCGCTGCCTCCACTGCGGCCGGATCGATCGTCCAGCGTTCGGGCTCGATGTCGACGACCACCGGCAGCGCGCCCGCCGCGACGGCGGCGTACGCGGTCGCAGCGAACGTCAGGGCGGGGACGACCACCTCGTCGCCCCAGCCGATACCGAGCGCCTTCAGCGCAACCTCCATCGTCACGGTGCCGTTCGACATGACGATGCCGTGCTCGGCGCCCTGGTACGCCGCGAACCGCTCTGCGAACTCCGCCGCCCGCGGGCCGGGCTCCGGCCAGCCGCCGATCTGGCCGTTGCGGACGACGTCCGCCACCGCCTCGACGTCGCGTTCCGTGATCTCCGGCCACGCCGGGAACGGCTCGCTGCGGACTGGTGCTGCTCCACGGATTGCGAGGTGGCTCATCGGGCTGCTCCTTCCGGGCCGCTTGACTTCCGACCGCCCGGCGTCGTATTTTTTCTATTCGTCAGTAAAGTTTCCTTACTATACGCCTCTGGATGGAGGGGGAGCTGAGCGATCACCCCGGCATGTTCGCGGCGGGACAGCCCCGGCTTCTGCGCGCGATCAACGAGCGCACGATACTCGAGCTGATCCGGCGGACGGGGACGACCTCGCGGGCGCAGATCGCCCGTGAGAGCGGGCTCTCCAAGCCCACCGTGTCGCTCGCGCTGAACGGGCTGATTGCGGCCGGGCTCGTCCACGAGGTCGGCCGCGCCACCGGCGGTAAGGGGCCGAGCGCGGTGCTGTACGAGCTGAATCCGTCCGCCGGCTGGGTCGTCGGCATCGACGTCGGCCGCCACTGGGTGCGGGCGGCGGCCGCCGACATCACGGGCACGATCGTCGCCCGCCGCGACGAGCGGGCGCGGGCGCGCAGCTCGGCGACGATGATCGAGCAGATCGGGACGATCGCGCACGAGGTGGCCGGCGACGCGGGCATCCGCTGGCGCCAGGTCACCCACGCCACCGTAGGAGCCGCCGGCGTCATCGACCCGCGGCGGGGCGCCGTGGCGCTGGCGCCCAATCTTCCGGGCTTCGGCCGCCCCGGCCTGGTCGGAGCGATCCGCGACGAGCTGGGCACCGCCATCACCTTCGAGAACGACGTGAACATGGCCGCCCTCGGCGAGCTGTCTGACGGGGCCGGGCGCGACGTCGGGACGTTCGTGTACCTGTGGGTCGGTACCGGCGTCGGCATGGGCATCGTGATCGACGGCCGGCTCTACCGCGGCTCGTCGGGCGCCGCGGGCGAGATCGGCTACATGCCGGTCGGCGCCGGCGATCCCCGCGACCGCGCCGTGCGCCGCCGGGGCATGCTCGAGGAGACCGCCGGCGCCGCGGCTGTCAGCAGGCTCGCCAGGGAGCGAAACGTGCGTCCGCCTACCCCGGCGCGGGTGTTCGCCGCCGCGCGGCGGGGCGACGCGGCGGCGACCGGCGTGGTCGACGAGGAGGCCCGTCGGATCGCGCTGGCGATCGCCGCCGTGCTCCCGGTGCTCGACCCCGAGCTGGTGATCCTGGGCGGAGGCATCGGCGGCAACGGCGATCTGCTGCTCGCGCCGGTCGAGCGCGAGCTCGCGCGGCTCTCCCCGTTCCGGCCGCGGATCGCGGTCGGCGAGCTGGGCGACGAGGCCGTGCTGCACGGCGCCGTGGCGACCGCGCTGCGGGCTGCTCAGGAGCAGCTGTTCACAAGGGTTCCCAACCGTGACCGGAGGGAGATCGTCGTATGAGACGTCCAAAGGCGAGGAGGAATGAAATGAGATCTCAGTGGAGGGCGCTCTGCGCCCTGCTCGCGCTTGCGCTCGTTGCGCTGGCCGCAGGGTGCGGCGGCAGCAGCGGGAGCAGCTCGTCGGGCGGCGGCGGAACGGCCGCGCCCAGCGAGGACAAGACACCGGTCACGCTCACGCTCTGGCATCCGTGGACGGGCGACGAGAAGAAGATCTTCGAGGCGCAGTTGCAGAAGTTCGAGGCCCAGTATCCCTGGATCACCGTCAAGGCCGTCGGCTACCCGGACTCCGACACGTTCGACGACCAGGTGATCAAGGCGATCAAGGGCGGCAACGGCCCGGACGCCGTGCTCTCGTTCGGCCCTGACTACGACGGCCAGTACTGCTCGAGCGGCCTGATGCAGGATCTCTCGAACTACATGGATCAGGACGGCGTCTCGATCGACCAGTTCGCGCCGGCCGCGATCACGTACACGCAGTTCGACGACAAGCAGTGCATGCTCCCGTCGCTGACCGACTCGTTCGGCCTCTACTACAACAAGGACATGTTCGCGAAGGCGGGGATCACATCGCCGCCCAAGACCATGACCGAGCTGATGGACGACGCGAAGAAGCTGACGGTCAAGAACTCGGACGGCACGATCAAGGTTGCGGGCTTCGTGCCGCTGCAGGACTTCGAGCAGCTCGGCATCTACGACCTGGCCCGGATGTGGGGCGCCGAGTTCTTCGACGACAACGGCGATCCGGTGCTCGCCTCCGATCCGGCGTGGGCGTCCGCGCTGCAGTGGCAGAAGCAGATGATCGACTACTACGGGTACGACAACATCATCAAGTTCAACGCGGCCTACGGCGGCGACAACGAGTTCTCCGCCTCGAATGCGTTCGAGACCGGTAAGGTTGCGATGATGTTCGACGGCGAGTGGCGGACGGCGTTCATCAAGCGAGAGCACCCCGAGCTGAACTACGGCACGGCGTTCTTCCCCGCTGCCGACGACCACCCCGATCTCTACGGCTCGCAGCGCGTGGGCGGCACCGTGGTCGGCATCCCGCAGGGCTCGAAGTACCCCGACCAGGCGTGGCTCCTGGTCAAGTTCCTGTCGACGGATCCGGGATACATCACCACGATGGCGAACCAGGTGGGCAACGTGCCGACGACGGCCGACACCGCGACCTCGCCCGACCTCAAGCTCCCGCCGACGTTCCAGCCGTTCATCGACGTGTGGCAGAACAAGGACTCGTCCTTCTTCCCGCCGCTGACGACGGCCGGTAGGGGCTACTTCCTGCCGCTGCAGCAGTTCGTGGACAAGTGGCAGGCGGGGAACGTGTCGGATCTGCAGTCCGGCCTCGAGCAGGTCGACGAGCAGATCAAGAACAACCTGGCCCTGGGAGACCAGCCGTAGCAGTCGCGGCCGAGCAGCTTCCTCGCCGAAGCGCGACCGAGCGCCGCAGGGCTCGCCGCAAGGCGTCCCTGCGGCGCTACGGCCTGGTGCTGCTGCTGCTCTCGCCGTGGATCGTCGGCTTCTGCGTGTTCACCGCAGTGCCGATGGTGCTCAGCCTGTACTACTCGTTCACCCACTACGACATCCTGACCACGCCGCGCTGGGTCGGGCTCGACAACTACCGCTACATGTTCGGCGTCGGCGGGCTGGGCCAGGATCCGAACTTCTGGCTGTCGGTCAAGAACACGCTGTGGATCATCGTCTTCGGCGTGCCGCTGCGGATCTTCTTCGGGATCATCACCGCGATGCTGCTGGTGCGCCCCAAGCGCGGCAACAACGTCTACCGGACGCTGTTCTTCATGCCGTCGATGGCGCCCAAGGTGGGCGCCGCGCTGGTGTTCGTCTACCTGTTCAATCCGGTGACCGGCCCGATCAACCGGGTGCTCGACTCGATCCCCGGGCGTCACCGCACCGCTCTGGTTCTACGACCCGAGCTGGGCGAAGCCGGCGCTCCTGATCATGGGCCTGTGGGGGATCGGTGACGCGATCGTGATCTACACCGCCGGCCTGCTCGACGTGCCGCGCCAGCTGTACGAGGCGATCGCCATCGAGGGCGCAAACCGCTGGCAGCGGTTCCGCTACGTGACGTTGCCGATGCTGACGCCGGTTATCTTCTTCACGCTGATCATCGGTGTGATCGACGGATTCCAGTACTTCGACCAGGCCTTCGTGGCCGGCAACACCGCCAGTGGCCAGAGCTCGACGCTGGGCAACCCGCAGGGGTCGCTGCTGTTCTACAGCCTGTGGATCTACCAGCAGGCGTTCGTTGATTTCCACATGGGCTACGCGTCGGCCCTTGCGTGGGTACTGTTCGTCGCCACCATGTGCGTGACGGCGGTGCTGCTGCTCACCTCGCGGCGCTGGGTGCACTACCACGGGAACCTCTCATGACCGCGACCGCCGTCAAGCCCTCCGAGGTTCGCCAGCGACAGCTCCCGGTCGCCATCCGCCGCCGGCGGCTGCTGCTCCGGATCGCGAACCACGCGATCCTGATCGCCGTCTCGGCCGCGTTCCTGTTCCCGATCTTCTTCATGCTCTGCACGGCGCTGATGACCGACCAGCAGACGCTGTCGGACAAGATCATCCCCGACCCGTTCGTCTGGTCGAACTTCAAGACCGTCTTCGACCAGATCGACCTCGCCCGCTACACGTGGAACACGTTCCTGTACGCGGGGCTCTCCACGGCTCGGCGTGGTCGTCTCGTGCGTGCCGGTGGCTTACGCCTTTGCGCGTATCCGGTGGCGAGGACGCAACATCGTCTTCCTGGGCGTGCTGGCCACGCTCATGTTGCCCACCCAGGTGACGTCGGTGTCGCTGTACATCATCTTCGCCAAGTACACGGGGTGGACCGGGATGGAGTGGATCGGCACGCTGAAGCCGCTGATCGTGCCCAGCTTCTTCGGCGACGCCTTCTCGATCTTCCTGCTGCGGCAGTTCTTCATGACGATCCCCGAGGAGCTGTCCGACTCGGCGCGTGTCGACGGCCTCAGCGAGCTGCGCATCCTGTGGGACGTGATCGTGCCGCTGTCCAAGCCGGCGATCGCGGCGGTCGGGCTGTTCAACTTCATCTTCGCCTGGAACAACTTCTACGACCCGCTCGTGTACCTCGGGCAGAACCCCGATTCGCAGACGCTGTCCCTCGCCCTGTCCTCGTTCCGTACGCTGCACCACGTGCAGTGGAACCTGACGATGGCGGCCGCGCTGATCTTCATGCTGCCCGTGATCGTGATCTTCTTCGCGGCGCAGCGCGTGTTCATCGAAGGCGTCACCCTGTCCGGCGTGAAGGGCTGACGGTGCCCCTGCGCGTTGCCCTGTTCGGATCCGGCTGGATCATGGACTTCCACGCCCGCGGCCTGCAGGAGCATCCGGATGCCGAGATCGCGGGCGCGGCCAACTGGCGGCCGGAGTCGCTGGCTGCGTTCGCCGAGCGCCACGGCATCGCCCGGACGACCACCGACTGGCGCGAGCTGGCCGCCGATCCCGAGATCGATGCCGTGGTGGTGGGCACCCCGAACAGCCTGCACGCCGAGCAGGCGATCGCCTGCCTGGAGGCGGGCAAGCACGTCCTGGTCGAGAAGCCGATGGCGACCACGCTGGAGGAGGCCGAGGCGATGATCGCCGCCGCGGACGCGTCGGGCAGGATGCTGATGGTCGCCCACTGCTGGCGGTTCCACGCCGACGTCCAGGCGCTGCGGCGGCGGGTCGAGGCCGGTGAGCTGGGGGAGATCGTCAAGACGCGTGGCTACGGCGTGCACGCGGCCTGGGGCCCGTCTGGCTGGTTCACCGACCCGCGGCTGGCGGGCGGTGGCGGGCTGGTGGACATGGGCGTGCACGCGATCGATACGGCGCGCTACCTGCTGGGCGACCCCGATCCGCAGCGCGTCTGCGCGACGATCGGCACCCGCTACGGCTCGTACGAGGTCGATGACGATGGGATCCTGCTGATCTCCTGGTCGAACGGCACCAACTCGATCGTCGAGTGCGGCTGGTGGCAGCCGCACCTGGCCGGCCTCGAGGCGGACACCGAGCTGTACGGCACCGGCGGCTACTCCAGGATCTGGGACTTCACCGAGGGGCCGGAGGGCTACGAGCACTGCGCCCAGCCGATGTATTCCGCGCAGACGGCGGAGTTCGTCGACGGGTGTGTGGCCGGGCGGCAGCCGCGGCCCAGCGGCCGTGACGGCGCAGTTGTGATGTGGGTCGTCGATCAGGCCTACCGGTCGGCAGCGCAGAGGTGACGCTGGTTGCCGGGATCGACGGCGGCGGCTCGAAGACGCACTGCGTCCTCGCCGAGCCGAGCGGCGCCGTGGCCGGCTTCGCCACCAACGGGCCCGGCAACTGGGAGGCCGTCGGCCTGCGCGGCGCCGGCGACGCGATCGGCGACGCGCTGGAGAAGGCCCTGCGGCTGGCCGGAGCCGGCCGGCTGCAGGTCGACGCTGCGGTCTACGGGCTGGCCGGGCTGGACTGGCCCTCCGACGTGCGCCGCCTGGAGAGCGTGATCGAGCCGATCGGCCTGGGGGGCGCCCGGCAGATCGTCAACGACTCGTTCATCGCCCTGCGCGCGGGCACCGAGCGGCCGTGGGGCGTGGTGGTCGTCGCCGGCACGGGGATGGTCGCCGCCGGGAGGAACCGCGACGGCGAGACGTTCCGAACGCTCGGGCTGGGCCGGGTGCTTGGCGACACCGGGAGCGCCAGCGACGTGTCCGAGGACGCGCTGCGGGCGGTCGCCGATGCGCACATCGGCCGTGGCCCGGAGACGGCCCTGTCGGAGGTGTTCTGCCGGCTGACCAACTCGTCGTCGGTGGCCGAGATGCTCGAGGACTTCAGCCGCGGTGGCGAGCCCGCGCTGTCGGCGGCCCCGGATGTGCTGCGTGTCGCCGAGGAGGGCGACGAGGTCGCGCGGCGGATCGTCGGCTGGGCGGGCGGCGAGCTGGGCGGCTCGGCGGCGCTGGTCGCGCGCCGCCTGGGGATGGACTCTGAGCCGTTCGAGCTGGTGCTCGCAGGCGGGCTGTTCCGCAGCCGCAGCCGCCTCCTGCGCGAGTCGATCCTCGACCGCGTGCCGTCCGCCGAGCTTCGCGAGCTGCGAGCGGCGCCGGTGGTCGGCGCGGCGCTGATGGCCATGGAGCTGGCCGGCCACACGGTGGACGAGGAGGTGCGCGACCGCCTCGAGAACGAGGTCATCGCGTGCTTCAGGTAGCGGTGCCGGTGGACCACGGGGGACGGCATCCGCCGCTCCGCGCGTATCCGCTGAATGCATGCGCTCGCGCAGCAGCTGCGGCGATTCGGCCAGGATGGCTTCGTCACCATCGACGGGCGCGCTGTCGCCGGCCGAGGTGCGGCGGCTGACACGGCTGACCGAGCGCCTGCGCCGCTCCGAGCCCGCGGCGGCCGACGGCTCGCTGCACGCCTCGGGTTCGTCGGCGCCGTCGATGTGCTCGCGCGCCCCGGCACGGCGGTGGTGTTCGACCGACGCGTCTGGCATGCCAGGGTGACAACACTTCGCGGCTCACCCGCCGTGCGCTGCGCCGGTGCGCCGCCAGTTGCTCGCGCGTCCGCGACCGCCGACGGGCACTGGCTGCCCGCCGACGAGGACGTGCCGCTGCGGGCGTGGATGTCGGAGCGCGGCCTCAGCCCCCGACCGGGCTGAGCATGTAGTGCGTCGCCAGGTTGGCGTGTTCGGCGAACGGCGCCATCGCGTCGCGGACGCGATCCTCCGGCCAGATCGGATCGTCCGAGAACCACGCGGCGACGGCCTTGCGGACGCCCAGGTCGCCCGCCGCCACGACGTCGGGCCGGCCCAGGCAGCGGGCGAGGAACCACTCCGCCGTCCACCGGCCGATCCCGGGGAGCTCGGTCAGCCGGGCGATCACGGCGTCGTTCGTCAGCAGGTCGAGGCCGCTCAGGTCGGCGTCCGCCAGCGCCAGGATCGAGCGGATCTTCGACCGCGACAGCTTCAGCCCCTCCAGGTCGCCGCCGCGGACGTCCGCCTGCCGGGGGAACGCCCACCACTCGAGCCCGTCGTGTGAGACCCGCCGCCCATAGCGCACGATCAGCGCGTTGCGCATCACACAGGCGGCGCGAAGCGAGATCTGCTGGGCGGTGATCGAGGTGGCGAGCATCTCGAACGGATCGGCGAGCAGCGGCGGTCGGAAGCCGGGTGAGCGGGCCGCGACGTCGGGCCAGGCGCGCTCGAACGCCTCGATGTCGAACGGGTTTCCCACCAGGTGCGCCAGCTCCGCGATGTCGGCGGCGTCCGGGTCGCCCCACGCGTACACGCCGTCGGCCGTGATCCGCACCGCCAGGCCCGACCGCAGCACCCTGTGCAGGCCGTCGTCCAGCCACCGGCTGGCGAGGTCGTCCCCGAACAGGCGGAAGCGGAAGGTCGAGCGCTCGAAGTCGTAGGGCCCGGCCACGGGCAGCGGGATCAGCGGCACCCTCGAAATCTAGGCGGCGAGCAGCTGCGGCACGTCGGCGAGCGGCGCCGATTGGACCGAGATGGCGATCGCCAGGCCGGCCGCCCGCGCGCCGGCGATGTCGAACGGCTCGCTGTCGCCGACCATGGCCGTGTCGGCAGGGGCGACTCCGAGCAGCTCGCACGCGCGGTGGAACGCCGCGGGGTCGGGCTTGGCGACGCCCAGCTCCGCGGAGATCGCGACGGCGTCGACGGCGTCGCCGATACCGGTCAGCTCCAGCTTGCGCCGCTGCCAGGCCGAGGGGCCGTTGGTCAGGATACCCACGGCCAGCCCCGCCGATCGCGCGGCCTGCAGCGTCCGGTCGTGCCCGGGCAGCGGGGCGATGGTGTCGGCCAGCGCGTTCGACAGCGTCAGGTACTCGCGCAGCAGCGGGGCGATCGGCCGACCCCACGGCTCGAGTGCGTAGGCCAGCCGGTCTCGCCGGAACTCGTCGTGCTCGCGCAGCCCGAGGTCGACCTCGCGCCGACCCGCGGAGAACGACCGATATCGGGCCGCCAGGGTCGGCTCGTCGAGCTCGGGATGGGCCGTTCGCAGCAGCGGCACCACGTGCGCCCAGCGGCGGCGCTCCACGCCGGCGGTGTCCAGCAGCGTGTTGTCGAGATCGAAGAGGACGGCTCGTAAGCGCGTCATGCGTGACGTATCGTCGCTGATGGGTCGGACCTCAACCCCCGGACGCGGTCATCGCGCCTTGGCGAACCGCTCGACGGCTTGCATCAGCTCCTCGGTCTTGACCCGGGCATCGTCCGGATCGCCCGAGGCCAGAGCGCCGGCGACGCAATGATTGACGTGCGCGTCGAGGATCCGCAGGGCGACGCTCTCGAGCGCCGTCGACACCGCGGAGATCTGCGTCAGGATGTCGATGCAGTACCGGTCGTCCTCGACCATCCGCTCGATCCCGCGTACCTGACCCTCGATCCTGTGCAGCCGGTTGACCAGCGCCTCGCGGTCCTCGCTGTAGCCGTGGCTCACCTCACCACCTCCTCTCGCTCGCTTCGAAATCGGCGCAGGCGAAGGCTGTTCGACACGACGAACAGGCTGGAGCACGCCATCGCGGCCGCCGCCAGGATCGGGTTGAGCCGGCCGGCCATCGCCAGCGGGATCAGCGCGACGTTGTAGGCGAACGCCCAGAACAGGTTCCCGCGGATCACCGTCAGCGTCCGCCGCGCCAGCCTGACCGCATCGGCCGCGGCGCGCAGGTCGCCCGTCACCAGCGTGATGTCGCTCGCCTCGATCGCCACGTCGGTGCCGGTGCCCATCGCCATGCCGAGATCGGCCTGCGCCAGCGCCGGCGCGTCGTTCACGCCGTCGCCGACCATGGCAACCACCTCGCCGCTCTCCTGCAGCCGGCGCACCTCGGCCGCCTTCGCACCGGGCAGCACGCCGGACACGACGCGGTCGATGCCGACCTCGGCGGCCACAGCGCGAGCCTGTGCGTCGCCGTCGCCGGTGACCAGCACCGGCGTCAGGCCGAGCGCCCGGAGCTCGTCGACGGCCGCGCGACTGGTCGGCTTGACCGTGTCGGCGACGACGATCTCGCCGGCGGGCGCGCCGTCCACGAGGATCGCTGTGGCCGCGTCACCCCGGCGAATCTCGACGGTGCGGCCGTCGACCGTGCCACGGACTCCGACGCCGGGTGTGGCCTGCACGTCTGCTGCGCGCGGCAGGTCCCCCAGCCGCCGTCGAGCGAGCGCGGCGATCGCGCTCGACACGGGGTGGTCGTTCGCGTCCGCGACGGCGCCGGCGAGCCGCAGCAGGTCGGCCTCGTCCATGAAGCTCGCCCGAACTTCGCCGGCGGTCATTCTGCCCTGGGTCACCGTCCCGGTCTTGTCGAGCAGCACGACAGTCGCCCGGCGGGTCTGCTCGAGCACTTCGGGGCCGCGGATCAGCACGCCCAGCTGGGCGCCTCGGCCGGTGCCGACGAGCAGCGCCGTCGGTGTGGCCAGGCCGAGCGCGCACGGACACGCCACGATCAGCACGGCGACCGCGGCTTCGAACGCGAACGAGGCGGACGAGCCGGTGAGCATCCACCCGGCGAAGGTGACGGCCGCCAGCAGGATGACGATCGGGACGAACACGGCCGACACCCGGTCGACCAGCCGCTGCACGTCCGCCTTGCCCGACTGAGCCTCGGTGACGAGCCCCGAGATCCGAGCCAGAGCGGTGTCGGCTCCGACGGCTGTGGCACGCACGGTCAGCGTGCCTCCGGCGTTGACCGTGGCGCCGATCACGCTGTCACCGGGCCTGACCTCGAGCGGTGTAGTCTCTCCGGTCAACAGCGACCGATCGATCGCCGAGCTGCCTTCGATGACGACGCCGTCGGTGGCGACCTTCTCGCCGGGCATCACGAGGAACTCGCGTCCCGGGACGAGCTCGTCCACCGGCACCCGGCACCTGCGGCCGTCGTCGACCACCGTGACGTCCTTGGCGCCCAGCTCGAGCAGCGCGCGCAGGGCGGCCCCCGCACGCCGCTTGGCGCGTCCCTCGAGGTAACGGCCGGCGAGGACCAGGGTTGTGACCACCGCCGCCACCTCGAAGTAGAGCTCGCCGTCGCCGCGCACGAGCGCTGCGGTCGACCACGCCCATGCCGCCAGCGTCCCGATCGAGACCAGGGTGTCCATCGTCGCCGTGCCGTGCCGGAGCGATCGCCATGCCGCGCGGTGGAAGGGGAGACCGGCCCACAGCACGACCGGCGTCGTCAGCGCGAAGGCGACCCATTCCCAGCCCGTCACCTGCAGCGGCGGCAGCATCGCGATCGCCGCCACGGGCACCGACAGCACGGCCGCCCCGATCAGGCGGCGCCGCCCGCCGTCGCCGACAGGAGCTTCGGGATGGGCCGGGAGCAGCGCGTGGTAGCCGGCAGCCTCGACGGCGGCGGCGAGGCGCTGCTCGCTGACGGCGTGCGGATCGTACGTGACGGTGGCCCGTTCGGTCGCGTAGTTGACAGTGGCCTCGACGCCGTCCAGCCGGTTGAGGGATCGCTCCACGCGCGCCGCGCACGACGCGCACGTCATGCCGGCAACCGGAAGCTCGAGCCTCGTTGACATGCTCTTGATGCTAGCATACCCCCTATGGGTATTACGCGACGGTTGGATCCTCTGAGCCGTACGGCGTTCCAGGCGACGGTGCACTGCTTCACCGGCTGCGCGATCGGCGAGGTCGCCGGCATGGCGATCGGCACGGCGCTGGCCTGGGGGAACGGATCGACGATCGCGCTGAGCATCGTCCTTGCGTTCGTGTTCGGCTACGCGCTGACCATGCGCGGCCTGCTGGCCGGCGGGATGGGCCTGCGGCAGGCCCTGCGCATCGCGCTGGCCGCCGACACCGTCTCCGTTGCCACCATGGAGATCGTCGACAGCCTGCTGATTCTGGTCATCCCGGGAGCGATCGACGCGACCCTGTCGCAGCCGCTGTTCTGGGGCAGCCTGGCGTTGTCCCTGGCGGTCGCGTTCGTCGCCGCCTTCCCGGTCAACCGGTGGATGATCGGCCGCGGCAGGGGCCACGCGGTGGCGCACGCCCATCACGCGCACTGACCTACACTTGCCGCATGGCCGAGCACCCAGACCTCGTCGTGTTCATCCCTGCCTGGAACGAGGAAGAGAACCTGCCGGACGTACTCGACGAGCTGCGTGAGGTGCTGCCCGCGGCCGACGTCCTGGTGATCGACGACGGGTCGACCGACGGCACGGCCGAGGTTGCCCGTCAGGGCGGCGCACACGTTGTCAGCTTCTCGGAGAACCGCGGCCTGGGCGAGGGAATCGCCGCCGGCTACCGCACCGCGCTGGAGCGCGGGTACGCGATCTGCGGCCGCGTCGACGCCGACGGCCAGCACCCCGCCGGCGAGCTGTCCCGGTTGATCGACGCGGTCCGCTCCGGGCGCTGCGACGTGGCCATCGGCTCCCGGTACACGACCGGCGACGGCTACGAGCCATACCGTTACAAGCTGGCCGGCCACCGCCGGTTCGGCACCGCCGTCATGCGCCGCGCGATGCGGCCGCTGCTCGGCCGCCCGGTCGGCGATCCGATGAGCGGGATGTACGCGGTCAACGCCAAGGCGATGCCCGTGCTGGCCGTCCCGTTCGACGGCGAGGCACCGGAGGTGGAGGCGCTGCTCCGCCTGGAGCGGGCCGGGCTGAAGGTGCAGGAGCTGCCGGTGTCGATGCGCGAGCGCGCGACCGGCGAGTCGAAGCTCCGCGGCAAGAAGGCGGTGGCGGTGGTGGTGGGCGTCGGAGCGACCCTGTGGATGGGCAAGCGGCTGCTCTTTCGGAAGCGATGAGCTGGGCGATTGTCGTTCCCGGCAACGGCCGCGTCGACTCCGGCGGCAGCTACCTCCTGACCGACCGCTGCCGGCGCTGCCTGGACGTCGCCGCCGACCTCGCCGAACGGCGGGTGCCGCGGGCGGTGGTCTTCTCCGGATGGTCGCCGAGGGGCGGCCCCAGCGAAGCCGAGCAGATGCTCGAGCACTGGCCGGGGCGTCGTGACGTCGAGCTGGTGGTCGAGCCCAGCGCGACGATCACCGCCGAGAACATGGCGCGGACGCTGCCCTTGCTGATCGAGCGCGACGTGCGCGAGGCCACACTGGTGTGCGGCGCGCTGCACCTGCCCCGGGTGCGCTACTTCTTCGGCAGCGTGTACCCGCGCTACGGGATCCGGTGCACCTACCGCGCGGTGCGCGACCTGCCGACGCCGCGGTCGCTTGCGTGGGAGGCCGCGGCGTTCACGCTGATGCGCCGCCAGCGCCGTGCGGCGCTGGCCGAGCTGCCGCGAAGGGCCACAGCCTGAGCGACTCGGTCGCCAGCGCACGCGGCCGGTTCGACACGGCCGACGCGATGCTGGTCGTCGCGAACGTGCTGTGGTCGCTGAACTACGCGACCACCAAGTACGCGTTCGGGTGGTGGCTGCCGCTGGCCTTCTCGTTCAGCCGATTCGCGGTTGCCGGAGTGCTGTTCTCGGCGGTCGTGCTGCGGCGGGAGGGCTCGCTCCGGGTCAGCCGCTCGGACGTGCCGCTGGTGGTCGCGGCCGCCGCCGTTGGCATCCTCGGCAACCAGGTGACGTTCACCTACGCCGTGGACAACACCACGGCGGGCAACGTCGCGCTGATCCTCGGCTCCGCGCCGGCGTTCGCGGCGCTGTTCGCGATGCTGGCCGGGCACGAGCACGTCCGGGCGCGGCATTGGATGGCGCTGGGAGTGTCGATCGCCGGCCTCGGCCTCGTCGTCCAGGGCGGCGCGGGGGTGGCCGGAGCGGGATACCTGGGCGACCTGCTCGCGGTGGGCGCCGCGCTGACGTGGGCCGGCTACTCGGTGATGCTGCGGCCGCTGTTCGGCCGCTACTCCGCGGCCCGGATCAGCTCGCTGATGATCGTCGTCGGCGGCGCGATGCTGTTCCCGTTCAGCGTCTCGCAGCTGCTCTCGCAGGACTGGTCGCTGCCGCCGCTGGCCGTCTCCGCATGGGTGTACTCCGCGATCTTCCCGCTGCTGATCACGAACCTGCTGTACTTCCGCGCCCTGCGCCGGATCGGAGCCGCCCGGGCGACGCTCTACATGTACCTGCAGCCGTTCCTGGGCGCCCTGTTCGCAGCGATCCTGCTGGGCGAGCAGATCACCGCGCTGCAGGTCGCCGGCGGCGCCGTGATCGTGCTCGGCGTGTCGCTCGGCCAGCTGATGCCCGGCGCGACCGTGCGCGAGTAGCGGGCGCCCTACACTGAGCGCATGCGGATAGCGCGGCTGGCACGCGGTGACGAGGCGGTCGTGCTTGCCGGACGCGAGCTCTTCGACAAGCCGCCGACCGCCGAGTGGGCGGCCGCGTTCCTCGCGCGCGAGGGCCATCACCTGCTGTTCGCGCTATCCGACGAGGACGAGCCGATCGGGTTCGTGTCCGGCGTCGAGACGATGCACCCGGACAAGGGCACGGAGATGTTCCTGTACGAGCTGGACGTCGCCGAAGCGCATCGCGGTAAGGGCGTCGGCCGCGCCCTGGTCGCGGCGCTCGCCGACCTGGCGCGGGAGCTGGGCTGCTACGGCATGTGGGTCGCGACCGATGCCGACAACGCTGCGGCGCTGAAGGCGTACACCGCCGCCGGCGGCGGGCCACCCGAGCCGTTCGTGATGCTCACCTGGGAGTTCTAGGACGCGGCGGAGAGCGCCCGCATCACCCACACCGCGAGCACCCGCGCGCAGCGAGCGACGTCTTCGAGCTCGACGTGCTCGTCCGGCGCGTGGGCGAGGAACGGGTCGCCCGGGCCGTAGAGCACCGTGGGCGTGCTGCCCTCGTTGACGAGCAGCCGCATGTCGGCGCCGTAGGGCACGCCGACGAAGCTCGGCAGCTTGCCCAGCACGTCTCGCGCCGTCTCGCCCAGGCCCCACGGCAGCGCGTGGGTGGAGGGCACGTGCGCCGAGGCAAACAGGCCGCCGGTGATCTCCACGGTGGCCGGGTGGTCGTGCAGCCAGGGATCCGCCTCGCATGCGCCGGCCACCGCGTCGCGCAGGGCGGCCTCCGCCGCGGCCGTCGTCTCGCCCAGCATCACGCCGTACCGGCCCTCGACGACGACGCGCTCGGGCACGGTGCTCGACCAGTTGCCGCCGGACACCGCGCCGATGTTGGTGGGGTAGGGGAGGCCGAGATCGCGCATCGCGGGGTTCGTCTCGGACTCGTTGCGGCGCCGCTCGTCCTCGATCAGCGCGGCGTGGACGACCTGCAGCTTCTCCAGCGCCGACACGCCCTGCAGGCGGTACGCGGCGTGCGCGGAACGGCCAGGTACCGTGATCCGGAACGTGATCGCTCCGGCCTGTGCGGTGACGATGTCGAGCCGCGTGGGTTCGGTGATGACGGCCATGTCGGCCGTGTAGCCGGCCCGGATGGCGGCCAGCATGCCGGCGCCGCCGTCCTCCTCGCTGGGCACGGTCAGCAGCACCGCCTCACCGTCCAGCTCGACCTCGTGGTCGATCAGCGCGCGCAGCGCGGCGAGGCCGGCGACGACGCCCGCCTTCATGTCCAGCGACCCGCGACCGTACAGGTGGCCGTCCCGGATCTCGCCGCCGAACGGGTCGGTCGTCCAGTCGTCGGGATCGCCGGCGGCGACGGTGTCGACGTGGCCGCAGATGATCACGCGCGTCCTCCCGCCGCCGCCGGCCGCGCCGGCGACCACCGGCAGCACGGTGCGCGGCGCCTCCATGCCGGGGAAGTCGGGGTCGGCCGTGAGCCCGGCTGGGTCGGCGTCGAGCCGAGTCACCTGCAGCCCGGCGGTGGCCATCCGCAGGGCGACCTCGGTCTGCACGGCGGTCTCGTCCCCGGTGACGCTGGGCGTGCGAACGAGCGCGGCCAGATCGTCCGCGATCCGGTCGCGGTCGACTGCGGAGACGACGGCCAGTTCGGCCGGAGTCAGGTTCTTCATCCGCGCATGACCGGCCGGGTCAGGCACGTCGGCCCGCCGCTGCCGTTGACGCCGACCTCGCCGGCCTCGAACACGTGCACTTCGCAGCCCGCGTGCTCCATCCGCTTGCGTGTTACCGGGTTGCCCTCGGCGGCGATGACGACGCCGGGGCTGACCGCCAGCACGTTGCAGCCGAGTGTCAGATACTCCTCGTCCGGCACCTCGATCAGCCGGATGTCGCGGGCCAGCAGGTCCTCGTGCAGGCCGCAGGGGAGGAGCGGCAGGAAGACGACGGCGGCGTCGTCGGCCACCGGCGAGACCACCGACATCAGGTGCACCAGCTCGGCGGCACCCCGCCAGAAGGGAACATCGTATACCTCAACCTCAACTTCAGGTTGAAGGATGGAGGTCAGCTGGTCGACGCCCGCACGGTTCGTGCGCAGGGTGCGGCCGACGGCCAGGGTGCGGTCGTCGAGCCAGAACGTGTCGCCGCCCTCGGCGCGGGCCTCGCCCTCCAGCCGGCCGACGGTCGGCACGCCGTGCTCGTTCATCCAGCGCTCGATGACGCGCTCCTCGCCGACCCGGTTCGGCTTGCCCGGGTAGAGGGGTAGCACGCCGCGGTCGGTGACCAGGGCCGGGTCGAACGTGTAGGTCAGGTCGGGGTCGTGCTCCTCGCCCAGCTCATGCACCGTCGCGCCGAGGTGGGCGAGCAGCGTGCACAGCGCATCGTGTTCCCGCTGCGCCGCCGCCAGGTCGACCTCGTGGAGGAACCCGTGGGCGGGGTCGTCGAATGCGCGCGCGAACGCCTCACCCGGTCGTTTGACCAGCACTTCGCGAAGCGGAGCGACCATGCTCTGTGCGCCGTATGTCCGTGTGTTCATGAGGCGAAGAGTAGACTTCTCCGTGATCTCATGGCCGAAGAAACCGACTACCGCGCGCAGTACAACGAGGCGATCTCACGGGCGATCGCGGGCAGCGTCGGTGTGTACCCGGACTTCGACCGGCATCGGCAGGAGCAGGTCTGGCGCGTGCTCTCGTCGGACCGCCAGGCGCTGCTGACCTTCTGCCAGCGCCACGGGATCTCGGTCGGCAGGATGGAGACGATCAAGACGCTGAAGAGCCCGAAGCCGCTGTACCAGCTGATGGCGGTCGGGCAGGACGCGCGCAACGTCTCCAAGTGGGCCGGCTCCAGGGGCGGATGACCCCGCTGCTGATCGTCGTCGATTTCGACGGCACGATCACCGAGCAGGACACCCTGGACGAGCTCTGCCGGCGGCTGGCGCCGGGCGTCTACGAGCAGGTCGAGGTCGATCTGCGCGACGGCCGGATCAGCCTCCACGAGTGCATCCGCCGTGAGTTCGAGCCGGTCAGCGGCGACCACGACGAGATCGTCGCCTGGGCCGTCGACCGCGCCCGCGTGCGTCGGGGGTTCGCCGAGTTCGTGCGCGCGGCCGAGGCCGGCGGCCACCGCGTGGTGGTCGTGTCCAGCGGCTTTGAGTCGGTCATCCGGCCGGTGCTGGAGCGGGAGGGGGTCGGGCACCTCGAGCTGCTGGCGCACGACGTCCGGTTCGGGCCCGACGGCAGCGAGGTGATGTTCCGCTCGGGCGACGCGTGCGACGAGTGCGGCGAGGAGTGCAAGCGGCCCGTCGTCCGCTCGCTGGACGGCGATCGGCCGACGGTCTACGTCGGCGACGGCTGGTCCGACCGCTGCGCGGCGCTCGACGCGCAGCGCGTGTTCGCGCGGCGCGGCCTCGCGCGCTTCCTCGACCGCAGCGGCGTCGCCTACGAGCCGTTTGACGACTTCGTCGAGATTCGCACAGCACTAGCGCTGTGAGACGCCAGGCCGACCACAGCCGCGTGCCTGGCTCGCCAGGGTCGGGCGAGTGCCAATTGGCGGATCGAGCGTCGGTCAATTTGGCGCACTGGCCGCGATCCCGCTCTGGGAGCGGGTTGGTCATTTGGCCGAGCGAGCGGCGGTCATTTGGCATGCGCAGCGCAACAAAGGGGTCTGACCCCGTCGTTGCGCTACGCCTTGCCGCTGAGCAGGCGGCGGAAGGCGGGGTAGTCGCCGGCCCGGCCGACGGTGACCAGCGTGTCGCCGAGCTGGATCACGTCGTCCGGGCTCGCGCCGCTGATCGGCTCCGGCTCGCGGAGGATCGCGATCACGGTGATGTTCGCCAGGCTGCGGAAGGCGCACTCCGCCAGGGTCTTGCCGATCGACGGGCTGTCGTCCGGCACCCGGATCCACTCGATCTGCAGCTCGCCCAGCGCGAGCTCGAGATCCTCGACGATCCGCGGGCGCTCGTAGGCGCCGCCGAGCAGCGCGCCGACCTGCCGCGCCTCGTCGTCGTGCAGGCGGAAGGTGGTCGGCTCGTCGTCGCGGCGGCCGCGCACGTACACCTCGCGGAGCCCGTCGTTGTGCTGGATCACGGCCACCGACGTCCCGTCCGCGGTCACGAACGAGTAGCGGATGCCGATCCCGGGCAGCCGGGTCTCTCGCAGGTCGATCGTCACGTCGTTGCACCTCCATCGACGGCGAACAGGCGCCGCCCAAGACGCTTGGATTCTTTCATCAGCACGATGCCGATGAATGCAGTGAACAGCACGTACACCCCGGCGAAGGCCGTGATGTCGTCTCTCGTCGCCACCGACAGGTCGGTGTTCGCCGCCGCCAGGCCGGCGATGATGATCGTGAACTCGCCGTGGGCGACCAGTGCGCAGCCGACGTTCAGGCCCTGCCTGCGGGTGAAGCCGGTGCGGCCGGCCGCCACCAGCCCGGTCGCCAGCTTGCCGAACACGCCGACGGCCACCGCGCCCAGCAGCAGCCACCCGACCGAACCCAGCACGGACAGGTCGATCGACAGGCCGAACGCGAAGAAGAACAAGGCGGCGAACACGTCGCGGAACGACAGGAACCGCTCCTCGATCTCCGGCCGCATCGACGTCTCGGAGAGCACGACGCCCGCCATCAGCGCGCCCACGGCTTCGGACAGCGACAGGTGCTCCGCGACCGCCGCCATTCCGGCCAGGAAGGCCAGCACCGTCAGCAGCATCACCTCGGTGTTGAGCCGCTGCATCAACCGGTCGATCGGCCCCGCCAGCTTCGTGGCGACCACCAGCGACGTGCCGACGAACGCGGCCACGGTCAGTGCGACGCCGGCGGTGGTGCCGACGCTGCCGCCGCCCGATGCGACGACGCCGAGGATGAACGCGATGACGACATCCTCGAACACGAGGATGGCGAGCACCAGGTCGGTCTCGTCGTCACCCAGCCGGCGCATGTCGATCAGCCCCTTGACCGCGATCGCGCTCGACGATACGTGGATGCTCGCCGCGACCACGAACGCGGCCAGGCCGGGGCCGAACACGGCGACGCCGACGATCAGCCCCGCCGCCCAGTTGATCGACCAGGTCGATCGTTCCGCCGACGATGCTGTAGCGCCCGCTGCGCATCAACCGGCCGACGCTGAACTCCAGGCCAAGGAAGAACAGCAGGAAGATGATCCCCAGCTCGGAGACGAAGGTCGTGACGTCCGACTCCTTGATCAGCACGATCTCGGTCGGCTCGTTCGGCCCGAGCAGGATGCCGGCCAGCAGGTAGGCCGGGATCGCCGAGATGCCGAAGCGGTTCGCGATCAGGCCAAGCGCCGCCAGGAGACCGGCGGTGATGGCGAGTTCGGCGAGGGTCATCCGCGGGCAGTATCGCCCAGCCGCAGCCCCTACAGCGCTGTCGTATACGTCGCGCTGATGCCGCCGTCGACCATGAATGCCGTCCCGTTCGTCCAGCTGGACTCGTCCGACGCCAGGTAGACCACGGCCTGTGCGATCTCCTCCGGCTTGCCGAACCGGCCGTCCGGGAGGTGCACCGCGCGCCGCTGCCACTCGGCCTCGTCGGTGAGGAATGTGCCGACCATCCCGGTGTCGACCGGGCCTGGGCAGACCGCGTTGCAGCGGATCCCCCGTCGGGCGTAGACGGCCGCCACCTCGCGGCTCATCGACAGCACGCCGCCCTTGCTCGCCGAGTACGCGATCTGCGGCGTCGCCGCGCCCATCACCGCCACGAACGACGACGTGTTCACGATCGAGCCGCCGCCGGACGCCAGCAGGTGGGGGATCTGATGGCGCATGCACAGGAACACGCCGGTCAGGTTGACGGCGATCAGCCGGTTCCAGGTGTCGAGCGTGGTCGCCACCGGGTCGGTGTCGCCGGGCAGCAGGATGCCGGCGTTGTTGTGGCAGACGTCGAGCCGGCCGAACCGCTCGACGACGCCGGCGTACAGCCGCTCGACCGAGACCTCGTCGGTGACGTCGACGGCGAAGGCCGCCGCATTGCCGCCGAGCTCGCCGGCCGCCCGTCCGGCGGCTGCCTCGTCGATGTCGGCTACGGCAACGCGCCCTCCCTCGGCGGCCAGCGCACGGGCGGTCGCCAGTCCGATCCCGCTCGCGCCACCGGTGACAACGCACACCTTGTCGGCAACCCGTCCCGCCATTACACCTCCCTGAAAACGCACGGAGGGGCGTCCGGGGACGCCCCTCCGAATCAGCGCATCTCCGAGCGGACGTTACAGCCCCTCGTTGATCATCCTTCCGATCGTCTCGTACTTGGCACGGTTACTCGATTTCAGGTACATCGCGTAGCCGATGCCTCCCACGAAGACGATCACGTCGATCGCCACCAGATACCACGCGTAGGTGTACCCCGCACCGAGGAAGTCGATCTTGTCGATCGCCACAGCCAGGACCGCGAGTTGCCCGACCACCGAGATCAGCGGGGCGATCGTGTGGTTCCACATTCGGTGCTCGCTGGGGTGATGCGTCCGGAAGTAGTTCCAGATTGCCACCGACACGAGAGCTTGGATGAACAGGATCAGCACGACGCCCATGAACGCCATCAGCCCATAGAGCTGGACGTAGGCGATGGATGTCGTCGCGTCCGACCCCGAGGCGACGTTCGCGAACAGTGCGAACGCAATCACGATCAGCGCCGCGATCACGCTCTGGGTGGTTGAGGCGATGTGCGGGCTTCGGTATTTGACATGAGTCCGGCCGAGCGCTCCCGGCAGCACTCGCTCGCGCCCGAGCGAGTAGAGGTACCGCGCGGTCGTGTTGTGGAACGCCATCCCGCATGCGAACGACCCCGTGATGATCAGGTAGCTCATCACGTCGCTCAGGAACTGGTTTCCGAACTGGGCGGCCGGCTGGAGGAAGAACGCGTAGGCGTTGTTCTGTGCCTGCACGGCGGCGGCGGCCGTCGATGCGTAGCCCGAGATCGCCGCCCACGAGGTGATCGTATAGAAGATGCCCAGGCCGATCACCGAGATGTACATCGCCCTCGGCACGATCCGCTTGGGATCCTTCGACTCCTCGCCGTAGTTGGGCGCCATCTCGAAGCCCACCCATGACCAGAATGCGAAGAACACGCCAACCGCCCACGCACCGGCGGCGATCGCCGTCCCGTCATGGGTGCCTGCGGGCAGGTTCTTGAAAGCGTTGATCGGGTTGATCGCTGCCGCCTGGATGTTCTCGCCGCCCTGCGCGAAGACGACCGCATCGAAGATCAGCAGTACGATGACCTCGCCGATCAGTGCCAGCCCCAGCACACGCGCCGAGATGTGGACGTCGAAGAACGCCAGCACGGCGATCAGCGCGACCATGAACAGCGCGGCCCAGTACCAGGAGACGTCGTAGCCGTACTGCGCCAGCTTGGCGCACGCGAAGTAGGCGAAGCCGCCGCAAAGCGACGCCTCGAACACCGAGTAGGCAACGGCCATCGAAAGGCCGGCCGCCATGCCCAACTCCCTGCCGAGGCCGTGACTGATGAAACTGTAGAGACCGCCGGCGGCCGTCACCTTGCGCGCCATGGAGACGTAGCCGACCGAGAAAATCGTGAGGATGACGGTGGCGAACATGAAGCCCGCCGGCGTTCCGATGCCATTCCCGTAGCCGACCGAGAGCGGTGTGTTGAACAGCATCGCCGAGATCGGCGCGGAGCCGGTCACGGTGAGGAACAACACGCCCAGCAGGCCGACCGCGCCGCCGTGCAGCAGGTGCACGTCGTCCCGCTGGGAGACGTCGACGCTCTCGACGACCGGAACCATCCCCTCGTGGTGCTCCATCGGAGGGAGATGTCCAGATCCTTCCACGGTTCCTCCTTCGTAGTTCTGGGACGAAGATGGCGTTGAGACCGAACGTTGGGGCTAGACGGTGGCGGGCACCTCCTCTCGGACGACCTCCTCCAACGTCTGCGTTCCGGCGAGCGTCTCGACGAGCATCCGCTCGACGACGGCACGCCACTCGTTCTGCCTGATCACGGCCCGGTCGGGCAGCAGGCGCCGGCGCGTGACGTCGGCGTGCTTCGCCTTCGCCAGCCGGTCGAACGAGTCGATGGTGCGGATGACGATGCCGTAGTCACCGGAGCCGACGAACCCGCCGATCCAGTCTCCGGGCCGGCCGCTGGTCGGCGAAGACGCCCTCGCGAACGCCCTGCCAGTAGGCGTGCTGGAACAGGCATCCGGCGATCCCGCGATCCGTCCAGCAGCCCGCCGTCAGCCCCCGGTCGCTCTCCCCGATGCCCCGGAGCGAGAGCTGGAGCAGGTCGCGGCCGCGATCGGATCGGGCCAGCGTCGCCAGGTCGTCCCGGATTCGCAGTTCCTCGTCCGTCATTGTGCGCCCCCTTGGTCAATGGCGATCGGGGCTGCGAGTTTGGCACCATGCGGCGAAGGCACAAGGGTCGGAGTCACCGACATGTGCGTGCCCTCGATCTTTGTCGGACAAAGTTGCACGACTGCGCGCGAGTATGACGAGCGGCACCCCGCCCGTCAAGTGCGCCGGATCAGCTGGCGGCGTGGAGGCGGGCTGCCGCGGCGTCGAGGATCGCGGTCAGCTGGTCGGCAAGCGACCCGCCCTCGACGAATCGCCCGTCGAGCGCCGCGGTGCCGACCGTGAACGCCCACACCCCGAGCTCTGCGAGCTCGGCGATGCGCTGCGCCGAATCGACCGATCCGGCGCAGATCAGCGGCAGCCGGGTGGCGTTGCAGACCGCCTCGACCAGCGCCGGGACGTCGCCGTCGTAGCGGTACGCCAGCAGGTTGATCCCGTCCGCGCCCTGCTGCTCGACGCGCCGCGCGTCCTCGCAGATCTCGTCGATCGATCCCCGTAGCAGACAGGGATGGCCGACGATCCGGCCGACATAGGGGAAGTACTTCATACCGCTTCCGGCGATCAGGCTCATGACCGGCTCCACCTGCGTCCCGCCGATCAGGTACTCCGGCGCGACGCGCAGTGCGACCTTGGCCGACCGCAGCTCGTCCTCGGGCGTCTCCGAGACCACCTCGAGGTACGTGGTCTGACCGGCGGCGCGCACCGCCGACAGGAACGACGCCAGCTGCGGCTCGGGCAGCCCGACGTCCTTGCAGCCGACGTGCGTGACGCCCACCGAGGCGACATCCTCCCAGATGGACTGCGCGTCGGGAAGCGTCCGGTCGTCTCGGGTGAGCATGAAGATGAACTCCACGGATGAAGAGTGTACACTCGCCGCGCGAAGTTTGTCCGACAAGGAGAAGGCAGGGGTGAGCGGGGGCAGCAGAACGGGCCGGGTCGCCGAGCGGCTGCGCCGTGCCATCGCCGACGGGAGGCTGGTTCCGGGAGAGCGGCTGCCCCCGGAGACGGAGCTTGCCGAGGAGCTGGCGGTGTCCCGCGGGACGCTGCGCGAGGCGATGCGCGGGCTGGTCGAGGAGGGCTACCTGCGCCGGCGGCCGGGCGCCGGGACGTTCGTGACGCAGCGGCCGGTGATGCGCAACAACCTGGAGCGGAACTTCGGCGTCACCCGGCTGATCGAGACGTTCGGGCTGGAGGCGGGGACGCTCGAGCGGGAGCTGGCGGTCGAGCCGGCGGATGCCGAGACGGCCGACGCGCTGGGCCTGGCCGAGGGCGATCCGGTGTACGTCCTGCGCCGCGTGCGGACGGCGGAGGACGTGCCCGTCGTGTACTCGGTCGACCACTGGTCGACCAATCTGGTCGGCGACACGGTGATCGACGACGAGACGTCCATCTACCAGGTGCTGCGCGATCACGGCCTCGAGGTGCACCACGGCGTGGCCAAGCTGCGGCCGTGCTCGGCCGACGCGGAGCTCGCCCGTCAGCTGCGCACGGCGCGCGGCGCGCTGGTGCTGGAGATCTGGCAGGTCGATTTCACCGACCGCGAGCAGCCGCTGCTGGCGTCGCGCGAGTACCACCTGGCGGACGCCTTCGAGATCTCGGTCTACCGCCGCGGTCCTGGTTTCTGGGAGATCTAGGCCGTGCTCGGCTCGGGGGCGGTCGCCCCCAGCGCGTCGATCAGCAGCGCCTCGACGCGGCCCCGCCAGGCGTCGGTTGGGCGCGACCTGCGGCCGAGCAGGCGACGCTGCGTGCCGGCGAACTCCTCGCGGGCGAGCTCGTCGAACGCGGCGATCGTCCGCGTCACGTTCCAGTAGCCCGCGGTGCCCGCATAGGCGCTGACCCAGTCGCGCGCGCTGACGCCGGCCGGGAACGTGCCTTCGCGGACGCCCTGCCAGTAGGCGTGCTGGAAGAGGCAGCCGGCGACGCCGCCCTTCACCCAGCAGCCGGCGGTCAGGCCGCGGCCGTCGCCGGACAGCCCGCGCAGCGCGAGCTGCAGCAGGTCGCGGCCCTGGGGCAGGGTCGCCAGGCCGTGGAGCTCGGTTCGGAGTGCGTCTTCGGTGGCGCTCACGCGGCGAGTTCTATCGCATCCGTGCCGGGCGGGGCAATGCCAACCGTCACGCGGCGGGGCGCACCCATCCGCCCAGCGCGCTCTCCAGCTCGCGCGCCACCGCGAGCACGTCGGCGTCGCGGCCGCGCCGACCGACGACCTGCACGCCGACCGGGAGACGAGAGTCGTCGCGGCCGGCGGGCACGCTGATCGCCGGGAGCCCGAGTGCGTTCGCCCAGGTGGAGAGGGTCAGCTTGCCACCGGGGAGCATCTCCTCGCCGTCGGCGTGGGTGATGCCTTCACCGGCAACGGGCGCGGTGACAGGCGTTACCGGGCAGATCACGATCGGGTGGTCATGGAGCCACTCGTCCGTGGCATCCTGGAGTTCCGCCAGCGCGGCGCCGGCCTTCACGTACCGCTCGAGGTCGGGCGGGAAGGACGTGACGCCCTCGTACATCATCCGCCCGTACCGCGAGAGGTCGGCGGCCCGGTCGCCGACCAGGTCGGGCAGGAACTGCGACGCCTCGGTCACCAGCATCGTGTCGTACGCACGGCGCACCTCGAGGGGTGACGGCGGGGCGGCCTCGACCACGTCGTTGCCGCCGTCCGCGAGTGCGACCGCTGCGTGCCGCACCGCGTTGCGGCACGACCGTGCCACCGGCTGCAGGCCGTCGTCCTCGAACACCGCGACTCGCCAGGGACCCGGGAGCGCCGGGGCGAGCGGCTGGCCGGCCAGCGCCTCCAGGGCGAGTGCCAGATCGCCCGCGTACCGCGCCATTGGGCCGATCGCGGCGAACATCTGCCATGCCGGGGGTGTCCCGAACCCGGCGTGTCCGGCCAGCGGCACCAGGCCCCGTGTGGGCTTGATGCCATAAACGCCGGTCCAGCATGCGGGCTGGCGGACAGAGCTGCCGATGTCCGAGCCGACCCCGAGCGGGCTGAGACTTGCGGACAACGCCGCCGACTCGCCGCCGGACGATCCGCCGGGGGTGTGCTCGCGGTCGTGGGGGTTGAGCGTGCGTCCGTACACCCGGTTGTCGGTGTCGTAGTAGGCGCAGAACTCCGGGACGTTGGTGACGCCCATGACGACGGCGCCCGCGGCCCGCAGGTTGGCGACGGCGCGCGCATCCCTGGCCGCGACGACGTCCGCCGTCAGCAATGACCCGTTGGTCTGGGGCAGCCCGGCGACACCGATCGCCTCCTTGACCGTGACCGGCACGCCGTGCAGCGGCGGCACCGGGCCGCCGGCCGCCACGGCTCGCTCGGCGGCGGCCGCCTCCGACCGCGCCTCGCCGAACCGGGTGGCGACGATGGCGTTCAGCTCGGGGTTGAGCAGCTCGATCCGCTCGATGAACGCCTCGAGCACCGCGACCGGCGACAGCTCGCCGGCTCGGATGCCGGCGGCCAGGTCGGCCGCGCTGAGCTCGTTCACGCTCACCGCATGCCGTCCAGTGCGGCAAGCGCCGCGCTGGTGCCCTTCGTTCGCCTCGGCATCGCGGCCGCTCATGATCAGCCGCCCGCTGGCGCCCGAGCATGGACGCGTAGACCAGCTTCACCGGCGCACCCTTCTCGGCGGCGTTGGCCGCGCTGGCGATACACGCCGCGGGCGTTGCCTCGAGCAGGAACATCGTCTCGTTCTCGAGCAGTAGGTTCGCCACGCGCATCCGGTTGACCAGCTGCGCCTGGTTGGGATCGACCTTGGTCACCACCTCGCTGGCGACCACCTCCGGCGCCGGCGCGGCCGGACGCGGCGACGCCGATCCGCTCGAGGATAGCCGAGCCCGCCTCGCGGACGGCGAACGGATCACGGCCGTGCAGCTCGAGCGTCCCGTACTGGCGCTCGACCACCTGCAGGCCGCACCGCACGTCGGCGTTCTTGACCGCGGCGTTGACCAGCGAGAACACCTCGTTGGCCGGCGCCACCTCCACGTACAGCTGGGCCATCCCCGCCCAGGGCGGGTCGCCCTGGCAGGTCTGCGCGACGTACGCCGCCCATTGCGGCTGCATCGCGTCGACCTCGACGAAGGCCCGGAGGTCGGTCACTCGTCGACGATCGCGACCACGGCGGCGTCGGTCGGGACGCCGCGGGTGGACTCCAGCTCACGGGCGGCGGAGCCCAGCGCCACCAGCACCAGGTCGCCCTCGCCGGCGCCGACCAGGTCGACGGCCACCAGCTCGTCGCCGCCCGACGCGGGCCGCGATGTTCAGCAGGCTTGAACCCCGCCAGGCCCTCCGCTTTCTGGGTCGCGACGGTGCTTCCGGTCACGCGGCAGTACAGCACGGCACCCTCCTTATCCTCTGCGGTCGCAGGCGCACGGCGCCGTCCAGCTCGTTCCACGGGATGATCGAGTCCACCGCCGCCTGCACCCGGTCGACCGCCATCATCAGGTGCTCGATGACGACGGCGAACTCCATGCTCGTGTCCGGCCGCCAGTCGGCCATGATCGACGCCGCCTTCTCCAGCAGCGCAACGGTCTCGGTCATCTCCCACTTGGCGGTGCGGGCGGCCGTCCGCTGTAGCAGCATCGCGGTTACCGGAGCACAGCTCGGGCAGCCGCAGGTCGCCGTCCAGCGCCGCCTGCCGGCACACCTGGAGCTGCTCGCCCGCCCAGAACAGGTCGAAGTTGCAGTACATGACGCACGGCAGGTTGCCCATCGGCGGCAGGGTGAACTGCCGCAGCCGGGCGACGTCCGGCGGCTCCTCGAGCCACCGCGCGGCGGTGAACTCGCGGAGCTCCTCGACCAGCGTGGCCGCGGAGACGTACGCCATCAGGCCCGCTCCATCCGCACCGGCAGCGAGCCGGTCTCCAGGATCTTGCGGCCGCAGCGGGCCAGCCCCTCGAGGTTCGACCGCACGCCGAGCGACGTAGCTGACCTCGCCGAACGGTTTGGTCTCGCCGTAGAACAGGCACAGCGTCTGGCGGCCCGGGTAGTAGCCGATGTCCCCGGCGACGACATCCGTCTTGCCGTTCTCCTGCTCCGCGAAGAACGGCACCATGACGATCGTCTCCTCGCCGGCGAACTTGGCGTGGACCATGGTCGAGTCGAGCGGCAGGATGCTGCGGATGTAGCCGCAGATCCGCGGCGCGTCATCCTCCAGCAGGCTCGGCCTCGAACACCTCGCCGTCGCAGACGAAGCGGATCGCTCCCATCCGCCTCTACCGCTTCGCGGTCGCCCGGGCCGCCGCGGCCGGCAGCACCTTGCCGACGTCCTCGTGCGGTCGCGGGATCAGATGTGCCGACACCAGCTCGCCGGTCTTCTTCGCGGCGGTCGCGCCGGCGTCGATGGCCGCCTTGACGGCGCCCACGTCACCGGAGATGGCGACGGTACGTATCCGCCGCCGATCGACTCGCGACCGACGATCTCGACGTTCGCCGCCTTCACCATCGCGTCGGCGGCCTCGATTGCGGCCACCAGTCCGCGGGTCTCGATCAGCCCAAGGGCTCCTTCCATGGCGTTGTCCCTCCTTAGGACTCGTACCAGTCGACCGTGTCGGTCCCGATGTTGACGTTGATGTTCTTGGTCTCCATGTACTCGGCCAGCGACTCGAGGCCGAGGTCGTGCCCGGTGCCGGACTCCTTGTAGCCTCCGAACGGCGCCTCTGACGGGTAGACGCCGTAGTGGTTGACCCAGATCGACCCGGCCTGCAGGCGCGTGGGCGACCCGGTGGGCGCGGCCGGTATCGCGCGTCCACACGCCGGCGGCCAGCCCATATCGCACGTCGTTGGCGATGCGCACCGCCTCGTCCTCGCCGTCGAACGGGATGATCACGACCACCGGGCCGAAGATCTCCTCCTGCGCGATGCGCATGTCGTTGGTGACGCCGGCGAACACCGTCGGCTCGATGAAGTTGCCCTCCGCCAGCTCCGGGTCGGCGGGACGGCTGCCGCCGGTGACGACGGTCGCGCCCTCGGCGCTGCCGACCTCGAGGTACTCCATCACCCGCTCCGTCTGGCGGCGGTTGATCAGGGCGCCCAGCTGGGTCGACCACCTGGACGGGAGGCCGACCCGGATCCGCCGTGCGCGCTCGGCGAAGCGGGCCACGAACTCGTCGTGGACGCTGCGCTCGACCAGCACCCGCGACCCGGCCGAGCACACCTCGCCCTGCGCCAGGTAGATGCCGAACACGCTGCCGATCACCGCCCGGTCGAGGTCGGCGTCGGCGAACACGACCGAGGGCGACTTGCCGCCAAGCTCGAGCGAGACCCGCTTGATCGTGCCGGCGCCGGCGCGCATCACGGTTCGGCCGGTGACGGTCGAGCCGGTGAACGCGACCTTGTCGACGCCGGGGTGCTCGGCCAGCGCGGCGCCGGCCACCTCGCCCAGGCCGGGCACCACGTTGAACACCCCTGGCGGCATGCCCGCCTCCAGGCAGATGCGCCCCAGCTCGAGCGAGGTCAGCGGCGCCAACTCTGGCGCCTTGAGGACGACGGTGTTGCCCGCCGCCAGCGCCGCCGCTCCCTTGCGGCAGGCGATGTGCAGCGGGAAGTTCCAGGGGATGATCATGCCGACGACGCCCATCGGCTCCTTGCGGACGTAGTCGAGCGTCGCCCGCGGCATCGCCAGCACCCGGCCGTCGATCACCCGCACCAGCCCCTGGTAGAAGCGGAACGGATCCCAGCAGGCGGGCAGGTCGACCAGCGCCGCCTCGCGGATCGGCTTGCCGACGTCGTGCGATTCGATCTTCGCCAGCCGCTCGTGTTCGGCCTCGATCAGCTCGGCCACGCGCAGCAGGATCCGCGATCGCTTCTCGGGCGCCATGTCACGCCATCCGGGGAAGGCGTCACGGGCCGCGCGCACCGCACGATCGACGTCTGCGGGCTGCGCTGCGGCCACCTCGACGATCGTGCGGTTGGTCGCCGGGTCGACGGTCGGCACGGTCTGGCCGCCCTCGGCGTCGCGCCACTCTCCGCCGATCAGGAGCTTGGTCTGCAGGCCGCCGTAGTCGGGCAGGCCCTCGATCTTTGTAGCCGGCGCGCCCGTCGACGGCCGGCTGTTCGAGCGGGGCGCGTCACTACCGGCGGCGCCGCGGACGAGCCCGGACAGCGCCGGCGCCGGCAGCCCACCCTTCTTCGGCAGGGCCTGGACGACGTCGTCGGCCGGCGGCCGCAGCGAGGTCGCGCCGCCCTCGACCAGCCGCACGCCGTGCATCCGGGCGGCATCCAGCGCGGCGTCGGTCAGCAGCGTGTGCTCGCGCACCATCAGCTCGGACTCGCCGTTGGCGGCGAGCTCCCGGATGTCGTCCGCCGTGACGATGTGCTTACTCATCATCCGCGCTCAAGGAGAAACCGGTCATCTAGTGCCTATCGATCCTTCCGACCAGCGGGACGCCGGTGATCGCCTCGGCTTCGAGCGTCAGCGAGCGCAGATCCTCGGGCTCCAGGTTGTGGACGTCCGACTTGCCGCAGCAGCGGGCCAGCATCTGGATCTCCATGGTCATCGCGTTCAGGAAGTTGACGACGCGCTCCGTGGCGGCGTCGACCTCGAGCCGGGCCATCAGGTCGGGATCCTGCGTCGTCACCCCCACCGGGCAGAGGCCGGTGTGGCACTCGCGGCACGTGCCGGGGGAGACGCCGAGCTTCGCGTAGTCCTCCTCGTAGAGCGGCGCGTTGCAGTTGAGCGCGATCATCGCCGCGGTGCCGATGTAGACGCAGTCCGCTCCCAGGGCGAGCGCCTTGGCCGCGTCGACGCCGTTGCGGATGCCCCCGGCGATCACGATCTGGACGTCGCCGTACGCGCCGATCTCGATCAGCGCTTCGCGCGCCTCGACCACGGCGGCCAGCGTCGGCACGCCGGTGTGGTCGAACAGCAGCAGGGGGGATGCCGCCGACGCGCCCTCCATGCCGTCGATGACGACCACGTCCGCGCCGGACTTGACCGCCAACCGGACGTCGTCGTAGACACGGCAGGCGCCGAGCTTGACGAAGATCGGCACCTGATGGCCGGTGACCTCGCGCAGTTCCTCGATCTTCAGCCGCAGGTCGTCCGCCCCGATGAAATCGGGGTGCCGCACCGGGGAGCGCTGGTCGACGCCCTTCGGCAGGTCGCGCATGTCGGCGACCTCGTCGGACACCTTGAAGCCGAGCAGGACGCCGCCGGTGCCGGGCTTGGCGCCCTGCCCGATGACGATCTCGACGGCGTCGGCCGTCCGCATGTGATGCGGGTTGTTGCCGTAGTGGCTGGGCGTCACCTGGTAGACGAGCTTCTTCGACGCCGCCCGCTCTCGCGGGTGCATGCCGCCGTCGCCGGTGGTGGTCGACGTTCCGACGTGCGTCGCGGCCCGGCCCAGCGCTTCCTTGGCGTTCGCCGACAGGGCGCCGAAGCTCATCCCGGTGATGGCGATCGGCGTCTCAAGCTCCAGCGGTCTCTCGCAGCGCGTGCCCAGCACGGTCTTCGTGACGCAGCGCTCGCGGTAGCCCTCCAGCGGCACGCGCGAGAGCGTGCACGGGATGAAGGTCAGGTCGTCGAGGCTGGGGACTCGGCGCGTCGTCGAGAACGCGCCCATCACGTAGCGGCCCAGCTCGGCCTTCGTGCGGATGTCGTCGATGGTGGCCTGCGACCAGACGTGGGACGGGCGGTCGGTCACAGCGCCTCCTTCCACACCGAGAACTCGCGCTTGTCGTAGTGCCACAGGCGCCCGGCCGAGCGCACCTTCGTCCACTCGCGCGTCGGGCCCAGCCCGTGGGGCTCGGTCAGCGACGCGAGCATCGCCAACTCGTCCGCGTCCGGCGCCTCGACCAGCGTATCCGAGCCGACGTCGGCGATCGTGCCGCCGCAGTAGAGGACGCCCTCGTACATCGAGTCGCCGAACGCCTCGCCGGCGTCGCCGCAGACGACCAGCGTCGTTCGCTGATCCATGAACCCGGACATCGCGCCGGTCGAGCCGCCGATGACGACGGTGCCGCCCTTTCCGGCGATCGCCGAGCGCGCGCCGGCGTCTCCCTTGACGACGACTGTGCCGCCGCGCATGGAGGCGCCGGTGGACGATCCGGAGCGGCCGTCGACCACGATGCTGCCGCTCATCATGTCGGCGCCCAGCGACCACCCGGCGTCGCCGGTGACGTGGATGTCGAGACCGTCCGACAGGCCGCCGCAGAAGTATCCGACGTCGCCGCGGAAGGTGATCCGCGCGGGCTCGAGGATGCCGACGGCGAGGTTGTGGCGCGAGCCCGGATGCACAACCTCGATGGCTGGAGCGCCGTCGGCGATCGCACGGCGGATGTCCTGGTTGATCGCCCGTGTGTCGCGGCCGCGGGCGTCGATCGTGGCGACCTCGACGGCGCTCACGCGGCCACCCGCTCCGGCTCTCCGCCGCGGCCGTGCGACCACGCGCGGGCCTCGCCGCCGGCCAGCTCGGTCACCTTGAAGTCGACGTCGTCGCCGAAGGCCTCGGCGAGCGCGATGCCTTCGGAGACGACGGCGACCCAGCTGTCGGTCTCGGCAATCAGGCACGGCTTGGTCGAGAAACGGTCGCGGGCGACGCCGAAGCCCTCGGCGGTGGACACCAGGTACGTGAACGAGCCGTCGAGCTCGTCGATCGACGCCCGCACGGCGTCGTCCAGCGACACGCCGTGGGCCAGCTTGTCTGCCAGGTAGACGGCGACGAACTCCGTGTCGTTGCCCGTCTGGAACCGGTGGCCGCGCATCTCGTAGAGCCTGCGGTTCTTGTGGTAGTTCGTGACGTGGCCGTTGTGCACCACGGTGACGTCGGCGAACGGGCGCGCCCAGAACGGGTGCGAGTGATTGACGTCGACGATCGACTCGGTCGCCATCCGGGCGTGGCCGATCGCGTGGGTGTACGGCTTGCCGAGCAGCCCGAACGTCTCGGCCAGCACCGGCGCCGCCGACGTGTGCTTGACCAGCTCGAGCGAGCGGCCCATCGAGAACACCCGGACACCCGGCGCCTCGGCCTCGACGGAGTCTGCCACCAGGCCCAGCGTGTTCGGCTCGAGGTCGGGCAGCTGCAGCGCGACGCGCAGGTAGCCGGACCGCTCGTCCGCCGAGAGCACCTCGCCGTGGGCCCGCATCGCCGCCAGCACCTCGTCCACGGGATCGGCCGACCGGGCCTCGCCGCACCACACCGACGCCAGCGCGTTGCCCGGGTGCGGGGCTCCGTACAGCGATACGCCGGTCGAGTCGGGGCCGCGCCCGCGCAGCGCATCGAGCATCGCGGTCAGGCCGGCGGCGACGTCGACGTCGTTGCTCTTCGCCAGGAAACCGGCAATCCCGCACATGGTGGTAACCTCCTCGGACCTCGGCCGTTGCGCGCACCACGCTACGCCCTTTCCACCGTCGCTGCTACGTCGAACTGCGTGCGCTCGGGCGGCCCGGCGTGTGCAGGATGCACCGCCAGGCGGTCAGTCCACGATGTCGGCGATCGCCCGCGCGAACCCGTGCGCGCTGGCGATCGCCGAGAGGCCGATCACCGTGGTCTGAGGCGGCGTCAGCGCGAGGCCGTCGAGCATCCGGTCGAGCTCGGCTCCGTGGCCGGGATCGAGCTCGGCATGCAGCCGCAGTGTCCGGAACGCCTCCGGTGGATACCCCGATCCGGCGGCGAGCTCCTGGAGCATCTCGGGCGACGGCGGATACCCTCGAGCAGCGCGATGTAGCCGAGCACGGCGACCGGGTGATAGTGGATCACCCAGTAGTACTGCGCGCCGACCAGGCCCGCGATCGTCGCCGTCGGCGGTCGTGCCAGCACGTCGTCGCGCCCGCGGCCGAGCGTCTCCAGGTCGTCCAGCAGCCAGTCGTCGTGGTGGCGCTCCTCCTCGATGTGCTCGTCGAAGTACGGCGCCAGCGCCGCACAGACCGGGTCGTCCGCGGCGCGCTGCGCAGCCTCGTCGCGTGCCCTCTGCATCAGGGGCACGCTGGCCCGGATGATCCCGTGGGATGTGATCAGGAACTCCGGGTAGAGCTCGGGGAGCTGCGGGCTCTCGATCAGGCGCCGGCCGGCGCCGACCAGCTCGGGCAGCACCAGCCCGATCTTCCGGTGCAGCACCGCGCTGTTGCTCAAAGATGCGCCAGCGTGGCGTTCATGTCGCCCGTCCCCGAGTCGGACGTCGGCCGAAGCACGCACGTGGCGATCCTGCGGTTGTGGATGCGGATGTCCACCGACCCGCAGCTGTGGGTGGATGAGGCGCGGACGCTGGCCGCCGACGCCATCTCCGCCTTCCGCGAGGTCGGCGACGAGCGCGGCCTCGCGCGCGGCTGGTCGCTGCTCGGCCTGGTGCACATCATGAACGCCCGGTTCGGGCCGGCCGAGCACGCCTGGAGGAAGGCGGCGGCGCACGCGCACCGGGCGGGCGACCGCCGGGAGGAGCTGGAGAGCCTGGCCTGGGTGCCGATCATGATCTGCGCCGGCCCCGCGCATACCGACGTCGGCCTGCGCCAGTGCGAGCAGGTGCTGGAGTCGGTGGAAGGGGACAACAAGGCGATGGCGGGCGTGTGCACCGCGCAGGCGATGTTCGTGGCCGGCCTGGGCAGGTTCGACGAGTCCCGCATGCTGATCGCACAGGCGAAATCGCTGCTGGGCGAGCCGGCGCTGACGGTGTGGCTGGCCGGCCCCGTCGCCCAGTTCGCGGGGTGGATCGAGCTGCTCGCGGGCGATCCGGCTGCGGCCGAGCGGGAGCTCCGCTTCGGCCACGACACCCTGCGTGAGATCGGCGAGGTGGGCTGGCTCTCAACGGTGGAGGCGATCCTGGCCGAGGCCGTGTTCCAGCAGGGCCGCGACGACGAGGCCGATCTCCTCACACGCGAGAGCGAGCGGTCGGCCGGCGCCGAGGACGTCTACTCGCAGGCCGCGTGGCGTAGTGCGCGGGCCAAGGTGCTGGCACGCCGCTGCTGATGAGCCGTGCCGAAGTGCTGTGGATGGTGGGCGAGTCCGACGAGCGCGCCTTCACCCTGGCCGAGGCTGTCCGCGTCGCCGACCAGAAGGGCAACGTGGTCGCCGCCGAGCAGGCCTCCCGGCTGCTCGCCTCTGCGCAGACCGTGCAGCTCAAAAGATCCCCCTGACGGTGCGCCGCACCGACCCGAACGGGTGGTGCGCGGCGGCGTCGGCTGTGGCAACGCTGTGTCCACGGCTCTGATGTGCGCGGCGGCAGAGTCCGCTGCGCGACTGGTGGGGGAGGTCAGGTGTGAAGGCTCTTCTGGGACGGTCGCTGATGGCGGGTGCGCTTGTCGCGTCCGTCGCGCTGGCCGGCGGTGCATCGGCGGCGAGCGGCCCCGACCTGCTGAGCGTCACGACGACCGGCGCGTCGGCCAACGAGCTGTCTCCGCAGACGACGCTGTCGCTGTCGGCCGACGGCAGCAAAGCAGTGTTCGTCTCGGCGTCGGGCTCGCTGGTCGCCGGTGACACCAACGGCGTCAAGGACGTCTTCCTGCGCAACCTCGGCTCCGGCGCCACCCGCAGGGTGAGCGTCTCCTCCTCCGAGGTGCAGGGCGACGGGGCGTCGTCGAACGCGATGATCTCCGCCGACGGCCGGTACGTCGTCTTCACGTCGAACGCGACGAACCTCGTCGCGGGCGACGTCAACGGCGTCGCCGACGTGTTCGTCCGCGATCTCGCCACCGGCGCCACCGACCGGATCACCGACGGTAACGCGGCCAGCGGCGACGTACCCAGCTCGATCTCGGCGGACGGCACCTTCGTCACGTTCGCCTCGTCGGCGTCGAACCTCGTCGCCGGCGACTCGGACGGCGTGCGCGACGTGTTCCTGTGGAGCCGTTCCACCGGCGGCACCCGGCTGATCGCGCCGGGCGGCGCCTCGGCGATCGCGGCTGACGGCGCCGCGATCGCCGTGGGCGGCGGTTCGGACATCGTGCTGGTCGATCGGGCGACCGGATCGTCGACGCCGCTCGGTGCCGGATCCGGCGCCGTCCTGACGCCCGGCGCCGTCGCGGCAGGCGGCTCGCGCGTGGTCTTCCAGACGACCGCGGCGCTGGCGGCCGACGACACCAACGCGCTGAACGACGTCTACGCCTGGTCGCCGGGCGGCGTCCAGCTCGTGTCGCGCGGTGCGTCCGCCCCGGGCAACAGCGTCTCGTTCGGTGGCTGGGTTTCGGCGAACGGCCGGTATGTGGCCTTCGACTCCCAGGCGACCAACCTCGATGCCGCCGACCACGGCACCGATCGCGACGTGTTCGTCCGCGATCTGGCGGCCGGCGAAACGCGGCTGGTGTCCACGTCGTCGTCGCTGACGCAGATCAGCATGTCGTCGTCCCTGTCCGCGGACGCCAGCTCGGTGGCGTTCGCATCGACGGCGGCCGACCTGGTGGCCGGTGACACGACGCGCGCCGGGGGCGGATGGGATGCGTTCCGCTTCGACTCGCCGTTCCAGCTGACCAGCGACACGGCGGCCCCGGCCATCTCCTGCGCCGCCCCCGACGGAACCTGGCACGGGTCCGATGTGACGCTGCACTGCACCGCGGCCGATGTGGGGCTCGGGCTGGCCTCCGCGAGCGATGCGAGCTTCGACCTGCACACCTCGGTCGCCGCCGGCATGGAGACGGCCAACGCGTCGACCGACTCGCGCCAGGTGTGCGACCTGGCTGGCAACTGCGCCCAGGCCGGCCCGATCGCCGGCAACCAGGTCGATCGGCTCGCACCGCAGATCTCGATCACGGCACCGGCCGACGGGGAGACCGTGACGCAGGGCGATGCCCTGGCGGCGCACTACTCGTGCACCGACGGCGGCTCGAGCGGCGGCTCGTGCGCCGGCCCGGTGGCCGACGGCGCGGTCGTCTCGACCGCAACCACCGGCCAGAAAGCGTTCACGGTGACGGCCATTGACGCAGCGGGCAACCAGGCGCAGAAGACCGTCGCCTGGACGGTCAAGGCGCCCGACGTGACGCCGCCGACCGATCCGCCCGGCGACCCGACGCCGCCGCCCGCGACGTTCAGCTGGCTCGGCTGGTCATGGCCGACCGCGCACGACGGCACCACCGTCGGGTGGTTCCACACCGCCCGGCTGCATTTCCTGCTCGGTGGGCAGCCCGGCGATGACGTCGTCGACCGGGTGCAGGTCGCGCCGTGCGGTTCGTCCGTGTGGAGCACGGTCGATGTCGTCACCATCTCAGACAACGGCCGGCACTGGGGATGGTGGCATCGCCACGACCGCTGGGGCGCGCACCACCGTGGGCACGGGAGCCACTGGCACGGGCACCACGGCCCGGCGAGCAGCACCGCCTACACGGTGCAGTTCCGGCTCGACTGGCGCACCCACGGGTGCGTGGCGGCCAAGGTCAAGCTGACCGACGGCAGCTCGCACCTGGCGACGGTCTGGGTCTGGTAGCGCGGGGAGGGGAGCGAGCGCGGCCGGTACGATCCGGCCGTGCTCGAGGCCCAGGTCGAACCGGTCGCGCCGTTCTCGCTCCGCGCGGTCACCACTTGGCCTGACCCCACCCGGCGCGTCCATGGCGGCGTCCTCGAGGTCGCCTTTGCGACGGCCGCCGGCCCGGCTCGCGCCCGCGTCTGGCAGGCGGCGGACGGCGCGGTGCGGATGCGGATCTCGGCGGCCGACGAGGCGGTCGCGCATGACCGGCTGGTCGAGATGCTGGGACTCCGCGTTGACCACCGCCGGTTCCTGGAGCTCGCGGCCGCCGACCCGCTGCTGCGGCCGATGCGCGGGCGGCTGACGGGCATGCGGCCGTGGCAGCTCTCGTCCCCCGAGCACGCGCTCGTGCGTGCGATCTCGGGTCAGTTGATCCGGGCGAGCGAGGCGATCCGCATCGAGCGGCGGATCCTGCGCGACGTCTGCCCGCCGTTCGGCGACATGCACCTGCCGGTGGACGCCGCGATGCTCGCCGGGGCGCACCCCGCCCGGTTCGAGCGTGCGGGACTGTCGCCGGCCCGGGCGGTGCTGCTCAAGCGCGCCGCGAAGCTCCCCTGGGGCGCGATGGCGGCCGAGCCGAGCGACCGGATCGACGCCCGCCTGCGCGCGCTACCTGGGCTCGGCCCGTGGACCTCCGGCGGCATCCTGCTGCACGGCTTCGGGCGCTACGAGCAGGCGCCGGTCGGCGATCTGGGGCTGATCCGCGTCTGCGGCGCGCTGCTCGGCAGACGGGCTGAGGTCGAGGACACGATCCGCCTGTTGGAGCCCTACGGCGAGTGGCGCGGCTTCGCCGCCTCGTGGCTACTGCACCATCCGGCGGGCTCGCGGGGTAAGAGTATGACCCGACCCATCCGGGAATCCCGAAAGACAGGAGCAGCGCGATGACCGCCAAGGCAGATTTCAGCGCAGACGAGTGGGAGACAGTCCTCAAGGGTCCGCCGGCGGCGGCCCTGATGATCGCGTCCTCCCAACGGGGCGGTACCTTCCGCGAGAGCTACTCCATCGCCAAGTCCTACGCGGAGGCCCGCAAGCAGCACGGCGCGAGCCAGCTGCTGGACGACATCGTCGGCGAGAAGCCGCGGATGGAGCGGCCACACGTCAAGTCGGTGGAGGAGCTCAAGCAGGACGAGCTGAAGCAGCTGCGCGAGTCGGTATCGCTGGTCGAGCAGAAGGCGGGGGCCGACGAGGTCGCCCAGTACAAGCAGTTCATCGTCGGGCTCGCCGGACGGGTCGCGGAGGCGCACCGCGAGGGCTTCCTCGGATTCTCGGGCGAGCGCGTCTCCGACGCCGAGCGCCAGGCGGTGACAGAGATCGCGGAAGAGCTCGGCGTGGCCGCGCCGTCGCTGTAACGCCTTAGCGGTCGGCGAGGTGCCGCTCGACCTCGCGCAGCATCTCGTCGACGTCCGCCTGGGTGACCTCGCGATGCAGCACGGCCGCCAGCGAAACATCGGGGTGGAACGACGCGAACGCCGGCAGGTCGTCGCGGCGCGGCGGGCCGGTGTACGCCGGCCGCGGCACGGCCGGCGCATGGGGCGGCCGCACTCCGGCGGCCAGCCGCCTGCGGCGCCGCCGTCGCTCGAACAGCTCGAGCACCGCCCAGCTGGCCACCAGCACCAGGTACACCCAGGCGACGGCCAGCGCCATCCCCGCCGTCCGCGCCATGCCGGCGGCCCGTCGCGAGAGGCGTCGGGGTGCGCGTCGCACCATCGCGCTCAAGCTAGCACGGCGGTCAGCTGAGCGTGGTGAAGGACGGGGAAAGAGCGTCGAACAACTCCCGGTAGCGGCGGTACCCCTCCTCGAGCTGCTCCCCGCAGGCTGGATCCGGCTCGTGCTCGCGGCCTGACAGCCTGCACATCGCCGCCGCGGCGCTCGCAACGTCCGGGTGCAGGCCGGCACCGGCCGCCGCCAGCATCGCCGCCCCCCGGGAGGTGGTCTCGACGTCGGCCGACCAGGTCACCGGCAGCCCGGTCAGGTCGGCGCGCATCTGCCGGACGAGCGCCGATCGCGCACCCCCGGCGACGCACACCACGCGCTCCGGCGCCAGGCCGGCCCCGCGGATCGCATCGACGACGTCGCGGAAGGCGTAGGCCGAGCCCTCGAGCAGCGACCGGCACAGGTGGCCGCGGCCGTGTGCCGGCGTCAGGCCGTACCACGAGCCGCGCGCGTCGGCCTCCCAGCGGGGCGCCATGGCCCCGCCCATCCACGGCAGGAACACCAGGCCGTCGGACCCGGCCGGCACCGAGCCGGCGAGCGCGTTCAGCTCCTCGTAGGAGTCGCCGTCGCCCAGCTCGTCGCGGAACCAGCGGTAGTTCGCACCGCTCGCCCATCCGGGGTTCTCCAGCAGCCAGCGCCTGGGTGCTGCGTGCGGGTGGCATTCGGCGACCCGACTGGGGTCGCGCAGCGGCCGGTCGGACGCCGCGCACACCGGCTCGGCCGTACCCAGCACATCGCAGATCGACCCCGCCTCGACGGCCCCGGCGCCGAGCGTCGCCGCCATCTCGTCGCCCGAGCCGCAGATCACCAGGCAGTCGGGCGGCAGTCCCGTCGAGGCGGCGAAGTCCGGCGCCACGGTGCCCAGCACCTCCTCGGCGCCGACCACCGGCGGCAGCCGGTCGGCCTCGATCTCCCAGGCATCGACCAGCTCGCTGTCCCAGTCGCCGCGGTCGGGGTCGAGCAGCATGGTGGACGACGCGTTGGAGCGGTCGACCGCGTCCGCTCCACAGGCAACGCGCGCCATGTAGGCGCCGGGGAGCAGGTAGCGGTTGGTGCGGGCGTGGACGTCCGGCCGCTCGGCCCGCACCCACGCGATCTTGGCGGCGACGTGCGATCCGTCCAGGTTGCAGCCGCTGGCCTCGTACCAGCGCTCGGCGCCGAACGCCTGCTCGACGTCGCGGCACAGGGAGTCCGCGCGACGGTCCATCCAGATGATTGCCGGGCCGACGGGCTGGGCGTTCGCGTCGACGCACACCAGTCCGTCGAGCTGCGACCCGAACGAGATCGCGCGGACGTGGCGGAGGTTGACCCGCGCCGACAGGTCGCGGAAGCCGTTGACCAGCGCCGCCCGCCAGTCGCGCGGGTCCTGCTCCGCCCAGCCGGGACGGGGGTACGACAGCGGATGCGGCTGGTACGTGGTCGCCAGCCGTTCGCCGGCGGCGTCGAACACGGCGAGGCACGAGCCCTGCGATCCGACGTCGATGCCGCAGACCGTCTCGGCGCGGGCGGCCATCAGGCGCCCGGCGTCACGACGACCTTGAGCGCCTCGCCGGCGCGGATGCGGTCGAATGCACCGGGCGTGTCGTCAAGCGAGACGACATCCGTGACGACGCCGCGGATGTTGTGCGTGTTGCGTCGCAGCATCTCCAGCGCATGCACCTGGTCGCGGAACCGCGAGGCGTACGACCCGTGCACCTGGACCTCGCGGTAGTGCAGCACGTTGGACGGGAACTCGATCGACGTCGTCCCCTTCGGCAACCCGCCGAAGAACAGCACCCGGCCGCGGGGTGCGGCCATCTCCATGGCCTGCTCCTGGGCCTGGGCGTTCGAGCAGGCGACGATCACGCGCTCGGCGCCGTCGGCGGTCACGCCCTTGACGTACTCGACCGAGTCGCGCCCGGTCACGTCGACGTACTCGACCTCGGCGTCCCCGAGCACCCTGCGCGCCAGGTCGAGCCGCAGCGGTGAGGTCTCGAGCAGGTGCACCACGTCCGCGCCCTGGGCGAGCGCGAGCGCGACGTGCGCCGTGCCGACCGGCCCTGCGCCGATCACGACGACGACGTTCTCCAGGCCGATCCCCATGTCCTTGTGGCCGCAGATCGCGTCCGACAGCGGATCGGCGAACGTGGCGTGCACGTCGTCGAGCCCGTCGGGCAGCGGGAACACGTTCTTCAACGCGACGCTGGGGATGGCGACCAGCTCCGCGTAGGCGCCCTGGTAGTCGAAGCCCATCAGGCCGCCGTTCTGGCAGAGGTGCTCGTTGCCCGACCGGCACAGGCTGCAGTGTCCGCAGTAGAGCGTGGAGATCACGTGCACCAGATCGCCGGCGGCGGCGCGCAGGTCGCCGTTCGCGTTCGGGCCGATCTCCAGCACCTCGCCGCAGATCTCGTGGCCCAGCACCGCGCCGGGCGAGATCCTGCGGTCGCCGTTGAAGAACGTGCGGACGTCGGTCCCGCAGATCCCGCACGCGGTGACGCGCAGCAGGATGCCGTCGTCCGGGCAGACGGCGTCCTCGACCTCGCCGACGGTCATCTCGCCGGGCCCATGCCAGATCGCCGCGCGCATCGGTCAGCAGCTCCCGAAAAGTGGTCTAGTCCACTTCACGGTGTGGATAGTACAAGGATGCGGGCCGCCTCGCACGGACGCGTCCCGATCCGCTGCTACCGTGAGGCGCGGGACGCTCCCTCACAGGAGCGTCACCCGTTTGGGGGGTGGATTCCGAACGGGTCGTCCCGTTCCATAGGAGAGTATGCGCCGTCTCATCGTCGTCCTGCCGCTGCTTGCGCTCGCCGCCGCCGGCGGTCCCAGCGCGGCCGCTGCGGACCAGCCGACCGTCACCCTCAAGGGGCAGCGGTCGGCGCTCGTCGCCCGATCGCACGCGGTCGGCGCCGTGCCGTCGTCGCAGACGGTCAGCGTCGCGGTCTCGCTGAAGCCGCGGAACGAGGCGCTGCTCGAGCAGCTGGCCACTCAGCGCAGCGGCCGGGCGCCGCTGTCGGCTGCCCAGGCGGCCGCGCTGTTCGGCCCGACGCCGACGGCTCGCCGGTCCGTGGTGCGCCACCTCCAGGCTGCGGGCATGCGGGTGCAGCGCTGGACCGGCCCGACGGTCTGGGTGAGCGGCACCGCGGATGACGCGGAGCAGGCGTTCGGCACCGACCTGGAGCGCTACGAGGCGCCGGGCGGCCGCACGTTCCAGGCGCCCGCGACCGCAGTGCATCTACCCGACGACGTCGCCGGCGAGGTGCAGTCGATCTCCGGCCTCGACACCTCCGCGGTCTACACGCCGTCGGCGTCGACCGCCAAGCCGGCTGCTGCGGTCTCGCCGGTGGCCGGCTGCAACCGGCCGGGGCAGATCAAGAGCATGTTCGGCGGCATGCTGCCCGCCGATCTGGCCGCGTCGAGCGCGTACAACTACCAGTCGCTGCTGGACGGCGGCGCGGACGGCGACGGTGAGGCCGTCTCGTTCCTGGAGTACTCGAGCTACTCCGCCTCCGACGTCCAGAAGTTCAAGGATTGCTTCAACCTGACGACGCCCGTCGGCAACGTCGCGGTCAACGGCGGCACAACCACGCTGTCGGCCAACGACGAGGTCACGCTGGACGTCGAGACGACCCTCGCCGCCGCGCCCGGCCTCGATCACGCCTGGGTCTACAAGGCGCCGAACGGCCGGACGGCGCTGTCCACGGTGATCAACGCGATGGTCGCCGACGCGCCGGCGAAGAACGTCCACATCATCTCGATCTCGTGGGGCCTCTGCGAGCGCTACACGCTGCCCGGCGAGCTGCGCGCGCAGCAGAACGCCCTGGCGCGGGCCGCGGTGCAGGGCATCAGCGTGTTCGTCGCCAGCGGCGACTCCGGGTCGAACGGCTGCGGCTCGGCGAGCCCGTTCCTGGACACCGACGCGACGGCCTCATCGCCGTTCGCCACCGGCATCGGCGGGACGCACCTGACGCCCGGTTCGGGCACCAAGGAGCGCGTCTGGAAGGGCGGCGGCGGAGGCATCTCCGGCGTCTGGCCGAAGCCGGCGTGGCAGCCCGTTGTCGCCGACTCCGACGGCGCAGCCTGCGGCGCGTCGCCGGGGTTCTGCCGCCAGGTGCCGGACATCAGCCTGGACGCCGACCCGAACACGGGCTACATCATCTACTGCACCGCGGGGCCGTGCCACAACGTCGGGTGGGGGCAGATCGGCGGCACCAGCGGCGGTGCGCCGCTGATGGCCGGAATCACGGCCGACATGAATGAGTACTCGCTGGCCAACGGCGGTCAGCGGCTGGGCTTCGCCAACCCGTTCCTGTACGCGGCGCCGGCCGGGCACTTCTACGACGTCACCCTGGGTGACAACGACGACTCGGGCACGCTCGGTGCGTATCCGGCGCGCGTCGGATACGACATGGCCTCGGGGCTGGGGTCGATCGACGCGGCCGCGCTGGCGGCCGACCTCGCCGCGTTCACCGCGACCCCGCCGGCGGCCATCGAGACCTCGACGACCGCGGTCCAGGACAAAGGCAAGATCCTGGTCGGCCAGACGGTCAACCTGCACGGGACGGCGAAGGAGAGCGATGGCACGCTGCTGCCGGCCGAGTCGGTGGTCTGGCTCGAGTTCCGTTTCGCCGGCAGCCCGTACATCTACTACTCCAAGAACATCCCGCTGGACGGCTCGGGCGCGTGGACGGCGACCCGCAAGCCGGCGAAGCGGATGCAGTGGCGCGCGCATTACATGGGCGACGACGGACACGCGGGCAGCACATCGGCCTGGCACTACGTGTACGTGACGCCGAAGCTGTCGGTCGCGTCGTCGCGCACCACGGTCTCGCACCTGTCGACGTTCACCCTCTCCGGACGGTCGACGCCGAACATGTCGGGCGCGAAGGTGACCGCCCAGTGGCGCGGCGCCACCGGCCGGATCTGGCATTCGATCGGCAGCGTCACCGTCGGCCGGCTGGGCGGCTACTCACGCACGGTGCGGCTCGCCGCCGGCACCAAGGTGCTGCGCTGGCATTACGCCGGCGGCACGACGAGCCGCTGGCTGTCGGCGGACTCGACCGGCAAGATCGTCCGGGTCACATGACCGGCTGGACGTGCGACACCAGGTCGCCGTCCTTCCAGATGTGCACCATGAAACCGGGCGGCCCGGCGGTGAACTCGACGTCGTCGCCGCCCGCCAGGTCGAGCGCGAGCTGACGCTCGGCGCTCGGGCAGAGCACGACCGGACAGCCACCGAGCATCGCGGTGGCGGCCGCGGTGCACGTGTCCTGAGATCACCCTGCGCACGTGCGGGCTCGCCGTCAGCACGTCGCCCAGCGCGGCGCGTTCGGCGGCCGGGATGCCGATCTCGTCCATCGCCAGGATGCCGGTGTCGACCGGCGGGTGGTGCATCGCGAGGACGGTCGGCGTCGTGTCCTCGGCCAGCCGATCGGCCACCCAGGCGAGGCGATCGTCGTCCAGCGCGCCGCCGTCGGTGCCGGGCACCGTGGTGTCGCAGCCGACGACGCGCAGCGACCCGACACGTGCCGCCCACCGCGTCTCGGTGCCGAACGCCGCGGCCAGCGCGTCCGCGTCGTCGTGGTTGCCGGCGATCACGTGGATCGGCATGGTCAGCGGCGCAAGCAGCTCCCGCGCCCGCTCGTACTCTTCCAGGGTGCCGTTCTCGGCGATGTCGCCGGTGATCGACCACGGCCGTCAGCGCCGGTGCGAACTCCGCCGCAGCCGCGACCGTGGCGGCCACTCGCCGGGTGCCCTCGACGTCGTCCGGCCCGACGCGGATATGCAGATCCGTCAGCTGCCCGAGCAGGTCCATGGCGGCGCACATTACATGGACGCAACAACGGGGTCAGACCGCTTTGTTACGCGACGGGGTAGGAGCGCGTCATTTGGCGGATTGAGCGTCGGCCAATCGGCGCTGCTTGGAAAAACAGGGTCTGATCCCGTTTATTCAGCGGTCGCCCGCGTTGGGCGCGACATGGGTCAGACCCCCTGTCGCACGCCTCGTGCCAATCGGCGGTTCACGCATTCGCCAATTGGCGCTGTCCCCGCGATCCCGCTCTAAGAGCCGGTTTGCGGTGGGGTGCCATTTGGCCGATCGAGCGGCGGTGACTTGGCGGATGGGTGCGACACCGGGGTCAGACCCCTTGTTATGCGCGCTGAAAAATCGGGGTCTGACCCCGTTTTTCAGCGGTCGCCGAGCAGCTTGCCGGCGGTGCCGCGGAATCGCACCAGGCGGACGGCCAGGCCGAGATCGAACCAGGTGGCGCGGTCACGCACGTCGATGCCGATCAGGTCGGAGATGCGGCGCAGGCGCTGGCGCAGCGTGTTGCGGTGGATGAACAGCGCGGCGGACGCCTTGCGCGCGTTGCCCTGATGCTCGAGGTACACCTCGAGCGTCCGGAACAGCTGGCTGCCGCGCTGCGCGTCGATCTCCGACAGCCGGGTGACCGCCGCCTCGAGCGGGTCGGCCTCGCCCTCGCGGGCGATCGTCCAGAGGTGGCGCTGCGCGCCGAGGTCGCCATACGCACGCACCCGGCGATCGCCGCCGGCGCCGGCGATCGCGGCCGCGATCTCGGCCTGGCGGAACGCCAGCGCGTAATCCCGCTCGGCCGGCTCGGAGATGCCCGCGCCGCCGTCGACAGCCGCCATGTGCGACTCGACGAGCGCCGCCAGGCGGTCCGCCCAGGTGGCCGAGGCGATCGGCACCAGCGCCCGTAGCGATTGCGGTCGGGCATCCACCCGGGTGCCGCCGAACTGCGAGCCGAGCTCGGCCGCCAGCGGCCCCCACACGCGCTCGGCGTCCTCGGTCGGCTGGGTCTCGACGACCACAACCGCGTGCGATCCGCCGAGATCGCGCAGCTCGCCGGCGCGGAGCGCGTCGAACAGCTCGCGCACCCGCGTCCGCTGCGCCGCCGCGTCGCGCCGCCGCCCCTCCTCGAGCGCGATCGACGTGTGGTTGGCGATGGTGCCGAGCAGCTCCAGGTTGTCGGCGCCCAGCGACCGCGCCTCGACGCTGTAGCACAGCAGCAGGCCGGTCGGGCGGCCCTCCAGGCGGAGCGGCGCGGCGAACAGCGAACGGGCGCCGGTCGTCAGCGACAGGTCGGGCTCGGCGCCAGGTCGACCGACACCGGCCCGCCGCCCAGCAGCTGCGCCCAGGGCCCCTCCGCCGGGATCGGCTCGGTGCGCAGCCCGCCGGTCCCGGCCCAGGTCTCGACCGCCGAGCCGCCCGCGGGGCTCGTCCAGCTGCAGCACAGCGGCCAGATCGCCGTCCAGGAGCTCGCGGGTGGTCATCGCCAGCAGCTGCAGCGTCCGCGCCGTGCTCGACGCGGACGTCAGCTGGCGCGAGAGCTCCGCCAGCCGCCGGAACACCTCGACGCTGCGCAGCGCTCGCTGGTGCAGCTGGGCGTTCTCGACGGCCGCGGCGACCAGGCCCGCGATCGCTCGAAGCAGGGTGACGTCCTGGTCGGTGAACTCGCGGGTGCGCGGGTGTGCAGGGTGAGCACCCCCAGCAGCTGGTCGCTGCGCCCGACCACGGGCACTGTGGCCACCGACTGGAACCGCTCGTCGTTCAGGTCGGGGACGTGCAGATAGCGCGGGTCGGCCTGCGGATGGTCGGTGATGATCCCGACCTGCCGGGTCTCGGCAGTCCACCCGGTCAGGCCCTCGCCGGCCGCCAGCGCGAAGCGGCCGACCCACTGCCGGTAGCCCTCGCTGGCTCCGCGCACGGCCAGGTGCTCGTGCTCCTCGTCCCACAGGTAGACCAGGGCGCCCTGGCAGCCGGTGAGCTCGGCGCACACCTCGATCGCGTGGTCGAGCACCTCGTCCGGCTCGAGGGTGGAGCTCATCCGCGCCACCAGCTCGGCCAGGGCCGGCAGGTCGCCCCTGCGGGCCTCGGTCGCCGGCGCCTGCTGCATGCACCGAGCATACCCCCGGTATGTGCATCCGGGACATATGCTCGGCCTCCACCAGGGGTCGGTGCGCCCTTCCCAACCGGCGCCGGATGGCATAGCCTCACCCTCGTGAGCGTCGCCGACATCCAGCTGCTGGGCAGTGCCGAGCGCACCGCCGCGCTGCACGCCGCGACGCTGCCGCAGAAAGACAACCTGTGTGGCGGGTTCATCGGTTCGGTGGCGCTCGGCGCGTTCGGCGTGGACGTCGACCAGGACGAGGTCGCCGCGGCCGCCGGTGCGATCCTGCCGGCCGGCGGAGATCCCGTGAGCTGGCTTCCGCCCGGCGGCTCGCCGCGCGACGACTACCGGCTGGAGTTCGAGCGCAGCGACGATCCTGCGATCACCGGCATCTCGGCACCCGGGCTGGCGCGTGCACTGACCGCCCTCGGCAACGGGTCGCTCGACGTCACCCCGGTCGCCGGCCCGTTCACGGCGACTTCGGTGTGCGAGCTGATCGGCCTGGCCGATGAGGCCGACGCCGCCCTGGTGGCCAACATCGCGACGGCGCCGCTCTGGGGCTCGCGCCCGACTGCCGAGCAGCTTGCGGGCTTCCTCGCGGCCGGCGTCGGCCAGGGGCCGCCCGCCGACTGGGCCGTCGGCCACTTCGTGCTGCTGGCCGGGCTGCTGCGCGGCGCCGGCGGGTCGCTGGTCATCGTCCGCGACACGTACGGATCGCTCGGTCTCGACGGCCATCACGTGCAGCCCCCCGGACGGATGGCGCGCGCGCTGGAGGGCCGCGGGATCCTGTTCGTCTGCCGCGCCGGATCGACGCCGGCACTCGACGGCTACGACATCTCGATGTGGGACAACGGCACGCCGGACTCGGCGAAGGAGGGGTAGGGGTGGCAACCACCACAGGCGCGTCGACGGCGACGAGCGTTCTCGACGGCTGGAAGGCGCAGGGCATTCGCTTCGTCCGGTTCGAGCTGCCGGACATGCACGGCACCAGCCGCACCAAGATGGTGCCGATCGAGCGCGCCTACGGCTACGCGGAGTCCGGGCTGAACATGTACGGCGGTGTTGCCGTGCTGGACAGCCGATCCGATGTGGTCGGCGGGACGCTGTACAACGAGGAGATCGCCTACGGCGACCAGCTGCTGATCCCCGACCCGTCGACCGCCGCCGTCGTGCCCTGGGCCGACCACACGGCTCGCTGGATCTGCGACTCGCAATGGGCGGACGGCTCGCCCCTCGAAGCGCTGCCGCGGCGCGTGTACCGGCGGCAGCTGCAGCGGGCGAACGCGCTCGGCTATGACGCGCTGATCGGGATGGAGCCCGAGTTCTACGTGCTCGACGCCGACCATCAGCAGCTGTTCCATGGCTACCAGATCTTCAACGTCACCCGGAACACCTACGTGCCGTTCATCCAGGAGCTGGTCGAGCAGCTGAACGCGTACGGCATCGAGGTGATGACGGCGAACTGCGAGTACGCCGGCTCGCAATGGGAGCTGCCGTTCATGCCCGCGCGGGGGATGGGCGGCCCCGACCGCTGCTTCTCCTTCAAGAATGCGGTCAAGGAGCTGGCGCACCGCCACGGCTACGTGGCCACGTTCATGTCCAAGCCGTACGCCGACTCGGCCGGCTCGGGGCTGCACGCGCACATCAGCCTGCTCAACCTCGAGGACGGCTCGAACGCGTTCGGCGATGACTCGGCGAAGCACGGCATCTCGGAGGTCTGCAGCCAGTTTCTGGCCGGCCAGCTGGCGCACGCCGCTGCCGTCTACGCACTGCTGGCGCCGACCGTCAACTGCCTGAAGCGGCGCCGGCCGCACACCTTCAGCCCGTCGAACATCTCGTGGGGCGAGGAGGACCGCACGGCGCTGGTGCGGATCAAGGGCGGCTCCGAGTCGTCGCGCCACATCGAGCACCGCGCGCCGACCGGGCTTGCCAACCCCTACCTGATCGGCGCGGCGCTGCTGGCCGCCGGCCTGTCGGGGATCGAGCAGGGGCTGGAGCTCGAACCGCCGGCCGCCGGGCCCGCCGAGGAGGATCCGAGCAAGCCGCCGCTGCCGTTGACGGTGCGCGAGTCGCTCGAGGCGATGGAGTCCGACTCCGTGATCCGCGAGGCGCTGGGCGAGGAGTTCGTGACCGCCTACGGCGCGATGCGCCGCCACGAGCTGCAGCGGTTCGACGACCACGTCACGGACTGGGAGCGCGAGGAGTACGTCGAGGTCTTCTAGCCGCACCGTTTCGCTCTTCATCACCTGCTTCAACGACACCCTGTTCCCGGACACCGGGCGGGCGATGGTGGAGCTGCTGGAGCGGCTGGGCTGCGCCGTCGAGTTCCGGGAGGAGCAGACCTGCTGCGGCCAGATGCACGTCAACGCCGGCTACCGCGACGAGGGCCTGGCGCTGGTCGAGCGCTTCCGGGGCGTGTTCGCCGGGGCCGATGCGATCGTCGCGCCGTCGGCGTCGTGCGCCGGCCACGTGCGGTCCGCCGCGCCCGAGCTGCCGGTCTATGAGCTGACCGAGTACCTGACCGACGTGCTCGGCGTCGTCGACGTGGGCGCGCGCTTTCCCCACCGCGTCTGTTACCACCCGACCTGCCACTCGCTGCGCGAGCTGCACCTCGGCGACCGGCCGCAGCGGCTGCTCGGTTCCGTCGGCGGGCTGGAGGTCGTCCCGCTCGCTGATGCCGACCAGTGCTGCGGGTTCGGCGGCACGTTTGCGGTCAAGAACGCCGACGTCTCGACAGCGATGATGGAGGACAAGCTCGACCGGATCGAGCAGAGCGGTGCGGAGGTCGTCACCTCCGCAGACAACTCGTGCCTGATGCACCTCGGCGGCGGCCTGCGGCGTCGTGGCTCCGCCGTCCGGACGATGCACCTGGTCGAGATCCTGGCGGCGACGTGAGCACGGCGCGGCGCAGCTCGGCGAGCTTCCCCAGCGCAGCCCGCGTCGAGCTGGGGCGGACGCAGCTTCGCCGAAACCTCGGCCACGCCACGGCGACGATCCGCCGCAAGCGCCTGGCCACGGTCGGCGAGCTGGCGGATTGGGAGGAGTTGCGCGAGGCGGGCCGAGTGATCAAGGACCGCACGATGCGCTCGCTCGACCGGCATCTGGAGGAGTTCGAGCGTGCGTTCACCGCCGCCGGCGGCGAGGTGCACTGGGCGCGCGACGCCGACGAGGCGAATGCGATCGCCGTGGCCATCGCGCTCCGCCACGGCGCGGCGGAGGTGGTCAAGGTCAAGTCCCTGACGACGGACGAGATCGGGCTGAACGACGCGCTCGCCGCCGCCGGCATCGACGCCATCGAGACCGACCTCGCCGAGCTGATCCTGCAGCTGGACGGCGATTGGTCGTCGCACATCCTGGTGCCGGCCATCCACCGCAACCGCACCGAGATCCGCGACCTGTTCCGCCGCACGATCGGCGACGCCGAGCTGACGGACGACCCGTCGCAGCTGGCCGAGACGGCGCGCCGGCACCTGCGCGAGCGGTTCCTGCGGGCGCGCGTCGGCGATCAGCGGGGCCAACTTCGCCGTGGCCGAGACGGGCAGTCTGGTGGTGCTGGAGTCCGAGGGCAACGGGCGGATGTGCACGACGCTCCCGAACGTGCTGATCAGCGTCGTCGGGATCGAGAAGCTGGTGCCTCGCTGGGAGGATCTCGAGGTGTTCCTCCAGCTCCTGCCGCGCTCGTCGACGGGCGAGCGGATGAATCCCTACACGTCGGTCTGGACCGGGCCGGTGGAGGGCGACGGCCCGCGCGAGATGCACGTCATCCTGCTGGACAACGGGCGCACACGCGTGCTGGCGGATGCGGTCGGGCGCCAGGCACTGCACTGTATCCGCTGCTCGGCGTGCCTCAACGTCTGCCCGGTCTACGAGCGCACCGGCGGCCACGCGTACGGATCGATCTACCCGGGCCCGATCGGCGCGATCCTGACGCCGCAGCTGGAGGGGATCGACCAGGCGCCCTCGCTGCCCTTCGCGTCGAGCCTGTGCGGCGCCTGCGAGGAGGCGTGCCCGGTGAAGATCGAGATCCCGCGCGTGCTGGTGCACCTGCGCGGCAAGGCGCCCAAGCCGCGGGCGGAGCGACGCGCGTTCGGCGCTCTGGCCTGGGCCTTCGCCGACCGGCGGCGATACGAGCGCGGGCAGCGCCTGGCCCGTCTGGGTCGCGGGCTGGGGCGGCTGGGCCCGCTCCGCGGCTGGACGGCAAGCCGCGAGCTGCCGCAGGTGCCCGACACCTCGTTCAGGGAGTGGTGGCGTGACCGCGGCGCGTGAGGAGATCCTGGGCGCCGTGCGCGACGCGCTGCGCGGAGCGTCGCCCGAGTACGGCCCGCGGCCGTCCGGCTATCACGTTGCCGGACGCGGCGACGCCGTCGCGCTGTTCGCCGAGCGGGTGGCCGAGTATCGCGCGAACGTGGTGCGCGCTGCCGAGCGCGATGTGGCGGGCGTGGTCGAACGGCTCGTCACGGGAACGGTGGCGGTGCCCGACGGGCTGCCCGGCGCGTGGCTGCCGCCGACCGTCGAGCCGGTCCGCGAGCCGATCGGCATCGAGGAGCTCGACGGGGTCGACGCCGTGATCACGGGCTGTGCGCTGGCGATCGCCGAGACCGGCACGATCGTGCTGGACGCCGGCCCCGGGCAGGGAGCCCGCGCGCTGACCCTGGTTCCCGACCACCACCTGTGCATCGTCCGCGCGTCGCAGGTCGTGCACTCGGTGCCGGAGGCGATCAGGGCGCTGGGCGCTGCGGTGCGCGAGCGGCGCGCCCCAGTGACGTTTATCTCGGGGCCGTCGGCAACCTCCGACATCGAGCTCGAGCGGGTCGAGGGCGTACACGGCCCGCGGCGGCTGGACGTGATCGTCGCGGAGTGAAAAAACGGGGTCAGACCCCGTTTTTACAGTCCGGCGCGCTCGCGGACCGAGTCGAGGTCGTGGTCGTCTGCCGACCAGGTGCGCACCAGGTTGGCGTCGAGCTTCGTCGCCTGCTCGAGGTGGTGGAGCGCCAGCTCCTGGTGGCGGCCGCGCGCCGCGTAGCAGGCGAGGTTGTAGTGCAGGCGGGCGCTCTCTCCGTGCTCCTCGAGGCCCTCGGAGGCGATCTCGTACGCAGCCTCGAAGTCGCCGGCGTCGTACGACTCCTGCGCGGCGAAATCGTGCTCCCAGACCAGCGGCTGGTAGGGCGTGCCGACGGGGCCGCCGAACGCAATCACGGTCGTGTTGGCTTCCGTGGCGACGGCGCCGCGGTGCAGGTCGGTGTCGCTGATGAACACCACCTCCCCGGCGCCGACCTCGACGGTGTCGTCGCCGAGCTGGAAGTCAGCGCGCCCGCGGAGCACGAGATAGACCTCCTCGTGCCGGGCGGCGCCCTCGGTGTGTTCCTCGACCACCCGGTCGCCGGGGTTCAGCGCCGTGTAGGCGTTGGTGCCGAACGAGCGGACGCCCAGCGTGCGGCGCACGGGATGCCAGAGCATCGTCCCACTCATGATCCTGCGGGGTTCGATATCGGTGACGTTCATCGCCTTCATGCCGGGAAGTCCTCCCGGTCGCGGATCGAGTCCAGGTCGGAGTCGTCGGTCGCCCACTCGCGGGCCGCAGGAAGCACCTCGTACGCCTGGCGTAGGAGCGCCACAGCCTCGTCGCCCCGGCCGGCCAGCGCCTGGAAGCAGGCGAGGTTGTAGAGCAGGCCCGCGTTGTCCGACTGCTCGTCGAGGCCCTCGGACGCGATCCGGATCGCCTCGTCGTAGTCGCCCGCGAGGTACGCCGGGTTGGCGAGCACGTTGACCTCCCAGCTCCCCGGCCGGTTGACCTCGCCGGGCGTGCCGCCGACCACCAGCACCGTCGTGTTCGGCTCGGCCGCGGTCGCACTGCGGCGCGACCCCGGGTCGGGCACGTACACCAGGCCGCCGGCGCCGAACTCGGCGGTGTCGCCGTCGACGGTGAACATCGCCTTGCCGGACACCACCAGGTACAGCTCCTCGTGGCGGGCGGCTCCGCCGCCCAGCTCATCGTGCTCCTCGATCACCATGTCGCCGGCCGCCGGGGCTGTGTACGCGTTGATCCCGAACGCCTGCACGCCCAGCTCGCGCCGCAGGAGCCGGATCTGGAACGGCTCCGCGATCGCGGGGATCGGCGCGACGTCGTCGATCCGCAGCACGGTGTAACCCTCGCCTGCCACGCGCCGCAGGCTAACCGATCAGTGCCACCGCTGCTGATGCGCGGCGTGCGTGCCGAGGTAGGCACCCTCGCGGAAGTGGTGGTCGTAGAACTCGGTGTCGATGTGCTGCGCCTGCACGTAGTTCATGATGAAGATCGTCGGCACGGTGCCCGGGAACTTGCCGAAGGTGTCCAGGATGTACTGCGCCTGATGGGCAACGCAGGCCTTGAACTCCTCCGTGTACGGCTGGGCGCTGCCGCGGACGACGGCGCTCTCCGACCAGGCCCCGGGTGTGTCCGGGTGGAAGACGCCGCCCGGCCCGAACTTGCGCTCTGCGAACGCCTCGACCGCGGCCGCCATGTCCGCGTGGTGGGGCGGACAGAACGCCTCGAACACCCCCTCCACGCCGGTCGGGTTGGGCAGGGCCCACCGCTCGTCCTCGTCGTAGCGGAAGCCCAGGCCAGGCACGTCCGGGTCGCCCGAGGCGCCGAGCATCGTCATCCGGTCGATGCCGTCGAACATCCAGCCGCCGAGACCCATCGCCTGCAGCATCAGCACGCCGCAGAACGCGGATGTCGCCAGCTCGGCGGTCGCCTCGGTCAGGGAGTACTGCTCGAGGAAGGTGAGCGGCAGCGGGTCGTCCACGTCGACCACCCCGCGGAACTGCTCCATGCCCGGGATCGGCCGGCCGTTGACGTCGTCGAAGATGCAGTAGCCGTTCTGGACGAAGAAGCACAGGTTGGCGATGTTGTGCTGCGCGACGTCGGCCACCGGGATCACCAGCAGCGAGCCCGGGTGGTTGGCGATCCAGGTGTTATGCCCCTCCATGTACGGCTCCCGGCGCGGCAGGTGGATGCGCGAATCGGACAGCCGGCGGATCAGGTGGCGGTGGCGCTCGATCATCAGCGCCGGCGTCAGCTGCCCGTCGGCCGGGTCGACCTGCGCGCCCGCGTCGCGGGTGGGGAAGAAATACGTGCCCGAGTCGTCGGTGAAGAAGATCTCGGCCGTGTGGAAGCCGGCCGCCGACGGGAAGGTCCGGCCGGCCGCGCCGCCCGAGTAGTTCGAAAGGTGCGGCGCGTAGCGCTCGTGCCGGGTGATCGCGTAGTGCCAGCCGGTGGTGCCTGCGCAGGCGGTCAGCACCAGCAGCCGTTCGATCTCGGACAGCGGCATCGGGTCGTGGCGCGACCGGTACGCCAGCGGCCCGTCTGGGATCTCGCCGCCCAGCGGGAAGCGCCGCGATCGGCGCCCGTAGAGCGCCTCGACCAGCGGGAACCTGCCCAGCTCGTCCAGCGCCTCCGCGATCCGCGCGGTGAGATCCGGTTCCGTCCCCATCTCGCGCGATCCTCGCTACCCTTCGTTGGAGTGAGGTTGAACCACGCCGACAACTGTCCGTACTGCGTCCGTACGCGGCTCGTCCTGGCGGCGAAGGGCATCGACCACGAGTCCGTGCAGGTCGACCTCTCGAACAAGCCGGCCTGGCTGCGCGAGATGAATCCGCGAAACCGCGTGCCGGTGCTCGAGCACGACGGCCACGTGATCTACGAGTCCGAGGCCCTCGGCGAGTATCTCGACGAGGTCTTCCCCGAGCCACGGATGATGCCGGCCGACGCCGTCGGCCGCGCTGGCGTCCGCATGCTGATGCGCCGGTTCGAGGATCTGTCGGACGCCTACTACGCCGCCCGCCGCGGTGAGGACGGCGCGGTGGACGAGATGCACGCGCAGCTCGGATGGGTCGAGGACCTGCTCGGGCAGCACGACTACCTCGCAGGCAACACCTACACCCTGGCCGAGCCGGCGTACTGGCCGTGGATTGTGCGGGTCGACCGGGCCGGCGGCAGCCTGGACGCCTTCCCGGCGATCCGAGCATGGCTGGAGCGCCTGGACGCCCGGCCCGAATACCGGGTCGAGCACGAGCTGCTCGGCCTGGGTGCTACACCCGGCTCGCGCGCCGCTCGATGACGTCGCCCAGCCGGCGCGCCAGCGTCCGGCCGATCTCCATGTGCGCGGGCAGCACCTCGTCGAGCGAGCGCAGGAACTCCTCGCGCGGATGGCCGTTCGCGGCCAGCTCGTCCTCGGCGGCCGCCAGCCAGGTCTCCAGGCTCGTCCGGTTGACCTCGATGTGGAACTGCGTCCCCCAGGCGGCCTCGCCGACGCGCAGCGCCTGCGTGCAGACCGGGTTGCGCATCAGCTCGGCTCCGTTCTCCGGCACCCGGCACGCGTAGAAGTGCCACTGCATGGCCAGGAAGCTCTCCGGCAGCCCGCCGAACAGCGGATCGCCGGCGGCGGCCGGCGCCAGCTCGACGGGCGTCCACCCGATCTCGTGGGGCTCGCAGCGGTAGACCTCGCCGCCGGTCGCCTCGGTCAGCAGTTGGGCGCCCAGGCAGAGTCCGATGAAGGGGACGCTGCGGTCGACCGCCTCGGCGATCAGCCGCATCTCCTGGTGCATCCACGGGTGCTCGTCCGCCTGGTGCGTATCGACCAGCCCGCCGCCGGCGACCATGCCGTCGTAGCCGTCGAGCGTGTCCGGCAGCGGCTCGCCGGCGTAGGCGTGCACCGTAGCCACCTCCATGCCCTTGGCCTCGAGCTCCTCGGTGAAGAGCACGCAGGGGTCGGTCACCTCGTTCTGGATGTGCAGGACGCGCTTGCCGCTCACTTGTGCTCCGCAGCCGCCTCGCGGTAGGGCTTCTGCTCGCGGCGGATCAGGTCGGGGTTCACCCCGCGCGTGGCCGCCAGCTCCAGCGCCAGCCACTGCAGCGGCGCCGCCGTGGCGAGCAGCGCGCCCGCCACGGCCGGAAGCCCGTCTGGGGTGGGAGGCGCCTGCAGCGTGTGGCAGCGGATGCCGACCCGCCGGCTCGCCCGCTCCAGCGCCTCGGCGCGTTCGTCGCGCTTGGCGCCGCCACGACGGTCGGCGCCGATCAGCACCAGCCCGGTGGTCTCGTCGCACGCCGGGATGTGGCCGTGCAGGAACGTCTCCAGGTCGCGCATCGAGGTCGGGATGTGGCTCGCCTCCTCGATCTTCAGCGTCAGCTCGCGCGCGGCGATCCGGTCGGCGCCCGAGCCGACGATGATCAGGCGCGCCGACCCGCCGAGGTCGGCGGCGATCTCGGCCGCCTGGGCGCGCATCGCGACGCCCGCGTCCAGCAGCGAACGCACCGCTCCGGCGTCCGGCCGCGCGGCAAGTGCGAGGCCGGCGGTGAACGGCGACGTGTAGCCGATCGTGTGACACCAGCTGCGGTCGACCTCCGGCGTCGCCAGGACGGCGTCCGCCTGGGCCGCCGCCTCGCCCTCGGGCCGCGCGGTGACCAGCGCGGTCGGGCGGCCGGCCGCCCGGGCCGCCTTGAGCGCCTCGACGGTCGCCCAGGTGCCGCCCTCGTGCGAGACCGCGATCACCGAGCCCTCCTGCGGTGGGTCGAGCGACAGCTCGAACGCCTCGCGCGGCGTCGCCGCCGTGCCCGCCTCCGACAGGATCGCGGCGATTGCCATCGAGGCGTGCTCGCTGGTGCCACAGCCGGTCACCGTCACCGGCCCGGGTCCGCGGAGCAGCAACGCGACATCGGTCGTGTCCACCGTCTGCGCGATCCGCTCGAGCACCTCGGGCTCGCTCTCGATCATCTCCTGCATCACCCACGGCGCCGCGTCGCGCAGCTCGGGCCATCCGTCCTTGAGCCATTCCGGTCGTTGAGTCATGCGGCCGATTGTATGTGCCCGTGTCTGGACAGGAGGCGCAGTTGGTGGTATCCCGGAGGGGTGCGACGGCTCCTGGCTCCGACCATGCTGGCCGCACTGGCGGTCGCTCTCGTTCCCGCATCACAGGCGGGTGCGGCGCCGTCGTGCTCCGTCACGGCGACGGGCAAGCACACCCGCGCCCAGACCCTGGCCGTCACCCTCTCATCCGGCTGCCCGGCGACCGGCACGCAGACCGGCCGGCTCCGCTACACCCAGGTGCCGGGCATCTCGGTGCTCGGCGGCTTCACGCTCAACTACAAGACGAAGCTGCTGACGCTGACCCTGCCCAGGGCGGTCTGGGCGAATGCGGCCTACGGCGCGATGCACACCGACTCGCAGACTGTGATCCACGTGACCGCGCTGCCCAAGCGCCAGGAGTTCGGCGTGGGGAAGAAGACCATCAGCGGTGGTTTCCGGGCGAGCAACGGCGCCCGGGTGACGTGGACGCAGACCGTCAGCGTGTCGTCGACCCACATCCAGGTCGGGGGGATCCGCATCTCGGCGAGCTTCCCCGGCAAGCGCTCAATGCTCGTCCAGGTGCGGATGGCGAAGAGCTACTGCTCGCAGGAGGCGTGCCCGTTCGACGCGACCAGCGGCACGCAGAGCTTCACGTTCCCCAAGTCGTTCACGCACGCGACCATGAGTTCGACCACGTTCTTCCAGGACGGCACGGGCTTCCTGTCGATGCGCGAGACGCCGACCATCATGCTCCGCGACCGGCTGAGTGGCACGGTGCTCGGCCGTTCCGACTACCTCGCGATCATCCGCGCGAGCTGAGCGCCTCGAACACCAGCCGCTGGAACCATGCGATCTGGTGCTCGCTGGACGTGATCAGCCGGCCCTGCGGGACGAGTCCGGACTCCAGCCCCTCGCGGACGCCCTCGACCAGCGCCTCGTCCTCCTTACCGACCTGGTCGGCGAACGCCATCAGCTCGCCCAGCTCCTCGTCGCCGACCTCGGCCGGCGCGTAGAAATCGGCGAAGCCCAGTGACGTGCCGGGGTTCGGACCCGGGCAGGCTGGCGTCGACCGACAGGTTCATCGGCCCGAGCTCAACGTTGAACGTGGTCGCCGGAAACAGCAGGTGGTACTGGGCCTGCGTCACGGTGGTGTCCGAGAAGGCATCGGGATCGCGCGGGTTGCCGAACTGGCTGGCGACCATGCCGTGCTCCTCCAGCCGGTAGGCGTCGGCGCTGACGTCGACGACCTTGGACAGGCCGGGGTGGGCGACCGGGCAGTGGTAGCACTCCAGGTAGTTCTCGAGGCCGGTCTTCCAGTTGGCGCGGGTGTTCCAGCCCGAGCGGCGGCGGAGCACCAGCTGGTCGAGGTCGACTCCGCCCTCGGCCAGCCGCGCCGGCACCTGGCCCAGCACGCCGGCCAGGGGCCCCGACCCGGTGTCGAGGTTGGCGAACAGCAACGGACCCAGCCGCTCGACCTTGACCGGGATCAGTGAGAACTGCGACCTGTCGAACGCCGGCTCCCGGTCGGAGCGGGGGGCGCTGCGCAGGCAGCCGTCCAGCCCGTACGTCCAGGCGTGGTACGGACACTGCAGCGCCTTGCGCTTGCCGTTGCCGCTGGCGACAAGGTGCGCACGATGGCGGCAGACGTTGACGAACCCTCGCAGCTCGCCCTCCTCGTCGCGGGCGATCACCACCGGCGCGTGGGCGACGCGGGTCGCCAGGAAGCTGCCCGGCTCGGCGACCAGCTCGGCCGGCCCGGCGTACTGCCATGAGTGGCTGAGGATGCGCTCCCGTTCCAGCTCCGCGATCGTTCGGTCGGTGTACCACGAGGCGGGCAGCGTGTAGCCCTCCTCGAGGGTGCTGAGGATCGCGTCGTCGATGGTCAGGGTCGTCATCGTCCCTCCTGGGAGTCATGGGAAAGCAGTGCGTCGAGCGTCCGCCGCAGCGCCGGGTGGGCGACCTGCTCGGTGAAGTCCTCTGTCGGGGAGCCCAGCTGCTCGAGCGTCAGGCCGTTCAGCACGGCGTTGACGATCCGGGCATCGCCGCCCGGCGACGGCGAGCCGAGCCGCTCCAGGAGCGGTTCCAGCATCCCGGTGTTCGTCGCCGTCCACTCCTCGGCCGCGGGGGCCAGCTCGGGATCGCGCGAGGCGGCCAGGAACACCTCGTGGTGCGCCACCGCCCGCTCCGGATCGCGCAGGTACATCTCGAGGTTGCGGGCGAGCGCGTCGGCCAGCTGTGCTGGGGTGTCCGCCTCGCGGGCCTCGCGCCATGCGGGGTCGTTCTCCGCCAGGGCGACATCCTCGCGGACGGCCAGCCGCAGCGCCTCCCGCAGCAGCTCGGTCTTCGAGCTGAAGTAGTAGGTCGTGGTGGCGAGTGGCACCCCGGCCTCGGCGGCCAGCGCCCGATGGGTGACGGCGGCCGGGCCGCCGCGGCCGATCAGCTGCAGTGTCGCCTCCAGCAGCGCGTGGCGGCGCCGCTCGCCCTTGGGTCGCCGTGAAGTGATCGTCGTCATTCTTGTACGATCGTACAGGAATCGGGCGACCCTGTCCAACGCGCCTCCCGGCCGCAGCCCTCTCTAGACTCCGATGGATGGATCCACGGCCGATCGGTGTGTTCGACTCCGGGGTGGGCGGGCTGACCGTCCTGCACGAGTGCCTGGTGTCGTTGCCCAACGAGGACTTCCTGTACTTCGGCGACTCCGACCCGGCGCGCTTTCCGTACGGCACCAAGCCGCCCGAGGTGATCAGGCGGTACGCGCACGAGATCGCCAGCCACCTGGCCGCCCGCGACGTCAAGCTGCTGGTCGTGGCGTGCAACTCCGCGACGGCCGCGGCGCTGCCTGACCTGCAGCGCGAGTTCGACGTGCCGCTGATCGGCGTGATCACTCCGGAGGCCCATGCCGCCGTGCAGGCCACCCGGTCGCGACGGATCGGCGTGATGGCCACGGAGGCAACGGTCGCCAGCGGCCGCTACCCGGCCGCAATCGCGCTGCTCGACGCCGGCGCCGACGTCACACAGGTCGCCTGCCCGGAGCTGGTGCCGCTGATCCAGGCCGGTGACATCAGCGGCGAGCCGCTGCTGGACGCCGCGAAGCGCTACGCCGAGCCGCTGCGCGAGGCCGATGTGGATACGGTGATCCTCGGGTGCACGCACTACCCGCTGATCCGGCCGATGCTGCAGCGGATCTTCGGCCGCGGCGTCACGCTGATCACGTCGGCGGAGGAGGTCGCCCGCGAGGTGGCGGACACGCTCGACCGGCGCGGCGTCTCCAACGACCCGGCGCGCGAAGGCGGCTACCGCTTCCTGTGCACCGGCGACGAGGAGGCGTTCAGAGTGGTGGCGGGGCGGTTCCTGCAGCTGCCGGTGACAGAGGTCGAGCGGGTCGACCCGCGGGCGCTGGCGGTGGCTGCGTGAGCCGTGCCGACGGCCGCGCGGCCGACGACCTGCGTCCGATCGAGATCGTCCCCGGCTTCATCAGCAGCGCGACCGGCTCCGTGCTGTTCGAGATCGGCCAGACGCGCCTGATCTGCACGGCGATGGTCGAGGAGACGGTGCCCGGCTGGATGCGCGGCCGCGGGACCGGCTGGGTGACGTCCGAGTACGGGATGCTGCCGGGATCGACGTCCACCAGGAAGTCGCGTGATGCGTCGCGAGGCAAGCAGGACGGGCGCACGGTCGAGATCCAGCGGCTGATCGGCCGGTCGCTGCGCTCGGTGGTCGACTTCGCCGCGCTCGGCGAGCGGACGGTGTGGATCGACTGCGACGTCATCCAGGCGGACGGCGGTACGCGGTGCGCCGCGATCTGCGGCGGCTACCTGGCGTTGCACATCGCGTTGTCCGACCTGATCGACCGAGGGCTGCTGCGTGAGCTGCCGCTGCGCGACTCCGTCGCCGCGGTGTCGGTTGGCATCGTCGACGGCGAGCCGATGCTCGACCTGGCATACGTCGAGGACTCGGTGGCCGAGGTCGACATGAACGTGGTGATCGCCGGCAAGGGCGAGCTGATCGAGGTGCAGGCGACCGCCGAGCGTACGCCGTTCGGGAAGGCGTCGCTCGACCGGCTGCTCGAGCTGGCGGCGGGCGGCATCGAGGAGATCGCGGGCCTCCAGGCGCGTGTGATCGCCGAGCATGCGAATCGTTCTCGCGTCGGGTAACGCGCACAAGGCTCTCGAGCTGACGCGGCTGCTCCCGGGATGGGACGTCGAGTCGTGGCCGGGGGCGCTGCCGGAGGAGACGGGGGAGACCTTCGAGGACAACGCGCGGCTCAAGGCGCGGCACGTGTGGCGCGAGCTGGGGGGTGCCGAGTGGGTGCTGGCGGACGACTCCGGCATCGCCGCCGAGGCGCTGGGCGGCGCACCCGGCGTGCGCTCGGCTCGGTTTGCCGGCGAGGACGCGACCGACGAGCGGAACCTGCAGAAGCTGCTCGACTCGCTGGCCGGCATGGGCGACCGGCGCGTGTCGTACGTCGCGGTGCTGGTGGCGATCTCCCCCGACGGCGACGAGCGTGTCGTCCGCGGTGAGCTCCGGGGAAGGCTGGCGGCCGAGCCGCGCGGTACCGGCGGGTTCGGCTACGACCCGGCGTTCGTGCCCGAGGGCGAGTCCCGGACGGTGGGGGAGATGTCCGCCGGCGAAAAGGATGCGATCTCCCACCGTGCACGGGCCGCCGAGGCGCTGCGGGAGCTGCTGCCGTGACGACGGTGGAGACGGAGCGGCTGCTGCTGCGGCCGCTCGAGATGGGCGACCTCGACGCGTTCGCGCCGGTCTGGGCGGACGCTGTGGTGATGCGGCACATCGGGAGCGGCGCGCCGCGCGATCGCGAGGCCTCGCAGGAGCTCTTGACGCGGCTCGTCGGGCACTGGGACGAGCACGGATTCGGGCTCTGGGCCGTCGTCCCGAAGGGCGAGGCCGCGCCGGTCGGCTGGGCCGGGCTGATGGTGCCGTCGTTCCTGCCGTCCGTGCTGCCGGCCGTGGAGGTCGGCTGGCTGCTCGCTCGCCCCTGGTGGGGCCGCGGCCTGGCCAGCGAGGCGGGGGCCGCGGCGATCGACTGGGGCTTCGGTGGCCTCGGCCTCGACCGCCTGATCAGCATCATCTACGCCGACAACACGCCGTCGCTGCGCGTCGCCGACAGGCTCGGCATGACGCGCTGGGCCACCGAGCAGCACCCCCGCACCGGCCGCGAGCTGGCCCTCTACGAGCGCCGGGCAGACGGCAACGCCCGCACGACACTCCCGTGACACCCGCGTGACGTACCGGTGCCGGGCACTGTGCCCGGCACGGTGCCGGGCGTTGTGCCGGGCTCGGTGCCGGGCACAGTGCCAGGGCCGACGGCGGCGGTGAGGCTTCCGGCACGCCGCCGTGACGGGTTCGCGCGCGATCGGGCACGCCGCGTCGCGGCTTGCGCGCCACGGCCGTCGCGGGTTCGTTGCGCGGTGCCCTCGCCGGTTCGCCGGGGGTCAGCCGCCGTCGGCGGCCGGCCGCTCCTCCATCAGCGCGACCAGGTTGCCCTCGGTGTCGCGGAAGAACGCCAGCACCAGATCCGTGCCGCCGGCGCTGTGCACGACGTGCGGCTCGCTGACGAACTCGACGCCGCGGCCGGCCAGCGTCGCGTGCGCGTCCTCGATCCCCTCGACCGCGTAGTAGAGCAGCGCCCGCGACTCGAACTCCGGCGACTCGGCCCGGCCGAGATAGAGCCGCACGCCGCCGCAGTCGAAGAACGCCATGTCCTGCCCGGGCACCTCGAACAGCAGCCGCAGCTCGAGCACGTCGCGGTAGAACGCGACGGCGCGGTCGATGTCCGTCACCGAGAGGTGGATCTGCCCGACCCGACGGATCACGCCAGTCCGCTGACCTCCTCGGGCGGCTGGGAGCGCGCCCAGTGCCGCCAGTTGATCTCCGCGCCGAGCACGATGATATTCGCCATCAGGTAGAGCCAGACGAGCAGCAGGACGATGCCGCCGAACACCTGGAGCGTCACCAGGTTCGTGGCGAACTGGATGTAGATCGGCACCATCTGGAACGAGATCGCGAACAGGACGGCGCCGAACAGCGCACCCGGCCAGACGTCGCCCCGGTGCAGCTCGACGTTCGTCAGCACGCGGTAGACGACGACCAGGAAGACGAACGACGCGATCCCGGATGCGATCAGCGGGATGCCGATCGTCGCCAGCGTCGTCACGGCGCCCTCCGACGTGTGCCGGTGCACCCAGCCGGCCGCGGTCGTCGATATGGACAACATGACGAAGAGCATGCCCAGCGACCCCAGCACGAAGATGACTCCCAGCCCCTTCCCGCGAACGAAGCCGCGGTTGGACACGCGGAAGATGATGTTCAGCGCCGACTCGAGCGCCGAGTAGAACCCCAGCGAACTCCAGAACATGCCGATGATGCCGATCCAGAAGAACGTCTGCGCGTTGTCCTGCAGCGTGCGCACGTTCGAGATCAGGCTGTCCTCCGACTCCACCGGCAGGATCCGCTTCAGCTCCTGGATCACGTATGAGCTCTCCGACACCTGGCCGAGCAGGCCGAGCGCGGACAACGTCAGGAAGACGAACGGGAAGATCGCCAGCAGCGCGTAGTACGCGACCATGGCGGCGAGGTGTGGCCCCCTGTCGGCGAGGTACTTGCCGAGGATCGATGTGGTGCTCCTGGCGACCCTCCGGTAGGGCATTCCGCGCAGGATATCGGTCGCTCCGGCGTGTGCTAGCGTGACGCCGATGAACCCGGCAGAGGCGATCGCCGAGCTGAAGGAGCTCTCGACCCAGATCGAAGCGGTCGTGCTGGCGGGGCGCGACGGCCGGGTCATAGCGTCCAGCCTGACGACGGATTCGGCATCGCGGCTCGCGGCCGACGCCGCGACGCTGGTCGCAGGCGCCGACGATGTGCGCCGCGACCTGGGCCGCGAAGCGCTCCACCAGGTGCAGGCCGCGACGCCCGAGGGCAGCGTGTTCGTCGCCCTCGACGGCGACCGCATGGCCGTCGCCACCACCGGCGGCGATCCGACGGTCGGCCTGGTGTTCTACGACCTGAAGACGCTGCTCCGCCAGACGATGGACGATCCTGTCGACGATGTCGTCAGCGCCGCCAAGGACGACGATGTCGAGGCGTAAGCTCTGGATCCCGTTCGTGGTCGGCGCCGGCTCGTTCCTGGGAACGGTGGTCTACCGCCGGCGGTCGGTGAGGAACCGCAACCGGCTCGACGTCTACTTCGACGACGGGTCGATGGTGTCGCTGGCGTCGGGATCGCCGGACGCCGACAAGCTGCTGCCGCTGGCCGGCGCGATGCTGGCCGAGGCGCGCAACGCCGGATGACGCGCGACGAGCTGGCGACGCGGCTGCTCGAGCGCGCCTACCTGGAGGGCGACTTCCTGCTCCGCTCGGGACGTCGCAGCCGCTACTACCTGGACAAGTACCGCTTCGAGACCGACCCCGAGATCCTGGCCGGCCTGGGGCGCGAGCTGGCCTCGCTGGTGCACGAACACGCACCCGACGCCGAGCTGTTGGCAGGCCCGGAGCTGGGCGCCGTGCCGCTGGCCGCGGTGACGTCGATCGAGGCCGGGCTGCCCTACCTGCTGGTGCGAAAGGCCGCCAAGGAGTACGGAACGGCCAAGCGGTTGGAAGGTGTTTTCGAACCCGGGCAGCGGGTCTGCGTGGTCGAGGATGTGGTCACCTCGGGTGGCGCGCTGCTGTCTGCCGTGGAGGCGCTCAGGGAGGCAAATCTCGACGTTTCCGCTGCAATTTGCGTCGTTGACCGCGAGGAGGGCGGCGCCGAGGCGATCGCCGCCGCGGGCGTCGCATTTCTTGCGCTGTTCACCAGTTCGCAGCTGGGGATCGCGAATACCTCCAAATCGGCCTAGTCAAGCGGATTGTTGCCGTCCGATACCCGTGGTAGGGTGACGCCGCTGTACCGATTCCGGCCCATTTACCGACCAGGAGGATCAGGGTGACGAAGAGCGAGTTCATCGACAAGGTCGCCGATCGTAGCGGCCTGTCCAAGAAGGACGCCACCGCCGCGGTCGACGCCACGCTGGAGTCGATCAAGGACGCGCTGTCCAAGGGCGACGATGTCGTCTTCACCGGGTTCGGCAAGTTCAGCGTCCAGCAGCGCAAGGCGCGCACGGGCGTGAACCCCCGGAACCCGGGCCAGAAGGTCACCATCCCCGCGAGCACGGTGCCGAAGTTCTCTGCCGGCAGCCAGCTCAAGGCCGCCGTCCGCTAACGGCGCCCACCGGAGATCTCACGCGGCCGCCCGCCGCCCTCAGGGTGCGGCTGGCGGCCGTGCGTGCCCCCGCCGGTCGTCGGTGAGCTCTGCGCCGACGATCCGGCGGGCACGCGAGTCCGATCATGCCGAGCTGGCGCGGTAGAGCCGCACCTCGGTCACGTGCTCGAGCGGGAACCGCTCGGGCTCCGCGTCGCCCAGTGCGCGCACCTCGGCAAGGGCCGCCGCCCGCTCGTCGTCGGGCAGTGACGCGATGATGCTGGTCGACGCCACCCGGTCGACCAGCGTCCCGGCGGTCATCTCGACCGAGTTTCGGAACGACGCTTCTCCGTCCGGCGTGAACCGGGCGGTGGCGTCGATCACCTCGCGCCACCGGCCGGAGCGGACGCTCGGCACGCGGTCGCCGCGGTGGCGGCTGACGATCTCCTCCAGTCGCCGCTGCAGCGGCTGTTCGAGGTCGCGGCGGTTGTAGACGATGGCCAATCTGCCGTCCGCGCCGACCACCCGCTGGAACTCCGCGAGCGCATCGTCGTTGGCGAACCAGTGAAACGCCTGGGCCACGGTGACCGCCTGGGCGGCGCCGTGAGCCAGCGGCAGCCGGTCGGCGGTGCCGTTGATCGCCTCAGCGCCGGGCACAGCGGCGGCCAGCGCCGATCGCATGCCGTCGCTCGGCTCGACGGCCACCACCCGGCCGACCATCGGCACCAGCATGCGCGTCAGCTTGCCGGTGCCGGCGGCGACGTCGACGACCACCGACGAGCCGTCCAGGCCGGCGCGCTCGACCAGCCAGGCGACGGCCTCCTGCGGGTAGCCGGGCCGGCCGCGTTCGTACTCGTCCGCCACCAGTCCGAACGCCGTCGCTGCCGGATGCACGCCCATGCCGGGCCGGGAGTGTAGTTCGGCCGCCGTCCGCCCCTTGTGCGAACATATGTTCGATGGCGGGCGCTCTGGCACAGCTCTCCCTGGACGGCGCCGACCGGCTGGTCGAGCGGCTCCGCGAGCGCCGTGCGCCGCTGCCCCTGGCCGAGGCGGCGCGCTGCCTGTTCGCGCTCAAGGGGGCGCCGTCGGCGCTCGTGCACCAGCTGGTGGACGAGGTCGTCTCGACCGACCCACGGCTGACCTGGCGGTCCGGCCGCGAGGTCGCGCTGACCGAGTGGGAGGAGCTCCAGTCGCTGGTCGACCTGCTCGTCGAGGAGGCGCCGTACGTGGTCTTCGACCTGGAGACGACCGGCACCCGGCCCGGCGTCTCGCGGATCGTCGAGATCGGGGCGGTGCGCATGCGCGGCTTCGAGGCCGTGGACGAGTTCGAGCGGCTGGTCGACCCCGGCGTGGCGATGCCGGCGACGATCACCCGCATCACGGGCCTGGAGACCCGCGACCTGCGCGGCGCGCCGCGGATCGAGCGGGTGCTGCCGGAGTTCCTGGAGTTCGCGGCGGGCGCGGTGCTGGTCGCGCACAACGCCAGCTTCGATGTGGGCTTCGTCGACGCCGAGCTGTCGCGGCTGCGCGGCCGCCGGCTGGCGGCACCGGTGCTGGACACGGTGATGCTCGCCCGGCGGCTGCTGGCCGGCCGGCTGCCGCGGATGAACCTGGGCACCCTGGCGGAGCGCTTCGACACCGAGGTGCGTCCCTGCCACCGCGCGCTGCCCGACGCCCAGGCCACCGGCGAGGTGCTGGCGGCGCTGCTGGGTCTGGCGCAGGAGCGGGGTGCACGGACGGTCGCCGACGCCATCTCGCTGGCCGGCCCGGCGCGGCGGTCGGTGCGCCGCCGCCGCGACCTCGCGCGCGACGTGCCCCGCGGGCCCGGCGTGTACCTGTTCCGCGACGGCACGGAGCACGTGCTCTACGTCGGCAAGGCGAGCGACCTGCGCGCCCGCGTGCGCTCGTACTTCTCGGGGCCGCCGCAGCGGCGCGCGGTCGAGCACGCTCTGGCCGCCACCGAGCGCGTCGAGACCCGGCCGCTGGGCTCCGAGCTGGAGGCGGCCCTGGTCGAGCTGGAGCTGATCGGGCGGCTGCGGCCGCCCGCCAACAGCCGCAACGCCCACCCCGAGCGCGCGTGCTACCTGACGCTGAGCCACGACGATCCCGTGCCGCGGCTGGCCGTCACCGACCGGCCGCAGCCGACCTGCGCCACGATCGGACCGCTGCCGTCGCGCAGCCGTGCGCAGGCGGCCGCGGCGGCGCTGCGCTGCGCCTTCGGCATCCGCTCCTGCCGGCCGGCTGTCCCGGACACCGAGGAGGGGTGCCTGGCCGGCGTGCTCGGCAGCTGCCGGGCGCCGTGTCGCGGCGGCGCCGACGCCGAGCGGCACGCGGCTGCGGTGCTCGCGCTGCGCGCCTGGATGGAGACGGGGGTCGAGTGCGAGGAGCTGCGGGCGCTCCGGCTGCGGATGGCGGCCCTCGCCGAGGCCCAGCGCTACGAGGACGCGGCGACAGCGCGCGACCAGCTGGAGGCGGTGGAGGGCGTCCGCCGGATGATGACCAGGCTGCGCCGCGCCCGCGGCCGCAGCGGCGTGCTGCTGGCGCCCGACCTGGACGACCGCTTCGTCCAGGCGTTCGCCGTGGCGCGCGGCCTGGTGGTGGCCCGCCGCCGCGTGCCGCGCAGCGGCGACGGCCGGCTGGAGATCGCGCCGCTGGTGGTCGCGCTGGAGGCCGGCATGGCCGGGCCGCCGGGAGTTTTCGAGCCCGAGCAGGCGGAGGCGGCGCGGATCGCCGCCGCGGCGTTCGCCCGGCCCGGCGTCCGCGTGCGTGCCGTGCCGCTCGTGGAGGACGGCTCGCTGGCTGGTGCGGTGAGCCGGGCGCGGCACTCGGTAGGCTTACGCCGATGATGTTCGGAGACCGGGTCGCCGAGGCGGTCGAGCAGACCGGCAGCACGCTGTGCGTCGGCCTCGATCCCCGGATCGAGCAGCTGCCGCCCGAGCTGATCTCCGGCCTCCGCCCGGGACGCGCGGGCCGGGCCCGGGCCTACGAGCGTTTCTGCGCAGGCGTGATCGACGCCGTGGCCGGCGAGGCGGTTGCCGTGAAGCCGCAGGTCGCCTTCTTCGAGGCGCTCGGCGGCTACGGCATCACGGCGCTCGAGCGGGTCTGCGAGCTCGCGCGCGAGGCCGGTCTGCTGGTGATCGTCGATGCCAAGCGCGGCGACATCGGCTCGACCAGCGCCGCCTACGCCGAGGCCTGGCTGCATGCCCGGGACGGCGAACGACCGGTCGCCGACGCCCTGACGGTCAACGCGTACATGGGCGGCGACGCCCTCGAGCCGTTCCTGGCCGCCTGCAGCGACGGCGCCGGACTGTTCGTGCTCACCCGCACCTCGAACCCCGGAGGCGCCGACATCCAGGAGCAGCCGCTGGCCGACGGCCGCCCGGTGTGGGAGCGGGTGGCCGAGCTGACCGCCGCCTGGGGAGCTCCGTACGTCGGGTCGAGCGGCCTCTCCAGCGTGGGGGCGGTGGTTGGCGCCACCCATCCCGAGGCTGTCGCCCGGGCCCGTGAGCTGATGCCGAACGCCATCCTGCTCCTGCCGGGCGTCGGCGCGCAGGGCGGCGGCACGGAGCTTCTCGCTCCCGCATTCCGCGACCATCCGGCCGGCGGGCTGGTGGTGGCGGCACGCTCGGTGATCTACGCCTGGCGCGAGCGGCGAGGCGACTGGCAGCAGTCGGTGCGCGCCGCGGCCGCGGAGCTGCGTCAGTCCGTGCCGGCCGGCTGACGCTCGGGCCGCACCAGCCAGGCAACGCAGGCAGCGGCGACCAGCACCGAGAACATCGGGTCGGCGTCCGCGTGCAGGAGCATCGCCAGCAGCAGCGCGACCTCCAGTCCGACCAGGTCGGCGAGTACCCGCCGCCGGGTCATGCCCCACAGCGTGTCCGCGGCGGTCACCGCCAGCGTCGCGCCGAGCAGCCAGAGCATGCCGTGCCCGAGGACCCATCCGGCGATCCCCACTTCGATCACCACCGTCAGCGTGACGATGGCGTGTGCGCGCGACCCGAACACCTCTCCACCATACGAATCCCCAGGCCGCGGTCAAGGGGTGGTGAATTTTGCGGTGTACACTCCCGCCGCAGGCGATGATCCTCACAGTCACCGTCAATGCTGCGGTCGACAAGACGTTGACCGTTGCGAACCTTCAGCTCGGTCACCGGCACCGGGCGCAGCAGGGAGTCGTCATGCCAGGGGGGAAGGGCATCAACGTCGCCCGGGCGCTCAAGCGGCTGGGGGATCCCGTGATCGCCACGGGCTTGGCCGGCGGCCGCGCCGGCATCCAGATCGTCGAGGGGCTGGCCGGCGAGGGGATTCTCAACGATTTCGTGCGGATCCGCGGCGAGTCGCGGACGTCGACCGCGGTGGTCGACCCGACCAGCGGTCTGCAGACCGAGATCAACGAGTACGGCCCCGAGGTGACGACCGCCGAGCTGGAGACGCTGCTCGAGAAGATGCGCTACCTGTCCGGCGCCGTGTCGGTGGTGGTGCTCTCCGGGACGCTGCCGCGCAAGGTGCCCACCGGGTTCTACGCGGACGTGATCCGCGACATGGGCAAGCGGCGCGTACGCACGGTGATCGACTCCGAGGGCGAGCCGCTGCGGCTGGCGCTGGCCGCCGAGCCGGGTCTGGTCTCGCCCAACCAGCGCGAGGCGGAGGCGATCGCCGGCCACGAGTTTCAGACCGACGAGGACTTCCAGCAGGGGCTGACCGAACTGCATGACAGGGGCGCGGCGAACGTCGTCATCACCCTGAAGACCGGCTGCTACGCGCTGCTAGCCGCCGGCCGCGGGCGGCACCGCATGTACCGCGCGTGGATTCCCCGGGTCGAGGCGGTCTCCGCCGTCGGATCCGGCGATGCCTTCCTGGCCGGCTTCGTGTCGGCGCAGGAGGCGGAGCGAGGCGCGGAGGAGTGCCTGCGGCTGGGCCTCGCCGTCGGTGCGGCCAACACGCAGATGGTCGGCGCCGGCGTGTTCGAGCCGCGCGAGGTGGGCCGCTACTCGGCGATGGTCGAGGTGCAGGAGATCCGCCCGCGTACCGCGCGTGCGTCGTGATCGAGGCGGGCGGTTCCAACCGGTTGGGTTGGTAGACTCCGCAGAACGTTGAACATTCGGCGTCTCAAAGCGAGTTTCCTTTCACGGCCCGGTAGGGCCGTGTGTGTTTTCAAGGGGGTTTACGGCGTTGGAGATTGAGATCGGGCGGGGCAAGAAGGCGCGCCGCGCATACGGATTCGACGACATCGCGATCGTTCCGAGCAGGCGGACGCGCGATGCCGAGGACGTCGACATCGCCTGGCGTCTCGGCCCCCACCTGCTCGAGCTGCCGCTGCTGGCCGCCGCCATGGACGGCGTTGTCTCACCGGCAACCGCGATCAAGCTGGGTGAGCTGGGCGGCCTCGGAGTGCTCAACCTCGAGGGCATCTGGACGCGCTTCGACGATGCCGACGAGCAGCTCGCGCGGATCGCGACGTTCCCCAAGGACGAGGCGACGCGCGAGATGCAGAAGATCTATGCGGAGCCGGTCAAGCCGGAGCTGATCGAGAAGCGGGTGCGGGAGATCAAGGCGGCCGGCGTGATGGCCGCGGCGTCGCTGACGCCGCAGAAGGTGCGCGAGCACTACCAGCTGGCGCTGGACGCCGGCCTCGACGTGCTGGTCATCCAGGGCACCGTCGTCTCCGCGGAGCACGTGTCGACGGTGGTCGAGCCACTCAACCTCAAGGAGTTCATCGCGTCGCTGCCGGTGCCCGTGATCGTCGGCGGCTGCGCCAGCTACCAGGCTGCGCTGCACCTGATGCGAACCGGCGCCGCCGGCGTCCTGGTGGGCGTCGGCCCCGGCGCCGCATGCACCACCCGCGGCGTTCTTGGAGTGGGCGTCCCGCAGGCGACGGCCATCGCCGACGCCGCCGCCGCCCGCGTCCAGCATCTGCTGGAGACCGGGCAGTACGTCAACGTGATCGCCGACGGCGGCATGCGCACCGGGGGCGACATCTCCAAGGCGATCGCCTGCGGCGCCGACGCCGTGATGGTCGGCTCGCCGCTGGCCCGCGCCAAGGAGGCGCCCGGCCACGGCTACCACTGGGGCATGGCGACGTTCCACCCGACGCTGCCGCGCGGAGCCCGGGTGAAGACCGAGCAGGTCGCGACGCTCGAGGAGATCGTCGTCGGCCCGGCCAAGGAGAACGACGGCACGCTCAACCTGATGGGGGCCCTGCGCACGTCGATGGCGACCACCGGGTACGACAACATCCAGGCGTTCCAGAAGGCCGAGATCATGTTCGCGCCGGCCCTCCAGACCGAGGGCAAGAAGCTGCAGCGCGAGCAGGCGGTGGGGATGAGCCATTGAGCCTCGGCCATGACCAGCCGCGGGGGTCGGAGCTGTGGAGCCGGATGAGCTCCGGCAGCGAGGGCCACCGCCCCGTGCTGGTCGTGGACATGGGGGCGCAGTACGCGCAGCTGATCGCGCGGCGGGTGCGCGAGTGCCGCGTGTACTCCGAGATCGTCCCGCATGACGTGTCGGCCGCCGAGGTGGCGGCGCGCGAGCCGGCGGGGATCATCCTGTCCGGCGGCCCCGCCTCGATCTACGAGCCGGGGGCACCGGACGTCGATCCGGAGCTGTTCCAGCTCGGCGTGCCGGTGCTGGGCATCTGCTACGGCATGCAGGCGATGGCGGCCGCGCTGGGCGGCACCGTGGGGAACACCGGGATCGGCGAGTACGGCAAGACTCCGGTGCGGCTCGAGGAGGGCAGCCTGCTGTTCGGCGAGATGCCGCGCGAGCAGACCTGCTGGATGAGTCACCGCGACAGCGTGACCGAGGTGCCCGCGGGCTTCCGCGTCACCGCGTCCACCGAGACGACGGCGATCGCGGCCATGGAGGACCGCGAGCGCGGCCTGTACGCGGTGCAGTTCCATCCCGAGGTGCTGCACACGCCGCGGGGCACCGAGATGCTGGGGCAGTTCGTGCTCGAGGCATGCCAGGTGCCGCCGACCTGGACGGCGCACCAGTTCATCGAGGAGCAGGTCGAGCGGATTCGCGCCCAGGTGGGTGACGAGCGGGTGATCTGCGCGCTGTCCGGCGGTGTGGACTCGGCGGTCGCGGCGCTGCTCGTCCACCGTGCCGTCGGCGACCAGCTGACGTGCGTGTTCGTCGACCACGGGCTGCTCCGCAAGGACGAGGCTCGCAACGTCGTGGAGGCGTTCGAGGAGCACTTCCAGGTGCCGCTCGTGCACGTCGACGCCGTCGACCGCTTCCTGTCCCGCCTGGCCGGGATCACGGAGCCGGAGCAGAAGCGGCGGATCATCGGCGAGGAGTTCATCCGCCTGTTCGAGGACGAGGCGGCCAGCCTGGGCGACGTCCGCTACCTGGTGCAGGGCACGCTCTACTCCGACGTGATCGAGTCCGGCAGTCGCACCGCCGCCAAGATCAAGTCGCATCACAACGTCGGCGGCCTGCCCGAGGACATCGAGTTCGACCTGGTCGAGCCGCTGCGGCTGATCTTCAAGGACGAGGTGCGCCGCGTGGGCGAGGAGCTGGGACTGCCCGAGCGCATGGTGTGGCGCCAGCCGTTCCCCGGCCCGGGGCTCGCGATCCGGATCATCGGCGAGGTGACGGCCGAGCGGCTGGACATCCTCCGCGAGGCGGACGCCGTGCTGCTCGAGGAGATTCGCCGTGCCGGCCTGTACGACGAGCTGTGGCAGTCGTTCGCGATCCTGCCGGCCATCCGGTCGGTCGGCGTGCAGGGCGACTCGCGCACCTACGCCTACCCGATCGTCGTCCGCGCCGTGACGTCCGAGGATGCGATGACCGCCGACTGGGCGCGCCTGCCCTACGATGTGCTCGAGCGGATCTCGAGCAGGATCATCAACGAGGTCGCGGGTGTCAACAGGGTGGCGCTGGACATCTCCAGCAAGCCGCCCAGCACGATCGAGTGGGAGTAGTGATGAGCGACGACATCATCGTCACCACCATGAACGACCTGCCCGGCTACGAGGTGACCGGGGTGTTCGGCGAGGTGTTCGGCCTGACCGTGCGCAGCCGCCACGTCGGCTCCGACATCGGCGCGTCCCTCAAGGGACTGATCGGCGGCGAGGTCAAGGGCTACACGAAGATGCTGCGGGAGAGCCGCGAGGAGGCGATCGGCCGGCTGCGGGACGCAGCGCGGGAGGCGGGCTCGAACGCCGTCATTGCGATGCGGTTCGACTGCAACGAGCTGATGTCGAACATGACCGAGGTCGCCGCATACGGCACCGCGGTCACCGTGCGCCCGACCTCGGGCTAAGGCACGCGCACCCGGTACTTCGCCGGGTGCGGATCGACGTTGCCGCCCGTGTCCACGGCCCGTGCGTACACCGTGTAGTACCCGGGGCGCAGGCCCTTGAGCAGCAGCGTGGTGCCGGTTGCCCGCTTCCAGCGCCCGCTGTTGACCTTGAACTGGTAGCCCAGCGGGTTGCCGTGGCTCGGCGGGTCGGCGTCGCTGCCTGCGGCGGTGAACCAGATCGTGTTGTAGTGCGCCGGGTTCGGCGGCTTGTACGTGAAGTGCGTGCCGGTGGGCGGGATCCTGTTGGTCGCCCACCACAGCGCGCGCGACACGAGCGCTCCGCCGTTCGACACCGCGGGGTCGTAGCCGCCGCCGGCGACGGCGTTCGACCACGGGTTGAAACCGAGGTCGACCACGCGGCCGCCGTCGATCTGCCGGGCGGCCAGCAGGACCTGGCGCTTCTCGGCCGCCGGGCAGCCGGTCGAGCTGCCCAGCCGCGCCAGCACCACGCCCGAGAAGTAGTCCTTGATCGTGCACTGCCCCGAGCTCGGGCCGAGCACCTGGAAGCTCGACACGTACCGCGTCAGGAAGTGCTTGACCTTGGTGCCGGCAACCATCGTGCCGCCGGTCATCACGTACGGCTGGGCCACCGGGTACATGCTCCACTTGGAATCCCACGTGCTCGACAGCCCGTTGGTGATCGCGCTTCCGACCGTCCAGTCCGGCCCGGCGTCCGACCAGTGCGTCTGACCCGCGGTGACGATGCCGTGGCCGTTGTTCGCGAACCCGGCGAGCGCCTTGGCCAGTGCGCCCGGTGATCCGACGGCGCGGTCGGTGACGACCAGCGCCGACTGGTAGCCCTTGAGGTCATCGGCCGTCAGCGCGCGGCCGGTCGCCTGGGAGACGTCGACCAGGTCGCCGAGCTTGGGGACGCCGATCTGATTCGTGCGGTCGAGGCGCCGGACGATGTCGTCGACGGCGGCCGGGTCGAGCGCGGTGATGATCTTGGCGTGGAGCGTGGGGTGCGCCGGTGCGCCGCGTGTCTTCCACGACCGGCTGTCCGGCGTCGAGTCGCCGTCGGGCAGCACGCTGGCGACGTAGCTGGTGTTGGCCGTCAGCGACGCGTTGACCGAGATCGTCACCGTGCCGCCGCTGACGTCAAGGGCGAACGGCAGCATCACGGTGCCTCCGACCCGGTGGACGGACACGTTGGCCGGCTGAACGGTGACCGGCGACGGGTACGCGAAGGTGATCGTCGGGCGGTAGCGGTCGGCCGTCGTCGTCACCGTCGGCGCGCCCGTCGGGCTGCTTCCCTGAGCAGCCGCAGGCACCGCCAGGCAGGCGAGTAGCAGCACGGCGAGAGCGCGTCGTCTCATGAGCACACGATCTGCTCGTGACAGCTGTCGCGCATCACCCCTCCGGGGGGGTGGGGCGATTCCGGGTCTAGGACGCGGCGACGCCGGCGGCCGGGTGAATCCGGCCCGCGGCGTCGGCCAGGCGGCCGCCGCTTCGCCCACGCTGGGCGGCGATCACCTCGGCCATGATCGAGATCGCCGTCTCGGACGGGGTCAGCGCACCGATGTCCAGACCCAGCGGCCCGGAGATGCGCTCGATCTCGGATTCCTTGTATCCGGCGTTCAGCAGGCGCTCGCGGCGCTTGTCCTGCGCACGCCGGCTGCCGAGGGCGCCGATGTAGGCGGCCTCCGACCGCAGCGCCGGGCCCAGCGCGGGCTCGTCGAACCGCGCGTCGTGCGTCAGCACGACGACGTACGTGGCGGCATCCGGTGGGTGCTGCTCGTAGGCCATCGCAGGCCAGCCGACGATCACCTCGTCGGCGTCCGGCAGGCGCTCGGGGGTCGCGAACTTCGCGCGGGCGTCGGACACGATCGTCCGGAAGCCGACGGTCTTGGCGATCCGGCACACCGCCTGCGCGGTGTCCACGGCGCCGAACACCATCAGGACGGGCGCCGGCGCATACTGCTCGACCAGCTCGTCGCCCTCCCGGCGCGCGGCCGAGTGGGCCTCGCCGTCGCCGTAGCTCTTGGCGCCCGCGGCTTCACCCGACAGCGTGGTGGTGACGGCCAGCCGCTGGTCGCCATCAACGGCCTCGGCGACTCGGCGCACCTCGTCGGTGTCGAGCGGGTGGATGAACACGTCGATCTCGCCGCCGCAGGGCAGGCCGACGTCGAACGCGTCGTCGTCGGAGATTCCATAGGTAATCAGCTCCGGAGTACCGGTGCGCAGAACCTCCTGCGCACGGAGCGCGACGTCGGACTCGACGCAGCCGCCGGATACCGAGCCGTACATCTCGCCGGAATCCGTGACCAGGAGCCGCGATCCGATGGGTCGCGGTGCGGACCGCTTGGTGCCGACCACCATGGCCACTGCGGTCGGGCGGCCCTCGTCGGCGAGGCGCCGGGCCTCGGGCAAGACGTCTCTCATGGACTACATCGTAGCCGCGGTGTACCAACGGGGTCAGACCCCGTTGTTACACCAAGCCCGCCCGACACCACAAAACGGGGATGGCGCGGAGCGCCGTGGTCGGGCATTCTCCCGGCATGCCTCGACCAGGCCTCCCGGCAGGCGGAATGCTCCGCCGCCTGCGGCGCCCGAGTGACGCTGAACGCGTCGCCGCGCAGGCGCGCGCGCTCGAGGACGCCGCCCGCGGGCTGGGCGAGCGGGCGACCCTGAGCCTGCTCTGCGAGGCGGTGGCCGAGCTGGTGGAGGCGTCAGACTGCCTGGTGTCGACGATCGACGCCGACCTCGAGACCCTGACCGACCACGCCGGGTTCACCCGCGTGCCCCAGCGCTGGGAGATGTACGCCGGCCAGTACATGCTGGAGAGCTATCCGGCGACGTTCGAGATCGTCCATGGCGGCCCCGGCCGCGTCTTCCGCGCCGCCGACCCGGCCTGCGACCCCGCGGAGCGCGAGTTCATGCTGCGCTTCGGACTCGCAGCCGAGCTGGTCACCTGCTTCACGGCGGACGGCAGGCGGTTCGTGCTGGAGGCCTGGCGGGACGACCCGCAGGCCGGGCTCGGCGAGGCCGAGCTGGTGCTCGCCGAGTCGCTGGTCGCGACCTGCATCTCGGCGGTCGAGCGCAGCTTCCTGATCGATCGCGAGCACGAGGACCGCTTCGGCGCCGCCGTGCTCGAGGCCGAGGAGCTGGGCACCGCGGACCGCGCCCTGCCCGACCAGGCCGTTGCGGTCGGCGTCGCCATGTCACTCGACGAGGATGCGTTGCGCGACGTCCGGCTGGTGGCGCTCGTCCACGACGCCAGCCGCCGGTCGATCCCGGACGCGCTGCTGTCCAAGACCGATCCGCTGACTCCCGTGGAGTGGGCGGTGATCCAGCGCGGCACGCTGGTCGGCCAGCGGATGCTGGCCCGCATGCCGTTCCTGGCCGGTGCCGTCGAAGGAGCGGGCGCGGTGCGCGAGCGCTGGGACGGCACCGGGTACCCGCGCGGGCTCGCCGGCGAGGCGATCCCGCTGCCGGCGCGGGTGGTCTCCGTCTGCGCCGCCTATCGGGCGATGCTCCGCGGCCGGCCCGGCCGCGATCCGCTGGAGCACGCCGCCGCGCTGACCCGGCTGGACGCGGCCGCGGGCACGCAGTTCGACCCGGCCGTGGTCCGTGCCGCCCTTGGGGTCCTGCGCCCGGAGGGCCCGCCGCCCCTGATACGGCTCCGGCTCGCGACCATCTGAGGTACCATCCCTCGCTGCGCCGGCCACCGGTCGGCTGCTTGCTGCTGTCGCTTCCCACCGCACGAGGATGATGAAGACCTACACCGCCAAGCCGCGCGAGATCGAGCAGATCTGGTATCTGGTCGACGCCGAGGGCAAGACGCTCGGCCGGCTCGCGACCCAGATCGCCGACCTGCTCCGCGGCAAGGGCAAGCCGCAGTACACGCCGCACATCGACACCGGCGACTTCGTCGTCGTGGTCAACGCCGAGCGGATCCATGTGACCGGGAACAAGCTGGAGCAGAAGCTGTACTACCGCCACAGCGGCTATCCCGGCGGCCTCCGCGTGCGGACGCTCGCCGAGCAGCTGGAGCGGCGCCCGGAAGAGGTGCTGCGCAAGGCGGTCAAGGGGATGCTCCCCAAGAACAAGCTCGCGGCGCGGCAGATCGTCAAGCTCAAGGTGTACGCCGGGCCCGATCATCCGCACGAGGCCCAGAACCCGGTAGCTATCGAGGAGCGCAACAGTTGAGCACCACCGTTTCGTATCGAGGCACGGGCAAGCGCAAGAACTCGGTCGCCCGCGTCGTGCTCGTCCCCGGCTCGGGGGCGGTCACCGTCAACGGGCGTGAGATCGCCGAGTACTTCCCCCGCCAGACGCTGCAGGCGATCGCCACGGCGCCGCTGCGGGTGAGCGGCACCGACGCCAGCTTCGACGTGCGGGCGCGGATCGACGGCGGCGGCATCTCCGGCCAGGCCGGGGCCCTGCGCCATGGCATCGCCCGCGCGCTGGTCACCGCCGACGAGAACCTGCGCACCGACCTCAAGCGCGCCGGCTTCCTGACCCGCGACGCGCGGGCGGTCGAGCGGAAGAAGGCGGGGCTGAAGAAGGCCCGCAAGCGGCCGCAGTTCTCGAAGCGCTAGCCGGATCCGCATCCGCAGGCTGTTTGGCACCGATGGCGTCCGCGGCATCGCGGGCGTCGACCTGACCGACGCGCTGGCGCGTGAGCTGGGCGCCGCGGCTGCCCACGTCGCCGGGGCGGGCGCGGCGATCGTGATCGGCCGGGACACGCGCGAGTCCGGCCCCGGGCTGGAGGCCGCGCTGGTCGAGGGCATCGTGTCCGCCGGCGGCGTCGCCCGCACGGCCGGCGTCATCCCGACACCGGGCGTGGCGGTGCTGGCCCGGCTGTCCGGCGCGGCTCTGGGCTGCGTCATCTCGGCGTCGCACAACCCGTACCGGGACAACGGCATCAAGTTCATCGGCGGCGACGGCCGCAAGCTGTCCGACGAGCGGGAGGCCGAGATCGAGGCGGCGATGGGCCGTGGCGACGAGCTCGACGGCGGCCGGGCCGAGGCCATCCCCGGCGCCGTGGCCGAGTATGCGGCGTGGCTGCGCGACACCTTCGGCTCACCCGCCCACGCCGGGCTGGTCGTCGACTGCGCCAACGGGGCGGCCGTGCCGGTCGCGCCGGCGGTCTTCCCGGCGGCGCAGCTGATCGGCATCGAGCCCGACGGGCGCAACATCAATGCCGGCGTGGGGTCGACGCACCTGGATGCGCTGGCGGCGGTCGTCCGCGAGCGTGGCGCGGCCGGCGGCATCGCGTTCGACGGCGACGCCGACCGTTGCCTGGCGGTCGACGACCGCGGCGACGTCGTCAACGGTGACGCGATCATCGCCGCGCTGGCGATCGATCGGCACGAGCGGGGCGAGCTGCCGGGCGACCGGGTGGTGGTCACCTCGATGACCAACCTGGGATTCCAGCGGCGCATGCGCGAGCACGGCATCGCGGTCGAGGTGACCGACGTCGGGGACCGCTACGTGCTCGAACGGATGGTCGAGACGGGGGCGGCGCTGGGCGGCGAGCAGTCGGGCCACGTGGTCGACCTCGACCACCACACCACCGGCGACGGGATGGCCACCGCGCTGATGCTGCTGGGTGCGCTGGAGCGCGGGGGGATGAGCATGCGCGACGCCGCCGCCCTGGTGGTGCCGTTCCCGCAGCGGTTGGTGGCGGTGCCCGCCGATCGCAGCCTGCTACCGTCAAGCGACCGGATCTGGCAGGAAGTGGAGGCCGTGAGCGCGAAGCTGGGTGAACGTGGCAGGGTCGTGCTCCGCGCCTCGGGGACGGAGCCGGTGGTGCGCGTAATGGTCGAGGCCGAGGACGAGTCCGAGTGCGAGCGGCTCTGCGAGGAGCTCTCGGGGCTTGTGCAACGCGAGATCGGGACGTAGAGAGGACGTAGGCAGCTATGTGCGGAATCGTCGGATACGTCGGAGAACGGCCCTGCAAGGAGCTTCTGCTCGAGGGTCTGGAGCGGCTCGAATACCGCGGATATGACTCCGCCGGCATCTGCCTGATCAACGGCGACGTGGACATCGTCCGCCGGGTCGGTCGCGTCGGTGTGCTGCGCGATGCCGTTGGCAACGGCTCGCACCCCGCGACGCTTGGGCTGGCGCACACCCGCTGGGCGACGCACGGCGGCGTCACCGAGGGGAACGCGCACCCGGTCGAGGCCTGCGAGGGCTCCGGCGTCACCGTCGTCCACAACGGAATCATCGAGAACTACGTGGCGCTGCGCCGGCGGCTGGCCGACGAGGGCCACGCCTTCCACACGGACACCGACTCCGAGGTGATCGCCCATCTCGTCGAGAGCCATTACTCCGGCGACCTGGTCGCGGCCGTCAAGGATGCGTACGCCGAGCTGCGCGGCCACTTCGCGTTCGCCGTCGTGCATCGCGACCACGCCGAGGAGATCGTCGCGGCGCGCCGCCAGTGCCCGCTCGTGGTCGGCGTCGGCGACGGTGAGACGTTCATGGCGTCCGCCATCCCCGCGTTCCTCAAGCAGACACGGCGCGTGCAGTACGTGCTGGACGACGAGATCGTGGTCGCCCGTCCCGAGGGCGCGACGTTCATGACCGGCGCCGGCGACGCGATCGTCCGCGAGGTGGAGGAGGTCGACTGGGACGACGCCGCGGCCGAAAAGCAGGGCTACGAGACGTTCATGCTCAAGGAGATCCACGAGCAGCCGGACGCCATCGCCGAGACGATCGGCGAGCGGCTGTACCACGGCGAGCTCCAGCTGGACGGACTCGAGCTGACCGAGGATCAGATCCGCAACCTGTCCCGCGTGGTCATCCTGGCCTGCGGCACGGCGTACCACGCCGGGCTGATCGGGCGCTACCTGCTCGAGGAATGGGCGCGGCTGCCCGCGGAGTCGGACATCGCCAGCGAGTGGCGGTACCGGCGGCCGGTGATCGACGAGAACACCCTGGTCGTCGCCATCTCGCAGTCGGGCGAGACCGCCGACACGATCGCGGCGATGAAGGAGGCACGCGCCCGCGGCGGCCACGTCCTCGCCGTGACCAACATCATGGGCAGCCAGATGACCCGCGAATGCGACTCGGTGCTCTACACCCGGGCCGGGCTCGAGGTCGGCGTCGCCGCCTCGAAGACGTTCACGGCGCAGGTCACGCTGATGTACCTGCTGGCGCTGAAGCTGGGCATGGTGCGCGAGACGATCGACCCCGCCCGGGCCGAGAAGCTGCTGGCCGAGGTGCGCTCGCTGCCCGAGCTGGCGCAGCGGACGCTCGACCGCGGCGACCTGATCGAGCCGGTCGCCGACCGCTTCTGGCAGAACGAGTTCTTCCTCTACCTGGGCCGCTACATCGGACTGCCCGTCGCCCTGGAGGGCGCGCTCAAGCTCAAGGAGATCAGCTACATCCCGACCGATGCGTACGCGGCCGGCGAGATGAAGCACGGGCCGATCGCGCTGCTGGACGACTCGACTCCGGTGGTCGTCGTCGCCACGGACAACCACGTGTACGAGAAGGTGATGTCGAACGTCGAGGAGGTGCGCGCCCGCGGCGCCCACGTCATCGCCGTTGCGACCGAGGGCAACGTCGAGATCGAGGACGTCGCCGAGCACGTCTTCCTGCTCCCGCGGACGGAGCCTGAGCTGCAGGCGGTGTTGGCGATCCTGCCACTGCAGCAGCTCGCCTACGCCATCGCCCGGCGCCGCGGCCTCGACATCGACAAGCCGCGCAACCTCGCGAAGACCGTCACCGTCGAGTAGGCACCTTGCGTGGGCTGCGTTGACCGTGCGGCTGGCAGCGCGTATGTAGAGACGGCGTGCGACGACGCTGGTCAGCCCTCTTCATCGCCATGATCGCCGCGTTGGCGTGCTCCTGCGGCTCCGCGACCGGCGGATCCAGCTCGCTCCCGCTACCGTCGTCGATCACCCGCCAGAAGGCCGGTACGCCAGTTCCTGCGGAGCCGTGCAGCAGCTGGATCGGTCCCGGCGTCGATGCGGCGTTCTGCGCCGCGGGCCAGGAAGCGCCGTCCGGTGATCCAGGCCCGGCTGCCATCGTGTTCGGCGGCACCGATCGCGCGGGGTCTCAGGGAGGCATCGCGCAGGCCGTCGGCGTGCTGCCCGAGGGCGGGGTGGTGACCGTGAAGGCGTCGGCGAAGGCCGACGGCACGTTGATCGCCCAGGGAATGTGCAGCAACGTGCTTGCCAGAGCCCGGTTCGACGTCCACTTCGACAGAGGCGATTCGGGGGAGCCGGTCGTGTGCTTCAATCGCGTTGAATGACCGACGGCGCGGTCGCCGCAGACGTTCCCGAGGAGGGGACGGGCAACAACCGTCTCGCTCTGCTCCTGGCGGCGGCGATGTTCGTGCTCGTCGTCGACACGTCGCTGATGAACGTGTCGATCGCCTACGTCGTCCACGACCTGCACACGACGGTCAGCGCGGTGCAGTCGACCATCGCCCTGGAGGCGCTGGTGTCGGCGGCGTTCATCCTGATCGGCAGCAAGGTGGGCGACCTCATCGGACGGAAGAAGGCGTACGTCCTTGGGCTGCTCGCCTACGCGCTGGGCGCGCTGTCGATGGTGCTCGCCCAGAGCCTGACGCCGATCATCATCTTCTGGGCGATCATCGGCGGCCTGGGCGCATCGCTGTTGCTGCCCGCGATGCAGTCGCTGATCCACGGCAACTTCACCGGCGCGGCGCAAAAGCGCGCCTACGCACTGGTGGGCGCGTCGGCCGCGGTCGCCGCGGCAGTCGGGCCGCTGCTCGGCGGGTTCATCACCACCTATCTGTCGTGGCGGATCGGGTTCCTGCTGGAGGACGTCGTCATAATCGTTGTCCTCTCGGGCATCAAGCTCGTCCGCGACGCGCCGTACACCGGGCCTCCCGGCGTCGACTGGATCGGCGCCGGACTGTCGGTCGTCGGGATGGGCGGCATCGTGATCAGCATCCTCGTCTGGCAGGAGGGCGGTGAGTCGGTCGGAGCGCTGCTCCTGCTCGGCGGCGCCGCGATGTCCGGCTTCATCTGGTGGATCGTCCGGCGCAAGCGCCGCGGCGAGATCCCGCTGATCGACCCCGACCTGTTCAGCTCGGCGCCCTTCCGGCTGGGGATCGGCGAGCAGATGATGCAGCAGATCGCCCTCGGCGGGATCATGATCGTGCTGCCCATCTACCTGCAGATGGTGTTCGAGTACAGCGCCATGCAGGCCGGCCTGTCGCTCGCGCCGCTCTCGCTGACGATGTTCGCCACGGCGCTGATCGCGGGCCGCAAGGCGGGTGATCGCCGGCCGAGCAGCCTCGTGCGGATCGGCTTCGCGCTGCTCGTCATCGGATTCGTCCTGCTGGTGCCGATCGTTCCCAGGGCTGACTCCGGCTGGTACCTGGTGATCCCGCTGATGATCGCGGGCTGCGGCCTGGGGCTGCTGGTCTCGCAGCTGAACAACTACACGCTCGCTCCGATCTCCGAGGAGCGCGTCAGCGAGGCGGCGGGGGTCAACTCCGCCTGCGGCTCGTTCGGCCTCTCGTTCGGCCTGGCGTTCGCCGGCGCGATCATGCTGGCCACGCTGTCGTTCAGCTTCACGAACATGGCGGACGACAGCACCGTGTTGACGCCACCCGAGCAGCAGCGCGTCGGGGACGTCCTCGAGCACGACGCCCAGGTGATGCGAAACAGCGAACTGCAGAAGCAGATCGCGGAGTACCCGCCGGCGACCCAGCAGGAGATCCTCGACATCAACACCGACGCGCGCCACATCGCGCTCCAGGTGGCGCTGCTGGTGCCGATTCTGGCCGCGCTGGTGGGGCTGTTCAACTCCTTCCGGATGATGCGGATGCCGGAGCCGATCCCGTCGAGCGACATCGAGGGCGTGGCGCTCGGCTGACGCAGTCAGCCGACGAGCTCGCGCAGCTCCTGCGCGCGATCGCTGTCGCAGAAGACGACGTCGACCGCCCGCCGCTGCGCAGCCCGGACGTCGTCGATCGTCCATCCCAGGCTGGCGCCGACGTCGGCCAGCTCGCCCGGCAACGTGATCCCCACAGCCAGGCAGTCGTCGCTGTTCACGGTTATCGGCACCCCGGCGGCGAGCATCGGGCCGACCGGATGCTCGGCGAGGCTGGGGAAGATGCCCAGCTTGACGTTGGAGGACGGGCACATGTTCAGCGTCATCCGCTCGCCGGCCAGCCGGTCGACCAGCGCCGGGTCCTCGATGGCGCGGGCTCCGTGGTCGACGCGGCGGACGCCGAGCAGGTCGATCACGTCGCGCACGCCCTCCGGTCCGGACGACTCGCCGGCGTGCGCGGTCAGGCCGAGCCCGAGCTCGCCGGCCTGGCGGTAGGCGCGGGCGAAGTGGCGGCTGTTCAACCCTGTCGACTGCTCGTCGCCGTCCAGGCCGAGTCCGACCACGCGCGGCGGTGCGTTGCGGCCGAGCCAGTCCACCAGCTGGTCGGCCCAGTCGCCCGGCTGGTCGCGGCTGATGGTGGGGATCAGCCGGCAGTCGGTGTGGCCGTCGTCCGCCGCCCGGTCGAACCCGGCGCAGACGGCTGGGATCAGGTCGCTGTAGTGGACGTGCGGCCAGTAGCGTGGCCCGGCCATCACCTCGGCGTAGACGATGCCGTCGCCGGCCATCCGCGCGGCGTCGCGGTAGGCGATCTGCTCGGCGATCTCGGGAGTGCGGAAGAGGTCGCACCACCACTCACAGGTGCGCAGCAGATCGTCCAGCCCGGCGTACGTGTAGAGCCGGTCGACCGGCCGTGGCATCGGCTCGCCGAGCGAGGCGGCGAGCTCCGCGATCGTCTCCGCCTCGACGCTCGACTCGAGGTGGACGTGGATCTCGACCTTGGGCAGCGCGCGGATCTCGTCGAGCATGGGAGGAGCAGGGTAGCGACTGCTTTGGCACACCTCCGGTGTTGATCCGTCACAGGCGGCGCCCGCACCATGGCTGCATGGACGTCGAAGCGAGACTCAGCCGCACCGAGTGGCGCCCGCCGCCGCCGATGTGCCAGTTCCAGGTGTTCCTGATCGGCGAGCCGGAGCGGTCGGACATCGCGGCTCGGGCGGCGGAGTTCGGCCTGTGGGCCGACCTGGGCGGATTCGGGCCGGACGGCGGCTGCCCGCCGCCGCCCGAGATCTGGCCGATGGTCGGCGCCGGGCCGTCCATCGCCGACGCTGTCGCCCGAGCGCGCCACCTGGTGATGCTCGACATCGCCGATCCGGGTCCGGACCGGCTGGCGCAGGTGCTGGCCGCCACCCGGCTGGCCAGCGACCTGGCGGCGGACTTCGACGGCGTCGTGTTCGACGTCGGCGCACTTCGCCACTTCCACCCCGGGGGATGGCGCTCCCCGCTTGCGAAGACCGACACGTCGATCGTCAACCACGTGGGGATCCGCATCTCGGCGGCGCGGACGACCGGCCGGTTCCACGCGGCGACGGTCGGGCTCGGCAAGTTCGGGCGGCCGGAGTTCCAGGTGCGGCGGCTGAGGCCGAAGCTGGTCACCGTCGCAGCCGAGCTGCTGCTCGATCTCGGCCAGTATGTCGCCGAGGGCGCGCTGGTCGTTCCCGGCGACACCGTCGGCGATCCGGACCTCCAGCTGCGCGCTGTCGAGGACACGTCCGCCGTGCCCCTGCCGCTGCCGCTCCCGGCGCTGCGCCTGGTCGACGCCGAGACCCACCGGTCGGCCACGCGCGGCCTGCGCGCCTGGGCACGCACCAACGGCGTGAGCTGAGCCGTGGCAAGATCCGGCCCGTGCGGCGCACGCTCCCAGACGGGTACGAGTTCGACGACGATCCGCTGCGGATCGACGTCGATGCCGTGCACGCCTACCTGACCCGCTCCTACTGGGCAGAAGGCCGGACCCGCGAGGCGGTCGCCCGGTTGGTGGACGACGCCGCCCGCGTGGTCGGGCTCTACCACGACGGCGCGCAGATCGGTTTCTGCCGGGCCGTCTCCGACGGTGAGACCTTCGCCTACCTGGCGGACGTCTACGTCCTGGATGCCCACCAGGGCAAGGGCCTGGGAGTGGAGCTGGTCCGCGAGATGGTCGATAACGGCGACCTGGCCGCCGTCCGCTGGTACCTGCACACGCGGGACGCCGCCGACCTGTACCGCAGGTTCGGCTTCGGTCCGCCAAGCGAGCGGGGGATGGAGCGCAGCGCCGGGGGAGCCGCCGCGCGATGACCCGGCTGATCGGCATCAACCACGTCGCCATCGAGGTCGGCGACCTGGAGGAGGCTCTGGCGCTCTACGGCCGCCTGTTCGAGGTGCGGCTGCGGGGGCGCGTCCACGGGATGGCGTTCATCGACATGGGCGACCAGTTTCTGGCAGTCGCCGAGGGGCGCAGCCAGGGGCCGGACGACCACCGCCACTTCGGCCTTGTCGTGGACGACGTCGAGGCGGTGCGCGAGGCGTGCAAGCGCGAGGGCCTGAAGACCAGCGGCCGCGGCAGCGTCACCTTCCGCGACCCCTGGGGCAACCAGATCCAGGTCGTCGCCTACCAGGACATCCAGTTCGTGCGCTCCCCGGGCGTCCGCCGCGCGCTGGGGATCGAGGATCTCGGCAAGTCGCCCTCGGCGCTGCGAGAGATCGAGGATCGCGGCCTCGCCTGAGGCCTACGCGAACTGCCAGGCGACCAGGGCGACGGCGTAGATCGCCGCGTACGAGACGACCAGCCCCTGGACGACCACCGGCGCGACCTCGCGCACACGGAACTCGGTGGTGCGCAGGAAGCCCAGCTTGATCACCTCGCCGGCGAACATGAACGCGCAGAACAGCGACAGCAGGACACCGGGTCCCGGCTCAGCCAGCAGCGCGAACAGCATGCCCAGGTGCGCTGCGTTGGCAACGCACACGAAGCCCATCGCTATCAGCTCGCGCTCGACGATCCGGTCGCCGACGGCCAGGATCAGACCGAGCTCCGCGACGCCGAGCAGGATCAGCTCGAACACGTGGATGCCGTGCGGCCGGGCCAGTTCGCGGTCGAGCGCGTGCGCCAGGGCGACGAACGCGATCGCGAACGCCACGGCCTTCACCCCTGTCTCGGCCCAGCCCAGCCGACCGTAGTCGCCGACGTGCCAGCCCTTGTCAGAGACCGCGGTCACGGCCCGAACTCGTCCACCAGCACGTGGACCTCGCCGACAACCCGGAATCCGAGCCGTGTCAGGATCGGCTGCGACATCGGCTCGGACTGCGTGACCAGCACGGGCTTGCCGAGGCGCACCGCCTCGTCCCAGCGCGCGGCGACCAGCGCCCGGTAGGCGCCGCGCCCGCGTGCCCGCGGGACGGTCACCGCACCGCCCAGAAAGATGGCGGTGTCCAGCTCGGTGATGTCGGCCGTAGCAACGACCTCGCCGTCGACGCGAGCGAGCCAGCGCGGGGTCGCCCGCAGCCAGTCCTCGGGCGGGTCGAAACCGTCGTCCTCACGGAAGATCGACGACGCCAGGGCCAGCTGGTCGTCGGTGCGGGCGGCCTCCACGGTCACGCCTGGCGTGTCGCTGGCCGGCTTCTCGGTGCAGGCCAGGGCGAGCATGTGCGGCTCGGCGTCCGGACGCATGCCGAGGGCCAGCAGCCGTTCGTGGAGATCGCCGGGCGTCGACGCCGTGGTCACCTCCCACGTGCACGCGTCCCGGCCGAGCCGCCGGTACCAGGCGCGCACCTCCTCGACTGCCGCGGCGATGTCGGACGATCCCAGGCGCAGCCGTGAGACGACGTTCATCTGCGGATCCGGCCCGGAGCCGAATGTCGCGATCAGGCGGTCGTCTGACATCCGCTGCTCGCCCGCCGGAGGCTCCATGTGCTCGACCGCGTCCTCGGCCAGGCTCCGCAGCTGCTCGTCGTCGAGGGTCAAGCCGCTGCCGCCGCCCGGCACGCGTCGCGCACGTTGTTGCGGTGAGCATCCTCGTCCTCGGCGCCCCCGCGGGGCGGGTGGGCGACCGCCTCCGCCCGCTCCGGGTCGCCGCCGGCCGCGGCGTAGGCGAGCACGGCGTCCAGGTAGGCGATGTCCTCGCCGGCGATGGTGCGCGCCGCATCCGCGTCCAGCGGCGCGCCGTGGCCGATGGCCACCCACCGCGGCCGGTGTTCGTCGATCAGCCCGGCCAGCGTCTCCAGCGTCGAGCGGTACGCCGATACCGAGTCGTAGGCGAACGGGATCTCCAGCGGCGACAGGTAGTCGCCCGCGATCAGCAGCCGCTCGTCGGGCAGCAGCGTCGTGATGCAGTCGGGCGTGTGCCCGGGGGTCGCGACGACGGACGCCGGCCACGGGCCGAACGTCGTTTCGCACGGCGGCTCGAGCACGTCGTCCACGCGCAGCGGCCCCAGCCCGTCCAGCGGAATGCAGAACGGCGCGGCCTGTTTGACGACGCTCTCCCATGCCTCGCCGGAGTCGATCCGCTCGGCCGCGGACGGCCCGGCGTGCACCGTCGCCTCGGGAAGCAGGGGGATGCCGAGGACGTGATCCCAGTCCGCGTGGGTGATCAGCACGTGGTCGACCGGGCGGCCGGCGGCCGCGCTCCGCACCTCCCACGGCGCGATGCCCGGATCGACCATCAGCCGGGCACCGTCCCGCTCGACCTCGAGCGTGGTCGTCTGCCACAGGGTGCTCGGCCACCAGCGCAGCATCGGCGAGAGCTCGAGCGGGCGTTCCACGGCAGCATCATATGATGCCCCCGTGCGCGTCGGAGTGGATCTGATCGAGATCGAGCGGGTGCGCCGTGCCCTCGACAAACGGCCGCGGCTCGCTGAGCGCGTCTTCACCGAGGCGGAGCGCGCGTACTGCTTCTCCCGTGCCAACCCGGCGCAGCACTTCGCTGCGCGGTTCGCCGGCAAGGAGGCGGTCGGCAAGGCCCTCGGCTGCGGCGTCGAGTTCATGTGGCGGGACATCGAGATCGCGGGCCGCCCGAAGCCGAGCGTCACGTTGTCGGGCAAGGTCGCCGCGTTCGCGCAGCACGTTGGCGCCGGCCGGATCGACCTGTCGATGACCCACTCCAAGGAGCTCGCAGGGGCCGTCGCTATCGTCATGGAACCGGCGTCGTGATCGGCACCGTCGCGCTTCCGGACGCGGCCGAGATGCGCTCGCTGGATGCGGCGGCGATCGACGGCCTGGGCATCCCGGGCGCGGTGCTGATGGAGCGCGCCGGCCTGGCTGCGGCCCACGAGGTGCTGCAGCGCCACCCGGCGGCGCGTCGCGCGACCATCGTCTGTGGCCCGGGCAACAACGGCGGCGACGGCTTCGTGGTCGCCCGCCATCTGCGCAGCGCCGGGCTGGAGGTGCGCACCGCGCTGCTGGGGCCGCTCTCCCGGCTGTCACCCGACGCCCGCACCAACCACGACGTCTGCAAGCGGATGGGCATCCCGGTGATCCGCACCTCCGACCGGGCCGCCGTCCGCCGGCTGCTGCGCACCGCCGATGTCGCCGTCGACGCGCTGCTGGGCACGGGTGCGACCGGCGCACCGCGCGGCGCGATCGGCGCCGCCGTGGCCGCGCTGAACGCGGCGTCCTGCCCGGTGGTCGCCCTCGACGTTCCGTCCGGCGTCGACGCGTCGGACGGCACCGTCGCCGGCGAGGCAGTCCACGCCGAGTGCACCGTGGCGTTCCACGCCCCGAAGGTCGGCCTGGTGGTCGCGCCGGGCCGCGACCACGCGGGTGCCGTGGTCGTCGCCGATATCGGCATCCCCTCCAGCCTGGAGGCGCCGACGCGGGTGTCGCTGGCCACCCGCGGGCTGCTCGAGCTGGCGCCTCGCAAGGCGGCGATCTCGACCAAGTATGCGGCCGGCGCCGTGCTGGTGATCGGCGGAGCACCGGGAATGACCGGGGCCCCGCAGCTCGCCGGCCTGGCGGCCATGCGGTCCGGCGCAGGCCTGGCCTGGCTGGCCGTGCCGGAGCCGTTCGCCGCGGAGCCGGAGCTGATGGTGCGGGCGCTGCCAGAGGGGCTGGAGCTGGCGGAGCGTGCCGATGCCGTGGTGCTGGGACCCGGTTTGGGCCGCAGCGACGAGGCGGGCGAGCTGGCGCGTCGGCTGGCCAGGCGCCACCGCGGCCCGATGGTGATCGACGCGGATGCGCTGTTCGCCCTGTCCGGCCGGCTCGAGCTGACCGCCCGCCGGCGGGTGCCGGCGGTGCTGACGCCGCACGAGGGCGAGCTGGGCAGGCTGCTCGAGCGCGACTCCGGCTGGGTACGGGCCAACCGGATGGAGGCCGTGTGCACGGCGGCGTCGCTGAGCAAGGCGGTCGTGCTGCTCAAAGGCCCCGACACGCTGGTCGCGGCGCCGGGTGGCGACCGCGTGATCGTCTCGACCTCCGAGGCCCACGGGCTCGCGACCGCGGGCTCGGGCGACGTGCTCTCGGGCGTCATCGGCGCCCTGCTGGGCGGTGGCCTCGACCCGCTTGCCGCGGCGGTGGTCGGGGCTGTCGCACACGCGCGCGCCGGCATCCTGGCGCAGGAACGCGTGGGGCCCGACGGTATCATTGCCGGCGACGTGATCCATGACCTACCAAGGGTGTTCGCCGACCGATGAGCGACCAGACAACGCCAACCGAGCCCACCGTCTCCCAGATGATGCGTACCGACGTGCCGACGGTCCCACCGACAATGGAGATCGGCGACCTCGCCCGGCTGTTGTCCGACGAGCGCATGTCCAGTGTTGCCGTCGTCGACGGCGGGAAGCTGGTGGGCATGGTCGGGCAGTCCGACCTGATCTTCCAGGAGATCGAGGACGACGTCGAGATGCCGCACACCATCCCGATCCTGGGTGGGGTGATCTTCCTCGAGCGGATGGACCACTGGCGCGAGAAGTTCCGCAAGGCCTTCGGCGTGACGGCGGCCGACCTGATGACCTCGGATCCGATCAGCGTGGCGCCGGGCGACTCGGTGCACGAGGCGGCGAGCGTGATGATCAAGCACGATGTCAACCGCCTGCCGGTGGTCGACGACGCGGGTGCGGTCGTGGGGGTGATCTCGCGGGCGGATGTCGTGCGAGCGCTCGCGGAGGAGTGGTAGCCGACTCGTCGCCGGCTCATGCCCGCGCCACCGTGACTGTCGACCTCGGCGCGGTGGCCGACAACTGCCGCCTCCTGGCGGACACCGTGGCGCCGGCCGAGCTGTGGGCCGTCGTCAAGGCGGACGGCTACGGCCACGGTGCTGCGGACGTGGGCGCTGCGGCGCTCGCGGCGGGCGCCGCCAGGCTGTGCGTCGCGACCTACGAGGAGGCCATCGCCCTGCGCGAGCGGCTGCCGGACGCTCCGGTGCTCGTGATGGGGCCGCTGATTCCCGGCGAGGAGCCGGAGGTGCACGACGTCGAGGTCGCGGTCTCGTCGCGTGAGGCGTACGACCGGCTGCGTGCCGGTGCCTCCGCGCCGCTCGCCGTGCACGTCAAGCTCGACTCCGGCATGGGCCGGTGGGGGATGGCCCCGGGCGACGTCGTCGCGGTCGCCGACGAGCTGGCCGCGGGAGCGGGACACTTGCGGCTGGGCGGCCTGATGAGCCACCTGGCCTCGGCCGAGTCGGACGACGAGCTGACGTCGCGGCAGCTGGAGCGGTTCGCCGAGGTGTCCGCGCAGGTTGCGCCGTGCCCGCGCCACGTCGCCAACAGCGCGGGGGCGCTGGGGCGTAGCGACGCCCGCTGGGATGCCGTGCGCTGCGGAATCGCCGTCTACGGGGTCTCGCCGTTCGGCGACGATCCGGAGGCGCACGGGCTGCGGCCGGCCATGCGCTTCGAGAGCTTCGTCGCGCAGGTCAAGCGCCTCGAGCCAGGGGATGGCACCGGCTACGGCCACCGCTTCACGGCCGACCGCCCGGTCTGGATCGGTCTCGTGCCGGCCGGCTACGCGGACGGCGTCCCGCGGCTGCTGTCGGGGAGGATGGACGTGCTCGCCGGAGGGCGGCGGCGGCCGGTGGTCGCGACCATCAGCATGGATCAGCTGACGTTTCTGATCGGCGATCAGTGCGACGTCACCGTAGGCGACGAGGTTGTGCTGCTGGGCCGGCAGGGGGACGAGACCATCGGCCCGGAGGAGTGGGCCAGCCGCTCGGACACGATCGGCTACGAGATCGTCACCGACATCGCGCCGCGGCGTAGGAGGGTCAAGCATCTCGTCGTCGGAGGCTGAGCTCGAGCGTCTCCGCGCCGCTGTACCGCTGGACGGCGCGTGGCTGGTCGGCGGCAGCGTGCGCGATCTGCTGGTCGGCCGCCCGGTCGCCGACATCGACGTGATGGTCGACGGCGATCCCGGCGCGGCGGCCCGCGGGCTGGCGTCCCAGGCCGGCGGCTCGCCGTTCCCGCTGTCGGAGCGCCACGGCGCCTGGCGGGTGGTGCAGCAGGGACGGACGGTCGACGTCACGCGCACCCGGGGCACCGTCGAACAGGACCTGGGGCTGCGCGACTTCACGATCAACGCCATGGCGCTGCCGCTTGCGGGCGGCGATCTGCTCGATCCCCATGGCGGTCGCGCTGACCTCGACGCTGGGCTCGTGCGAGCGGTCAGCGACCGGATCTACGACGACGACCCGTTGCGGCTGCTGCGCGTGGCCAGGATCGCCCGGCAGCTGGGGTTCGTGATCGAGGGCGGCACCGAGCAGCTGACCCGGGAGCGGGCGGCGCTTGCGACGCGGCCGTCCGGCGAACGGGTCTTCGCCGAGATGTGGCGGCTGCTCGCCGTGCCCGACCCCGCGGACGGCATCCGCATGCTCGAGCGCTCCGGCGTGTTGGCGGCGGTGCTGCCCGAAGTGGCGGCGCTGCGGGGCGTCGAGCAGAGCGGCTACCACCACCTGGACGTCTACGAGCACACGCTGCAGGTGCTCGACGCGGTGGCCGACATCGGCGCGCACCCCGCGCACTACCTGCCGGAGCATGCGGCCCTGATCGACGAGCGCCTGGCCAGGGTGGTCGGCGACGACCTGTCGTCCTCGCTCGTGCTCCGGCTCGCCGCCCTGTTCCACGATGTGGCCAAGCCCCAGACCCGCTCGGTGGCGGCCGATGGGCGGATCGGGTTCATGGGCCACGACGCCGAGGGCGCGCGCGTCGCCCGCGCCGTGGTGGGCGGCCGCTGGAAGGCGTCCGGTGCCGTCGTCCGCTGCACGGCGCTGCTGGTCGAGCAGCACCTCGTGCTCGGCTTCGCCGTCCCCGACCGGCCGCTCGACCGCCGCCGCGCGTTCCGTTACCGGCGGGCCACACAGCCGTGGACGGTCGAGAGCATCGTGCTGTCGCTGGCCGACCGGATGAGCACCCGCGGGCCGCGCACGCGGCATCGTCACGTCCGGGCGCACGCCGAGGTGGCGTCCGAGCTGCTGGCGCTGACCGAGGAGGTGGCGACGGGGAATCCGCCGCTGCTGCGCGGCGACGAGATCGCGAAGGCCAGCGGCTGTGCCGGGTCGGACATCGGGACGCTCGTCGATGCGCTGGCCGAGGAGCAGGCCGCGGGCACCGTGACCACCAGACAGGAGGCGATGGACTTTGTCCGGACATTCCAGGTTTGACCGCACGGCACACCGCTACGCGGACGAGGCCCGCACGCGCGACTACTCGGAGCTCGTCAGCTGGTGCCTCCCGGACGCGGGCGACCGCGCGCTCGACGTCGCCGCAGGCCCGGGATTTCTGTCCGCCGCGTTGCTCCCGCATGTTGAGCGCGCCGTGGCGTTCGACGAGTCGGAGGCGCTGCTCGCCCACGCGCCCGACGGCGTCGAGCGCATCTCCGGCGATGCCGACGCCCTGCCGTTCGAGGACGGGTCGTTCGACATCGTCACCTGCGTCCACTCGCTGCACCACGTCCCGCATCCGGAGACGGCCCTGGCCGAGATGGCGCGGGTGCTGGCGCCGGGCGGCCGACTGGTCGTGCAGGACTACCTCGCCGATCCCGATCCCGAACAGGCGCGTGAGTGGGACGAGATCGAGCGGCTCCGCGATCCCGGCCACGGGCGGCTGCTGCGCCGCGGCGAGGTCGCCAGGCTGGTCGGGTCGCGCGGACTGGCGGTGGACGACGAGATGGAGTGGACGTCGAACTGGGACGCCGGCAGGTGGATCTCGATGGCGGAGCCTGACGAGGCCACGGCGGCGCGCCTGGCCGAGCTGATCGGCTCAGAGCGGTTTCAGCTGATCGACTGGCGGGGCCGGTTCAAGCGGTAGGCGGGCCAGCACCTCGTACGCCGCGCCGCCGGGGCCGAGCCGCGAGCTGACCAGCTCGACAGCGTCCACCGGGATGTCGGCCGTCAGCTCCACCTCGCCGGGTGGCGGCGCGCCGCGATGGCGAACGAGCGTGATGTGCGGTCGCGCCGTGCGCGGCGGCGGCCGGGCCTCCGGCGCGAATGGCGCGGCGGCCGTCGCGACGGCGCCCGCGAGCTCGTCGAAGCGCGGATCGCGGTCGATCGTCGCCCACAGCATCCTCGGGCGGCGCCGTGGCCCGGGCGCGACGCCGTTCAGCCGCAGCGCGAACGCGGGCACCGTCGCCACCGCCGCGCCGAGGACACCCTCGAGGGGCGCGGCGTCGGCCTCGTCGACGCGACCGAGGAAGTGCACGGTGACGTGCAGGTTCGCCGCCGCCACGACGCGGCCGGCGCCGGCCAGCAGTTCGGCATGCGCGGCCAGGCGGCCGCGCAGGGGGTCGGGCAGCTGCACGGCGACGAAGAGCCGCAGAGCCATCGGGCCTGCCGTCAGGCTGCGGTCGTCGCGGAGGCGCGCTCCGCGCGTTCGACCTCGCGCAGCAGGGCGGCGAGCCGGCACTCGAGGTCGTGCGGTGTCCGCACGGGGTAGCCGGTCTGCCACTGGCCGCTGATCTCGGTCACACGCACGCAGTACATCAGGGTCTGGATGTCGCGTCGGTCGAGCATCTTCTCTGGCTCGACGTTCGACGGGTGACGGCACATCCCCTGCATGGGTGATACGGCCCACAAAGCGCGGTGTTCGGGGCTCTGGAGGGCGTGTCCGGCTCTCGCTTCGCCGTCCGCACGCACCCGCTATAGTCCTCGGCGCGATGCTCAAAGTCCTCGTTGCTGCGCTTCTCGGGACGGTGATCGGGGTGGCCGTGATGGTGACCGTGATCGCCATCGCCGGCACCGATACGGAGGATGCCACCAGCGTCGGCCTCGGCTCGCTGCCGCTCTCCACGCAGACGCCGGGCAGCACCGCGGCGCCCAGCAGCGGCCCGTCCTCATCGCCGACGTCGTCGCCGACCTCGTCGGGCGGCAGCGGTGACGTCGCCGCCGGCAAGACTGCCTTTGACGCCAACTGCGCGAGCTGCCATTCCGCGGTGGCGGGCACCCCGTCACCGCTGCCCGCGGCGCCCAACCTCGCCGAGCTCGCGTCGACGCTCGACACGCAGAGGATCCTGACGCAGATCCAGAACGGCGGCGGCCCGATGCCCGCCGGCCTGGTCAGTGGCGCCGACGCGGACAACGTGGCCGCGTACATCCTGTCGCTCGGGCAGTAAGGTCGCCGGGATGGCGGCGTCCCACACATCGGTCCGCACCGCGGCGCACGCGCTGGTCGAGGCGCTGGAGGCGCATGGGGTGGAGGTCGCGTTCGGCATCCCCGGCCAGCATGCGCTGGCGCTGTGGGACGCGCTTGAGTCGTCCAGCATCCGCACCGTCGTCGTGCGCCACGAGCAGGCGGCGTCGTTCGCAGCGGTGGGGTACGCCCGGACGTCCGACCGCGTCGGCGTCTGCATCACGAGCACCGGCCCCGGCGCGTTCAACACCTTCGCCGGGATGGGCGAGGCCGACGCCTCCAGCCTGCGCGTCCTGCACATCACGACCCAGGTGCCGAGCGACGCCGGCGAACGGGGGTGGATGCACGAGTCGGTCGGCCAGTCGATCGCCTTCACGGCGGTCACCCGCCACCACGTCCGCCCGGGGACACCGCGTGCGCTCGCCGCGTCGGTCGACGAGGCCCTGACGGCGATCGCCAGCCGCCCCGGCCCGGCGATGATCGAGGTGATGACCGACCTGTTGAAGCAGCCGGCCGACGGTGCGGTGGGCCGAGTCACGCGGCTTGCGCCGCCGGCGCCCGACCCGGCGGCCGTCACCCGCGTGCGCTCGCTGCTCGACGGCGCCCGCGCGCCGCTGGTGTTCGCCGGCGGAGGCTCGCGGCTGGCCGCCGACCGCGTGGTCGCGCTGGCCGAGGCGCTGGACGCGCCCGTTGTCACCAGCTTCAACGGCAAGGGCGTGATGCCGCCCGGGCATCCGCTGCACGCGGGCTCGTCCGAGGAGGAGCCGTCGGTTCGCCGCCTGATCGAGGACTCGGACGTCTGCATCGCCCTGGGAACGCGGTTCGCAGAGGAGTACACCTGTCACTGGGCCGTCGGCTTCCCCGCGGCGATGGTGCAGGTCGACGTCGACCCCTCGCGGATCGGCCGCAACTACCCGGTGGCTGAGGGCGTGGTCGCCGACGTCGGGCTGTTCTGCGACGCGCTGCTGGAGCCGTCGCCCCCGGCGGGCGCGCGCGACGGTGCCGGCGAGGCGCGCGCGGCGCTCTCAGGCCGGCAGGCGGAGGTCGCGGCGCACGGCTTCGAGGAGGAGCGCGAGCTGATCAGCCAGATCGAGGATGCGCTGCCGGACGACGCCGTCGCCGTCTCGGACATGACGATCCTCGGGTACTGGGGCGTGCTGTACCAGGACGCCAAGGTGCCGGGCGGCTTCTGCTATCCGATGAGCGGCGCGCTGGGATCGGCCATGCCGACCTCGCTGGGCGTCGTCGCCGCCGACCCCGGCCGGCCGGTGGTCGCAATCGTCGGCGACGGCGGGTTTCAGATGGGCGGCCACGAGCTTGCGACCGCCGCGCAGAACGGCCTGCACTTCGTCACTCTGCTGGTCAACGACAGCTGCTTCGGCGTGCTCCGGAACTATCAGATGGAGGCCTACGGCCGGGCGACCGCGGTCGAGGTGCGGGGGCCGGATTTCGAGTCGATGGCGGCCGGCTACGGCGTCGGCTACCGCCGGGTCACCAGTGCTGCCGAGGTGGGCGACGCGCTCCGCGACGCGATCGCGGCCCTCGGTGAGCGGGGCACGCTGATCGAGCTGCAGGCCGAGCTCGCGGTGCCGCCGCAGTCGCTTTGAGCGAGCCGCTCGTCGTCACCGTGGCGCCGACCGGCGCCGACACCACCCGCGAGCGCACCCCGCACGTCCCGTACGAGCCCGGCGAGATCGCCGCCGAGGCCGCGGCGTCGGCGGCCGCCGGCGCCGCGGTGATCCACATCCACGTGCGCGACGCGGAGGGCCGCCCGACGATGGATCTTGGCCGCTACCGGGAGACGGTCGCCGCCGTGCGCGATGCCGCTCCAGGTCTGTTGATCAACCTGACGACGGCCGGCTCGTGGTCGATGGAGGAGGCCGACCGCCTCGCGGTGGTCTCGCTGCGGCCCGATCTGTGCTCGTTCGACGCCGGCACGCTGAACTTCGGCGACGGCGTGTTCCTCAACCCGCCGCCGTTTCTGCGCGCGCTCGCCGAGGCCTGTCTGGAGCACGGGGTCAAGCCGGAGCTCGAGTGCTTCGACGTCTCGCACGTCGAGTTCTGCTTGAGGCTGGCGGACGAGGGACTGCTTGGCGCGCCGATGTGGTTCCAGTTCGTGATGGGCATCCCCGGCGGCATCGCGGCGACGCCCAGGAACCTCCTGCACCTGGCGGGCGGTGTGCCCGAGGGGTCGAGCTGGTCGGCCATCGGCGTCGGCCGGGCGCAGCTGCCGATGACGTCGCTGGCGATCGCCGCGGGCGGCCACGTCCGTGTTGGCATGGAAGACAACGTGATGATCTCGCGGGGCATGCTGGCGACGAGCAACGCCGAGCTCGTCGAGCGGGCCGCCGAAACCGGGCGACTTGCCGGGCGGCCGGCGGCGACGCCCGGGCAGGCGCGCGCGATCGTGCTCGGGTAGCCGTCTAGCCAACCATCGCGTGCGCTCGTACGCTTTCTGCAGGATGAGCATCAGCGCACATCCGCCGCGTCGGCGGCGATTGAGCCTGATGGCGGCGCTTGCGATCCTGTCGCTGATCGGCGCCGCGCTGCTCGTGGCCGTGGCCGTCACGTGGCCGTTCCAGTCCGACGATGTCGTCGTCGAGCCGACCCCTCCGCCGACCGGCACGTCGAACCCGCAGCCAAACCTGCTGCCGGCCGTCGGCAAGCAGGGGATCGGCGTCAAGCGGATGGTCGCCGCCTTCCATGCCAACGGCTTCACGCTTGTGCCCTACGACACCGCCGGTGCGCGGTTCGACCCGATCCGCAGGCGGATCGTCGCCGCATACCGCTTCGACAACGATGCCGGGCGCTTCGTCATGGTGATCGCACGTGTGCCGCTCGCGCGGTTCGCATCGGGCGTCGCGCAGCTGCCCACGCCGCTGGACGGGAACGAGGCGTCGGGCAAGCTCTACGTCGAGTACGACTCGTCGCTCTCTCCCGCGGTGCTGGGCCGGATCCGCGCATCGATCCGGGCGGGCGCTCCGGCGAAGCGCTGATGCGACGCGCCGTCCGGCGCCGATCTGGAACACTGCGCAGGTGAGCGCGACCGACATGCGCACCGATTATTCGATGACCGCGGGCGAGGCGCTGCCGATCGCCGTCCGGGCCGCCGGCTGCCGGATCGAGACGGAGGACGGCACCTCGTATCTGGACGCGTGCGGCGGCGCGATGGTGATGCTGCTCGGCCACGGTCATCCGCGGGTCGTCGAGGCGCTCAAACGGCAGTCCGAGCTGCTCAACTTCACCTACCGGTTCTCGTTCCGCAACGAGCCGATGCTGGAGCTCGCCGAGCGCGTGCGGCGCGTCGCACCGGGCGATCTCGAGTGGTGTTTCTTCAACTCGTCCGGCTCCGAGGCCAACGAGTCGGCGATGCACCTGGCAGTGCTCTACTGGGAGCTGTGCGGGAAGCCGGCGAAGCTGGACTTCCTGTCCCGGGTGACGTCGTACCACGGCTCGACCCTGGGCGCCCTGTCGTTGTCGGGGTCGCGCTGGCGGGCACCGTTCGAGCCGCTGCTGCACAAGTACGCGGCCGTTCCCAACAGCCTGACCGCCGAGGAGGGTGCGGCGGAGCTCGAGGCCGCGATCCTGTCCCGCGGCGCCGACCACATAGCGGCATTCATCCTGGAGCCGGTGACCGGCTCCTCCGGTGCCGCCGTCGAGCTTCCGCCGGGTTACCTGCAGGCGGTTCGCGACGTCTGCGACCGGTACGACATCCTGCTCGTCGCCGACGAGATCATCACCGCGTTCGGCCGCACGGGCCGCTGGTTCGCGGTGGAGCACGACGGTGCCCTGCCGGACATCGTCACCTTCGGAAAGGGCATCGGCGGCGGCGTCATCCCGCTCTCGGGCATGGTCGCGACGCGCACGGTGCGCGAGGTCGTCGGGAGCTCGCCGACAGGGTTCTCGTACGGCCACACGTTCTCGGGGTATCCGCTGGGCTGCGCGGTCGGCTGCGCCGTGATCGACACCATCGAGGACGAGGGCCTGGTGGCCGGCGCAGCCGGCAAGGGCGAACGGATCCGGGCCGAGCTCGAGCGGATGGCCTCCGCGCACCCGATGATGGCCGCGTTGCGCGGCCGCGGGCTGCTGCAGGGCATCGAGCTGCGGCATCCGGTGACCGGTGAGCGGTTCGCCGAGTCCGAGCGGATCTCCGGGCGTGTCGCCAGGGCGGCACGGGAGCGCGGCCTGATGATCTACTCGTGCCCGACGCCGATCGTCAACCGGCACATGGACGCGGTGATGCTGGCCCCGCCGCTGATCATCTCGGACGCCGAGATCGACGAGATGCTGGAGAAGCTCGAGGTGTCGATCGGCGCCGTCGAGAGCACGCTCTGACCTGCCGGTAGACTGGACGGCTGTGAGCGCGGTCCTGTTCCTCGCCGTGATCTGCCTGCACATCCCGGGCACGCTCTTGCTCTGGTGGCTGCTGCGGGCGATGGCGCGCGAGGACGGCTCGGACGGCGGCGGTGGCGGAGGCGGCGGTGGCGGCGGCCCATCCGCGCCCGCGCGCCGCCCGCCCCGGACGCCCGCCCGCCGCGACGTCCGTGGCACGGCGCCGCGGCGGCCCGATCGCGGGAGGCGGTCGCGGACACCGGTGCCGAGGTGACGGCCGGGCCGGCTCTGCCCGGCCCCGGCGAGGAGAAGCTGCGGGCGGCGCTGCTCGAGGCCGCGGAGTGGGTCTCCGCGTACCTGCACTCGGTGGGCGAGCGGCCCGTGTTGGCGCAGGTTGCGCCCGGCGACCTGCTTGCCGCGCTGCCCGAGCACCCGCCGGCCGACGGCGAGCCCCTGGAGGCGATCATGGCCGACGTCGACCGACTGATCCTGCCGGGCATCACCCACTGGAACCACCCGTCCTTCTTCGCCTACTTCGGGATCACCGGCAGCGGCCCCGGGATCGTCGGCGAGCTGATCTGCGCGGCGCTCAACGTCAACGCGATGCTGTGGCGCACCTCGCCCGCGGCCACCGAGCTGGAGGAGCGCACACTGGCCTGGGTGGGCGAGCTGATCGGCCTGCCGGACTCGTGGTTCGGCCAGATCACGGACTCGGCGTCGAGCTCGACGTTCTGGGCGCTGGCAGCCGCCCGCGAGGCGGCGGGCCTGGACATCCGCAGCCGTGGGATGGCCGGCCGCGACGATCTGCCGCCGCTGCGGGTGTACACCTCCGCCGAGGCGCACTCGTCCGTCGAGAAGGCCTGCATCGCGCTCGGGCTGGGTCAGCAGGGCCTGCACAAGGTGGAGGTCGACGGCGAGTTCCGGATGCGCCCCGATGCGCTGGCGGCCGCCGTCGAGGCGGACGTCGCAGCAGGCGTGCGGCCGATCGCCGTGGTGCCGACGGTAGGAACGACGTCGACCACCAGCGTCGATCCGGTGGGCGAGGTCGCCGAGATCGCGGGGCGCCACGGCATGTGGGTGCACGTCGACGCTGCGTACGGCGGTGCCGCGGGGCTCCTGCCCACGCACCGGCACCTGCTCGACGGGTGCGAGCGCGCGGACTCGCTGGTCTTCAACCCGCACAAGTGGCTGCTGACGCCGGTCGACTGCAGCCTGCTCTACACGTCACGGCCCGACGTGCTGCGACAGGCATTCTCGGTCGTGCCGTTCTACCTGACTAGCGGCGACGGCGACGTGACGAACCTGATGGACTACGGGCTGGCGCTGGGCCGGCGGTTCCGCGCGCTCAAGCTCTGGTTCGTGATGCGGGCGTACGGCGCCGACGGGCTGGCCGAGATCATCGCCGGCCACATCGCGATGGCCAGTGAGCTGGCGGGCTGGATCGAGGCCGCTGAGGGATGGGAGCTGCTGGCGCCGGTGCCGCTGTCGACCGTCTGCTTCCGCCGCCGGCCGGCGGGCGTTGACGACGAGGCCGAGCTCGACCGGATCAACGCCGACATCGTCGAGCGGGTCAACGCGAGCGGGACGGCGTTCGTCTCGCACACCCAGGTCGGTGGCCGCTACGCGGCGCGAATGGCGATCGGCAACGTCGCCTCGCGGCCTGAGCACGTGCGACGCGCGTGGGAAGCGCTGAACGGCTAGCTGGGCAGGCCGTCGGGCCCGAGCACGACCGCGACGCCGGTCGTCGCCGTTGACGGCACGCCGGTCGCCGAAGCGAGCGGCACCGGTGCGGCGAGCCCGAGCTTCTTGGCAACCACCTGCGCCTCGGCCTTGTGGCCGGGTGCGTAGACCACCGTCGTCGCGGTCGTCTCGGTGCCGGCGTCGCCGGTGATCCCGATGTGCCAGCCCGCGCCGCTCATGGTGGTCGAGGAGGCGGCGGCCGCGCCGCTGATGCCCGAGCCGTTCAGCACGTCCACGGTGATGGTGTTCCAGGCGGGGGCCTTCGGCTTGTTCTTGGTGCCGCCGTTGGTGTTGTTGGGCGTGCCGGAGCTGTTGGGCGAGGTGGAGCTGGACGACGGCTTGGTCGTCGGCGTCGCCGACGGGGTGCCGCTCCCCGGTCCGGCGACCGAGAACGCCCAGATCAGGCCGAGCAGCGCCACGGCGAAGCCGCCCACGGCGAGGATCCGCGTGTTCACGCCGCGGGGCATCTTGGTCGGGATCCCCTGCGACTCGAGCCGCCTGGCGAACCAGTCCTCGAGGTGGGTGTCATCGTCGGCTTGCTCGGGCGCAACCTCGCGGTCGCGCTCCCGTCTGGTCTCGACACGTGCCATTACCAGGGGAAACGATACCCGAGATATCGCCGGGTCTGACGGATACGATGCCGCGGATGGCGCTGGAGGCAATCGACCGGTGGGTGGCCGAGGGCCGCGCAGACGCCATCGCTGCGGCCGTTGTCGACCGCCATGGCACGGTCGTCGAGCGCCGGTTCGCGGGCGGTGCCGGCGAGCATTCGCTGTTCGCCCTCGCGTCGCTGACCAAGCCCGTCGTGGCGCTCGCAGCGCTGGTCGCAGTCGAAGAGGGGGTGCTCGAGCTCGATGCTCCCGCGTGCGCGCTGCTGCCTGCGCTGGACGACGCCGACCGCAGGTCGATCACGCTCCGCCACCTGCTGTCACATGCCTCCGGCCTGCCCGAATCGGTGCGCGGGACGCCACCGCTCGAGGTCGAGCTCAAGTACCCGCCCGGCACGCGCCGGGCGTACTCGAATGAGGGCTACCACCTGATCGGACTGCTGCTCGAGGCGGCGACCGAGATGCCGTTCCAGCGCTACGTCACCGACGCTGTGGTCCGGCCGTTGGGCATGGACGCGTTCCTGCCGCTGCCGGAGGACGAGGAGGGGCGGGCGCTCGAGGTGCGCGACCCCGGCCTGTCGTCACCCGGGGTGCCGCTGTTCAACGCGCCGCAGTGGCGTCGCAGAGGCAACGCGGCCGGCGGGATGTTCGCGTCCCTTGACGCGTATGCGCGCGTCGTCGCGCTGCTGCTGGGAGGCGGCGCGCCGCTGCTGCACCGCGACACCTGGTCGGAGCTGGCGTCGGTGCAGTACCCCGGCATTCCGGGCGGGCTCGAGTCATTCCCCAAGCTGCACTGCCCCGACTGGGGAGCCGGCGTGAACATCCGCGGCACCGGTGGGCCGCACTGGGCGGGCGACGCCGTGTCGGAGTCGACGCTGTCGCACTTCGGGGCAAGCGGCACGCTGATGTGGGCCGACCTGGAGCGGGGGCTCGGGCTCGTCTGCCTCGCCAACCGCGGCACCTACTCCGGCTGGATGCTCGCCGAGGGTGGATGGACGGAGCTCTCCGGGGAGGTGATCGTCGAGCATGGCGCACCGGGATGACTGGGTTCACTGCCCGCGCTGTGCCGCACCGCTCGTCCACGGCACCGAGCTGCACTGCCCTGCGTGCGGCCTGGTCATCTACGACAATCCCGCGCCGACGGCCAGCGCCCTGGTGCTCCGCGACGGCCGGCTGATGCTGACGCGCCGCGCCCGGCCGCCGCAGGAGGGGATGTGGGACCTGCCCGGCGGGTTCGTCGAGCCGCTCGAGCTGCCTGAGGACGCCGCCGTCCGCGAGCTGCGCGAGGAGACCGGGCTCAACATCCGCATCGAGCGGCTGCTGGGCTTCTTCCTCGACACCTACGGCGACGGCGGCGCGGCGACGCTGAACGTGTACTTCACCGCCTCGGTCGAGGGCGGCGCCGAGGCGCCCGCCGACGATGTCAGCGAGATCGGCTGGTTCCCGCTGGACGGCATTCCGATGGCCGAGATCGCGTTCCCCAACGGGCGTCAGGCGATCGAGCAGCTGCAATCGTCACAGAAGTCGTAAAGCACGGGCCACCTGCGGCCGATTACTGAAGCATCGGAAACCCTTGTAGCTCAGGGTACGAGCTCGAGGGCAAAGGCTTCATTTCCGGGGATACCCCGCCCGGAGGAGATCATCGAGATGGACGAGCTGCAGGAAAAGCATGTCGAGATCGACGAGCGCTGGCTCGCCGAATGGTTCGAGTTCGGATTCGCCGAGCTCGGCTCCTACCTCGCCAAGCACGCCGCGTTCGACGACTACTGCCACCGTCACGAGCTGGACTAGCCCCGCCGGGCGCCGCGTAGAATCCGCGGCGTGCCCGGATTCAGCCCCGTCGACAAGCAGCCTGACCACGTCGCGCTCGAGCATCGCACGCTCGAGCGGTGGAAGGCCGAGCGCAGCTTCGAGCGCCTGAGGGACGCCAACCGCGGCGCCGAGCAGCGGTTCTCGTTCTTCGACGGCCCGATCACGGCGAACAACCCGATGGGCGTGCACCACGCCTGGGGCCGCACGCTGAAGGACGTCTGGCAGCGCTACCACGCGATGCTGGGCGAGGATCAGCGCTACCAGAACGGTTTCGACTGCCAGGGCCTGTGGGTCGAGGTCGAGGTCGAAAAGGCGCTGGGGCTCAACTCCAAGCGGGAGATCGAGGAGTACGGTCTCGACCGCTTCGCCCGCGCGTGCCGCGACAGGGTCGCCAAGTACGCGCAGGTGCAAACCGACCAGTCGATCCGTCTCGGTCAGTGGATGGACTGGGAGCGCAGCTACTTCACGATGACCGACACGAACATCTCGTACATCTGGGGGTTCCTGAAGACGTGCCAGGAACGCGACTGGCTGTACAAGGGCCACCGGTCGATGCCCTGGTGCCCGCGCTGCGGCACGTCGCTCTCGCAGCACGAGCTGATCGATTCGTACAAGGAGATCACCCACCCTTCGCTGTTCGTGCGGTTCCCGCTGGTCGGGCGCGAACACGAGGAGCTGGTCGTGTGGACGACGACCCCCTGGACGCTGCCCGCCAACGTCGCAGCGGCGGTGCTGCCCGACGCGGACTACGCACGGGTGCAGACCGGCGCCGGGATCGCCTACGTGGCGCAGAGCCGTCTCGACCACGTGCCGCTCAAGGGCAAGGTGGTGGGGACGGTCAAGGGCTCCGAGCTGGTCGGGCTGGCGTATGACGGGCCGTTCGACGACCTGGCCGCGCAGGAGGGAGTCGAGCACCGGATCGTCGCCTGGGACGAGGTCTCGATGGAGGAGGGCACCGGCATCGTCCATATCGCGCCGGGCTGCGGTGCGGAGGACTTCGAGCTGGGCCGCCGCGAGGGGCTGGCGACGATCGTGCCGGTCGACGAGTCGGGAGCGTTCTACGACGGGTTCGGCTGGCTGCACGGCCGTCACACCGCGGACGCGGCGCAGCAGATCGTCGAGGATCTCGGGCAGCGCGGCCGGCTGGTCGACGCCGGCGAGATCACCCACCGCTATCCCGTCTGCTGGCGCTGCGGCACGGAGCTGATCTACCGGCTCGTCGACGAGTGGTTCATCCGCTGCGACCAGCTGCGACAGCCGATGATCGACGCCGCCCGGCGCGTGCAGTGGACGCCCGCCCAGTACGGCAAGCGGATGGAGGACTGGCTGCGCAACATGGGCGACTGGTGCATCAGCCGCAAGCGCTACTGGGGCCTGCCCCTGCCGTTCTACTTCTGCCCTGACGGCCATATGACCGTGGTCGGCTCGCGCGAGGAGCTGGCCGAGCGCGCGCTGCGCGGCCTCGATGCGGTCGAGGAGCTGCACCGTCCGTGGATCGACGAGGTGGTGATCGGCTGCCCCGAGTGCGGCGCCGAGGCCCAGCGGCTGCCCGACGTCGGCGACTGCTGGCTGGACGCCGGGATCATCCCGTTCTCGACGCTGGGCTGGCAGAACGACACCTTCGTCGAGCGCGGCTACGCCGCCGGCGCCGGCGAGGGCCTGACGATCGCCGACCTGCCGACGCACGAGGAGTGGGAGCGCTGGTTCCCGGCCGACTGGGTCACCGAGATGCGCGAGCAGATCCGCCTGTGGTTCTACTCGATGCTGTTCATGAGCGTCGCCCTCACGGGCGACACTCCGTACAGGCGGGTGTTGTCTCACGAGAAGGTGAACGATGAGACCGGCCGGCCTATGCACAAGTCGTGGGGCAACGCGATCTGGTTCGACGACGCGGTGGAGTCGATGGGCGCCGACGTCATGCGCTGGATGTACGCGAACCAGACGCCGGGTCAGAACCTGAGCTTCGGCTACGGGCCGGCGGATCAGGTGAAGCGGCGGCTGCTCACGCTGTGGAACAGCTATGCGTTCTTCGTCACCTACGCGCGGATCGACGACTACCGGCCGTCGTACGAGATGCTCGCTTCCGGCCCGGAGGGCGACGGGCTGCAGCCGCTCGACCGCTGGCTGCTAGCCCGGACGCAGGAGATGGTCGAGGAGTGCCGCGCCGCGCTTGACGCGTACGACTCCCCGCGGCTGGTGCGCGCCGTCGAGGCGCAGATCGATGATCTCTCGACGTGGTACGTCAGGCTCTCCCGCGGGCGCTTCTGGAAGAACGCGGACGATGCCGGCAAGCAGGCGGCCTACGACACACTGTGGTACGCGCTGGTGCAGCTGAGCCGCGCCGTGGCGCCGGTGATGCCGTTCCTGGCCGACGAGCTGTGGCAGAACCTGGTGCGCGGCGTCTGCGACGACGCGCCGGACTGCGTGCACCACTCGGGGTATCCGGCCGTGCACCCGACGCTGGCAGACGAGACGCTGATCGCCGAGATGGACAACGTGCGCATTGTCGTCGAGTTGGGCCGCCGTGCCCGCGACGCGGCGTCGGTCAACCTGCGCCAGCCGCTCGGCTCGCTGGCCGTCGCGACCGACGATCCGGAGCGGCGCGCGAGGATCGAGCGCCACGCCGGGCTGATCGCGGCCGAGCTCGCGGTCAAGGAGGTGCGCGCGGTGACGTCGGCGGAGGACTTCGCCGAGGCGTCCGTGATGCCGCTGCTCAAGGTGCTCGGCCCGAAGTATGGCCGCGACCTGGGGATGATCCAGGGCCTGCTCCGAGAGGGCGAGTTCCGCATCGACGGCGATCGCGTCGAGGTCGGCGACTGGGTGCTCGAGCCGGGCGAGTACGAGCTGCGGACGAAGGCTCGCGAGGGCTTCTCCGTGCTCGACGACCACGGGTATGTGGTGGCTCTCGACACCGAGATCACGCCCGAGCTGGCGCTCGAGGGGGCCGCCCGCGACGTCATCCGCCGCATCAACATGATGCGCAAGGACGCCGGCCTCGAGGTCACCGACCGCATCCGGCTCACCTATCCCCGCGACGACGGCCTGGCAGAGGCCTTCGCGGCGCACGGCGACTGGATCGCCAGCGAGACGCTCGCCGTGGCCGTCGAGCCCGGCGCCGAGCTCGCCATCGCTCGCGCCTGAAAAAACGGGGTCAGACCCCGTTTTTTCATGCTGCGCTGAGTGACCACCGCTGTGTTCGGTTCGCGCGGTGAAACAAAGGGGTCTGACCCCGTTGTTACAGTGCGGCGATGCGATTGCTGGTCCTCGGGGGGACGGTGTTCCTCGGCAAGCATGTGGTCGAGTCTGCGCTCGGGCGGGGGCACGAGGTCACGTTGTTCAACCGCGGGCAGACGCACACGGATCGCTTCCCGGCGGTCGAGAAGCTGGTGGGCGACCGCGACGGCGGGCTCGATGCCCTGCGCGGCCGGCAGTTCGACGCGGTGGTCGACACCAGCGGCTACCTGCCACGCATCGTCTCGGCGTCGGCGGAGCTGCTCAAGGACTCGGTGAACCGCTACCTGTTCGTCTCGAGCGTTTCGGTGTACGACGGCACGGGCCTGACCGCGGTCAACGAGCAGACCCCGGTGGGGACGATCGACGACCCGACGGTCGAGGAGATCGACGGTGAGACGTACGGCCCGCTGAAGGCACTGTGCGAGCAGGCGGTCGAGCGCGCGCTGCCCGGCCGCACCATGGTCGTCCGTCCCGGCCTGATCGTCGGCCCCGACGACCCTACCGACCGCTTCACCTACTGGCCGGTGCGGATGGCCGACGGCGGCGATGTGGTTTGCCCGGAGCCGCGCGACCAGCCCTGCCAGGTGATCGACGTCCGTGACCTCGCCGGGTGGATGGTGACGCTGCTGGAGAACGGGACGACCGGCGTCCTGAACGGCGTCGGCCCGGCGACGCCGGCGACGCTCGGCTCGACCATCGAGACCTGCGCCGACGTGGCCGGCAACTCGCCGTCGCTGCACTGGATCGACGGCCAGTTCCTGATCGATCAGGGCGTCGAGCCGTGGAGCGACCTGCCGATGTGGCTCGGCCCCGACCCCGCCGAGCACTGGCTCGACTGCACCGACCCCGCCCCGGCGATAGCCGCCGGCCTCACCCACCGCCCGCTGGCGGAGACGGTGGCCGACACGCTGGCGTGGCACCGCGCCGCGCCGGAGACCGGCCGCTGGGGATTCCCGATGAGCCTCCAGCGCGAGGCCGCGCTGCTCTCGATCTGGCAGGCCCGGGGACGATAATCACCGGCATGGCCTCCGAGACGGCCACGCCGGACCTGCTGACCGCGCTCCTCGAGCACATCCGTGTGCTGCTCGGCGCCGATCACGCGCTGTACTCCGAGTGGGAGCCGGAGCGCGGTGTCGTCACCAACCTGGCCTGGACGGGCACGCTCGGCTCGCCGGAGGTGGCGACGGTCGGGCTGTCGCATCCGATCTCGACGTACGTCGACGACGGCGTCGAGCTGGGCACCGACGCGTTCCCGCCGCTCGAGCCCAAGGTCTGCGATGCGGCCGACCCCGCGTGCGACGAAAAGACGCTCAGCTACCTTCGGCGGGTCGGTGTTGCCCGCGAGGCCTACGTGCACCTGCCCTGCCGCGAGGGCGGCTACCACGAGCTCGAGGTGTTCTTCCGCGACCGCGATCGGGAGATCGGCGAGGCCGACCTGGCCGTGCTCGTCGATCTCGGCCGGCTCGCCACCGTGGTCATCGACCACAGCCGTACCGCCGATGCGCTGCGTAGCTCTGAGCTGCGTTACCGCACGCTGGCGGAGCAGCTTCCGGCGATCGTCTACGTCACGAATCCTGAGGGGCGCTCGAGCATCCCCAACCCCGACGGCATCCGCCACCTGCTCGGCCACTCACCGGAGGAGTGGGCGGCCGATCCGAAGACGTTCTGGGAGCGAACGATCCACCCCGACGACTTCGCGCGGGTGATGAGCTGGGTCGAGGATCAGTCGCCCGACCCGCCGTACTCGATCGAGTACCGGATGCGCCGCGCGGACGGCGAGGTGATCTGGGTGCGCGACACGGCGCGGCCGATCCTCGACGCCGACGGCGGGCTGCTGCGCTGGCAAGGGCTGATCGTCGATGTCACCAGCATGATCACGACCCGGGAGGCGCTGGAGCGCTCGGAGGCGCGCTACCGCACGCTCGCCCAGCAGCTGCCGGCGATCGTCTACGACATCGGCGAGGACGACGTGATGACGATGCACAACACGCCCGCCCTGAACCGCCTCGGCTACACGCCGGAGCAGTGGGCCACCGGGGCGTACGATCTGTGGCGCAGCAGCCTCCATCCGGAGGATCGCGACCGGCTGGAGGCGGCGTGGCACTGGTCGCGCGACACGCGTTCCGCATGGTCGTCCGAGTACCGGTTCATCGGCGGCGACGGGCGCACGCTGTGGGTACGCGACACCGCCGTGCCGATCGAGCTCGGCCAGGGCCAGGGCACCGTCTGGCTGGGCATCGTCTTCGACATCACCGATCTGATCGAGAACGCCGAGCGGCTGCAGGCGTCCGAGACCCGCTACCGCCTGCTCGCCGAGCAGGTACCGGCGCTGACGTACTTCCGCACGGTCGACGGCGCCGTGTCGACGCTAGTCAACCCGGAGCAGGGCGTCACGCTGACCGGCCACTCCGCCGAGCAGTGGGACGCCGACCCGCACGGGACGTGGCAGGCCGCCCTCCACCCCGACGACCGCGACGAGGTCGTCGCCGGCTACCACGCCGCGATCGCCGAGAGCCGCCCGCACGACGTCTCCTACCGGATGATGACCGTGGACGGCCGGGTGATCTGGGCGCGCGACATCGAGACCGAGGTGCGCGGCGACGACGGCCGCCTGCTCGGCTGGCACGGCGTGACCGTCGACGTGACCGAGATCGAGCAGTCCGGCGAAGCGCTGCGCGCCGCCGAGGCGCGCTATCGCAACCTGGTCGAGCAGGTGCCGCTGGTCACCTATCTGGACAGCGCCGACGGCATCGGCATCTACGTCAGCCCTCAGGTCGAGGAGATCCTCGAGGTGGCGGTCGAGGAGTGGGTGGGTAGCTACGCCGCGTGGCTCGATCGGGTCCACCCCGACGACCGCGACGACGTCGACCGCCGGTACCGGGCGATGCTCACCGGCGGGGACAACTTCGACCTCGAGTACCGCGTCGTCCGCCGCGACGGCAGCCTGCGCTGGATGCACGACCAGGGCCGGCGGATGACGGAGCCCGCGGCCGTCGCCGGGCTCATCCAGGGCGTGATCTACGACGTCACCGACCGCCACCGCGCGGAGCAGGCCGCCGAGCGGCGGGCCGGGCAGCAGCGCATGCTCGCCGAGCTGGGGCTGCGCGCCCTCTCGGGCGTCGACCGCCTCCGCCTGGTGCGCGACGCGACCGAGGCGGCGGCGGAGACCCTCGGTGTGTGGGCGGCGGCCGTGCTCGAGCTGACGGCCGACGGCCGCGATGTCGAGATCGTCGCCGGCACCGGCCCGATGGGGAGCGCCGTCGGGGCCCGCCGCCCGGCCGGTGATGCCACCGCGGCGGGCTACACCTTGATGACCGAGGCGCCGCTGATCAGCGGCGACCTGGAGCAGGAGACCCGGTTCCGGGTGCTGGACGAGGCGCGGCGGGTGGGGATGCGCAGCCTGATCTGCGTCAAGATCGCAGGCACGCCGGCGCCCTACGGCGTGCTCGCCGTGTACAGCACCGAGGTGCGCGCATTCACCGAGGACGAGGTCGACTACCTCCAGGCGACCGCCAACATCCTGGCCACCGCCGTCGAGCGCGACCGCGCCCAGGCGGCGCTGGCGGCCAGCGAGGCGCAGCGCCAGCGTGTGCTCGGCGAGCTGCTGCGCTCGGCCGACGCGGAGAGGGCGCGGATCGCGACCGAGCTGCATGACGACACGATCCAGGTGATGACGGCCGCCCTGTTCGCCCTCGACCGCCAGATCGCGGCGCACCGGCGGGGCGACGAGACGGCGGCGGCCGAGGCGGCCGGCACCCTGCGGACGACCCTCGCCGAGGCGGTCGAGCGGACGCGGCGGCTGACCTTCGAGCTGCGCCCGCCGCTGCTGCAGCAGCGCGGTCTGGTCGCGGCGGTGGCGGAGCTGCTCGAGGAGACTCAGCGGACGACGCCGATCCGCACGCGGCTGGAGGCCAGCGTCTCGCGCCATTCGGGCGATGTCGAGTCGCTCTGCTACCGGACGGTGCAGGAGCTGGTCGGGAACGCGCGCAAGCACTCGCGGGCCGCCAGCCTACGCGTCGCTCTGGCCGACCAGAACGGCGCGGTGGTGGCCGAGGTTGTGGACGACGGGATCGGGTTCGACGTCGGCCGCGCGCTCGATCGCAGCGTGACGCGCCTGCACCTCGGGCTGGACAGCGCCGCGGAGCGCGTGCGCCTGGCCGGCGGCAGCTTCGACATCCAGTCCGACCCGGGGATCGGGACGACCGTCCGGTTCACCCTCCCGGCGAGGGCTACGGGCTGACGGAGGAGGCCCGTCGCAGCTCGACGGGCAGCGAGAAGTGGACGTTCTCGTCCACCAGTTCGTGCGACTCGACGTTCTCGACGCCCAGCGAGCGGAAGTAGGAGATGACGCGCTCGACCAGCCACTCAGGGGCCGAGGCGCCCGAGGTGACGCCCACCGTCCGCACGCCCTCCAGCCACGCGGCGTCGATGTCGGTCTCGTCGTCGATCAGGTACGACGCGACGCCCATCTCGCGCGTCACGTCGACCAGCCGGTTCGAGTTCGACGAGTTCCGTGAGCCGATCACCAGCACCAGATCGACCTCGCGCGCAAGCTGCTTGACTGCGTTCTGCCGGTTCTGTGTGGCGTAGCAGATGTCGTCCTTCTTCGGCCCGACGATCGCCGGATACCGCTCACGCAGCGCGCCGATGATCTCCACCGTCTCGTCGACCGACAGCGTCGTCTGCGTGATGTAGGCGACCCGCGCGGGATCGGCAATCTCCAGGCCGTCGATCTCCGCCACCGAGCCGATCAGCTGGATCGAGGCCGGCGCCTCCCCCATGGTGCCGACGACCTCCTCGTGCCCCTCGTGGCCGACCAGGACGATGGTGTAGCCGTCGGCGGCGAACCGCCTGGCCTCCGTGTGCACCTTGGTCACCAGTGGACACGTGGCGTCGATCATGCGCAGGCCGCGGGCGCTGCAGTTGCTGTAGACGTCGGGCGCGACCCCGTGTGCGGAGAGCACCACGACGCCGCCGCGCGGGACATCGAGCTCACTGTCGACGAACACGGCGCCGCGATCGGACAGGTCGCGCACGACGTGGCCGTTGTGCACGATCTCCTTGCGCACGTACACCGGGGCGCCGAAGTGGTCGAGCGCGCGTTCCACGGTGTCGACCGCACGATCGACCCCGGCGCAGTAACCGCGGGGAGAGGCCAGCAGGACCTTGGTCGGCGCCATGCCGGGGATCGTACTGCCTGGGCCGCTAGCGGTGGCCCCAGTCGGCCGTCCAGACGGCCGCCGAGGACTTGCCTTCGAACGACCCGGCGGCCCTGCCTACGCCGACCCAGGTGAAGCGCGACGAGAGCAGCACCGCGCGGTGCGTGGGACTGGCCAGCCACATGCCGATCACGTGCTGCGCCTGCGCATACGACCCGGAGCCCCAGGCCAGCGTCTCGCCGGCCCACCAGGCGCCGTAGCGGGTGAACCCGGAGCGGCTGATCCGGTCGAACAGCGTCGAGCCGGTCGGGCTGGTGTGCGCGAAGTAGTGGCGCGCGACCATGTCGGCCGAGTGCGACTGAGCGGTCTTGTCGAGCCCGGGCGCGTGGCGGACGGGTGCGAGGCCGTGCACGTGACGGGTCTTGTTGATCGCGAAGATCAACTGCCACCGGTAGGCCTGGACGCTGGACGCGTTGGCGGCGGGGGCGATGGCCAGGACGACCAGGAGGACCATCATCGCCGCTGCCAGAATCCGAGTTCGCATATTCGCTAGATCGGCTGTGCACGCTCCGGCTTTCGCAAAGTTTTCGTAAGAACCTCGCTGGGTGACCGTTTACGCGTGCGGCTCGCCGCCGACCAGGCCCTCGGCGACCAGGATGCCTGCGAGCACCAGCGCGGCGCCCGCCAGCTGGGAGGCGGTCAGCGACTGGCCGAGCCAGACCCAGGCGATCAGTCCGCCGGCGACCGGCTCCCAGGTCGAGAGCAGGGTCACGCGGGCGGCCGGCAGTGCGTGCAACGACGACACCAGCAGGGCGAAGGGCACCAGTGTGCCCAGCACGACCACGCAGGCGATCAGCAGCCCCAGCGGCAGGTGCCAGGCCGCGAGCCGGCCGTCCAGGCTGACGGCGTCGGGCATCCGATCCCAGGGGAAGTTCCACCACGGCGCTGCGAAGACCCAGAACACGCTGCCCACGCCGAAGCCGATGCAGATCGTGGCCACCGCTGGGCGCCGCGGGATGCCCCGCTCGGTGACGATGATGTAGAACGCGTACGCGCAGGCGCAGAGCAGCGCCGCCGCCACGCCGCCGGCGTCCAACCCGCCGCCGCCCGACAGCACGTTGACCATCAGCGCGAGTCCGAGGACGACCAGTCCGATGGCCGCCCACAGGCTCCGACCGACGTGCTTGCCCAGCCACAGCCAGGCGTAGAGGGCGACCAGGACGGGGGCCAGGTACTCGATCAGGACGCTGATGCCGACGGGCAGCGTGCGCAGCGCCACCAGGTACAGCAGCTGCACCCCGACCAGCCCGATCAACCCCAGCGCGATCAGCTCCGGCCACTCGCGCCGGGCGACGCGCAGCGTGTGCCGCTGGGTCGCGAGCAGCACCGCTGCCAGCCCCGCAAACGCGCCGAGCATCCGGCACTCGGTCAGCTCGGCTGGGCTGATGCCGTGCGTCAGCACGACCTTCGAGATGACGCCGTTCAACCCCCAGAGCGTGGTGGCCACCGCGACCATCACGTATGCCTGACCACGCGTCACGCGCCGAGACTACGGGCCGCGGCGGTCGCGGTGCTCGGGCTATCGCAGGTCGGCGAGGTCTCCCGCGAACAGCTCCCGGTCGTCCTCCTCGGCGATCGCCTCGCCGGCCTCCGCCGCCGCCGCTGCGTGTGCAGCCATCCGCTCCCCGTCGCCCAGCACGCGGTGGGCGCGGGCCATCGCCTCGTGCGCGTACGCCAGGTCGAAGTCGCCGATGCCGTGCTCGGTGCAGGCGTCGAGGCACCGCTGCGCGTGGAACAGGGCCGGCTCGCCGCGGCCGAGGCTCGCGTAGACGCGTGAGATCTGCCACTCGCCGCGGGCGACGTTGACCGGCGTCCCGATCTCGCCCCAGTGGTGCCGCGAGGCGTGGGCGGCGTGGACCATCTCGACATCCTGCGCCGGCGTGCGGGGGTCGGTGTCGAGCAGCGTCCAGACGTGGTTGAACAGGTCGACCGCGAGCTGCCTGCGGGCGGCCTGGTCGATCGCCGTCGCCGAGTGGTCGGACATGCTCAGATCCTAGTCATCGCCTGCGGCCCGGCGCTGGCGATGCAGCGCGACGCAACGGAGTCTGACCCCGTTGTTACACAAGGCCGTGCGGCTACTCTGCATGGTGCGCCGGGGGAGAGCTGGTAGTCGCATCTGGTCGACGTCACTCACCGGCCCGGCTGCGTCTTCGCCATGATTCAGGTCGATCCCCCGGACTATCCGCCCTGGCCGACTGCGCGCCGGCTGATGCCCCTCTGGTGGGGGCAGCGGTCCCTGGTCCTGCTGGCGCTGTTCTGCGCGTTCGTCTACGTCGGCCTGTCGCTGGGCATCCCGATTCTGATCCAGCGGGCGATCGACAACGCCATCGTGCCCGGCAACCCGAGCGACGTGTGGCCGTACGTGATCGCGATCATGGTGCTGGCGGTGATCCGTTTCTGGATCAACTTCACCCGCCGCTACGCGACGGCCCGGATCGGCGTCCGGATCGAGGCACAGCTGCGCGAGATGCTGTTCGCGGGCTACCTGCGGTTTCCGCGCGCGTTCTTCGACCGGCACCCGACCGGCCAGGTCGTCTCGCGCGCGACCAACGATCTGTTCCCGATCCGCTACTTCATCGGCTGGGGCGTCGTGCAGGGCGTGCAGAGCGCCATGATGATCGTCGGCGGCGCCATCGTGCTGGCGTCGATCAATCCGCGGCTGACCCTGTACACGGGTGTGGCAACACCGCTGATCGCGTTCGTCGCCTGGCGTTTCGCCCACCTGGTGATGCCGATCTCGCGGCAGGTGCAGGCGCGCAAGGGCGACGTCACCGAGGCGGCAGACGAGGCCGTGGTGGGCATCGAGATGGTGCAGGCGTTCGGCCGTGAGGACGACGTCCGGAGGCGCTTCGGCGGCAAGGCGCAGGCCGTGCGCGACACGGTGATCAACCAGGCCGGCGTCGAGTCGCAGCATCTGCCCGCCCTGTTCTTCCTGCCCACGATCTCGATCGCCGCCGTGGTCTTCTTCGGCGGTCGCGACGTGATCAACGGCGATCTGACGATCGGCCAGTTCGTCCTCTTCAACACCATCCTGCTGCAGCTGGCGTGGCCGCTGGAGGCGCTGGGCTGGATCCTCAACCTGGCGCAGCGCGCGATCGCCTCGGCCGGACGCTCGTTCGCCTGGCTCGAGGAGGTCTCGTACCTGCCGGAGCCGGACGAGCCGGCCGAGCTGCCCGAGGGCGGCCTCCGGCTGCAGTTCCAGAACGTCCACTTCGCCTACGTGGGCGAGGAGCCGGTGCTGCGGGGCATCGACCTCGACGTGCCGGCCGGCGAGATCCTCGCGGTCTGCGGCCCGACGGGCTCGGGCAAGAGCACGCTACTCAACCTGGCGCCGCGCCTCTACGACCCGACCGAGGGGCGTCTGCTGCTCGGCGGCGTCGACGTCCGCGACCTCAGCCTTGCCACCCTGCGCAACGCGGTCGCCGTCATCACCCAGCGGCCGATCCTGTTTTCGATCACCCTGCGCGAGAATGTCACCGCCGGGCGTCCCGATGCGCCGTGGGACGAGGTGGAGGCGATGTGCCGCGCGGCCGGCGTCAGCGAGTTCGCCGACGAGCTGCCGGACGGCTACGAGACGCTGATCGGGGAGCGCGGCGTGAACCTGTCGGGCGGCCAGCGCCAGCGCGTGGCCCTGGCCCGTGCGCTGGTTGCCGGCACGCGCGTGATCGTTATGGACGACCCGTTGTCGGCCGTGGACACGCACACCGAGCACGAACTGGTCGACGGGCTGCGGCCGGTGCTGGAGGGACGAACGGTGCTGCTCGCCACGCAGCGGCTCTCGACCCTCGAGCTGGCCGACCGCGCCGTCGTGCTGCGGGACGGGAAGATCGCCGAGGACGGCCCCCCTGGCGAACTGCTGGTCGGCGACGGCGACTTCGCCGCGCTGTTCGGTGAGGAGCTGGTCGGTGTCTGAACGCACGGGGATGACCAGGCTCGGGTGCTACCTGCAGGGCCGCTGGGCGCTCGTGACCGCCATGATTCTCGTGGCGACCGGCAGTGCCGCGGCGCAGTCCGGCGGCTGGCTGCTGGTGCGCGAGGCGATCGACGACGGGATCGCCAAGCACGACGAGCGGACGCTGTCGATCGTCGTCGCCATCTACATCGTGATCAACGCGGTGGGCTGGCTGTGCCAGGTGGCGCTGATCCGCGGGCTGGCGAGCATCGGCCAGGGGATCGTGCTCGGTCTGCGCCGCGACCTGTTCGACCACCTGACCGCCCTCTCGCTGCGCTACTTCTCGGAGCAGCGCGCGGGGTGGATCATCGCCCGCCTGACCAGCGACGTCGACGCCATCTCGGACGCCCTGTCCCAGGGCCTGCCGACGCTCGTGTCGAACGTCGTGCTGCTGCCGACCACGCTGATCGTGCTGTTCGTCGTCGACTGGCGGCTGGCCCTGGTCGCGATGGTGATCCTGCCGCCGACGATGATCGCGACGCGCTGGTTCCAGAAGACCTCCGCGGTCGCCCAGCTCGAGGTGCGCAACCGGATCGCCGGCGTGACCGCGCACGTCGCGGAGTCGGTTGCAGGCATGCAGATCGTGCAGGCGTTCAACCGCGAGCGCGCGTTTCAGGGCCAGTTCGACGAGCTGAACGGCGAGAACCGGCGGGCGAACGTCTACGCCCAGAAGCTGTTCTCGGTGTTCTTCCCGACGATCGAGCTGCTGGGCGCCGTGTCGACCTGCGCGGTGCTGGTCGTCGGTGCGCGGTTCCTGGCCGACGGGACGCTGACGATCGGCACGCTGATCACGGCCGTCTACCTCCTGCAGCTCGTGTTCCAGCCGCTGCAGGAGCTCTCGGACGTCTACGGCCAGGTGCAGGCCGCCGGAGCGGCGATGGTCAAGATCAGCTCGGTGCTGGACGTCGAGCCCGAGATCGGCGATCGGCCGGGCGCGAAGCCGATCCCCCGCATCGAGGGACGGATCGACCTGGACGGCGTCCGCTTCTCGTACGGCCCGACCGAGGTGCTGCACGGCATCGACCTGCACGTGCCGGCCGGCGGCTGCATCGCCCTGGTCGGCCAGACCGGTGGCGGCAAGTCGACGCTGGCCAAGCTGGTCGCCCGGTTCTACGACCCCCGCGAGGGTACGGTGCGAATCGACGGGATCGATCTCCGCGAGGTGCAGCTGCGCAGCTACCGACGCCAGCTCGGCGTGGTGCTGCAGGATCCCTTCCTGTTCTCGGGCACGATCGCCGACAACATCCGCTTCGGCCGGCCAGAGGCGACCGACGAGGACGTGCGTCGAACGGCGGCGGCCATCGGCGTCGACAAGCTCGTCGCACGGCTGGTCGGTGGGCTCGAGCATCCCGTCCGCGAGGGCGGGGCGGGGCTGTCGGCCGGCGAGCGCCAGCTGATCTCGATCGCCCGGGCGCTGCTCGCCGACCCGCGCATCCTGATCCTCGACGAGGCGACCTCGAACATCGACCGGCCGACCGAGGCGCTGATCGAGCGCGCCCTCGACACGCTGCTGCACGGGCGCAGCTCGATCATCATCGCCCACCGGCTGGCGACCGTCCGGCGCGCCGACACGATTCTCGTGGTTGAGCGAGGCAACATCGTGCAGGCCGGCTCGGAGCGGGAGCTGCTGGCTGTCGACGGATCGTTCCAGCGACTCGCCGGCAAGCTCCATTCGCCGACCGCCCGGCTACGCGGGAGGCCCGGCCGCGCGCCGGGTCGCAGGCGACCGGCGCAGCCGGATGCCGTCTGAATACACTGGTCCGATGACGGTCTGCGTCCGCTGCGGCACCGAGAATTCCGACCAGGCGAAGTTCTGTCAGGAGTGCGGCACTCCGCTGTCGCCTCCGCCGGCGACGTCCGAGGAGCGAAAGCTGGTGACCGTGCTGTTCGCGGATGTTGCCGGATCGACGCAGCTCGGGGACCGGCTCGACGCCGAGGCGCTGAAGGACGTGATGAGCCGGTTCTTCGCGGCGATGCGCGCCGAGATCGAGGCCGAAGGCGGCACCGTCGAGAAGTTCATCGGCGATGCGGTGATGGCCGCGTTCGGCGTGCCTGTGGCCCATGAGGACGATCCCGATCGCGCGCTCCGCGCCGCGCTGCGGATCCAGCGCCGGCTGCCTGCACTGAACCGCGAGCTGGCCGCCGAGCACGGGGTCGAGCTGGCCGTCCGGATCGGCGTCAACACCGGCCAAGTGATGGCGACCACCTCGCCCCGGCCGGGTGAGGCGATGGCGACCGGCGACCCCGTCAACCTGGCCGCGCGGCTGCAGCAGATGGCGGAGCCTGGGGCCGTGCTGGTCGGCGAGCGCACCGCCGCCGCGGCGCGCGGCTTCGCGCTGACGCCGTTCGATCAGCGGCTGGAGGTGCGCGGCAAGGCGGAGCCGGTGGCCGCTCACCTGCTGGTCGGCGAGCGTGACGAGCCGCACCGCGGGATCCCCGGCCTGCGCGCGTCGCTGGTCGGACGCGACGCCGAGCTCGAGCTGCTGGGCAGCCTGCTTCGCCGCGTCGCCGACGAGCGGCGCGCCCACCTGATGACGATCTACGGCGAGCCGGGTGTCGGCAAGAGCCGGCTGATCGCCGAGTTCACCGCGACCGCCGAGGCGCGCGTCGTCCGCGGTCGTTGTCTGCCGTACGGCGATGGCATCACCTTCTGGCCGCTGGCCGAAATCGCCAAGGGCGAGCTCGGCGTGCTGGACACCGACGACACGGCGACGGCGCTGGCCAAGGTGCGGGTGCTGGGCGATGCCGCGCCGGCGATCGCCCATACGATCGGCCTGGACGACCCGGCATCGCCGTTGCACGACATGCCCCCGCGGGCGGTGATCGCCGAGATCCACCGGGCGTGGCTCGGCTTCTTCGCTCGCATGGCGGACGACGGTCCGGTGATCGCCGTGATCGAGGACATCCACTGGGCGGACGGCGCGATGCTCGACCTGCTGGAGTCGCTGCCCGACCGGCTCCCGGCGCCCGTGCTGTTCGTGTGTCCCAGCCGACCGGAGCTGACCGCGCGCCGACCGGGCTGGTCGGGGGGGCGCCGAAGCGCCTCCAGCCTGGCGCTCGACCCGCTGGGCACCGCCGAGGCGGAGCAGATGGTGCGGCTGCTTCTCGACGTTGACGACCTTGGCGACGGGCTTCGCGAGCGGATCCTCGAGCGCGCCGAGGGCAACCCGTTCTTCCTTGAGGAGATCGTCCGCCGCCTGATCGATGAGCAGCTGATCTCCCATCAGGGCGGCCACTGGCGGGCCGTTGCCGGTATCGACGACGTCGTCATCCCGGACACCGTGCAGGGCGTACTGGCCGCCCGCATCGACCTCCTGCCTCCGGCCGAGAAGCGGGTCGTCCAGTCGGCCGCGGTCGTCGGCCGCGTGTTCTGGCCGGGTGCGGTGGCTGGCCTGCTGAACGGCGAGGCCGAGAACGTCGAGTCGCTGCTGGACGGGCTCGAGCAGCGGGACCTGGTGCTGACGCGCCTGACGTCGGCGATGGCGGGCCAGCGCGAGCTGATCTTCAAACACATCCTGACGCGGGACGTCGCCTACGAAAGCCTGCCGAGGCGTGACCGGCCGCAGGCACACGAGAAGGTCGCCGGCTGGATCGAGCGGATGTTCGGCGAGCGGCGGCTCGAGGTCGCCGAGCTGCTCGCCCACCACTACGACCTGGCCGGCCGCCGAGACCTCGCATACCGCTACGGCCTGGACGCTGCGCGGCGCGATCTCAGCCGCCTGGCACTCGACCAGGCGCTGATCTTCGGCGGCCGTGCCGCGGAGCTGGCGCCGTCTCCGGCAGACCGCGCCCGGGCGCTGGCGATCGTCGGGGAGGCGCACTACCAGCAGGCGGACGGCGACTCGGCGTACGTGGCCTGGCGGGAGGCTGCCGATGTGCTGGCGTCCGACCCCGCGGCCGATCGCGGCACGCTGGCGGCGGTGTGCGGACGGATGTCGCTACTGACAACGCGCGCTCCGGGGCTGATGCCGCACACGCCGGTGACCGCCGAGGAGGGCCGGTACTACCTCGACCTCGGCCTGGCTGCGGCCGGCGACGAGGACAGCGAGCCGCTGGTCGACCTGCTGATGTCCGAGGGTGCCTGGTCCTTCGGGTTCCCCGATGAGTCCGATGGCGTCGTCGACGACGAGCAGATGCGCCTGGCGGCGCACCGCGCGGTCGAGATGGCCGAGCGGTTGGACAATACGGAGCTGCTGTCGCTCGCCCTGGACGTGGAGCACATCACGTACGAGGTGCGCGACGACGTGAAGGCGATGGTTGCCGGCGCCGAGCGGCGGCAGCGGCTCGCTGACGGGGTTCACGCGATCGTCGACCTCGACGACATCTTCTACATGTCCGCCCAGGTCTACTGGGAGCAGGGCCGGTACGAGGACGCCAGGTTGGTGTCCGAGGAGGGCGTGTCGCGGGTGACGGCGCTGGGCGGCCATGCGATGGGCTCGTCGGCGACTCTGGCCATCTCCCGGTTCCTGCTCGGCGACTGGGACGCCGCGCTGGAGGAGGGACGGCAGATCCGCGAGCGGTTCGGCGACAGCCCGCCCGGGTTTCTGCGCATTGCTTGGGGGGTGACCGAGTACGTGCTTTCAAGCCGCGGCCGGTTCGCCGAGGTGGCCCCGTTGCGGGAGCTGCAGATGGCGACGCCGATGCGGCTCGCGTTCCGGGCGCTGGGGCTGGCCGCGGAGGGCCGGCTGGAGGAGGCGTGGGAGCAGTTCCCTCGGGCGCGGCTGACCATCGGCGTCGCGTTCGAGCTGCAGGCGAAGGCCAGGCTGCTGCAGATGGCGGCGCGCTGGGACGAGCTCGCCGAGCTGTGCGCCGTCATCCGCGAGCGGTCGGAACGCATCGACTGGCGGATCGGGCCGCCGGTGGCCGACCGCGCCGAGGCGGCGATCGCCATGGCACACGGGGACGCGACGCGCGGGGCGGAGCTGGCGCGCAGCGCCGCTGACGGGTACGCCGCGGCCGGCGCCGAGTGGGAGGCCGCGGTGTCACGGGTCGAGCTGGCGGAGGCGCTGTTCGCGCAGGGCATGCCTGTGGAGGTTCCCGGCCTGCTGGCCGCGGCCGAGCCGGCCCTGCGCCGCGCCGGTGCGCTGGCCGAGCTGGCCCGCTGGGACGACCTGCGCGGACGCTACGGCGCCGAGTCGTAGACCGCGGTCAGCCCGCGGCCGGCCGCAGCCAGCCTGGTGCGGAGCTCCGCTGGGGCGGTCACCTCGACAGCGCCGGCCAGCGGTACCAGGTCGGCGTAGGCGTACTCAACGCGCTCGAACGTGAGCGTCAGCTCGGTGCGGCCGTCGCCGGTGGGCTTCCCGGCCGGTCGACCGTGGGGCGGACGGTGGCGTCGACCGCCGCCCGCCGCGCCCCGATGTCGGCTTCGGCAACGCGCAGCGTCACATCCATCCACGGCCGGCTCGACTCGAACTCGTCGCGCGACTGTTCCCAGAATGCGGCGAGGTCGAATCCCCGCGGCCGCCGGAAGTTCTCCGCGCCGACCACCACCGAGCTGAAGCGGGACACCCGGTAGATGCGTGGCTCGCCGCCCGCCGGCCGGGCCGCCAGGTACCAGACGCCTGCCTTCAGCACGAGCCCGCAGCGGCTCCAGTGCAAGCGTCTCCGGGACATCCCGCCGGTACTCCGTCTGCACTCTCAGGCGATCGGCGGCGGCGCTCGCCAGCTCGGCGACGAACGCCGAGTCGTCCTGGTCGCTGAACCAGCGCGGCTCGTCGACATGGATCAGCTCCTGCGCCCGCGATGCCGCCTGGCGCAGGTCGCCGGGCAGCGACGCCAGAACCTTGCGCTGGGCGTCGACCAGCAGCGCGCCGAGCCCGAGCGCACCGGCGGCGCCGGGTGCGCCGACCAGCAGCGCCTGTGCCTCGCCGGCCGACAGCGGTACGCGGCTGCGGTGGCCGGCCGGCAGCACGAAGCCCCCGCCCGGGCCGCGGTCGGCCCGCACCGGCACGCCGGCGTTCAGCAGCGCATCGATGTCCCGGTGCACCGTGCGCGTCGAGACGGCCAGCCGCTCGGCCAGCTCGGCCGCGGTGAACCGCCGGCCGAGCTGGAGGAGCAGCAGCAGCGAAATCAGCCGGCGGGCGCGCATGCATCCGATGATAGTTGACAGATACTGGCATGATCTCCGCCTAGCCTCGGGACATGCATCTCGCACGCCGCGCATTCGGTGGAGACGTCGACCCGCGAGTGCGGCCGGTGGTCGCGGTCAGCCTGGCGTACAACCTGTCGTTCTCAACGTTCTGGGTGCTGCTCAGCGTGTTCGCCGTGCGCGATCTGGGCTGGTCGCCGGCGTCGGTGGGTCTGCTGTTCCTGGCCTCGTCGCCGACGGCCGCGGTCGCCAACTTCGCCAGCGGCCGGCTCTCCGACCGGCTGGGGCGGCGCCGGCTGATCGTGGCCAGCTTCCTGGCGGCGTCGGTGATCGTGGCGGCGCTGGTCCCCGCCCGCGGGCATGATCCGCTGCCGGCCGGCCTGGTCGTGCTGCTGGGCATGGCCGGCGCTCCCGCGCTGACGCTCGGGCAGGTGGTGGTCGCCGACCTCGTGCCCGGTGAGGAGGAGCGCGAGGAGGCATACGCGACCGTTCGCCTGGCCGGCAACCTGGGTGCGCTGGCCGGGCCGCCGGCCGCCGCGCTGGTGATCGCCACGGCGGGATGGAGCGTATTGCTCGCCACCATCGCCGCCGTCGGGCTCGCCGGCGCAGCGATCGCGGCGCGGATGCTGCCCGAGACGCACGCCATCGGGGAGCGCAACGCCGGCTCGCGAGCCCTTCGCCGGCTGGGAGCCGATCGACCGTTCCTGCTGCTGGTGCTGTCGACCCTGCTCGGGTTCACGGTGTACTGCGGGTTCGAGACTGTGCTGCCGGTGATCGCCGTCGCGGACTACGGGGTGCCCGCGGCCAGCTGGGGGCTGCTGCTGGCGATCAGCCCGCTGCTGGTAGTGCTGTTCCAGCTGCGGCTGACCCGGGCGACGTCCGGTGTTCCGCCGGCGATCCGCCTGGCCGCGGCGATGGCGCTGATGGGCCTGCCGCTGACGGTGCTGGCCGCCGCCGCGTCGATACCGGTGATCGCGGGCGTGATCGCCGTGTTCGTGGTAGGCGAGATGCTGTGGATCCCGACGTCGCAGGCGGTCGCTGCCCGGCTGGCGCCGGCGCCCCTGCGCGGGACGTACTTCGGCGTGCTGTCGGCGACGACCGGGCCCGCCTGGACGCTCGCGCCGTTCGTGGCGCTCCACGTCGAGGCGACGTCGGGGCCGGGAGCGGTCTGGGCGATGTTCGCCGCCGTCTCGCTGGCAGGGGCTGCCGCGGGCGTCGCGGCGATCCGTGCGGCTCGGGGCGATGAGTTTCGGGTTTGCTGTCGGTCCACCCGGGAAACCGCAGCCTGAGAACGACGAAAGGATGACGAGATGGCCAAGTCACTGACACCCTGCCTCTGGTTCGACAGGGAGGCCGAGGACGCCGCGAAGTTCTACACGTCGGTGTTCCCGAACTCGAAGATCGTCAGGTACCTCGTACTACGGCGAGGCCGGGCCACGTGACGACGACCTGGTGCTGACCGTTGAGTTCGAGCTCGACGGCAAGCCGTTCGTCGCGCTCAACGGCGGCCCCGACTTCGCGTTCAGCGAGGCGATCTCGTTCCAGATCGACTGCGACGACCAGGACGAGGTCGACCGCTACTGGGAGGCGCTGTCCGAGGGCGGCGAGGAAGGCCCGTGCGGCTGGGTGAAGGATCGCTTCGGGCTGTCGTGGCAGGTCATCCCGACGCGGCTCGCGCAGCTGCTCAAGGATCCGGACAAGGACAAGGTGAACCGGGTGATGGCGGCGATGCTGAAGATGAACAAGCTCGACGTCGCCGAGCTCGACCGGGCCGCCGACGTCGCCCACGTCGCATAGCGCACTCAGCCCTGGGCGCTTCCCGGCGCACGGCCGCCACCGGCGAGGGAGAATCTCGCATGGTCGAGCTGGACGGCACGGTAGCCATCGTCACGGGAGGCGCCCGGGGTATCGGACGCGACATCGTGCTGGAGCTGGCCGGCGCCGGCTGCCACGTCGCCATCAACTGCATGGGGTCGGTGGACGAGGCGAAGGGGCTGGCCGATCAGCTCTCGGTGAACGGCAGGGAGGCGATCGTGCTGCAGGGCTCGATCGCCGATCCCGCGACGGGGGCGATGCTGGCGGAGCGGACGATCGAGCGTTTCGGCCGGATCGACGTGCTTGTCAACAACGCGGCGATCAACCGCGACACCACGATGCGTAAGATGACTGATCAGCAGTTCGCCGAGGTCGTGGACACCAACCTGGTCGGGACGCATCGCGTGACGAAGGCGGTGCTCGACCCGATGTGCGAGCAGGGCTTCGGCCGCATCGTCACCATCTCCAGCTTCGTTGGCCAGCTCGGCAACTACGGCCAGGTCAACTACGCGGCGACCAAGGGAGGCCTGATCGCCTGGACGAAGACCCTGGCGTACGAGGTCGCCCGCTTCGGCGTCACCGTCAACTGCGTCTGCCCGGGGTTCATCGACACCGACATGCTGCGCGGGGTTTCCGAGCACGTTCGCGAGAAGCTGCTCGCCCGGGTGCCGCTCGGCCGCTTCGGCGAGCCGGAGGAGATCGCGCGCGGGGTGCTCTACCTGGTGCGAGACGGCGAGTACATCACCGGCACCTGCCTGAACATCAACGGCGGGCTCTATATGTGAGCGCCGGCTGGCGGTGGAGTCTGGCGCCCGCCCGGCGCACGTCAGATGCAGTGGCGCCCGAGACGTGGGGATGAGAAGGGCGAGTTCCGAAAAGTCCGCCGACTTCCAATAATCCCGCCAGACCCAGCTCGGGTCGAGCGCCGCTGTCAGCGGGGTCGTAGTGGAGGGCCAGTCTCAAGGATCTGCCGCACCGTTAATGCGCGACGCTGCGCCGGGCTACCCTGGCGGGAATGCAGAAGGTTTCCTTCAGTCGTGATCGCTGAGGGCCCCGGAGACCTGCCTGACGCGCTGACGGCGGAGTGGTCGGGGTCGGGAAGCGAGGCTGACGTGCAGGTGCGATGCCAGGCGCGAGACTCTCGACCCGAGGGCTTGGATGCGTGAAGACGACGAGCAGGCGGCTGGTTCGGAACTACCGCTCGAGCAGATCGACCCGACGGACAGTGTCGATCGGTTGCTTCGGGATCTCCGATCCTCGCGCCAGGGCCTGTCGTCGCGGGAGGCGGAGCGACGAGTGCTGCAGTACGGCGCGAACGCCCTCCGACGCCAAGGTGGACGGGGATGGCCGCGGGCTCTGGCGCGCCAGTTCACGCATCCGTTGGCACTGCTGCTGTGGGCGGCAGCGGGATTGGCGTGGGCGGCAGGGATCGGTGCGGTCGCCATCGCGATCGTGGTGGTGATCGTGATCAATGCGGTGTTCGCCTTTGTTCAGGAGGCCCAGGCAGAGCGGGCAGTCGAGGCGCTCGCGCAGTATCTGCCGAGCGAGGCGAAGGTGCTACGCGATGGTCGCATCCTGGTGATCGACGCCTCATCGCTGGTGCCTGGTGACGTGCTGGTGATCGAGGAAGGCGACGGTGTATCGGCAGACGCGCGGATCCTGACCGGGGGGGTGGAAGTCGATCTCTCGACGCTTACCGGCGAGTCGATGCCGGCGTATCGCTCGGCGGACGTGATCGGGACAGGCGAGCCGCTGTTGCAGGCGCGTGACGTGGTGTTCTCAGGCACGACCTGCACTGGTGGTGAGGCGACTGCGGTTGTGTTCGCGACCGGTATGCGTACCGAGATCGGCCGGATCGCAGCGCTGTCGGAGCGGGTGCAGGTGGATGAGAGCCCGCTCGAGCGGCAAGTGCGGCGGGTGGCGTGGTTGATCGCGCTGATCGCCGTCGTGACAGGCGTCCTCTTCATCCCGGTGGCGATGTTCGGAGCGGGGTTGTCGCTCACGAACGCGGTCGTCTTTGCAGTGGGATTGCTGGTTGGCAACGTTCCCGAAGGGTTGTTGCCGGTGATCACGCTTGCCCTAGCGGTGGGTGGTCGCGAGTTGGTGCGGCGCGGTGCGGTCGTGAAGCGATTGAGCGCCATCGAAACGCTTGGCTCAACGAGCGTGATCTGCACCGACAAGACCGGGACGCTGACCGAGAACCGGATGCGCGTGTCCCGGATCTGGATAGGGGGCGTGGATCTGTCCGTAGACGCCATGGCAGGCGACGTGCGTGCGCATTCCTCCGCCCCGCCGTTTCCGGCGGAGCCCAGCCTTGCCCTTGCCGTCGTGATGGCGGCGTGCAACAACGCCCAGACCGGCGGTTCGAGCCAACGCCTGGGTGATCCTACCGAGCTTGCGTTGTTGGACGTCGCGGCGACGCTGGGCGTGAGCGTGGATCATGCGGAACGTCTGCGGAGCCGGCGACAGCAGTTCCATTTCGATCCCGCACTCAAGTTGATGTCCACCATCGATGAGCGCGACGGAACGGTCTGGGTCGATACCAAGGGTGCACCCGAAATGGTGCTACCGCGCTGCGCCACTGTCGCGGGGGCGGACGGAACGGAGCAGGCGATCGACGATGAGATGCGAGATCTGGCGACCAACGCCGTGGACTCGTATGCGGATCAAGGCTTGCGGGTGCTCGCGCTGGCAACGCGAAGGCTGGAGCCCGACGACCCGCTCCCCGAACACCGCGAGCAGGCTGAGACGGGCCTCCTGTTGCTTGGCCTGGTGGCGATGCTCGACCCGCCACGCGCCGAGGTCGCCGCGGCGGTGGCAACCTGCCGTCACGCGGGAATCCGGATCATCATGGTCACCGGTGATCATCCACACACGGCGACCGCGATCGCAGCCCAAGTCGGACTTACCGGGCCGAGCCCCAGGGTCATCACGGGTGAACAACTGGCTGTGATGAGCGAGGATGAGCTTGATGATGTGTTGCAGCAGACGGAGGAGTTGATCTTCGCGCGTAGCTCGCCCGAAGAGAAGCTGCGGATAGCCGATGCGCTGCGCTCACATGGCGAGGTGATTGCAATGACGGGAGACGGCGTGAACGACGCGCCTGCGCTTCGCCGCGCCGACATCGGCATCGCGATGGGCCAGTCCGGCACCGACGTCGCCCGCGAGGCCTCGGTGATGGTGCTGACCGATGACAACTTCGCGACCATCGCCGACGCTGTCCAAGCCGGGCGACGCGTCTACGACAACATCCGCAAGTTCATGCTTTACATCTTCGCCCACACCACTCCGGAGGTGACACCGTTCCTGGTCTTCGCACTCGCCGGGGGCGCCATCCCGCTACCACTCACGGTGCTGCAACTCCTTGCCTTCGACGTTGGCACCGAGACGCTGCCGGCGCTCGCTCTCGGCCGTGAGCCCGCCGAGCCCGGTCTGATGGATCGGCTCCCACGTCCGCGCTCAGAAGGGATCATCCGACGGTCCATGCTGTTGCGCGCGTGGCTGTTTCTGGGGTTGATCTGCGCGGTACTGGCAATGTCGGGATTCTTCTACGTGCTCATCCAGGCGGGCTGGCACCTCGGTGACCCGACGGGCGCCGGCTCCCCACTGCATCACGCATACCAGCAAGCCACCACCATGACCATGCTGGGAATGATCACGGGCCAGATAGGCACCGCTTTCGCCGCTCGCACCGACCGCGTATCGCTTCACGCCGTCGGCGTATTCTCAAACCGACTCCTGCTCTGGGGCATCGGATTCGAACTCGTATTGGCGGCACTCCTGATCTACGCACCTCCGTTCCAGCACCTGCTCGGCACCGCCGCGCTCGACGCGACGCAGCTCGCCTTCGTCCTCCCATTCCCGTTCATCGTCTGGGGCGCCGACGAGGTGCGCCGATACCTGATCCGACGGCATTCCTCGGACCACCTCGCGACCGCCGCTCGATAGCGCAGCCGGCGCGTCGAGCGTCGCGGCGGTGTACCAGAAGCGACCGCCTCCCGGACGAGCAAGGCATTGTCGTCATCGTCACTACCACGGCGACGCTGTGGCAGCTACGTGACGCCGAAATGAAGACGGCGTCGACCCGCGGATCGTCCGTGCATCGTGCTCGCCAGCACCGACCGCTGCCCAGCACTCTCATGCGATCGATTCATGCCGCACGCCGGCCAGACAAGGAGAAGGAGCAGAGGGAAGAACACGACGAGGAAGAGAAGAAGAAGGAGCGAGAAGAAGAAGCGGGCGAGGGGAGTCGAACCCCCGTCTGAAGCTTGGAAGGCTCCGGCTCTACCATTGAGCTACGCCCGCAGGACGATCCATCGTAGATGATGCGGATGGGCATGGAGTCGCTCATCGCAACGGTCAGCGGCGCAGCGGTCAGGCGCCGCCGGTGGTTTGTCGCCGCCTGGTTCGTGCTGCTGCTGGTGGCCCTGCCGTTCTCGGGTAAGGCCCAGGGCGTGCTGTCGTCCGGTGGATTCGACGTGCCGGGCTCACAGTCGGAGAAGGTGATCGACTACCTGAACAGCCAGCCGGGCGGCGGGGCGTACGCGTTCACGTTCCTGATCGCCGCCCCGACCGCGCAGGAGGCGGCCGCCCGCGAGGCGCAGCTGCGGAGCGGCGTTGCGAAGCAGTTCCCGCAGGTGCGCATGCGGTCGGACGTCGCCGTATCACCGGACAAGGCCACCGTTGCCCTCACCGGCTACGCTCGCGTCGACCAGAACAAGTCGCTCGAGCTGTCGCGCCGGTTGAAGGATGCGCTGCAGGTCACGGACGGTCCGACCCGGACGTTCCTGCTGGGCGCGTCCGCGAACTACGCGACGTTCCAGCAGATCACCGAGGACGATCTGCGCCAGGCCGAGGCGCTGTCCTCACCGGTGATCCTGATCGTGCTGCTGGTGCTGTTCGGCGCCGTGGTCGCCGCCCTGCTGCCGGCGCTGCTCGGCCTGTTCTCGGTGGTCATCACCTTCGCCGGGGTCTACGCCGTCGCGTCGGCCACCGAGGTCTCGGTCTACGCGACCACCATGGTGACGATGATCGGGATCGGCGTCGCCGTCGACTACTCGATGTTCGTCCTCGCGCGCTTCCGCGACGAGCTCGAGGACGGCGCCGTGGTCGAGACCGCCGTGGCGACCGCGATGCGCACCTCCGGCACGGCCGTCGTCTTCTCAGGCATCACTGTGATCGTGTCGCTGGCCTCGATCTGGATCGTCCCTGTGCGCGCTGTGCAGTCGATGGCGCTGGCGGCGATCATGGTGGTCGCGGTCACGATCGCGGCAACCCTCACGCTGCTGCCGGCGCTGCTGGCGATCGTCGGCCGCCGCGTCAACAGCGGCCGCATCGGGCGGCGACGGCGGAGGAGCACCTCGCCGGCCTCGTCCGGCTTCTGGCAGCGGTGGACGGCTGGCGTCATGCGCCGGCCCTTGTTGTGCTTCGTCGGCGCCGCGGCGCTGTTGATCGCACTGACCATCCCGGCGCTCTCGATGGTCACGCAGAACCGCGCCCTGGAGCAGCTGCCGCGGTCGACCGACGTGCGCGTGGGCACCGCGCTGCTGACCAGCCGGATCACCGGCGTCGGCCAGGGCCGTGAGGGATCGATCGACGTGCTGGTTCGTCCGGCAGGCGTTTCAGCGGATGGCCTCGCCCGGCGGATCACGGCGAGGCTGGGCGACGACCCGCTGATCACCAGGGCCACCGTGGAGCCGGTCGCCGGCGGGCTGCTGGTTGTCGGCTATCTGGGCGTCGACCCGGAGTCGTCGCAGGCGGTGGACGTGCTGGTGCCGCGCGTGCGGACGATGGTGGCGCACGAGGCGGCCGGGTCGCGCGGCGTCGAGGCCGACGTGGACGGCGTCTCGGCCTTCAACCACGACCTCAACGAGGAGGTCGGCGGCGACCTCTGGAAGGTGATGGTGCTGGTGCTCGTGCTGTGCTACCTGGTGCTGCTCGTGCTGCTGCGGTCGGTGCTGTTGCCTCTCAAGGCAGTGATCATGAACCTGCTCTCGATCGGCGCCGCCTACGGCGTGATCGTGATGGTGTTCCAGTGGGGTTGGCTCGACTTCACCGGGTACCACTCGCTGGGGCATATCAACACCCTGAACCCGGCGCTGATGCTGGCCATCACCTTCGGCCTGGCGATGGACTACGAGGTGTTCCTGCTGTCGCGGATCCGCGAGCGCTACGCCGAGACGGGCGACAACGCGAAGGCGGTGGAGGAGGGCCTGGCGTCGAGCGCCCGCATCATCACCTCCGCCGCGCTGATCATGACCACGGTGTTCGCCAGCTTTGCGCTGACCGGCGTGCCGGCGATCAAGGAGATCGGCCTCGGCCTGGCGGTCGCGATCTTCATCGACGCCACCGTCACGCGGCTCGTGCTGGTGCCCGCGGCGATGCGCCTGCTGGGCGAGTGGAACTGGTGGATGCCGGACTGGCTCGACCGCATCCTGCCGCACGTGGCCTACGAGCGGCCCGTGTCCGTCCGGCACGCCTGACATGCTTCTTCGTCCGGATGCAATCGCTTCTGCTCATCGTCCTCGGCATCGTGATCGGCGGCCTGGCCGCCCTCGCCGCGCTGCGCGGGCGCATGGTCACGCTGCAGCGCGAGCTGTCTCACGAGCGTGAGGGCTCGGGCGAGCGGCTGGCCCAGCTGCTGCGGGCCAGCAACGAGCAGCTGCTCCAGCTGCACAACGAGTCGATGAGCCGCCAGCAGGCGGAGTCGCGCAGCGAGATGGAGAAGCGGGAGAAGGCCGTCGCCGACATGGTGCGGCCGCTGAGCGAGTCGCTGACGCGGGTGGACGGTCGCCTCGAGCGGCTCGACCGCGACCGCGTCCAGACGACGACCATGCTCCAGGAGCAGCTGCGGACGATGGTCGAGTCGCAGGACCGGCTGCGCGGCGAAACGGGGGCGCTGGTCGCCGCCCTGCGCAAGCCGCAGACCCGCGGGCGCTGGGGCGAGCTGCAGCTGCGCAACGTCGTCGAGATGGCCGGCATGACCCGCTACAGCGACTTCGTCGAGCAGGCGACGGTGCGCGACGACGACCGGCAGCTGCGGCCCGACCTGATCGTCCGGCTGCCAGGCGGCAAGCAGGTGGTGGTCGACGCCAAGGCGCCGCTGCAGTCGTTCCTCGACGCCTACGAATCGACCGACGAGCACCAGCGCGACGCCCACCTCCAGTCCCACGCCCGGCTGCTGCGCGAACACGTGCGCAAGCTGTCGGCCAAGAGCTACTGGTCGCAGTTCGCCGACGCGCCGGACTTCGTGCTGCTGTTCCTGCCCGGAGAGCACTTCCTGAACGCCGCACTCGAGGCCGATCCCACGCTGATCGAAGAAGGCGTCGCCCAGCAGGTGCTGATCGCGACGCCGACCACGCTGATCGCGCTGCTGCGCGCCGTTCACTACGGCTGGCAGCAGGAGAAGGTGGCCGAGAACGCCCGCGAGATCAGCGAGCTGGGCCGCGAGGTCTACAGCCGGCTGGGCACGATGGCCGAGCATCTGGGCACGCTCGGGCGCCGGCTGACGGGAGCGGTGGACAGCTACAACAAGACCGTCGGCTCGCTGGAGACGCGGGTGCTGGTCAGCGCCCGCCGGTTCAGCGAGCACGGGGCCGTCGGCCCCTCGGCCGAGATCGCCGAGCTCGAGCCGGTGGACAAGCAGGTGCGCACCCTGCAGGCACCGGAGCTGAGCGAGGTCGTCTCGGCGCGGCACAACGACGCCGCCTGACGTCGGTCGCCTAGCGGTGGAGGACGGCGAGCTCGCGCCACGCGAAGTCGCGTGTCGTCGCGGCGTCGTACAGGCTGCCGCCGGGCAGCCCGAGGTCGCGCACGGCCTGCACGAAGCCGTGCACCTCGGCGTGCGTGGTCGCTCCGGCACCCCCGCCGATCATGTGCACGGGGATCGTCGGGTCGCCGGTCTCGTGCCAGATGATCCGCGCATTCATCCACGTGTACAGGTACGCGTCGCGCTCGCCGCTGACCCGGTTCGTGTAGTAGCCCATCGGGGCGAACATGTCGTAGATCGACGCCAGGCCGACGTACGGGAAGTTCGGCCAGTAGGTCGGTGACAGCTGCATGCCGCGCGGCGCCGGAATGATCGCGCCCAGCTTCGCCCCGGAGGGCGCCCACCGCCGCAGGTACGCGGAGACCGCGAGCAGCCGCGCGTTGCGGATGCTGACGGTGCGCACGGCGGGAGACTCGATGTCCAGCGCGAACCCGTCGAACGACTGCCCGAGCGGCGTGCGGAAGCGGATCGCGCCGAGCGCCCGGCGCTGATCCTTGCCCTGGTCGACCAGGGTCGGCAGGTACCAGGCGACCACCTTCATGCCGCGCCTATGCGCGGATTGGATCAGCGACGCGGCCGCGGCCGGCCGGACGAACGCATCCTTCGCCGAGCTGTTGCCGGTCTCGAGGTAGATCGTGTTCACGCCGCGCGCCCTGAGCGCCGCCGCGGTGCGGTCGGGCGTCTTCATCAGGTTGCCGTCGTAGATGTCGATCCACGCGCCGAGACCGGAGTACGCGCCCAGCGTCATCGTCCCGGCGGACGCCGTGGCCGGCCCGCCGACGGCCAGCATCGCTGCGGCCAGGGCGGGGACGGCGAGTACGCGGCGGATCATGGCCCTTCCATCGGCGCCAGCGCCTCGGACCTGAGGGCGAAGCCGTCCGGGCGGCCCAGCAGGTGCTCGTCGACCGACCACTTGCGCGCCGGGCGCCACACCAGGATGGCGCTGGGCACCAGCATCGCGAGGTCGCGGAGCACGCTCCCGGCGCCGATCGTCTCCTTGTGCAGGCTGCCGAAGCAGCCGCAGTCGACGGACAGGCCACGGGCCCACGCCTGAGACTGGGCGATGATGAACACCACCATCAGGCCGCACGACGCGATCGCCGCCGGGCGCACCAGAGCGCCGACCAGCAGGTAGATGCCGAGCACGATCTCGAGCAGCGGGATGCCGTACGCCGCGAGCGTCACCGTGCCGTCGGGCAGCATCTTGTAGGCGGTGATCTGCTGCTCGAACGCGGTCACGTCGAGCAGCTTCGCGACGCCGGCGACCAGCCAGATGCCCGATGCCAACAGCCGCACTGCGAGGCCCAGCCACGGCATCAGGCGATCAGTCATTCGCGGCCTTGAGCAGCAGCCGGCGGAGCAGCGCGTCGGGCTGCTCACCGTCGCTCGCCCAGGTGATCGTGCCGTGCGTGTTGATGACGTAGAACGTCGGGTACGACTCGACGTTGTACGCCGTGCTGACCGGGCCGCGTCCGCCCTGCTGTGTGAACGATCCGGTCGGCTGTCCGGGGTCGACCAGCGAGGGGAAGGGCAGCCCGAAGTAGCGGTGATAGGCGAACACGCTCGCAGCGTCCTCCGAGTCGGCGTTGACCGACACGAACTCGACGCCCTGTGGCTTCAGCTCACGTGCCAGCTTCGACAGGTGCGGTGCTTCGGCCTGGCAGTGTGGACACCAGGTCGCGAAGAACTCGAGCAGCACGGCCTTGCCGCTGAGGCTGGCCAGGGACACGGAGTCGCCCTGCGGTGTCTTGAGAGTGAACGGCGGCGCAGTAGTCCCGGCCTTCAGCAGGTCGGGGTTGGACGGCCCGCCGGCGGCACTCGCAGGGTCGTCCTCGAGCTGCCCGACACCGGGCTCGGTCACCGTGTGGAAGTCGACCTCGTCGGCCGCCTTGACCAGCGCCGGGGATGCGGAGGCGTCGCCCAGGCCGGGGGTCTTGGCCGGCGGCGGGCCCGGCCCGGTGCGGTGCATCATCGCCAGCACGGAGACGGCGCCGACGAGCACGAGAAACACGACGCCGGTGACTATCCACAGCGATCGCGTCCGGTCGGGCGCCGGGGGAGGGGTCTTGACGCGGCCGGGCGCACGGCGCTTCTTGTGCTTCGTGCTCACGACAGAACGAGTATGTCGCGTCGAGATTTGATCACGGTTCGATACATTCGACGATTTGTTAGAACTTCCGGTTTTTCGTGCGTCCGGCCGGGTGCTCTGGCATTCTTCGACGATGGCAGTGACCGATGCACCAGTCGAACACGCGCGTGAGGACATTGCAGCGCTCCGGCGACGTATCGTCAGTGAGATCGTCGACCTGAACCATCGCCTCCCCGGCCGCAAGCTGTCGAGGCGAGAGCGATTCGTGCGTTCGGTCCGCCGCCACACGGGGCGTGGCCGCTCGCTTCGTTCGCGGCTCGGCTTCTAGGCTCTCAAGCGACTGACGGATCAGGCGCAGGCTCCGCGCCTTCATCGGGCGGAGGCAGCACCACGCGCCGCCGCGTGCCGATGGTGATCAGCAGCACCAGTTCGACCACGGTGATCCCCAGCCGGTTGAGCACGACCGTGCCCAGCGCGGCTGCGGGGCTCATGACCGCGACCAGCAGGCTGTACATCGCCCCCTCCCGCACGCCCAGCCCGGACGGGGCGATCACGACCAGCACCGCGACGATCGCTCCCACGGCGCTGACGCCGCCCAGGTAGGGGATCGAGCTGACCGGCGGGTTGCCGACCGACCGGGCGAGGAAGAACAGCGCCAGGCCCGCCAGCAGCCACGTCAAGCAGTAGTACGCGACCAGGCCGAGCAGGACGCGCTCGCGGATGCGGGGGATCGGTCCGCTGCCCAGGCGCCGGGCGATCCGCGTCATCAGCGGAGAGAACACCCGCGGGTGCAGCAGCACCACCAGCACCAGCACGAATGCGGCGAGCGGCCAGACCGGCGCGTCGCGCGAGCTCACGGTGCCCAGCGAGAGGACGAACACGGCGACCCCGGCGATCGCCGAGAGGCCGGCCTCGAGCGCGATCGACCCCAGCACCAGCGGCGTGTTGCGGACGCCCACCTTGCGCACGGCGACCACCCGGGCGGCGGGCGTCCAGACGCCGCCGGGGATGTACTTGGCGAGCATCGAGAGCATCTCCGCCCGCAGCGCGGTGCGGTAGTCGAGCTCGATGCCCATCGCACGCAGGATCAGCTGCCATCCGACGACGAACGCCAGGTAGTAGGCGGCGATCGCGCCCAGCCCCAGCGCCAGGCTCAGCGGATCGGCCGTCCGCAGGAGCTCCTCGGCGTCCGACCACGAGTCGCGCACGGCGTAGACCAGCGACCCGGTGAGCACCGCGAAGGCCAGCAGCTGGAGCGCGAGCCGCAACCGTGGGCGCCGCCCGAGGATGAGCGCGCGGTCTCCGAACGTCTGGAACCACGAGGCCATGAATGCCAATGGTACTTGCGACAACCACTTGACTCTTTACGAAGGACGCGTATGCTCGGTTGGCTTCATCTTGGTGAAAGGGGTACAGCTATGCGCAGGCTCCCGCGCGGCCCACTGATTGCGATCGTCGCCGGACTGGCGGTCGTCGCCGCCTCATTTGCATCGCACGGGCCTTCCCGTGCCAGCGCCGCCAACGTCGACACCGGCGTCTGGGGAACCCCGTTCACGCCGCCCAATGCGATCACCGCCGTCCACATGGCACTGCTCAACAACGGCAAGGTGCTGATGTTCGGCGAGGAGGGCGTCACCGCGATCTGGGATCCGGTGAGCAACACGACCGTGCGCATCAACAACCCCGGCCCGATCTTCTGCGGCGGCCACACGATCCTGCCGGACGGCCGGATCTTCTCGGCCGGCGGCCGCACCGTCGGCATCCACGGCCCGCCGATCACCGCGATCTTCGATCCCAAGACCAACACCTGGACGAAGGGCCCGGACATGCAGGCCGGGAGGTACTACCCGACCGCCACGCTGACCGCGAACTCGAAGGTGTTCATCACCGGCGGCAGCGACGAGAACGCGCAGCCCAACGCCACCTCCGAGCTGTACACCCCGGGCGTCCCGCCGAGCACCGGCTCGCTGCAGGTCGTCGGGAACCACTACGACAACTGGTACCCGCACGTCTACGTGCTGCCGGATACCCGGCTGGCCGTGGTCAGCCGCAGCGAGGCGTCGATCATCAACACATCGAGCTGGGCGCGGACCTTCCTGCCCAAGCCGCAGACGCGCGCCGGCCAGAAGTCGGCCGTGCTGCTGCCGGGCGGCCCCGGCGGATCGTCGAAGGTGATGATCGTCGGCGGCACGGGCGCCGGCTCGCTGGCCACGCCCACCGCGCAGGTGATGGACTTCTCCGCCGCCAATCCGACCTGGCAGTCGCTGGCGTCGATGCCGCAGGGGCGCCACGACATGAACCTGGTGATCCTGCCGGACGGCACCCTGCTCGGCGTCGGCGGCAACGGCAAGGGCAAGGACGAGCTGCCTCAGTACGACACGCTGCTGTACGACCCGGCGATGAACACCTGGCGGAAGATGGCGACGCAGACGCTGCGCCGCGCGTATCACTCGACGGCGATCCTGCTGCCCGACGGTCGCGTGCTCTCGGGCGGCGACAACCGGCCGGGTGGCGGCCAGAAGAAGCTGGACATCTATTCGCCGCCGTACCTGTTCAAGGGAGCACGGCCGACGATCACCTCGGCCACGGCGAGCGTCGCCAACGGCGGCACCCTGAGCGTCGTCACGCCGAACGCGGTGAACCGCGCTGTGCTGATGGCGCCGGGCGCCACCACCCATGCCAACGACATGCACCAGCGGATGGTCGAGCTGCAGTTCACGACGACGGCGAACGGGATCTCGGCGCATGTGCCGTCCACCGGCGTCGCGCCTCCTGGGTACTACATGCTGTTCATCTTGAACTCCACGGGCGTCCCGTCCGTGGCGTCCTGGGTGCACGTCGGTTGACGCCCCGGCCTGCGTCAGTAGGCTGAAACTATGGGGACACCGTGGATCGATGGCTCGCAGGCCGGTCAGGCCACGTCCGAGTACGCGATCACGCTCGGCGTGATCCTGTTCGCGGTGGCCGCGCTGTTCACCGCGCTCTCGGGTGTGCTGGGCACCACGCTCCAGTCGGTCGCCGCCGGGCTCTAGTTGCCGGCGCGCAGCTGGTGCGTCCACCCGTCGACGCCCGCGCACCCGAACTCGGCGCACTCCGGCCCGCAGGGATCGGCCACGGCGACGCCGGCCTCGGCCATCGCCGGGCCGGCGTGTTCGGCGCAGGCGTTCGCGAGCCGGCCGTCCGTCGTGCGAACCGCGTGCGTTGCGAGAGCCTGGCAGGCAAGGCAGCGTGGGCGCTCCACTGTCCTACCCGCCATTGTCAGTCCGCCGCGGCCAGGGCCGCCATCGCCAGATCGTGGTATCGGCGCCACGCGCAACAGCAGGGTCAGACCCCTTGGTCGCGCCGGTAGGATGACGCGGTGAGCTACCACCCCGCGTCTGACGAGGTGCACGTCACGCTCGAGATCCCGTCGGGCACCCCCGACCGGGCGGACGGGGTCGAGGTGCTGGCCGACGTGTTCGCGACGATGCGCGACGGTGTGCGGCTGGGTGCGGACGTCTACCGCGCGGCCGGCCTCGGGCCGGCGCCCGCTGTGATCATCCGCCAGCCGTATGGCAAGCAGACCGAGGACATGGAGCTGGACGTGGTCGGCGAGTTCTTCGCCCGCAAGGGCTATGCGTGCGTCGTCCAGGACGTGCGCGGAAAGTTCTCGTCCGGCGGCGCGTTCGACCCCGGTGTCAACGAGGTGGAGGACGGCTACGACACCGTCGAGTGGGCGATCGCGCAGGACTGGTGCGACGGCCGGGTCGGGCTCTGGGGCGAGTCGTACTACGGCATCACCTCCTATGCGGCGGCGATGAGCGGGCATCCGGCGATCGCGTGCATCGCCCCTGGTGACATCGGCGTCGACCGCCGTGCGGCATGGTTTCGGCAGGGCGCCTTCCTACTGAACACGACCGGCTACTGGGCGCTGGCCATGGATGCGCAGGAGTACGCCGACGTCTCCGGCGTCGATCCATACGCCCTGCCGCTGACCGAGCTGCCGCGGACGGTCGGCCTCGAGGGCGCCTTCTTCCTCGAACTCGTTGCCCATGCGGACGACCGCGACTGGTGGGCGCGCCACGGGCTCGCCGACCGGATCGCCGACATCCACGTTCCGGTGCTCTCCTGGGGCGGCTGGTACGACGTCTACATCGGGCCGCAGCTGGCCGACTACGCCCGGCTGATGGAGGTGCATCCGCAGCCAGAGGACGTCCACCTGATGATCGGCCCATGGGATCACGAGGGCTCCGGCGACTACACCGACCGCGCGGTGTGCATGCAGCTCCCGCCGACGGCGCAGCACCGCTGGGACCGCTACCAGGCGTTCTTCGACCGCTATCTGATGGGACTCGACAACGGCTTCGGCGCCGATGGGAACGTCAACCTGTTCACGCTGGGCCGCAACCGCTGGGCAAGCGAGCAGGTCTGGCCGCCGCCCGACGCGGTCGCCACGCCGCTCTACCTGTGCTCGGAGGGTACGTTGTCTCTTGAGGCACCGATCGCCGACGAACCGCCCGACGGATACTCGTATGACCCAGCCGATCCGGTCGCCGAAACCGTCGGCGGCAACTGCTGGGCGCTGGCGACGGCGATCGGCGACCGCCGTGGACTCGACGGTCGAGCCGACATTCTCCGGTACGTCGGCGAGGCCTTGGACGAGGAGCTCGAGCTGATGGGGCCGGTCGCGGCCCACCTCCACGCCTCGTCGAGCGCGCCCGACACCGACTTCACGGTGGCGCTCTGCGACGTCTTCCCGGACGGCACCGTGAACACGATCCAGGACGGCATCGTCCGCGCCCGATACCGGGAGGGCCTCGACCGGCCGTCGTCGATCGAGGCGAGCCGCGTCTACGAGTACGTCATCTCGATGTGCGCGACGAGCTACGTGCTGCTACCCGGCCACCGGTTGCGCGTCGATGTCTCGTCGAGCAACTTCGATCGCTTCGACCGTAACCCGAACACCGGGGAACCCTTCGGCACCGCGTCCGCGACGATCGTCGCCAGGCAGCTCGTGTACCACGATCGCGAGCACCCGTCCCACGTTGTGCTGCCGGTCGTCCGGCGTGGCTGACATCGGCGGCGCGTCCCGGCGCCCGACCCTGTACGGCTCGCGCCACGCCGTCTCGGCCGGGCATCATCTGGCCGCCGCCGCCGGCTTCGCGGTGCTCGAGGGGGGCGGCAACGCCGTCGACGCCGGTTGCTGCGCCGGCATCTGCCTGGGTGTGCTGCACTCGGACGAGGTGAACGTGGCCGGTGTGGCGCCGATCATGATCCGCACCGCCGAGGGACGGGTCGAGACGATCGCCGGCCTCGGCCACTGGCCGCGGGCGCTCGACCCGCAGCTGTTCATGCGCGAGCACGACGGCCAGATCCCGCTGGGCGTGCTGCGCACTGTCGTGCCGGCCGCGCCCGACGCATGGATCACGGCGCTGCGCGACTTCGGCACGATGACCTTCGGCGAGGTCGCCGGCGCCGCGATCCGCCACGCCCGCGACGGGTTCGCCGTCTTTCCGTACCTGGCTGAGGACATCGCCGAGAACGCCGACGCCCTGGAGCGGTGGCCGTCGGTCGGTGCGATCTTCGCGCCCGGCGGCCGGCCGCTGACCGTCGGCGACCGGTTCGTCCAGGCCGATCTGGCGGCGACGATCCAGCACATTGCCGACGAGGAGGCGGTAGCGCCGGGCGATCGGGCCGCCGGGCTCGAGGCCGCGCGCGCCGCGTTCTACGAGGGCGACATCGCCGCCGCCATCGTGGCGCACCAGCGCGATCAGGGTGGGCTGCTCGACCGCGACGACCTGGCGGCGTTCCGCTCGCGGTACGAGCCGCCGGTGCGCATCCGCTGGCGGGATTTCGAGGTGCTGACCTGCGGCCCGTGGTGCCAGGGGCCGGTGCTGGCGCAGGCGCTGCGGATGCTGGAGGCCGCGGGCCCGATGGGCGGCGATCCCCACGACGCCGACCACATTCACCTGGTCACCGAAGTGCTGAAGGCGGGGTTCGCGGATCGCGAGTACCGCTACGGCGACCCGGCGATGGTCGACGTCGGGCTGGACGAGCTGCTGTCCGACGCGCATGTCCGCGCCCGCCTGGAGGGCATCGACATGCGGCGGGCGGAGCCGGCGATGCCGCCGCCGCTCGGCCGGCCGTTCGACCCCGGCCTGCTGCCGCCGGTCACCGAGGAGATGCTGGGCGCGCGGCCGATGGACACGTCGTACGTCTGTGCGATCGACCGCTGGGGCAACGCGTTCTCGGCCACACCGTCGGACGGCGCATTCTGCTCGCCGGCCGTGCCCGGGTTGGGCATCGTGCCGTCGTCGCGCGGAGACCAGTCGCGCCCGGACCCGCGCCACCCGTCGGGGGTCGCCCCGGGCAAGCGCCCGCGCCTGACCCCGAACCCGGCCATTGCCGTGCGTGACGACGGCTCGGTGTTCACGTTCGGCTGCCCGGGCGGCGACATGCAGGTGCAGGCAATGCTGCAGGTGTTCCTCAACGTCTTCCACTTCGGGATGGACGTGCAGGAGGCGATCAACGCCCCCCGCTTCTCGACGTGGAGCTTCCCCGACTCGTTCGCGCCCTTCGAGTACCGGGCTGGTCTGTTCGGCTACGAGGATCGGTTTCCGCAGTCCGCGGTCGACGACCTCGCGTCGCGTGGGCACCGGATGGAGCGGTGGCCGGAGTTCACGCGCTGGGCGGCGGCGGTGGAGGCGATCTACCTGGACGCGGAGAGCGGCTTCCTGCGGGCCGGAGCCGACCCTCGGCAGCCGGCTTACGCCATCGTCGACTGATGCCGGTGCCATTGGTGATCGCTGGTTTTGCTCGTAGCCTAGAGGGGTGAGGCTCCATCCCGAGGTCGATCTCGCCGACCCGTTCTGGCGCGAGCAGATGTTCTTCAGCCGGCTCCCGGCTGCGCTGTCGGCCGTCTTCCAGGAGGACGACCTCGCCGAGTGCCGCGAGCAGATCGAGGCGCAGACGTCTCAACTCGTGCCGTGCAAGCGCGCGCGGGTGATCCTGGCCTCCGGCGGCCGCGGCGAGCCACGTCGCAAGTCCGGCGTCGCGCGGCTCAGCGTTCCGCTGTTCGCCCACGGCCGCGTGCTGGGCACGCTGGCGCTCGACCGCCGCGAGCGGTGGTCGTCGCCCCGCGAGCGCGAGCTGGTACGGTCGTTTGCTGAGTTGGCATCGCAGGCGCTGTACGCGCTGACGGTGCGCTGCGAGCTCTTCGACCTGGCGCGCACCGACCCGCTGACCGGCGTCGGTAATCGCCGCCGCCTGATCGAGGAGCTGGTGCGCCTGACCGAGACCGGGACGCCGTTTCGAATGCTGTTCGTGGACGTTGACGGCCTGAAGGCTGTCAACGACAAGCTCGGGTTCGAGCGTGGCGACCAGCTGATCGTGGCCCTCGCGAATGCGCTCAACTCAACGATCAAGCCCGGTGAGCTGGTGGCTCGGCTGGGCGGTGACGAGTTCGTCGTCGTGTTGCCACGGCTGTCCAAGAAGCAGGCGCGCAAGCGGGCGAAGCGCCTCGAGGAAGAGATCGACCGGCTGGCCGTTTCCCGCCGCGTCCGGAGGCATTTCCACGGCGCGAGCACGGGCATCGTCAAGGCACGGAAGAACGACTCGGCCGCCAAGGTGCTCGGTCGCGGCGAGCAGGCGATGCGCGCCGAGAAGCAGCGGCGGCGCAAGCGCGCGGAGGAGAACGGGAACGGCTCCTCGGGCCGGCCGCAGAGCCGCGTGGTTCGCTGATCGCTCGCCGGGGCTAGACTCGGGCGGCTGTTTCCGTCGTCCGAAAAGGAGCGCGCATGCCCGCGACCGCGACCATCACCGAGCACGAGCAGGAACAGATCGAGCGCGCCAATGCGACGGCCGTGACGCCCGTCGTCTTCGTCCACGGCCTGTGGCTGCTGCCGAGCAGCTGGGATCGCTGGGCCGAGGCCTTCGAGGCGGCCGGATACACCGCGCTGACGCCAGGCTGGCCGGACGATCCGGAGACCGTCGACGAGGCGAACGAGCACCCCGAGGTGTTCGCCCACAAGACGATCAAGCAGGTCGCCGATCACTTCGACGACGTGATCGGCGCGCTGGACAGGAAGCCCGCCGTGATCGGGCACTCCTTCGGCGGCCTGCTGGCGCAGATCCTGGCCGGCCGCGGGCGCTCGGCGGCGACCGTCGCCATCGACCCGGCACCGTTCCGGGGTGTGCTGCCGCTGCCGATCTCGGCGCTGCGGGCGGGCAGCCCGGTGCTGCACAACCCGGCCAACCGCGGCCGCGCCGTCCCGCTCACCTACGAGCAGTTCCGCTACAGCTTCGCCAACGCCGTCAGTGAGGACGAGGCGAAGCAGCTGTACGAGACCTACGCCGTCCCGGCGCCGGGCGCGCCGCTGTTCCAGGCGGCGTCGGCGAACCTCAACCCGTGGACCGAGGCCAAGGTCGACACGAAGAACCCGGAGCGTGGCCCGATGCTGATCATCTCCGGTGAGAACGACCACACGGTGCCGTGGGCGATCGCGAACGCGTCGTTCAAGAAGCAGGAGAAGAACGAGGGCGTCACGGAGATCGTCGAGATCCCGGGCCGTGGCCACGCGCTCACGATCGACAGCGGCTGGCGCGAAGTCGCCGACACGGCCCTCAACTTCGTCAAGCGTTTCGCGTCCTAGCTGGATTGACCACTCACCTGCGCGACGGCTGACGTTGTCCGGGCCTCCCGCGAGCCTTGTGGATGTCGAAGTCCATAGGTCGCAAAGGAGGCCCGGATGATGAGGGGGGGGGGGGAGGGGGCGCGATGGGGGACGGGTATCGGTGGCTGGCGCGGTTTGAGGCTGGCGGGTGGTCGCCGCGATCACGGGACGACCGGCGTCGACGGTCGGTAAGGTGCTGCGCCGCTGGGGTTGCTCTCGCTTGCCACGAGCCGAGCGTGATCCGGTGCGCCGCTACGAGCGGGAGCGGCCGGGCGAGCTGCTGCATGTCGATACCAAGCAGCTGGGCCGCTTCCACGTGGTCGGAAAGCGGATCCTCAAAGACGGCGTGCACCGTAACCGGCGGGCGGGCTGGCAGCACCTCCACGTCGCGATCGATGATCACTCACGGCTTGCCTACACCGAAGTCCTGGCCGGCCAAGACCGCACCACGTGCGCAGCGTTTCTGCGCCGCGCCGTCGCCTGGTACGCCGACCACGGCATCCAGATCGAGCGGGTGCTCTCCGACAACGCCAAGGCGTATCACTCGCACCACTGGCGCGACACCTGCCGCCAGCTCGGCATCCAGCGCCGCTACACGCGACCCCTACACGCCACGCACCAACGGCAAGGCCGAAGCCTTCATCAAGACCATGCTCCGAGAATGGGCGTACCGCTACGCCTACCCATCCTCACACCACCGCGCTCGCGCTCTCGCCGGCTGGACACGCTGGTATAACCGACGAAGACCACACGGCTCACTCGGCGGCAAGCCACCGATCAGCCGCGTCGCACACCTCCGTGGTCAGTACACCTAGCGCAGCCTGCCGGGCGGGCTCACGGCTCGCCCGGCCGCGCTTCCCGGTCAGCCCGGTGGGTCAGGCACGGTACGTCGCAACCGGCCGCCGTAGGCCGCCAGCGTCGAGACCAGGACGAGCACCAGCCCGGCGACGATCAGGATGTCGGCCAGGTTGATCACGATCAGGTAGTGGCTGACGTTGAACCTGATGTAGTCGCTGACGCCGTCCCCGTCGACGAGGGTGCAGACCATGTTGGCGACGCCGCCGGTCGTGCACATACCGACGCCCACGCGGCCCAGCGTGCCCACCTGGTCGCGTGCCCTCCAGAGCACCGCCACCAGCAGCAGCGCGGGGAGCATCAGCAGCAGCGGCCGCGGGTGGTGGAGAGTGCCGGGGCTATCCGCGACAATCCGGTCGACCACCACATCGACCGCGATGAACAGGCCGGCGAGCAGAAGGAGGGGTGCATACCGCACCCCTCCAGCATGCCGTTCTTTTCGCTCCAGCGCTAGGCCGCCGTGCGTGATGGGTGTGCTCGGGCTGCTGCACCGGGGTCACCGTCGCGGCTTCGGGGCCGTGCCGGCCGCCCGGGCGGAATCCCGAATTGGCACTGCAGGTGTAGGGCCCGCGCCTGGCCGTCGACCGGATGGGTGTCAGCGGGATCCCTATGGCGCGCAGGATCGTCGGCAGCACGTCCGTGGTGTGCCGCCGCCGGCCAGTGCCGCGAGCGCCACCAGCACAACCGCTGCGAATCCCCGTGGTGCCCGTCGCATGACCGCTCCCTCCTCGGTGAACGGTGCGTGCCGATCGTTCAAGCGCAGGCGGCCGCGGCAACCGGCCCGCCGGCGCGGTTAGAGTCGGCGCATGGCCGTCGTCCGCATCGCTGTCGCATCGACACCGCTGACAGCGACGCTCGACGAGGCGGTTCCGGCGGCGGTCCTGGCCGTCCGGCAGGCGGCGGCGCAGGGGGCGGCTCTGGTCTGCCTCCCGGAGACGGTGCTGCCGGGGCATCGCAACCAGGCACGGGAGGTGCCGGACGTCTCGGCCGGCGACATCGACGACGCGCTTACCGAGGTGTCGCGCGCAGCCGGCGAGGCGGGCATCGCGGCGATCGTCGGACTCGAGCGGCACACGGCGGCCGGGCGTTTGATCGTCTCGGCCGTGGTCGACGCCGCTGGTGAGGTGGTGGGGGAGCAGCTGAAGACCCAGATCGACCCGTCCGAGGAGCGGCACTACGTGACCGGCGCAGGCCGAAGCGTGTTCGAGGCCGGCGGCCTCACGTTCGGTGTCGCGATCTGCCACGAGGCGTTCCGCTACCCCGAGATCACCCGCGCGCTCGCGCTGGCCGGCGCTCAGGTGGTGTTCGTGCCGCATTACGTGACAACCGGCGACGGCTCCCTGCCCGCCGTCTGGTGCGACGCTTCGAATCCGTACAACGAGAAGGCGCTGCTCTGCCGGGCGCTCGAGAACTCCATCTACGTCGCTGCGTCCAACGTGGCTGCGCCCGACCAGGGCTCGATCACCGGCGTGATCGCGCCCGACGGAACGCTTGTCGCCCATCTGGACTACGGCGAGGTCGGGGCCGTCTCCGCGGATATCGACCTCGATGTGGCCGACGCGCTGATCGCACGCCGATGGTCGCCCGAGCGCAACGCGCTGATCTGACCGAATTCCGGACAGCGTGTCGTGTTGTCCGTTCGGATACTGGTACTTCGAGGTCACGCGCTGAGCTAGGCGGCGTTGCGCGCACCAGGCGCGAGGAATAGCGTTGCCTGGAGATGAGCGAGACGGCGTATCAGACGGTGCACCGCATCCGGACGCCCGACGGCCGGACGATCCGCGCCTTCGACGGCGGCGTCCCGGACGGTGCGCCGTTCATCTTCCACCACGGCACGCCGCTGTGCGGGCGGCTGCAGGAGCAGGTCGTCGACGACGCGGCAGCCCATGGCCTGCGCGTCATCACGTACGACCGGCCCGGCTACGGCGAGTCCTCGCGGCTTCCCGGGCTGCGCGTCGGCTCGTCGGCGGTGGACACGCAAACGGTCGCTGACCACTTCGAGCTCGGCCGGTTCGCGACCGCCGGAGTGTCCGGCGGCGGTCCGCACGTGCTGGCCGCGGCGGCGCTGCTTCCCGACCGCGTCGTCGCGGCGGCGGTGGTCGCCGGCGATGCGCCCTTTGACGCCGAGGGCCTCGACTGGTTCGACGGCATGGGCGATCTGAACACCGAGGAGCGTGACGTCATGCAGCAGGGCGAGGAGGCGTACCACGCCTACCTGCGGGCCCAGGCCGCGGAGCTCGCCGGGAGCACGCCGGACGAGCTGCGGGAGGCCATGGCCAGCCTGCTCTCGCCGGTTGACAGCGCAGCACTCACCGGGGATGTGATCGAGCACATGCACGCCACGATGACCGAGGCGCTGGCGGCCGGGATCGAGGGGTGGGCCGACGAGTCGGAGGCGGTCTACGAACCGTGGGGGTTCGACGTGGCGTCGATCGACGTTCCCGTGCGGATCTGGCACGGTCAGCACGACCGGTTCGTCCCGGTGGCACACGGGCGGTGGCTCGCCCAGCGCATCCCCGGCGCGCGATTCGACCTGCGGCCGGACGACGGCCATGTCAGCCTGATCGAGTCGAGCCCGTCCGAGATGCACGCGTGGCTGGCGGAGCGGTTGGCCGCCCGGTGACGAGCTAGGAGCTGGGCGCCGTCTCGGTTTCGGTCACCGTGTCCGTCTCGGTGACCGTCGTCGGCGGCGACGTCTCGGTCTGCGTGACGGTCGATGTCCCGCCCTTGATCACCGTCGTGCCGCCTTTGCTGTCGGAGCTCGAGTTGTTGCCGATGGTCAGCCCGGCCAGCAGGCCGAGCAGCAAGCACACGAGCATGCCGGCCACGGCCAGCAGCACACGCTGCGTCGTCCACCCGTCGCTCTGCGGCGGTGGAGGAGGACCCTGCATCGGCTGCGGCGGCTGGTTGTACGACATCCGGTGCCGATCCTATCCGAGGCGGTGCGCGAGTCGGAGGCGCACCTCGTCGATCCCCAGGCCCGGCACCGGGCGCCGCGCGCCGTCGGGGCGAAACCCGAACCGGGTGTACACGGCGGCGGCGTGGTCGTTGCCCACGAAGTGCCAGAGCACGATCGGATCGAACCGCCGCGCCGCCAGGTCGTCGAGCAGCCAGGCGAGCATCACGCTGCCGACGCCCCGTCCCTGCGCGGCTGGATGCACGTACAACCCGGCCACCTCACCGGCTCCAAGCACGTCGAGGTCGGGACAGGGCTCGCTGCGACCGTAGCCGACCACCACGTCGTCCTCACAGGCAACAATCAGCCGGTGATCCGGCGGTGTGTCGCGCGCATAGGCGCCCCACTCGGCCGATTCCTGGCTGGCGTCGAGACCGTCCAGGACGCCGGCCGAGAGGATGCTCGCGTAGGCCCGACGCCAGGTCTCGACCTTGATCGCGCCGATCGCCCGGCCGTCGGAGCCGCGGGCGGCGCGCAGCGTGATGTCCGTCGGCGGCATGGCGGTGACGCTAGCCCCTTGGTGAGCGCTACGGTGTGGCCCCCCGACGCGTTCGTGGACACGAGCCGATCAGGAGGCGATGGAATGCCGAACAACGCAGACCCCGGGGCCTTCGCCGTGGGTCAGATCCGACGCGTGGAGATGGGACCAGAGATCGTCGAGTACCTCGAGCGGATCGAGTCGACGTTCGAGCCGTTCGGCGGACGATACGTTGTGCATGGCAGCATGGCTGACGTGCGAGAGGGCCGCTGGGACGGCGACCTGGTGATCATCGGATTCCCCGACCGAGTCCACGCCGAGCGCTGGTACGCATCGGACGCCTACCGGGCGATCCGGCCGCTGCGCAGCGAGCACTCGGACAGCACGGTGCTGATCGTCGACACCGTCGGGCCCGGCCACCGCGCCACGGATGTGCTCGCAGCGCGGTAGCCGGGCGCCGTTTTACGGCGTGTACACCTCGATGGTGTCGTCCAGCGGGCCGCTGTGCGGATCGCTGCGGTACCGCATGATGTCGATCAGCCGGGTCGGCGACCCGGGAGCCAGGTCGAGGAACTGGCGGCTGAGGTTGGTCGTGTCGTTCGGCGCCGCCGACCAGTGTCCGCCGAGATCGTTGCTGATCAGCAGCTGCCGGCGGTCTTTGACGCCACCGTCCAGGAACAGCCGGGTGGGGTTGTTCGGGTCGAGCATCAGTCGCGGCTCGATCAGGCTGCCGCCCCACGCCTGCTCGGGCGCGATGTCCGTCCAGTGCGCCCCGCCGTCCGTCGAGCGCAGCAGCTGGGGCCGGGGCGCGGTGTTGACCGCGGCGTAGACCACGCCCTGGTGCACCGGATCGGCCACCACCCATCGGCAGAACGCCGAGCCGAGCAGCTTCGTCCAGCCGGTCGACGTCTGCTTCCACAGGTCGCCGTTGGTGGCATACAGGGCGCTGCCCGCTCCAGCCGAGATGCTGCTCATGAACCGCGGCGCGCTGATCCGCGTCCAGGTGTCGCCCTTGTCGTGCGACGACCACACGCCGCCCGGCTGCGTAACGGCGAAGATGCCGCCTCCACCGCCGACCGTCAGATCGTCGAGCGACGGCGAACCGGGGATCGACACCGGCTGCCAGGTCTGGCCGCCGTCGGCGCTGCGGTAACCCTCCTCGCCGTAGGCGAACACCGTGTCCGGCGTTCCGGGGATCACTTTGATCCGGTTGAATCGGGTGAAGAACGGCCCCTCGGCGGGCGACCCGCTCCAGGTTACGCCGGAGTCGAGCGAGACGAAGTGCCCGGTCTGGCCGGACGCGTACATCACGCCCGGATGGTCGGGCGAGAGCGCCACTGAGCCCAGCGGCACGGGCGCGAGCAGCCCGTGCTGGGACGGCGACCAGCCGGCGCCGTCGTCGGTGCTGCCGAGGATTCCGACCGGGCCGGTGCCGGTGAACGGGAAGAAGATCTGCGGCGCGGCCAGGACGTGGTCGGTCTGCGACGTGTCAAAGGCCAGCGGGTGCAGCCCGAACGTGTCGGCGTGTACGGCGCCGACGGCGGTCCATGTGGCGCCCGCGTTCGTGCTGCGGATCAGGTGCGTCGACCCATTGCGCGCCCAGAGCACGTCGTCGTGCCAGCGGTCGACGGCGAGCAGCTGGAAGTACCGGCCGAACGTCACGCCCGTCGCCGACCAGTGCGCGCCGCTGTCCGTGGTGCGGTAGATCGCCTTGGCGGACGACGTGTAGGCGACGCCGGCGTGGGCGGCCGACACCACGGTCACTCCGACCGGCTGATCGCCGTTCGGCTTGCGCGGGATGCCCGTCGACCCGGATGTCCAGGTCGCACCGCGGTCGGTGCTTCGCATCACGCCGTGACCGTCGGCGCCGGTGTACAGCTGCCCGGCCTGGTCGACGGCCAGCCGGCACGTGCGCCAGGGGGTCGTCAGCACCGTCCAGGTCGCCGCGTGGTCGGAGCTGCGCAGGAACGCGCAGCTGCTGCTCTGCTGGATCGACATGTAGAGCAGCCCGGGATGCACCGGGTCGGGCAGGATGTCGACGCGACCCTCGAGGTCGCCCTCCACGGTGAACGGGAGGTGCGGGTCGATCTCGGTGAAGCTCGTGCCGCCGTCGGTACTGATACCGATCCTCGTCAGCTGGGGATTGCCGTTGCGCTCGCGCGGCCAGTGCGTGCGCCACGCGTAGACGCGCTGCGGATCGAACGGGTCGGCGGTCAGCGCGCCCAGGCTCTGGCTCCGCACCGTCCACGTCGCGCCGCCGTCGGTGGTGCGAAATGCCCGCTCACCGCCGGAGGCGTACCCGACGCCCCCCGGCCCGAAGCTGATCGAGGTCACCGACGGCACCATCTGCGGAGGCTGGGCCAGCGGCGTCCAGCTGTCCGTCCCGGCCTGCGCCGTGGCACCGCCCGCCGCGCTTGCGGCAAGCGCGATGGCAACGACCGCGCCGATCCGGCGCACCCCCGTCCGCGTGATGCCCTCGGCCGACTTGACTGTCTGTCGCCTCCGCATGCCGCACCTCCGTCACGATCTCACTGCCTGCCGCTCGACCGTAGACCTTCGGATCGCCGATCGCCTCGGGGATTTCCCCGGTCAGCCGGGAACCGTCACACGCAGTCTCCGGTCAGGTTGAACTTCGTGAACTTGGCCTTGACCGGCCCGGTGAGCTGATCCTTGTCGCCCCAGATCTGCAGACCCAGGGTGACCGGCTCGGTGTAGGCCGGCGACGTGCCGATCTTCTGCCATTTCCCGCCGGTCGTGGAGTCCTTGTAGTACGTGGTGATCACGGCGCCCTTCTGCTTGGCGCGCAGGTCGCCGGTCATGGACAGGGTGGGCACCGTCTGGAACGGGCCACCGGGGTCGACTGCGTTCATCACATAGTTCTCGCCCGTGCCGACGTCGCCGGTGGCGGCGAAGCTCGTCCGCTCCACCGTCAACGATCCGTTCGGCGAGGGGTAGTCCGGGTTGTTGACGAGCAGCCCGACCCGCACCGAGTTGGCCGTCGGCCAGGTCACCAGGTTGTAGTGCACCCGAGCGTCGAAGTCGCCGGTGGCGACGCAGTCCGAGACGTAGGTCGAGATCGGGTCGGCGGTCGTGCCGGTACCGATCTTGACGGCGAGGCCGGCCGTGGTCTGAGTGACGCTGGTGTCACCGGCCGAGCTGACGTTCCAGACCGTGCCCCTCCAGGACGACTGGTCGCAGTCGATCGCGTCCGCGGTCTCGTACGCTGTCAGCCCCCCGCCGAAGTTGTTCTTCTGGATGATGACGTCGTCGCCGGCAGGGATGGCGCCGGCCGGGATGCTGACGGCGAACGGCGCCGCCGCGTAGACCCAGACGTCGGGTCCGTACTGCTCCTGGGGGATGAGCGCGGTCGGCGCGGCGGTGGTCGTGCTGGCGACCGGCGGCAGCACGGTGCCGTTGAGCAGCCGGAGCCCGCCGGTGACGGGGGATGCCCCGTTCAGGCTGCCGGGCGCGCCGGCGTAGACGTTGACCGTGATCGGAGCGTACGGCGGAGGCGGAGCTGCCGGCGGCGGCCCGGCCGGGTCGCCGAACCCACTGAGGCCGACGCGGCCGTGGACGCGGGTCGTGCACACGTCGAACGCACCCGCCCCCGGCGGGTGCACCGTCCAGAGGTCGGTGGGTCCGTTGCCGTACGACCATTTGCCTGCCTGCGCCGGCGCAACCGAGACCAGAAACGCGCCGACGACCAGTGCGAATGCAACACTCTTGCGTTTCACGAGAGACACCCCTGTGGCTCGACGAATCCGCGAGCGATGACCCGGCGTCCAGCATACGCCCGCCGGAGCTCGCCTGCTTAAACCTCCACGACGCGCCGCGGGCGGTCGATCTTCCCCGAGGCCGTATCGTGCGGTCACAGTGGATGCCTCACCGGAGCACGTGTATGACGCCGTGATCGTCGGTGCCGGCGTGTCGGGACTGGCCGCCGCGTGGGATCTCCGCGACCGCGACGTCCTGGTGTTGGAGTCGTCGGAGCGGGTCGGTGGGCGGATCCGGTCGGAGCCGCGGGGCGGCGTGTGGCTGAACTTCGGCGCGCACGTCTTCAGCGGGCCCGAATCCGCCGCCGGTCGGCTGATCGACGAGACGGGTACGGTCGCCGCGCCGGTGCCCGGGCGGCTCGCCGCGGTGGCGCTGGGTGGACGGATCGCCTGCTCCGGGCCGGTCGAGACGTTCCCGCTGCAGCTGCCGATGAGCCTGTCCTCGCGGCTGGCGCTGGCCACGAGCGGGGCGCGGTTGCGGCTGGCGGTCGCCCGGTACGGGCGGATCGCCGCGCCCCGACCCGGTGAGCCGGCGGTCGAGCGGCAGGCGCGGATGCTGTCCTTCATGGACGATCGTCCGTTCAGCGAGTTCATCGGCAAGCTGCCGGCCGACGTCGACGCCGTCTACCGCGCGACGCTGACCCGCTCGTCCGGCGAGCCCGAGCAGCTGGCCGCCGGCTACGGCGTCGGCTATTTCCACCTGGTCTGGAACCGCTCGGCGGGGCTGTCGCGGGTGATCGTCGGCGGCTCCGGCCGGCTGATCGACGGGTTGGCGGAGCCGCTGGACGGTCGGATCCGGCTGGGCTGCGAGGTCGAGTCGGTGGCGCAGGACGAGCACGGCGTCGAGGTGCGCTACCGGTCGGAGGGGGTCGAGCGAACACTGCGCGCTCGGGCCGCCGTGGTCGCCGCGCCCGCGCCGGTTGCCCGGCGGATCGTCCAGGGACTTCCAGCGCCGACCGCCCTGGCGCTGGAGGCGATCCGCTACGGGCCGTATGCCGTCGTCGCCTTCCTCACCGACGAGCAGATCGTCACCCGCTGGGACTCCGTGTATGCACTGGCGACGCCGGGGCGGCCGTTCTCGATGCTGTTCAACATGGCGAACGTGCTGCGACCGGCGGCCGTGAGGGAGCCGATGGGCAGCATCATGGCCTACGCCGCCGCCGACGCAGCTGCTCGCATGCTCGAGCTGGACGACGACGAGATCGCCAGGGCGTTCGAGCAGTCACTGGTCGACCTGCTGCCGCACCTGCGCCGCCGTGTCCGCGAGACGGTCGTCCAGCGCTGGCCGCAGGGACTGCCGTATCCGCACGTCGGCCGCTCGGCGCTCCAGCCGGCGCTGACCGTGCCGCTTGGCCGCGTCCATCTGGCAGGGGACTATCTCGGCACCTGGTATACGGAGACGGCCGCGCAGACCGCCGCGGCCGCGGCGCGCGCCGTGCGGGCGCAGCTCGAGGAGTAGTGGGCGGGCCGGATATCCTGGCGACGTGTCATTGGTAGCGTGTACGTCCTGCGGCCGCTCGAACGCCGGAGACGCGCGGTTCTGCGATCGGTGCGGAGCCGCCCTCGCGGACGCCGGAGCGGCGCCGACCTCCCGGCGGACCGTGACGGTGCTCTTCTGCGACCTGGCGGGGTCGACGGCAGTTGGGGAGCAGCTCGACCCTGAGGCGCTGCGCTCGGTGCTGTCGGCCTTCCACGCGGTGATGCGCGAGGCGGTCGAGCGTCACGGTGGGACGGTGGCGAAGTTCATCGGCGATGCCGTGATGGCTGTGTTCGGCCTGCCCGAACTCCATGAGGACGATGCGTATCGCGCGGTCAGGGCTGCGGATGAGATGCGCGAATCGCTGGACAGCCTCGGCTCCGAGCTGGCGGAAACGCGCGGCGTGCGGTTGGCATGTCGCATTGGCGTGAACACCGGGGTGGTGGTCGTCGGCCGCGGGGAGGAGATCATCACTGGTGACGCGGTCAACGTCGCCGCTCGGCTGGAACAGGCCGCCCAGGAGAACCACGTCGTCATTGGCGAGGAGACGGAGCGGCTGGTGCGCGGCGCGGTGGAGACATCGCCGGTTCTCATCCAGGCGAAGGGCAAGGCGGAGCCGCTCACCGCGCACGTCCTCGTCCGTGTCGTCCACGGCGCCGATCCGCTGGCTCGACGGGCCGACGCCCGAATGGTCGGTCGGGAGGATGAGCTGGCGCTGTTGCACTCGATGTATACGAGAACTGTGCGGGTCGGAAAGTGCCATCAGGTGACGGTGCTCGGCCCGGCGGGGATCGGCAAGTCGCGTCTTGTACGCGAGCTGACGGCGAGCGTCCCGGAGGCGTTGATCATCTCCGGCCGGTGCTTGCCGTACGGAGAAGGAATCACGTATTGGCCGGTCCTCGAGGCGTTCATCGCCGCGTTCGGCGACGACCCGATCGCAGGGGTCAGGCGGCTGATGGCAGATGATCCGGATGGCGAACGCGTGACCCGATCGGTTGCGGTGGCTCTCGGCCGATCAGATGGCATCGGTGGCGACGGGATTCCGTGGGCCGTCCGGCGCGTCCTCGAGTCGTTGGCGGACACACGGCCGCTGCTCCTCGTCCTGGATGACATGCACTGGGCGGAACAGGCGTTTCACGAGTTGATCGAGCACGTCGCCCGCTTCGCGCGTCCGGTGCCTCTGCTGCTCGTCTGCATGGCGCGCCCCGAGCTGCTTGATGCGCGCCCAGAGTGGGCCGGCGGTCAGCGCAACACGGCCAACCTGCTGCTGGAGCCGCTGACGACCGGGGAGAGTCGCGACCTGGTGGAGCAGCTCGCAACGGCGCAGCTTTCGGACGACCTCCGAGAGCGCATCGCGGATAGGGCCGAAGGCAACCCGCTGTTTGCAGAGCAACTCGTCGCGGTGAGTGCCGAGACTCCGGGCGGCGACGTTCGGTTGCCGCCGACCATCCGGGCGCTTGTCGCCGCGCGAATCGGGGGCCTGCAGCCGTCGCATCAAACGCTGCTGGAGCACGCGGCCGTCGAGGGCAAGGTGTTCCATCTCGGCGCCCTCTGTGCCGTGCTTCCGGGATCGGATGCCGACGCGATCGAGCACGAGCTGGGTGAGCTGGTACGCCGAGATCTGGTGCGATCAGCCAGGAGTGGATTCCCCGGCGAAACGGCGTACTCGTTTCATCACCTTGTGATCCGCGACGTCGCCTATGAGCAGCTGTCGAAGGACCGGCGGGCGGATGTGCACGGAGGCCTGGCGGACTGGCTCTCGGACCGCAGCGTCATCGCCGCCGAACTCCGCGCGTACCACCTCGAGCGAGTCTGGCAGCTGCGCCACGAGCTCGACCCGTCCGGTGAGCCGGCCATGACCGCGGCGGCCGCGGCCGCAGCGGCGCTTGCGGCAGTCGGTCGACAAGCAGCAGAGCGGGGCGATGCCCCCGCTGCGTCGAACCTGCTCGCGCGGGCTGTCACGACAGGCGCAGTCGCCGATCCGATCGGCGTGGCCGTCGAGCTCAGCTACCAGCTGATGGAGGCAGGTCTGTTCGATGAGGCTGCCACGACGATCGATCAGCTGGCGACGATGGGCGACGATCTGGCCGCGGCGTACGCCGATGTGGCCGCTTTTCACCTGTTCGAGGCCACGGATCCCGACCGGGATCTGGAGGCGGCGTACACACGTGCCGTGGCTGCGACGCAGCTGTTCGCCAAGCGCGGCGACGATCGCGGGCTCTCCAGAGCCTGGCTGGCGATAGCCGACTACCACGCGGTGGCGGGCCGCAACGCCGAGTCACACAGCGCCCAGCTGGACGCACTGGCCGCAGCTCGTCGTGCCGGCGATCGCTCGCAGGAGGTTCGGGTCGCGGCGGAGATCCCGGTGAAGGTGTGGTTCGGACCGACTCCGTCGATCGAGGTGGCCGCGCAGGTGCGTGAGTTACTCGAGGCGGCCGATACGCCGATGCCCATCCAGGCGGAGGCGCTGATCATCCGCGGTGTGGCGCGAGCAGCGGCGGGCGACGTCGCCGTCGGCCGTGCGGACGTGGCACGCGGCCGGGCGATCCGCGCTGACCTCGGGCAGCTTGTGGGGTGGGCAGTGACCGCCCAGATCGCCGCCCGGGTCGAGATGCTGGCGGGGGATTGGACCCGGGCGGAGGTGCTGCTTCGTGCGGGCTCGGACGAGCTGGTGCGGCTCGGGGAGACGGCCTACCTCTCGACCAACGAGGGTCTGCGGGCGTTGATCCTGATCGAGCTGGGTCGTCTGGCCGAAGCGGCTGAGGCGGCGCTCGTCTGCCGCCGAACGGCGGCCCGCGCCGATGTTGCTTCTCAGGCGGCCTGGCGGTCCGCGGAGGCGCTCCTACGCTCGCACGAGGGTCGACACGTCGAGGCGGTTGCGCTGGCCCGCGAGGCATGCGCGTTACATGACTCCACCGACCTGCTCGACGACAGGGCGATCGACCGGGTGGTTCTGGGACGAGTCCTCGCCGCCGCCGGCGACGTCGACGGCGCCCGCCAGGAGTTCCTTCGAGCGGCCGAGCTGTTCGATCAGAAAGGCATCGTGAGATCGGCGGCCGAGGCCCGCGAGCGGATCGCCGTGATCGATCGGGCACGCCCAGCGTCCATACCGCCCGCGCTCTGAGACTCACTGGCCCGGCCCATGCCGCGGACGGCGCGGCCTGCGATCACTCCGTCGGCCGGTCCAAGATCACGCGGATCCGTGTGATCATGTCTGATTCGGCGACCGCGGACCAGCGACCGACCAGCCGGGCTGGTTCGGGGCTCCGCGGGTCGACCGGACCGAGGAAGTAGAGGACGAACTGCGCGTCCTGCGGATCCTCCTGGGTCCACTCGCTCCAAAGGCGCTCACCGTCCGCGCCGCACTGGAGGCGGAGAACCTCGTTCTTCGGGCGGTCGTTCTGAGCGAGCCATGCGTGCTCCGTGAGCTCCCACACCGCATTGCTCCAGTCAGCTGCGAGGACGTGCTGCATGGCACCACCTGACTCTCTCCGCGGCCGGTGCGTGTTCGCTGGTCGTGATGTCCGGAGATGCTCGCACGGTGACTCGGTGCAGCGCGGGCCGAATCGCGGTGAGCTGCGAGACCGGGACGATGAGCAGTCTCGAACCAGCGCGGCCGGCCCGGATCGCCAGGGCGGTCGGCGTCTGCGGGTCGCCGGCGTATCGGATCTCAGCGACCGTACCGATTCGCCCGTCGGGCGAATCGACGACATACTCTCCGCAGCCACGAACGGCGTCGGCGGCAATCACGACACGCCGCCAAGTCGAGGCCGGTACGCCGCATTACGGCGGCGAGCACGAGCCGGCCCTCGGCCAGGCTGCGCACGCAACACCACCCGATGGTGGTCTTCCGAGATCTCGTCGATCTCAGCGGCTGGGATGAGAACGAGCTTTCGGATGAACAGTCCGGTGCGCACCACCAGAGTGTCTGGCTCGGCTAGCGCCTGACCGGACCGGACACGACGGACGGTACCCACCCGCCCGTCCTCGTCATACACGGCGAACCCGTGACAGCTGGACAACGAGTAATGGTCAGCGCTCGCGGGGAGCGCGTCGGCGTCATGCAGCGCCCGGAGCTTCATTGCGAGTGGCAGCATTCTGACCTCCTTCGGACAAGCCGCCTCACTTGGCCGGCGTGTACGCCTGACCGGGCGCTGGGGCCAGAATGCGCGTCGACGAGAGCTAGGTCAACGCCACACCACCACCATATCACTCTCCGCTCATGCGTCAGGCTCGGAGAAAGGAGGCTGGGTGATGCCATTCCCACCGTGGAACCTGGTCGACCGACGAGGAGTTTGCGGCATGGGGAGTGAGGGTAAATGCGGAGAGCGCGGCCCAACTGCCCGCTGCGCGTCGTGATCCCAGAGCCTGGTCGCACCGGCCGTTGATCCGTCGTAGTGGGGTGGTTTGGATGTTTGAGATCCGTGGCAAGCTCGGCGCCAACGGCTCAGTTCCCGCCCAGCAGCTTCGTCAGCCCGCGCTGCCAGGCGCGGTGCCGGTCGTGCGAGGCATGGTGGCAGCGTTCCTCGCCAAACTGAACGTGTCGGCATTGCGCTCGGGGGATATTCAGCTTGCCGTGACGGAGGCGTGCGGGAACGTCGTTCGCCACGCGTATCCAGGTGGTCACGGCGATCTCCTGTGCGAGTGCGAGGCGACGGACGACGAGATCGTGATCCGTGTCTCTGACTGGGGCGTGGGGTGCGACCAACCCTCGGCGCAGCCAGGGTTGGGGTTGGGCATCCTGCTGATCGAGCGCCTATCCGATCACGCGACGCAGAGCCACCGCAACGGTGTCACGCTGGTGAACATGCGTTTCGCACGTTCGGGCGCACGGGCGGAGTCGTTCGATCTCCAACCGACCAGTAGGGGCACGATCGTGCCTGCACTTCAAAGGGGTCGCGTCGAGCGCTGATACACTGTTCCTCGGTGTAGAGGTCCAGACTGTGCGCCTCATCTTCCGACTCGATGCCCCGGTCGCCTTCATCGAAGGGAGTGCGGATGAGCGCGTCGCCACGGGGATTCGATCCGTCGCAGCACCCCGGTCGTCAGTGCTCCCCGGATTGCGCCGAGTACGGATGCGCGAGCTGGACGGCGGTCGATCCGGTCGTGCTCGGGCGCCGACTGACCCGTCCCCGGCCGACTCTTCTTTTGCAGCCGGTGCTCGTCGCGCGTCGCGACACAGTCAAGTGGAACTGACGGTGTCTCGTCGTCACGACGGCCGCGCCAGCTTGGTCGACGCGGGGTGGAATGGAGGCCCGGCTTGAGTCATCCCGGCACTGATCATCTGCGGGTGCTGATCGCAAATCAGCGGCCGCAACGCCTCGACTACGTGACGACGATCGTTGCCAGCCTGGGACACGAGGTGATCGCCCGGTCGATCGAGGTCGACGACGTGGCGGATCTGACCGCGCGAGAACGCCCTGACGTTGCACTGGTGGGGCTGGGTGAGAGCAGCAAGCACGCCCTTGATCTGATCGACCGGATCGTGCGCGCGGCCGCCTGCCCGGTGATCGCGATCCTCGAGACCGACGACCGCGACTTCATCAACGAGGCGGCGAAGCGCGGCATCTTCGCCTACATCGCCGACGGCGACGCCGAGCAGCTGCAAAGCTCGCTCGACATCGTGCTTCGCCGCTTCTCCGAGTTCCAGAACCTGGAAGGCGCGTTCGCCAGACGCGCGCTGATCGAGCGCGCCAAGGGCATCTTGATGGAACGCCACGACGTCGATGACGACGCCGCGTTCGAGATGTTGCGCACCCACTCCCGCAGCAGCAACCGCAAGCTGATCGACATCGCCAACGCCGTCATCGACGGTCGCGCGTTGCTACCCGGCCCACCCAAACTCGCGCTCTGACAGGGTTGTGGCAGTGCATCGGCGCTTGCGGGCATCCTGAGGCAAGAGACGCGTGTGCTCGCCGAGGAAATAGCAACGGTGCGCCGAGACCCTCCGTGGAGACCGACGCCCGTGATCGGTGGATTCCCCGACGTTTAGCAGGTCGTCCCGGCGAGTTTTCCGTCGGTGCGTCTTCCGGGCGTCCGTCGAAGCTCCGGATGCGAGCCGGTCGACGCTGAGTGCGCCTCGCAGCGCCATGACGCCGGCGTGCTTGGCGGGTGGGATGGACGAACCCGTCGGAGCGCGCCTTCGCGAGCGCGTCCGCGGCCGAGAGTGTGGCGGCAACCGCCCATCCGGAACGCAACCGGAGAACACCCCCATCGCGGGTGATTTGCCATTCCGGCACGCGATAAGGGGATCCCCCGATGAACGCGAGGGCCACGTCGGCTGGAATGACACACGTGAGACGCGTATTGCTGGGTGTCGTCGTGTTGATGGCCGGGGCCTTGCTGGCCCCCGGCGCGGCGGCGGATGGAAGCATCGCCACCGCAACGGTCGTCGTGGTGGATCAGTCCTTCGATGGTGCCGACAACACCGGTATCGGTATCAACGGTTGTTGTCTATACACGGCGCAAACCTTCACTGCCGGGATCTCAGGCGACCTCGTCGGTGTGAACGTGGAGGTGTCGCCGCTCTATTTCGAGCCGACCGGACGACTCCGGCTGGCCGTGCGCACCGTGGGCGCCGACGGTCTGCCGGGCGGCACCGACTCGGAGCTCGCCTCGACGGTGCTGAACGGCGTGGGCTCCGACATGTCGCAGCTGATTCCATTCGATCCTGCCATCCCGGTGGTGCGGGGCCAGCGATACGCGATCGTCGCAAACTACGTTGATGCGCCGCCGCCGTCAGCTATTCAAGGCACCTGGCTCGGGACGAAGGGCGACTATTCCCGCGGGCAGCCGATGGTCGACACGAGCGACGCCGGAAATCCGCCGGCGTGGCTGATCGCCACGCGCAAGGACCTGCATTTCCGGACATACGTGCAACCGCGTTGCGCCGGACAGCCGGCAACGATCGCAGGCACGGCGGCCGCCGACCTGCTCATCGGAACGAGCGGACACGACGTGATCGTCGGACTCGGAGCCGGTGACACCATCAGAGCGGGGGCGAGCGACGACGTTATCTGCGGCGGTGCCGGCGATGACACGCTCAACGGAGGAACCGGTTTCGATCGGTGCAACGCCGGCAGCGGCACCGACACCGCAGTCAACTGCGAGCGAACCACCGGAGTTCCGTGATCGCAAGCCCCGCTCGTTCCAGCGCCGCCGGGCGATTCTTCGCATCATTCACGCGGCCCAGGCCCAGCCGGACAGGCCGTCCGCGCAATGGCTGGGGCAGCCAGAACCACTGGAACGCCACTCGGCCGGCGGGGACGGTGCGGTCGGCCTGGCCGTCGTCGTGCAGGTTCACGCCCGAGACCCCGATCCGGCCCTCGACCGGATGCTTCCAGATCGCGCCCGTGCATGCGCCCCAGCATAGGCAGGCCCTCAGGCCGGCGGGAGCTTCTGCGGGTAGAAGGTCTCGCCGCGGGCGAGCATTGCCGTGAACTGCTCGACCCGCCGCGCCCGCGTGTCGGCCCGTTTGGCGGTCGTCAGCCGGTAGAGCACGGCGTAGCGGTTCTGGCTGCTGAGCTGCCCGAACATCCGCTTGGCGTCGGCGTTGGCGGCGAGCGCGGCCGCCAGGTCGGCGGGCACCTCGATCGTGGCCGGGCCGGCGTAGGCCGCCTCCCAGCGCCCGTCGGCCTGCGCCCGTTCGATCTCGGCCTGCCCCGCGGGCTGCATGCGGCCATCCTCGAGCAGGCGGACGACGATGCCGACATTGCGCTTCGACCAGGGGCTGCGCGCGCGCCGCCGCGTGAAGCGCTGGTAATAGGTGCCCTCGTCGCGGCGATTGACCTGGCCGTCGATCCATCCGAAGCAGAGCGCCTCGTCCAGGGCTTGGTCGTAGCTGAGGCTGGTCGGCTGCGTGGTGCCCTTCTTGGCCAGTACGAGCCGCACGCCCTGCGAGTCGGCGTGGTGCGCCTCCAGCCACGCCCGCCAGGCGGCGGTATCGGGCACGATCAGTTCGGCAAGCTCGTCGGCCATGCAGGAAGTCTGCCAGCACACAGCTCAGGTCATCATCCCCGCTTCAAGGGAAGCACAAGGAGTGTGCCACCGGCTCCTGAGAAGAGGCTGATTGCCGGAAGCTCACTCATCCCGACTCCTGGTCGAAGGCGAATCATGGCGAGCGCCCGACACGACCCCGGAGCGAGTTCTTCGATCCGCGCTGTGGCGTCTCGGTGTACGAGGTCGTCCAATCGATGCCGATCCGCTCACCGATCCGGCGGGCATCGTCGACCGTGAACTTCCTGGGGGTGTCCGACATGCGCCTCCTTGCTCGAGTGCTTGCCCGCGGGTGCACTGGGTGCCGTCGATGCGAAGCACTATCACGTCCGGCGTACAGCCGGCATCGAGAATCGCTGGTCGTCCCCGACCGTGAGGCGCCCGACCACGCGGGGTGCGACCTCCGCGAGAGGAAGGGCGTACCGCCTCGCTGCAGCCCGGCTTGCCGATCCGCGAGATCGGAGCCGACGGCCTGAGTCCTCCCCGCGACCCAGTCGTTGAAGAGCGGCTTGCCCGGCCAGGCGCGCCTGCATCTTCTTGGCGGGCGCGACCCGGGTGTTCGAGCGGCCGGCGGCGCTAGCCGCCGCCGAGGGGTGGCGAGGTGGCCAGGGTGCGGGTCATGCCTGCGATGAGGCGCCGCTGCTCGCTGTTTGAGAGCTGAGCGGCTGGGTGGAGGGGGGTGTAGAACCAGGGCGGCATGCTGCCGTCTCGGATGGTCTCGGCGATGTCCTGGGCGCTGACGTCCTGTGGCTGGTCCCAGTTTGAGATGTTGAAGGCGGCGCGTCCCCCGTCGACGTCTCGTTGGGTGAGCCACGAGACGGGCGCGATGTTCGTGTACCACGGCCATGACGTCTGGTTTGAGTGGCAGTCGCCGCAGGACGCCATGAAGAGCGACCGCGTCTGCGGCGAGTCCCATGCCGGTTCCTTGGTCGTGGCTGGGTTCGTGTGGCTGTGCCCGTAGGGGATTAGTTGGATCAGCACGAGCGTCGCCGCCAGAGCGACGCCGATTCTCACCAGCCAGCGGCGGAGCGGCGACCGGTCAGACCCCGACATCGATGGACACCTCGCTCAGTTCGGTGTGTGTTGGCGTGGGAGCATCCGCTAGACGACCGTCGAGCATGCTGATGGTGCGGTCGGCTCGTCCGGCCACCGAGAGGTCGTGGGTGACCATCACGACGGTGAGTTCTCGCTGTTGGCGGAGTCGTGCGATCAGCTCGAGGATCCGCTTCCCGGCGCTGGAGTCGAGGCTGCCGGTCGGCTCGTCGGCGAGCATGACCCGCGGATCGTTGGCGAGCGCGCGCGCGATCGCGACTCGCTGGCGCTCGCCGCCGGCGTCGTCCAGCTGGTCGAGGTCGTTGCCGAGCACGTGGATGTGGCCTGCGTCGACACGGTCGAGCGCGGCGATGAGATGTAGCAGGGTCGACTTCCCGCAGTCCGACGGCCCGATGATCGACACCCACTCGCCCGTCTCGACGGTCAGGTCCATACCGATCAGAGCACGGATCCGCCCGTCTTCGTAGGACTTCTCAACACCCTTCACGAGAATCGCCGGAGCTGCCACACGGTCACTCATGCCGCAGCGCCTCCATCGGAGTCAGCTTGATGGCGCGAACCGCGGGATACGAGCACGATGTAGTGCGGGACCGCGAGCAGCCACTTGACCAGCCACAGCCAGCGACTCAGCACCGCATCGCGGTGCCCCTCGACGTGAATCGGATAGCCGGAGTCGTCTGTCATCCTCGGTGGAGACTCGCCTGATCGTGCGCCACCGCGCATCCGGGAGAACCCGCAGCCGCTGTCGGTTCAATCGCGGATTCCCTGCGGTGGAGGCGACGGCGCATGTGACCGAGGCGGTCAGTATCCCGCTGAGCGGGGGACATGCCGGCCGGGGCGACCGATGCGCCCGTCCATGTCCGAGTGGGTTCCGGGTAGCGGCCGAGCTATGCCAAGCATGCTGGCAAGCGCCGCGTCGCGGGTGTCCAGCATGTGCAGGACGGTGTCGGCGTGGGCGAGGCAAGCGAGCGTCGGCACGACGTGCCTGGAGGCGCGACGACCAACAGCCTGCCCCCGCCAGTCGTTCCGTGTCCAGGTGCGCGGCGACGATCGTGGCCATCACCTGCCGGTCGATCGATGCCGCCGTTTGCTGGATGAAGGCACACGCCGTCGGCCTTGACTGCGAGGTGCTCGACCCGCACTTCATGGGTTCAGCAGATCCAGGGCCCGAAGGCCCTCGACCTCTTGGCCGACGCCTGGGACGACGGGATGCCAGATCCGTTCAAGTTCTTCGACGCACACCTTCCGGCGATCTGGGAATAGCCCAGACGCGGGTTTAGGCGTATTCCCGGATGCGGTCCCCCGCGGCCCGTGATCGAGTACTGGCACATCCAGACGATGTTTATCCGGCCGTTGGGAGTACTGACGTGCGAGTTCTCGTTGTCTACGCGCATCCTGATCGCAACTCGTTCTGCCACGCCGTGCTCGACAAGGTGACAGAGGGTCTGCGCGACGGTGGACACCCGTTCGATGTGATCGATCTGCACGCAATCGGGTTTGACCCCGTGTTCCGCAAGCGTGATTACAACCAGTTCCTGCACCCAACGCTCCCGGACGAGATTGTCGAGAGCACGGAGTTCCGATCCGCGCTGTTGGCGCGTGCCGGCGGGCCGATCAGGCGGGTGCTGGTGAAGCAGTGGATGCGAGCTAAGACCAACCGCGACATCGTTCGCGCCCTGGGCAAGCGAACCCCGCGAGACGTCCGCTCCTACCAGCAGAAGGTCGCACGCGCCGACGGCTTGGTTTTCGTCGCGCCGATCTACTGGATGGGTTTGCCGGCGATACTGAAGGGTTGGTTCGAGCGAGTGTTCACCTACGGATTCGCCTACACCCTCGATTCGGATGGCTGGAAGGGCGACCTCGAGGGACGGGTTCCGCTCTTGACCCAGCAGAAGGGCCTCTTGATCACCCCGACGTTCTTCAAGCAGGAGGAGTATGAGAAGGGCTGGCGACAAGCGGTCGACACGATCTTGTGCGACTGGAGCCTGCAGATGGCCGGCGTCAAGGAGACCCAGCACGTCTACCTCTACGCCGTCAGCGCCGTCGACGAGCACACGCGACTCGAATACCTCGACCTCGCCTACCGCTTGGGCAAGGACTTCGCCGGGAGTGTCACGGCACACACGCCACCGCCGGTGGCCCTGGGGAGGCCGCGATGAGCAAGCTCCTCGTCATCGGCGGGGTACTTGGCGGCGTTGCGCTGGCCGGCAAGCTCTTGGCGAGGAGGGCCGACGGGTTCGACATGGCCAGGTTCATCGAGTCGATGCCAGACACAGCGCGACCCAAGTGGATGTTCACGAACATCACCGCGATCCGCCGGAACACCGACCGCATCCTCGAAATCCTGGAAACCCGACCCGGTGAGTAGCCCAGCTGGGATCCGACCCGCGTTTCCGACCGAGCAGGGCAATCACCGTGCCGCCCGGCTGGTCGAGCGGCTCGACCCTATCGAGGACTACAACTTCGAGCACTTCCGGATTCGGCACATGCTGGCCGAGCTGCTTCGCTCGGGACTCGTGCCCGGAACCCCAGCCCCCGACTTCGAGCTGCCATCCACGGACGGGGCGCGCATCAGGCTGGGAGCCATTGCGCGGCAAACCCGTGCTGCTGCACTTCGTCAGCTACACCTGCCCGGTCACCCGCGGCGGCGTCACGACGATGACGGAGCTAGAGCGGCTCTACGGCGACCGGATCGGGATCGTCGAGGTGCTGATCCGACAAGCACATCCCGGCGAGCGCCACAGCGCCTACCACGCATACGACGAGAAGGCGCTCGATGCTGGTGACTACGCAGATGAGGAGAACATCCCCTGGCCGGTGCTGATCGATGATCTCGCCGGCACCGTCCAGCAGGCCTACGGCGGGCTCGCCGCCGCCGTCTACCTGATCGACTCCGAGGGAACCGTCGCCTTCTGCGGCACCTGGGGCCAGGCACCGCCGCTCCGGGCCGCGATCGACGACCTGCTTGGCCGTGGCGGTGTCGGCACACCAGCCGGAAAGGGCACCGACCGCCGACCCCACCTCGCCGCCGCGATCGTCGCCGGCCAGCGCGGCCCCGTCAGTGGCGGCCGCCAATCCCTGATCGACCTCGAGCTCGGCTTCCCCGGCGCCATGCTCCTGATGAGCATCGGCCGCATCGGCCGCCCCGTGCTCGCACCACTGGCCCTGCGAACGACGCCGATTCCCAACCGGACGCGGGTCGCTCTCCTCACCGGCCTCATCGCTGCAGGAACGGTCGCCACGTTACGACTTCGCCGATCCTCGAAGCCCGCGTTGTCCCCGGCGTGGAGGTAGGGGGACTCGCCGCCGCAGGTGGGCAGCCAGCGGCCGTGCGACCCGCGAGGTCACCAGCAGCAGCTCGCGCCCGTGGCCGGGCCGCGACGGTGACACCGCCTTCGCAACGACGCGCGGCAACCCGTTCTTCGTCGCGGAGCTGCTGGCATCGTCACCAGGCGAGGTACCGGCGACTGTCCGCGACGCCGTTCTGGGTCGCGTGTCACAGTTGGACGGCGAGGCGCGCGCGTTGCTCGACCTCGTGTCTGTGGTGCCGCCGCAGGCTGGTCGCTGCTCCAACCCGGTCTTCGACTCAGTGGGCGGCGTTGCAGCGGACGAGCATGCTCCGGGGGCCGCGTCGGGCATGACGTCATCAGCCGGTACCGCGCTTTCGGCGTCATCAGCGCTCCCACCGCTTGACTGGGCGCGTTGGACGACTCGGTTCCTCTTCTTTACGGGCAAAGGTGGTGTTGGCAAGACGACGGTCGCGGCGACGGTTGCGGTAGCGCTGGCCGACGTGGGTCGGCGGGTGCTGGTCGTTAGCACCGACCCCGCCTCGAACCTCGACGACGTTTTCGCGACTGCGATTGGCACCGAGCCAACGGAGATCGGCGTCGGGAGTCGTTTGTGGGCGATGAACATCAATCCGCAGGCGGCCACCGCGGCCTACCGGGAACGAGTGATCGCCCCGTATCGGGGTGCTGTCCCGGCCGAGGAGCTGCGCTCGATGGAGGAGCAGCTGGCTGGGCAGTGCACCGTCGAGATCGCGGCTTTCGACGAGTTCGCGCGTCTGCTCGCCGATCCCGATCAGGCCGGTGGGTTTGACCATGTCATCTTCGACACCGCACCGACCGGGCATACGTTGCGCCTGCTCAGCTTGCCTGCGGCGTGGACTGGGTTCATCGACGCCAACCCCGGCGGCGCTAGCTGCCTTGGCCCGCTCGCCGGCCTGGAAGCGAAACGCGACCAGTACAGCGCCAGCCTCAAGGCGTTGTCCGATCCCATCGACACTACGGTGATCCTCGTCGCACACCCTGACCGAGGGTCGTTGAGGGAGGCCGCACGCGCCGGCGCTGAACTCGCCGAACTCGGCGTCACGAACCAGACGCTGGTGATCAACGGCTTGCTTGGCGAGTATCTGGCGGGCGACCCGGTCGCCGAGGCTCTCGCAGGCCGTCAGGCTGAGGCGCTTGCCCGGATGCCGGCTCGTCTAACAGCCATGCACCGTGCCGCGGTTTCCCTGACCGCCGGCGACCTCACCGGGATCGACGCCCTGCGCGCGTTGTCCCGTGGCGCGCCCAGCTCGACTCAGAACGCTGCGGTCGCTGAACCTGACGCGGCAGTTGACCTGCCGGACCTTGACGACCTGGTCGGTGATCTCGCTGTGGCGGGGCACGGCCTTGCGATGGTGATGGGCAAGGGCGGCGTCGGCAAGACTAGCGTCGCGGTCGCCGTCGCCCGTGGGCTGGCGCAGCGGGGAGCCTTCGTGCACCTCTCCACGACAGACCCGGCGGGTGACCCTGCCGCGCTCGTCGGCCGGGATTGCCCTCGGAATCTCGTTGTCAGCCGCATCGATCCCACCATCGAGGTTGATCGCTACCGAGATGAGAAGCTCGAACTGGCGGGCGATCTTACGAGCAGCGAGCGTGCCTTGCTGGAGGAAGACTTGCGATCGCCCTGTACCCAGGAGATCGCTGTCTTCCAGGCCTTCTCGCGACTCCTGCAAGAAGCCCGGGATCGCTTCGTTGTCCTCGATACCGCGCCGACCGGCCACACACTGCTTCTACTCGATACCACCGGCGCCTATCACCGCGACACCACCCGATTTGCCGATCAACGCGGCCTTCATGTCACCACCCCCCTCATGAAGCTGCAAGATCCGACGTTCGCGCGTGTCCTGATCGTGAGCTTGCCCGAGCAGACTCCCGTCCAGGAGGCAGCCGAGCTGCAGGACGACCTCCGCCGCGCCGGGATCGAGCCGTACGGCTGGGTCATCAACGCCACGCTCACAGAGAGTGGGACACACGATCCCCTACTCCTTGGCCGCGCACGCCTGGAACGACGCCACATCACCAGAGTGACCGACCAGCTCGCCAGTCGGGTGTGGCTCGTCCCATGGCAAAGCGAGCCGCTGTAGCAGGTACGCGAATCCCCGCCCTGCGGCCAGCAGCCACCCCTCGTCGCCGTGCACGGGCGCGATTGCGCCGACCGTTCCGGGAAGCTGGTAGGTATGGACGCGAGTGAGATCGCCGTCGTCGTTTACCAGCTCGCGGTGGATGCGGCCGGCAAGGATGTCGACCCAGAGGAGCTCGCCACGGCGAGCGTCCCATCGAGCCCCCTCGCCGAGTTCGGTCTGCTCGGTTGTGCACGGCACAGCGCCGTGCACAACCTGTTCGGTCCGGTTGGTCAATGGAGCATCCCCGCCAGCTCCTGGGTTCCAGCCGCCGAGAGGATCGCGTGCGAGAGCATGCCTCCGGAGATGACTCGGGCGTCGAATCCGTTCTGCAGCAGGCAGCGGGTCGCTGTGTAGGCACGCTGGCCGGATCGGCAGATGACGAGGATCTCGCGGTCGCGGGGCAGCTCGTCGAGGCGCGAGCGCAGCTCTCCCAAGGGGATGTTGACCGCCTCGGGTACGTGCTCCACCGCGAGCTCGATCTTCTCGCGCACGTCCAGCAGGAAGCCGCCGTTGAGGGAGTCCCAGTGGGTCAGTGGCATGTCGCCGCGAAGGACGCCTGATGCGACCATCCCGGCGAAGTTGATCGGATCCTTTGCGCTGCCGAAGGGCGGTGCGTAGCAGAGCTCGACCTGCTCCAGGTCGTAGACGGTCGCGCCCAGCTGGATTGCCAGGGCGAGCTCGCTGATCCGTTTGTCCACACCGTCCTCCCCGACTGCCTGTGCCCCCAGCACGCGTCCATCGGACTTCCGGAAGATGACCTTCATCGCGATCGGCTTGGCACCGGGGTAGTACCCGGCGTGCGAGTTGGGATACAGGTAGATCTTCTCGTAGTCCGTGTCGCCGAGACTGTTGAGCGTCTTCTCGTTGGCACCGGTCCAGGCGATCGCGGCGCCGAACAGCTCGACCACGGCCGTGCCCTGCGTACCCCGGAAGCGTGAGTCACGTCCCGCGATCACATCCGCGGCGATCCGGGCCTGGCGGTTCGCCGGCCCCGCCAGCGCGATCAGGCTCCACTCGCCGGTCACGAAGTCGCGCACCTCGACCGCATCGCCCACGGCGAAGATGTCCGGGTCGCTGGTGCGCATCTGCTCGTCGACGCGGATCCCCCCGTGCTCGCCGATCTCAATCCCGGCCATCGTCGCCAGTGTCGTGTCCGGCCGCACGCCAAGCGCCAGGATCACCAGGTCGGCTGGATAGTGCTCGCCGGCCTGCGTCGACACGGTGATTACGTCATCCTCTGACCGCTCGAACCCGGCGACGCCATCGTCGAGGGCGACATGCACACCGTGACGCTCGAGGAAGTCCTCGACGAGGCGTCCGTACTCGCGGTCGAGCGGTCCCAGCACCTGGTCGGCCATCTCGACCACCGTCACGTCGAACCCGCGATGCACCAGGTTCTCCGCCATCTCAAGGCCGATGAACCCGCCCCCGACGACGACCGCACGCATCTGCGGCCGCACCGTCTGGAAGCCCGAGTACTTCCCCATCCCGGCCAGGAAACTGGTACCCCGCTCGATCCACTCGCGGATCCTCCGCGCATCAGGCACGGTCCTGACCGGGAAGATCCCGGGAAGGTCGATGCCGGGCAGCGGGGGTCGGATCGACGGCGCGCCGGGAGAGAGGACGAGCTTGTCGTAGGACTCGGTGGTGACCTCGCCGCTTGCGACGTCTCGCAGCTGCACCGTCTTGTCCTTCGGCGAGATCCCGATCGCCTCACAGCCGATCCGGCAATCAACGGCGAACTGCTCACGGAACACCCGCTCGTTCGCGACCAGCAGGTCCGACTCGTGCTCGATCACACCGCCCACGTGGTAGGGCAGTCCGCAGTTCGCGAACGAGACGTACGGCCCGCGTTCCACCATCACGATCTCAGCCTGCTCGTCGAGTCGGCGCAGCCGAGCTGCACACGACGCGCCACCGGCCACTCCGCCAACAATGATTACCTTCATGATGTCCCTCGCTTCCGGTCGTGTGAGTGTGTTGTCCAAGGTGTATGGGGAGCGTGTCTCGCGCGGGTGTGGTGGCGACTCATATGAACTCCTGGAGCCGTTCGCCGAGGATGATCCGGCCGGCTGCCTCGATCAGCGCGAGACGGGAGAACGCTTGCGGGAAGTTGCCGAGGTGGCGGCCGCTTTCGGTGTCGAACTCCTCGGCGTAGAGACCGAGCGGCGAGGCGACGCGTAGCAAGCGCTCCATCAGGTTGTGGGCGCGCTGATCCTCGCCGATGATCGCCAGTGCGGAGACCAGCCAGAACGAGCCGAACTAGGACACCAAGACTCACGCCAGCAACCTTCGCACCAAGACCACTCCCGGCCATCGGCGCAGCCACGTAACCTGAGTGCGGGGAACTACGCGGAGCCCTGCCCTCACTGTGACGCCAGTCCGTGAGCGAGGCTCAGGCGACAGCTGGGGGACGCCCGGCGCACGTTTCGTGACTTCTGTGTACGGGCGACAAATCCGGAGCCACACCGTGCGCCAGATCGCGCGAGCACTGAGAGGCTGTCGCCCAGCAAGGGTCGGGCGGTCAGCCTCCAAGAACCATCGCCCAGAGCACTCGACTAACGTCCGGTCTCGACCGAATTGTGCAAGAGACTTGCACAAACACTTGCACAAGCCCGGACCGGCCGAACGCAGATTTGGCTTGAATAGAGGTCGGGACGGCGAGATTTGAACTCGCGACCCCCTGCTCCCAAAGCAGGTGCGCTACCAGGCTGCGCCACGTCCCGCGACTCGACCAGTGTACGCCGAGCGGCGGCGGCAAGCGGTTGCCGGGCGTACCCGCCTAACGCCCGCCGGCGGGGCAACCCCCGCGCCCAGCCAGGGGTAGGATCGCCTGGGGATGGCTTCAAGAGCTCTGCCGGTCGGCGACGTCACCCTGGTCTTCACGGACATCGAGGGTTCGACGTCCCTGCTCACGATGCTGGGCGAGGGGTACGCGGACGTGCTCCACTCGCATCGCCGGGTGCTGCGGTCGGCATTCCAGCAGCACGGCGGGGTGGAGGTGGGGACGGAGGGCGACTCCTTCTTCGTCGCGTTCCCGTCGGCGGCCGACGCTGTCGCGGCGGCCGTCGACCTGCAGCGTGGGCTGGCCGCGGCAACCTGGCCCGATGACGTCGAGGTGCGCGTCCGCGTCGGCGTCCACTCGGGCCGCCCGGCCGTCGTCGCTGGGGACTACATCGGCCTCGACGTCCACCGCGCCGCGCGGATCATGTCCGCGGCGCATGGCGGCCAGGTCGTGGTGTCCCAGACCACCGTCGAGATGATGGCCGGCGGCCTGCCGGACGACGTGCAGCTGCGCGACCTGGGCGACCACCGGCTGAAGGATCTGACCCATCCGCAGCGCCTGTACGACCTGGCGATCGGCGGTCTCGAGGGATCGCTTCCCGGCGCTGCGGACGCTGGAGAACCGGCCGACCAATCTGCCCACGCAGGCAACGCCGCTGGTCGGCCGCGACCAGCAGCTGGCCGAGCTGGCCGAGCTGGTCACCGATTCCGCGACGTCGGTGATCACGCTGACCGGCCCGGGAGGCGTGGGCAAGACCAGGCTCGCCATGCAGATGGCGGCGGAACAGGTCGAGCACTTCGTGGGCGGTGTCTACTTCGTCAACCTGGCAGCGCTGGACGACCCCGGCGCCGTCATCCCAGCGATCGCCCAGACGCTGGGCGTGGCCGGTGCTCACGGCGACGCGGCGTCCGGCCAGCTGAAGGCGTATCTGGCCGACCGGCGGATGCTCGTCGTGATCGACAACTTCGAGCACCTGATGGACGCGGCCGGGGCGCTGGGCGACCTCGCCCGGGTGGCTCCGCGGGTGCGATGGGTGGTCACCTCTCGGGCTGCCCTGCGTATCGCGGACGAGCGCGAGTACCCTGTTCCACCGCTTGTTGTCCCGGAAGACGATCGACTCGACACGTTGTCCCAGGTGGGATCGGTGCAGCTCTTCCTCCAGCGGGCGCGGGCCGTCAGGCCGGACTTCGAGCTGACGGAGGCCAACGCGGCGGCCGTCGCAGCGATCTGCCGAGACCTCGACGGGCTGCCGCTGGCGCTCGAGCTGGCAGCGGCGCGGCTGCGCGTGCTGTCGGCCGAGGCCCTGCACTCGCGGCTCGACGATCGGCTGCGGATCCTCACCGGCGGTCTGCGCGACGCGCCGGAGCGGCAGCGCACGCTGCGGGCGACCATCGAGTGGAGCCACGACCTGCTCTCCGAGCACGACCGGACGCTGCTGGCGCGGCTCGCGGTGTTCGAGGGCAGCTGGACATACGACGCGGCGGAGCAGGTCTGCGGCGAGGACGGCATCGACGTGTTCGACGGCCTCTCGTCGCTGGTCGAGAACAGCCTGGTGCGGCATGAGGAGACGTCGCCGGGCGTCTCGCGGCTCAGCATGCTCGAGACGATCCGCTCGTTCGCGCTCGAGCGTGAGGTGGGCGATCGCGAGGCGCTGCGCGATCGGCACGCCGAGTTCTACCGGGCGCTGGCGTCGGAGGTGAAGCTCGCCTGGATGGCGGATGCCTACCAACTGATCGGCCGCCTGCAGCCGGATGTTGCGAACTTCCGCGCTGCCATCGACCGGTACGCCGAGCGCGGCGAGCACGAGACCGCCGCCGCGATGACCGGCGATCTGGGCTGGGTCTGGCAGGTGACGATGGAGTACGACATGGCCGACCAACTGGTCGCCCGGCTGCTTCAGCACCGCGACGTGCTGACGCCGGGATCATTGGGAATGTTGCTGCTGACGGAGAGTGCGGTCGCGCTCGACCGCGGCCGCGGCCGGGCAGCGCTGGCCGGCTTCATCGAGGCCACCGAGCTGCTGAGTGAGGCGGGCGCGCCGGCGACGGCGGCATTCGCGGCGAAGTCGGCCGGATGGGTGCACCTGGCGGGCGGCGATCCGGCCGCGGCGCGCAGCTGGTTCGAGCGGTCGCTGGCGATGGCAGAGCCGATCGGGGCGGCGGCGGTCTCCTTCGAGGTCGAGTTCGGGCTTGCGGCGGTCGCGTCGATCGAGGGCGATCACGAGGCCGCGAGCCGGCACGTCGACGCCGGGCTGCGCCGCGCCGACAAGCTGACCGGCGAGTTCCGGGCATTCGCGGAGCTGAACGCCGGCGACTGGAAGGTGATGGAGGGCGAGTACGACGAGGCCCTCGTGCTGCTCCAACGCGCGCTCGAGCGCGTCCTCGCCTATGACATGCAGCGGGTCGTGCCCAACTGCCAGCTCTCGCTGGTCACCGCACACGTGCTCCGCGGCGACGTCGCCCGCGCACGGGCGCTGCTGGCCGAGCCGCTTGCAACGGCGCACGACCGCGGCGGCCTCGGCGACCTCGCCTGGGCGCTGCTGCTGGCCGCGGGTATCGCCGGTCAGACGGGCGATCCGGGGACGGCGGCGGTGCTGATGGGGGCCAGCGACGCCGTGCGCAGGCGCGGCGGGGTCGGCATCTGGCCCCCGCAGCAGCCGGTGCTGGCACAGGTCGAGGAGCGGTCGACCGGGGAGCTCGGCGAGGCGGGGTATCACGCCGCGTTCGACCGTGGCGCGGCGACGCCGGTCGATGAGGCGGTGCGCATCGCGATCAGCGGCGTCGGCCAGGGCTAGTCTGCGCCGCGATGGCGCTGCAGAACCGGGTCACGCCGCTGGGTGAGCTGGTCGCCGATCCGGCCCGCGGGCTGGTCTACGGCAATCGCGGCTGCCTGCACAATGCGGCCGGTCGAATCGGCCAGCGCTTTCCGACGCGGCGCTGGATCGCCTGCCGCCTGCAGTTCCGCGGCTGGGAGCGCGGCCCGCTGCTGCAGCCCGGGAAGTTCACGGAGCTGTTCTTCCTGGACGATGCCACCGCGATGGCAGCGGGCCACCGCGCGTGCGCGCTCTGCCGGCGGGAGGACTACAACCGGCTGCTCGACGTCTGGTGGCAGCTGCATCCCGGCCAGGCCGGCGCCGACGCGATTGACGCGCAGCTCGACGCCGAGCGCCGCGACCCAGCCACGCGCGAGCGGCGGCTGCATGCGATGCCGGCCGGGTCGCTGCCGGACGGCGCGTTCGTGCTCGAGGACGGGGCGCCGCACCTGGTGCTGGGTCAGGCGCTGCTGCGCTGGTCCTTTGCCGGCTATGGCTCTCGGCGTCCGCGGCCGGCGCGTGGGCCGATGCAGGTGATCACACCGCCGTCGCTGGTCGAGCTGCTCCGCGCCGGCTGGGATCCGCTTGTGCCGCTGCTGCATCCCAGCGCGGTCGCCTAGGGCTGGATGACGACCGGTGTGCCGAGCCGCAGCTGTGCCTTCAGCACGGACAACGCACCGGCAGACACGCGGAGGCAGCCGGCCGATGCCGCCGTGCCGATCGAGGACGGCGCGTTCGTGCCGTGGATCGCCAGCTGATCGCCGCCGCCCCAGCCCGCGGGCAGGTTGGGCTGATGCCCCGAGAGCCCGAAGGCGTACCAGCCGAACGGCCCGTACGGGTCGCCCGTGGCGACGAGGTCGGTGACGCTGAACCGGCCGGTGGGCGTGGGGGTGGAGGGCGCGCCGATGGCGGCTCGGAAGGTGGCGACGGCGAGCCGGCCGCGCAGCAGCGTGACCGTCCGCCGGGAGAGGTCTGCCTTGACCCAGGTCGCGGTGCGCACGAGGCTCCGGCCGCGGAGATCGATCCAGCCCGTCTGGCCGTTCGGGCGCCAGGGCAGAACGACTCGCCCCCAGCGGCCGCGCGGGGTGGTGGAGACCGCCCAGACCCAGCTGTGCGACCCCAGCGGCGTTGTCTGGGCCATCGTGCCGATCGCCTTGCCTCCGGGCCAGGCACGCACGGTTGCACCGGCGGCGTCGACCAGCAGGAAGCGCAGAGGCTTCGGCCTGGCCGGCCCCTCGGCGTGTGACACGGGCGGCGCGGCCGGGGTCGACGTGAGCACGCGCCCGCTGGTGCCGGGCGGGGAGCTGAGCGACCCGACCCAGACAGAGAGCATTGCGATAACGACAAGTACGGCGCGGCGCATAGCAAAACTGCTCATCGGCGCGGCGCTATTGGGGCTTTAGTCAGATCTCGTCACAGCCGATACACACCCCGATCTTGCTGACCGTTTTCAAGGGGGGCACATGCGACATCGCGGGGGTATCCGGTGGGCCGTGTTCGCGGCTGCCGTCGCCGTGCCTGTGGCCGTGTCCGCCTACCGCCTCTCGCGGCCGGTGGACTACACGCGGTCGCGTGAGTTCAAGGCGCTGGTCGGCGACTACCTGATCTAGACGGCGGCGTCGTGGAACAAAGGGGTCTGACCCCGTTGTTACGCGGCGAGCAGGCCGCGGTGGCCGATCGCGCGCTCCAGGGCTGCCACGCAGCGCGCATCGAACTGCGTCCCGGCGGCGCGCCGCAGCTCCATGATCGCCTCGTCGACGGTTCGGTGCTGCCGGTAGGGCCGGTCGGCGGTGATCGCCTCGAACGCGTCGGCCACCAGGATGATCCGCGACTCCAGCGGGATCCGGTCGCCGGACAGCCCAGCGGGGTAGCCGGCACCATCGATCCGCTCGTGGTGGTGCAGGATCCAGCGCGCCTCCTCGTGCCGCTCGGCGGCCACCACGATGTCGTGCCCGAGCTTCGGGTGCGCCTTCATCACCTCGTACTCCTCCGCGGTCAGCGGCCCCGGCTTGTGGAGGATGGAGTCGGTGATGCCGATCTTGCCGACGTCGTGCAGCAGGCCCGCGAGCCGCAGCCGGCTGAGATGGGCCGCGTCCAGGCCCAGCTCGTGGCCGATCATCGCGCACAGCTCGGCGACGGTCTCGCAGTGGCTGTGCGTGTACGCGTCCTTGGCGTCCACGGCGCGCGCGAGGGCGGTCGCCAACGTCGCCCGGTGGCGCGACTCCTCGGCCTCGTTCGGCGACTGCAGGATCGGCTCCAGGTCGGGCGTGTAGATCATGGCGCCGCGGTTCATCCGCTTGGCCTGGATCAGCGCCAGGTCGGCGCGGCGCATCAGGCCGGTGCGATCGCAGCCTGCCTCGGCCTGCGCGACACCGGCGGTCGCGGCGACCGCCAGGCCCGACGGCGTCCGGCCGAGCGTCGCCTGCAGCCGTTGCACCGCGTTCAGCGCCTCGACGGCGCCGGAGTCGTCGAGCAGCAGTGCGAACTCGTCGCCGCCGACGCGATACGCGCCGTCGCCGTCGCCCGCGGCCATGCTGATCGCCGCCCCCAGCGCGATCAGGCACTCGTCGCCGACCTGGTGGCCGTGCAGATCGTTGGCTTGCTTCAGCCCGTCCAGGTCGATCAGCGCCAGCGACACGTACGGATCGTCAGCGCTCAGCCGGCGCTCGAGGTCCTCCTGGAATGCCCGGTGGTTCTGGAGGCCGGTCAGGTTGTCGGTGAACGCCGCCGAACGGAGCCGGGCCACCTCGGCTGAGCGGGCGGCCTCGAGCTGCTCCCGGTAGCGGACGACCGTGGCGAAGGCGAGTACGAGCAGCAGGCCGAGCGCGAACGCGAACGCCGTGACGCCGACCATCACCCGCTCGCCCTTGCGGGATTCGTCATGCGCCTGAGCCACCTTCCGCTGGTGGGCGGCGGCCGCCCGGTCGAGCCGCCGCAGCAGGTCGGGGAGCGCGGTTGCCAGATCGTTGTTCGCACGTTCGGCCCGGTCGGCGCGGTTCTGGTTGACGGCGGCGATCACGTCGTCGATCAGCGTCAGCACCTGCTGGTTCGTGGTCAGGACGTCGGTCGCCAGCCAGCGGTCGGCGGTGGTCCCCTCGCGGCGTGTGACCGCCAGCGCGGAGGTCAGGTCGTCGGCGGCACGGTGGGCCCGGGCCCGGACGGTGGGGTCCACCGTCAGCCGGTAGAACAGCGTTGCCTCCTGCTCCTGTGCCAGCGCGTAACGGGCCTGCTGATACGCGTCCGAGATCTCGGTGGATCGGCGCACGTCGGCGGCCGTCCGCGTCATCGTCCGGGCCGACCAGGTGGCCAGCACGGCGAGCATGATGATCACGATCGCCGAGATCGGGACCATGGCCCGGCGGTTCGCGAGACGGTGGAGGACTGGCCGGGGCAGGGGAATCGGACCGCGCTGGTGCGGCATGCAACACTCATCGACCCGTCCGGGTGAATCCCGACCCACCCATCGGTGGATCATCGATCCCCCGCCCGGGGGAGGGAACGTGTCACGTCGTGGTACATCGTGAGAGAAGCGCACAAGCGCGCTTCACGCTCATGCGAAGGCTCCTGCTCCCCATCCTCCTGTTGCTCGCGTTGCCCACAGCGGCGTACGCGTCGTGCAACTACAAGATGTCGCTCAGTTCCGGTACCGACACGGATGCCCGGGCTGCGTCGAAGTCCTGCTCGATGGCCGGTGCGGCGGGTGTGCTGACCACGACCTGCTGGCGCTCAACCAGCGAGGTCACGCTCACCTACGGCCTTCGCCTCGACTGTACGCCGAAGGGCACTCCCAGCGTGCGTGTCTCCTCGGTCACCGCCTACGGCGACTACCCGAAGGCGACCCTGACCCGGCAGTCCGACCGCGCCTATCAGGTACGCGTTCGGTTCGGCGGCTATAGCTCGGTTGCCGTCCGCCGGATCAGCCTCGGCTACTACTGCTGAGCCGGGCGTCGTGCGCCCGGCTCAGCAGATTCCGCGCTCCCGCTAGGGCAGACGAACGACCTGGCCGTTCGCGCCGCCGAACGGGCCGTCGGCCGGCGTGTGGCCAGGCAGGATGCTCCAGTTGGAGACGTACACGCCGCCGCTCGGGCCGATGGCGAGGCCGGCCGGGAACTGCAAATGGCCTGAGCCGAGATGCGTGCGTGCCCCGCTCGGGCTCACGCGGACGACGTCGCCGTCGGGCGTGAAGTTGACCGGGTCATGGGTCAGCTGGGTCACGAACAACGCGCCGCTGCGGCCGAACGCGATGCCGGTGATCGCCGTGAAGCCGGTGCGGAACACCGCCGGCTTGTGTCCGGGCACGATGCGCCAGACACGGCTGCCGCCTGCCTTGGTGCCCTCGCCGCCCAGCTCGCCGACGTAGATCGCCCCGTCGGGGCCCTTCGCCAGGCTGGTCGGCACCGCCTCGCCGCCCCACTGGTTCTTGGGCAGCACGGCGAACGTCGAGATCTTGCCGTCGACGACCTCCAGGATGTCGTTCCCAGCGGCGTCGGCGACCAGCTGCCGGTGGGCCGACAGCGCGAGTACGGCGTACGGGTCGGAGTCGAGCTGTGCGCCGTCGGGGTTGTGATCCCACTCGTACTGGTCGATCGCGGCGACCTTCGTGATCCGGCCGTCGGGCCAGATCCGCAGCAGGTGCCCGAGCGTGTTCCAGCGGGGCGGGAAGCCCGGCGGCAGGCCGTCCTGGCCGGCCGACGTCTCGATCGCAAAGACGCTGCCGTCAGGAGCGACGGAGACGCCGTCGACGCCGACGGTGAACGAGCCGTCCTTGCCACCCGCCGACGGCAGATTGGAGACGAGCCGGCTGTTCTTGCCGTTCGAGCGCTTCCAGACCGCGCTGGTCAGCCCGACACACTCGTCCGGAGCGAGGCACTGCGTGCCGGCGCGCCCGGCGGCCGCGGCGTACAGCGTGCCGTTGGAGGCGAAGGCGAGCCCCCGCGGATTGTCGACGTGGTTGATGACAACCACGGGCTGCGGCGTGCTCTTCGCAGCGGCGCTTCCGGCGCCGGCGGCGAGTGCCGCACATGTGAGCGCGCAGGCGCCCAGTGTGCGTATCAATCGCACTTTGTGAACCCCCTACTTTCGGACTCCCGACGTCAGGTTGGAGCGCGTCGAGACCGGTGCAGTGTGCTTGAGACCCGGGCGGCTGTCAACGATCCCTGGGGCTCACTCGTGTGGCGGAGTGCGGCCGGGCAGCTCCTGATCGGAGCCGTGCAGGCCGTGCTCCGCGGAGCGCATCAGCTCGTCGTCCCGCTCCTCGGCAGAGCGCTGCCGCTCCCGGCGATAGGCCCCATACCAGACCACAGCGCCGAGGACGAGGATGATGACGATCGCCCAGACAACGATCATGCCACCACCCTACAGCAGATCGGCGCCACCGGTTTCCTGAGACCGGTGGCCGGGTACCACAGTCGCGCAGGCTGATCACCGCTCCGGCTTGTGATCGCCGACGTCCCGGGATGGGGCACGCGCGACGCGCGTGCGCTCCCCCCGCCCGGGCCGGTCAAGCCCCGCCGACCGGCGGGGGCGTCGACTCGTGGAGGTGGAACGCCACATCCGCACGCTCATCCCGACCATCACGGTCGCCGGCGCGCTGCTCGCCCTGACGGCGGGCGTGCCGCAGGCGGCAGCCGATGCGATCACCACGTCGTTCGGCACCGATACGACACGCACGGCCCAGACCCGGCCCGCCCCGCCGCCGCTCGACGTTCACACGATGCGGCATCCGATCCCGCCGAAGCCGGCTCATCATCACAGGCATCGGGAGCAGCACCAGCGGCCGGACATCCCGGCCTCGATCATGGCGGCGCTGCTCTGCATCCACACCCGCGAGGGGAGCTGGACGAACCCCAACTACGGCGGCATGGGGCTGATGACCGCCACCCAGCAGCTGATCGCCCCCGACATGCTGCGCAAGTACGGGACGACCGCCCAGGCCTGGTCGCCCCATGACCAGCTGCTGGCCGCCTACCGGCTCTACCTGCGCTACGGGTGGGAGCCCTGGCCGAACACGTCGCGGATGTGCGGTCTGGCATAGGCGACCGTACTCGCGCCGCCGTGGCAGGAAGCCACCCTCGCCGGGGCGAACTGATACGGCATGCCCCGACGGCTGGCGGTGATGCTCGCGCTGCTCGTGGCCGCCGGCACACAGGCGGTCCCGGTGCAGGCCGCGCCGGTCGCGCTCGGGCCGACGCGCTACGTGCGCGACGTCGCAGGGTTCCAGGCCGCAGTGCGGGCACTGCGCTCGAGCGGCGGCCGGATCGTGCTCGCGGCGCACCTGTACGAGCGCCCCATGACCGTCGGGCCCGGCCGCACGGGATACCTGACGATCACCGGCTCGCGGTACGCGCGCGTGCGCTCGCTGCACCTCGACCACACGAGCAACGTCAGCGTCACCGATATCACCATCGCCCCGATCAACGCCAACGCTGGGCTGCACGCCGAGTACTCGCAGCACATCGTGCTCGACCACCTGACGGTGACGGCATACAGGACGGTGCGCCGGGTGTCGGTCAACCTTGACCATTCGCAGTACGTCACCGTCCGCAACACGTCGTTCGCGCACTGCGGCGACCGGAATCCCGACTGGTCGTTCTGCCTTCTGCCGTACTTCGCGAGCCATGTCGTCATCTACGACAACCACTTCCACGACTGCCGCGGGTGTGACTTCATCCACGGCCGGTTCGGCCCCGGGGCGACGATCCGCGACAACCGCTTCGAGCGTGCGCTGGCATGCCCCTACAGCTGGGTGAAGTGCGCACACCAGGATCTGATCGAGCTGTTCACCGCGAACGGGCTGCAGGTGACACGTAACTTCTTCGGCGTCACCCAGCGGGGCGGCGCGCAGCTGTACCTGGCGTCGGCCAGCGACAACGTCACCGTCACGAACAACGTGTTCCGCGGCGCCGATCCGCTCGCCCCGGGCATCAGCCCGCGCGTCGGCATCCTGGTCGGCACCCGGATCGGCACCCGGCTGCCGCGCGACGTGCAGATCATCAACAATACGATCCTGTCAGGCAAGCTCAAGTTCGGCATCCACGCACCGTCGTCCATCGTGCTGAGCCCGCGCTACGCGAATGTGCTGTGGGTCAACCGGCCGCTGATCGCCAACAACATCCTGGCCCATCAGGAGGCGCCGTCGGTGACGTGCGACCAGGCGCGCAAGGCGGTGCACAACCTGATCGTCGTCGGTGTTGCCTGCTCGCCCACCGACCAGGTCGGACCCCCCCTGCTCGACAAGTACGGACGGCCGACGGCCGAGTCCTCGCTCGTCATCAACCAGGCCGACCCCGGACTGGCACCGCCGCGCGACTACACGTACTACGCGCGCGGTGCCCATCCGGACATCGGCGCATACGAGTTCCGCTAGCCCGTTGGGCGGCTGACGGAGGAGCCGAGTGGGGGCGGCAGGAATCGAACCTGCGACCAAGAGCTTAGAAGGCTCCTGCTCTGTCCTCTGAGCTACGCCCCCGGGGCGCTCACCGTGCCGGTTAATGTACCGGCCCGGGTGGGCTCGACGGTCAGAGTTGAATCACTTCGCACCGCGGCAGGGCGTCGCCGGTTCACGCTGGTCGCCGAGCAGCGGCTGCCGCTGGGGCCGGCGGAACTGTTTCCGTTCTTCGCCGACGCGCACAACCTCGAGCGGATCACGCCGCCGTGGCTGCACTTCCGGGTGCTGACTCCTGCGCCGATCGCGATGGGGGAGGGCACGCTGATCCGCTACCGGCTGCGGCTGCACGGGGTCCCGGTCGGCTGGCTGACCAGGATCGCGGCCTGGGATCCGCCGCACGGGTTCGTCGACGAGCAGTTGCGCGGCCCCTACCGGCTGTGGCGGCACCGCCATACGTTCGAGCCGGACGGCGCGGGCACGCTCGCCCGCGACCGGGTGGACTACGAGCTGCGCGGCAGCGACACGATGCAGGACGCGGCACAGGCGCTCCTGGTGCGCCGCGACCTCGAGCGGATCTTCGGCTACCGGGGCGAGCGGCTGGCCGAGCTCTACCCGGTGGTGTAGCCGTCGCGCACGGCGCGCAGGGCCGCTTGCGTGCGGTCGGCGACGCCGAGCTTGGCGAGCACGCTGGAGACGTGCGACTTGACGGTCTTCTCGGAGAGGTGCAGGCGCGCGGCGATCGCCTTGTTGGGAAGCCCCTCGGCGATCAGGCGGAGCACCTCAAGCTCGCGCGGTGTCAGCTCCTCGGCGAGCGGCGGCGGAGACGTCCCCTCGTGTGGAACCTCGTAGAGCGGCTGCTCGCCGGCCAGCCCCTTGAGCTGGCAGCGGCACACCTCGCGGCCTGCGCGCTCGGGAACCAGGCTACGGGTGGTCGAGGAGATCAGGATCTGGCCGGGTTCGGCGCGGTCGGCGATTCTCGCGGCGAGGAACACGGTGCGGCCGAAGTAGCCCTGCTCCTCGGCGATCACCTCGCCGGTGTTGACGCCGACGCGGAGCCGCAGCGGCGCGGCGTCGGCCTGGACGGCGATCGCGCAGTCGATCGCCCTTCGTGCGCCCGGGAACGCGAACATGAAGCCGTCGCCCTGCAGGCTGACCTCGTGACCGCCGTGGTCGGCGGCCACGGCGCGCACCCGCGAGCGGTGCCGTTCGAACAGCTCGAGCGCTGCGCACGTCGCCGAGCTCCTCGACCATCCGCGTCGACCCGACGATGTCGGTGAACAGGATTGTCACCGTCCCCTCCGGCCGCGGCCGGTCGGCGGACAGTCCCCGGATCAGGCGGCGCAGGGCGTCGGGCTCGAGCAGCGGCTCGCCGGCTGCGACCGCCCGGATGGCCTCGGCCACGGCGGCGGGCGGGCTGTCCTTGGACAGGTAGCCGTCGGCGCCGGCCCGGAGCGCGGCGACCACCGACTCGTCGGCGGCCGAGCTGGTCAGCACCAGGACGCGCGAGGCGCCGGCGCGGCGGATCTCGCGGGTCGCCGCGACCCCGTCCATGCCGGGCATCGCCAGGTCCATCAGTACGACGTCCGGTTCGAGCCGGGCGGCCAGGTCGATGGCAGCCGCGCCGTCCTCCGCCTCGCCGATCACCTCGATGCCCTCCTGGAGGTCGAGGAACAGCCGCAGGCCCTCGCGCACCACGGCGTGATCGTCAGCCACCAGCACGCGCACCATCGCGCACCTCCAGGATGACCGTCGTGCCCGAGCCGGGGCGGGAGCTGATCCGCAGGTCGCAGCCCAGCTGCTCCGCCCGCTCGCGCATGCTGGTCAGTCCCAGGTGGCGGGAGAGCAACGCCGGATCCTCGGGATCGAAGCCGGCGCCGTCGTCTGTGACGGCGAGCCGTAGGCCGCCGCTGCCGTCACAGGCGATATCGACGCGAATGTGCTCGGCTCTCGAGTGGCGGACGGCGTTGGCGAGCGCCTCCTGAGCGATCCGGTAGGCGGTCTCCTCGACCGCCGGACTGTGCTGACCCTCCCGGCCCGCCTGGAACTCGACCGGCGCCCGGTGCACGCGGCGGACGACCTCGACGTGCTTGCGGAGCGTCTCGGTCAGCCCCGATCGCTCGAGGTCGGCGGGTCGCAGCTGGAAGATCAGGGCACGCAGCTCCGTCGACGCCTCCTGCAGCAGCTCGCCCGCCCGCGCCATCTCGCGCTGGGCTGCGTCCGGGTCGGCCGGCACCAGCGCGGCCGCGGCCTCGGCGGTCAGCGTCGCGGAGAACAGCGTCTGCGACACGGCATCGTGAAGCTCGCGAGCGAGCCGGTTTCGCTCCTCGACGACGGACAGCTCGCGGCTGCGCTCGAGCAGCTCGGCGTTCTCCAGGGCGACGGCGGCGTGCGCCGCCAGCAGCTCGATCGCCTCCTGGTCGCGCTCGCTGAAGTCGCGGCGCCCACGTTTGCTGGTCAGATAGAAGGCGCCCAGCACGGTACCGCCGCGGACGATCGGGACGCCCAGGAACGAGTGCATCACCGGATGCTTGTCCGGGTAGCCCTCGAACCGGGACTCCAACGTCAGGTCGTGCGACCGGTAGGGCGCGGCCGACTCGAGCATCGCGCCAAGCATCCCGTGGGTGCGGGGGAGAGGCCCGATCGCGGCCATCCTGCTGGCCGACATGCCGGCGGTGATGAAACGGCGAAACCCGCCCTCGCCGTCGGGGACGCCCAGCGCGGCGTACCGGGCGCCGGCCAGATCGCGCGCGGCGGCGGCCAGGGCGCGCAGGCTGCCCTCGACGGTGCGCTCGGACGCCATGCCCAGCACGGCGTCGGAGACGGCCCGGAAGAGCGCTTCGCGGGAGCGCGGCATGGGACGAACGATACGTGCAACAAACGGGTCTGACCCCGTTGTTGCGCTACGGCGCGAGCCGCTCCGCGATCCAGCTGGCACCGGTGCGGGTGTAGCGGATGCGGTCGTGCAGCCGGTGGGCGCCGTGCTCCCAGAACTCCACCGCATCGGGCACCACGCGGAACCCGTACCAGTACGGAGGCCGCGGCACCGGCCCGTCCCCGAACCGGGCGGCAGTCTCGGCGTACCGCGCCATCAGCGCCTCGCGCGACTCGATCGGCCGGCTCTGGTCGGACGCCCACGCACCCAGGCGGCTGGGCAGCGGCCGGCTCGCGAAGTAGGCGTCGGACTCCTCGTCATCCACCCGCTCAACGGGCCCCTCGAGGCGAACCTGCCTGCCCAGCGGCTCCCAGTGGAACACCAGGGCGGCCCGCGGGTTCGCCAGCAGCTCCCGGCCCTTGCGGCTCTCGGCGTTCGTGTAGAACACCGCGCCGCGGTCGTCCAGGCCGCGCAGAAGCACCATCCGGGCGGACGGCGCGCCGTCCGCGGAAGCCGTCGCCAGGGTCATCGCATCGGGCTGGGCGACTCCCGCCGCGCGGGCTTCGTCGACCCACGCCGCCAGCTGCTGCAGGGGAAGTTGACTCACAGTCGAAAGATCGTACGCTACAGCCATGGGACGTCTCATCGCAGTCATCGTTGTCGTTGTTGCATTCGTTGCCGTGATCGGCGGAGTCGGATACTGGTACGTCAAGGAGCACCAGCGGATCTCGCTGGCGGCGGTCAAGAGCAAGGTTGAATCGAGCGAGCACGCCGAAGGCGTCATCTGCGTGCAGAGGGCGGCACACGGCCGCCGGTGGCACTGCGCAGGCACCGTCAACACCTCCGGGACGAGCACCCCGACGTGCTTCAACGTCGTCGTGGACTGGCACGGCAGCACCACCATCCGGGCGCTCAAGCCGAACCAGTGCAAGGACGACTCGGAGCTCCAGTCGGTGCTGTCGGGCTAGATCTGGCCCGCGGCCTACGTGACCTTGAAGTGCGTGACCATGCCCAGGCCCAGGTGGCCCGGGAGCCGGCACGCCAGGTTGTAGGTTCCGGGTGGCAGGTTCACCGTGATCGAGCGGTGCTCGTCGGGCTGCAGGCGCGCGATCAGCCCGTACTGCTTGCTGTTGCGCCCGATGTAGAGCTGGTGGTCGTCCTCCCCGTGATTCCACACGTTGAACTTGATCGCGCCATGCCTGGCGGTGATCTTGCCGGTGAGATGCACGTAGTACTCGCCCTCGATCACGCCGACCGGGATCGGCGCCCGCGCCGAGCTCCCGGGGACGCTCATCAGCCAGACGCTTCCGCAGGCGATCGCGAGCAGCAACAGACGACCCTTCATACGTCTCGGTGTAGCCGACGCCAGGTGAACGGGCGATCCCCCGCCCGGGTGGGTTGCCATGCGTAAGGCCCTGCTCGCCGCCTCGGCCGCCGTCGCCGTGATCGCGGTGATCGCCGTCATCCTCGAGTCGGGAGGCGGCGCCGGAGGCGGCGGCTCGTCGGCGCAGCAGCCACTGCCGCCGGCCAAGCGGATCACCGGCCCGCTGCACACCGACGGGACGCAGGTGGTGGGGGCGGACGGCCCGGTTCGCATGCTCGGCCTGGACGAGCCCGGCCTCGTCAGCGGATCGGGCAACAACCGGCTGACCGACCCCGACCCCTGCGGCGACGGCTACCTGCCGGTCACTGACAAGGAGTTCGACGACTTCCAGCGCTTCGGCTTCAACTCGGTACGGCTTGGCATCTCGTGGGCAAACATGGAGCCCGACGCACCCGCGGTGTCGGGCGAGCACACGTGGAACGAGGACTACCTCAAGGCCGTCGACGACGCCGTCAAGGGATTCACCTCACGCGGCATCGCCGTGATCCTCGACATGCACGCGAACAACCTGTCGCCGGCGTTCAAGAACCCCAAGCCCGACCGCTGCCAGGGCAGCGGCCTGCCGGTGTGGCTGTTTCCCGATGCGGCGTCGCAGGACCCGCAGCAGGCCGAGTGCGAGTTCCTGAGCGGCCAGCCGCTGCCCGGCGCGCCGATCGACGCTCAGCAGGGGTACGCGGACGCCTGGTCGGAGATCGCCGGCCGCTACGCGGACAACAAGCTGGTCGTGGCCGCGGACATCTTCAACGAGCCGAGCGCCGCGAACTGCTCGGGGCTCGACCTGCTGCCGTTCTACGGACAGATGGGCAAAGCGATCCGCAAGGCGGATCCCAAGCTCCTCTTGATCTATCAAGACAACGCCGCCAGGGGCGGAAACTATGCGCTCTCGGCTCCGCTCGACCTTCCCGACTCCGTGTACTCGTTCCACTTCTATCCACTCAACTGGCGCGAGGGTCGGCCGCTCCTGCAGTCACATCTCGACCACGTGGCGAGCTGGAACCAGCCGGTCTGGCTGGGAGAGTTCGGCGTCTTCCGCGAGGCGGGCCGCGGCGCCCAGGTCAACAACGACTGGCTGGCCGACCTGCAGAAGATGATGGCGGCCACGCGAGCGGCCGATGTCGGGTGGGCGTTTCACCAGTACTCCGGGGGCGGCGGGTCGCTGATCCAGCGCTCGAGCGGTCAGGTGCGCACGGACTGGCTGCGCGGCCTCCAGGCCGGCTTCTGACCGACCGCTGAGACGATCAGCAGCAGCATCGCCGCGGCCAGGATGCCGCCGGCGATGTCGCTCGGCGGGTGGATGCCCTTGAGCTGCACACCGAGGATGACGAACGCGGCGAACCCCCAGAACCAGGGGCGGCGGCGCGGCCAGAGCTCCGCGGCCAGGCCCGCGAGCAGCAGCGCCCGCATCGTATGCCCGCTGGGAAACGACGAGTCGACGAACAGCTTGCCCAGCACCTCGATCAGGAAGCCGGCCACGAACACGCCCGCCCACAGCAGTGCGCGGTCGCGCCGGCCGCGGAGCACCAGCATCGCGCACCCGGCGAGGGCGAGCACAGTGCTCATCACCGGGGCCGCCAGGCTCATCGCGATGGTCAGCCACTCGTTCAGCCAGGTGAGCAGGAACGGGTGGCTGCGCTGGGGGCCGTGCACCAGCGGCGCCAGGTGGTCCTGGGCCGTATGGTCGACCCGCGCGGTCGCCCCGGAGCCGACCAGAAAGGCGAGTCCGACGAGCAGCGCCGCGCATACCGCGGCGCGGACGAGCGGACGCCGGGCGACCCCCTTCGCACCCCGCACATCGAGCGCGCGCCCCTGGTCGTGACGACCGATCGCGCCTCCTGGTTCAGCGATATTGCCCACAGTCACCCGACCCACTTGTCGTTCGAGACGACCACTGTACACTGGCCGTACGGGTTGCGAGAGAGGCCGACCCGTGAGCCGAGCCCATCTCCCCGGGGGTTACATGTGAGTCTTCGACCCGAGTTGACGTTTCGTCGTGCGCTTCAGACCATGATCCGATGGTCGTGGCTGATCTTGATCATCGCAGGTCTGACTGCGGTCAGCGCGCGCGCCGTCGCCGACTCCAAGGGCAAGACCACCTACGTCGCCGCAACGCTGATCAGCGAGCAGCAGATCCAGCAGGACAAGAACGGCAAGTACCCGGCGATCACCAACGTTCCCGCGAAGACCGCGCCTGACGCCTCGCACTTCCTCGTCGCGGACGCGGCGAACGCCGCTGCCAAGAATGTGAACGGCGTGTCGGCTGGCCAGCTGCTGGACAAGCTGAGCGTGAAGCCGACCGACGTCAGCGAGGCCGAGCTGTCCTTCGAGGGCGCGAACAAGGCCGAGGCGCAGCAGGCACTCTCCGCCTACGCCTCAGCCTACGTCGACTTTCGCCGGGCCCAGCAGCGTGCGCTGATCGAGCCGATCCTGGCCGCGGCTCAGCAGTCCGCCGCCATCGATCCGCGCGGTCAAACCGTCGTCGACACGATCCAGGGCTCGCTCGACGGCACCAACAGCCGCGTTCCCGATCCAACCGCCGTGCGCGTCACCAAGACCTCGCCCTCCGTGTCGCCGGGTCTGGCGACGCTGGCCGGCCTGTTGGCCGGGCTAGCAATCGGCATCCTCGTCGCGCTGTCGCTGAACCGCTTCGATCCGCGGGTGCGCCGCGCCTCCGATCTCGAACCGCCCGGCATCGACGTCTTCGAGACGACGCCGGAAGGCCTCGCTGCGCTGCGCGTCGACCTCGAGCTGTCGGCCGTGGGCGACCGCGGGGGCATGATCACGGTCAGCCCGGCGGACGGCGCTGCCGCGCTTGCGTCGGCGACCGAGCTGGCTCGCTCGTTCTCGGACGCCGGCGTCTCGGCGCTGGTGATCGACCTCGACACCGACGACGGCGCACCCGGCGCGCGCAACTTCCTGGACGGCACCCGTGACGGTCTCGACCTGGCCGACCTCGGTCCCGACCTGCGGCTGCTGAGCGCCGGCCACAGCGCCGTCGACGATGCATCGCTGTTCTCTGCGGCGCGGGTCAAGGAGCTGCTGGCCGAGGCCCGCAAGCACGCGCAGGTCGTCGTCGTGGCGACCCCGGTACTGGACGACCACCCTGAGAGCCTGCTGTTCGTGGGCGCCGCCGACGGCTCCGTGCTGATCGTGCGGCCGAGCACCGCGTGGCACCGACTCGACGGCGAGGTCGACAGGATGCGCCGGTCGGCGGGCGCGCAGCTGCGCCTCTGGTTCGAGCGAAAGCCGCTGGCACCCGCGAGCCGGACGCGCGTCGCGACCCGGCTCGTGGAAGCGCACACCTAGGCCGATGTCGACGGCGATGACCGCCCTCAGCCGGCCGCTCGAGGCGCCGGCGCTGCGCTTGCCGCGGTCGCTCACCTGGCTCGCGGGCCTGGCGTTCAGCGCCGCGCTGGTGATCGCTGCGGTGATCTCGGCGCAGCCCCGGGCATTCCTGGCAACGGCGCTGCTGGTCGCGCTGGTCGCGGTGTTCCTGATCCGGCCGTTGTACGGCGTGCTGGCGGTGCTCCTGATCCACCAGAGCGTCGACCTGTGGGCCGACGGCCAGTTGGAGACCATCGGCGGGCTCAAGTTCAACCTGTCGACCGGTCTGGTGCTGCTGATCGTGGTGGTCGGCGGCGCCTACCTGGTGGAGAACTGGTCACAGGTGCGATCGGCCCCGTCGATCTGGCCGTTCGTCGCCCTGACGCTGATCGCGGTGATCAGCCTGGCGTCGACGCCGGCGCTCAGCCTGGGCATTCCGGAGGTGCTCCGCCTGGCGCGGATCGGCGTCATCTACGGCCTGGTGTACGTGCTCTGCCGTTCGCGGCGGGACATCGAGCTGGTCGTCGGCGCCATCCTGATCTCGGCGCTCGGCGTGGTCGGGCTGGCGATCGAGCAGACGATCGCGGGCGACTCCTCCTCCAGCCTCGGGCAGTTCCAGTTCGACCGGGCGACCGGCGGCTTCACCGGCCCGGACGAGCTGGGCATCGTGCTGGGCGTGCTGCTGTGCTTCTCGATCCCGCTGCTGCTCGGTGGCCGTCTGCGCTGGTGGCCGCTGCTTGTGCTCTGGATCGGCCTGGCCGGCGTCGCGCTGGTCGGGTCGTACACCCGCACCGGCTGGATCTCGCTGATCGTGGGACTGCTGGTGATCGGCGCGATCCGCTACCGCACGCTGCTGCTGATCGTCCCGCTGGTGCTGATGGCGGTCGTGCTCGCCGTCCCCAGCACCGTGCAGCGGTTCAACGATCTCAGCGAGGGGCCGCAGCACGCCGGCCACTACGGCAACACGTTCAGCGAGCGGATCAGCCTGTGGGAGTCGAACCTGCCCAAGGTCAACCGGGCGCCGCTGCTCGGCCACGGCTGGTCGTCGATCGGCGTCGACCAGGGCCGGCTGACCCACTCGGACTACGTGCGAACGGTCGTGGAGACCGGGCTGCTGGGGCTGACGGCGTTCATCTGCCTGCTGATTTCGGGGGTGGTGGGGTCGGCGTCCGCGTTGCGACGTACCCTACGGGTGCGACCCCGCGGATTGTTGACTGCAGTGTCGGTGGGTGGTGTGGGCGTTTCGGTGGTCTACATGCTCGCCAGCGCAGACTCCAACCTGATCACCAAACCGGTCGTGACCGGCGCCGTATGGACGCTCGTGGCCCTCGCGCACGCCGCGGGACGGATTGCTGCGTCCGAGTGAATTCGCTAGTCAAAACCTGCACTAAGGTTGACTGACTAAAACTCTGATGGTATCCGTGGTTGACTGAGCATGATCTTGGTACGATCTAGGGCTGTACCCACACAGGGGGGCACACCGTGAGTGAGGCAGGAACCGGCGGGCACTCTGTCGGCTATTACGCGCGCGTCTTCAAGCGGCGAGGATGGATCGTCCTCGTCACGATCGTCCTCGGCGTCGGCGCGGGCTATGCCCTCTCACAGCGCCAGGCCGCGGAGTACCGCGCGTCGGCCAGCATCGAGGTCAACACCCAGACCTTCCAGGGCGGGCAGTCGTCCGACCTGTCCAAGGATCTCCAGCGGATCATCGCCACGCAGGCGGCGCTCGCGCAGAACACCGATGTCGCCGACGACGCCGTGACCTGTGCGGTGCGGCTCTACGGCGCCGAGCAGCTGGCGGCGGCGAACGGCGGCACCGCCTCGCCGGCCGGCGACTGCAAGCTCAACACACCGCCGGTCGCGCCTGGCAAGAAGCCGACGGCCGACCAGCAGCAGGTGGCCGGCTGGGAGCGGGCGGGCGCGGGCTTGTTCAGCGCGGCCAAGGAGAAGGTCTGGACCGGCCAGGACGTGCTCGACAACTCCAAGATCACGGCCGATACGGACACGAACATCGTTCACTTCGCCGTCAACGGCCCGACACGCGATATCGCGATGTGGGTCTCGAACGGGTACGCGGTCGCCTTCGCCCAGCACAGCGTGGACACGGCCCGTGCGAGCCTGGACGACGCCGCGCGCCAGCCGACCGCCGATGAAAAGGAGGCCCTCGGCCAGCTGTCGAAGTTGAACTCGCAGATCGCCGAGCGGCAGGCGCTGGGCCAGGACGCGTCCGACCTGCAGAGCCAGGCCAACGTCTACAACGCGCAGCTGCAGAGCGCGCTGATCGCCCTGCAGGCGATCGCAGCACAGCGGGCGTCGCTGCCGGGTGCCAGCAAGCTGGCCAACCCGGCCGACCAGGCGCCGCAGGTGGCGCCCACGCCGAAGCGCAACATGGCTGCCGGGGGCGCGATCGGCCTGGTGCTCGGCATCGGCATCATCTTCCTGCTGGAGGCCATGGATCGGAAGGTGCGCTCGTCGGAGGAGGTCAGCGAGGAGCTCGGGCTCGGCCTACTGGCGCGGATCCCGGCACCCTCGCGCAAGCTCCGCCGCAAGGACGAGATCGCCTTGATGACGACGGGCGGCGGCAACCACGCCGAGGCGTACCGCAAGCTGCGCGTCGCCCTCGACTTCGCGAATCTGCACGCCAAGGCCAAGGTCGTGATGGTGACCAGCGCCGTCGAGCAGGAGGGCAAGTCGACCACGGTGGCGAACCTGGCCGTCGCGCTGGCCCAGGTCGGCCGCCGCGTCGCGCTGGTCGACCTCGACCTGCGCCGCCCCTACCTGAACCGGTTCTTCGACCTCGGCCAGGTGCCGGGCGTCACCGACATCGCGCTGGGCCAGCTGACGCTGGCCGACGCCGTCAACCGGATCGCGGTCACGCCGCAGACCGGCTCGAGCAACGGCACCATGGGCGCCGCCGGCCTGGCGAACGGCAACGGGCACGGCCACGCCTCGGGCGAGCGCGCCCAGGTGCAGGGGCTGCTCGACGTCCTGACCGCCGGCTCCCAGCCGCCGGATCCGGTCGCGTTCCTCGAGTCCGAGGCGCTCGGCGAGATCATCGCCCAGCTCCGCGACCGCTATGACATGGTGCTGATCGACGCGCCGCCGGTGCTGCCGGTGTCCGACGCGATGGCGATCTCCGCCCGCGTCGACGGTGTCGTCATCGTCACCCGACTCGAGGTCGTCCAGCGGCCCATGCTGCGCGAGCTGCGCCGCGAGCTGGACGGCGCTCACATCGCCCGCCTCGGTCTGGTGCTGACCGGCGCCGAGTCCGATTCCTCGTACGGATACGGCTACGGATACGGCTACGGCTACGGCGGGACACACGAAGAGCAGCCGGCGAAAACACCAGATCGCGCGTAGGGGGCTCCCTGGTGACACTCGAGAGCGGCAACGTGCAGCGCTGCTCGGTTCTGGGCACCTCGTTCTATGCCGGCACCCTATCCGGCGCGGCCGACCTGGTGATCGAGCGGGCGCTGTCCGGCGAGGGCGGGTACGCGACGTTGACGGGCGTCCACGGCGTCACCACGGCGCCGGGTGACGCGGCGCTGCGCGCGGCCTACGACGGCGCCTGGATGAACTTCCCGGACGGCTTTCCCGTGGTCTGGCGCCAGCGCCACCAGGGCGGCCGTCCGGACGCCGAGCGGGTCGGCGGGCCCGACCTGATGCCGCTGGTCATCGACCGGGGCCGGGACGCCGGGCTGCGTCACTTTCTGCTGGGGTCGACCCCGACTGTGCTGGGGCGGCTGGAGTCCGAGATCGCCCGCCGATATCCCGGGGCGGAGGTGACGGGAACGCTGTCCCCGCCGTTCCGCCCGCTGACGCCCGACGACGACCGGGAGATCGCGGGGGCCGTGACGGCCGCCCGGCCGCATGTCCTCTGGGTCGGCCTGGGCGCGCCCAAGCAGGATCTCTGGTGCCACACGTACGCGGCGAGCATGGCGCCGGCACTGTGCGTGGCCGTCGGCGCGGCGTTCGACTTCCTGTCGGGGAACGCGCCGCGCGCGCCGCTGTGGATGCAGCGGTCGGGCCTGGAGTGGGTGCATCGCATGGGCCACGCCCCGCGCAAGCTGGGCCCGCGGTACCTGGGCTCGGGCACGCGGTTCGTCGCGCTGTCCGTCTCGGAGCGGCTCCGCGGCCCCAAGGAGCGCCACGGATGAGGGTGCTGATCGTCCACAACCGGTACCGCAGCTCGATGCCCAGCGGCGAGAACTCCGTCGTCGAGCAGGAGCTCGAGTTGCTCCGCGGGCGTGGCCTCGACGTGCACCTGCTGACCGTGGAGAGCGACGAGATCGCCGGGTGGTCGCTGCCGAAGAAGGCGATGCTGCCCGGTCGGGTGGTGTGGTCGCGCGAGGGCACCCGGCTCGTCCGCTCGCGGATCGACGACCTGCGTCCCGACGTTGTCCACTTCCACAACACGTTCCCCCTGCTCAGCCCCGCGGCGTTGCGCGCGGCGGCTGGCACCGGTGCGCGCGTGGTCAAGACGCTCCACAACTTCCGCCCGCTCTGTCCGGCGGGGATGTTCTTCCGCGACGGCCACGTGTGCGAGGAGTGCCTGGGCAGGACTCCGCTGCCGGCCGTTCGGCACGGGTGCTATCGCGGATCGCGCCGGGCGACCCTGCCTCTGGCCGTCGCCGACGCCGTGCACGAGCGCGCGGGCACCTGGCGCACCGCGGTCGACGCGTACCTGACGCCGTCGGCCTTCGCCCGCGGCCGCTACGTGGCCGCCGGCTGGCCCGCCGACAAGCTGGTGGTCAAGTACAACACCGCCCCCGACGTGGAGTTCCGCCGCGACGGTCCCGGCCGCGGATTCGTGTGTCTCGCGCGGCTCGGCCCTGAGAAGGGCGTCGACGTCCTGCTCGACGCCTGGCGGCTGGCGTTCCCCGACGGAGGCGAAGGTCTGACGGTCATCGGCAGCGGCGACCTCGAGCAGGCGCTTCGCGACCGCGCGGCGGACATCCCGGGCGTCGAGTTCACCGGGCAGCTGCCGCACGACCAGGTGCTCCAACGGGTGCTCGCCACACGGGCGGTCGTCATGCCGTCGGTCTGGTACGAGGTGTTCCCGCGCACCGTCGTCGAGGCCTACGCTGCCGGGGTGCCGATGGTCGCATCCCGGCTGGGCAGCCTGATCGAGGTCGTTCCCGACCGGCGGGCCGGGCTGCTGTTCGAGCCCCGCGATCCGGCGGCCCTCACGGACGCGCTGCGCGAGCTGGCCGGCGACGACGCGCTCTGCGAGCGGCTGGGCGGCGGCGGCCGTGCGCTGTACGAAGAGCGGTTCCATCCGGCCGTGACCACCGACCGGCTGCTGGCCGTGTATCGAGGCGAGCCGTTGCCGCTCGAGGCGCCCGATGAGATCGGAGCGACGGCATGACGCAGATCGCGGTCCCGGCATACGCTCCGCCGATCGTACGGCGCCACCACCGCGCGCAGGCGAAGCTGGCCGCGCTCCCCTGGTGGGGCATCGCCGGCGGCATCCTGGCGATCGCGCTGATCTACCACACCAGCACCGACCCCGGCACCCGCTTCGCGGTGAAGACGACGGGCAAGGACAACTACGGCCCGTCCTGGTTCGACCAGCAGAAGTACGGGCCGTTCACACCCGCCGACGTGCTGACCTTCGGGTTCGCTTACCTTGCGCTGATCTACCGGGTCACCCGCGAGGGTGGCCTGCACTTCTCGCGGCACGCGGCAAGGATGTGCCTGCTGATCGGCGTGCCGATCACGCTGGGCATCGTCGTCGGCCTTCAGCATGGCACGCACAGCCCGTTCGGCGACTGGCGCGACTTCTTCGTCGGGTCGCTGTGGGCGTTCGCGCTGTGGTCGACGATCCTGACCAGCGAGGAGGGCGCCTTCCGCTTCGCGCAGCTGTTCGCCGGCGCGGTCGCCGTCTACGGCTTCGTCCAGCTCGCCCAGTACGCGACCGGCGGCGGCGAGATCGCCTTTTACGGCCGCACGCCGACCGGCGACCACGCAACGCTGGAGTACATGGTGGCGGCCGTCGGCGTGTCGCTTGCGATGCTCCGGACGCGCCGCAGCCCGGCACTCTGGTGGCTGACGATCGCGATCGGCACGATGGTCGTGGTGCTCGCCTTCCGCCGCTACGCGTGGGTCGAGCTGGGCACCGTGTTCGGCGTCTTCCTGGTGCTGTCGGGCAAGAACCGGATGAAGTACATCGCCGGCATCGTCAGCGTCATGGCGGCGGCGGTGATCGCCATCACGCTGCTCGGATCGTCACTCGACTGGGGCGCCCGGTTCGCCAGCCTTGATCCGACGGCGACGAAGGAGGACACCGCGCTCGCCGCGACCAACCAGGGCCACATCAACGAGGTGCTGGACGGCGCGGACCAGATCCAGGCGCACCCGATCGTCGGCCTGGGCGTGGGCGAGACCTACGTCGGCACGCGGACGGCGCGCTGGAAGGGCGACGCCGGCATGGTGCACAACGGGCCGATCGAGATGTGGATCAAGTTCACCGTTCTCGGGTTCATCGCCTTCTTCGCCGTGTACTTCGTGCTCTTCAGAGCGGTCTGGAGACGCAGGCACGGAACCAGATACTCCGATCTCCTGGCGTGGGGCGCGGGCAGCTTCTTGCTCGGCCAGTTCTTCGTCACCGTGTCCGTGTACGCGTGGCCGTTCGGCGTCTGGGAGAAGGCGATCCTCGAGTTCACCTGCATCGCGATGATGTTCCCGCGCCACGTCGACGAACCCGTCCCGGAGACCCCCGACCTTACGGAGGCCACCACATGAATGCTGTGCCCGACATCTCCGTCCTGGTGCCGAGCTACGGCTATGCACACTTCCTCCGCGACGGGATCGAGAGCGTCCTGCAGCAGGGGCGGACGGACGATCCCGCCACCTCGCACCTGCCGGTGATCGAACTGATCGTGCAGGACGGCGGCTCGACCGACGGCACGGTCGATCTGCTGGAGAGCTACGGCGACGCGATCGTCTGGCGGTCCGAGAAGGACGGCGGCCAGTCCGACGCCCTGAACCGCGCGTTCGCGCTGGCCACCGGCCGCTGGATCGCCTGGCTGAACGCCGACGAGTTCTACCTCCCCGGCGGGCTGGTCTCGCTGGTCGAGGAGGGCGACCGCAGCGGCGCCGACGTGGTCTACGGCGACACGGCGTTCGTCGACGCGAACGGCCGGCTGACCCGGCTCGTCCCGCAGCACGGGTTCAGCCCCTCGATCCTCCGGTCGTACGGCTGCTTCATCTCCAGCGTCTCGTCGATCGTGCGCCGCGACGCGGTCGGGCCGGACCCGATCGACGTCTCGATGAGGCGGATGATGGACTGGGATCTGTACCTGCGGCTGCTGGACGACGGCAGCAGCTTCAGCCACGTCCCCATGCCGGTCGGCGCCTTCCGGGCGCACGACACGCGGGTGACGGCGACCGAGACGCGCGGGTTCATGCAGCGGCTGAACGAGGACGACGGGTTCGGCCGCGAGTACGACATGATGCGCGACCGCTACGGCGCCTTCCGCGCCCGCAAGCTGGGCCACGTCGGCCACGGCGTTCGCAAGCTCACCGATGGCGCGTACGTCCGGCAGCTGCGGGCCCGCCGCCTGCGCGGCACCAACCTGCGCTGGTTCGACGATCCCGGCGGCGCGGACGGCTGCCGCCTGCTGCTGGCCGGCGCCTATGGCAGGGGCGGCGAGTGAGCGAGCCGGTCTTTCTGTTCTCGCTGCCGCGGTCGGGCTCGACGCTCGTCCAGCGGCTGATCGCCGGCCACCCGCAGGTGGCGACCACGTCCGAGCCGTGGATCCTGTTGCCGCTGCTGTACACGCTGCGGCGCCCGGGCGCGTACACGGAGTACGGCCACCGCGTCGCCGTCCGTGCTATCGAGGACTTCACCGCCCAGATGCGGGGCGGACGCGAGGAGTACCTGTTCGAGCTGCGCGAGTTCGCCACGGCGCTGTACACCGCGGCCGCCGACGGAGAGCGGTATTTCCTCGACAAGACTCCGCGATACCACCTGGTCGTCCACGAGATCATGGAGCTGTTCCCGGACGGCAAGTTCATCTTCCTGTGGCGGCAGCCGCTGGCCGTTGCGGCGTCGATCGTCGACTCGTTCGGCCGCGGCAACTGGAACCTCGACAAGTACGCACTCGACCTCGAGGACGGCCTCGAGTTCATGGTCGCCGCGGCCCGCCCCAACGACCCCCGCTGCATCACGCTGCGGTACGAGGACGTGGTGGCCGACACCGACGGCGAGATGGCGCGGGTGTTCGAGTTCCTGGGGCTCGATCCCTCGGAGGCCGAGGGGATGAGCGACGAGGCGCTGCGCGGTCGGATGCGCGACCGCACCGGCGTGACCGCCTATAGCGCCGTCAGTCCCGAGCCGCTGACCAAATGGCACAGGACGATGGGCACCGCGCTTCGCCGCAGCTGGTGCCGCCGCTATCTGGAGCGGCTGGGCCCGGTGCGCCTGCAGGAGATGGGGTACGACTACGACGACCTGATGCGCCAGGTCGACGATCTGCCGCGAGGGCCGCAGAAGCTGGGCTCGGACATCGCCAGGCGGGTGCACGGCAAGTTCCAGGTGCGTGCCGCCCACCGGCTGCTCCAGCCGAGCTCCCGCGAGCTCGAGAAGCAGGCGATGGCCCGGCAGGCGCAGCCCTTCTAGATGACTGCGGCAGACCCCACCGTCATCTTCCTGCACATCGGCAAGACCGGTGGGACGACGCTGCGCAAGATCCTCCGCCGCCATTATCCGGACTCCCAGGTGCTGGTCGTCCGCGCCGTCCGCCGGCCGCGTGAGGAGACGATCGCCGAGTTCGCCGCGCTGCCCGAGGCACAGCGCGCCGCGCCTCGGCTGATCGTTGGCCATACGGTGTTCGGCCTGCACGAGCACGTTCCGCGGCCGTCCACCTACATCACCATCCTGCGCGAGCCGCGGAGCCTGGTGATCTCCCAGTACGCGTACGTGCGCCGGACGCCCGGCCATCGGCACCACGATGCGGCGAGCAGGATGACCATGGCCGAGTACATCGAGAGCGGCCTCGCCCAGGAGATGAATAACAGTCAGACCCGTGCGCTCGCCGGCAATGTGGAGATGGCCTACGGCGAGAACCCGCCGGAACTGCTCGACCTGGCCCGGCGCAACGTCGAGCAGCACTTCGGCACGGTCGCGCTGACGGAGCGGTTCGACGAGTCGCTGGTCGCGCTGGCGCGGCAGTTCGGCTGGTCGAAGCTCTCGTATGTGAAGGCGAAGGTGGGGGGCAGGCGCGAGCCCGTGCCGCCCGCCACGCTCGAGCTGATCGACCGCATGAACCAGCTCGACCGATCGCTCTACGACTGGGCCGCCGGGCGCCTGGACGAGCAGATCGCAGCAGACGAGGGATTCGACGGCTGCATGGCGCGGTTCCGCCGGCGAAACATGCTGTACCGGCCCTGGGCGACCGTCACCTACACCGTGCCCAAGAAGATCCAGCAGCGCGCCGCCGGCGCCCGCTGATCAGCCCACGACGAGCGATCCGCCGGTGTCCAGCCCGTAGCCCTGCCAGGCGGCGAAGGTGAGCCGCTGGCTCATCCAGGCGAACGAGCGCTGGCCGGCCGTCGCGACGTGATACGTGTTGCCCGACCAGACGGTGTTCCAGGACGTGAACAGATCCATCTGCTTGGGGCTGTCGCTGTTGAACGCCCCGACGATCTTCGACGTGCCCAGGTAGATCTGGTTGCCGGTGACCGATGCGTTGCGCAGCTCGTGCGGACCGAGCGGCGACACCGGGTCGGTGCGATGGTGCTGGTGCAGGATGATCTGGTAGCCGGCGTTTCCGGACACGGTGTTGTCCGAGATCTGGGTGTTCGGCGAGTCCAGGATCGAGATGCCGCCGCGGCCGTTGTCGTGGACGTTGTTGCCGTGGACGGTCAGGTTGTAGCTGACCTCCTCGCGGATGCCGTCGGCCGTGTTGCGGTAGCTCTGGTTGCCGTCCAGCGTCACGTTGTTCGAGGCGACATCGATCCAGATGCCGTTGCAGTAGTTGTCGTGGTAGATGTTGTTCGAGACCATCAGGTCGGTGGTCGCCGCGAACTTCGACCCACCCGCGCCGGAGCACCGGCCGTCCGACGTGGAGAACCGGGCGGCGTTGTTGTAGGCGACCGTATTCCCGTCGACCAGCGCGCCGTGGCTGGGGCCGGCGATGCCGTACTGCCCGTTCTTGTTCACGACGTTGTCCTGGACGACGGCGTTGTCTCCCAGGTTGATTCCGGTGACGTGGTTCATGCGCACGACGTTGCCTATGATGTGCCAGCGCTGGCCGCGCGCATCGATGCCGTCGCCGGCCATCTGCTGCACGGTCAACCCGGAGACGGTGACGTCGTTGGCCGCGGAGTCGATCCCGCCCGGCGTGAACGCCTGCTCGACCAGATGGCCCCTGGGGTTCGATCCGAGGGTGATCGTGTTCTTGTCGTAGTTGACGAAGTACTCGCCCCGTCCGACGGTGCCGGCGGTCTCGCCGTAGATGTGCCCGTTGACGCGGACTCCAACCTTCCACAGCATGTTGCCGTCGATGAAGACATCGTCCGAGTAGCGGGCCTGCGGGTACTTCATGGTCGGGTCTCCCCAACCGCCGAAGTTGACGGTGGGGGCCTGGGTGCGACCGGACGCGACCCACGCCTTGCCGCTCTGGCGCCAGGACGTGATCGCCCGCGCGCCGTTGAACGTGACGCCGCCCTGCGGGGCGACCAGCGAGTCGCCGGCCTTCGGGACGATGGTGCGACCCACCCGGTAGAGGCCGGGGGCAACGCAGAACGTCGTGCCCGCGGGTGCCGCGTCGACCGTGTTGGGGATGCTCATCCCCGGGCGGATCGCAACGCCGGTGCAGGCGTCCGCGGCGGACGGCGTGGTTCCGGTGGACGCGCAGAGCGTCCCGATGACGCAGAGGCCCGCGAGGCCTCTACGAGTAATGCGCTTCGTCAACATGACAAGACCCCTCTTGTCGTTTGTGCGACAGCCTCGGTATCGGCAGGGGCCCTGAGGGCGGAGTCACCCGGGCGGGGGATCGGCGGCCGCAGCCGGGATCCCCCGCCAGGGTGATGCGACCGATTATGAAGCGATGGCCGCGGAGCCGCTGGCGTCGTTGCCGGCGCCGATCCACTGCGTCCAGTTCACGCGGGTGCCGTTCCAGAGGAACATGCGCGATGTGGCCGACGGAATCGTGTAGCGGTTGGCGACGAACCGGTTGCCCCAGCTGTTGAACACGCCCATCTGCATCGGCGACTCCGCCTCGCGGAGGCCGGTCACCTCGTTGGCGCCGAGCGTGACGACGTTGTGATGGACGTAGGCGTTGCGCAGCTCGTGCGACCCCAGGGCGGATACCGGATCCCTGCGGCCGGTGTTGCCCAGCGTGATCTCGTTCGCATTGCCCGACACGGTGTTGTAGCCGATGCGGACGTTCGGCGTGTTGAGCACCACGATGCCGCCGCGGGTGTTGTCACGCGAGGTATTGCCGCGGATTCGGATGTTGTAGCTGACCTCGACTCGGATGCCGTCACCATCGTTCCGCTCGGTGACGTTGTTCCTGATGACGACATAATTGTCGAGGATGTCGAGCCAGATGCCGGTGCACAGGTTGTCGTGGTAGTTGTTGTCGGTGACCGTCAGGTGCGCTGAGTTGACCCACTTTGATCCGCCGGCCCCGGAGCAGCCGCCTTCGGCCGAGCCGAACTCCGCAATGTCGTTGTGGTCGACCTCGTTGCCGGACACCACGATGTAATCGCCGCGGCCGTTGATGCCATATTCGCCGTTGTGATGCGCGTGGTTGCTCAGCACCTGGGCGCCGAAGTTACCCGTGATACCCGCCACGTGGTTGCCCCACGCATTGTTGCCCGAGATGATCCAGCCATTGCCGAGACTGACGATCCCGCTCCCGGCCATCTTGCGAACCTCGATGCCGGAGATGGTGACGTTGGTGGCGGTGCTCGCGATGCCATCCAGCGACGCCGTGACGTCGACCTGGTGGCCCGTCGGGTCCGTCCCGAGGTACACCGTGTTGGTGTCGTAGTCGATGAAGTAGTCGCCCGGGCCGACGGCGCTCGCGGGACTGCCGAACACCTTGCCATTGACCTTGGCTCCGGTCTTCCAGAGGCCCTGATTGTCCAGGAACAGGTCGTCGGCGAACTGGGCCTGCGGGTACTCCATGACGATTGAGCCCCACCCGCCCATGTTCCGGGTCGGGCCCCATGTCTGGCCGGACGAGACCCACACCGAGCCCTGCTGGGTCCAGTTCGAAACCGGCCGGCTGCCGTCGATCACGGTGCCCTCCTGGCCGATCAGCGAATCACCGCTGCGCGGCTTGACCGGCGTGGTGATGTGGTAGACGCCCGACTGGAGGCAGAACGTCGTGTTCTCTGGCCGATCGGACACGGCCTGCACGAGGTCCTGGCTCGGCGCGACGTCGACGCCGGTGCACGCCGTTGCACCTGCGGCCGACGGCCTTCCGGCGAACGTCACCGCTGCGAACGCGGTGACGCAGAGCAATCCCCCGATGACCGTCGTCAAGCGCCGGCCACGCAGGCTTCGCTGTGCGAACCCAGAGTGAAACATTCATCCCCCTGATACTTCGGAAAAATGACCCGATCAGGATCATCGACGACCTTGACCGGTTCCCGAATCACGCGGAAGGGGGTGATCCGTCTCCACTTTGGACGACGTTGTCAGGCCAGAGTGGAGTATCCGAGCTGCGCCATCACCGGCTCCAACCGGTCGAGAACGGACGCGATCTCGTCCGGGTTCTCGTCCCGCCATTTGTCCGCCCGCGGCGCCGTGACTGCCGTTCGCGTGACGGACGATCCCATTCCGGCGGCCGCCTCGACGACGTCGTCGACGGGGATCCCGAGGCGCTCCATGACCGCCGACATCGTTACGGCTGGATCGGACACCAGCTGTTCGTAGCGGATCTCCGTCCAGCTCTCGTCGGGCATCCCGGCCCGGGCGGCCAGCACGGCCTGATTCGCGGCCGACCACTGAAACGCACAGACCTCGGCCAGCGTCGCGCCCTGCGCGTATTCGCGCCAGCCCGGTGGAACGAGGAAGCGCCATGTGTCGCCGTCGTACCCGTCGATCTCGAGCGGCACCGGCAGCCGGGTTCCCAGTCCGAAGCGCCCGGGCGTCCGCCATGCCGTGATCAGCGACGAGGTCACCGCCCGCCCATCGCGGACGACGTGCACGAAACGCGCGTCGGGGTAGAGCGCGGCCAGGTAGGGGACGCGGAGGCAGAGCCGGGGGTACTTGTCCAGGTAGGTGCGGTCGCCGGCGATCCGCCGGATCGCCCAGGACAGGGCACGGCGCTCGCGGTCGGTGACGGCCGCCGCCGGCACCGAGTGGTCGCCCCGGTCGGACAGGCGGTGGAAGGCGTCCCACAGCAGGTGGCTCTCGACGCCCAGCGACGCCAGCGCCGGCGAGCGGTCGAGCAGCTCGAACACGAGGGTGGTGCCGGAGCGCGGCGCACCGATCACGAACACCGGCGCGACCGGGTCGGGAGCGCGTGGCAGCATCGGCGCCGCGTCGCGCAGCACCGCGCCCGCCAGCCGGTGCCGGCGCCGGGTCTTCGCCGCCCAGCGCAGCAGCCGGGCCCGGTCCTCACGCACCACGCGGCCGCCGCACCAGGTCGATGAACGGCCGCAGCGAGAACTCCGCCTGCGTCCAGATGCCCAGCCGGCGGCGGGCCATCACCAGCTGGATGCCATTCTGGATCGCCTGGGCGATGCAGGTCGCGACGGCCACGCCGACGATGCCGTACGGCTGCACCAGCGCCAGCTCCAGCGCCAGGCTGATGGTGGCGGAGAAGATCGTCACCCACATCAGCGCGCGCTGGTGGCCGGTCATACTCAGCGCCACTCCGCAGAGGCCAGTGGAGACGTCGATCAGGCGGGCGATGCCGAGCACCGCCAGCACCGTCGCCGCGCCGCTGTAGAACGGCGCGCCGTAGACCAGGTCGAGCAGCCAGCCGCCGATCACCAGCAGGCTGAGCAGCACGATCGCCGCCGGACCGGCGGCGAGGGTTGCCGTCGAACGGAGCGTCCGCTCGAGATCCTGGCGCCGTCCCTGCGCGTGCAGCTGGGCCGACGATCGGCGGCACCACCTGGCTGACCACGTAGAACGGCATCTGGACGAGGAACATCAGCCGTGCGGCGGCGCCGTACAGTGCGACCTCGCGGAGCCCTTCGAACCGGCCGACCACCCATAGGTCGACGCCGGTGCCGACGAAGAAGGACGCGAGGGTGACCACCATCAGCGGCAGCGAGATGCCCAGCACCTCGCGGACGTCCGTCTCGCCACGGCCCCGCAGCTTGTGCAGCCTGCGGCCGACCAGCGCCACGCCCAGCAGCGCCGACGCGCCGGTCACGGCCAGCAGCACGAAGATCACCTCGGAGATCGTCGGATGTGCGTCGGAGAGCCAGAGCAGCGCGAACACGCCGAACGAGAAGACGTCGACGATCAGTCCGCTGAACAGGGTCGCGTGCTTGAATCGCTTGAAGCCGCGGAACGTCTCGGCGACCAGCGTCATCATCGTGTAGGCGGCCAGCCAGCCGGCGACGAACGGCATCGCCTGGGCCAGCGCCTCCGACCCGAACATCGAGACGGCCAGGTTGCGCCCGGGGCCGAGCGCCAGCGTCGTCCCCACGAGCAACGAGCTGACGATCCCGACGCCCAGCGTGACCCGGATGGCGTCGTGTGCGCGCCCGGTGAGATCGGTGGCCAGGGATCCGGCGACCAGCCGGACGACCGCCTTGCTCATGCCCAGCCCGGCGACGGTGCTGCCAATCAGCACGATCGAGGTCGCCGCGAAGTACGCGCCCATCTCGTCGCGGCCCAGCATGCGGGCCAGCAGCGCGTTGATCAGCACCCCCAGCGCCATGCTCGCCAGGCGGCCGAGGAACACCCAGGCAGAGCCGCGCAGGATGCGCGACTTGATCCGCCGCTCGGCGGCGCTCGGCGCGGTGGCCTGGGCGCTCACTCAGCCAGCTCCGCGAAATGGTCGTGAGTCGCGTCCAGCTCGGCCCGTATGCCGGGCGACGTCTGCTCGAGGTAGCGCTCCAGCACCGCTCGCTTGAGCTCCTTGCGCGCATCGGACGGGCGGGCGACGACGCTCTCGACGAGCTCGCCGTGACGCTGGCCGCGGCTGTTGGTCTCGATCTCCTGGAAGCACCGGTCGACGTTCTCCTGCGTGTGCTCGAACCGCTGGAACGAGCTGCCGAACCGCGCGTTGACCCGGTCGATGACCTCGCCGAAGTCGCCGGTCACCTGCTCGAAGGTGGCGGCGACGTACACGTCCTCGATGGCCTCGAGCGGCCGGTAGAAGCGAAGGTAGGCGTTGACCGCTTCGCGCACACGGAGGTGGGGCTGCCACAGAAGGAACGAGCAGATCGCAGCCTCCGGGTCGCGGACGAGCACGATGGCCGGGACGCCTGCCCTACCGGCGGCCATCACCTGCGCCGGGGCGTGGAGATGGTGGGCCACCTGCACCGGCCGGCCCTGCGCCAGGCAGAACGCGTTCACGGCGAAGCTGTTGGCCGAGCGGGCGAAGCCCTCGATCACGATCTCCGTGTCCGGCCCGAACACGAGGTTCTCGGGGTAGCGCCAGCGAGCGAGCGGCAGGTAGGCACGCGGGTGGCTGCCCAACGCCACCGCGCTCCTCGTCCAGACCCTGCGCAGCGGCGTGGCTACCACTCGTCCTCCCCGTAGAACCTCGGGCTGACGGCCGCGGTCGCCGCGCGCACCCGCTCGATCTCGTCCGCGGTCAGCCGTGTCCGCCAGGTGGCGACGTTGGCGCGGCTGTCGCGCCGCAGCGCGTGCGCGGTGCCGTTGACCGCCTCCACCGGGTTCGCCGCGTCCGTATCGAGCAGCAGCCGCCGCTCGAGCGGGCCGTCGTAGCGCAGGCCGAGCTGGCCGCAGATCCGCCGGAAGCCGTCCTGCGGGTCGGTCGACAGGTCCTCGTGGCGGACGAACTGCCAGTCCGGGTGCGCCCTCCGGTAGCCGTCGATCACGTCGTGCAGCATCGTCCACAGCAGGCCTGCCTGGTCGATCACGTCCGGTGGATCGGCGGCGTACCGCGACACCTGGTCGCGGTACGCGGCCAGCGGCCCGTCCATCAGCGCAGGCTGCGCGAGGAAGTGATCGAACGGGTGCGTCCATCCCATCCGCTTCAGCGAGCTGGCGAACGCCGCGGGATGGCGGATCATCACCACGACGTCCATGTCGAACGAGGCGGCCAGCCACGGGGCTGCCAGCAGCGCGATCGGATCCTTGACCAGCGGCCGGGCATGGTGGCGGCGGCACTCGCCGAACCGGCGCGCATCGCGCACCATCCGGCCGACGTCCTTCGGCGAGCGCACGGCCCGAAGCTCCGTCGACGGGTGGTAGCGGAACTCGAGCATCTGCGCCACGGACGCGGTCAGCCGGCCGTCCGGGTCGCCGGTGATGTACGGGAACCAGGCGTCGAACTGCGCGCTCAACACCCCCGGCCGGTGGAGGATCGAGAACGGCTCGTCGATGTAGCCGAGGCCGCCGCCCGCCTCCAGCGTGCGCCCGACCCATGTCGTCCCCGACCGGTGCGATCCCGTCACCAGGATCGGCGGGGCGGTCACCCGTCGTTCCACGCCCATCGCTGCCCCAACATGCTGAAGAGCCGCTCGTTCGGCTCGCGGAACCGCTCGCGCAGCCGCTCCGCCGCGGTGGGCGGGATGCGCGAACGGGCGATCGCATTCTGCGCGACCGGGTACGACTCGGAGGGCTCGTCGTCGAGCCCCAGGAACGTGTGGACGCGGGTCATCGTCTCCGCCGGCTGCGAGAACAGGTCGCGGCTCTCCAGCACCAGCAGCTGGTCGCGCGGGAAGAACTGGAACCACCGGTCGAGCTGCTCGGCATACAAGCCGCGGGTGACGTATGAGTAGTGCCGGTGGGCGCGGCTGCGGTACGCGGGGTCGTCCAGTAACCGGCGCTCCTCGCCCTCCAGCCGCCGCGGCTCGGCCGCGATCGCCTCCTCGAACGTCAGCGGCTCGGTGCCCAGCTCGCGCTGTAGCTGCCATCCCGACCACGCCCGCTGCACGGGATCGCGGAGGAGCACGATCAGCCGCGCGTTCGGCACCAGCTGCCGGACGCGCGCCGGAACCGCCGGGTGGAAGACGTAATAGGGCGTGGCCTCGCCGGCCATGAACGCGCCGCCGGACTTGCGCTGGGCGAGCTGCCGGGAGAGCGCCGAGGGGAAGTGCGCCCGGTACCAGCGCTCGCCGCGCGTCCAGTTGACGTCGAAGAAGCTGACCTCCTTGCGGAACGCCATGCCCACCGCGGGGTGTCGCGAGAGGTAGCGGTGCAGCGAGGTCGATCCGCAGCGCTGGCCGCCGATCAGCAGGAAGTCGGGGAGCATCCGCCCCTGCGGTCCCAGATCGCGCGCAGCGCGGATCGCGGCGAAGCCGCGGCGCCGCACGGCGATCGGGATGCCGTAGCGGTGGATGCCGCTCCTCATCGGGCGGGCGGGTCGAAGGGCCACAGCTCGAGCCCGTGGATCGCGTTGCGGACGTCCATGGTCAGCGTGACCGAGCGTAGCGGGTGGGGATGACCGCGGCGATACAGCGACACGGTCGCCGGAGACGATCCGCCGACCAGCAGGTCGCCTGCGTCCGTGGTCAGCCCGCGGGCGAACCCCTGGCGTGCTTTCTCCTGCTCGACCACGTGGGTGAGGGCCGCCGGGTCGTGGTGCGGCACCTCGAAGCTCTCGCGGCTTGATCCGTCCCGCGCCAGCAGACAGATGCGGTCGGTGCCCGTGTGGTTGAGCAGCACGCCGCCGTCGAACGGGCGTGCGTTGTGCGTGTGATAGGGCGTCACAGCGTGGCTGCGGACGCGGCCGTTGCGCACCTCGAGCAGGTGCCCGAGCTTGGTGCCACAGGCGTAGATCGCGCCGTCGGCGACCCAGACGCTGTTGATGTGCGTGGTATCCGCCGGAGCGGGCACCTGGCCCGACTCGGGGTCGAAGCGCCGGTAGGACGGCACCGGCCGGCGGCCCAGCTTCTTGGCGAGGCGGTGGCGGTCGCCGAACCGCAGCAGGTGCCCCTCGACCCAGCGGCCGCTGGCCAGGTCGAGCACCAGGATCGAGTCGAACCCGGTTGAGGTCGCGTACAGCCGGCCGTCTGCGATCACGATCTCGTGGCAGTGCTTGAGCGCCGGCGTGCGGTACGACCGCAGCCGTCGGAACGCCTGGTCGTACACGAAGACCTCGTCGCTGGCGGCCAGGTACACCTCGCCGTCGTGAAATGCGATGCCGCGGAGTCCGCGGTCGGCCCCCCGGCCGTCCCACGAGATCGACGCGTCGTTCCAGTCGATCACCTGCTCGGCGGCGCCGGACAGCAGGTCGACGAGGTAGACGCCTCCGTGGCTCTCTCCCTGGTCGGTGGCGCGCACGACCGAGCTGACGACGACACGAGGCAGGGTCGCGGGGAGCTCGGGGTCGAAACCCGAGCGGTGCTCACCAGTCGAGGTCGTGCTCATACCCCAGGTCGATCAGCTGGGTGCCGCAGACGCGCTTGAACGCCTCGATGTGCTCGGGCTGGAAGCGGTCGCGCCATCCACCCGTGCGGCCGCCGGCGAACGTGCTGCTGCGGGTCGACCAGACGCGTCGGCGCACGCGCTCGACGCCGGCCTCGTCCAGCGGCCGGCCGACGTGCTCGGCAATGCGGGCGACGGTGACGCGCTGGTCCTCGTTGGTGCCTCCGCCGGCGGGGCCGATCAGCTCCTCGTAGCGGACGACGCACGTCCCGGGCTCGTCCAGCCACCCGGCGTAGCGCCCGACGCGGTTGCCGATGTCCGGCTGGCCGCGGCCGTACCCGTTCGCATCGAACCCGAGGATCGTCGCCATCAGCCGCTCCTCGAACGTGCTGTACACCTGCGCGTAGCGGCGGTGCAGGTCATGGCTGTCCATGGCCATCACGTAGTTCACGGCCGAGACGGCGATGTCCCGGGGGTCGCGCAGGCACACCAGCGTCGCGAACTCCAGCCGGCCGAGCAGCTCGACCAGCGCGGGGTCGTGCGGGAAGTGCCCGGTCGCATACTGGCCGCGGTTGACGGTGCGCAGCTCGCGCTCGAGCTGCGACCAGTCTCCCGGCGGGTAGTCGCCCTGTGCGCGGTGCAGGCCGCTCGCCATCATCCGCGGCAGCTTGCCCAGCATCGATGCCAGCAGGTGGGTTCCGGCCTTGGGGAAGCTGTCGGCGAACACGCGCGGGCCGGGGAAGAACACGTTCGTCCGGGCAATGGCTCGGTACGTCGGGACCACCGCTCGTTGTTTGAGCGTCTGGTTCTGCGCGATGAGTTTCTGGAACGTGGGCAAGGCGACTTGAAGCGAGCCCCAACGTGCGGGCTCAGGTCGGATGGCTCCGGCCGCGACCGTCCATGCCGCCGGAGACTCAATTGTCCGCGTGCTGCGGCGGGTCTGTCAAGGTCGGAACGAGCCTGTGGTGCAGGTCCTCGAGTCCCTGCCGGCGGGCCGCAGGCAGTGCGTCGTAGCGCTCGCGGAGCCGCTCAGCGTCGTTCTGCTTGGCCCCGTCGGGCCGGGCCACGACGCGGCCGTCGAGCTCGCCGGTCCGCCGCCGGCTGAGCGCATCGATGCGCTCGAACACGGCGGCCGTGGCCTCGGCGGTGTGGTCGAAGCGCCCAAACCGCGTGCCATACCGCTGGTTGAGGCGGTCGATGACGGCGCCGAAGTCGGTCGTCACCTGCTCGAAGGAGGCGATCTCGATCCGGCCGGCCAGCGGCACCAGCGGCTGGTGGAACGTCGCGTATCGCTCGGCGACGGCTTCGACGGCCAGCGACGGCTTGCGCAGCACCGACGACACGACCGTGTCTCTGGGCGCCCTCACGATCAGCAGTGCAGGCACCCCGCGGGCGGCTGCTGCTATGACATGACCCGAGCTGTGGAGGTGGTGCGCCACGCGCACGGGATCGGTCTGTGCCAGTTGGAAGGCGGTGACGGCGAAGGTGTTCGCCGAACGCGGAAACCCCTCGATCACCAAATCGGTGCCGGGTCCCAGCACGCGGTCGCCATGGCGCACGCGCGCCACCCGCACGTACAGCCCGGGCCACCGTTCGAGCAGGTCGCGCGTCTCGATCCCTCGGAAAGGCATTCGCACGGCCAGTATCGGACGCGGCTGCCCGTCGCGTCAATCTGGGGATCACATGGCCGGTACTGCGTTGACCGGGGCAGATACCCACCGTACTGTGAAGGGGTTGTGAAGGGCAGCCTCGCTCCCGCCCGTCAGCTGAGTCGATTCCGCTGGACGGCGCGCAGCCATCTCGCAGAGCGGCGGGTCTATCTGCCGATCGCCCGCCGCCGGTATGGGCACATGGTGGTGGACGCCAGCACGGCCATGCTGATCGACGGCTTCACGCGCAGCGCGTGCGTCTACGCGGCCGTCGCGTTCCAGCTGTCCCAGCCGCGGCCGGTGCGCCTGGCCCATCTGATCCACTCGCCCGCCCACATCATCGACGGCGTTCGGCGGAACGTGCCCTGCCTGGTGACAGTGCGCGAGCCGCGGGGCGCGGTGCTCAGCTGCCTGCTGCGCGAGCCGCAGACCACGGCCGGCCAGGTGCTGGCCGCCCACGAGCGCTTCTACCGCGCGCTGCTGCCCTACCGGACGGGGATGGTGGTGGGGACGTTCGACCGCGTCACGCGCGATCTGGGCGGCCTCGTCGAGCAGGTCAATCGCAGGTTCGGGACGGACTTCGTGCCGCCGCCGGCGGACGTCGCCGAGACGGCCTTCGACTTCATCGAGTTGCGCGCCGCACGTCCGCCATGGGAGGCTCAGATCGGGTACGTGATGTCCGGCCTGCAGAGCCCCGAGACGCTCGACCGGTTGCGCCGGCGCCCGGCGGTGGCGACGCTGTCGACCGTGCCGTTCGAGCACCGCGTCGCACGTCCGTCGGCGGAACGGGAAGCATCGAAGGCCGAGATGCTCGATCGCTACATGGCCGCCGAGCTCGACGATCTCCGCCGCAGGGCGGACGAGACCTACGCACGATTCGTGGAAGGGGTGTAAACCGTCACACGTCCGGACTTGACGTATGACCACTACACAACGATTCTTGAGAGTGCCATCCGTATGGCAAAACGGCTCCGAGAGGCAGGACATGAGTTCGATTGACCGCGGCGAGATGTGCCGCATCCACCTCGTCCGGCACGGACGAACGGTGATGAACGCACAGGTGCGGTTCCGCGGCAGGCGGGACGTGGCACTGGACGAGGTCGGCCGCGCCGAGGCGCTCGAGGCCGCGAAGGCGCTTTCCTCCCAGCCCATCAGCGAGGTGTACAGCAGCCCGCTGCAGCGGGCGCGCGACGTTGGCATGGCGATCGCCGCGGCGCGAGGCGTGACCGAGGTGCGCGACCATCTCGGGTTGATCAACGTCGACTACGGCGAGTGGGAGGGCCTCACCAAGGAGGAGTGCACCGAGCGCGACCCCGAGCTCTTCCGCGCCTACGCCGAGGATCCCGACGGCGCGTACTGCCCGGGCGGCGAAGCCCTGGGCGATGCCTCCGACCGCATGATCGCGGCGATGTTCGAGATCGGCCGCGCGAACCCGGGCAAGCAGGTCGCCGCGGTGACCCACGGTGCGATGGTGCGGCTTGCCGTGCTCCGCGTCATGGGTCCGTCGATCGGCGACTGGCAGTTCAAGCTCCCGACCGGATCGGCGACGGTGTTCGACGTCGACCGGTCGACCATCACGGTGGTCTCGGTGCCGGATCGCACCCTGGCCGACCCCGTGAAGGGCGCGGCCTCGCGGACGTACCGCCCGGCCACCGTCGCCTAAGGCCGCCACAGGCTCCTCTCCCGACCGCTCGGCGCGTGCCTGGGGGCAACCCCTGGCACGCGCATGGACTCAGGCACACGGCGTCCTGGCTCGCTCCTGACGCTGGTGGCCCTCGCCGGCGACGGCCACCAGCGTCAAGAGCGACTGGTGCCCAGCCACAGACAGAGAGCCTGGCTCCGTGCCTGGCTCGTCGCCCGTGCATCGAGTGACCCGGGCGGTCCGCGCCGGTGCCTGGCACGGTGCCTGGCTCGTCGCCGGCGAGAGCCACGAGCGTCAGAAGCGACTCGAGGGCTGATGGCACGCAACGACGACGGGCCAGGCGCCGGCGGCGAGCTGCCGCGGCGCCTGGCCCGTGGGGTCGCAGCGCCCTACACCGGGTCGACGGCCGTCGGCGGGTGGTCCTTGAGGTACGCGATCGTCGCCGCGGGCACGGTGTGCTGCGTCAGCGGGATCGGCGCCAGCGGCGTCTGGTTGTAGTCGAAGCTGTTGGAGTAGTCGTAGGCCGTCGCGTCGTCGTTGGTCAGCGGCGCGACGCCGAAGCGATGCTCGATGTAGGAGAGCATTCCGACCATGCCGGTCGAGCCGTGATCCGTGAACTGCGCCTTGGCGTACGGGCTGACGATCACCATCGGCAGCCGCTCGCCGCGGCCGGCCGGCGGCGGGACGTGGTCGTAGAAGCAGCCGCAGTCATCGTAGGTGATGAAGATCGCGGTGCTCTGCCAGTCGGGGCCGTTCATGATGCTCGAGACGACCTGGGAGATCCAGTTGTCGCCCTTCATCATCGACGTGCCGTTGTGCTGCGAGTACCCGCCGGGCCGCGGCATGACCAGCGACACGTTGGGCAGCGAGCCGGAGTTGCCGTCGTCGGCCACGTCCAGTGCCTTCGTCACGTTCGCGCTCTGCGTCGAGAACAGGCAGTCCGCGAAGGTCGGGCAGATCGTCCAGACGTCGCCGTTGCTCCACAGCTGGCCGCCCTCATAGATCTTCCACGAGAGGTCCGCATCATCCAGGCGGTTCATCAGCGTCGGGCCGACGTGCTGCACTGGCGACGGCTTGTACGGGCCGCTGCCGTCAGCCGACGGGACGCACGACGGAACCAGCGTCACCGCGGAACCCGGGCTCGAGCGCCACGGGCCGTCCATCAGGCTGTCGCAGCCCCAGCCCGGGCCGGCCGGGAAGTTCGGGGCGCTCTGCGGGAAGTCGCCGGTGAACCCGTCGAGGGTGCCGGAGCCCAGGAGCATGTGCGAACCGAACGTCGCCGTGATCTCGGTCTGGAATGTCCGGTCGGAGATCACGTAGTTGCGCGCCAGGTCGGCGAGCGACGGGATCTGATCGGGGTGGAACTGGGTGTAGCACTGGTAATTCTTCTTCTTCTGGCAGCCGCTGACCTTCTCGAACCCGTTCATCAGGCCACCGTTGATCGCGTTGGTCTGCGCGACATTGTTGTGGCTGACGGCCGGGATCACGTCGGTTGCCTGCGTCAGCGGGATGGTTGAGCCGTCCAGCAGCTTGCCCGTGGTCGCGCCGTCACAGCGGCCCTGCAGCTCGTTGACGCACATGTAGCCGAGCGTCTCGTCGAACGAGTGGTTCTCCTGGTCGATGATCACCACATGGCGGATCGGGCCGGCGATCGGTGTCAGCGACGCCGGGTTCGGCGCCGGTGGGGGCGACGGCGGCGAGGCCAGACCGAGGACGTGCATCACGCCGTCCTGTGCGGGCACGAACAGGTTGCCGTTGACCATCGGCACCAGTCCGGAGACGGCCGCGCCGACCGAGCCCGAGGTGTACACCGGGTTGTTGCAGTCGCCGGCCAGCTTCACGCAGCCGGACGCGATGAAGCCGAGCACATGGCCGTCGGTGGTGCCCTCGTAGACGACTCCGTTGGCCACAGACGGATCGGTGTTCGCGTTGGGCGTCGAGCCCCGCCAGATCGAGTGGCACGAGCTGCATCGGCGGGCACCGGCGTCGTAGGAGTACACGTGCGTCGCCGAGGCGACGTAGACGCGGCTGATCGACACCGAGGGCGACGAGATCAGCGGGTCGCCGGCGTTGTCGTTCGAGTTCCACTTGGGCGCGCCGTTCTGGCCCTTCAGCGCCTGCAGCTGGCCGTTGGTGACGACGAACAGCAGGCCCATGTTGAGGAACACGTTGGGCGCGTACGCCGGTCGCGTCCCCGGATCCACGGCCACCGGCTTCTTCCACTTCACGGCCCCAGTGTGGAGGTTGAAGGCCGAGACGTACGATTGGCTGACGACGAACACGAACGCCGTGTTCGACACCGGGTCGACGCCGGAGATCGGGCTCACCTTGACGGCACCGCCGGTCACGCTCGACGACCAGGCCGGCGCGCATGTGCCGGCGCCACAGCCGGCGCCATCGAAGGCCACGATCTTGGCGCCCTCGGTGCCGAGCAGAACGAGGTCGCGTCCGGGGCCGAGGCTGTCGTGTGCCAGCGCGGGCGAGTCGTCGATCGCCGAGCCGGCGGAGCCGGTCCAGGCCGGGGTGCACGTGGCGCTGCCGCAGCCGGTCAGCGGGAAGGAGGCGATCGTGCCGTCCATCGTCGCGACGATCACGTTCTGGCCGTCGATCACGGCCGACCCGGCGATCGGGCCGCCGGCGTCGCCGGTCCACAGCGGGGTGCAGGTCGCGGAGCCGCAGCCGGTGGCGTCGAAGGCGGCGATCGTGCCGCCGGCCGACGTCTCGACCACGACCGGCGTGCGGCGCACGTTGTCGAACCCGATCACCGGGGTCGCCGCGGCACCGTCGACGCTGCCCGCCCAGCTCGGCTGGAGCGAGGTCGCATTCGTCCTGCTGATCACGTTCTCGAACTTGTTGAAGCGCTCGCCGGTGTCGGTCTGCCCGGCCAGCTGCCAGGCACCGGACACCCAGACGGACGCTTGAGCGGACGCGCCGCTGGTGCGTCCGACGGCCGTGATCCAGTGCGGACCGGGGGCGGCCGACGTCGGGATGTTGACGGCGGTGAAGCCGAACCCGCCGGTGCCGGCGGCGGTGGTGTAGTCGACGTCCGTGCTGTCGAAGTAGAGCTCGACCATCTCGGCCGGCTGGAAGCCGCGGATGCCCTTGACGGAGACTCGGCCGGTGGGCGGCGCCGAGCTCGACGACAGGGTGATCGACGGCTGGGCGGCGGAGACCGGCTGGCCGCCGATCAGCGGAACTGCGAGAGCAGCGGCGGCGAGTGCCAGCCACTTGTGAGATCCGCGCAACTTCATGCAAAGCTCCCGGTTGTCGGCACTACGTCAGTGGTACGCCCAAGCACGCCGCGTGTCAACGCCCGCCCGAGCCGGGACCTGGAGCCCACCGACTGCCGCGCAATGGTACGCCCATCCTCCCAGGTTCACAAGTTCCATGATCACAACCCCGTGAAACACCCAGTTCGAACTTGACGCGTCGGGAGGACGAAAGTACTAATGGTTGACGGACAGGTGCCCGCAGGGGGCGGTCCTGGTATCCATTGGGCAAATGGGCAGCTCGTTCGCGACGGGCTCCAGAGGGGGGACCTATGAGCGACAGCGTGATCGTCGTCGCCGGCGGCGGCGGCTTCATCGGAGGGCATCTGGTCGCCGACCTGCTGCGCCAAGGACATCGTGTCCGTGCCGTGGACGTCAAGCCGTTCGACGAGTGGTACCAGCGCTTCGACGAGGCCGAGAACATGCAGCGCGACCTGTCGCTGAGGGAGGCCTGCATCGACGCGGTGGCCGGCGCCGAGCGCGTCTACCAGCTGGCCGCCGACATGGGCGGGATGGGCTTCATCGAGAACAACCGCGCGCTGTGCATGCTCTCGGTGCTGACCAACACCCACATGCTGATGGCGGCCAAGGACGCCGGCGTCGATCGCTTCTTCTACTCCTCGTCCGCGTGCGTGTATGCCGCCGGCCGGCAGACCGACGTCAACGTCACCGCGCTCAGCGAGGAGGACGCATACCCGGCGATGCCCGAGGACGGCTACGGCTGGGAGAAGCTGTTCAGCGAGCGCATGTGCCGCCACTTCCGCGAGGACTTCGGCATGAAGACCCGCGTCGCCCGCTACCACAACGTGTACGGCCCGAACGGCACCTGGGATGGCGGGCGCGAGAAGGCGCCGGCCGCGATCTGCCGCAAGGTGATCGCCGCCAAGCTGTCGGGCGACCACACGATCGAGATCTGGGGTGACGGCAAGCAGACCCGCTCGTTCATGTACGTGGACGACTGCGTCCAGGGCTCGCAGATGCTGACCGACTCGGAGGTGATCGAGCCGCTGAACGTGGGCAGCTCCGAGCTGGTCTCGATCAATCAGCTGGTCTCCATCGCGGAGGAGATCGCCGGGATCGAGCTGCAGCGCAACTACAAGCTGGACGCGCCTCAGGGCGTACGCGGTCGCAACTCGGACAACACCCTGATCCTGGAGCAGCTGGGCTGGGAGCCGTCGATCAGCCTGCGCGACGGCCTCGAGCAGACGTACCGCTGGATTCACGACCAGATGGTCGCTGGGGACCGCGCCGGGCACGGGACGAACGTCGGGGTTCGGTAATCATCCAGTGAAAAGGCGCTGATCCTGCGTTCGATCGGAGATGCTCTTGAATCGCTGGATCCAAACCTGTAGGCTGGTTCTACCGGCGTAACTACCCGTGGGGGGGATGTCACCCGTGTCCCGATCGTCGCATGCGCGCGACTTCTCCGAGGATCCCCGGCTGGGATCCACTCGGAGCCAAGCTCCGGTCGACGAACCGGACGACCCTGCGCGGACCGCGGTCGACCAGCGGACGCTCGAGATCCTCGAGCACCGCCGGAGGACGGCACGGGTGCGCCGGCGCGGCTGGATCGTGCGCCGCGCGCTGGCCATCGGCGACATCGTCGGGCTGAGCCTCGCGTTCCTGATCGTCGAGGCGCTCTACGTGCAGACCCGGAAGCCGCTGGGCGACGTGTCGCCGGAGACCGAGCTGCTGCTGTTCATCGCCAGCCTGCCGATCTGGGTGCTGTTCGCCAAGCTGCAGGGCCTGTATGACCAGGACGAGGAGCGGGCGAACCACTCGACCGTGGACGACCTGGTTGGCGTGTTCCATCTGGTCACCGCCGGTGTGTGGGCGCTGTTCATTTGCTCATGGGCACTCCCAGAGACCAACACGATCTCCGCACCGAAGCTGGTGCTCTTCTGGGGCTTCGCCATCGGCCTGGTGACGGTCTGCCGGACGGCGGCCCGCGCGCTCAGCCGCCACCGTATCGACTACTTCCAGAACACCGTGATCGTCGGCGGCGGCGAGGTCGGCCAGCTGGTGGCTCGCAAGCTGATGGCGCATCCGGAGTACGGCCTCAACCTCGTAGGGTTCGTGGACGCGAACCCGCGCGAGCACCGGCAGGACATCGGCCCGCTGCGCGTGCTGGGTGCGCCCGATCGCTTGCCGGAGCTGGTTGTCCGACTGGACATCGAGCGCGTGATCTTCGCGTTCTCCCAGGAGGAGACGACGGACACGCTGGCGCTGATCCGGTCGCTCAAGCAGTTCGACTTGCAGATCGACATCGTGCCCCGCGTGTTCGAGGTCGTCGGCCCGCGGGTGGCGATCCACACCGTCGAGGGCATTCCGCTGGTCGGCCTGCCGCCGACGCGGCCGTCGCGCAGCTCCCGCGCCGTGAAGCGCGGGATGGATCTGGTCGGAGCGTCCCTGATGCTGCTGTTCACCGCGCCGCTGTTCGCGTACATCGCGTGGCGGGTGAAGCGCGATTCGCCGGGGCCGGTGTTCTTCCGCCAGGAGCGGATGGGCATCCGCGGCGAGCCGTTCACGATGCTCAAGTTCCGCTCGATGGTCATGGACACGGATCCGGAGGCCCATCGCAAGTTCACGGCGACGATGACCGACTTCCGGTCGCTGCCCGGCGCGGACGGCCTCTACAAGCTGGATCAGGGGGACAAGGTGACCAAGTCCGGGCGGTGGCTGCGCCGCACCAGCCTGGACGAGCTCCCGCAGCTGATCAACGTGCTGCGCGGCGAGATGTCGCTGGTCGGCCCGCGGCCGTGCATGCGCTACGAGATCGAGCTCTTCCAGCCGCACCACTTCGACCGCTTCCTGGTGCCGCCGGGTTTGACCGGGCTGTGGCAGGTGACGGCGCGCGCCCACTCGAGCTTCGGCGAGGCGCTGGAGATGGACGTCGTGTACGCACGGGACTGGTCGCTCGGCCTGGATCTGCGGCTGCTGCTGCGGACGCCGCGCGAACTGCTGCGCCAGCGAAACGCCACCGCGTAAGCTCGTACATCGCGCCGATCGCGGCGTTGACCGTTGTCCGGTCTGATCGTATGATCGAAGTGCGGAACCACGAAGGATTCCCGATGGCGTCCATGGGGGGGTGAACTCGTGAGAAGCCGCTGGCTCGTGCGGCGTGTCTGGCCGCAGCTCCACCGAGTCGCCCGAGATGTCACACCGATGGTCGGCGTGATCACCCGCCGCACATCACGCCTGGTCTCCGGAGCCCCGGTGCCGCAGCATGTCGCGGCGTGCACCGAGAGCTACGCGCGGAGCCATCCGGGCGCCGGCGTCGACGTGCAGCGCGTGGTCGACCCCGTGCAGCTCGTCCGCCACGACCCGCTGGTGACGCCCGCCGAATTCACGCGTGCGTTCGAGCGCGACACCGAGTGGGGGATCCCCGCGCGGATGGTGGCCAGCATCCACCGCGGCCGCGTGTTCGGCCCCTTCGCGGCCGTGATCACGAACGACGACACCCTGCTCTGGGACATGTCGCCGGCGCACGTCCCCGAGGCGTCCCAGCACCCGATCTACCGCTGGCCAGTGCTGCCGAAGACCCATGAGGTCGACGGCACCGTCGGCGTCCTTGCGGCGCGCGGCGCAGGCAACTACTTCCACTTCCTGCTCGACATCGCTCCCCGAGTGGAGCTGATCCGCCGCGCGATCCCGCTGTCGGACATCGACCGGCTGTTCGTCGACCACCGCCAGGGCTGGCAGCGTGAGATCCTCGAAGCCGCCGGTGTGGATCTCGGCCGGACGCTCTCCCCGGGTGAGCATCCGCACGTCCGGGCCGAGCGGTTGGTGGTGCCGTCGCTGCCGGGCTCGGGTCCCCGGATGAACCCCCGCTGGGGGCTTGACGCCGTGCGTGGCTGGCTGCTGCCCGACCGACCGCGGGAGCGCGGGCTGCGGATCTACGTCAGCCGGGGCGCCAACCCGCTGACCCGGCGGGTGGTCAACGAGACCCAGGTGATGGCCGCCCTGGACTGCCACGGATTCGTCAAGGTGCGCAACGAGGACCGCACGGTCCGCGAGCAGGCCGAGATGTTCGCATCGGCCGAGATCGTGGTCGGGGCGCACGGGGCAGGCCTCGCCAACATTGCGTTCTGCTCGCCGGGAGCCACGGTGATCGAGTTGGTCAGCCCGCGCTGGCTGAACACGACCTACTGGCGGCTCTGCTCTCAACTGGACGGCGTCGACCACCGCTGCCTGGTCGGGCGGGGCCGTGCGCCGCGCGATCTGCGCCAGTACGACGTCAACGCGGACATCGAAGTGGACGTCAGGGCGCTCTGCGACACGCTTCGCGCCATCGACGGCGCCTGAACCGCGATTCCGGCCCTCACACGGTGCTCCCAGAGGGTTTACGCGAGCTTTACGGCGCGTTCAATCCCCTCACGGTTCCCGCTGCTTGACTGATTGTGTCGGTCATTCGCCGAGGAGGGGGAGAACTCGTGGTTTCACAGACCAAGACTGGCGGTGCGTGGGCAAAACGCGCGCCGCTCGTGACGAAGCTCATGCTCATGGGAATCGCGGCTGTCGCCGGGCTGGCGTCATCGGCGGCTCCATCCGCCGGCGCCGCAGGGTGCACGGGGGTCAAGCTGACGCCGTCCGATGACGCGGTTGCGGCGGTCTCGTCGCATCCGGCCAGGACGACGTTCTGCTTTGCGCCGGGCACCTACCGGATCGCCAAGCCGATCGTCGCCCGAGACGGCGACGTTCTGAACGGCGCCGCCGGCGCCATCATCGACGGGAGCCGCACGATCTCCGGGTGGAGCAAGTCAGGCTCGGTCTGGGTCGCTCACGACTCGGCGCTCAAGCCGACCGCGCAGATGGGCGGCTGGGGCGGCGTACCGATGAGCCATCCGCAGGGCAAGTACGCGGACGACCTGTTCCTCGACGACGCCGGTCTCTGGAAGGCCGGGGTCAAGGTCAACGGCAACGTGCTCGGATCCGGCGCATCCACCGTCGGCGCCGGTGAGTACTTCATCGACTACGACGCCAAGACGATCACGCTGGGCTCGAGCCCGGTCGGCCACAGGGTCGATCTCGCCAAAGCGCTCGACGGGATCATCGGCAACGCCAAGGGCGTGACCGTCACCGGGTTGACCATCCGCAAGACCACCGGGACGGGCGTCGTCACCGGCAACTCCGGCTGGACGATCAGCAACGTCACCAGCTACAGCAACCACCTGGCCGGGATCACCGGCAACGACGGAGCCAAGGTGCTGAACAACATGGTGCGCGACAACGGCCAGTTCGGTATCACCGGCCATGGTGCCGGCATCCTCGTTCAGGGCAACACGGTGCAGCACAACAACGTTGCGGAGTTCGGCTCGCCCGGCGGGCAGTGCTCCGCTGCGGGTGGCGCCAAGTGGGTCAAGGCGACGAACCTCGCCGTGCGCAACAACCACTTCGTGAACAACCTGTGCAACGGCATCTGGATCGACCTGCTGGACAACGGCGTGATCCTCGACGGCAACACCAGCGAGGGCAACACGGCCGACGGTATCCGGGTGGAGGTCAGCTACAAGCTGACGATCACCAACAACACCGTGCGCAACAACAAGCGCGGTGGCATCACGGTGCTCAACACGCCGGATGCGACGATCGCCGGGAACAACGTCTCCGGCAACGCCGGCGGCGCGATCACGCTCGGCAACACGGGCCGCAAGGATCCGGCGTCCGCTCTGGGCGCGCATCAGATCCGAAACGCGTACGTCCACGACAACACGATGTCGCTGACGCCGAACGGGCTGGCCGGGCTCCGCGAGGCCGAGAAGCCGCTGAACTTGGCGGTCTTCACGAGCTGGAACAACCGCTTCCTGAACAACCACTACACGATTCCGGGAAGTTCCGCGACCCGGGCATTCCTGTGGAAGGGCACCCGCGTGACGTGGGCGCAGTGGACCGCGGCCGGCAACGACCGCAGCGGTAGCGCGTTGTTCAAGTAGGCGCGAACATCCGGGGGTGCCGCGGAGGGGAGTCCGCGGCACCCCCGGTGACGTTCAGATCGCGCTCAGCGTGAACCGCGCGAAGCCGAGGTGGGTGACGCCGCCCACCGTGGTGATCTTGCCGCCGGCCCACAGCGCGCCGTCCTCGAGGTCGAGGCACCACACGCCGATGTAGTTGTTGCCGTACGGCGTGATCTGCGGAATCCAGTCGCAGATGATGGTGCCGGTCGCCGGGTTGACGGATGCCAGGCCGCGCAGGAACGGGCCGTTGCAGACCCGCTGGTTGAGCACTGCGGTGCCGAAGTGGCCGCTGAAGAACAGCCGCGAGTGGTCGGGCGCCATCGCCAGGCCCTCGACGTTGCCCTGCGTCTTGAATCGCCAGATCTGGTCGCCGCTCGCTCCATTGTCGAGCCGAAACGCCGCGAGGTAGTTCGGGCCGCGACCAAAGCCGATATAGACCACCGAACCGTCGACCACGATGTCCCATGCGGTTTGCGGCGAGTCGATCACCCCGGCCGGGATCGTCCAAGCGTTCAGCGCGCCGCTGGCGGCGCTGACTCGGGCCACGGAGATGCGGCCGGAGCCGTCGACGTTTTCGAACAGGCCGCCGACGAAGATCGTCGACCAGTCGCTGGACGGGGTCAGTGCCCGCACCAGGTTGTCGGGGTGTGAGACCCACTGCGTATCGAGCGTCCCGTCCGGCATCAGCGCCGCGAGATAAGGGTGGGACTTGGCATTGATCTTCTTGAAGGCCCCGCCGACGTAGATCCTCGACGGGCCGACCAGGATGGCGTGCACGGCGCCCGAGAAGGTGGCTCCGTTGAACGTCTGTTCGATCGCGCCGGTCTGCGGTGAGAGCGCCGCGAAGAACGATTTCGGCTGGCCGTCCACCAGGTTGAACTTGCCGCCGACGAACAGCTGGGTGCCGTCCGAGGAGACCGCCAGCGAGTCGACCTGGGGCTTGCCGGTGGTCAGCCCGACGCCCCCGTTGAACCCGGGAACGGGCTGGCCAGTGGTCAGATCGATCGCCGCCAGGTTGTCGGCAGCGATCCGTGTCTTGCCGTCGGGGGACTGGATGCGGTCGAACCGGCCCCCGATGAACATCGTGTTCCCCAGCCGGACCATCGCGAGGACTCGCCCGTGCGCGCCCCAGGTTCCCGCGTCCGCCTGCTCGCTCAGCGCGCTCGCGCTGGCGGGCGCCAGCAACGCCGCGCCCAGCAGCGCTGCGAGCACGAGCACAGCACGAACACCGCGGCGGTGTGCGCCGTCATACGTCACGTGTGACCTCCCTCTGTCCCGGAAGTGGAGTCCGGGAGACGGCGCCATTCTATCCGCCATCGACGCGGTGAGGAAGTGGGTCGAACAACGCACAAAAAAGGGCGGTGCGTCCGGGTCTCCCGGGACGCACCGCCCTCCCAGCGTGCGCTACTAGAGCGTGAAGCGCGCCAGGTTGTGCGTCGGCACGCCGCTGATCGAGGTGAAGTACCCACCCACCCACAGCTGGCTGTCGGTGATCAACATGCACCAGCCTCCGGTGTAGTTGGCGCCGTGTGGCTCCATCTGCGGAAGCCAGAGCGGCGAGCAGATCGGCTGGCCGGTGCCGGGGTTGAACGAGACCAGCCCACGGAGCCACGGGGTGCTGCCGCAGACGTGCTGCTGCAGGGCCGCGGTGCCGAAGTGGCCGCCCGCGAACAGCTGCGTGCCGTCCGCGTTCAGCGCCAGGCTCTCGAAGTTGCCGACCGCGTCGTACCGCCAGACCTGCGAGCCGATGTTGCCGTTGTCCAGCCGGAATGCCGAGAGGAAGTTCGGGCCGTGGCCGGTGCCGACGTAGACGCGGTTGCCGCGGGGCACGATCGCCCAGGCGGTCTGCGGGTTGTTGATGGTGCCGGACGGCACCGCCCACGGATCGAGCGCGCCGGTGGTCAGGTTGACCCTGGCGATCGACTGCCGGCTCGTGCTGTTGACGGTCGAGAACAGGCCGCCGACGAACAGCGTGTTGGCATCCGGTGCGAAGGCCATCGACCGGACGACCGCGTTGGCCATCGGCTTCCAGTCAGGATTCAGCGTGCCGTCGAAGTTGATCGCCGCCAGCCGCAGCCGGTCCTGGTTGTTGACCTTCTTGAACGATCCGCCGATGAACACCTTGTCGGTGCCGACGACGATAGCCTCCACCGCCTTGTTGACGTTCGGCGAGAACGTCGGGTTGATTACCACGGCGCCGGTGTCGGTCGACAGCGCGGCGAAGTTGTCGACCGCCACGCCGTTGATCGAGTCGAACCGGCCGCCGACGTAGAGCGTGCTGCCGTCGGGCGACACCGCCATCGCGCGGATCGTGGGGGCCTTGTCGGTGCCCAGCTCCTCGACGATCGGCTGCCAGGTGGTGATCGGGGCGCCGGTGGTCATGTCGACCGCCGCCAGGTTCTTCATCTTCGAAAACTTCTGGGTGCCGTCGGGGGAGATCATCTTCTTGAACGTCCCGCCCACGAACAGCGTGTTCCCGTTCTTGGCGAGGGCGTAGACCTTGCCGGTCGTGCCCCACGTCGTCGAGTCGGGGGTACTGGTCAGCGCAAACGCCGAGGCCGGCATCACCGCAAGGGCTGCCAGACCCACAACGGCGGCTGCAACGCCTCGTCGAACGTTCCTATGCACTCTCATCAACGCGCCTCCTGCGATTGCCGAACTCGTCAGGTGATCCCGGCCTTCGGCGTGAACCGGGTCCTCCGCTGAACGCACTCCGCCGGTCACCGGGGGCGGTGAGCCGTCGGTCGGTGCATCGAACCCCACCAGAGCCACTCCACGAAATGTGGGAACTCAACCATCCATCGCGGAACGCAATCCGTCAAGTACCAGGAGCCCCCACGTCGTCGATCGTCCCCTGGCAGGAGTGATAGCGCACACCCGGTGGAGCAGAGTGTGTTTGGTCCGACCGACCGGGCGGGAAAAGAACCTGACAACGCGGAAACGGCCAGGGTGTTGTGCACCACTGAGCGCGTTGACCGCATGGGCCGCACAGCGTAGGCTCGCCGCGTGTCACCACGGGGGTGTGGCACGATGCGAACCGGGGGTGCGCGGCATTGGCTAGAGGCTCCGGGAGTTGGACGTTGTGCTGAGCCAGCACGAATGGATCGTGATCTCGACCGGTGTCTCGGTCGTCATGGTGCTCGCGGTGGTAGCGCTGCTGCTGCGCCTGATGGCGGACGAGCGCACGGAGTGGGACGACATCGACGACGGGACGCGGCCGTCGGTGCGCAGCGGCGCGGGCTCGCTCGCCCACGCCGCCGTCGGCGTCGCCACCGGGATCGCCCTGGCCTTTCGCGCCGTCGGCCGCTGGGTGGTCGCGGCGATCGTGGCGATCGGCCGCGGCGCCGCCGCCGTGGGCCGGCTCGCGGCGCGGGCCGCTCGCCGCGCGGCCGTCGCCGTCGGCTTGGGCGCCGTGGTGCTGGCGTCCGCGGTCGGCGCCGCTGCGCGCGCGGCCGGCCGCTCTGGCGCAGCGACCGCGCGTGGTGTCCGGAGGGCTGCGGCGGCCGCGATCGCCGCGTGCATCTGGGTTGCCGCATCGGTCCGCCGCGGCGCCTCGAGAACGGCCGCATCCGCCCGCGACCGCCGCGCCGCCGCAGCTGAGCGCCGTGCCCGGCGCCCGGCGCGCCGGGCACGTCTGCGGAGCGCCCCGCTGCGTTCGCCGGTCCCGTCACCGGCGGCGTCCGCCCCGCCGCCGCCAGTGGTAACCGTGACGCCGCCGCCTCCCGTGGTCGAACCGGAACCCGAACCCGAACCCGAGCCCGAACCGGAGCCCGAACCGGAGCCCGAGCCCGTGGCCGTGTCCAAGCCGGGGCCCGAACCGGAACCCCAGCCAGAGCCAGAGCCAGAGCCGGAATCCGACCCGGAGCCGGAGCCGGAACTTGAGCAGGAGCCCGAGCCCGAGCCCGAACCGGAGCCCGAGCCCGAGCCGGCGGCTGCCCGCGCGCCCGAGCCCGAGCCCGTACCGGATCTGGTCGCCGCGCCCCCGCGAAAACGACCTCGTCGGCGCCGCCGCGTCCGCCCGTGGGCCGTGGCGGCGAGCGCGGTGGTCGCTGCGGTTGTCGCAGTCGGCGGCGTCGGTGTGTGGAAGTACCTGCAGCTGGTCGACGAGCTGCACAGCTCGAACGCGCACGTGTCGACCTCGGTGCGTCGCGAGCTGACGCCGGGCGGCTCGATGACCGCCTCCCCGCAGGTGACGCTGATCGCCGGTTCGGCGCCATCGGGCGGCCGCACGGCGATCTCGGTGGTGCTGCTCTCCACCCAGCCGGGCCACAACCGGATCTCGACCCTCTATGTGCCTCGCTCGGCGCGGCTGCCGGCCGGCGGCTCGCAGACGCCCACGCTCGACGACGCCTACCGCGCCGGGGGCCTGCCGCTAGTGACCAGGAATCTCCGCGAGTCGCTCGATACGCCCATCAACCACATCGTCGCGCTCGACCTGCGCCAGCTCGTGTCGATGGTCAACGGGCTGGGTGGGATCGTCGTCCACAATCCGCAGGCGGTGACGATCCCGCCCCAGGACAAGGCGCCCGGTGCGACGTTCGCCAAGGGCAAGGTGGAGCTCGACGGCGACCAGGCGGCGATCTACATGCGCAGCGGCCAGATCGACAATGCCCAGGACGACGCCGACCAGGCGGCGCGGCAGGGCCGCGTGCTGAGCGGACTGGTCAACCGCGTGCTGGCGCTGCCCCTCAGCCGTGCGCCCAGTGCCGCCACCGCGGTGCTCAGCGGAACGGCATCCGACCTGACCCAGAGCGACATGCTCGGCCTGATCTGGCTTCGCTACCACGCGTCGACCTTGACCCAGTGCCTGCTCGCGGGTTCGGCGAGCGTCAGCAACACCGCGGACACGCCGGTTGCTGGGTTCCTGCGGGGCACCAGCGCCCCGCGCTGCCAGCCGCGCCAGCTCACCGATGCACCGATCCCGCTGCCGGCGACGGTCGCCTCGCTCGCGCTGTGGGTGCTCGTGGTTCCGGCCGTGCTGCTCGTGCTGGGGCTGGTGCTGCTGGGTACCGGCATCTGGTGGATGCGCCGCCGGCGCCGCCTGTCCGAGGTTCCCGCCCAGGAGTGGCAGAAGCTGACACGCGCACCGGCGGCTCCGGCGCCGAACGGCGGCGCGCGGGCCGACGACGGGTCGCCGCCGCCGCTGCCGCCGCCCGACGTGCTCGATGCGATGACCCGCGCGGAGCTCTTTGACCTAGCCCTGCGCCGGGGCGCGCGCCATCGCGAGCTGATCGTGCTCGACAGGGCCGGCATCGTGGCGCTACTCGTGGACGACGAGCCCGAGGACGAGCGTCAGCCCCAGCCGGCGGCGACGGTCCCGGTGGACGATGATCCGGACAGCGGCGAACCACAGGCTTGACATCCGGGCGACCGCCCGGATGCTCGAATCAGATGGTCAAGCGCTCCTCGTTCGTGCTCCTCGCCCTCGCCGCCCTGCTGATCTACGCAGGGCTGGCATCCGCAGCGTCGCCCTGGAAGGTGAAGGCGAGCCCGAGCCCCGACGCCGCCAACGACCTGGTCTCGGTGGCGGCGCTCAACGGCAGCGACGTGTGGGCCGTCGGATCACACGCCGCGGACGACTCCTCGTGTCCGTGCGTGGTGTATCCCCTGGCGGAGCACTGGGACGGGCATGCCTGGACCGTCAACTCGCCGGCCGGAGTGCCCGACGCGGGATCGACCACGCTCAACGGCGTCGCGGCGATCCCCGGGACGCACGACGTATGGGCTGTTGGTGGCTGGTACGACAACACGATGCTGCGGCCCGTGGCGTACCGGTTCTCGGCCGGTGGCTGGACGAGGGCTGCACTGCCTGACCTGGGCGGCTCCGGCAGCCTGTTCGGCATTGCCTCGAGCGGCCCCGGTGACGCGTGGGCGGTCGGCACCATGAGCACGCCTGCGCACGGTGCCCGGCCGCTGGTGCTGCACTGGAACGGCGCCACGTGGACGGCCGTGGATACCTCGACGATCGCGCCAAACGGCACGCTTCGCGGCATCGCGTACGCCGGGAAGAAGGTGCTGTATGCCGTCGGCGACGTCTCCGCATTCGGGCAGCCGTCGCAGCCGCTGCTCGCCAAGGTGACCGCTGCGCGGGTGAAGCAGCTCGCCTCGCCGCTGACGACCTCGGACGGGCTGCTGACCGCCGTGACGGCCGTGCCGAAATCGAACCAGCTGTGGGCGACCGGCATGGACGGGGCAACGGCTGACGCGGTCTACCTGCGGTTCGACGGTAGCGTGTGGTCGCTCCAGGCGCGGGTGCCCGGTGGCGCACAGGGCTCGATCACCGCCGTCTCGCCGACCGACGTCTGGGCGGCCGGCGGCGACGTCGAGCACTGGAACGGCACGCTGTGGACACTCGAGCAGGCGCCCGGCACGGGCTTCCCGTTCCTCCGCGCGATCGCGGCGGTGCCGCACGCGCAGACGCTGTGGGCTGTCGGCGTCACCAGCGGCGCCGGCACGCAGACGCTGGCCGTCAAGCGCTCCACGTCCTGAAAAAACGGGGTCAGACCCCGTTTTTTCACACGACCCGCGGGGCGCCGCCCCCGCGAGGGAGCGACGCCCCATCAGGTGGGTCGGATCTAGCGCGCCGGGGATGCGTGCGGGGCCGCTCCGTGAGCGGCGGCCGCCCGCGTCGCCGGGCCGGTGCAGATGCCGGCCGGGATCGAGATCGCGCCGGTGTCGTCCCGCCAGATGTTGGCGGTGCCGGCGGTCGACGAGCCGGTCGAGTCGTCCTCGCAGTCCGCCGTGGTGTTACCGGAGGCGGTGTTGTTGAGGAACTTGGCGTTCGCCACATCGGTGTCCGCGGTGAAGCCCCACTGGCCGTCGTTGGCGGTTGAGAACTTCACGGTCGTCCCGACGATGTCGGACAGCCACACGTTGACGTCGTTGGCGGTCGCGGTCGCGCCGTTTACCACGGTGCTCCCGTTGGCCTCGAACAGCAGGATGCCGCTCGACGACGCCGAGGTGCCGGTGTAGCTGTTTGCGCTGGCGGTGTTCGCGTTCACGTGTCCAATCGCGTTACGGCTGATCTGGATGCCGTTGGCGGCGATGTCGGCCGTCGGTCCAATACCGGTCACGGTATTGCCGGTGATCGTGGCCTTCGAGCCGGCGCCGTCGACGTAGATGCCGCCCTTCTGGAACTTGTCGATCAGGTTGTTCTTGATCGTCGCGTGACCGACCTGTGAGGTCGCCTGGCGGCCCACGCCGATCGCGAGCCCCTGCTGGCAGCCGCGCAGCCCCGGATCCGCGCTGCGGATCTCGGTGATGTGGTTGTTCGCGATTGTCGCCGTCGCACCACCCTGCACCTTGACGCCCCAGGCGTCCGTGCCGCAGAAGATGTCGTTGGGCAGCGGCCCTGAGATCGTGAAGCCGGTGAGAGCGTCGCCGGTCGCGCCGCCGTCGAACAGCACCAACGCGTTGGGCGTCGTCACGGTCGCGGGCGACGTGATCACGACCTGGGCCCGGGGGCCGTTCGCGAGCAACTTGATCCCGCTGCTGGCCACCGTGACCTGCTCGGGGTACGTGCCCGGACAGACCTTGATCGTCACCGCCAGCGAGTTGGTGGTCGCGTAGTCGACAGCATCCTGAATCGTGCTGTATGCAAGCGAGTGCGAGCCGCAGTTCCCCGGCGTCGCATGACCGTCGGCGTCGACGGCGATCGCCGATGCGAACGCGTTCTGCGCGGTGAACGCCAACGACGCGGTAATAACGCCGATGAACAATAGTACTCGGTACATGTGTTCCCCTCGGTTTGTGTAATGAGACGTGGAGCGCGCCGAGGGTGACCCTACGCAGCATCGTCGATCCTCAAACGTGAATATATTTCAAACGTACCTACAGTGTTCGCGATATCGTTGCAGCCGTGCGGGTAGCGGCTCTTTACGACATTCACGGAAACCTGCCGGCGCTCGACGCGGCGCTCGACGACGTGGCCGGCGAGGCTCCCGATGCGATCGTCATCGGCGGGGACGTCGCCGCCGGGCCGATGCCCGCCGAGACGCTCGACCGCTTGATCGGGCTGGGCGGCCTGCTGTACGTGATCCAGGGGAATGCCGACAGGGAGCTGCTGAACCCGCCGACCGGCCGCGACGTGTGGGCCGAGCGGGCGCGCTGGGCGGCCTCGCTGCTGGCGCCGGCGCACCGGGCGCTGCTCAAGGCGCCGCCGCTGCTCCGGCTGACGATCGAGGGTCTCGGCCCGACCCTGTTCTGTCACGGCTCACCGCGCAGCGACAAGGAGATCCTGACCCGGCTGACGCCCGAGAGCAGCATCGCGCCGATGGTGGACGGGATCGGCGAGCACACCGTCGTCTGCGGGCACACGCACGTCCAGTACGACCGGCGCGCCGCGGGCGTCCGGATCGTCAACGCGGGTAGCGTCGGCATGCCGTACGAGGGCACGCCGGGTGCGCGTTGGGCGCTGCTCGGGCCGGACGTGTCGCTTCGCTGCACGGAGTACGACCTCGACGCCGCATCCGATCAGCTGACCGCCGGCGGGATGCCGGCCGTCGACGAGTTGATCGCCGACCTCCGTTCGCCGCCGAGCGGCGACGAGGCGAGCGAGCACTTCGAGCGGCTCGCCCGCGGTTAGGCGGCCCGCCAGTTGCGGTCGAGTTCGTGCGCGTACCCGCGGCCCAGCCAGTCGCCTTGCTCGCGCACCCAGTCCGAGAACCGCTCGTGTGCGGTCGCCGGACCCGAGGTGGTGAGCAGCCCATCGCACAGCGCGCCCAGCTCCTCGCCGGTCAGGAACCGGTCGCCGCGCGTCCAGCCGATCACCGTGCAGGCGGGGATGATCGCGGCAGCGGGGAGCGTGACCAGCCGTGAGCGTGACGCCGACTGCTGCGCGGATGAGCGTGACCAGCTCGCGGTAGCTCAGCACCTCGTCGGCCACCGCGTCGATCACTGATGCCGCCTCGTCCGCGCCGGCGTCGGCGGCGATCCGGGCCAGGTCGCGCACCGACACCGGGCGCACGGGGTAGCGCCCGCCGTGCGGCATCGGGTACAGCGGAAAGCGGCGTAGTGACCACGCGATGTTGTTGACCAGGATCTCCTGGCGGCCGCCGAAGATCAGCGTCGGGCGGACGATCGCATGCGAGACACCGCATGCCTCGAGCCGGCGCTCGACCGCCGCCTTGCCGCGGAAGTAGCCGTACGGCGAGTCGGCCGAGGGGTTCGACACCGATACGTGCACGATCCGCCGGACACCCGCCCGGCGAGCGGCGTCGAACAGGGTCGCCGAGTTCTCGGCCGCTTGCTCGAAGCTGTGGCCGGCGTGGGGGAAGCGGATCCAGTAGGTGTTGTAGAAGGTGTCGGCGCCGGCCATCGCCCGCTCCAGCGCGTCCCGGTCGGCGAACTGCAGCGGCGCGCGCTCGATCCGCTCGTCGCCGGGCTGCGCCGGATCCGCCGGGCCCCGGGAAAGACTCAGTACCTCCCGGCCGCGGGCCAGCAGCTCCTCGGCGATGAACGAGCCGGTGTACGAGAACGCACCGGTGACCACGTCTAGCGGCACACAGCACCTTCCCATATCCTTGAGCGGTGAGGGGACTACGTCGGAGGCTGGTGCCGCTTCTGGCAGCGGCGGTGCTGTTGACGCTCGGGTCGCCGGGTGCCTCCTCGGCCGCCGGGCCGCCGGCCCGGCTGACGGCGTCGGTCGTGGCGAAGGCCCAGACCGCCCCTGCGGATCTCGTGCGCCGGTCGGGCAACGCCAGCGTGTCCCGGGTACGCGGCATGCGGGCGGTGTACCGCGTCAGGGTCGCCGGCGCCTTCCCGCCGCGGGCGCTGCGCTACAGCGTGCTGGCGGACGGCGCCAGCGTGGGATACGGCACACCCGCGACCGACGCCCGGTCGGTGGTCGCCGTGACCACGGATCCAGCGGTGCTCACGGGCCGGATCACCGTCCGGTACGGGAGCGGGCATGAACGGGCCGTCGTGCCGGCGGACGCGTCCGCCGCGCCCTCCTCCGCCGCGGCGCCCTCGGCGGCGGCCGGGCCGCACGCCGTGACCCGAGCCGTCTACGACCTCGGCGACGAGGCCTATCAGCCGCCCGGCCTCGCCGGGAAGGTCGAGCTCGCCGGCGACGTCCACTACCCGACAGATCTCGGCGACGGGCCGTACCCGATCGTGCTGTTCCTGCACGGCAATCACCTGAGCTGTTACCGCGGGTCAAGCGGCGTCGCCTACCGCTGGCCGTGCGCCGCAGGCTGGCAGCCGATCCCCAACTACGCGGGCTACGACTACATCGCCCGGCGTCTGGCCAGCTACGGGTTCGTCGTCGTGTCGGTCAGCGGCAACGGGGTCAACGTCCTCGGCAACCAGGTCGACGACACCGGCATGCGCCAGCGCGGCGAGCTGCTGGAGAAGCATCTCGACCTGTGGCATCACTGGGCGACGACCGGCGGCGGGCCGTTCGGATCGCGCTTCGTCGGTGCGGTCGACTTCTCGCGGATCGGCGTGATGGGGCACTCGCGGGGCGGCGAGGGGGCCGTCTGGCAGGTGATCGTCGACCGGCAGCGCGCGCGTCCGTACGGCATCGATGCGGTGCTGCCGCTCGCGCCGGTGGACTTCACGCGCGCCACCGTGAACCGCGTGCCGCTCGAGGTGATGCTGCCCTACTGCGACGGCGACGTCTCAGATCTGCAGGGCATGCACTTCTTCGACGACGCGCGATACAAGGTGATCGGCGACCCGTCGCCCAAGGGCACGGTGACGGTAATGGGGGCGAACCACAACTTCTTCAACACGGTGTGGTCGCCCGGGGGCGGCTATCCCGGCGGCTTCGACGACGGCTCGCCGGAGTGCGCGGGCCGGCTCAGCCAGGATCAGCAGCGCACCGCGGCGAGCGGGCTGATCGTCGACTACTTCCGCCGGTACGTGGCCGGGACGATGTCGCTCGACCCGGTGTGGACCGGCGCGGTGCGGCCGTCGGGGATCGCGCCGGTGGATGCACGGATCACCTACCTGCCACCGGATCTGCCCGATCAGCGGCTCGAGGTCGACCGCTTCGGGCGGCCGGACGGGCTGACGGTCGACCGGTTGGGCGGAGCGGTCAGTCGCAGCGGGCTCACGGTCCAGCGATGGTGTGCCGAGAGCGAGAGGGATCCCTGCGTTCGCGGCTCGTGGGAGTTCACCGACGTGCACCTTCCAGGGCCGCACCAGGCCCAGCTGGGATGGGCCGGCCCAGCACGGATCGGCTTCGCGATCCCAACGGCGAACGGCGATGTGCATGGCTTCTCGGCGCTGCAGTTTCGGGTGGCCGTCAACCCGGCGTTTCGCGGCAACGCGGGGGTGGCGCGGCAGGGGATGACGGTCGAGATCGCCGACCGGTCGGGCCATGTGGCGGACGTCGCGGCGTCCCAGATCGACGACCGGGCGCTGCAGTTCCAGCCCGGGCCCCAGTTCCTCAGCCATTTCATCCTCACCCAGCTGCGGTTCCCGCTGGCGATGTTCCACGGAGTCGACCTGCGCGACGTCGCGTCGGTGCGGCTGGTTTTCGACCGGACGCCGAAGGGCGTGGTCGATGTCGCCGATCTGGCGTTCACGCGCGGCGCGCGCTGAGCGGTCAGGCGAGGACGTTGCGGCGGACGAGCTGCTCGACCGTCCCGAGCTGCAGCCGGCCTGCGTCGCGCTGCTGCTCGAGCCAGGCGGCGTAATCGCGCAGGGCGTCCTCCGGTACCGCCAGGTTCTTCACGGACGGCCCGACGATGTGCGCGAGCCACGCCAGGTCGCGGCCGCCGTCGAGGCAGGTCTTGCTGGTCTGGTCGATCAGCTGTGATGCGGTGAGGTTCGCCATGTTCGAGATGGGCAGCAGGTAGAGCAGGCCTGGGTCATGGATCGGCGGGATCGAATCGCCGTGCTGGTGCCCGCCCCGGGCGTACCAGTGGTTTGCGGCGACGACGGTCGCGGCGCGGGGGTCCTCGTGCGAGAACGGGTATGCGAACCCGGGTGCGGCAAATCCGCGGTCGACCAGGTCCTGCTTGGCGCCCAGCACCTCATGCTCGAGCCGCGTGGCGGTGACGTCGCTCAGGCGCGGGTGCGTGCGGGTGTGGTTCGAGATCTCCCAGCCCTCATCGGCAAGATCACCGACCTGATCCCAGGTCAGCGCGGGCTGCGGCACCAGCGGCGTGGCCAGCCGCGAAACGAACCAGGTGGTCACGTAGACCGTGGCGACCATGCCGTGCGCCTGCAGGATCGGCAGGGCGGTGGAGTGGACGGTCTGCCAGCCGCCGTCCCAGGAGAGAGCGACCGTCGGCACCCGCGGCCGCGACTGCGCGGCGTGCGTGCTGGCCCCGCAGCCGGCGGCCATGGCGGCGGCCGCGCCGGCGCCGCCGAGCAGCACGGATCGCCGGGTGAGTGCAGCGCGCGTCAGCATCCGCGCGGGCGACTGTACCAGCCGCGTGCGATCGCTATGCGGCGGCGGTCAGCGGCGCGGCGGAGCGCCGCTCGGCGCTGCGCGCGGCCTCGAATGCGCGATGGATCTGGGCGACGCACTCCGCGGTGAAGCGGCCGTCGCGCAGTGCGCGGTCGATCAGCGCGAGCGCCTGGGCGTCGTGCCGGTTGATGGCCTGTGCCATGGTCGGGATCTCTTTCGGGTTGGAGCCGAACGGGGTAGTCGGAAGGTGCCATGCCCAGGGGCGGGCGGCAACCCCCGATCGAGGGGCGATTGAGGATTGGTCAAGTCGGGTATCGCCACGGGGTTCGACGGATCGCCGGCGGCGTCCCGGATCTACCCCGGGGGGCGCGCCGCCGGCGGGTACAGCTCCGCGGGGCGGTGCGCCTTCGTGCCCAGGCCTCCGCCCCGCGGCCCTTCCACGTTTGGGCCGCGCAGGCCACGGGCACGGGCCGCGACTTATGCTCCTGCTCCACCTTGCATCCCGGGCATACGACAGGGCGATGTGCGTGCGCGACGGCCACGATTGGGTGCGCGTTCGAGCGCGGCTGGGCGACATGATCGTCGTGCGGACGCAGTGCTACCGCTGCCGCACCGTGCGCCGTGTCGAGGGCGCATGGCGGGATGTCCGCCGGACGGCGTGATCTGTCCGCTACGCTCTCGATCGGTGGCGATGGAGCTCGCCCTTGACCGCCGTTCTGGCTGATAGCTCCTGCGACAACTCGTAGGAGGTCACATGCCCATAGGACTTGCGGTCGCGGTTGCCGGCGCTGCCGGTGCGCTGGCTCGGTATCTGCTGGATTTCTACGCCGGCGACCACATGGAGCCGCACCACCAGGTGTACGTCACGTTCGCGATCAACGTGGCCGGCTCACTGCTCCTGGGCCTGCTGATCGGCGTGCATCCGCCGGGCGGCATCCGGGTCGTGCTCGGCGTCGGCTTCCTCGGCGCGTTCACGACGTTCTCGACGCTGATGAGCCAGATGTACCACGCGTTCTCAACCGACAAGTTCGCGCATGGGCTGATGCTCCCGTTGGGCAGCGTCACGCTTGGCGTGTTCGCGCTGTGGGCGGGCGTCGCGGTGGGCCGCACCATGGCGCTGGCATAGGCCGCACCGGCACCCGAACCGATCGGACCCGCCGCCCGAACGACGGTCGGGAGCAGTTCTGCGACGGACCGGAGAAGGGCACGTGCCGTGCACTCGGCATTCGCCCTCTACCCATCTCACCAACGGGACGTTGCATGGGCGCTCCCGGGGTCGAGTACACGGTCTCGACTTCTCTGGGGAGGGCGAGTGGCCGGGTCTGCATACCCCATCCAGGCCCGGTCACCGCCTTCGGACGGCGGCGCAGATGCGGCCTTCCACGCATAGCCTCGGCGCCGCTCGGATACCCGGATGGATTGGCGAAATCCCCGGTACGACGCCGGACGGCGAGCGGTACCGATCGCCTGGCCGGGTGTACAGTGCTCGTAGACTTCTGACTTCGTGCAGACCCATGCATCCCGTTTGTGCCGCGGCCCGTCGTTCATCGCACTTAGCCAGGAGGGGAAGCGGATCGTTGAGACCATCATGGCCGACGCTCCCCTATCGCGCGGAGGTGACCCGGGTGCCGCAGACGTGCGGCTTAACCGGCTCTTGAATCTGAGGCAAAGCATCAGTCGGAATACGCAGACCGGCTGGCGCTGATGCACAGCGACCTCGAGATGTACTCCCGCTTCCGCGAGACCCGCAACCAGTTCCTGAGGATCCCGAATCTGCAAAAGGAACGGCGGGACACCCAGCCACGTTTCAGCCGGCGACGGCGCCGTACATGAGGCACACAGATCGATCGGTGTCGACCCGCCAGCTCGTCGCCGGGGCGGCGGGGCTCGCCGTGTTGACCGTCCTCGGCACGGTGGGCTTCATGCTGACCGGCGATCCGCCGCTCGGCGCTCTCTACCGAACGGTCAATACGCTGACGACCGCCGGGGCGTTCAGCGAGCCGGAGTCCGGAGCAGCCAAGCTGCTGACGATCGCCATGCTGGTCGGCGGAGTGGCACTCTTCCTATACATCGTCGGACTGCTCGTCGAGCTCGTTGTCGGAGGCGTCGCGTCGGGCGTCTGGACGCAGAGGCGGATGGACACACGCATCGCACATCTCGAAGATCACCGCATCATCTGCGGCTACGGCCGCGTCGGCAGCCGCGTAGCACGTGAGCTCACTGATGCTGGCGTCCGGCTCGTCGTCCTGGACTCGAGCGAGGAGGCGATCGATCGCGCCCGGGAGGATGGCGTCCCCCACCTCGAAGCGGACGGTTCGGACGACGAAGCGCTCCGGCGTGCCGGCATCGACCGCGCCGCGGGGCTCGTGGCCTGCGTCGACGACGATGCGACCAACGTCTACATCGTGCTCACCGCAAGAGGCGTGCGCTCCGACCTTCACATCGTCGCCCGCGCATCGAACGAAGTCGCTGCCGCGAAGCTGCACCGTGCTGGGGCCGACGAAGTCGTCTCCCCGTATGCAATCGCCGGCGAGCGCATCGCGGGCCTCCTGCTCGACACGCTGTGACTGCAACGGACACTCCATCGGCCTGTCCGGCTAACCCGCCCTGGTGGCGGGGTACGCGGCTCGGAACGGGATTGGGGCAGTGCGCCGGCAGGACTCCGCCGATCCTCCACGATCCTCATGAGGACGGACTATGTCCGTGTTCAACGCTAGCCGCGGCGGCCACGCGCCCGGGCATCTACGCGAGGAGTTCCTTGCGTACCTGGACGCCGGCGCCTCCCAGATTTGGCTCTGGGAGCGATGCGCCCGGGAGGATTCGAACCTCCGACACCCAGATTCGAAGTCTGGTGCTCTATCCCCTGAGCTACGGGCGCGCGGCCACGGACCATAGCGGCCGGGCTCACCCCGGCGGACGCCTGCTGCGCCGGGCAACAGAGCGCGTCCGCCGATCCCAGAGCGTGGCGTTCACGATCGCCGCGCTGACCGCGAGCCGGCTGATCAGAAACAGGCTGAGGAGCAGCGCCGCGGCGACGCCCAGCGAGCCGTACGTGCCCTCCAGGTTCGCCGTGTGCGGCGCGATGTAGAACTCGGTGACGAGATGCAGCACCTCGATGCCTACGGCGAACAACGCCGCGCCCGGTACCAGCGCCTGCCACGGCGCGTCGCGCCGGGGAAGTTCGACGGAGACGGCCAGCCACAGCGCGGCATAAGGCACCATCAGGACGATCGTCAGCAGGACCGCGGTCGGGCCGAGCAGCGGGTCGACCCGATGGGCGACTCCTGCGACGACGAAGTACGCCACCAGCGCCACCAGCAGCCGGGCGCTCGCGCCGCATGTCGGCTTGCGCGTCCGCGATCGCAGGTCGGTCCATGCGAGGCGATGGGTCACGATCAGCGTGCGCAGGACGCTGCGCGTCGCGATCATCAGCAGCGGCACGCCGATCAGCAGTGCATAGACACGGGCGCCGCTGCGAGCGGCATTCGCAACGGATGACGACACCAGGCCGGAGACGCCGAACGACGACGCGGCATCGGAGGGCGAGCTGGATGCGGCTTCCGAGACCACCCCGAGCCCACCGACGACGACCAGCGCGAGGGGCAGCAGCCAGACGAACAACCGGTAGGCGAGCGCCCCCGCCATGATGCCTCCGCCGACCTCGAGATCACGGTCGACGATCTCGGCCAGCGCGTCGACCGGCCCGCGGCCGCGGCGCCGCTCGACGACCGTCGCCTCGATCCGCTCGCGCAGGGCCCGCGCGGCGTCGAGGCGGGCCTCCACGCGCGCCCGGCGGCCGGTCGCGGGCGGGGACGGGTCATCACCAGGGTTGCCCGAGTCCACCGGACAACCCTAACCGTCCGCCGCACGGCCTCTGCCGTTCTATGCGCGAGCTGGGATCAGATCCCGCAGCGTAGGTACGAGAAAGACACCGTGTAGCGGATATCTGCGCCCTTGGACACGCACGACTTCGAGCGGCCCGTCAGCCAGGCGCCGATCGCCGGGTTGGACACGCGCGGGTTGTTGACCTGCGCCACGCCGCCGCCCCGGACGTACAGGCCCTTCACCGACGAGCGGTAGAAGTGCCCGCTACCGCCGGCCACGCGCACGCCGCTCTCGCAGGAGGTCGCATGGACGCCGGTCATGTGGACGTCGTAGTTCGTCTGCGTGTGGGGCGAGAAGCTGACGGCCGCGTGGCCGTTGAAGCAGCTGATGCCCTTGCCATGGACGATGTTGACGCGGCTCGGGTTCGGCGTGTCGGTCTCGAATCGCAGCCCGATACCGCCCCAGGAGACGATGTTGTGGAACACCAGCCGCGAGCCGCTCGTGATCTGTGCAGCGCCGAACCCGTACGGCGAGTGCGACACGGTGATGTTCTCGATCTTGCCGTACAACGGGTGGTAGTACGGGCCGCCGGCGCGCGAGGCCATGCTCGACTGGAAGGTCATCGCCGCGACGTAGCTGGACGGCGAACCGCCCATGTTGTTGGCGTTGTTCATCACGATGTTCACGTTGGCGACGCGGAACCGCTTCGCGTTGATGAACTTGAAGGCGTGGTTGCGTGTGGTCGGGGCGTTGCTGAGGTCGATCGTGAACCGGCCGTGATAGCCGACCACCGACGAGCTGACCGTCCACCCGGTCGCCGACGACGTGCGCGAGTAGACGCCCTGCTTGGCGAAGTAGAAGGCGGGCGTGTTCTTCGTCGCGCCGCCGGCGAGCACGATCCGCGTGCCCGGCTCGACCCAGACGTGGACGTCCGAGCCGACGTAGACGCCGGCGATCGCGTAGGTGCCGCGGGGTACCCAGACGACGCCGAAGTAACGCGACCGGTGGGCCGCCTCGACGGCCCGCTGGAAAGCACCCGTGTCGTTCGTATGGCCGTTCCCCGTCGCGCCGAAGCTCTTCACCCCGAACTTGACAATCCGGTGATTCGCGAAGGCGGGCGTCGCGGTGGTGCCGAAAATGACCGCGGCGAGGGCCGCGACCAGCAAGGCCATGACGATACGAGCACGTGCGTTCCCCATGGGAACCTCCCCTGTTCTCAATGGGCGGCGGTGAGATCGAGTGCGGCCTGGGCGCCGCGTGCCACCGGAAACCAGCGTTCCTGATCGGTCGGACGGCTCTCATTCTTGAGCCGATGTCTCAGGAAACTGTGAAGAAGCCTTGAGAATCCGGGCGGGAACATGTAATCGTGCCGTCCGGGGCAACGTATGCAGAGAGGGGTGACCGGTGGGACTCGAACCCACGACCTCCGGGACCACAACCCGGGGCTACCACCAGCTGAGCTACGGCCACCGCGCCGGGTCACACGATACCAGCCGCCCTGGCCGCTCCCTGCCGCGGGGCGTCAGGCGGCGTGCAGGTCGCCGGCCCCCGAGTCGCCCTCGGAGTACTCGGCGCTGGTCGCCTGCTGCAGCAGCTCGTGGTCGAGCACGTAGCGCTCCATCAGCGCCTTGAACTGATCGTCGACGTCGCTGCGCTGCGACAGCACCTTGACCCGATCGACGATCGAGCCGGGCTCGAGGAACGGGCGCAGCCGGCGCTGGTCGAGCCGGTTGGCGACGCGCGGACCGCGTGCGCTGGCGCTGGGAGACCCGGCCTCGCGCATGAACGGCTCAAGGAAACCGAGCAGCCCGTCGTCGGTCTCGATCGTCCGGGCGACCCAGGTGCGGCACTCGCCGCGGTTCCAGGTCGACCAGCACTGCAGCACGTCGGGCATGCGGGGCACGCGGAGGAGCCGGTCCTCGGCCGCCGCGTCGCGGACGAATGCGAGGCCCAGGTTCTCCAGCTGCGCGAGCTGCGACAGCGTGACGACGGTGGCCGAGCCCTCGCGCCACTCGCCGCCGTACTTGCCGTGCTCCTGGCCGAGCATGACGACGGTGTCCACGATGGTCGCCAGCGAGGCGCCGGCCGCGAAGGTGGACTCCAGCAGATCGACCCGCTCGCCCGGCTCGATCTGCAGCACGAACCGCCGGACGATCCGGCGGATCTGGGTCTGGGCGTCCATCGAGCCCTCGCTCCCCGCCTGGTCCTCGCGGCGCAGCAGGTCGTCGGCCGCCTGGAAGATCGCGCGCAGCGCCGACTCGACCTCCTCGCCGCTGGCGTTGTCGCCGATGTGGGTCTCCAGCCGCTCCAGGAAGGCTCGCAGCCGAGCGGGCGCGTCGGGCCGCGAGTCGCGGGCCAGCTCGAGCAGGATGGCGGCGAACTGCGCCGGGTCGTCCAGGTGCTCGAGCCGCGACTGCAGGTCGGCGTTGGAGATCGCGCCGGCAGGGATCGAGAGCTGGAAATAGACCGGGAACAGCTCGGCCGCGCACACCCGAAGGTTGCCCCGCCACTGCTCCTCGGCGTCCGCGCCGATCTGGCGCATTCCCAGCACGTCGGTCACGCGCGGGAACAGCCGCATGACCAGGAAGTCGACCGCCTCGCGGTCGTCCGGGTCGATCCGCTCGCGCCAGCGCTCGTGGAACTCCTGGGTGATCTTCAGCATGCCGGTCTCGGCCCGCCGCGCCTCGGGCGGCAGCAGGAACGCGTCCCGGCGCTGCCGGATACTCTCGTAGGCGATCGGCGAGAACAGCCGCAGCGTTTCCAGAGCGACGAAGTCGACCGGGTTCACCTCGCCGTGGACGGCGGGCAGCGTCGCGGTCACGGCGTTGGCCAGCCGGATGGCGTCGCGCGGCGTCGCCAGGAAGTGGTCGAGGCCGTTCACGCACACCTCGCCCCAGTACGCCTCGTCCAGCAGGTGGGCATCGCGCTCGGCCGTCAGCACCGGTGAGAGCAGGTCGACGAACATCTGCTGCAGGGACGCGCGGTCGGGCAGAGGCAGCTCCATCGGCACCTGCACGACCTTGCCGAGAAGGTCGGAGCCGGGCATCCCGTGCTCCAGCGTCAGCACGAACACCAGGTTCGGCGTGCCGGCGTATCCAGCCACCATCCGCAGCAGCTCGCGCGTCTCGCGCTCGTCCAGCCGGTGGACGTCGTCGACGGTGACCACGACCTTGGCGTCGCCGCCCAGCGCGGCGGCAACCTCGGCCCGCAACGCCGCCGTGTCCCCGTCGGCGCCCAGCAGCCACGGATTCCAGTCGACGACCGTGAACCCGGCCAGCGCCGGATCGTCGCGCAGCGCCTGGCGGACGAAGCTCAGCACCGTCGAGCGCCCTGATCCGGGCGCGCCGTAGACGCCGAATACGATGCCGTCAGCGGGCGCGTGTTCGGCGATGCAGCGCGACAGGTGCCGCGCGAACGACGAGTGCCCGAGCGAATCGGTGGATGCGTCGGAGAGCGGCCGGTCGGCGTGCAGCGTTACGGCGGGGTGCGGTGACGGGTCGGTCAAGCCTCGCGGGACGGAGAGAAGGGGAAGGGACGGTTCCAGAGGAGGTCATCGGCGTGAAAGGCCCCGCGCTTGATGGGTGGACGCACTTTTCTCGACTACTCTGGTCAGTTCACGCGGGCGTGGCGGAATTGGTAGACGCGCCGGCCTTAGGAGCCGGTGGCGAAGGCCGTGGAGGTTCGAGTCCTCTCGCCCGCATCGAAACCGGTGAAAGGAGCCGTAGATGGCGATCAAGCTGCACCGATGCTCGGCACTGTTCGTGAAGGTGGGCGGCCATCCGTGCTGGCGCGTGCAGAAGGCGCTGGACGACGCCGGCGTGCCGTACGAGATCGTCAAGCACGAATGGGCGCCGTGGTCGAAGCGGCCCGACGTCCAGGAGCTGTCCGGCCAGCGCAAGCTGCCGGTGCTCGAGCTCGAGGACGGCACGGTGATCCGCGAGGAGTCCGCCCGCATGGTCGAGCGGATCCGCACCGGCGAGTTCTCCGCACACCGCCCGGCTACCTGAGGTAGGCGAGTACCGCCAGCACCCGGCGATGATCCTCGGTCGCCGGGGGCAGCCCCAGCTTCTGGAAGATGCTGGTGACGTGCTTCTCGACCGCCCGCTCCGTCACCACCATGTGCAGCGCGATGCCGGCGTTGGAGCGGCCCTCGGCCATCAGCGAGAGCACCTCGCGCTCGCGCGGCGTCAGCTGATCCAGCGGGTCGTCGCCGCGCGGCCGTCCGACCAGCTGGCGGACGACAGCCGGGTCGAGGGCGGAGCCGCCCTGCGCGACCCTCCGAACGGCGTCGGCGAACTCGTCCACGTCTGCGACCCGGTCCTTCAGCAGATAGCCGATGCCCTCGGCGCTCTCGGACAGCAGTTCGACGGCGTAGGCGGGCTCGACGTACGAGGACAGCACCAGCACGCCGACGCCGGGGAACCGCTCGCGGATCTTGGCGGCGGCCTGCAGGCCCTCGTCCGTGTGGGTCGGCGGCATGCGGATGTCGACGATCGCGACGTCCGGCTTCGAGAAGCCGATCCGGCGCAGCAGGTCATCGGCGTTGTCGACCTGACCGACGACCTCGAAGTCGGCCTCCTCCAGGATCCGGGCGACGCCCTCGCGGAGCAGCACCGAGTCGTCGGCCAGCACCACACGCAGCGACTCGCCGGCGTGGCGACCGATCGTGTTCGGCTCGGCGAACTCCTGGTTGAGCCCGTCGATCACGAGCTGGTGCAGACGCTCCGGCCGGTCGAGGTCGCGCAGGTGGTGCTCGCCCAGGTCGCGCACGGTGACTCCCTGCGGGAGATCGCCGCCGGTCAGCGCCAGGGCGGTGGAGGAGATCAGCACCTGCCCGCCGTGCCCGGCGTCGCAGATCCGCGCGGCGCGGTGGACGTCGAGGCCGATGTAACGATCCTCGGCCAGCACCGGCTCGCCGGTGTGGATGCCCATCCGCACGCGCACCTCGCCGTCCGCCGGCCAGGCGTGCCCGGCGTGCGCCCGCTGCGCGGCGACCGCCGCCGAGATCGCCTCGCGGGCGCCGCGGAAGGCGAAGAAGCTGGAGTCGCCCTGCGTGTCGACCTCCTCGCCACCGGCGCCGGCGACCGCCGTTCGCAGCAGCGAGCGATGGTCGTTCTGGACGCCCGCGTAACCGTCACGGAGGCGGGAGACGAGTTTGGTCGATCCCTCGATGTCCGTGAACAGGAAGGTGACCGTGCCGATCGGAAGCTGGGGCATGGACCGCACAGCGTACAGACAGGCACACGAAGAGGGTCAGGATCCGTGGCGGGAGGCCACGGATCCTGACCCTCGGGCTTGACGCTCAGGCGTCCTGCACGGCCGGCTTGGCGGCCGGAGCGGAGTGCTGCAGCGTCGGCACCCAGGACAGCCAGCTCGGCATGTACCAGTTCCAATCGCCCAGCAGCTTCATCGAGGCGGGCAGGAGTACGCCGCGGATGATGGTCGCGTCGATCAACACCGCGATCGCCGCACCGACGCCGAACTGCTTGACGTCGAGCACCGACAGCGTGCCGAACAGTGCGAACACGCCCACCATCACCACTGCGGCGCTGGTGACCACGCCCGCCGTCGAGCGGATGCCCGTCGACACGGCGTCCGGGGTCGACATCCCGCCGTCCACCAGCTCCTTCACCCTGCTCAGGATGAAGACGTGGTAGTCCATCGAGAGGCCGAACAGCACCACGAACAGGAACAGCGGTAGCCAGTTCGCGATCGTCCCGGTCGAGTGGAATCCGATCACGGACTCACCGAAGCCGTGCTGGAAAATCGCCACCAGGATTCCGTAGGCGGCGGCGATCGACAGCAGGTTCAGCAGAATGGCCTTGATCGGGATCACGATCGAGTGGAACGTGATCAGCATCAGGATGAACGCCAGTCCGAGGACGAAGGCGAACACCACCGGAGTGCGCACGCCCATCAGGTCGTTGAAGTCGACCGATGCGGCGGTGCCGCCGGTGACCCCCACGTCGACGCCATGGATCTGCCCGACGGTGGCCGGAACCACCTTGTCGCGCAGGGTCTTCAGCGCCTGCTGGGATTCGGCGTCCCTGCCGTCGCCGGCCAGCGGGATGCTGACCAGGGCCACGGTGTGGTCAGGGTTGACCGTGACGTCCATCGGGTTGTTCATCTCGCCGGTGGCCAGGGCCTGGCGCTTCAGCTGACCGATCTCGAACTGCGCCTGCGGCGAGCTCACGTTGTCGGCCTTGACGACCACCACGGCCGGGTCAGGCCCGCCGGGGAAGTCCTTCTGCACCTGGTTGTAGGTCTTGACGATGCCCAGGTCCTGCGGCAGGAACGCCACGCTGGGGGTCTCGGTCTTGAGCGCCAGCGCGGGCAGGGCCGCGAGCACCAGGAACGAGCTGGCGACGATCACCGAGACGGCCGGTCGGGCCAGCACGCGGTCGACGATCGCGCCCCAGAAACGGCTCTCGCCGTCCCGGGACTTCGTGATCCGGCCGATGAAAGGCACGCGGCCGCGCTCGACCCGGTCACCCAGCACGGACAGGATGGCGGGCAGGCCCGTCAGCGATCCGATCAGGGCGACGAGGACGACGATCATGGCCGAGATGCCGAGCGTCATGAAGGTGGGATCGCCGGCCAGCAGCATGCCGGACATGGCGATGAACACCGTGATGCCCGAGATCAGGACGGCCTGTCCCGACGTCGACGCGGCGACCTCGAGTGCCCGCTCGCGGTTGGTGCGCGAGGTGGCCTTCGCGGCCTTCAGCTCGGCCTTGGCGGCCTGTACGGCGACGTCATCGCCGGCCTTCTTGGCTGCCTTGACGGCGACCTTGGCCTGCTTGATCGCAGTCCGGTCGGTCGTCTTCGTGGCGGCCCGCTCGTCCCGCTCGCGGCGGAGGTAGAAGAGCGAGTAGTCCACGCCGACGGCCATCCCGATCATCAGGATGATCTCGGCGCTGATCTCGGTGCTCGGCATGACGTGGCTGAACAGAGAGTTCAGCCCGAACGTCGCCAGCACGGCCGAGAACGCCAGCAGCACCGGGACGCCCGCCGCCACCATGGCGCCGAAGGCGAACAGCAGGATGATCAGGGTCAGCGGCAGGGACACCGTGCGTGCGTGCTCGAAGTCCTTGCCGATCTTGTCGTTCAGGACGTGCGCCGCGCTGGCCTCGCCGAACTGCTCGACGGAGAAGCCGGGGTGGTCGGCGGACAGGGCCTTGACCGAGTCCATGACCGGGACGACGTTGGTGTCGGCCTGGGTCTCGTCGCCCTTCACCTCGAAGGTGACGAGCGCAGCATGGCCGCCATCGGCGATCTTGCCATCGACGCCCGGCTCGCGGGGATCGACGACCTTCTGCACCTTGTTGTCCTTCTCGAGCGTGGCGACGACGTCGTCGATCGTGGCGCCGAAGGCGTCGCTCTTGACGGTCGTCGTGGGGCTGGTGATCAGCACCATCTCGTTGGCGCTCTCCTTGAAGCCCGCCTTGTCGATGACCTGCGAGGCGTGCCCGGATTCGCCGTTCCCGGTCTGGCTGTCCTTGAGGTCGATCTCGCCTGCCATGGCGCCGCCGACGACGGCGATGATGACGAAGGCGAACCACAACCCCAGGGCAGTCCACCGGTGGTGGACGCTCCAGCCGCCGATGCGGGCGGCCAGGTTCTTCCTGGGTTGCATTGTTCCTCCCGATCCAGAGGTGTGAGAGTTCATTCGCACAGCCTCGCGTCTGCGGGGCGGGGGAGAAATGAGGGTGGCTGGCGTCCCTAGGTGCGGTTATCCGAACGAGCGGTACACGGGATCTCCGCGATCACTCTGGTGCCGGCACCGCGTGAGCTCTCGACGCGCAGCCGGCCGCTCAGCGCCTCGACCCGGTCGGCCAGGCCGCGCAGCCCCCCGCCGCCGTCGGCCGCCGCGCCGCCGATGCCGTCGTCTGCGACGACGACGGTGATCGTGCCGTCGGACTGGGTCAGGCTGACCTCGACGGCGCTGGCCTGCGCGTGCTTCGCGATGTTGGCCAGCGACTCGGAGACGACGTAGTAGACGGCCACCTCGACGGACTCGGGCAGCCGGTCGTCGGGCACGCCGACCAGCGACACGGGGACTCCCGAGCGATCCGCCAGCGCGTGCAGCGCGGGGCTCAGCCCGCGATCGGAGAGCACAGCGGGGTGCAGGCCGCGGGCGAGCTTGCGGAGCTCCTCGAGGGCGCCGTCCAGCTCCAGCTCGGCGCGCTCCAGCGTGGCGTCCGCGGTGGCCGGGTCGGACTCGAGCTGGCGGCGCGCCATGCGCAGGCCGAGCCGCATCGAGACCAGCTGCTGCTGGGCGCCGTCGTGGAGGTTTCGCTCGACCCGCCGCCGCTCGGCGTCGCCGGCGGCCACCACGCGGGCGCGCGATGCGGCCAGCGCCCGCCGGGCCTCGGCGCTGGACAGCGCCAGGCCGACCAGCTCGGTGAAGTCGGCGATCCGCGTCTCGGCACCCGGCGGGAAGGGGCCGCCGGTCGAGGAGATGGTGATCGCGCCCCACAGGTCGCCGCCGACGTAGACCGGCGCGGCGACGGCCGCTTTGAACCCGAGCGCCCGGAGCCGGCGCGCCAGCTCCCCGGGGATCGGCCCGTAGTCGTCGATCCTGGCCGGGCGGCCGGTTTCACGGATCAACTGCGTGACGGTGTGGCTGTCGATCTCCAGCTTCGTCCCCGACGGGACGGAGCCGACGCCCGGCTCGCTCCAGCCGGAGACGACCTCGATCGTGGCCTCCGACTCGTAGTGGACGAGGTTCGCCGTCGGCGACTCCAGCAGGCGCGCCACCTCCTCGGTGACGGCGTCGAATACCGCCTGCGGGTCGGTGGTGGAGGCGACCAGGGTGGCGACCCGGCGGAGGCTGGCCTGCTCGTCGGCCAGGCGGCTGACCGCCCGCAGCTGGGCGCGCAGCTCGGCCTGTAGCCGCTGGTTCTCGAGCGCCAGAGCGGCCGTGGTGCACACCGAGTCGAGCAGGGCACCGTCCTCGCGCACCATCGGGTCGTGGATCAGCGCGGCCACCACCTGGCCGCCGCGGACGACCTCGGTCACCGCCTGGTGCACGCGCTCCGTCGGCCGGTCGACCGGCTCGCCGTCGACATCGACCCAGCGGCCGTCGGAAAGCCGAAACACCAGCTCCAGGTGCGGATCGTTGAGTGCGCGGCGGAGCGATGCCCGGGTGCGTTCGGGGTCGGCGCTCCGCTCCAGCGAGGCCACCAGCTCGGACACGGCTCCGCCCTGGGCCAGCCGCGTGTTCAGCAGGCCGGCCAGGAAGCCCAGCGGCAACGTCACGAACAGCAGCGAGAACAGGTAGAAGGCGATGTCGCTGCCGGTGTTGGCGAGTGCCAGGCCGCCGATGCCGGCCACCACGATCACTCCCGTGCCGTAGACCGGCAGCAGCACGCGGCGGCTGGCCGGCGAGGCGCTGCGCCAGCGCTTCGCGGTGATCACGATCGTGATGGCGATCAGCACCAGGCCGATCGCCAGCGAGATCGTGTCGAGCGTCGTTGCGACGGCGTGCTGGTGCTCGACGAGCAGGATGTTCGAGGCCGACCGCTCGTCGGCGTCGCCGTCCAGCCGGGGCTGGCTGAACGGCGCCGCCAACAGGCTGACGCCGACGGTGTCGATGTAGCCGGCTGCGACGACCCAGCGGGCGCGGCCCGTGACGCGGCCGCTGGGATAGGCGAGCAGCAGGTGCAGCAGCAGCGGCGCCCACAGGCTGCCGAGGATCATCCCGACGGTGAACGAGACGTCGTTGGGGCTCTCCGTCAGACCGGCGCACAGCCACGCGAAGCCGACGAGCGTCATCAGCGGGCCGGTGCGGTTGTCCGGCCGGCGCTTCCAGGCGACCAGGCCGGCGACCACGAACGACCAGGCGACGAAGCCGCCGACGATGATGAACGTCCAGCCGTTCTCGCGGACGTGCGAGTTGACGGCGCCCCAGCCGGTGATCACCGTCATCACCGCGCAGGCGGCGACGATCGCCGCGCGGAGCCTGGGGTCGGTCATCCGAGGAGCGCGAACAAGGCGGCGCCGGACAGCTCGGCCTTGGGGATGAACCCGCGGGCGCCGCTCTCCTCGATCAGCGGTCCGAAGTCCTGTGCGTCGCGGCTGGAGGTGAGCACGACGGCCGGCTCGGCCGCGTTCGCGGCGGTCAGCCGGCGGGCGATGTCGAAGCCGTCGGTGTCGGGAAGCTGGACGTCCAGCAGCACGACCTGGGGCTGGAGCTGGCCGGCCGCCTCGACCGCGGAGGCGCCGTCCTGAGCTTCGCCGATCACCTCGAACCCCTCGGATTCGAGCAGTGTGCGCGCCAGGTACCGGAAGCTTGGGTGATCGTCGACGATCAACACGGTGGGTGGCGGCATGGAGACATCGTGCCAGAGGGGCAATGGGCGGGACATACGGCTAACCCCACTGTCAACACGTGTTAATCCCCGGATGCGATGAGCAGCACGGTGGCCAGTCCGAGCAGCAGGCCGACCAGCGTCAGGGCCAGCGTGATGCGCGCGTCGGGCGGCGCGTAGCGCCCGCTCTCGATCGCCTCCTCGACGGCGGCCTGGCGGCGGAACGCGTAGCCGATGCAGGCCATGCCGAGCAGCGCGAATCCCGCTCCCACGATCTGGTAGCCCCAGGTGTCGGTGTTGTTCGTGATGCCGGGGACCAGCTTCCCGGCGCCCAGGCCGACGGCGAGCGAGGTCAGCCCGGTGCGCCACCAGGCGAGGTAAGTGCGCTCGTTGGCGAGCCGGGTGCGCCGGGTGGCGTCGCCGGCCTCGTCGAGTGCCCGCCGGCCGGGCGGTCGCTGGCGCCGCTCCTCCATGCCGCAGACTGTAACTGGCGGTGGGGTGCGACAGGGGGTCAGACCCCTCGTTGGACGTGTGTGCCACGGGGTCAGGATCCCTGGCGCAGTGCCAGGGATCCTGACCCACTGGCACATGGGCGAGGTGCGACACGGGGTCAGACCCCCCCGTCGCACCCGTGCGCCACGGATCCTGACCCCGCTGGCGCAACGGTCCGGGTGCGCCTGGTCTGCCCAGCACCCAGCGCGTGCCTGGCTCCGTGCCTGGCACGTCGATCATGCGTTGAGCGCGTACGGCAGGCGGGCCGGTGCCTGGCTCGGAGCCTGGCTCGCCGAGCACGACCGCCACCAGCCTCAGGAGCGACTGGCGGCATCAGGGTGGGTGAGCCGCCTCACGTAACTCTCCGAGCGGCGCCGCGTGGTCGGGGTGTAACCAACCTCAGGAGGACGTGATGAAGATGGCTCGCTGGATCGCGCTCTTGGCCCTCGCGGCGGTCGCCTTCGCGGCGCTGCCGGCCGGAGCCCAGGCCGCCGGCTCGGGCACAGAGCTGCGGGCGACGCTGCACGGCAGCGCGGCATTCCCAGGCGCCGACGGTAAGGCCCGCTTCCGCGACCGCGGCGGCGAGCAGGAGCTCGAGGTCGAGGTCGAGGACGCCAACCGGCTGGCCGGCACGCGCCTGAGCGTGTTCGTCGGCGGCAAGCAGGTCGGCACGCTCCGGATCAACCGGCTCGGCAACGGCTCGCTCAACCTGAACAGCGATCGCGGCGACAACGTCCCCGCGGTCAAGGCCGGCACCACGGTGCGCGTTCGCACCGCGGGCGGCACGCTGGTCGTCTCCGGCAGCTTCTAGGGAGCACCGGGCGAGCCAGGCTCCGTGCCAGGCACCGGGGCGTGCTGCGGGTCGCTCTCGCCGCAACGTCGACGAGCCGGGCACGGAGCCAGGCACGCGCCTGTTGCCGTCCGTGCGCCGGTGGCGTACCCAGCGGGGGGCGACTAAGGTTAGTGGGATCGGGGAGGAACCCCGCTGGCCGTCCCATGAAGACCACGCTGCAAGAGCTTCCCCAGAATCGCGTCCGGCTTGAGGTCGAAGTGCCTGTTGCCGACGTCGACCACGCATTCGAGCATGCGCTGCACGACCTGTCGTCGAGCGTGCGGATGCCCGGCTTCCGCAAGGGCAAGGCGCCGGCGGCCCTGGTCAAGCAGCGAATCGGCGTCGACGCGCTGCGCGACGAGGCGCTGGAGACGCATCTGTCCGGCTGGTACCAGCGGGCCGTGGCCGTCGCCGGGATCGACCCGATCGACCGCCCGACCATCGACTGGGACGACGCGCCGACCGAGGGTGCGCCGTTCGCCTTCAACGCCGAGGTCGAGGTCAAACCCAAGCCCGAGGTGAAGTCGTACAAGGGCCTGGACGGCGTCCGCATCCCGCCCGAGGTACCCCGCGAGGCGATCGACAGCGAGCTCGAGCGCCTGCGCCTGTCCGTCGCCGAGCTGGTGCCGGTCGAGCGCGGGGCGGAGGAGGGCGACTTCGCCGTCATCGACTTCGTCGGCTCGATCGACGGCGACGAGTTCGAGGGCGGCAAGGGCTCCGACTACGGCATCGAGCTGGGCGGCGGCCGGCTGCTGCCCGACCTCGAGCGAGGCATCCAGGGCATGAAGGCCGGCGACGAGCGCGACGTCACGGTCGCGTTTCCGGCCGACTATCCCGCCGAGAACCTGGCCGGCAAGGCGGCGCAGTTCCACGTCACCGCCAAGGAGGTCAAGGAGCGGCGGCTGCCCGAGCTCGACGACGAGTTCGCGAAGAGCGTCAGCGAGTTCGACAAGCTCTCCGAGCTGGAGGCCGACATCACCAACAGCCTCCAGGACCGCGTGCAGGTCGAGTCCGACCAGCTGTTCCGCCAGACCGTCCTCGCGTCGCTGGGACGCGAGCTGGCCACCCCGCTTCCCGAGGCGATCGTCCGCAGCCGGATGTCCGAGATGGCCCGCAACCTGATCGACGACCTGGCCCGGCGGGGTATGACCACCGAGCAGTTCCTGGCGATCACCGGCCAGACATCGGAGGACCTGGTCAACGAGCTGCGGCCGCAGGCCGAGGAGTCCGTGGCGCGCGACCTCGCCCTCGAGGCGGTGGCCGACGCCGAGCAGATCGAAGTCGCCGACGAGCAGGTCGAGGCCTGGATCCGCGAGCAGGCGGAATCCGCCGAGGAGGACGCCGACTCGGCCGTCGAGCGGCTGATGGGCGACGCCGCGACGCTGACCGCGCTGCGCATCGACCTGCGTCTTCAGAAAGCTCTGGACATCGCGGTCGATAATGCGAAAGAGATCTCACCCGAGCAGGCGGAAGCCCGTGCCCAGCTGTGGACTCCCGAGAAGGAATCCGACGACGCGGGCGGTAAACCCTCTGCAATCTGGACGCCCGGCTCCGGCGAGCCGGCAACGAGTTAGGAGAACGCGTGAGCCCACTGGTCCCCATGGTCATCGAGCAGACGTCCCGCGGCGAACGGGCTTTCGACATCTACTCGCGCCTCCTCAACGAGCGGATCATCTTCCTGGGGACACCAGTCGATGATCAGGTCGCCAACCTGATCGTGGCCCAGCTCCTGCACCTCGAGTCCGAGGATCCCGACAAGGACATCTCGCTGTACGTCAATTCGCCGGGCGGGAGCGTGTACGCCGGTCTCGCCATCTACGACACGATGCAGTTCGTCAAGCCGGACGTGCAGACGATCTGCGTCGGCATCGCGATGAGCATGGGCGCGCTGCTGCTGGCGGGCGGCGCGAAGGGCAAGCGGATGGCGCTGCCCAACGCCAAGATCCTGATCCACCAGGTGTCCTCGGGGTTCCAGGGCCAGGCCACCGACATCGAGATCCACGCTCGCGAGATCATCGACATCCGCAAGCGGCTCGACCAGATCATCGCCGACCACACGGGCCAGTCGATCGAGAAGGTCACGCGCGACACCGAGCGTGACTACTTCATGTCGGCTGAAGAGGCCCAGGAGTACGGCATCATCGACCGCGTCATCGCGCATCACTGAGGAGGACGGATGGCCCGGCCGAGTGACGGTAACGAGCAGCTTCTCTGCAGCTTCTGCGGGAAGTCCCAGCGGCAGGTCAAGAAGCTGATCGCCGGACCTGGGGTGTACATCTGCGACGAGTGCATCGATCTCTGCAACGAGATCATCGACGAGGAGCTGACGGCCCCGGCCCAGCTCGACCTGGACAACCTCCCCAAGCCCCGGGAGATCCACACCGTCCTGAACGACTACGTCGTCGGGCAGGAGGAGGCCAAGCGCACGCTGGCTGTGGCGGTCTACAACCACTACAAGCGCGTGCAGATGGCCGGGCAGGGCGACGCGGAGGTGGAGCTGCAGAAGTCGAACATCCTGCTGCTCGGCCCCACCGGCTGCGGCAAGACGCTGCTGGCCCAGACTCTGGCGCGGATCCTCAACGTGCCGTTCGCGATCGCCGACGCGACCGCGCTGACCGAGGCCGGCTACGTCGGCGAGGACGTCGAGAACATCCTGCTCAAGCTGATCCAGGCCGCCGACTTCGACGTGAAGAAGGCCGAGACCGGGATCATCTACATCGACGAGGTCGACAAGATCGCGCGCAAGGCCGATAACCCGTCGATCACCCGCGACGTGTCCGGCGAGGGCGTCCAGCAGGCGCTGCTCAAGATCCTCGAGGGGACGGTGGCCAGCGTGCCGCCGCAGGGCGGGCGCAAGCATCCGCACCAGGAGTTCCTCTCGATCGACACGACCAACATCCTGTTCATCTGCGGCGGGGCGTTCGCCGACCTCGACCGGATCATCGAGCGGCGGATCGGCCGCAACTCGATCGGGTTCGGCTCCGAGGTGCGGTCGAAGAAGAACCGCGACACGCAGGAGCTGTTCCAGGACGTGATGCCCGAGGATCTGATCTCCTACGGGCTGATCCCCGAGTTCATCGGCCGCCTGCCGGTCGTCTCGGCGGTGCACCAGCTCAAGAAGGACGACCTCGTCCGGATCCTGCTGGAGCCGAAGAACGCGCTGGTCAAGCAGTACCAGAAGTTCTTCTCCTACGACGACATCGACCTGGTGTTCACCGAGGACTCGCTCGCGGCGATCGCCGACAAGGCGCTCGTGCGCGCGACCGGTGCCCGCGGCCTTCGCTCGATCATCGAGTCGGCGCTGTTGAACGTGATGTTCGAGCTGCCCTCGCGCAAGGACGTGAACAAGTGCGTGATCACCCGCGAGACGATCGAGCGCAACCTCGATCCGACGCTCGTCACCGAGGGTGGCAACACGCTCGACGTGACGGAGCAGCTCGACCAGGAATCGGCCTGACCGCCCGCCTCGGGCGCTAACGCCCGGACACGATGCTCAGGCTGCTGATGCTGCTCGCGGCATTCGCCGCGCCGCCCGCGCCACCGCACGGCCACGTGGCCGTGTCGGTGCCGCGCAGCTACGAGATCTGGGACGGCAGAGTGGCCGGCCGCGTCCCGGCCGGGACGGAGGCAATCTCGGTGCGTGCGGGCAAGCACCGCTGGGTGGTGCCGGTCGGGCCGAAGGGCCGGTTCTCGGCGACCGTCGGCCCGCTTCCGTGGGGCGACGAGCACGTCCAGGTCGCCGGCGTCACGGTGGCGTCGGTGTACGGCGTGCCCGAGGGATCGGTGCGGCCGCTCGAGCCGCCCAGAAACGACCGCCGCCTCGCGGCCAAGCTGGCAGTCCTGGCGCACCAGGCGTCGCCGCACGTCGGGATCTACGCGTGGAAGGCCAACGGCGAGGCCGCCGCGTACAACGCCGGCGCGCAGTTCGAGGCGGCCAGCACCCTCAAGCTGCCGGTGATGATCACCGCCCTGTCGGGGATCTCGGACGAGCTGTCGACGACGCCGTACTGGGATCCGTTCACGCGGATCACGCGCTACTCCGACAATGTGGCCGCGAACCAGGTGCTCGAGCTGATGGCGGGCAATGACGAGGCCGGTGCGGCCAGGATGGTCGCCTTCGTCAAGTCGCTGGGGCTGACCGGCACGTTCATGGAGGGCGGCTACCTGACCGGCGACGGCGGCGGCAGGCCGGGGGTGTCGATCGTCGACCCGCCGCCGACCGCCTACAAGCACACGACGCCGGCGGACATGGCCCGGTTGGCCGGCGACCTGGTCGCCGCGGCGGCCGGCAGGGGGCCGCTGATCCGCAAGGGCGTGTCGGCTCACGAGGCCCGCGAGCTGCTGTACCTGATGCTGCACGCCGAGGACCCGGGCCTGGTGCCGGCCGGCGCGCACGGCCTGCCGGTCGCCCACAAGATCGGCTGGCTCGAGGACACCGACAACGACGTCGCGATCGTGTTCGCGCCCGCCGGGCCGGCGGTGATCACGATCTACACGGTGGGCGGGGAGGACAGCACGACCGCCCGATTCGGAGCGGATGCGACGTCGGCGGTACTGGCCGCTAGGTAATCAGCAGGCGCCGGACGAGGGGCGCCGCCGCCAGCAGGGCGGCCCAGGCGGGCGTCGGGGCCGGCTTGACGACGTCGGGGATCCGCCGGCCCGTCCACCCGCGCTTGACGACCTGCTCGAGCCACGCGTCCTGCGCGGCGACGGCAACGCCGTAGGTCAGCATCAGCGCGAGGTACCAGGAGTGGAGGGCGCCGGTGCGCCGCCGCGAGAGCAGCAGCGCGTCCCAGGCAAGCAGCGTGCCGTCGAGGCCCTCGTGGTGGCCCAGGTGGACGCGGTCGACGCCGGGCTCGCCCAGCGTGGGCTTCGCCATGCCTGCAGTCTGCACGCCGGCGCCTGCCAGCAGCCACGGGACGGAAACGACGCCGAGCGCCGCGGCCAGCGCGGGGCGAAGCCGCGACCTGCCTCGACGGAGCGGCGGCGGATCGGCGGCCGGTGCCAGCGCGGCCAGGACGACTCCGGCGAGCCCCGGCGTGTTGCGCGGCCGCACGTCAAGGTGCCGCTCGTCGACCACGCCGGGGACGCGCCGACGGTGGCGCACAGCGGCAGGGCCACCAGCCGCAACGGTCCCCGCGACCGCGGCAGCGTGGCCACCGCGGCGACCGCCGTCGGGAAGCATCCGAACACCGCAGCGCGGGAGAGGCCGCCGCGGCGGGTGTTGTAGAGCCGGTCGGACGGGACGCGCGACTGCGTGACCGCAATCGCGGCGGCCACCGCGGCATGCAACGTGAACACGGCTCGCCGATCGTCCATCGCGACGCGATCCTAGATCCTGGGGCGTCAGTACAATCCGGAGCCCATGGCGATCCCCACAGGCGACGAGCTCAGGGAGCGCAGCCGCTTCGAGCCGGCTGCCGTCGAGCCGCGGGTCTTCGCCGAGTGGGAGGCCGCGGACGCCTTCGCCGCCGACCCGCACTCCGACCGGCCGCCGTACACGATCGCCGTGCCCCCGCCCAATGTGACCGGCGCGCTGCACATGGGGCACGCGCTGAACGGCGCGATCCAGGACACGCTGATCCGGCTGCGCGGCATGCAGGGCTACGAGACGCTGTGGATCTGCGGCACCGACCACGCCGGTATCGCCACCCAGAACGTGGTGGAGAAGGAGCTGCGGAAGGATGGGCAGTCGCGGCATGACCTGGGACGCGAAGCCTTTGTGGAGCGCGTCTGGGAGTGGCGCCGCGAGTACGGCGCCGAGATCATCCAGCAGTACAAACGGCTGGGCTGTGCGCTCGACTACGACAACGAGCGGTTCACGATGGACGACCAGTACGCCCGCGCGGTGCTCGAGGTGTTCGTCGCCCTCTACGGCAAGGGCTACATCTACCGGGACAACCGGATCGTCAACTGGTGCCCCAGCTGCGCCTCGGCGATCTCCGACCTCGAGGTGCGATACGAGCACGCGGCCGACACGCTGTACGAGGTGCGCTACCCGGTGAAGGGCGGCACGGAGCCGCTGGTGGTGGCGACCGTGCGGCCGGAGACGATCCTCGCCGACACCGCGGTGGCCGTGCATCCCGACGACGAGCGCTACCGGCACCTGGTCGGCGGCACTGCGATCGTGCCGATCGTCGACCGCGAGGTGCCGATCATCGCCGACGAGTACGTGAAGATGGATTTCGGCACCGGCGCGCTCAAGGTGACGCCGGGGCACGACCCCAACGACTTCGACATCGGCCGCCGGCATGGACTCGAGGAGCTGACGGTGATCGGCTTCGACGGCAGGATGACCGAGGCAGCCGGCGAGTTCGCGGGGCTGACCGCCGCCGGCGCACGCCAGGCCGTGGTCGACCGGCTGTTCCAGCTCGGCCTGCTCCGGCACGAGCGCCCGTACGAGCACGAGGTCGGTCACTGCGATCGCAGCGGCGACCGGATCGAGCCGCTGATCTCGCTGCAGTGGTTCTGCGAGATGGGCGAGCTGGCGCGGCCCGCGATCGAGGCCGTGCGCAACGGGACGGTGACGTTCACGCCGAAGTCGCAGGAGAACACCTTCTTCCACTTCATGGAGCAGATCCGGCCGTGGTGCGTGTCCCGGCAGCTCTGGTGGGGGCATCAGATCCCGGTCTGGTACTGCCCGGACGGGCACGTGACGGTGGCCAGGGCCGAGCCGTCGTCGTGCGCGACCTGCGGGTCGACGGAGCTCGAGCGCGACCCCGACGTGCTGGACACGTGGTTCTCCTCCGGCCTGTGGCCGTTCGCCACCTTGGGCTGGCCCGACCGCAACGACCGGCTCGATCGTTTCTACCCGGGCAACGTGATCTCGACGGCGCGCGAGATCATCAACCTGTGGGTGGCCCGGATGCTGATGCTGGGCATCGAGTTCATGGGTGACGTGCCCTTCACCGACGTGGTCATCCACTCGGTGATCCAGGCGGCGGACGGCCGGCGGATGTCGAAGTCGCTGGGCACCGGCGTCAACCCGCTCGACCTGGTCGACCGCCACGGCGCGGACGGTACCCGCTACGGCCTGCTGAAGATGAGCTCGACGCAGGACGTGCGGTTCGCCGAGGGCATGATCGAAGAGGGCTCGAAGCTCGCCAACAAGCTCTGGAACGCGTCACGGTTCGCCCTGCTGCAGGCCGATACGTCCGTCGACCCCGCGCCGGTCGCGCCGACCGCCGCCGACCGTTGGATCCTGTCGCGCCTGGCCGGCGCCCAGGCCGACGTGCTGCGGCTGATCGATGCCTACGACTTCGCGGGGGCGGTCAAGGAGCTGTACGCGTTCGTCTGGAACGACTTCTGCGACTGGTACGTCGAGGAGGTCAAGCTGCGCCTGCTCGAGGACGGCGAGCCGCGGACGGCGGCATCGGCGACGCTGCTGTGGGTGCTGGAGCGGATCGTCGCTCTGGCGCATCCGGTGATGCCGTTCGTGACCGAGGAGATCTGGCGCTTCCTGCCCGGCGAGCGCGGCCTGCTGATGGAGTCGGCCATGCCGCAGCCGGACGCAGCGCACCGCGACGCCGGCCTCGAGCAGGCGGTGGCCGCCGAGATGGTGTTCCTGACCGAGGTGCGCCGGCTTGCCGGGAGCGGCGACGTGCCCGTGGAGGTGCCGGCGGGGATGGTCCTGCGCGGGTTGCTCGACCGTGTGCGCCGCGTGACCGTGACCGGCGAGGCCGATGCGCCGCGGATCCTGGTTGACGACCGTGCCGAGCTGGAGCGGCGGCTGGCGGAGGCCGTGGCCGAGCGCGACCGCGCGCAGGCGAAGCTCGCGAACAGCGGGTTCACCGACCGCGCGCCCGCCGAGCTCGTGGACGCGGAGCGGCAGAAGGCGGAGCGCTGGGCGGCTGAGGCTGAGGAGCTCGAACAGCGGTTGCAGCGCTAGATCGTGCAACAACGGGGTCAGACCCCGTTGTTGCGTGGAGCAACAAAGAGGGTCAGACCCCTCTACGATGCTTACGGTGGCCTCTGCTCCTGAGTCCTACATCGAGTCGCTCGAGCTGTTCGGCATGCAGTTCGGGCTCGAGCGCATTCACGACCTGCTGGACCGGCTGGGCAACCCGGAGGCCGAGTTCGACGCGATCCACGTGGTCGGCTCCAACGGCAAGTCGTCCACGGTGCGGTTCTGCGAGGCGCTGCTGGAGGCGGAGGGCGTGCGCACCGGCGCGTACACCTCGCCGCACATCACCACCTTCCGCGAGCGGATCCGGGTCGGCGGGGAGACGCTGTCCGAGGAGGCCTATCGTCGCGCCGTGCTCGCCGTCCGTGACGCCGTGGGCAAGAAGGTCACGCAGTTCGAGGCGCTGACCGCCGCGGCGCTGCTCGCGTTCGCCCAGGCGGACGTCGAGTGGGCGGTGATCGAGGCCGGTCTGGGCGGCAGGCTGGACGCCACCAACGTGCTGCCGCGCTCACGCGTCCAGGTACTGACCAACGTCGCGCTGGAGCACGTCGAGCTGCTCGGCCACACGCGCGAGGAGATCGCGGCCGAGAAGCTGGCCGTCGTCCCGGATGGCGGGCTCGTGGTGTTCGGGGAGGCCGGGTGGGAGGAGCTGGTGCCGCAGGCGTCCCGCATCCAGGTGGTCGCCGTCGGCGGCAGCTACCAGGAGCAGAACCGGGCGGTGGCCAGGGCCGCCGTCGAGGCGGCGCTCGGCCGGCCGGTCTCGCCCTCGCCGATCGAGCACCTCGCGATCCCCGGCCGGCTCGACGTGCGCGCCCGCGACCCGTTGGAGATCTGGGACGGGGCCCACAATCCGGCCGGGATGCAGCGGCTGGTGTCGGAGCTGCCGGCGCTGCTCGGCGACAGGGCAGCGGTCGGCGTGTTCTCGGCCCTGGCGGACAAGGATGTGGCGACGATGCTCTCGCTGCTGGCGACCGTGTGCCCGACGATCGTGGCCACCACCAGCTCGAACGAGCGGTCGCTGCCGGCCGAGGACATCGCGCGGCTGACCGGAGGGGCCAGCGCGCCCGATCCGCACGAGGCGCTGGAGGCCGCGCGGACGCTCGCCGGGCCTCGCGGCGCGGTGGTCGTGTGCGGCTCCCTGTACCTGCTCCACGACCTCGCAACATGACAAGCCGCTTTGCATGTCGACCGGTGGCCACCGTAGACTGAGTCCACAGCCTCGTGCCTTTCCTCGATACAACCAGCACGGCGACGTCTTCGGGACCCTTCTCGGGCGTCAGTGACTTCTTCAGCTCGGGCTACTTCACGGCCTTCGTGCGCGTTGTCGCGCTGTTCGCGATCGCGATGTGGCTGGCGCTCGCGTTCTGGACGGCCAAGGACGCCCGGCGCCGGATCGACGACCCGGTGATCGTCGCCGTCTGCGTCGCGGCCGCGGTGCTGTTCGGCCCGCTGGGCGTGATCATCTACCTGCTGCTCCGCCCGCCTGAGTACCTTGAGGACGTGCACGAGCGCGAGCTGGAGATCCAGGCGATGCGCCGCCGGCTGGGCGCGGATCAGGTGTGCCCGTACTGCCGCAACCCGGCAGACCCAGGCTTCCTCTCGTGCCCGCACTGCGGCACCAAGCTGAAGAACGCCTGCCGCCGCTGCAAGGCGCCGCTCGATCCCGACTGGCGCCTCTGCCCGTACTGCGAGACCGCCGTCTCCGCTCCCGCCCCGTCGGCCACCAGTCGGCCCGCGCGCGACCCGGTGACGCAGCGCAGTACGACCGAAGCATAGGCTTCCGGCATGCCTGATCTTCAGCGGACTTTCGTCATGGTCAAGCCCGACGCGTTCGCGCGCGGGCTGTCGGGTGAGATCATCGCCCGCTTCGAGCGGCGCGGCTTCACGCTGCGCGCCGTCCGGCTCCTGCGGGTCACCGAGGAGCTCGCCGGACAGCACTACGAGGAGCATGTCGGCAAGCCGTTCTACCCCGAGCTGGTCGAGTTCATCACCTCGGGACCGGTGATCGCGATGGTGATCGAGGGCCCGGACGCCGTCTCCACGGTGCGAACGATGATGGGCGCGACCAACCCGCTCGACAGCGCACCGGGGACGATCCGCGGCGATTTCGCGCTGGAGATCGGCCAGAACATCATCCACGGCTCCGACTCCCCGGAGTCGGCAGCGCGCGAGATCGCGATCTACTTCTCGCCAGACCAGCTGGTCTAGTGCTGGCGGAGCTGCTCGCGCGGAGCGGGCCGCTGGTGCTGGCGTCGCAGTCGCCGCAGCGGCGGGCGATCCTCGACCAGCTGGGTCTCAGCTTCACCGCGGTCGTCCCGGACTACGACGAGGTCGATCCGCCGGGCATGCCGCCGGACGAGCTGGCGCTGATGCACGCCCGCGGCAAGGCGCGTTCGGTGCCCGGCGACCTGGTGCTGGGCGTGGACACGATCGTCGACCTGGACGGCCGATCGCTCGGCAAGCCGGCCGACGAGGAGCAGGCGGGGGAGATGGTGCGCGCGCTGGCCGGCCGCACCCACCTGGTGCACTCCGGCCTCTGCCTGGCGTCCGCGGGCGCCGAGCACGTCCGCCTGGTGACGACCCGGGTCACGTTCCGGCCGCTCGACGAGGCTGACGTGGTCTGGTACCTGGGCTGCCGGGAGTGGCAGGGACGGGCTGGTGCATACGCCGTCCAGGGGCGCGGCGCGGCGCTCGTCGAGCGGGTCGATGGCGACCACTGGAACGTCGTCGGGTTGCCCGTTGCGGCGCTCGTGGACGCGCTCTCGGAAGCCCTGCCGACGGCGCCCTGATACACTCCTGCGGCCCGTTTGCCGGGATTTGCAGCGGGAACCCTCGAGGACTTTCCGATCAGCTTCTGGAACTCACTCACCGGCTTCGGCGGCCGGGACATGGCCGTCGATCTCGGCACGGCGAACACGCTCGTCTACGTACGCGGGCGTGGCATCGTGCTGTCCGAACCGTCGGTGGTGGCGATCGACCAGCGGACGGGTGACGTGCACGCCGTGGGCATCGAGGCCAAGCGCATGCTCGGCCGCACGCCCGGCGACATCCAGGCGATCCGGCCGCTCAAGGACGGCGTGATCGCCGACTTCGACGTCACCGAGCAGATGCTGCGCCACTTCATCCAGAAGGTGCACCAGAATCGCTGGGCGCACCCCCGGGTCGTGGTCTGCGTGCCGTCGGGCGTCACCGGCGTCGAGAAGCGGGCCGTCGAGGAGGCCACGTACTCGGCCGGCGCGCGCCAGGCGTATCTGATCGAGGAGCCGATGGCCGCCGCGATCGGCGCCGGGCTCCCCGTGTCGGAGCCGACCGGCAACATGATCGTCGACGTCGGCGGCGGCACCACCGAGGTGGCCGTCATCTCGCTGGGCGGCATCGTCGTCTCCCAGTCGATCCGGGTCGGCGGCGACGAGCTGGACGAGGCGATCATCGAGCACGTCAAGCGCGAGTACAAGCTGATGATCGGCTCGCAGACGGCCGAGGAGGTCAAGCTCGAGATCGGCTCGGCGTCCGAGCTGCCGGAGGAGGTCGAGGCCGAGATCCGCGGCCGCGACCTGGTCACCGGCCTCCCGAAGACGGTCGTGCTGTCGAGCGCCGAGGTGCGCCAGGCGCTCGAGGTGCCGCTGTCGCAGATCATCGACGCCGTCAAGCAGACGCTGGACAAGACGCCGCCCGAGCTGGCCTCGGACATCATGGACCGGGGCATCGTGCTGGCCGGCGGCGGGGCGCTGCTGCAGCGGCTGCCCGACCGGATCCGCGCGGAGACCCAGATCGCCGTGCACCTGGCCGAGTCGCCGCTGACGTGCGTCGCGGTCGGCTCCGGCCGCTCGCTGGAGGAGTTCGACGCGATCCACCGCGCCAACCAGGCCGCGGCGGGCAAGCGTCGAAATGGTCGGCGCAGCTACTCCTACTAGTACCGGCGCCTCCTCTCCAACGTGACCGCATTCCAGGCAATCGTGCTCGGCATCGTGCAGGGCCTCACCGAGTTCCTGCCGATCTCCAGCACCGCGCATCTCCGGTTCGTGCCCGCCTTCCTCGGCTGGGACGACCCCGGCGCGGCGTTCACCGCTGTCGTCCAGCTGGGCACCATGGCCGCCGTGCTGCTCTACTTCCGGGCCGACATCGCCCGGGTGTTCATGGCGTGGCTGCGCGGCCTGCGCGACCCGCAGCAGCGGGCGACGCTCGACTCGCGGATGGGCTGGTACATCATCCTGGGCACGATCCCGATCGGGGTCTTCGGCGTGGTCTTCAAGGATCAGATCGAGACCGGGGCGCGCAACCTCGAGCTGATGGGCTCGACCATGATCGCCTTCGGCCTGATCATGCTGGCCGCCGACCGCACCGCCTCGCTGCGCCGTGACTTGACCTCGCTCAACCGGGGCGACGGCATCTTCATCGGGTTCGCCCAGGCGCTGGCACTGGTGCCCGGGGTGTCTCGTTCCGGCGCGACGATCAGCGCCGGCCTGTTCCGCGGTCTCGACCGCCCGGCCGCGGCGCGCTACTCGTTCCTGCTGTCGATTCCCGCGGTCGTGCTCTCGGGCCTGTTCGAGCTTCGCAAGATCGGCGAGCCCGGTGGCGCCGACCCCGTGCCGACGGTGATCGCAACGGTCGCAGCGTTCGTGGTCGGCTACGCCTCGATCGCCCTCCTGCTGCGCTACCTGACCCGCCACGGTCTGGGCGTGTTCGTCGTCTACCGGGTGGCCATCGGCATCCTGGTGCTGGCCCTGGCGACCAACGGCACCATCAGCTAGCCGCGCGCCGAGTTTCCCGGGAACTAACAGGTTTCAAACACCCGTTCCGGTAGAGTTGGCGGCCGAAACCGCCTGCAAAATGCTGCTCGGCAATAACCGTCTCATCCGGCGGCGGGTCATCGTGGGCCTGCTTCTCGCGGCCTCGCTCACGCTTCTGACGCTCTCGTTCCGGGAGGGCAACGGGGGAGTGATCGGCGGCATCCAGCGCACAGCGCTGGCGATCACGGCACCCGTGTCCGGGGTCGTTCACCGCGTCACCCAGCCGTTCGTCGACGGCTGGAACTGGACGACCGGCCTGGTCGATGCCCGCCAGGAGAACGCACGGCTGAAGGAGCAGCTCAAAGAGATGGGCGCCCGCGAGGTGCAGAACCAGGTCTCGCAGAATCAGCTGACCAAGCTCGAGGATCTGCTCCAGTACAAGCAGAGCAACGTGACCAGCGACTACGAGCAGGTCGGCGCCGCCGTGATCGGGCAGTCAGGTAACAGCCAGAACGTCCGCACCATCACCATCAACGTCGGATCCGCGGATGGCGTCGAGTTGAACGATCCGGTGATCGGGCCGTACAAGGACGGCGGCGGCCTGATCGGTCGGGTCGTCGTGGTCTCCGGGTCGGCGTCGACGGTGCGGCTGATCACTGACCCGGCGAGCGGCGTCACCGCCGGCATCCTCGGCGGCTCGGCGAAGGGCATCCTGCTGCCGTCGGATGCCGGCGACGGACTGCTCTCGATGGAGAACGTCAAGCAGGAGGACGTCGTCAACCAGGGCGACACGGTGATCACGTCGGGCTATGACGTGAAGGGCTACACGTCGTTGTTCCCGCGCGGCATCCCCGTCGGCAGGGTGTCCAGCGTCAGCCAGACCGACGTGGGCGACCCCACCAAGGTGATCCAGGTGACGCCGTTCGTCGACCTGGGCGACCTGACCGACGTGCTGGTGGTCAAGGTGGGCGCCGGATGACGCTCGTCACCGACACGCTCAAGATCTTCGTCGCCGTGTTCCTGCTGGTCGTGCTGCAGGTGTCGGCGATGCCCCAGCTGATGCCGACCGAGGCCGTGCCCGACCTGGTCGCCGTGCTGGTCGTGATGCTGGCGATCCGCCGGGGCATGGAGGCGGCGGCGCTGGCGGGTTTCATGGGCGGCGTGCTGCTCGACGCGCTGTCCTACCAGCACCTGGGGCTGACGTCGCTGCTCTACGTGCTGGTCGGCGTGCTGATCGCAGCCCGTCTGCAGCCTGCCGAGGCGATCGGCGCGCTGCCGTCGCTGCCCCCGGCGCTCTCGCATCCCCGCCAGTTCGCGTGGGTGATCACCGGCACCGCCGCGGTGCAGGTGGGCATGGCCATCATGCTCGGCCTGGTCGGCGAGGGCGCCGGCGTCCGTTTCGAGCTCACCCAGGTCATCATCCCCACCGTGCTCGAGACAGCGTTGGTCGCCCTCGCGCTCGTGCCGCTACTGCGGTGGGCCTTCCCCGTCAGGATCCGAATCGATGTTGCTGCAGCCGCCCCAGCCTAGACGCGAGCCCGAGCCCGACGGCACCAGGCTCGCCCTGCGCGCGGCGACGCTGGGCGTCGTTGCGCTGGTCCTGTTCGGCGTCCTGGTGTTCCGCCTGTGGGCGCTGCAGGTGCTGCGCTCGGCGGACTACGTCGCCCAGGCGAACGTGCAGAACACGCGGGAGATCCCGATCCCGCCGCAGCGCGGCGACATCGTCGATCGCAACGGCGTGACGCTGGTCGAGAACACCTCGGCGATCGTGCTCCAGGTTGACCCCAGCACCATCTCGCGGTCGATCGACTGCGCGTCGATGGGCGACCAGGCGGCCACCTGCAGCACGCTGATGGCCGCGCTCCCGGTCGGCGCAGTGCCGCGCTGCCGCCAGCTGCCGCAACAGCCGCGCTGCTTCGAGCTGGCGCGGATCGCCCGCGTGCTGAGGAAGCCCGAGCGCGAGGTCTGGCGGACGTACGAGCGGCCGTTGCTGAATGGCGAGAAGGGGGCGCGGTACGTGATCAATGCCGGGCCGCCGGTCGCCCTGGGCAGCGCCAAGGACGCGCAGGTGGCGTTCGTGCTGGAACGCCGCGACCACTACCCGGGCGTCAGCTTCCTGCGCACCTACAAGCGCAGCTACACGCCGTGGCCTGCGCTGGGCAAGGTCCTCGGGTACGTCGGTGCCATCACGCCGGACGAGCTGAAGGATCCGCAATTCAAGGACCTGCCGCTGAACGCAACGGTCGGCCAGGACGGCGTCGAGTACACGTACGACAACATCCTCCGCGGCACACCGGGCGAGCTCAACCAGAGCTTCGACGCCAGCGGCCACGCGATCGGCCAGCCGTACATGGTGACGCCGCCGCAGACCGGTCAGCAGCTGAAGCTGACGGTGGACGCCAAGCTCCAGCAGACGGCGATCAAGGCGATCTACGACGGCATCCAGATCGCCCGCAACGATGGGGAGCTGAGCGCGGCGAAGGGCGCGATCGTCGCCATGGATCCGAAGACCGGGGGCATCCTGGCGCTCGCGTCGGTGCCCAGCTACCGGTCGAACATCTATGGCTCGACGAAGCTGTACAAGCAGGCGCTGCGGGAGGGGGCGCTCAACGACGACGCGATCAACGGCCTGTTCGCGCCGGGGTCGACGTTCAAGCCCTTCACCGCGGCGGCGGCCTGGTGGAAGGGCTTCATCGGCCCGGGCTCGACCCGTGAGTGTGCCGGGTCGTTCGAGCGTCCGGGCGACACGTCGCACACCGTGTTCGAGAACTGGGACACGGCCAGCAGCGGCACGATCGACCTGTCCAAGGCGCTCGAGATCTCGTGCGACACGTTCTTCTACCAGCTGGGCAACCAGTTCTACGACAACTACCTGCATGGGCAGGAGATGTTCCCGCCGCTGCTCCGCCGCTTCGGCTTCGGCCAGTCCGTGCCGCTGGACATCCGCGCCGGCACGGCCGCCGGCCTGGTGCCCGATCCGCAATGGCGCGAGCGGACGTACACGAACCCGATCGACCAGGACTGGCAGCCGGGCTACGACATCACGATGGCGATCGGCCAGTCCGACCTGCAGGTGTCGCCGCTCCAGCTGGCCACGGCCTACTCGGCGCTGGCCAACGGCGGCACACTGGTCACCCCGCATGTCGCCCAGTCCTCGACCGACCTGACCACCGGCCAGACGACCGACATCCCGTTCAAGCCGCAGCGCAAGCTCGACCTGTCGCCCGAGTTCCTGACCGAGGTGCGCAACGGGCTCTACCAGGCGACCCACGCGTCGGATGGCACGTCGACCTCGGTCTTCGGCACGTTCCAGCCGGCCGTCGCCGGCAAGACGGGCACGGCGGAGAAGGCGCTTCAGGATCCGTACGCCTGGTGGGCCGGGTGGGCGCCCTACGACGACCCGAAGATCGTCGTCGTCGCCCTGATCGAGAACGGCGGCCATGGCGGCGTGTCGGCGGCTCCGGCCGCCCGCGAGGTGCTGCAGGCGTACTTCCACCCGAACACCCAGACCACGGTGGTCAAGGGCACCGACACCTCCCACTGATGCGCCACTACCTCCGCCACCTCGACCACCTGATGCTCGCCACGGCGATCGCCATCTCGGCGTTCGGGCTGTGGATCATCGAGAACGCGACCGCCAACGACATCCCCGGCAACCCGCGGTACTACTTCAACCGCGAGCTGGCGTACGTGGTTGTCGGCACGGCCGGCATGCTGATCCTGGCGGCGATCCCGCCCAGCGTGTTCCGGCGCTACCAGTGGTGGCTGTACGGCTTCGTGCTGGCGACGACCGCGGCGGTGCTGGCGGTCGGCAGCACGGTGCAGGGCGGCCAGCGGTGGATCAACCTCGGCGCGTTCCAGTTCCAGCCGTCCGAGTTCGGCAAGCTGCTGCTGATCCTCGGCCTGTCGGGGCTGCTGGTGCGCTACCGCGGCTCGGTATCCGAGAACAAGCTGACGCTGATGGCGCTCGGCTACATGGCCGTGCCCGCGCTGCTGGTGTTCCTCGAGCCGGACTTCGGCACGGCGCTGGTCTACAGCGCCATCACGCTGGGCATCCTGTTCGTTCACGGCGCACCGTGGCGGCACTTCGTCTGGCTCGGGCTGGCCGGAGTCGTCGTGCTGGCGCTGGTCTTCTCGATCCTGCCGGCCGCGGGCGTCCAGGTGCTGCAGCCCTACCAGAAGGACCGCCTGACGTCCTTCCTGCACCCCGATCGTGTTGACACGCAGGGCGACGGTTACCACCTGACGCAGTCGCAGATCGCGATCGGCAACGGGGGCGTGACCGGTCGCGGCGTCGAGGGCGCCACCCAGACGCGGCTCGACTACCTGCCCGAGCACGCCACCGACTTCGTGTTCTCGGTGGTGGGGGAGGAGCGCGGATTCGTCGGCGCCGCCTGGCTGCTTGCCCTCTACATGCTGCTGATCTGGCGCGGGCTGAAGCTGATCACGTACTCGAGATCGACGTACGGGGGGCTGGTCGCCGCCGGCGTGGTGTCGATGCTGATGTTTCAGATCTTCATCAACATCGGTATGACCATCGGCATCGCGCCGATCACGGGCATCCCTCTACCCTTCATGAGCTATGGCGGCTCGCACACCCTCACGAACCTGCTTGCGATCGGCGTGCTGCAGTCGATCCACGTGCACGCGCAGACGGCGGACGAGCCGGTGACGTACGGGTACGGCTACAGCTATGGCTAGCGGCATCTTCACCGGCGCGAAGTCCGCGTTCGGCGCCGTCCGCGATGTCCAGGGCGACCAGGCCGAACGCCCGCTGGTCATGTGCGGCGAGAAGGATGTGCTCGAGCCGGTGCGCGCGACCCTGGCCGAGGGCGCCGCCCCGGGGAGCCAGGCGCTGCAGATCTACGCGCTGCGGCGGCTGCAGCAGGACGACCGAAAGCAGCTCGCCAAGGCCGGGGCCATCGTCTACGGGGGCCGGCTGCTGAGCAGCCTGGACGACGCGACGCGCACCGACCTCGAGGTCGTCGGCGCGGCGAAGCGGCCGAAGCTGGGCCTGCTTGAGTCGCTGGACATGCCCAGCCGCGCGGTCACCGAGGCCACTCGGATCCGCGGCATCGAGCCGGACGACCTGATCCCGTTCCGCCGTGGGCAGCTCCCGGTCGAGCGGGCGCTGCGCGAGCTGGCCGACCGCACGGACTCCTCTGGGCCGTACCTGGCGGCCAACCTGCCGGCATTCCGGCCGTACATCACCGACCGGCTGATCGAGGCGGCGGCCCGCCGGAACGCCCGGCTGGCCCTGATGATCTTCATCCCCGGCGCCGACATGCCGGTGTTGACGGCGACGCAGATGCACCTCGTGCTGCGGATCGCCGGCTGCTACGGCCAGGAGATCTCGCAGCAGCGGGCGATCGAGCTCCTGGGTGTGCTGGGCGCCGGGTTCGGCTTCCGCCAGCTGGCTCGCTCGATGCTCGATTTCATCCCCATCGCGGGCTGGCTGCTCCAGTCGACGATCGCCTACGCCGGCACCCGGGCCGTGGGCACGGCCGCGGTGGAGTACTTCGAGCGCGGCGCCGTCGCCGACGTGTCGAACGTCCGTGCGTTCGCCGAGGGCGCGCGCGTGGAGCTGCAGCAGCTGATCGACCGGGTGCGGTCGGAGGGCGTCGACGGCCTGCGTGAGCGCTTCCGCGACATGCGCTAGCAGGGGCGGCAGCCGGGGCGGCGAACTCCCCGGTCATGCACGAACAAACGATTCTGATCCCCGCGGTGCCGCCGGCCGGTCACCGCGCGCGCCTGCTCATGCAGACCGCCCTCTTCCTGCTCGTCCCCGTCGTCATCCTGGTCGCGGTGCTGGCCTTGGCCGCCGCGCTGCTTCTCTAGACAGTCCACCCACTGCGATACCATGCTGCAAATGACGCAGCAGCTTCTCGATCGCCGAATCGAGGCCGTACTGGAGACGGTGCAGAAGCCGTCCCGGTACATCGGCGGTGAAGCGAACCAGGTGCTGAAGCCCACGGCGACGAGCCTGGTGGCGCTCTGCTACCCGGACGCGTACGAGGTGGGGATCTCCAACCAGGCGCTCCAGATCCTGTACGCGCAGGTCAATGCCCGCGACGAGTTCGCGGCCGAGCGGGTGTACTGCCCGTGGCCGGACATGGGCGACGCGATGCGGCGCGAGGGCATTCCGCTGTTCACGCTGGAGTCGTGGCGCCCGGTGCGCGAGGCCGACCTGCTGGGCATCACGCTGCAGGCTGAGCTGACGTACTCGAACGTGCTCGAGGTGCTCGACCTGTCGGGCATCCCGGTGCGCGCGGAGGATCGCCGGGAGGACGACCCGATCGTGATCGCCGGCGGCCCCAGCGCCTCCAACCCGGCGCCGATGGCGCCGTTCTTCGACGCGTTCTTCATGGGCGAGTCGGAGGAGGCGTTCGAGTTGGTGCTGGACGCCATCGACGCGGGCGGCGGCCGCGCGGCGCGGCTCGCGAGGCTGGCCGAGCTGCCGTGCGTCTACGTGCCGTCGGCCGCACCCCGCCCCGTGGAGCGCGCGATCTACGCCGAGTTCGGCATCGAGACGCAGCC
>CAVRGW010000001.1:0-64615 GCA_963720885.1 uncultured Actinomycetes bacterium | reverse complement strand
TCGCCGAGCACCTGATCGAGGGTATAGGGGCAGCGCTCGGGAAGGTGAGCGACCTCGCTGGCTTCGCCATAGAGTTCGAGCTTCTTCTGAGCGTCGCGGCGGGCGCGGGCGTAGGCGACCGGCAGTCGGCGCCGCAGGTCGCGGCGCAAGGTGGCGCTGATCCGATCGGCAATTTCACTGCGGAAATTCAGAATTTCCTCGACCCAGCCGTGGCGCGGCTCAAGCGCCCGCGAATGCTCGAGGAGCAGAAGATGCTCGAGGATTCGCCGTTCCCAGCTGCGCAACGAGCTACGCTCACTCTTGCCCAAGTCGGCGATCTCTTCGGCGATGTGCGTGAGGTCGACGGGCACATTCGGCCGCGAGCGCGCGAACCGGCGAAGCTCCCGAGCCTGGGCTTGGGTCCAGGCGTAGAAGTCATCTTCGTAGAGATCGACGGCTGAGCCGTGGCTCATGGCGAAGCCCCGTCATCCCACAGCGAGGCGGGCCAGAATCCGCCGAGCACTTGATCAAGCGTATAGGGACAGCGCTCAGGGAGGCGTGCCGCGACATCGCTTTCGCCATAAAGATGCAGTCTCTCCACCATGTCCGACCGAGCCTGGTCGTAGAGGCGCGGCAAGTGACGCCGGAGATCACGCCTCAACGTGGCGCTCAGATGGTCGTCGATCTCGCGGCGGAAGATCACGACCTCATTGATCCAACCCCGTCGGGGATCGCGAGCGGGTGAGTGCTCCAATAGGAGCAGATGCTCGATGATCCGTCGCGTCCAGCTGCGCAGCCTCCTTCGTTGCTCGATGCCCAAATCGGCGATCTCCTCGGCGATGTGCGCGAGGTCGAGGGGCACATTCGGCCGCGAGCGCGCGAACCGGCGCAGCTCCTTCGCCTGGGCTTGGGTCCAGGCGTAGAAGTCGCCTTCGTAGAGCTGTTCGACGGGTGTTGCGCGCATGGCTCCAGCCTAGCGTGCCGTGCCGCGCCGAGGCAATGCGTGCGGACGCCTGAGGCTCAGACGGGGGCCTTTTCCCTGACGTCGACTCTCACCAGGAGCCGCGACGTCTCGACGACGTCGGGCTCGATCGGACGCGGCAGATCGTCCAGGCGGCTCGGCGGCGGGACCGTCTCGCCGCCCTCGAGCATCAGCGCGATATGGCCCGCCAGCGCCTCTTCGGCATTGAGGGCGGCTTCCTGGATGGTGTCACCGCCGCTGGTGCAGCCAGGAATGTCCGGAAAGAAGACGCTGTAGCCGGTCTCCGCGTCGCCCTCGACGATCGCGGGGTAATGGCGGATCGACATGTCAATCCTTCCGCAATCTTGAGCCACTCTCGCGCTCGATGCTCCGCAGCGTACCGGTCTTAACGTCCTTCTGTGGGTGCGCCACCGTCACCAGGCCAGGCTTCTCCGGGTGCTTGAAATGATGGTGGCTGCCGGTCACGCGCACAAGGCGCCAGCCATCCGCTTCGAGCCTGCGAATGACGTCTCGGCTCGAGACCGGCGCTCCAACTCCAGGTTGCTGGCCGCCCGGCGCTCACTGTGCCAGCGAAGACGAAGGCCCTAGACGAGCTTGCGGACGTCCGTGAGGTGGCCGGTGATCGCGGCGGCGGCGGCCATCGCGGGGGACATCAGGTGGGTGCGGCCGCCCTTGCCCTGGCGGCCTTCAAAGTTGCGATTGGACGTGCTGGCGCAGCGCTTGCCGGGCTGGAGCTGGTCGGGGTTCATGCCGAGGCACATCGAGCAGCCGGCCTCGCGCCATTCGAAGCCCGCGTCGAGGAAGATCCGGTCGAGGCCCTCCTCCTCGGCCTGGTGCTTGATCAGGCCGGAGCCGGGGACGACCATCGCCTGGACGTTGCCCGCGACGCGCTTGCCCCTGACCACCTCGGCGGCGGCGCGCAGGTCCTCGATCCGGCCGTTGGTGCAGGAGCCGAAGAACACCTTGTCGACCCGGATCTCGGCCATTGGGGTGTTCGGCTCGAGGCCCATATACTGGAGCGCCCGCTCCATCGCCGCCCGCCTCGCCGGATCTTTCTCTTGTCCGGGATCGGGCACCTTGCCCGTGATCGGCTGGACGTCCTGGGGGCTCGTGCCCCAGGTCACCTGCGGCTCGATCGCGGCGGCATCGAGGGTCACCTCCCTCTCGTAGCGGGCGCCCTCGTCCGAAGGCAGGGTCCGCCAATAGGCGACCGCCTGCTCGAACGCGCCCGCCTTGGGCGCCATCGGCCGGCCCTGGAGATAGCGGAAGGTGGTCTCGTCGGGCGCGATCAGGCCGGCGCGGGCGCCTGCCTCGATCGACATGTTGCAGACCGTCATGCGCCCGGCCATCGACAGGCCGCGCACGAGTTCGCCCGCGTATTCGATCACGTGACCGGTGCCGCCCGCGGTCCCGATCCTGCCGATGATCGCGAGGATCACGTCCTTGGCGGTGACCCCGAAGGGCAAGGCACCCGCGACGCTCACCCGCATGTTGAGGGGCCGCTTCTGGAGCAGGGTCTGGGTCGCGAGCACGTGCTCGACCTCGGAGGTGCCGATGCCGAAGGCGAGCGCGCCGAAAGCGCCGTGGGTCGAGGTATGGCTGTCGCCGCAGACGATGGTGTTGCCGGGCAGCGTGAAGCCCTGCTCGGGGCCGATGATGTGCACGATCCCCTGGCGGATGTCCTCGACGTCGAACAGCTCGATGCCGAAGTCGCGGCAGTTCTGCTGCAGGGTCTCGACCTGGAGGCGCGACTGCGGCTCGGCGATGCCCTTGGAGCGGTCGGTGGTCGGCACGTTGTGGTCGGGGACCGCGAGCGTGGCGTCGGGCCGGCGCACCTTGCGGCCGGTCTGGCGCAGGCCTTCGAACGCCTGCGGGCTGGTCACCTCGTGGACCAGGTGGCGGTCGATGTAGAGGAGGCAGGTGCCGTCCTCCTGCCGCTCGACCACGTGCGCGTCCCAGATCTTGTCGAACAGCGTCCTGGCTTTGGCCATGGCTCTCAACTCCCCCCAACGCTGCGGACGACGGCCTACGGGCGGTCGCCCGCGCCGGTGATTCCCCGGCGCTGCCGTTGCCGCCTGCCTCCTCGGCCGCGCCATTGGCGCCGACTGACCGCGGCCGCGCTCGTCGCGCCGCTCGGTGATCCGGGCGGCTTTGCCGGTCCGGCCGCGCAGATAGTAGAGCTTGGCGCGCCGCACCCGGCCCCGGCGCAGGACCTCGATCCCGGCGATCTGCGGGCTGTACAGCGGAAAGACCCGCTCGACCCCTTCGCCGTAGCTGATCTTGCGCACCGTGAAGGCGGAATTGATGCCGCGGTTCTTGCGCGCGATGCACACGCCCTCGAAGGCCTGGACGCGCTCGCGGGTACCCTCGACCACCTTGACGCTGACCCGGATCGTGTCGCCGGGGGCAAAATCGGGGATCGGGCGCCCCTCGGTGAGCTCTGCGATCTGTTCCTGCTCGAGCTGTTGGATCACGTTCATGGCAAACCTCAACTGTCATCGGCAGGGTGGGTCGGCTCGCCGGCGCGGCCGGGCGCGCCGGCGGCGAGATGGCGCGCCCAGAGATCCGGCCGGCGCATCCGGGTCGCAAGCAGGGCCTGCTGCCGGCGCCACGCCCGGATCCGGGCGTGGTGTCCCGACAGCAGCACCTCGGGCACCGCCCGTCCTTCCCAGACCTGGGCCGGGTATAGTGCGGGTACTCGAGCAGGCCGCCTTCGAAGCTTTCTTCGGCGAGCGAGGCCTCGGCGCCGATCGCCCCCGGCAGCAGCCGGACGCAGGCATCGAGCAGGGCGATCGCGGCCGGCTCGCCGCCGGACAGCACCACGTCGCCGAGACTGACCTCCTCCAGCGCCCGGGCCTCGATGACCCGCTGGTCCACGCCCTCGAAGCGGCCGCATAAGACCACGACTCCGGGACCGCGGGCAAGCTCTTGCACCCTTGCCTGGCCGAGCGGGACGCCGCGCGCGCTGAGATAGAGCAGCGGCCGCGCCGGCCCGGCGGCCTGGACCTGGTCGAGCGCCCGCGCGACCACGTCGGGGCGCATGACCATGCCGGCGCCGCCGCCGAACGGCAGGTCGTCGACGGTCCGGTGCCGGTCGCTCGCGAAGTCGCGCAGATTGATCGCCGCCAGCGACCAGATGCCCTGGCTGAGCGCGCGCCCGGCCAGCGAATGCCCGAGCGGGCCCGGAAACATCTCCGGGAACAGGGTCAGCACGGTTGCGGCCCAGGGTCCGGCGCGCTCGCTCATGGCCGCGGTCCCCCGTGCAACCCGTCGACGACCGCCCGGTCTGCGAGCTGGCCGACGGCGGTCTGCCGGTCGGCGATCGGTCGGTCGGGGATTGGCTCAGCGAACGAGCTCGGCCGGCGGCTCGACCACCAGCCGGCCGCGCGCCAGATCGACCACCTGTACGGTCTGGCGCTCGAACGAGAGGCTGAGGACGCGGCCATCGTCGGCCGCAACCTCGATCAGGTCGCCGGCGCCGAAGTTCGCCGCCCGCAGGCGGGCGATCGAGCATCTCCGCGCGGCGGGCGATGCCGCCGGCGAGGGGGACGCCCTCTGTCATCTGGTCAGCTCGTACAGCTGCCGCGGCATGATGGCGGACGCCCGCGCCGCCGCCGACGAGGCGATGCGTGTGCTCGAGCCGCTCGACCCGTCGCCCGCGCTGGGCGCGGCGTACGACTCGCTCTCGCTGCTCGCGCTGTACCGCAACGATTTCGATGCTGCGGTCGAGTGGGGTGAGCGCGCGGTCGAGTGCGCCGGCGACGACGCTGTCACTCTTGCCAACGCTCTCATCTCGACGGGCACCGCGCTGCTGCTGCGCGACGGCCCGGACGCCGTCGAGGTGCTCCTGCGCGGCCTCGAGGTGGCCCGGGAGCATGCGCTGGAGCAGGAGATCGCGCGGGCACACAACGACTTGGCGATCGGCGCGGCGCTGCACCGGGCACACGCACTGGCGGACGCTCACATCGAGGCCGGGCTCGGGCATTGCGCCGAGCACGACCTCGACCTGTGGACGCTGTCGATGCTTGGCTTGAAGGTGCGCTCGCAGCTGAACCAGGGTCGCTTCGACGAGGCGTCGGAGATCGCGATCAGGCTCGCCGGCGAGCTACGCGACTCGCCCGCGCCGCGATTCGAAGGCCTGCTCGTGCTGGCCACCGTCAGGGCGCGCCGGGGCGACCCCGGCGTCCGTCAGGCGCTCGAGCAGGCGGCGGAGATCGAGTTCTCGCCCGACGAGCTCGACTGGGTCGGGCCGCTGGCGATTGCTCGCGCCGAGGCGGCCTGGCTGGCGGGCGACGAGGAGCACATCGACGAGCTGACGTCCGGCGCCCTCGCGCTCGCGCGGGACGCGCACGTTCCGTGGATGCTCGGCGAGCTCGCATGCTGGCGGCGGCGGGCGGGGATCGACGAGCGGATCGCGAACCCGATCGCCGAGCCGTGGGCGCTGGAGCTCGACGGCCGCCACGCGGATGCGGCGGCCGCCTGGCACCGGCTGGGCTGCCCGTACGAGTCGGCCGTCGCCATGGGCATGGACTGCGACGGGCTGGAGGATGCGCACCGGCGGTTGCGCGAGCTGGGCGCCGGCGGCGCCGCGGCGGTCTTCGCGCGGCGTCTGCGCCAGCGCGGCGTGCGGGGGATCGCCCGCGGTCCGCGGCCGAGCACGCGCGAGAACCCGGCGAACCTGACCGGCCGCGAGCTGGAGGTGCTCGCCCTGGTCGCCGACGGGCTCAGCAACGCCGAGATCGCGCTGCGCCTCCACGTGTCGACCCGGACGGTCGACCATCACGTGTCGAACATCCTGCGCAAGCTGGGGGTGCCGTCTCGCGCGCGGGCCAGCATCGAGGCGGCGCGGCTCGGCATCGTGCCCGTGACGTCCTGAGCCGGCGTCCGTAGCCGGGGTCGCCAACATAGGCAGAAGTGCCGATGCGCGTCCCCGGCGCCGGCTCCTACCCTCGAACGCGTTGGTTCGAATCGGAAGGAGCATTGATGGACACCTATGTGATCCTGCGCCGTGACGGATGGCGCAGCGCGGCCGACCTCGACGCCGCGGCCGCCCGCTCGACCGCCGAGGGCGAGCGGATGCCGGACGACATCCGCTGGATCCGCAGCTACGTGCTGTCGGAGCCGGCGAACGGCGGGCTGGGCACCGTTTGCATCTACCAGGCGAGCAGCCCGGAGGCGATCCGCCGGCACGCGGCGGCCGCCGACCTGCCCGTGGACGAGATCGTCCAGGTGGCCGACACGGTTGTCGTGCGGCCCGATCCGGTGCCGGCGGGCGCCTGAACCCGTGACAAGGAGGAACACGATGTCCAGGAACATCATCCGGACGCTTGCCGTTGCGGCGATCGTCGTACTCGCAGCTGCGACGGCGGCGAGCGCCCATGCTGCGACCCTCGATCAGGTGCGGCATGCGACCGCGCCGTACCGCCAGGTGAACGTCGCGAAGGCGGCCGGGTTCGGCCTGCTGAAGGACGCGGCCGGCATCCACTGCATCAGCGAGCCGGGCATGGGCGCGATGGGCGTCCACTACGTCAACGGCGACCTGGTCGGCGATGACACCGTGAACGCGCTGCACCCGGAGGCGATGGTCTATCAGCCCATCCCCGGCCATCCGCTGCGGTTGGTCGCGGTCGAGTACGTGGTCTTCAAGGCCGCGTGGGCCAAGACGCACACCGGGCGGCCGCACCTGTTCGGCCACGCATTCATGCTGTCGCCGGCCGGCAACCGCTTCGGTCTGCCGGCGTTCTACTCGCTGCATGCCTGGATCTGGAAGCACAACCCGGCCGGCATGTTCGAGATGTGGAATCCGAACGTGACCTGCCCCAACCAGTAGCCGCACGCGAGGGGGCCGGCGTCCGAGCTGGGCGCCGGCCCTCCGTAACGCTGCCGGAACGCGCGTCGGGGATACTCGCGATGTGGAATTCCTCGCCGCACACGTGAGGGCGCTGACGACCGCAGTCTGGGTCGCGGTGCTGGTGCTGCTCGCCGCAGCGGCGGCGCTCGGGCTGAAGTGGGGCGCCGCCGACGCCGCCGGCGTTGCGTTCGCCGGGGAACTGGGGCTCTTCCTGCTGGGCTTCACCGTGCTCGGCGTGCTGATTGCGCGGCGGGAGCCGCACAACGCCGTCGGCTGGCTGTTCTGCGCGGTGCCGATCGGCGTGCTGGCGGGCACCGTCAGCGGGATGTACGCCGAGTCCGGGCTCCCCGGGGACGGCGTCGTCGGCTGGTTCTCGACCTGGACGTGGCTGACCGCCCTGCTTGCGTATGCCCTGTTCGTCCCGCTGCTGTTCCCCGACGGACGGCTGCCCGGCCGGCGTTGGAAGCTCGTCGCCTGGGCCGACGGCGTCGCGTTGCTGGGCGTGTTCATCGCGGTCGCGGCCGACGTCGAGGTGCTGGGCGTGATCTTCGTGGTCGGCTCGATCGCGCTGGTGCCGGTGTCGCTCGCCTCGGTCGTCGTCAGGTACCGCCGCGCGGGCTCGACCCAGCGGCTTCAACTGCGCTGGTGCGTGTTCGCCGTGTGCGCCGGGTTCGCCGGCTTCATCCTCGTCTCGCTGCTCGCCAGCGTCGTCGAGTGGGTGCAGTTCCTCTACCTCTTCGTGTACGCACTGCTGCCGATGGCGGTCGGCGTCGCCATGCTCCGCTACCGGCTGTACGAGATCGACGTAATCATCCGCCGCACGCTGACATACGCATGCCTGGTCGCGGCGCTCGCGGTCGTCTACCTGGGCGGCGTCACGCTCGCCGGCGCCCTGCTCCGCCAGCTCACCGGATCGTCCAGCGTGCTCGCCGTGACGCTCTCGACGCTGGTCGTCGCCCTCGCGTTCCAGCCGCTGCGCCGGCGGATCCAGCGTGCGGTCGACCACCGCTTCGCCCGGGCGAGGTACGACGCGAACCAGGCGGTCGAGGCCTTCAGCGGAAGGCTGCGCGAGCAGATCGACCTCGACGCCCTGTCGTCCGAGCTCGTGGCGGTCGTCCGCCGCACGGTGCAGCCAAGCCAGACCACGCTCTGGCTGCGGCCGTCGGAGGGCGAGCGGACGGTGGGTGACGGATGACGGCATCGCGTCGTGACGTCGCGGTCATCGGCCAGGGCCTGATCGGCCTGTCGACCGCCGTGGCGCTCGCCCGGCGCGGCCGGTCGGTGGTCGCCCTGGACGCGCTCGGCTCCGCTCACCCGCTGACCTCGTCGACCGGCGCGTCCCGCTCGATCCGCGCCGCCTACGCGAATCCGCTCTACGTCCGGCTCGCGCTGGAGGCGCTGGCGTCGTGGCGCGCACTGGAGGGGGAGACCGGCCGGTCCATCCTGCATCTCACCGGCCAGGTCGACCTCGCGCCGGCGGCGATGCTCGACGAGCTCGAGGCGGGAATGGCGGCGGAGGGCATCGCCGCTCGCCGGCTGGACGGCGACGGGCTGGCCGCCGTGTTCCCCGAGCTCCGGCTCGGCCCGGCAGAGCAGGCGCTGTACCACGACGGCGGCGGCACCGTGCTCGCGGCGGAGGGGATGGCGGCGCTCGCCGACGTCGCGTCCGACCTGGGCGTGGAGCTGGCCGCACCGGAGCCGGTGAACTGGATCGACCTGGCCGGCGACGCCGCCACCCTGCACACCGACGCCCGCATCGTCGATGCCGACGCGGTCGTCGTCGCGGCCGGCCCGTGGGCCGGGGAGCTGCTGTCGCCGATCGGCGTCGACCTGCCGCTGTCGCCAGGGGTGGCGCAGGTCACCTACGTCGACGTCCCACACCTGGTCGGCCGACCGGGCATCGCCGACTGGTCGATCGAGGACAGCGGCCGAGGCGTCTACGGCCACCCCGTGCCGGGCATGGGCTACAAGATCGCGTTCGACGCGGCCGGCCCCGAACCGTGGAGCGGCGCGGCGTCCGAGTGGCCGCCCGACCTCGGCGAGCAGAAGCAGCTGCTGGGCTGGGCGACGCGCCGCTTCGGCAGGGACGCCGATGCCGGTGATCGAGAGCCAGCGGCACCCGTGGACGATGACGCCCGACACCGACTTCGTGATCGACGTGGACGGCCCGCTGGTCGTCGCCTGCGGCTGCTCCGGCCACGCGTTCAAGTTCGGCCCGGCGTTGGGGGAGCTGGTCGCGGACATCGCGCTGGGCGTCGAACGCGAGGAGCGAGCGATGTTCTCGATGCGCCGTCCGGCCATGTCGCTCGAGGCCGTCGACGCGTCGACGCCGATCGACCGTTAGGGCTACGCCGGCTTGACGAAGCCCAGCTGGCCGTGCGCCCCCTTGCCCGGCCCCGCGGTGAAGTAGAGGCGCCCGGTCGGCCCCGCGGTTCCGCCGTTGCCGAACGCGATGCCGTGCAGTCCGGGGATCTTGAGGGCGGCACCGCCGACGTCCCGCAGCACGCCGGCGTGCTTGTACGCCGTGCCCGTCCACCGGTACGCGTGGATCTGTCCGTTGCCGGTGTTAGCGACGAGCAGGTCGCCCGCGAAGGCCCCGAAGCTTGCGGGCGCCATGGCCATCCCCCATGGAGCGTTCAGCGGCCCACCGGCATTGGCGACAATGCGCTGGAACTGCCCGTCCGTCCCGAAGGCGGCGACGATGCCGTGCCCCGCGCCGGGCACCACGGCGCCCGCGGAGGACCGCTGGGCGTAGGCGATGAAGATCGTCCCGCCGAGGTTCTGGACGTTGTAGGGCGCATAGCCGGACGGCAGCGTCGGATTGACGAAGAGGCCGGCGAAGAACAGCCCGTACTCGCTGTCGTACGTGTCGACGCTGCCGACCCCGAAGTTGGCGACGAGCAGCATCTGCCCGGAGGCGGCCGGATCGATGGCGAGCCCGGTGTGGCTGCCGAAGCCGTTCGCCGCGGTCGCGACACTCGTCCCGAACGCCGGCGCCCACGCACGAATCGTGGCGTCACGGTTCGCGAAGATGAATAGCGTTTGGGATCCGGCCGCCGCGAACCCAGAGCTGTTGTTGAAGGCGATCCCCGCAGGCGTCCCGGGGTTCGAGATGACCAGGGCATTCGGCGTCCCGTCGGCGGCGTAGAGCGACGTCGTGTTCGTTCCCGCGTTCGCCACCCACCAGGGCGACCCCGAGCTGGCCGCGAGACCCCAGGGATTCACCAGGTTGGCATCGGTATGGGGAGCGGTGCCGCTGCGGTCGGCCGCGACCACCTTGACCGAGTAGGCGTTGGTCGTCGCCGCCGACGCCTGCGCCGCTCCGCCGACCAGCACGAACAACAGGCTCGCCGTCGCCAGCCACACCAGTTTCACCCCGAGCCGGATCATCGCTCCCCTCGTACGACCGTCCCGGCGAGTGTACCGGCGCATTCCGGCTGCGGGAATAGAGTGCGCAGATGGCCGAGCTGCCGATCATCCACGCCGACGGCGACCCGATCCGCCGCGGCCGCATCATCGGCCGTGCGCTGGCCGAGGGGCACGCCCGCGCGGTCGACTTCACCCTCCGGTACACGCGCCGCCACGGCCTCGCCGACCGGGACATCGAGCCGCTCCTGGCGCCGTACCTGGCGGCCTCGCGGCACGCCGTTCCGCGGCTGGTCGCGCACCTCGAGGGGATCGCCGAAGGCGCCGGCCTGCGCTTCATCGATGTCTTCGCGGTCAACGCGTTCGAGGAGCTGTACGCCGTGCTCGAGGGCACCGTGCCCGCACCGGACGGCGTGCGCATCGACTCCGCACCGCCGCCATCGCCGGTCGAGCGGTGCACCGACTTCGTCGTCCGCGGCCCGGACACCACGATCCTCGCCCACAACGAGCAGTGGTACGCCGGCGACGACGGCGGAGTGGCCGTGATCGTCGAGCGCCCGGACTCCGACGAGGAGGTGGCGATCGTCGCGCCCGCGTCGGTGGGCACGGTGCCGCTGGTCGGCATGAACGCCCGCGGCGGCGCACTTGGGCTGATGTCGCTGACCGGCGCCGACGAGCGGGTCGGCGTGCCCCGGGCGCTGCTCGGCCGCGACGGCGTGGAGGCGGTCGACCGGGACGACGCGCTGCGCCGCGCCACGCGCCCCGACCGTGCCGGGGGCTACAGCTATATGTACGCATTCCGCGGAGGCGACGCCTTCACCCTGGAGGTGACGGCGACCCGTCACGGGTTGGTGGAGGCCGCGGTGCACACCAACCACGCCCTCGACACGGCGGTCGCCGAGGCCGCGGAGGCGCCGTCGCCCGGGAGCCTGTCCAGGTTCGACCGGACGTGCGCGCTGCTGCGCGACGATCCGCCGCTGACGGTGCGGGACGCCATGCGGGTCCTGGGCGACCACGGCGCGGACGGCCAGGATATCTGTGCCCATCCCGATCCCGCCGAGGGTGACGAGGGCTCGGCGATCCAGTTCGGGATGGTCTGCGACGTCGAAGCCGGCGTGATGTGGCTGGCGCCCGGCCAGCCGTGCTGCACGGAGTTCCACGAGCTCCCGCTGGCCGAGCTGCTTCGCCGCTGAACACGGCGCGGCCGGTTGCCAACCCCCGCGGCCGCTCGTATGGTCTGGAGCAGCACGTGATGTCTGCCGACTGGCTCGAGGCTCTGGAGGAGGAAATGTGCGGCGGCTGATGATGGGCTTCGTCTGCGGTGCCGTCCTCGGCTACGTCCTGTGGCTGCTCGCCGGGCGTCGTTGGGAGGAACCGCGCGTCGAGGCCTTCGCGCCTCCGGCCGCGCCGCCCGCACCGCCGGAGCCGGTCGCCGAGATCGTGCCGCTGGCGGTTCGCGAACCGGAGCCGGCCGCACCGCCGCCCGCGACGCCCGTGCGCGACTCCGAGCTACGGCTGCATCAGCTCGCCGCCCTGCGCGTCGAGATCCTGGAGACGGTCGACCGCCGCGCGCTCTACACGATGGCCCACGATCGCGGCCTGCCGCACCACAAGCTGTTCCTGATGAGCTCTGCTCAGCTGCTCGACGCCGTCCTGGCCGCCGAGGAGCTGCCGCCGGCCGACGTGCTGCCATCCGTCGACACCGAGCGCCGGGTGCGTGAGATCGCCACCGAGGCGTTCGAGCGCCACCAGTGGTTCGCCGCCCAGGACGCCGCCTCCGAGCTCGACGCCGGCTAGGCCGGCATCGCTGCGCGGATCGCGCGCAGCGCCCACAGGCAGACGAGCATCGTCGCGGCCACCGTCGGGAAGCCGACGCACATGATCCCGATGATCCGCGGATCGGTGTGCAGGAACCGCTGGCACAGCTCGTCGGCGGCCATCGCGGCGCCTATCGCCAGGCCCAGCCGAAGCCAGCCCGACGGGCGCAGCCGGGGGAATCGCAGGTCGATCCAGATGGCGAGCGCCGCCGCGCCGACGACGTAACAGACCACGAACACCGGCACGGTCAAGGCGTCACCCTTCGCTGGTCGTCGTCGGCGCTCGGCATCGTCGCCCGAGCATGCGACCGCCCGCCGGGGGCGTCAATCGGGCGAAGGGACCACCAAAAGGGTGAGATTCTCTCACCCTTTTGTAACGCGAAGGACGACAAGAGCGATGTTGCAGATAGGCTCCAATGCACGATCCCCTGCGCATCACCGGGATCGCCATCTGCGATTCCAACGAGATCGCCCTCACCGGGCTCAGCTCCGCACTCGCCGCCCACGGCCTGTCGGTCCGCGAGACGGCACGCGCCTGCGAGCAGGCGAAGGCGCTGGCGGCGAGATCCGAGGGCATGGTCGTGCTGGTGGACGTCGGGCTCCAGCCGGCGCCCGAGGCTGCCGAGGCCGTCATCCGAGCCGTCACCGGTGCGGGCGGGGTCCCCGTCGCGATGGGCGTCGGCGGCGAGCTGGAGACGATGTTCCGCGCGCTGCGCTGGGGCGCAGCCGGCTACCTGACCAAGGACCTGCCCATCGACGCGTGGGTGCAGGCCGTCCGCGCCGCGATCCGCGGCGAGGCCCCGCTATCCCGCGCGATGATCTCCGCCCTGGTCGCCGAGTTCCGCAACCAGGAGAGCCGGATGCCCATGGTCGAGCTGCTGCCGTCGGCGCGGCGGCTGACGCGGCGTGAGTGGGAGGTGCTGGCGTTGATCGCCGACGGCAAGACGAACCGCAGCGTCGCCTACGACCTCAGCATCTCGGTGCAGACCGTCCGCACTCATGTCTCGAACATCCTGGCCAAGCTGGAGGCGCCGAACCGCTCCGCGGCGGCCGCCAGGTACCAGCAGCTCCAGGCCGTGCGCGCCTAGCACCCCGCGTGGGGTGGGTGAGAAAAGATCCCCCACCCAGATCGGTGATTCGGACGATTACCGCGGGCGCCGTGGGGCCGCACACTCGCCGGTATGGACGTGCGTTCCACCCGACGTGCCCACCAGGACTCGCATCGCCGAGTGCTGCTCGTCGGTTTCCCTCCGTTGATGCTCAGCGGCCTCGAACCGGCCCTCACCAGGGTCGCCGAGGTCGTCAGCGTGCCGTTCCCCGGCACCGCCTTTGACCGGGCGGCGGAGGAGTTCGACCCCGACATGGTCGTGGTCGACGTCACGTACCTGGACGAGTCGGTCATCCGACCGCTGATTGCAAACCGCTTCGCTGCCGCGAAGCCGGTCGTGGCATACCTGTCCGATCAGCGCGATATCTGGGTCGACAACATCCAGGACTCCTCGTTCTCCCGGCTGGACGATCCCAGCCTGAACGGGCTCGTGGCACTCGCATCGGGCTCGCCGCCGGAACCGGTGGTGGAGCGGTGATGGACACGGCGCGCACTTCCCGATTCTCACCCGACGTCTCGTCGGGGCAGCTCGACACATCGAAAGGGGGGAAACAACATGATGGATCTGCTCTCGAAGCTGCAGCGCGAGGAGGAGGGCCAGACGATGGCGGAGTACGCCGTGGTCCTCGCCGTGATCACGCTGCTCGTCGTCGTGGCTCTCGACGTCGCTGTCCGACGCCATCGTCGCCGCGCTCGACCAGGTTACGGGCATCATCGGCTAGGCCTCACGCTGGGCTGGGGGGGCGCTCCGGCGCCTCCCCAGCATCCTCACCGGTCGCGCGACTCCGGACAGAGCATCGTCGAGTTCACGCTGGTGCTCTTGCCGCTGCTGCTGATCCTGTTCGGGATCATCGAGCTCGGCGTTGTCATGTTCGACAAGGTGACCGTCGTCCACGACGCCCGCGAGGCGGCGCGGCTGGCGGCCGTGAACGACCCTTCCGGCAAGACGCTGATGGCCGACGCCCCGGCGGGCAGCAGCGTCACCTTCACGTGCGCCACGGATCCCAACAGCGGGAACCCCGCCGGCCAGTACAACGTCGGCGACACGATCACGGCGCACGTCACGTACAGCCACGCCTTCGTGTTCCCGCTGATCAGTTCGATTCTGGGCAACACCATCGACCTGTCGTCCAACGCGACGTTCCGGCTGGAGGGGCAGCCGACCGCGTACTGCTGATGAACGGTCGTCAGGGACAGTCGGGTGGAGTGCTGGTGCTGGTCGCGCTCTCGCTGACCGTGCTGCTGGGCATCGCGGCGTTGGCGATCGACACAGGGAACTTCCGCGCCCACCGGCGCCAGCTGCAGTCCGCCGCCGACGCCGGTGCGCTGGCCGGCGCAGCTCAGCTGATCGCGAACCCGGGCGCCGTCTGCGGGGCGGGCGGCCGCGCCGACTACTACGAGCGCCGCAACAGCGACCTGACCGACGGCCGCAACCTGATCGAGAACGCCAACCTCGACACGAGCTACTGCGAGATCGTCAACAACTCGGTGCGCGTGAAGCCGGTGGAGAGCGACGTGCCCTTTGTGTTCGGCAAGGTCCTCGGCTTCCTCAACACCGACATCTCGGCCCGGGCGCGGGCGCGCATCGTCTACCTGACCACAGCCCGCGGAATGATGCCGATCGGCGTCGAGGATCTCCGTCCGAAGACCGTCCAGGTGATCCGCGACGACACCGGCGGGGTCGTCGCGTCGCTGACGTCCGGGTGCGGCAGCAGCCCCGAGGGATTCCTCTACTACTGCGGCGGGGGCACGGTCAACAGCCTCCCGGCGGGCGGCGTTCCCGTGCATGTCCGAGTGACCGACGTCACCGGGACGGTGATCGACTTCGCCAACGACGGCAGCGGCAATCCGATCGGTGTCGGCTGGATCGGCACGGAGGACGTGCCCAAGTCGGGCGCCACGTCGTGCGCGTGCACGGTCAAAGAGGTCTACGTCACCCAGGGCATCGCCGATCCCTCGCTGTACTACCCGTTCACGACGACCGCGCGCAGCTTCGGCGTCAACGTGCACCTGACGAACGTGCCGAACGGCGCCCAGGTGCGCGTGCAGCTCAACGGCGGCCCCGGCCAGGGCGCCCAGGCCAGCCTGACCAGCGGCACGAACGCCGACGGCCAGTGGTCGACCGGAGCATCGGCCTTCTCGACGGCCACCTCCGAAGGCCCCGAGAACGTCACGGTCACCGTCAAGCAGGGCAACACGACGTACACCTCCCACACGGTGCAGCGGATCTACCCGCACGACCAGTCCACGCTGCTCTACAGCTACACCCAGAGCGGTGCATCGTTCGGGGGCCGGTTCGTCAGCTCGTCGCTGGCCGCCGGCGCGCCCGGCCGGACGGTGAACTTCCAGACGGCATTCGTGACACTGGTCAAGGGCCGCGAGATCGTGCTCAAGCTGGGCGGCGGGAACGCGGCCAGCCCGGGCAACTTCGGCGCCCTCGACCTGGACACCAACACGAGCTGGGGCCAGTACCAGTGCTACGCGACGAACGGCGTCCCGAACTTCGCCGACGAGCTGCAGCACGGCGCCTGCACCCCCTACTCGATCGGCCAGCAGGTGCAGACGCAGACCGGCAATCAGGTCGGGCAGATCGACGGTGGTAACGGCGGGCTGACGAAGCGGATCGGCAACTCGCCGAACCACTGGACGACGACGGCCAACCCGCCGCCGGCCGGCGATCCGCGCTGGGTCAACGTGATCCTGGTCGGGCCGCTTTCGATCGAGGCGCTGAACGGCAACTCGACCACCCCGGTTGTCGGGTTCGGCAACTTCTACATCACCGCATATAGCCGCGATGCCGGCAGCGGCCTCAAGAACGGCGAGGTCCGAGGCATCTTCTGGGATCGCGTCAACCCCAGCGGCGCGTACAGCACCACGTGCACCGATCCCTCCGGGATCTGCCTGGAGTCGATCGCGCTGATGCCATGGGACGGCTGAGGAATTCGAACAAGGAGTACGTGACCAGATGCACCGTGTACTGACAACCCGAACCGGCGCTCTGACGCTGGCGATCATCCTGGCGGCCGCGGCGGCGCTGATGGTGTTCGTCTACGTCAAGGGCTACCAGTCCGACGTGAACGGCCGAAGCAACGAAGTCTCCGTCCTGGTCGCGAACCAGACGATCCCGCAGCTGACGCCCGGCAGCCAGGTGGTCGAGGCCACCATGTACCGCACGACCACGGTGCCCAAGAGCTCGCTGGTCGACGGCGCGGTGACCAACCCCGACCAGCTCAAGGGCCTGGTCGCGCGGAACGACGTCTACCCCGGTGAGCAGCTGACGACCAACCAGTTCGTCAAGTCCGACACCAACAGCGTCGCCGTCAACCTCAAGCCCAACCAGCGGGCCATCGACTTCCCGGCCGAGCCCGGGCAGGGTCTGGTCGGCCGGCTGCAGGTGGGCGATCACGTCGACGTCGTCGCGAACTTCGAGGTCGTGCCGATCGACCCGGCGACCGGCCTCCCGCGGCAGGGCGGTCAGTCGATCCCGGTGACCAAGACCATCGCCAAGGACGTGCTCGTGCTGGGCGTACCGGCCACCTCCGATTCCACGTCGGCGACGCAGGCCAAGGACTCGGTGCTGACGCTGGCGATCAACGTGAGCGACGTCCAGCACGTGGTGTTCGCGCAGCAGAAGGGCGACATCTACTTCGTCCTCCGCCCTCCGGGCAGCTCCGACGACGTCCGGCCCGTGATCGATGACGTCCGCAGCGTGCTTCGCGGCACCAGCGGCGACCAGCTCCTGTACACCATCCTGGGCAAGGGGCGCTGACATGAGCGACGTCCGACTGACAGTCGCCGCGCACCGGTCGTTCCCGGGCAACCTGCTCGACGGGGCGGTGCCCAACGGCGGAAGCGGGATGCAGGTCGCGTCCGGCCTCAGCGACTTCGGCGACGCCGTGGGAGCTGCGGAGCGCGATCGCAGCCAGGCGATGCTGATGTTCAGCCCGGGCGTCGATGAGGTGCTGGATGTGCTTGCCGACAGCCGCCGGTTGCGGCCGGAGATGGCACTGATCGTCGCCATCCCCGGCCCGGCCAACGGCAACCTCGCCGAGGCGCTGCGCGCGGGTGCGCATGAGATCGTGCTGCTCCCGGCGGAGGCACCGGTCGTCAGCGACGCGGTGCACAAGGCGATGGCCCGAGCGTCGACGGCGCCGGTCGCCGCCGCTACTGCCGTCGCCATGGCGCCGATCGTCGCCGTGCTCGGCCCCAAGGGCGGTGTCGGAAAGACGACGGTCAGCACGAACCTGGCGACCGTTCTGGCGGCCACCGGCAAGCGGGTGCTGCTTATCGACCTTGACCTCCAGTTCGGCGACGTCGGCCTGGTGCTGGGCGTCGAGCCGGAGCGCACGATCTACGACCTGGTGACCGCCGAGGGCAACCTCGACGGCGGCAAGCTGCGGGGGTACCTGGGCACCAGCGCCGGCGGTGTCGACGTGCTGCTCGCGCCGGTGCGGCCCGACCAGGCGGAGGCGGTGACCGCCGAGCGGCTGGCCGCGGTGATCGACGTCGCCCGAGCGGAGTTCGACGTTGTCATCGTCGATACGCCACCGGCGTTTACAGCTGCGGCGATTGCCGCCGTCGACCAGGCGGCACATACGGTGGTCGTCGGCTCGCTCGACCTGCCGGGCCTGAAGAACATGAAGGTGGGGATCGAGACGCTCCGCCTGATGGACGTCAACGCCGACCGGATGACGATCGTCCTCAACCGGGCCGACTCGAAGGTCGGCCTCAATCCGACGGACGTGAAGGCCATCCTCGGCCGGGCGCCCGACATCAACATCCCGTCAGACCGCTGCGTTCCCCGAGCGGTCAACGCGGCCACGCCGATCGTCACGTCCGAGCCCAAGTCGCGGCCTGCGAAGGCGCTCCGCCAGCTCGGCGAGCAGGTCGCGAAGCAGCTTTGGGACGGGGAGGAGTAGCTGACATGTCCCTGCACGAACGACTTGCAACCGGCAACGCCGGAGCGGACGCCGACGCGAACGACCAGTTTGCCGACGTGCGGAACCGCATTCATCAGACGGTGATCGAAACGCTCGGCACCAGCCTGCTCGCGACGGACGTCGACGAGGCGGGGCTTGCCGACCACGTGCGCGGCGTGGTCAACGCGGCGCTGCAGCTCGAGGAGGTGCCGCTGTCGCACGCCGACCGTGAGCTGTTGAGCAAGCAGATCGCCGACGAGGTCGTCGGCTACGGCCCGCTCGAGCGGTTCCTGGCGGACGACGCGATCACGGAGATCATGGTCAACAACCACGAGGAGATTTACATCGAGCGTGGCGGCCGGATCTTCCCGACGGATGCGCGGTTCGCCAACGAAGCGCACCTGCGCCGGATCCTCGACAAGATCGTCGCCCAGGTCGGCCGCCGGATCGACGAGGCCTCCGCCATGGTGGATGCCCGGCTCCCGGACGGCTCGCGCGTCAACGCCATCATCCCACCGCTCTCGCTGCGCGGCCCGGCGATGACGATTCGCAAGTTCCACCAGCGCCGGCTGACGATGGAGGACATGGTCACGCTGGGGACGCTGACCCCCGAGATGGGCGCGTTCATCGGCCTGTGCGTGCGGGCCCGCCTGAACATCCTGGTCACGGGTGGCACCGGCAGCGGCAAGACGACCTTGCTGAACGTGCTCTCCAGCTACCTGCCGGAGGACGAGCGGATCGTGACCATCGAGGACGCTGCCGAGCTCAAGCTCGACCAGCGGCACTGGCTTCGCCTCGAGTCCCGGCCGCCGAACGTCGAGGGTCAGGGACAGGTATCGATCCGCGACCTGCTCCGCAACGCCCTGCGTATGCGGCCCGACCGGATCGTGGTCGGCGAGGTCCGCGGCCCCGAGGCGCTGGACATGCTGCAGGCCATGAATACGGGCCATGACGGCTCGCTGTCCACCGTCCACTGCAACTCGCCCCGTGATGCCGTCTCTCGCCTCGAGACGATGGTGCTGATGTCCGGCTACGACCTGCCGGTGCGCGCCATCCGCGAGCAGATCGCCTCGGCGCTGCACCTGATCGTCCACACCGAGCGGCTCGCCGACGGCTCGCGCAAGGTCGTCAAGATCACCGAGGTGCAGCGGATGGAGGGCGACCAGGTGACGCTGCAGGATCTGTTCGAGTTCCGCGTCCACGGCGTCACCTCCGGCGGCACGATCGAGGGCCGGCTGGAGTCGACCGGGCTTCATCCCACCTTCAAGGACGCCTTCACCCGCCGAGCGATCGATCTGCCGGCCGAACTCTTCGCGCAGGCATGAGGAAGCTCGCACTGATCGGCGGGATCGTGTCGGCGCTGGCGGTCGTGTCACCGGCCGCCGGCGCCGACCGGCTGTCCCTCTCGCTCGCACCCGACGCCAAGTTCCCGCAGCGTGAGCTGGTGCTGACGCTGCCGCCGAACACGGCTCCGGGCGACATCCAGGTCACCGAGAACGGCGTGCCCGTCAACCCGCGCATCCGCGCCGTCGGCGAGGACCGACGTCCACTCTCGATCGCCGTCCTGATCGACTCCAGCAACAGCATGCGCGGCGAGGCGTTGACCTCCGCAGTGGATGCCGCACGCACGCTGATCGCCGGTAAGCCGGCGAGGTCGGAGGCGGCGGTCTTCACGTTCGCCCGCACCCCGCAGCTGATCGTGCCCTGGTCGACGCAGACCGGCGATCCAGGCGATGCGCTGACCAACGTCACGCCGAGCCCGAAGACTGCGCTCTGGGACGCGGTCGTCGCCGCGGGCCAGCAGCTCGCGGGCCGCGACTCGACCACCCGGGCCATCGTGCTGCTGACCGACGGGCGGGACAACGCCAGCGTTGCCGACGTGCACAGCGCGTTGAAGGTCGTCAGCGGCGCGCATGTCCGCGTGTTCGCAGTCGGCCTGGCCGGCGCGAAGCTCGACCGCGGCGATCTGCAGGCGATCGTCGACCGCACGGGCGGCGAGTTCATCGAGGTGCAGTCGGCCGACCAGCTGACGTCGGTGTACGCGGGCCTGGCCCGCCGGCTCAACCATCAGTACCTGCTCAGCTACACGTCGCAGCAGCGGACCGCAGGTGAGACCGTCGTCGTCCGGGCCCGGCTGGGGTCGGCCGTCGCGGAGCAGCGCTACACGGTGCCTGAGGGAGCAGCCGTTGCGCCGTCATCCGGCCCGCACGAGGACGGTGGTCTGCTGGGGTCGAACCTGGCCGTCGCCGGTCTCGCGCTGGCGGTCGGCACCGCAGTGCTGCTGGGTGCGTTCCTGGCGATCCGCCCGCTACGGGTTGCGCCGGCGAAGCGCCTTCGCAAGTACGGGCCGGGGTCGCCCTCGGGATCGTCGTCGGTTCCTGAGATCACCCCCGTGCGGCCGGACAAGCCCCTGGCGGGCCGATGGACGCCGCGCGGTGTCTGGACACGGTTCGACGCCGACGTCGAGCGCGGAGGCATCGACCAGCGTCCGGGCCGGATCGTGCTGCTGGCAGCCGGAGCGAGTGTCGTGGCGGCGATCGTCGTGGCGGTGGTGACCAAGCGTCCCCTGACCGCGATCGTGATCGCTCCGCTGGGTCCGATTATCGCCTGGGTGTACGTCACCAGGCGCGCTTCATCGTGGTACGCCCACTTCGACAGCACGCTCGCCGACTCGCTGACGGTGCTGGCGTCGTCGCTGCGGGCGGGCCACTCGCTGTTGCAGGCGATCGCCCACGTTGCCGAGGAAGCAGACGACCGGGTGGCCGCCGAGTGGCAGGAGACCGTCCGCCGCACGCGGCTGGGGATCGCCGTCGAGGACGCGCTCGACGAGATGGTGCTGCGCGTCGGGAACCGCGACCTGCAGTGGATCGCGCTGGTCGCCCGCGTGCAGCATCAGGCCGGCGGCAACATGGCGGAGATGTTCGACATCGTGGCCGAGACGGTGCGTCAGCGGCACCGTCTGCGCGACCAGATCCAGGCGCTCACCGCCCAGGGTCGCATGTCGCGGTGGGTGCTGACGATCATGCCGTTCGCGATGGCAGCGATGTTCTTCGTCCTCTCGCCAACCTATCTACAGCAGCTCTACTCGCCGCTCGGCCTGCTGCTGGTCGTCGTGGCCGTCGTGTCGGTGATCATCGGCTCGTTCTGGCTGAAGCAGATTACGGAGATCGAGGTCTGACATGCTGATCGTGTTCGCCAGCCTGCTGCTTGCCGCCAGCGTCCTCGTCCTCGGCGTGTCCGTGCGGATCAGCCGGAGGACGACCGCCGAGGCGATCCGATCCGTCGGCAGCTACGGCTACGGAGCCGAGCCGGTCGTGCCGGTGCGAGGACGTGACGCCGGCAACCTGACGCTCGAAAACCGGTTCGCCTCGATCGCGCGGCGGTTCACGCCGGCCGACTACGAGAGCCGTCTCAAGCTGCGGCTGATCCAGGCCGGTCTGTACGACGCCCGTCCCGCCCGGTTCCTGATGCTGCGGGTGCTGGCGGCGATGGTGCTGGGCACGGTGGCCCTGCTGTACGCCCGGGGATCCGACAGGCCGCTGATCTCCCTTGTCGTCCTCGTGGCCGCCCCACTGCTGGGCTGGCTCCTGCCCGATCCCATGCTCTCCGCGCGGATCACCCGCCGGCTCGCCCAGATCGAGCGCGACGCGGCCGACTTCATCGACCTGCTTGCGATCACCGTGCAGGCGGGCCTCGGACTCGACCAGTCGATGAAGATCGCCGCCGAGCGGCTGCACGGCCCGCTGGCCGACGAGGTGCGGCTGATGCTGAACGAGATCCGCGTCGGTCAGAGCCGCCAGGAGGCGCTGCGCCGGCTGGCCGAGCGCGCCGACACGCCGACGGTGCGGTCGTTCGCGCGGACGATGGCCCAGGGTGAGTCGATGGGCGTCTCGATCGGGCAGACCCTGAAGGCGCTGGCGATCGACGCCCGCGCCCGCAAGAAGGCGCTCGCCGACGAGCTGGCGCAGAAGGCTCCGGTGAAGATGGTGTTCCCGCTGGCGATCTGCTTCTTCCCGGCGATCCTGATCATCACCGCCGGGCCGGGCATCATCGCGATCATGAACACGCTGGGCGGCTGAGCCGTCAGCGCATCATGCTGCGCATCGGGCCCTGAGCCAGCTTGATCACCCAGATCACGGTCAGGAAGAGGTAGCCCAGCGCCACCAGCACGACCGCCAGTGCGGCCAGGCGGGCCAGGGGCAAGCCGGTGTCGATCACGACGTCGGACACGATCGGCGCGGCCACCGTGCTGGCGACGAATGCGATGCCGATGTGGATGCCGGTGCGCATCACCTCAGCGGGCGCCAGCCCGGGGAACCGCGCGTCGACCCAGAGGGCGAGCACGGCGGTCGCGATCACGAACACCACTGAGGCCACGGAGCCGGTCTCCTTTCGCGGAACCGAGCATATCGCGCAATCGGCCGGAGGGTCTAATCAAGGGCGCTCGTGGAAAACCGAATCAGCGTTCGCGAACGGCCGATGCCATCGCAACGCGCGTCCCCAGGCCCAGCTCCTGTGCGCGGCGCAGTGCCAGGCTGCCGACGGCGATGTCGCTGATCGCGAACCCGCGATGCCAGAACACGATCAGCTGGTCGTCACGCTCCCGGCCCGGCTTCGCGCCGGCGACGATCTCGCCGATCTCCGCGTAGACGTCGTCGCGGGTCAGCCGCCCGTCGCGGATCAGCGTGAAGTACTGGCCGTGCTCGGAGCCGGCCGCCTGCCGCCAGTCGTCGACGACGAACCGGTCGGCGATCAGCGGCAGCTGCGGATCGGTCGACCGCACCGCGCCGTATGGCATGACCAGGGCCCCGGGCTCGAGCCACCGGTTCTCCAGGATGGTGCGCTCCTCGGACAGGCGCGACGCGTCGACGACGATGTCCGCGCCGGCAACGGCCGTCTCGACGTCCGAGACGGCCACCACCTGCTTGCCGAGGATCCCGCTCATCTCGGCGGCGAACCGCTCCCGCGACTCCGGCCGCCGGCTGGTGACGCGGATCTCGTCGAGGTCGTACAGGTGGTCGAGGTAACGGAGGTTGTACCCGGCAGTGCCGCGCGCGCCGATGTGGCCGACCACCTTGCTGGTGCGGCGCGCCAGATGCTTGGCGCCGAGGGCGGTGACGGCGCCGGTGCGCATCCAGGTCAGCTCGGTGGCATCCATGATCGCCACGGGCGTACCGGTCTCGGCCTGATAGAGCGTGAGCAGGGCCAGCTCCGACGGGAGGTCGTGCCGGTAGTTGTCGACGTAGTCGCCGATCACCTTGACGCCGGCGAAGCCGAACGCCGGGACGTACGCCTTGAGGATGTTGAAGTGCCCCTGGAACTGCTCCTCGACCGACAGGTGATCCTTCGGCGGCATCACGACCTCGCCCAGGCCGTGGGCGCGGAGTCCCTGCTCGACGGCATCGAGCACCTCGGCCGGCTGGAGGTCGAGCGAGCTGATGTCGTCCGCGCTCAGGAAGAGCAGGTCGAGCGAGCGGCCGGTCACGCGAGCCAGGCGGCGACGATCCGCCGCAGCTCCTCCGGTGCCTCCTGCACGGGCCAGTGGCCGCACTCGGGGATCAGGTCGAGCGTCGCGTGGCGGATCCCGCCGGCGATCGGGCGCGCCTGTGCCGGCCCACAGATCAGGTCGAGCTCGCCCGCCACGATCAACGCCGGCGTCGCGATCTGTGGGAGCAGCGGCCGCAGATCGATGGTCTGGTACAGGCCGTTCTCCCACGCCTTCGATGCCGCGAGGTCGCTGCGCAGGTCGCCGCGAAGGCCGTCGATCGCCCGGGCCACATCGGGCCGGTCGGGGTACGCGAAGTACAGCGGCAGCGCGGCGCTGAACAGCTCGTCCACGATGGCCGGGTCGTCCGCGGCGAGCACGCGCTCCGTCCAGCTGTCCCAGGCGTCTGCGCGCGGGGATACCAGTCGGACGCCGCGTGACGGCTGACCGCCGCCTCCATCTCGGCCGCGGCGTCGCCGCCGCCCGCCTCGTCGACGTCGGTGCCGAAGCCGAATGGGGCGAGCGCCACGGTGCGGGTCACCGCGTCCGGGAGCAGGGCGGCGTAGGTGAGCGCGGTGGTCGCACCGAACGAGTGGCCCACCACCGTCAGCGGCGGCAGGCCGAGCGCGCCGCGCACCTCGTCGTAGAAGACGACGTGGCCCTCGGGCGAGTACTGGGCGGGATCGTCCGGCGCAGTCGAGCCACCGGAGCCATGCGGGTCGATCAGGTAGCTCCGCCAGACGCCGGCGAACAGCTCCGCGGTCGACCGCATGTAGCCGGCGGCCAGACCCGGTCCCCCGGGCAGCATCACGGCCGGCTCGCCCTCGCCGATCACCTCGTAGGTGGCCCGGCGGCCGCCGGGCAGCTCGACGGTCTGCGTCACGACCCTGACCCTACCGGGTCTACTCCGCTGCTACTGCAGCTTCCGCGCGACGGTGCGGTGCCACTCGCGCCGGGCCAGCGGCTCACCGTTCTCGAACACCTCGAGCACCAGGTCGAAGACGTAGGTGCCGGCGTCGCTTCGAAGCGTCAGGTCGGCGACCGTCCGGGCCGTGACCTGCGGCCACCGCACCTCGTACTCGGCGGTCGACTCGACCCACGCGTTGCCCGGCTCGTGTGGGGTGACGACGGCGCGAACGCGGTCGTCATGGCGCGCGAAGCCTCCGTCGGCGAGCTCGTTGTGCACGGTGCCATGCACCGTCACCCGCGTCTCGCGGCGGTAGACGTCGCGCTCGATCAGCCACGTCGCGCCCTCGCCCACGCCGTCGAGCCGTCCGGGCACCGGCACGATCGGCGGCGGGTCGGCGATCGGCGGTGGCCCGTCCAGCTCGGGGAGCAGCAGCGGCACCGCCGTCCACCGTCAGCGTCGCCGCCGCGCGGCGGCGGCCAGGCGTTCGGCCAGTCACTGCCGGCGATCGCCATGCGGATCCGGCTGCCCGGCGTGAACGTCCACGACGTGGCGTCGAGCTCGATCCGCACCTCGTACGGCTCGCCGGAAGCCAGCGGCTCGGGATCGGCGTGCGACTCCCGGTGCGTCAGATTGAGGATGCCGCGCGACACCAGAATCGACGTTCCGTCGGGCAGCACCTCGCACAGCCGGACCGCGAGGTACGCGACCGGGTGCGAGGAGCGCACCGTCAGCTCGACGGCGGGCACGCCGAGGATCTCCAGCTCCCGCTGCACCGGCCAGTCGGTGACCAGCGAGTGGACGTCCTCCGTCCGCTGGTCGAGCGGCAGGCCGTACGGCGGCGGGTAGGAGCCGCGGATGTGCCCGGCGATGCCCACGTCGCCGCGCACGTCGAGCGACCCGCTGATGAGGGCGAGCCACAGCTCGCGCGAGCGCTGCGGTGGCCACGCCGGCTCGAACCGCCACTCGCCCTCGTACGTGTCCAGGTCGGGCTCCGGCCTCGTCGTCCTGCGAGCAAACACGACGATCGGCGGTTCCCGGTCGATGCCGTTGTCGGCGTCGCGCAGCCACCGGTCGAACCAGCGGATCAGCTCGTGAATGTGGTCGATCCGCGGCCCGGGGATCGAGCCGTTCGGCTCCATGTGGCTCCACGGCCCCATCAGCAGCCGCTTCGGCACCTGGAGGTGCTCGAACAGCCGCAGCGCCGCGCTGCGGTAGAGGTCGCTCCAGCCGCCGACGATCATCGTCGGTACGCGGATCAGGTCGTAGTCCGGCCGCACGGAGCCCTGGCGCCAGAACGGCCCGTCCGACTGCTCCTCGATCGACCCGAACCACGGCACCAGCTCGTCGATCCGCCGCAGCCAGTGCTCGCGCCATCCCTCGCCGGCCAGGGCGGGCACCGGCGGCAGCGCGTTCATCGACACCATGAACAGCGGGTAGCCGAACTCGATGGCCTTGCGGACGCCGCCGGCGAAATGGACGTCGTCGGTGTAGCGGTCGTCCGTCGCGTAGATCGGGACGATCGCCTTCAGCTCGGGCGGCGGCCGCATGCCTACGTGCAGCGTCGCGAAGCCGGCGTAGGACGTGCCGAACATGCCCACCGCGCCTGTGCACCAGTCCTGGGCGGCCAGCCACTCGATCGCCGCGCACAGGTCGTCGGCCTCGCCCGGCGGGTACTCGGCCACGGCGACGCCGTCCGATGTGCCGGTGCCCCGCGTGTCCAGCCGGCAGACGGCGTAGTCGCCCTCGTCGCGCAGGCGCCGGTAGTCGTCCGGCCAGACCGAGATGTCGTCCTTGCGGTACGGGTAGGCCTCGACCAACGCCGGCCACGGACCCGGCGTCTCAGGAAGGTAGAGGGTGGCCGCCAGGCGCACGCCGTCGGCCATCGGGATGAAGACGTTCGACTCGGACACGAGGCGGAGAGTCTAGGCACCCTCCGGGATCTCCGGTATCGTGCCGCGCTCTGGGAGGAAGGGGACAGACGTGAGACGACGCAGGCTCGTTGCCCTGGCCGCCACCGCGGCCGTGATCGTCCTGGCTGCGGGCTGCGGCGGCGGGTCGTCGAGCGACGACAGCGGCGGCACCGGGAGCGGTCCGCACAAGGGCGGCATCCTGACCGTCGGCACGACCGATTACATCGACTCGCTGAACCCCTTCCACTACATCACGCTGCAGTCGTACAACGCGTTGATCGTGCTCTATCCGCAGCTGGTGCAGTACGCGCTGTCCAAGGACGACCCGAACAAGCTGGTGATCGTCGGCGACTGGGCGGATTCGTGGGAGCATTCGGCGGACGGCAAGGACTGGACGTTTCACCTGAAGCCGAACACCAAGTGGTCGGACGGCCAGCCGATGACCGCCGAGGACGCGGCGTGGACGATCAACACGATCGTCAAGTACCGCAACGGCCCGGCCGCGGTGGCCGCCGCGGGCGTGGCGCACGTCAAGGAGGCCGTGGCCGCCGATCCGACGACGCTGGTCGTCCACTACGACGGGCCGATCGGCAACGCGCTGCAGCAGCTGGAGACGGTATTCCTGGTGCCCGAGCACCAGTGGAAGCCGCTGATGGGTTCCGACGGGAAGGGTCTGAAGGCGTACAAGCCGGAGGCGCATCCCGACACGTTCGTGACCGGGGGCGCCTACACCATCCAGAGCTTCCAGCCCAAGGGCAAGGTCGTGTTCCGGCCGAACCCGAACTACTACGGCACTCCATCGAACGCCGACGCCGTCGTGCTGCAGTTCTATACGAACGCCGACGCGATGATCGGCGACCTCGAGAATGGGACGCTGCAGTGGGTGGACAAGCTGCCGTTCGAGGCGGTCAACGACGTCAAGCAGCAGTCCAACCTGCACATCAACGTCGTGCCCGGGTCGCAGACAACCAACATCACCTGGAACTCGAACCCCTACAAGACGAAGAACCGCGAGCTGCTCGACCCGAAGGTCAAGCAGGCGCTGTCGGAGTGCGTCGACCGCAAGAAGATGATCGACGTCGTGTTCTCTGGGTATGCAACGACGGTCGAGAGCATCGTCGGGCACATCTCCGACATGGAGAACCCCGACCTCGGGCCGACGGTCTACGACTGCGACAAGGCCAACCAGGCGCTGGACGAGCTCGGCTACGCCCGCGGCCCGGACGGCATCCGGATGGTGCCCGCGACCACCGGCCAGAACGCCCAGCCGGCGCATCCGATGAAGTACCAGATCCTGCAGACGAGCGGCCTCGAATACAACGGCGAGCGCGCCTTCGACATCGTCAAGGAGGGCTTCGCCAAGCTCGGCGTCGACGTCTCGCTGAACATCGCCGGCGATGCAACCGCGGCCTACGCGGCCGAGACCGGCGACACCTGCGACGGGACGAAGAACCCGCCGGTCGGCTACGACGGCTTCGACATGGCCATGTGGGGGTGGTCGGGCTACATCGACCCGGACTTCCAGCTCTCGGTCGTCACCCGTGCCCAGTGGTGCTCGTGGAGCGACACCGGCTGGATCAACGCCGACTATGACGAGCTGTACGCCAAGCAGGGCGTGGCGATCGAGCGCGATCAGCGGCAGCAGATCGTCTACCAGATGCAGCAGATCGTGTACGACAACTTCCTCTACACCCAGCTGGTCAACGAGGAGTACATCGATGCGAACGCCAAGACGTGGACGAATTTCAAGACCCTGCTCGAGGGGTACTCGAAGGAGTACTACACCGCGCCCTACAAGGTGAGCTGACGCGCAACCCTGCGGTTGCGCTATGGTGGCGCGATGCGTGTGCTGTTCATCGGCGGAACCGGCCCGGTCGGGCTCGCGTCGCTGCCGCATCTGACCGCCGCCGGGCACGACGTCGCCGTGGCCCACACGGGCGTCCATGAGCCGGACGGGGCACGCGACGTCGAGCACCTCCACGGCGAGCGGGACACGCTGCTGGCACTCGGCGGCCCGGCCGAGGCGTGGCGCCCCGACGCGATCGTCGACACCTTCGCCGGCGGCGCGACCGGCGCCAAGGCGCGGCAGCTGGGCGAGCTCGCGGCCCGTGCGGGCGCCCGGCGGGTCGTCGCCGTCAGCTCGATGGACGTGTACCGGCACTGCGCCGACGCCGGCGTCGACGAGAACCCGCCGGCCCAGCTGGCCCGCGATCCGCTGCCGCTCAGCGAGGACAGTCCCCGTCGAGGCGGGCCGTCGCCCGGCAGCGGTGCCTCACATGACAACGTGGCCATGGAGGACGCCCTGCCCGACGACCGGCCCGTGACGATCCTGCGGCCGGGCGCGATCTACGGCCCGTTCGACCACCCCTACGTGCTGCGCGAGTGGTATCTGGTCGGCCGGGTGGCCCGCCGCGAGCGGTTGCTGCAGCTCCCGGACGGCGGCACGCAGCTGTTCCACAGGGTGGCGATCGACCGCGTCGGCCGTGCCGTCGCCGCGGCTCTCGAACGTGCGCCGGACGGGCTGTGGGCGTGCAACGTGGCCGATCCCACCGACTTCACCTACGGCGCCCTGGCCCGGCTGGTGGCCGAGCGGTTCGACTGGGAGTGGGAGCTGGAGCCGGTCGCCTGGGAGGAGGGCGACCACCCCTGGAACGTGCGCCAGCCGGTGTTCACCGACACGACGCGGCTGCGCCAGACGCTGGGTGTCACCGACCCCGACCCGGTGGACGCGACGCTCGCCCAGCTCGACTGGCTGTGGGCGAACCGGGAGTCGCTGGCTCAGCGGCCGGCGTAGCACAGCGACACGCGAATCACTGTGCCGGAATCGTCAACGGGCGCGCGAACGCGTCACGAACGCGTCACGGCGGGCGTTGGCCCTGGCACTGTGCCCGGCACCGAGCCCGGCACCGTGCCCGGCACGGTGCCCGGCACCCACCCGCCGCGCGTCCCCGGCGCGGGTGTCAGCGCGTCTCGGGCCGGGCCGCGGGCAGCTCGCGCGCCTCGCGGACGACGCCCCGAGCGGCGATCAAGAGCGCGATGGTCAGCACGATCGTCTCGGCGATCAGTGTCACGGCGCCGCCGATCCGCTGATCGGCCATCGTGCTGAGATCCCACAGCTTGGGGGTGTCGCGGTAGAAGTCGTAGAGCGGGTGGTCGATCAGCGCGATCGCGAAGCTGAGCGGCATCATCGCCACCATCGCGATGAACAGGTAGACCACGCGCCCGCGCTGGGTCAGCGAGCCGGGGACGATGTCGGGCCACCAGAACATCAGCCCGGCGACGATGAACGCCAGGTGTTCAACCCCCAGCACCGCGCGGTTTCGCAGCGCGTAGTCGTACACAACCGGTAGGTGGATCACGTACCACGTGACCAGCCAGACCGGGAGCGCCACCTGCGGCCGCACCGCCCAGCGGACGGCCCTCGGGCGGCCGACGGCCGCGATCATCGGCGCGGTCAGGCCGAGCAGGAGCAGGGGCGGCGCCCAGTCTGCGATGATCACGTTCTGGAGCAGGTGGAAGCTGAGCATCGAGGTGAGTGCGAGATGCTCGATCGGCGACAGCAGGGCAAGTGCGATCAGCGCCAGCCCGCCGGCGAACGCCAGCACGTGACGCGCCGGCACCGGTCGCCCTGTGCGGGCGAGGTGGCGCGCCACCAGGGCGTAGTCGACCGCGAACACGACGATCGCGAGCGCCCACTCCCAGTCGCCGGAGAAGTGCCACGGGTGGACCATCGCTCCCGAGGCTACCGCGCGGCGGCCGACGGCCGATGAGCGCCCCGCCCGACCCCTCGTCGTTCACGTTCGAGCCGCTGTTCGCCGTGCTCGGCCTGGTCGCGACGGTGGTCTACGTCAGCGCCGCGCGCATCCACCGTCCGGGCGGGTGGCGAATCGCGTCGTTCGCCGTCGGCATCGCGCTGATCGTGCTCTCGGTCAACTCGCCGCTGGAGACGCTGGCGGTGCACTACCTGCTGATGGCCCACCTGGCGCAGAACGCGCTGATGGCGGATATCGCCCCGCTGCTCGTGCTTCTCGGGCTGAACCGGTCGATGTGGGAGGCCGCGGAGGCGCGCTTCCCGGTGATCGAGCGGGTGATCGCCGCGTTCCCGCTGCTGCTGATGCTGTGGCTGGCGGCGTGGTACGGCGTCCACTTCGCGCCCGCGTACCAGTACGCGCTGCGGCACCCGGCGTGGCTGAACGCCGAGCACCTGGTGCTGGTGGTCGCCGGCTTCCTGTTTTGGGCGCCGGTGGTGCGGTCGAAGTGGTGGGACCGCTCGCCCGCCGTGCTCGTTCCCTACCTGGTGATCGCCTTCGTCGCCGCGTCGTTCCTGGGCCTGGCGTTCACGTTCATCCCGGACCCGTTCTATACGTACTACACCGAGGTTCCGCGGCTGCGCGGCATCTCGGCGGCCGAGGATCAGAACCTCGGGGGCATCATCATGAACACCGAGCAGGCGGTGGTCTTCCTGACGATGATCGGCTTCGTCCTGTTCAGCCTGGCCGATCGCGAGCAGCGCAGCGCCGAGCGTGGCGAGCAGCCGGGATAGCTAGCATCGCCCGATGCGGGTGATTCCCGACGGGGACGGCTGCGAGGTGGTGGTCACGCTGCGCCGGCGCGACGGGGTGAGCGACGACGACTTCGAGCGGGACGCGGCGGCGGTCGCCGCCGACCTGCGGACGCTCAAGCGGCTCCTGGAATCAGACGACGGCAGCTAGCGGCCGACGCCGCCCGGTGTCGTGTGAAGCGGGCGTCCGAGCGTCATCGTCCGCGCGAGGTCGGTGATCGAGAGGATCCCCACGAGGCGTCCTCCGTCCAGGACGAGCCCCCTCCCGACGTGGCTGGCTGTGAGCTGTTCGAGAGCTGTGAGCGCTGATGTGTTCGGTGCGAGCTGCGGTACCGCGTCGAGCGGCAGCATGCATTCGTCGACCCCGGTGGTCGCCCACGAAGGTGGCGGGTGGTCGATGAGCGTGCCGAAGGGGAGCAGGCCGACGATTCCGTGTGGGCTGGCCACCGGATACGCGGTATGCCGAGCCGTCCCGGCGAGCGAGTCAGCGACATCGGCCAGCGAGCTGTGAGCGGGAACCGTGACCGGCGCTACGGTCATCAGCTCGGCGACCGACACCCCGGCCAGCGCCCCTTCGACGACCACTCGCTGCTCCTCCGCGCGCCCCGCCGCGAGCACGAACCATCCGATCACCGCGAACCAGAGTCCCTGGAACAAGCCGGCGAACGCCTGCAGCAACCCCAACCCGATGAGCACCCAGGCGAGGAATGCCCCGACCCTGGTCGCACGGTGGGTGGCGCTCGCAAGGTTGCCGTCGCGGGCCCACAGCGCGGAGCGCAGGACGCGCCCCCCGTCAAGCGGTATCGCCGGGATCATGTTGAAGACGAGCAGCATCAGGTTGATGTATCCCAGCCACGCCAGCACGCCACGCACGATGCCGGGCGCCGGCCAGGCAGCCGCACTGGCGATGAACGCGATCCCGAGCACGAGCGTGACCACGGGACCCGCGATGGCGATCCGGAACTCAGCCCCCGCCGACGGGAACTCACCGCTGAACTTCGCCACGCCGCCGAACAGCCACAGAGTGATGCCCTGGATCTCGACGTCCTCGCGCCGCGCCTGGATGGCATGGCCCAGCTCGTGGAGCAGTAGCGAGCCGAAGAACGTCAACGCGCCGACGATGCCCGCGGCCGCGTAGACGGCTGGGCGTCGATCGGGAGCGACCGACGGGAACACCACGGCGGCGAGCGACCAGACGATCAGTCCGAACACCAGCAGCCATGTCCAGTTCACGCCGATCTCGACGCCGGCCACCTTGCCGAGGCGCACGGTCGACTTGAACGGCTCGGCAACGCTCGAGGGCCGAGTACCGCCGTCCGGCACGTGCTGCGCAGTCACGAAACTCACGATCGCACGATCCGTGGCTTCTGGCTTCCGTGTTCGCCGGGACTGTGATTGCGGACAACTACGGCACAACCGGGCGGCGGTGCATGGTGTGGGGATACCGCAGCCGCGATATCCGTGGCAGCACCGATGCGGCCGGCCCCGCCCGACGCGAGCATCCCAAATGTCCGTGCCGATCGAGAGGAGTGACCACGGCCACGACCACTGCGAGCGTGAGGCCCGACTTCGACCGGTTTCGCGACCGTATGGAGGCGGGGCGCGTGCTCGCCGCCCAACTGCAGACGTACGAGGGCCGGGACGACGTCACGGTGCTCGGGCTTCCGCGAGGCGGCGTGCCGGTCGCGGCCGAGGTCGCCCGGAGGCTGCGCGCACCGCTGGACGTCTGCGTCGTCCGCAAGCTCGGCGTGCCGGGGCACGAAGAGTTCGCGATGGGTGCGATCGCGAGCGGCGGCGGCGTCTTTCTCGACGAGACGCTGATCGCGGAGCTTCGCATCCGACGTGACCAGGTGCTGGACGTCCTCGGGCGAGAGCGCGCCGAGCTCCTCCGGCGAGAACGTGCGTACTTGGGCAACCGTCCGCCCGCCGCGGTCGAGGGCCGGACAGTGATCGTGGTCGACGACGGGCTGGCGACCGGTGCGACGATGCATGCGGCGGTGGTCGCGATCCGTCGCCGTCATCCGACCCGGATCATCGTCGCCGTTCCGGTGGCGGCGCATCCGCCGGTCGCCCAGCTGAGCCGTGTCGCGGACGAGGTGGTTGCCTGCGTCGTCCCGGATCGGTTCCGGGCGGTCGGAGAGTGGTACCTCGACTTCTCGCCCACCACCGATGCGGAGGTGCTCACAGCCCTCGCATCGGCGGGCGCCGGCGCCGCCCCGCGCCCGGTCGTCATCCCTGCCGGCGACGTCGTGCTGACGGGCGACCTCGTGGTTCCGGCCGGCGCACCGGGCATTGTGGCGTTCGCCCACGGCAGTGGCTCCAGCCGGCGCAGCCCGCGGAACGTTCGTGTGGCCGAGGCGTTGAATCGCGCGGGCTTGGGGACGCTTCTCATCGACTTGCTGAGTCCTGCTGAGGAGCCCGCCGGCAGCGCGGATCCTCGGCTCCGATTCGACATTCCGCTGCTCACGCAGCGTGTGACCGCTGCCATCGATTGGCTGGACTCCGAGGTCCCGTCGTCGCAGGTCGGGCTGTTCGGCGCCAGCACCGGCGCTGCCGCGGCGATTGCTGCGGCCTCAGTCCGTACCAGAGCCGTGGGCGCGATCGTGTCGCGCGGGGGCCGCCCGGACCTTGCGGGCGATTCGATCGCGCGGGTGCAGGCGCCGACGCTGCTGATCGTCGGGGGCGATGATCGTCAGGTGCTCGAGCTGAATCGCCGTGCGCTTGACTCGCTCCGCTCGGTCAAGCGACTCGAAGTGGTTCCCGGTGCCGGGCATCTGTTCGAGGAACCCGGGGCTCTCGACCGGGTGATCGCGCTTGCAACAGCCTGGTTCACGCACTACCTGCCGGGAGCGGCGGATGGACGCTGAGGCCGTTCGCACGATCCGCTCGGCACTCGTGCGGCGCGCCGCCGGGGCACGATTCGTGTTGATCGGCGAGGCGACCCATGGGAGCCACGAGTTCTATCGCGAGCGCGCCGAGCTCACCAAGCGCCTCATCGAGGGCGGACACATCGATGCCGTTGCCGTCGAAGGCGACTGGCCGGATGCATACCGCGTCAACCGCTATGTCCGTGGCGAGAGCGATGACGACGACGCGGTGGAGTCGCTGGCCGGCTTCCGCCGGTTCCCTGCCTGGATGTGGCGGAACACCGACGTCGCGGAGTTCGTCGACTGGCTGCGCGGCTGGAACGACCACCTGGAGGCGGGCTCCCAGACCGTCGGCTTCTACGGGCTCGATCTCTACAGCCTGCACACGTCGATGGAGGCGGTCGTCGACTATCTCGACGACGTCGATCCGGCAGCGGCCGAGCGGGCGCGGGAGCGGTATGCGTGCTTTGACCACTTCGGGCCGGATCCCCAGACCTACGCCTACGAGACCGGCGTCGGCGGCGGCGAGTCGTGCGAGCGCGAAGTGGTCGGGCAGCTGCTGGAGCTGCAGCGGATCGGCGTGAGGGCGGCGGATGCAGGTCTGCTCGACTCGGACCGGGCCTTCTACGCCGAGCAGAACGCCCGGCTGGTGGTCAACGCCGAGCGCTACTACCGTGCGGCCTTCCGCGCCGGTGCCGACAGCTGGAACTTGCGTGACCGGCACATGGGTGAGTCGCTCGAGGCGCTCGCGGCGCATCTGGGAACGGGATCCCGCTCCGCGCGGATTGCCGTCTGGGCCCACAACTCCCACGTCGGCGACGCGCGGGCCACCGAGCTCGGCCGAAGCGGCGAGCTCAACCTGGGACAGCTCGTGCGCGAGCGGCATCCGGGACGAACGCTGCTGGTGGGATTGACGACGCACTCCGGGACGGTCACTGCCGCCGACAACTGGGGCGGCGACGCCGACCGAAAGCGCGTCCGGCCGGCGCTGCACGGCAGCTGGGAGCACCTGTTTCACGAGACCGGCAGTCCGCGGTTCCTGGTCGCCACCGAGGGGCTCGTCGAAGAGCGTCTGGAACGCGCCATCGGCGTGATCTACCGACCGCAGACGGAACGTCGTTCACACTACTTCCATGCATCGCTCGGCCGCCAGTTCGACGTGGTCGTGCACATCGATCAGACCACGGCCCTCGAGCCGCTCGACCGGACGAGCAGGTGGGAGATCGGGGAGCTCCCCGAGACGTACCCCTGGACGATCTGACCGTCAGGTGATGACGCGGCGGGTGAAGCCGCGGACGCCGAGCCACGTCAGGACGGCCAGCGCTGCGAGCATGGCCGCCAGGATGACCGCGATGCGCATGTGCGGAACGCTCGGCGTGAGCGCGGCGCGCAACCCCTCCGTGACGTACACCAGCGGGTTCACGAGCACGGTGATCTGGAGCCAGCGGATCGGCTCGAGCGTCGCCCACGGGTAGTAGACGCAACCCAGGAACGTGACCGGGATGACGACGATCGAGAACAGCAGTCCGATCTGGCGCGGCGGCACGACGGTACCCAGCACGAGCCCCATCGAGCCGGCGGACAGGCTGGCGATCAGCACGACCACCACCAGCAGCGGCCAGTCGATGGCCACGGCCGGCGGGTGCGCGGGTATCCAGTAGACGAGGGGGAACACGGCGATCGCGGCGATGATGCTCTGCACTGCGCTGAACAGCACCTTCTCGCCGGCGACGACCCAGATCGGCACGGGCGCCATCAGCCGGTCCTCGATCTCTCGCCCGGCTCCGAGCTCGGTGGCGAGAGGAAGCGCGACCGCCGCGATGCCCTGGAAGAAGATCGCGACGGCGATCAGGCCGGGGAGGAGCACGGTGGAGAAGGCCGCCGAGGAGGGGGAGCCGGCGCCGAACCCGCTCTGCCCGATCGTCGGGAGCACGTAGGTGAACACGAACACGAACAGCAGCGGATTCATCAGGGTCCGCAGCAGGAACGGCACGAACTCGCGGAACAGCACGCGGGTGTCGCGCAGCAGGAGTCCCCAGAGCGATCGGACGGTCAGGGGCAGTGCGTCAATCACGGAGTCCCCGGCCGGTGAGATTGATGAACACCGTCTCGAGCGTCGGCTCGCTGACGGACAGGTCACGCAGCCCCTTCGCCGTTGCCGCCGCGAGCACCTGCGGCAGGAGTCCGTCGGTGCGCCGCGCCATCACCCGCACGCGCCCGTCGGCTGACTCCACGCTGTCCACTCCGGCGAGCCCGCCGAGTACACCGATGAGCTCGTCATCGGGACGGTCGACCGCGAGCTCGATCACCGTGTCGGCACCCGTCGCCGACTTCAGCGCATCGGGCGTGTCCGTGATCAGCAGCTTCCCGTGATCGATGACCGCGATCCGTTCGCAGAGCCGCTCGGCCTCCTCCATGTAGTGGGTGGTCAGCAGGATGGTCAGGCCCTCGCGCCGGCGGAGCTCCGAGAGCGTCGTCCACAGGGCGATCCTGCCCTGAGGATCGAGACCGGCGGTGGGTTCGTCGAGAAACAGCACCTGCGGCCGGTGGGCGATCGCCCGTGCCACCTGCAGCCGCTGCGCCATCCCGCCGGAGAGATCGGTGACCATCGAGGCGCGGCGGTCGCTCAGCGCAAAGGCGTCGAGCAGCTCCGCGGCGCGGACGCGCGAGTCCGCCGCCCGCATTCCGAAGAACCGGCAGTGGTAGTACAGGTTCTCCCAGACCGTGCACGCCCTGTCGAGGGTGTTGTGCTGCGTGACGACGCCGATCAGCCGCTTCACGCCCACGGGGTCGTGCCTCACGTCGACGCCGCCGACGACAACGCGGCCCTCGGTCAGCCGCACGCGTGTCGTCGCCACGCCGACCATCGTCGTCTTGCCGGCACCGTTCGGCCCAAGCAGTCCAAACAGCTCGCCACTGTGGATGTCCAGATCGACGCCGTCGACGGCGTTCGGCGCATCGCGTGCATACCGCTTGACCAGGCCGTTGATCTGGATCGCATCCACGTGAGCCGGACGGTAGACCACTCGCTGCGACGGATCGCGCCATCATGGAATCTCGGAGTTGCGGGTTTTCCACGCATCGATAGCCGTGATCACACCGATGCCGCGAGACGGGTCAGCGGACACGATCCCCGACAGATCGTGGATCGAGAGGTCGGAAATCGATGCTCCCTCGAAGCGTGATACTTGCGTTGACGGGACCCCGCGACGGCGTGGTCTGGTCGCCTGACGAGGTTCAGTCCGTGCTGTGCGAGTGCGAGGGATTCCTTGCCGCTACCGCCGAACGTCCGCTCGGGATCGTCGACCACGTCGAGTTCGCCCCGGGCAGCCGCATGCCGTCCCGGCTCTACGTCCGCTCGCGCCGGTTTGGTCGGGCGCATCCGCTGCCTGTGGCGGATGTCGTGGGCGTCGTGCCGGCCGAGCGCAAGGTTGTCTTCCGCTCCGGCGAGGTTGTCTCGGCCCCGCGCGGCGCACGGGTCTCAAGCTGACCCTGGTCGGTGTTCGTTCTCATTGTCCACACTCAGCCATCGTCCAGCAGGACGACGCTCTCGTGCTCTGTGCGGGCGAGCACCGCGCGGGCGAGCGCGTCGCCGCCGCGCTCGCCAGAGGCATGATGGTGCTGGTCGCACGCCCGGCGGTGGGGCCGCTGAGCGCGCCGGTGCCATCGAGGAACGCCTCGATTGCTCCCAGCTCGTCCCGGCGTGCGATCAGCAGCTGCGTGTCCATCCGTCCCCGGACAGCTCTCCCATCCGGCGGGTCGCTTGACCTCGCACGGAGCCGGGGACGGGCGGCTTGTACGATCCGCGTGTCGTCGACGAGAGGACGAGATGTTCGAGTACGAGGTCGTGCCGGTCGTTGTGACCCGCGGAGCCGGGAGGAACGCCGCCGGTGAGGAGTGGGCGGCGCTGCGCGAGGGGCTGAACGCCCGGGGGCGCGAAGGGTTCCGGGTCATCGCCGTGAGCGACGGTGCCGAGGGCCGAGCGATCATCATGGAGCGCGCGCTCGGCTCCGGGGACGAGTCCGGCGCCGGGGCCGCCGAGGCGATCGCCCGCGACCCGGCCGGCACCACTCTCGGCTAGACCCTGTGCCACCGCGAGCGGCGCCGACGGGTGTGTCGGCGCCGCTCGGGGATCCCGGGTGGCTCAGGCCGCGCAGCGTCCGGCGAACGCCGCCGCCTGCGGCTTCCCCTTGTGCCCTGCTTCCTTCATGATCGGCGGCACCTCCGGGTCAGACACGAAGCTCTGCCAGCCCTGCTGATCCCAGTCGAAGACGACCCAGACGCGGTCGGCTTCGGATGGATCGCGAAAGACGATGGCACCCTTCGATCCGTGCTGCTGGCGCTTCTCCGCGCCGGCGTTCGAGAACACATCCAGGAAGCGGTCGAAGTCCTCGACCTGTGTTGTTGCGAGCAGCATGTCGATCTCCATTCGTTGGTGTGTGTCGTTGTCAGTCTGCGGCGCCGCGTTCAGGCGGTCGCCACCGGGGTGTTCACCAGGCGCTCCTGCGGATCCATCGCCCCGAGGTTCTTGACGATCTCGAAGCGGCCGTTCCTGCCCTGGCCGATGTACATGTTCATGCGCACGTGATGCTGGCCGGGCGCCATCGCCGCCGGCCCGCCGGGGCCTTCGGCGATCTCGGCGTGATCGAGCGCGGCGATCACCTCGGCCTGCGTGAGCGACTCCGCCTCGGCCACCGCCGCGGCCCACAGGCGCAGCCCGCGGTAGAGGCCCGAGCACCCGCTGCCGCCGGTGAACTTCGCGCCGCCGGGGTACAGCGCGTCGTACTGCGCCAGCAGCCTCTGGCTGAACGGGTCGTCGACCGTCTGGTAGTAGTCGAGGCAGCTGTAGACCCCCTCGACGTGCGCCGCCGGCACCATGTTCAGGAAGTTCTCCTCGAAGTAGGTGCACACCAGGTGTCCGCCGCGGTCGCCGAAGCCGGACTCGTGAAGCTGCTCGAGGAACGGCGCCGCGCCGGGCGGGACGGTCGTGTTGAACACCACGTCGGCACCGGTCTCGGTGATCCGGCCGACCGTGGCCCGGTAGTCGGCGTGGTCGAGCGGGAAGTACTCCTCGCCGACGATCTCCCCGCCGTTCGCGGTGACGACGTCCCGCACGCGCGCGTTCATCACGTGCGGCCAGATGTAGTCCGCCGACGGCAGATAGAAGGTCCTGGCCCCGGTCTCCCGCATCAGCCACGGGATGAACGGGTCGACCTGCTGCGCGGGCACCGGCCCGGTGCAGAAGATCAGCGGATCCGACTCCTGGCCCTCGTACTGCTCCGGGTAGATGTAGAGCGTCTTGCCCTCGACCACGGCGGGGCCTTTGATGGCCTGCCGGGTGGAGCTGTAGATGCCGCCGAAGATGACATCCACCCGATCGTCCTGGACGAGCTTCGTCGCCGCGGCTGCGGCGACGTCATCGTCGGTCGCGCCGTCCTCGAGATGCAGGGCGACGTGCCGCCCGAGCAGGCCACCCTTGGCATTGATGTCACCGATTACCATTCTGGCAACATTGGCGTTGGCAAGCCCGATGATCGAGAGCGGGCCGGTCTGGTCGGCGATCACCCCGACCTTGATGGGGTCGCGCTCTGGGGTTGGTTGTGCTGCCACGTGTCCTCCTGTGGATCGAGTGTTCGGTTGGTCCGGACTTCCTTGAGCGACGCGTCGTGAGAGGATCCTGTCCGACCATGCCCGTCGAAACATCGGGAGGACTCCCTATCTTTGACTCCGTCACTTCGGCTCGGTGAACTGGTCGCCACGCTGGCGCTCGCGCAGGACAACGCCTTCGGCCAGCCGCTCGAGTCCCAGCTGCGGTCCTGCCTGCTCGCGACCTGGATCTGCGAGGCCGCGGACGTCGATGACCAGGTGCGCGAGGACGCGTACTGGGTTGCGATGTTGCGCTACGTCGGCTGCACCGGGCACGCGCACGAGGTCGCCACCGTGTTCGGCGACGAGATCGCGATCCGAGCCCAGACGTTGGTGCACGACGCCGCCAACCCGGCCGAGGTGATGCACGACGTGATGGAGTTCGCGACCGCCGGGCGGAGCCCCGAGGAGCGCGACGCGATCGTCCGGCTGATCCAGGAGACCGCCCGCGAGTGGGCGGTGTACAACTTCACGTCCGGCTGCGAGGTCGCCGACATGCTGGTGCGGCGACTGGACTTCGGACCCGGCGTTCGCGATGCGCTGCGCTTCACGTTCGAGCGCTGGAACGGCAACGGCTATCCCAACCACGTCGCCGGCGAGGCGATCCCGCTGCCGATGCGGGTGGTGCACCTGAGCCACGACATGGAAGCGATCGGTCGGCTGTTCTCGCCCGACCGTGCGCTCGAGCTCGCCGTCGACCGGCGCGACCGCACCTATGACCCGGCGCTTGCCGATCTGTTCGCCGAGCATGGTCGCGGCTGGTTCGACCGCCTGGAGCGGACGGAGCCGTGGGACGCTGTGCTGGCCCTCGAGCCCGAGCCTCACCGGCTGCTGTCCGGCGAGCAGCTGGACGACGCCCTCGCCGTGGCAGCGGATTTCATCGATCTCAAGTCGCCGTACATGGGCGGCCACAGCCGCCGCTCGGCGGAGCTGGCGGCGGAGGCGGCGCGCGTGCTCGGTCTCACCGAGGAGGACGTGGCCACCGTTCGCCGTGCGGCGCTGGTGCACGACTTCGGTACGACGGTAGTGCCGAACTCGATCTGGGACAAGCCGGCCCAGCTGACGCGGGCGGAGTTCGACCGGGTTGAGCTGCACCCGATGGTGACCGAGCAGATGCTGCGGCGATCGCCGGCGCTCGACCTCCTCAACCCGGTCGCGTCGGCACACCACGAGAAGTGCGATGGGTCGGGATACCACAAGCGCCTGCGCGCGGACGGCGACGACCTGGGGGCCTGCATCCTGGCGGCGACGGAGACGTACGTGGGCCTGACGACCGAGCGTGCGGACCGCCCGCCGTTCTCTTCCACCGAGGCGGCCGACGAGCTTCGCCGGCTGGAATCGGACGGCGCGCTCGAGCCCCGGGCCAGTCGGGCCGTGCTGGTGGCAGCCGGGCACGGCGAGCCGCAGACCCGCACGGGCAAGCGGCAGCAGAACCCGGGCGGGCTGACCCGCCGCGAGGTCGAGGTGCTGCGACTCGCGGCCAGGGGGCTGACGACGGGCGAGATCGCCGAGCGGTTGACCATCGCTCCCAAGACCGCCGACCACCACATTCAGCATATCTACGGCAAGATCGGCGTCTCGACGCGGGCGGCCGCGGCCCTGTGGGCCATGCAACACACGGTCGTTCAGTAAGGCGCGCGGGATCCGCTCAGCTGACGCCGAGCGGCGGTGTCCTGGCCGCCCAGCGGTGCCAGAGGTTCATCAGCATGCGGTCGACGATCGACGATGCCGTCGAGTCGAAGAACGATTCCGTCCCCGCGGCGAACACCTCGGATCGACCCTGGCGGTAGAACGTCATGTCCCCCCGTACGGTGCCGCTCGGCATGTGCGGGTCAACCTGGGCGAGCAGCGCGGTCTGTGGAGGTGACGCCGGCCCGAGCATGTCGAACTCCACGCCGTACGAGCCGAAGGTCGACCCGTTGTGCAGACCGGTGCCCCGGAAGAGCCACGGTGCCGCATCGATGTCGTTGATGCGGTAGGGACCGCGGTGCCGGCCGGCGTCGTTCGCGGCGTACTGCACACCGACCAGAGCTCCTTCAGGCCTTCCCAGATCGCGCCACTGAGCGATCCTGCGCAGCTTCGTGCCCTCGCGATCGACGCGCCAGAAGAAGCTGTTGGCTGAGAGGAAGGCGAGGCTTCCCCCGAGGTCGCGATACCCGTTGATCAGGTCGTATTCGTGGGTGGTCACGTACTCCTCATGGCCCGCGAAGATGATGGCGGAGTACGTCTTGGCGAGCTGCCGCTCGTCGGGAATCGTTTCGAGATCGTCATCTGTCAGGAGGTCGGGATGAAGGTCGTGCGTCGCAAGCCAGGCCAGGAAGTCGCTGCGATACCACTGCGGCGGCGCGCCGCCGTTGATGAATGGCACGCCGAGCTGCACGGTGGACGTTCCCAGCGAACCCGCATACCAGGTGTTAGCCAGGCCGTCACCTTCGGGGTCGGCGAAGTTGTAGGCAGTCCACGTGTTGGTGGGAACGACAACGGCTATCCGTGACGTGCCGGGCCGTCGCGGCCGGACGACGAGCGGGGCGTAGCCGACCTGACCGTGTGCCGACAAGCGGAGGTCGTAGAGCGCACTCTCCAGGCCCGCCGGCAGGCGAAGCAGGACGGTGCCGCGGCGGACGCGATTCGGCGAACCCCATGGCAGCCGCGTGGTCGTGGTGATGGGCGCGCCCAACATCTGCCGCGCACCGGCGTCGTTGCCGCCCTGGGAACCACCGCCGGTGCGATACATCGCCGCGTCGATCGTCGACGCCCGCGCCGTGATGGACAGTCGCGCGAGCTGTCCCGGCTGGTAGCTACGGCGGGCGAACGCGGCGTCGATACCCACGACTCTGACGACGGGGCCGCGGCGGTCCGCACCACCGGTGAGGCACGGGCCGATCGTCGCCGTGCCGTTCGATGTGGTCGCGGAGACCGACATGGCGTAGGTGCCGGTGCCGGTGGCCGGCGGGACCGTCCACGAGACCGCATGCATCCCGGTTCCCGCCTGCTGGGTGCGCGACCACACCGGTGCGAGCCCCGACAGGCGGTTGGCGCAGACCTCCGTGCGAACGGTGCCCGGTGCGGTCACGTTGTACCGCAAGGTCACCGTGGCGCGCTCGTCCGCGAACGCCGGGGTGACGGTTGTCAGTGCCGATCCGTCGCCGCATCCCGGCACGCCACCGTTGTCGATCTCGACGATTTCGAGGACCGGCGTCGCCGGTGGCGGCGGTCGCTCCCTCGGGCAGCTGATCCACCGGTGGGGACCGGCGATCTGGAGTGCGGGCAGGCCGGATGCCGGCCCCGGATGCTCGGGCGCATCGCGCGTCTCGCCGCGCGCGAGCCACCAAGCGGTACCAGCGACGCAGATACATACCGCGGCTGCCAGAACGACGCGGTGCATTCTTGCTATGGTCGCAGATCACTCCGCGGGGAGGAATCTATGCGGGTGCTTGTGCTTGGCGGGGACGGGTATGTCGGCTGGCCGGTCGCACTGCGGTTTTCGGAGCGAGGCTGGGACGTCTGTGTTCTGGAGAGCTTCTCGCGACGGCGGTGGCTGGAAGCGGCCGCGCGGCGGTCGCTGACGCCGATCCGGTCGTGGGACGAACGGCGGACGGCGTGGCGGGAGCTGACTGGGCGGCGGATCGACTTCATTCACGACGATCTCCGCAGGCCCGCGTGCGCCGCGGAGGCGATCGAGGAGTTCCGGCCTGACGTCGTGCTCCAACTGGCGGGGCAGCCAAGCGCGCGCTGGGCCGACGAGAGCCTCGAGCAAGCGGTGACGACGTTCGAGACGAACGTGTTCGCATCACTACGCATCCTCTGGTCCGTCGCGGAGCGGGCTCCCGGCGCCCACCTGGTCAAGTTGGGGACGATGGGCGAGTACGGGCGGCCGGCGATTGAGATCGCGGAGGGAGAGATCGACCTGATCCACAAGGGCCGCTGTGACTGCCTGCCGTTTCCGCAGCGTCCGCAGACGCTCTACGACCTCAGCAAGCGGCACGACTCTGACAACGCCCTGTTTGCGGCGCGCATGTGGAGGCTGCGGCTGACGATCCTCCGCCAGGGAGCCGTGTACGGGGTCACGACCGCCGAGACGGATATCGATCCTCGGCTCGTCACGCGTTTCGATTACGACCCGGAGTTCGGTGCCGCGATCAACCGCTTCTGCGCGTTCGCGCTGGCGGACGGCGAGATCACGATCCACGGCGATGCGGAGGCCGAATACCCCTTCATCCTCCTCGAGGACGCGGTGCGCTGCATCGAGCTCGCGGTGGAGCATCCCCCGGATCCGGGGAGCCCTGTCGTCATGAATCAGTTCGGAGCGATCGCCCCGCTCCGTGAGCTGGCGGAGCATGTGGCCGGGGCAGCAGCCGCGCTCGGCCGTCCGACGCAGGTCACGAACGAGTCCTTCGCCGGTTCGCGTTCAACGTACCGCGCGGCGTCGGAACGGCTACCCGCGCTGGGGTTCCGGCCATCGCCCTTCCCCTCCGGCGCCCGCGCGACGCTCGGTGCACTCTGGCCCCACCGGCGGCGGATTCTCAGATCCGCGCTGGCCACCGAGACGCGGCGTCGTCCGGTGTACTCGGGGGCGCTGCGATGAGCACTGCGCTTCGGCTACCGCTCGCGCGACCGTCCCTCGGCCGGCGAGAGGAGGAGCTCGTCGTCGAGGTGCTGCGATCGGGCATCCTCAGCCTCGGGCCGATGACAGCCCGGTTCGAACGCGCATTCGCCGAATGCGTGGGTCGGAAATTCGCCGTTGCCTGCTCGAGCGGAACCGGGGGGCTGCATGCCACGCTCCACACCGTGGGCCTGCAACCCGGGGACGAGGTGATCACGCCGTCGTTCTCGTTCATCTCCTCGGCGAACGTGATCCTCTACGAGCATGCCACGCCGGTCTTCGTCGACATCGACGACGAGTCTCTGACCATCGACCCACGAGCCGTCGAGGACGCGGTGACCGACCGCACGCGCGCAATCATTCCGGTCCACATCTTCGGCCACCCCTGTGAGATGACGGCGATCATGCGGACTGCGCACACGCACTCACTGGCGGTCGTCGAGGACGGCTGCGAAGCGTTGCTGGCCACGCTCGACGGCCGCGTGGTCGGTGCTGACGGCAACCCGACGGTGTATGCGTTCTACGCCAACAAACAGATGACAACGGGCGAGGGCGGGATGATCACGACCGACGACGCCGCACTCGGGGAACTGCTGCGCTCGTTGGTCAACCAGGGTCGAGCGGCCGGCGGCGCGATGGCGTTCGACCGTCTCGGATTCAACTATCGAATGAGCGATGTCACCGCGGCCATCGGGGTCGGCCAGCTCGAGAGGATCGACGAGCTGCTGGCCGAGCGCGAGCGCGTCGCGGCGGGGTACCTTGCCGCGCTCGCCGGAGTCGACGGCGTGCGCCGACCTGCCGGATCCACACGGCTGCGGCGTAGCTGGTTCGTGTTCCCCATCCGGTTCGAAAGCGGTATCTCGCGTGACCGCGTTGCCGCACACCTCGCCGCTTCCGGCATCCAGACGCGTCCCTACATGCCGGCGATTCACCTCCAGCCCGAGTACGCCAGGCGGTTCGGGTACCGCCGGGGCATGCTGCCGGTGACGGAACGGGCGAGCGACTCGAGCCTTGTGCTGCCGTTCTACCCGGGCATGAACGACGACGACATCGGCTACGCCGTCGAGCAGCTGCGTGTCGCGATCGACCGCGCGTCGTAGCCGCCGTGGTCAGATTGCCGGGCGGCGCGCGCGTTATCGATCAGTAACGACGTCGCCTATCGCGGGCGTCGTAGATCTGACGTCCACACTGCGGGCACGCCGTCGGTGGGGGAAAGAGTCCCAGCCGCTTCTTGCAGTGTGGACACCGCATCCGCCGCGTGAATGTCTGCCATAACGTGGTCACTGGGTTCAGGGAATCACCGCTCGGAGGGTGCAACGTGCGCACCCTCCGAGCGGTCGATGCCTAATGAGCGACGAGCTCTCCGGCGACCTTGCTGGGCTTGGTCATCGAAGGCATGTTCGCACGCACCCACTCCTCGGCGAGCTTGCCCGACTCCTCAGCGTGTGTACGCGTGTCGAACACGCTGATGGAGGTGACCGGACCATTCTTGTCGTCGGACTCGACCAGCTCGTAGCTGACGAAGCCCGGCGCCTTGGTCAGGATCGGGCGCAACTCGACGTTGGCCTTACTGGTGGCCGTCTCGCGCGTGGTGGCGTCGAGACCTTCGTACTGACGGATCAGGGCATACATGTCCTGCTCCCTTCCTTGATAAATCCAGGGCGTCAGTCGCGCGTGATTTGTACATGCGGAAGCCCCGGGGGAAACCGTGTGAGGTGCGACCCTGCGACACTCGGAGGTCGGGGGCCGATTGGTACTCGACAAACCTCACCCGACAGGAGTGTGCACGTTCAGTGTCGCACTCAGGGTTGGATAAAGCAAATCGGAACCGGCCATGGATAATGTGTTTTCCGCCGGCGTTTTGTGTTTCCTGGGGCTAGACTGCCTTCCGAGCATGTCCGAGACGCCGATCCCCATCCCTCGTCACGACCTCGTGCCGCTGCGGTCGCGCGCGGAACAGATCGCCGACGAGCTCGCGAGGCAGGATCTGGTCGAGCAGCCAACCACGCGGCAGCTCCCGACCGCTCCGACGCCAGTGGCGCCGCGACTGCCCGGCCGTTAGGCGCCTGGAACGCTGCGAGCCGCTCGCCCGTCGCCTACGGTACGGCCGATGAGCCGGTCGCCCTCGGCAGTTATAGCCGGTATCGCCGTGGCGCTGTGCCTCGCGCTCGCCAGCGGGTGCAGCGACATGGCCGGCAGCAGCCAGCCGGCATCCAGCCAGGCCGCGCCGAAGTCGCCGACGGTCAGCGCGGCGCACGTCTCGATCAGCCCTCGGAACGGCCGCGGGCGGGTGGTGCCGGGGCGGCCGGTTACGGTCGCCGTACGGGGCGGAAGTTTGACCAGCGTCACGCTGGATGGGGGCGGGATGCACGTGCACGGCCATCTGGTGCGATCCGCCGCCGTCTGGCAGTTTCGGCAGACGCTGCACACCGCCACCCGCTACACGGTGCACGCCACAGCGATCGACGCCGACGGGCGCACGGTGTCCGAGACCAGCAGGTTCCGCACGCTGGTGCCGGCCCAGATCGAGAACACCACGATCTTCGAGGGGTACCAGCAGACCTACGGGGTGGGCATGCCGATCATCCTCACCTTCGACCACCCGGTCGTCGACAAGGCGGCGGTGGAGCAGGCGCTCGAGGTACGGACGTCCAAGCCGGTGGTCGGCGCCTGGTACTGGGACGGGGACAGCACCGCCTACTTCCGTCCCCGCACGTACTGGCCGGCGGAGACCACCGTCCACTTCATCGGCCATCTCGACGGCGTGCAGGTCTCGCCGGGGGTCTACGGCGCGCACACGCTGACGCAGAGCTTCCGCATCGGCCGCTCGCTGATTGCGGTGGCCGACACGTCCACCCACCAGGTGCAGATCTATCTCGACAAGCACCTGTACGGGAACTGGCCGATGAGCTCCGGCCGTCCCGGCGACGATACGCCGAACGGGACGTACCTGTCGATCGAGAAGCACAACCCGGAGGAGATGAAGGGGCCGGGCTACGACATCCAGGTGCCGTGGTCGGTCAGGTTCACCTGGTCGGGCGACTATCTGCACGACGCGTTCTGGTCGGTCGGGCAGCAGGGCTTCGAGAACGTCAGCCACGGCTGCATCAACCTGTCGCCGGAGCACGCCAAGGCCTACTACGAGCTATCCGTCCCGGGCGATCCCGTGACCGTCAGCGGCAGCCCGCGCGGCGGCGTGTGGGGGAACGGCTGGACGGTGTGGTTCTTGACCTGGCGGCAGCTGCTCAAGGGCAGCGCGCTGCACCAGGCGGTGCGCGCTGGGCCGTCGGGCAGCACGTTCGTGCATCCGGGCCGGATCCGCGGCGGCCGGGCCAAGCCTCCGCTGCAGGCGCCGCTGCCGGGCAACGCCGAAGCGGCCTGACCGCCACGCGGGGATCGGCGTGGTTGCGCCGATCCCCGGGTGCAGAGCTCAGCCGCGCCGGCCCGGGGCGGCGGCGATGCCGGCCCAGACGAGGCCTGCGCCGACCAGCAGCAGGATGCCGCCGGCGGTGAGCACGCCCACCGCGACCCAGCGGAGCGCGGGGATGCGTGCGCCGACCGACGTGTCGACGACGACGTGCCGGCTGCCGTCGGCGTTCATCGCCACGGCCGTCCAGTTGCCCTTCTCGAGCGGCCAGCGGATCGTCTGGGCGCCTGTGCCGGTCGCCTGGACGCGCCAGAAGTGCTGCGCGGCCGGTGGCGCGGGCCGGACGCTGCCGGGACGGTCGGCGTATTCGACCGAGAACGGATCGACCTCGAAGTCCGTCACCGCCTGGTGGTCGACGCGGGCGAGGTAGCGCTCGACGTCACTAGTCGGGGCGATGCCGACGAACACGGGCTTGTCCGAGCTCACCCGGATCTGCACCGTGCCGAGGTGATCGCCGAACAGCCGCGGCGTCTCGGGGCCGACGTCCAGCGTGTCCGACGTGATCGCGTAGGAGTTGGTGGAGAGCGTGGTGCTGTTCGTGGTGAAGAACCCCGAGCTGTCGCGCTTCGTGAGCTGCCACAGCCCGGCCGCTCCGCTAGCCAGCAGCAGGACGGCGAGCACGATCGAGACGCCTCCGCTGATCAGCAGGAACGTGCGACGCGCAGTCCCGGATCGCGTCGGTGTCTCCGAGGCTGTGGTCGAGCGTGGTGTGGGGCCGCCTGACGCGGCGTGTGATGAGGGGGGAGTTGTCATGGGCTGAGCGTCGCAGCCCACGGCCGCCCGCGCCCTACGGCCAGCAGGCGTCCAGAGGGTGGAGAACCCCCCGTGGTGCGCGAAGTGCTTCGCGTGACGAGTCCTGAACTCGTCGGTGGGCTCAATCCGGAACCGGGTGTAACGCCGTGCGCGGCGCGGGCGATCTCCTGGGTGGGAGTGGCATCGTGCCGGCTCGTGTTCAGATCACCGGCTCGGTGCGGGGTCACGACGAACCAAAGGAGCTAATGCATGGTCAACGTCTCACAGATAGGGCCGCGCCGGTTCGCGCTCGCGGCCGGCCTGGCATTCGCCGCGCTGAGTGGAACGGCCATCGCCGCCGGGTTGCCCGGCGCCTCGTCCTCGACCGCGACCGCGGTGCTCACGGGGCTGGGCGTCAATCCACCAGGCCCGAACAGCCATGCCGGGGCGCACCCGGACGGCAGCGCTCCGGCAGACGTGGCCGATCCGGCGCCTACCGCCACGGATGCGGATGCCGATGCGCAGGGCGACCACGGCAAGGGCGCCCAGATCTCCACGCTTGCCACGACGACCACCTCGACGGGCGTCGCGAAGGGAGCCGAGATCTCAACGGCCGCCAGCGGCGGGAAGTCGCAGGCGGGGCAGCACGGGAAGGCCGCTGAGGACCATGGCAAGGCGGGAGATGAGCACGGGAAGGCCAGCGAGGATCACGGGAATGCGGACGAGCCGCACGGCCAGTCAGGCGATTCCCACGGCCAGTCCGGCAGCCACCGGCCCTGAGGCCGTAGCCTGGGCCGGCGGGTCTGCCCGACCCGCCGGCCCATCCCGTCACCCTTCCGGAGGCCGGCCGTTCCGCCCGGCGGGGGATCTTCGGCCCGAGGCGTAACGACGTCGCGCCCACACGCGATTTCCGGGCATGCCCAAGCTTCGATCCTCGTCCGGCCAGACCGTGGCGGTAATCGCGCTGTTCATGTTCGCGCTGCTGGGAATGTGCGCGCTCGCGATCGACGTCGGGTCCTGGTACCAGGTGAAGCGCAACCTCCAGAATGACGCCGACGCGGCCGCGCTGGCCGGCGCCTCGCAGCTGCCGTCCGGGTGGACAGCCGCACGGACGACCGCCCAGGGGAATTTCTCAAAGAACGCGCTGACCGGCGAGACCGCCACCTACCAGAACACGACCAAGCTGGCGACCAACGACACCGTCACGGTGACGGTCACGAAGCACGCGCCGTCCTACTTCGCGAAGATCTTCGGCAGGGACGACGCGACGATCACGGCCACCGCCTCGGCCACGATCGAGGCGTACACGCGAGTAGTCTCGCGCGGCAACGTGATGCCATGGGGCATCATGCGCAACTCCTTCGTGCCGGGATCGAGCTACACGCTCTACACCGACAACTCGACTCCGAACAACGGCGCGCTGTCGCTGCCCGTGATGAACTCGTCGAACACGGCGTGTTCCACCACGTCGGGGGCCAGCGACTACCGCGACTCGATCGCCGGCCCAGCCAACGGCGGCCTGAATGTCTGCCCGGTCAGCGTCGGCCAGGTGGTCGATGTGAAGACCGGCCAGAACAGCGGTCCCACGCGCCAGGGCATCGACACACGGATCACCTCATGGGCCTCCGTGTCGTCGATCGTCAGCATCGACCAGTACGGCACGGCGACGATCCTCCAGCCCAACAGCCCGCAGCTCGTGATCCTGCCGATCATCGAGGACATGAGCGGCGGAACCGTGTTCCCGAGCGGCAGCGGCCAGGTACGAATCGTCGGATTCGCCTACTTCGTGATCACGGGGTACGCGAACGGGGGCAAGACCGTGACCGGCACCTTCGTGGCGCTCCAGAACAACGACGACCAGTGGTCGACCGGCGCCTGGGATGGCCACAAGAACACGGCCTACACCATCGAGCTCACCGCCTGACGAGCGCGGCACGTTGCCTTGATGTACACATCAGTTTCTTAGTGAGAATTAAATACTGATGCACCTCGGTTGACCGGTTGGCCGACGATCGGTAACGTGTCAACTTACTCAACCGAGATGGGGGTATGCTCTAGATGAGACGAGTCCTTGCAGTCACGGTCTGCGCGGTATTCGTGTTGGCATTGTCGGCCGTTAATGCGTCTGCCGGCGAGGTCACCGGAAACGGTAAGCCGCTGTGGACGAACACCACGGTCTGGGATGCCGAGCACACGCTTCATGGCAAGTCGGCATGTGCCTTCTCGGGGCAGGAGGACACGCAGTTCCCGGAGAGCCCGGATTACGATCCGACATCGGGTCACGCCCAGTCCTGGGGACAGATTCCCAAGGCGGACCGCGGTTTCTTGACGTCGATCGGGCTCAACCCGGGCATCGCCTGCAACCCGACGCAGGCGACGTCCGAGCCGTAAGCCGAAGCCAGTAGGCGTGCGAGCCGACGGGGCCGGCTGATGGTCCGCCGTGGCCCGTTCGCAGATCGGCTCCTCGGGTGCGGCCGTCGACTCCCCTTCTCCACCTCTCCAGGTCGACGGCCGCACCTCAACCAGATACTTGATTCTTGATATATTCGGGCGATGACCGACGGTCCCCACCCCACCGACGTGCCCGGGCGGTTCGCGGGCAAGCGGCTCGTGCTCTCCGGGGGCGGGCGGGGGATCGGCGAGGCGACTGCTCGCCGTGCGGCGCGTGAGGGCGCCGACGTGCTGTTGATCAGCCGGACGCAGTCGGAGCTGGAGGCGGTGGCCGGATCGATCGTCGATGCCGGTGGCATGGCGTGGTGGCACGTCGCGGACGTCGCCGTGGATGAACAGGTGGAGGCTGCGGTCGATGCCGCACGGCGAGCGTTGGGGCGGGATCGATGTGCTCGTCAACTGCGCCGGGTTCGGGTTCACGGCGCCGTTCATCGACTTTCCGATCTCGGAGTGGCGGACGATCCTCGACGTCAACCTCACCGGTGCCTTCATGATGGCCCAGCGGGTGGCGCGGGTGATGGTTGAGTCGGGTGGCGGCTCGGTGGTGCATATCTCGTCGATCGCCGGCCTGGCCGCTGATGGGGACGAGGGCGCCTACAACGCCTCCAAGGCCGGCATGCGAGGCCTCAACAACACGATGGCGCGCGAGCTGGCGAGGTCCGGGATCCGCTCCAACCTGGTGGCCCCCGGCTACACGGCGACGCCGCTGACGCGGGACTTCCTGGGGCCGAAGACGTTCGACTACGTGATGAACGACTTCGACCGGATTCCGCAGCGCCGCATGGCCACCTCCGAGGAGATCGCGTCCGCCATCCTCTACCTGGCGTCCGACGATGCGTCGGCGATCAACGGATGTGAACTGGTGGTGGACGGCGGAATGATGGCCAACGCCTATGTCGTCGAAACGCTTCCGCCGGCCTAGCTGCCCGATGGCCGGCGCTCGATGATCTCGGCAGTCGTCACGGGAGCGGCGATGGGTATCGGCCGGGCCGTGGCCCAGCGGTTGGTCGAGGAAGGCGCGACCGTCGTCGCCGTCGATCGCAACGCCGAAGCGCTGGCACGGACTGCCACGGAGCTCGGTGACCGGGTGGTGCCGGTGGAAGGCGACATCGCCGCGTGGGCGACCCACGAGCGCGCGGCGGAGCTGGCCGAGGAGCTCGGCGAGCTCGCCTGGTGGGTGAACAACGCCGGCGTCGACATTTCCTCCTCCGCGCACGAGGCCACCGAGCAGCACATCGAAGACGGGCTGCGCGTGCTGCTCGCCGGGCCGATGTTCGGCGGCGCGGTCGCCGTTCGGCATATGCTCGCGCGGCGGGCGGGTTCGATCGTCAACATCTCGTCGATCCAGGGAGTCGCGGCGTTCCCCGGCTACTACGTCTACGCGTCTGCCAAGGCCGGCGTGCTGATGGCCACCAAGAGCATCGCCGTCGACTACGGGCCGTTCGGGATCCGCTGCAACGCCGTGCTGCCGGGGGCGATCGAGACACCGATGACCTACGCCAGCCTGCCGCCCGACCTCGACCGTGACGAGGCACTCAGGCAGGAGGGTGAGCTCGCACCGATGCGCCGGATCGGTCAGGCAGCCGAGATCGCCGACGTGGTGGCTTTCCTCCTCAGCGACCGCTCCTCGTACATGAACGGCGCCGAGGTGACGGTCGACGGCGGGGCGCGAGCGCGCTGCTTCGCATACCCACCGCTTCCGCTGCCGCGGGACTGACCAACTCGTTCCCCGCCACAACTGGGGCGCCTACGGACCCAGCGTCTAGCTGTGGGCGGCCACCGACTGGCCGGTGGGCGCCGGCGCAGTACGCCCAGTCCCCGGCGTCGCCCGCTCGACGATCTCGAGCATCACGCCGTCCGGGTCGCGGACGTAGAAGATCACGCATCCCGCCCAGTCGCCGGCGTCGCCCGGCAGCGTCTGCGGTGGTGACAGCGGCGGATACCCGCTCGCGGTGAGGCGCTGGTGCATGCGCTGCGCGTCGTCGACGGTGAGCGCGATGTGCACCGATCCCGCCCGCTCCGGCCGCGAGGCGGAGCCAGGCCGCGGATCGAGCGTACGATGGCAGAGCAACTCCAGGGTGCGCGTCCCCAGCTCGACGTCCGCGTACTCCACGTCGGCATCGAGCAGGCCGGTCATCCGCGCGACCAGCTCCGGGTCGAGGGGGCCGCGGTCGAGGACCCGCAGGCCGAGCACGTCGCCGTAGAACCGCAGCGAGCGGTCGAGGTCGGCGACGGTCACGGCGACGTGGTCGACGCCGGCGACTCGCGGCGCCCCGCCGGCCAGGCCGCGCGGCGTGCGCTCGCGGTCGAGCAGGTCGGCGAGCGTCTCGCGGCGGCGGATCAGCTCGGCCGAACGGCCGCGCACCAGCACGGTCGCCGGTCGGGGCATCGAGTTGAAGTTCCCGGCCAGGGTTTCCTCGTAGGCGCCGGTCGCCAGGAACGCGAGCAGGTCGCCGGCGGCGATTCCGGCCGGCAGCGGCGTCGACGCGGCGATCGTGTCGAACCCGCAGCTGACGCCGACCACGTCGACCGTCACCGGCTCGCCGTCGACGGGCGTGGCGCACACCGGCTGCCAGCGGCTGTGCTCCCACGTGGTGTCGCTGAGCAGCACCTCGGAGCTGTCGCATCCCACCCACGTCCGTGGCACCGGATCGGGCTGGCGCTTGACGTGCAGGACGCGGGAGAGATGCAGCCCGGCGCTGCCGTAGACCGCGCAACACAGCGATTGTCAGCGCGTCCGCGCGTTGCAGAAGGGTGGCTTCGTCGTACATGAGCAGAGCGGTTCCCACGTCCACCTGAAGCATCCCACGAAACCAGGCAGAGTCACCGTGCCAAACCACGAACGCTTCGATTTGCCCAAGCACATCATCAAAAGCATCGTCCGTCAGGCCGGATTGACCAACGCGGAGTTCTTTGAGTTGCTTGATCAGTAACGACGCGGAGCGGAGGTTAGTTCTTCAACCCCGGCAGCCCCGACACCGGACCCACGTACGCCAGCAGCCGCCCCGCCGTGATCGCGCCGAGCCAGCAGACCAGAGAGATGCAAGCCAAACCCTTGGCTGTGCTCGAAACCGGAGCCAGATCCAGCTGCGGATCCCCGAAGACTTTCTTCCGCATGATCTTCAGGACGACGATCCCGGAGAACACGAACACCATCTTAATCCAAAAGTCCGGATTCGTGCCCTTGGTCGTGGCATCTCCCATCAACAAAGAAGTGCCGGTGACTGCGTTGATCGCGAATCCCCACCACATCCAAGGAAATAGCCGCTCCATCGGCTTGATCGGAATCTTCGGTGAAAAGCCCAGAAGCCGCAGAGCAATGACGAAGGCGAAACCCGCCACCAAAGCCATCCCGATGCCGTGCAGGAACAAAATCGTGGAGTAGGGGGCCTGCAGCACCCACATGCTGAACGGCAACTGCTCGATCTTTGAAAGAAACTCCATCATGCGATTTAGTTCCTTTTCCCGGCCGCGCTTTTGTCGATGAGGTAGCCCACGACACCCAGAGCCACGACAGCGCCAATAACGATCGTCACCACCATCACAGGTAGAAGCATTTAGAAGGCTTTCCCGAGGAACGGCAACATCCGTCCGCAAAAGATCACGCCGATCACCAGCACAAATGCCGAGGCCGCGACGAACTTGGCCGTGAGAGGCGCGTCGTCTCCCGGCCCCAACTCCCAGGGCTCATCGAAAATCGTGAAGTACAGCACGTTGAGCCCCGCCAGCATCATCAACACGATCTTCCACTGGAACACCGTGTTGGTGGTGTACTGCTCGGAAGCCGCTACAAAGAAGAACATGCCCGTGATCAAGTTGATGCCGAATCCCATAACGCCCCAGGGCAGCAGCCGGTGCAGGGCGCTGAACGGGATGCTCTTCATCATCCCCAGCATTCGCAGATCCACGAAAGAGGCGATGCCGAAAAGCAGGCACAACCCGACAAAGTGAAGTGTCTCGCAGGTCGCCCATACCCACGTTTTATCCACCACGAACGATCCCACCGCGCGTCCCAGCGGTTTTTCCCCGGCGGCCTGCGCCGCCTGGGCTTCCTGGGCCGACATGATCTCCGGATGCCGGATCTCCCCGCCGATGTTGGCAGCCTGCGCCATCAGGCCGAAGGTAATCGCGGCGAGCAGCGCCACGGCCGTCAGGGTCCATTTCGGGAAGTGCGCCAGGCGCCGGTATTGCCACAGCCCCAGCCAGGCGAAGGCTCCCATGAATTGCATGAAGAGGAACGCCAGCAGCGCCGCTCCCTCGTGCTTCTCGATCAAGGCCCTCGATACGCCGGTATCGATGCAGGGGCCCGTGGTGCTCTGCGCTTTGCAGATCACCTCCTGGGCGGCGTTCCCGCTCATGTACGTCGGAAGCGTGATCAGAGGCGATGCCCAGGAACACCACCAGGCTGGCGCGCTTCAAGTCGTCTTTCTTCGCGGCCAGGCCAACCAGGAACAGGCCGATTCCAATCATCGTGCCGATGGTCGGGAAATGATTCAGTAAAAGATGGATATGGGCCAAATTCATAAGTGACTCATAGGCGACACTAAATACGCACTCCCGCCGGCTGGATGGCAGTTGCCGGCAATGTTCTCCAAAGCAGATCCGCGGACTATGCTATTTCGCCGAGCAAGCCGAGGGGCTCCACTTCGATCCATCCGGTTCTTTCTTGAAATGGGTGCTGGTCAGAAACTCCTGCGTCAGATATTGCGGATCGTTCACAATCGTGCTGACGATCAGCAATGTCTCGCCGTCCGGCTCCGTGACTTTGTCGAAATTCTCCGTCAGCACGGTGTTGGCGCTATACGGGACTCCGTTCTTGCGCAGATATCCGGGCTTCATATGGGTGGTCACCACGTGCAGCGATCCCGGCTTCACCGGCTGGGGTCCTCCCTTGGCCGCTTCCGGGCCGCCCGTAAGTCCGGCGCCGCCGCCCGGCAGGCCGAACACGCCCCGTCCGCGGGGGATCCCTTCCCAGGAAGCCACCGAATAGCCTTGATAGCCCGCATCGCCCGAGGCAGGCGGCGTCCCGTTGAAGTGCAACAGCCGGGTCTGGGTTCCCGCATCGAAATCGATCTTGAGCGTGTTATCGTCCTGCCACTCGATGTGCAGGCGTCCGGGGACGCGCATGAGCCCGGCCGCTCCGTAGGACTTGCACTGCTCGCCGGCGGCGATGTCCTTGTCCGGATCCCAGTTGTTCGCCACCTGCTTGCCCTGGTTGTTGAGCGGAACGCTGGCGGTATCGCCCTTGGCGGGAGTCACCATGCGATACAGCCAGTCTTCCGTCACCAGCGAAACCCAGTAGCCGGTCAGGTCGATCGGGGCTTGCGCGCGAGGAACCTGGGGAACCGGCGGCCCGCCGCGACCTCCCCGGCCGCCTCTGCCTTGCCCGCCCTGCGCGAACATGAACACCGGTATCGCAAGTGAAATCAGCAACGCCATCACCGACAGCCAAGGTCTCGTACGAGTTGTCTGGTTCATTCTTGTTCCCTCGCGAATCGGGACACGCCCGCCGCGCGGCGCCCTCTTTCGTTAGCGTCTAGTTAAACGTCTGGTTCCCTACCGGCCAAGTCCATCCATCCGACGGCCGGGTGATGCTGCGCATCCGCAACCGGTAATCTTCCGCATTGCGTCCGGGACTGCCGACCACCTTAACCTTGTCGCCGACCTTCAGCGATCCGGTTCGGACGCCCTGCTGCGCCAGTTGCCCGGCGGCGCCCCACTCGATGGACCAGCGAATCGGCTCGCCCGTCTTGGGATCCTTCAGCGTCGCATCTTCCACGTGCACAAAGGAATGCGGATTCCGCACCAGGAACGCCACCAGCGTGCCCTCGATGGTCACGGGTGGCGCGTCTTCCAGATAGGTTCCCGCAAAGGAATGGTGCGCCGATATGGGCGTCGTCGCAAGAAACATGAAACCCGCTGCCGCCGCGATGATCGCAAGCTTCGTTTTCATCAAGTTAACCTCCACTCTGACTCTAAATCCAACTGAACCGCTACATTGAAGCCTATCACGGGACTGACGTATTCCAGCGATTCGCTGACCGTCAGTGACCGGTCACTGACCCCGCCTATTTCTTCGCCGACAGGCTCTTATATACCGCTTCTACAAACATATCCGTCGTCCAGGGACCCGTCGTCGAGCCCCACCGTCCATCGTATTCGAAAGTCGGCTTGGCTTCCTTCACCTGTGCCAGCGTCTTCCCCTTCTCGATCATTTCCTGCACCCGGTCCCGGATGATGGTCACCATGTCGCGATACTCCAGCACGTCGTGCTCGTCGGTAAGCCGCCCGTGGCCGGGGATCACGTAGGTTCCGCCCTCCTGCTCGTGCTTGGGAATGGTGATGTCCAGCATCACGTTCAACGCCTTGATCACACCCTGAATATTTCCGCCCTCTTGCAGGTTGATTACGGGATAGCTGTTCTCGTTGAAGATGTCGCCGGTGGCGAGCACGTCGGAGCGGCGGAAAAAGACCATGCTGTCGCCGTCGGTGTGGGCCGCCGGCTGAACATCACGATCACCGGCTCCTCGTTGAAGAAGATTTCCTTCTGGCCCTGGAAAAAGGTTGTGGTCGGCAGCAGGTCGGCGTTCGCATCCGGCTTGCCCTCGGCTGCCTTGCTCATCCGGCGCAGCACGTTTTCCTGCGCGACGATGGTGGCTCCGTTCTCAAACGCCACCGCTCCCAGGTTCCCGCCGATCACCGGCGCCCCGGCCTTCGAAATCTTGGCGTTGCCGCCCGTGTGATCCGGATCGGCGCTGGTGTTGATGATGTAGCGGATGGGCTTGTCGGTCAGCTTGCGGATCTCCGCGATGATCTTGTCGGAGACCTCGGCATACTGGGTATCCACCACCAGAGCGCCGGAATCGCCGATCTGGAGCGCCGTGTTCCCGCCCGGCCCCACGATCATGTAGACGTTTCCCTGAACCTTGAGAGTGTGGACTTCCGCATTCGCCAGCGCCGGATTGGCGGCGTTGCTGCGGCGGCCTGGGCGCGCCTTGCTTCCCGCCCTTCCTTTTCCCTGGGCGTGGGCGACCTCCGCCGGTCCCAGCATCATCAAGAGAGCCGCGAGACAGGCGGATGCGGCAAAGAGGATTTTAGGCATTGCTTTGGTGTGGAGGTCACGCGGGTTGTCACTTTGCTGCGGCCTTCAGCTTCTTCATGTATTCCGGATACATCGTCTCGGCGCCGCCCAGGGCCGCGCGTCACCGGAATGTGCCAGCGGTCCGCGAACTCATGCACGAACGGATTTTCGCCGGGCATATAACTGGGCACTTGGTCAGGTCCGAGTTGGGCAGCTCTTCCACGTACTCGCAAGGCCACAGCCAGTTTCCGCCCGAGCTGGTATTGAGCACGTAGTCTTCGCTCTTGATCAGCGGCTCGGTCAGATACACCGGATCGGTCACCACGCTCACGTGCGTCAGATGGTTTTCGTGCCGGATGAAATGCTCCACCAGCGTGATCTTGTCGCTCGAAGGGATCCCGTTCCGGCGATGCCAGCCCTGCTTGATGTGGTCGGTATAGACGGTCAGGATGTTGCCTTCCCACTTGCCCGTGGAGAATCCCATCCAGGTGTGCGCGGCATACTCGGGCGGATGCGGACGGCCGTCCATGTAGATGGTGCGATTCTGCTCGTAGGTGCTGGTGTACTGCCGGATCGCGACCAGCTCCTGCGTCTGCGGATCGCGCTCCTCCCAGATGCGAAGCTGCAGCGGGCCGCGATAGATGTAAGCCGCGGTGTGGACCTGGCATTGATGCTCGGGAAGCCCGAGCCGGTCGGGATCCCAGCTCAAAGCCCACTGGCGGGCTTAGGCGTTGATGGGAATGCCGAGGTAGTCCACCAGTTCCGGGCCGGGGATGCGTTCCGCCTGATCTTCCTGGTACTGCGGATTCCAGCTGCCGGATAAATCCACCTGGGCGAATGCCGGGCCAGTCATCAGCGCCGAACGCAGAGAAGAAACGAGAGAACCTGAGATTTTGGCACGACTGACGTTGCCCACACTACCTCCAACAAACCTAGTTGAATCGGTACACAGTAACACTACCATTCTATCCTAGTCAAGTTCCGTGCTTTCAGCGTAGTGGATGCGGGTATCCGGGCGAAATTTGCCGCTGTTTAGCCGCTGCAGGGGTAACCTTGAGATGGTGGCAGTTCGAAGATCCCGCTTCGGAATGGGGACTGGCTACGCTGCCTCTGAATACCCAAGCTGCTATGTTAAAAGCGGACATTTCCTGTATGTCCTGCTCCGCTACTGGCTTCAGCGCGCAGGTAGAGTTTCCACAATGTTCTGCTTAGCCCATTTAGGCATTTTCATACTTCCGCGTGAATCGGCAGTGCTTCATTTCTCTCGCTGTCCCCATTCTCGATCACAACTCCTTGCTTATGCGAACTTCTGATTCACGACACGACGACTTGCCCCCAGCGACGCTATCCCGTACTCTGAAGGCGATGGAAGTACACCTCACCCCGGATCAAGAGGCGCTTGTCGGTCTCGCGATTCAGAGCGGCCGGCTGCACCGTGACGAACATGCGGTGCGTGAGCCCTTGCTCTGTGGGAAGAAGCCAGCTCACCCGCGCGGATATGCTCGCCGCGGCCGATGAGGCGGAGGCTTCCCTGGCGCGAGGGGAAGGCCGCGTTTTCACGCAGCAATCGTTGCCCGAACTTCCTGCAGAAGTGAAACAGCGCGGACGGGACCGGCTGCGCAGACAATCCCGCCGGGTAATGGTGTATCGTCTTGCCCCGGGGGTCTGAAGCCGATCTTGACGAGATTTGGGAATACATCGCCAGGGGACAGTCTTGACGCCGCCGACCGGTGTTGATTCCATGCAGAGAATTCTGTTCCACCACTTATCCCCTTGTCGGACGCCGCCGCCCTGAGACCGCCCCAGGACCTCTTAGTTAGCGCGTGAGCCTCTCCGGTCTCATTCTTGTATTTTGGTGAATTTTACTTGATTTGCCTACGCGCCAGACGCAAGTAAGCCTTTGCTTGGGTTGTAGCCGGTGATGCACGCGACGAGAGCGGCAACCCCCTCGCGTTATGGCCCGCGCAGATACTTGAGAGGTAGGAAGGGAGTAAAACTAAAACCCACTCCAGTATCCAGCGCACCCCCCCCTTTTTTTTTTTTTTTTTTTTTTGCAGGCACTATTCATTGCCGCATGGGCTCACTTAGAGTTGCCCTGCCGAGGAGCCGAGCAAAATAACGCCCTCCGCGGCGGTTCCGGCCAACTTTAGTGCTTGTGTTTTAACATGTAATCAAAAATCGGCAAGAATAGAAAAAAGGCGATTTTAGTTTTTTTATGGATTTTCAACAGATGTAATAGCCGTCTCAGCTGTGGTTACTGCACTCGCAACGGGCGTGATGATTTGGGCAGTATATGTGGCGCCTCAAAAGGCGTTTGAGGCGCAATGGCAAGTGCAGCTGGAGCATGAAGCATGAGCGCGGCGGATGCACGTGTTTACAACCCTGATTGCAACACGTGGCAACATCCTTCATTACCGGCATGTGGAAGCCCTGAATCTGATAGACGTGGAATTTTCTGACGCGTCGGAAACGGATATTCGAGACGCTTGGAAAAAGTACCTAGACCATCTGAATATCCACCTTCCTGACGAAACCCAAGAACCGAACGCAGCCAAACGGACACAGCTTGAAAATCAGCACGAGGAACGCCGCAAGGATTTCCTCGCCGAGCTGTTGCAAAAAATGGGTTCCCGGTTAGAGTACAAGTTCGATTTCACGTATTTGAAGGATCGGGCCTTACTATCCCTGAGGGCATGGGCGGGTGGTTGAAGAAGAGGGTGCAGTCCGAAGGGGCCTGATAGAGATGCTTTGGAAGGGAAGGCAGCTCATGGTCAGGGCGGTTGAGCCGCCCGTTCAGATCGGCAATAAACAGGAAATACATAAGCCTGAGGCATGGGCATTAGTTCCACGGTCACCCCGCTTCCTTTTGTGATGGCGCCTTAAAACGCCGTTTAGGTCGGGCAACCGCTTCCTCTCCTTCGTGCTTTCCAGATAATCGGACTGTCACCAATCTCCCAAGCATTTCCTTGCTACTTCTTTGAGCCACTTGCGCGCTTCATCGCCACCATTTCCGCTCATCCACACCCTAATTTGTGAATTGAAACCCGCTCCGCAACCTCACGGGAACGGAACTACGAAAGGAGGCAACGTGAGCCAACGCGCAAAAAACACTCGATCCTTTGGTTTCAATACCTTCCTGGGTTCGTTTTGTCGCTGCGCGTTTTGCGATGCCGTCCGACGAGGCCTATTCCGGCTTCAGGACCACCACACTCAGCGGAGGCAAAGTAACGCGGGCGCTCGCCGGCTGGCCGTGCGACGCCTTATCTTCAGCCTGCACCCATCCGCCGTTGCCCATGTTGCTGCCGCCGAATATCTCCGCGTCGGTGTTGAAAACCTCGCGATATCCGCACAGCCGCGGCAGACCGATGCGGTAGCCCGTCCGCGGCACCGGCGTGAAGTTGCAGCAGAACACCATGAAGTCCTCGCGATCCTGCGCGTAGCGCGCGAAGAAAATCACGCTCGCTTCGGCATCGCGGAAATCGATCCACTCAAAGCCGCGATAATCGTCGTCCACTTCGTACAGCGCCGGCTCGCGCGCGGTACAGCCGATTCAGCTCCCTCACCATGGCCTGAAGCTTGTGGTGCACCGGAAACTGCAGCAGCCACCACGGCAGCCCCTCGTCGTGGTTCCATTCCGCCGTTTGCCCGAACTCCGTGCCCATGAACAGCAGCTTCTTCCCGGGATGCCCGAACATGTAGCCCAGAAACGCGCGGGCGTTGGCGAAGCGCTGCCACTCGTCGCCCGGCATCTTCGAAATCAGCGAGCCCTTGCCGTGCACCACTTCGTCGTGCGAAATCGGCAGCAGGAAATTCTCGGTGAAGGCGTACAGCATGCTGAAGGTGATGTCGTTCTGGTGATACCTGCGGAAGACCGGCTCCTTGGAGAAGTAATCGAGCATGTCGTGCATCCAGCCCATGTTCCACTTCATGGTGAAGCCCAGGCCGCCGAGGTAAGTCGGCCTCGAAACGCCCGGCCACGCCGTGGATTCCTCGGCGATCGTGATCGCGCCCGGTACCTGGTGCGACCAGTTCGTTGAAGCGCTTCAGGAAATCGATCGCTTCCAGATTCTCGCGCCCGCCGTAGCGGTTGGGAATCCATTCGCCCGCTTCGCGCGAATAATCCAGATACAGCATGGACGCGACGGCGTCCACGCGCAGCCCGTCGATGTGAAACTCCTTCAGCCAGTACAGCGCGTTCGAGAGCAGGAACTCGCGAACCTCGTTGCGGCCGTAATTGAAGATCAGCGTGCCCCAGTCGCGATGCTCGCCCTGCCGCGGATCCTCGTGTTCGTAGAGCGCCGTCCCGTCGAAGCGAGCCAGACCGTGCGGGTCCCGCGGAAAGTGGCCGGGAACCCAATCCAGAATCACGCCCAGTCCGGCCTGATGGCAGCGGTCGATGAAGTAGCGGAAATCGTCGGGCGTGCCGAAGCGCGACGTGGGCGCGAAGTAGCCGGTCACCTGATAGCCCCACGACCCGGAAAACGGATGCTCCATGACCGGCATCAGTTCCAGATGCGTGAAGCCGTTCTCCACGCGTACGCCAGCAGCTTCTCGGCCAGTTCGCGATAGGTCAGCCATTCGTTCGACGGTCCCGCGCAGCCACGATTCCAGATGCACTTCGTAAATCGACACCGGCTCGCGCAGCAAATTCCGCTTCGCGCGATCCTCCATCCACGCCGCGTCGCCCCACTCATAGTTCGTCAGCGGCCAGACGATCGACGCCGTCTTGGGCGGCACCTCGGCGAAGAACCCGCACGGATCGCTGTGATCCTGCTCGTGCCCGTTCGGCATCATCACCGAGTATTTGTAGTTCGCGCCCGCCGCGAGTCCCGGCAGAAAAATCTCCCAGATGCCGCCGTCGCGCAGACGCATCGGATGGCGCGTGCGATCCCAGCCATTGTAGTCGCCGGTGACGCTGACCACCTCGGCATTGGGAGCCCACACCGCGAAGCGAACGCCTGCGACGCCTTCGCACGCGACCAGGTGCGCGCCCAGCGTGCCGTAGCTTTCGTAGTTGGTGCCCTCGCCATGCAGGTGCAATTCGAACGGGGTCAGCAGGGGAGGGAAGCGATAGGGATCTTCCAGTTCCTGCGAGTCGCCGGAGTACAGTGTGATGCGGAGGCGATATTCGCGGCCTCCGCTCTTCGCGACAAAGAGGCCCGCCGGATCCGCGCGCTTCATCGGGATGACCTCGTCGCCGGCGAGGACGAAAGCGTCTCTTCGCTTGCGGGAGCCAGGCGCGGATCTGCCCTTTGTGCGGACCCAGGTAAGAGAACGGATCGCGATGCCGGCCTTCTACGATCAGCCAGTTTGAGCTGCGGACATTATTCATGAGTTCCCTGATCGCTATTATTACAGGAATGACGCGGGCCGAGCTTCATCTTCACCTGGAAGGCGCGGTCGAGCCCGAGACATTGAACGAACTCGATCCCTCGCTTACTGATGCAGAGCTTCGCGCCGCGCTCACGTATTCCGATTTCGACGGATTCATCCAGAGCTATGTGTGGGTCAATCGCAAGCTGCGGGCGCCGGCCGACTACGCCCTTATTGCGCGCCGCCTGTTCGAGCGGCTGGCCGCCAAGGCATCTGCTACGCGGAAGTGACGGTTTCGGCCGGCGTGATCCTGTGGAAGAAGCAGGACCTGGCTGCGATCTTCGATGCGCTGGCGAACGAAGCCGCACGCAGTCCTGTGCCGATCCGCTGGATTCTCGATGCGACGCGCCAATGGGGAGCCGAAGCGGCCGCGCCGGTATTCGATTTCGCGGCCGAGCACATCAAGCGACGGCGTTGTGGCGATCGGCATGGGAGGTATTCGAGGCGGAGGGTCCCGCGCTATGGTTCAAGGATCTGTTCGCCAAGGCGCGCGATCGCGGGCTGCGCCTGATGTGCCACGCGGGCGAGACCACCGACGCCCAGAGCGTCTGGGATGCGCTGGCGATTGGCGCGGAACGCATCGGCCACGGCATCCGCGCGATCGAAGATCCGAATCTGGTGGCGCATCTGCGCGAACACGACATCCCGCTCGAAGTCTGCATCACCAGCAACGTGCGCACCGGCGCGGTTGCATCGCTCGCCGAACATCCGGTGCGGAGATTGTTCGACGCCGGCGTGCCGATCATTCTCAATACCGACGATCCAGCGTTGTTCGATTGCACGCTCGAATGGGAGTACGATCTGGCCGCGCGCACGTTCGGATTCACGCGGAGGAACTGAGCGCGATCGCCGCCAACAGCCTGCGCTACGCGTTTCAGCGCTCCTGTAAAGCCTTGACGATCGCTTCCAGCTCCGCCACTCGCCGAGCCAGCTCCTCGATCAACTGCCCTTCGGGATCGGGCAGGTTCCCGTGCTCCAGCGCATCGGTCGGATCCATGCCGCTGACCACGCGCCCGGGAATGCCGACCACGGTCGATTGATCCGGCACGGGACGCACCACCACCGATCCCGCGCCGATCTTCGAGTGATCGCCGATGCGGATGTTGCCGAGGATCTTCGCGCCGGTGCCGACCACCACGCCATTGCCCAGGGTCGGATGCCGCTTGCCGGCTTCCTTGCCGGTGCCGCCCAGGGTCACGCCTTGGTAGAGCAGCACGTCGTCGCCGATCTCGGCGGTCTCGCCGATCACCACGCCCATGCCGTGATCGATGAAGAAGCGCTTGCCGATGCTCGCGCCGGGATGAATCTCGATCCCGGTCAAGGTGCGCGAGAACTGGCTGACCATGCGGGCCGGGGTGTACCAGCCGGCGCGGTAAAGGCGATGCGCCACGCGATGCAGCAGCACGGCGTGAAAGCCGGGATAGCACAGTACGATTTCGAGCACGCTTCGCGCCGCCGGATCGCGCCGGAATACGGTTTCGATCTGTTCGCGGATCGTCCTGAACACTAAGAGTATTATGCTGGAGTGGTGCGTTTAACGTTAGGTA